>NZ_QPLQ01000001.1:0-1462394 GCF_003665985.1 Haloarcula sp. Atlit-47R | reverse complement strand
ATCGCGGTCTGTAGGGTAGTTTGGCCACGTGTTACTGAGCTATATGCCACGAGTCTGAACTCGTGCGACTAGCATGGCTAAATCGGACTCCGATAGCAATGGCCTCCGGCAGGATCAACCGGAATGTATCCCGGCACGATGCCGGGGGGTTAGGCGGGATCACACCCAGATAATGGGTGTGGTCGCTATCGAAGGGTGTTCGAGGACACCCGTCGACCGAGTGTCACCGAACTATCAGGGCTAACATCAGATTCCATCTTGACGGCGGACCGCAGGGGTGGAATCCTCATTTCTTCGGACCTGATTGTTGTCTCGAAGCCACCATAAAGGCTTCGAGTTTCGTTGGCGAGTCGGCCCCGCCTGGTCCGTGTCGGCAGAGATTCGATGTCCCCGACCGAACGTCGTTCGCGTTCATTCCGAGTGCCCTGTTACACTTAAGGGCATCGGAACGGGCTCGCGTCGAACCGCACGACGCGAGCGACCTTCGCGTTCATTCTCAACGCCCTGTTACACTTAAGGGCGTCGGAACGAGTTCGTTCGTTCGGGGCCATCGCCCCTGACCGCGTTCGCATTTCATTCCGATGGGTGAGCCACACTTAACCCCGTCGAAGGAAGTCGACTGCGAGACGGAATTACACGGGTGTGAGTGTCCCACACGTGTATAGACGGACCGTACGGGCCTCGGGGTCGACGGACTGCTGGATCGTAGTCTTCGCTCGCGCGCACACGCGGGTGTAGCCACTGTGATGTCGCCACCGAAAACGTCGAATCGCGACCTAGATCTCGTCTAGGTGTTCGACGCCCTGCTTCGAGACGTTCCCTTTCGTGATATCGCCGGGCATCCAGTCGGGTTTGTCGTCAGGAGCCTCCTCAACCCATGCCCACGCCTCATAGATGTGGACTTTGTGGGTCCCCTTCTCCCGTAGTCGTATCTCCTCAGGATCAGCCTGATCTTCACCGTCAGCCGGTTCGAGTCGACGTGCTGCCTTCAGTGCAGCCTGCCGAGGCGTTCCGCCCGAGAAGACGCTCGATTCGTCACCGTCTTCGCGCAGTGCGAAGTTGCGCTTGTCACTGTCGGGTGCCATGGATTTCACCGCTCCATGCCAATTCAGCACATGGCAGAACATAAATATACCCCCCAATCCCGCCTCCCTCGGGGGGTATTTATATACGCTCGCACGGTCACACGCCCTTTTGAACGCCCAGACCGGCCGTTTCAGCCCGGATATTCGGGTCGAAATCGTCACGCGCGCCTACGAAACCACCAGCCAGCGGCCGGCGGCACGGTAGACTTAAGTGTATCCTGCGGTGAAGTGCGGAGTAGGATAGCGCGATGGTGCGAAAGAAGAAGCTCAGCCCGAGTGGCGCCAAAGATGAGGACGGCGAGTACCACAACGTACATATCAACATTCACGAAGACGAGCTAGCCGTCGCCGGGATGGAGATCGGCGACGAGGTGTTCGTTCGCGTCCGCGATAACAAGATTATTATCCAGAAAGCCGACCCGGAAGAGGTCGAACACGACTTTTGAGGCACCATCGACGGTGACACAGTGCCACCGGGCCATTGGGCCGATGCCCGATACCGGACATGCAACGACGTTCTTCGAGGTAACCCGAACACCAACACAATGAGACCCTACGATATCGCCAGACCACTCCTGTTTTCGCTGCCAGCAGAAACCGCCAACCGGAGCGTCCACCGGCTGTTAGAGGCGGTCGACGGAACCCGAGTCGCCGACGCGATGGCCGACCGCTACACCGTCACTGACGACAGACTTGCAGTGGAGGCGTTCGGCTACACGTTCGACAACCCCGTCGGAGTCGCCGCTGGCTTCGACAAGAATGCAACCATCCCCGGAGCGGTGGCCTCACTCGGCTTCGGTTTCGCGGAGGTCGGCGGCGTCACAGCCGAGCCACAGGCCGGCAACGCCCGCCCGCGGATGTTCCGGCTCAGGGAGGACGAGGCGATCATCAATCGGATGGGCCTGAACAACGACGGCGCTGTCGTCGTCGGCGAGCGGCTGAAACACGTCGACGCGCCGTTCCCGGTCGGCGTCAACATTGCCAAGACGGAACATGTCGGAACCGAGGAGGCCCCCGACGACTACCGGACCACGTACGAACACGTCGCCGAAGGCGGGGACTTCTTCGTCGTCAACGTCTCCTGTCCAAACTCGGAGGGCTTCGAGGAGCTCCAGAACCGCGACGCGATGGAAGCGATCCTCAGTGAGCTACAGGACGCTGGCGCGGCCCCGCTGCTCGTGAAGCTCTCGCCGGACCTCCCCGAGCCGGCAGTCGAGGACGCGCTTGACCTGGTGACCGAACTCGGCCTCGACGGCGTCGTCGCGACGAACACGACGACTGAACGGCCCGCAAGCCTACGCTCGCCGAACGCGGTCGAGACGGGCGGCCTCTCCGGGAAGCCGATCGAGAACCAGGCGACCGAGATGGTCCGGTTCGTCGCCGAGCGCGTCGACGTGCCCGTCGTCGGCGTCGGTGGCGTCTCGACAGCGGAGGGCGCATACCGGAAGATCCGCGCCGGGGCCTCACTCGTCCAGTTGTACACCGGCCTGGTGTACCACGGCCCGTCCATCGCCCGCGAAATCAACGAGGGGCTGCTCGACCTGCTCGCGGAGGACGGCTTCGACTCGGTCGAGGACGCCGTCGGCGCGGACCTGTAGCTTGGGGCTTGCTGGCCTTTTGGAACAGCGATAGACCGACGGCTGGCCGTTATTCCAGCGCGTCCAGTCGGAACTCGAACGCCGCCACCGGCAGTTCCAAGTCGTGCTCGACAAGCACCTTCGGGTGGATTTCGCCGACGACGCCAACCGACTCCCCGTCGAGGACGACCTCGGCGGCGCGGCCGCCGATGAACGACGGATGCGCGGTCGGGGGCGTTTCGAGGTCCTTGTCGAAGGCGTCGGCCAGCGCCTGCAGGCGAGCCTTCGCGTCCTCATAGGAGGCGTCCGTGCGCGCGAGCGCGGCGGCGACGGTGCGGTGTTCGGCGACGCCAGTGTTCTCCGAGTCGTCGAGGCCGGCGGCCAGCCCGATTTCGGCGAGGTCCTGCGGATAGCTCCGGTGGGTGTTGTTCTCCAGGACCATCATGATGGAGGGGAGCGCCCACGTCCGGAGGATAGTGTAGTCCTCGCTGTAGGGCTCCTGGATGGTGACCGGGTCGGCCTCGCCGACGGCGTCCCCGCCAGTACTGTCCGGACTGAGTCCCATCCGCTCGAAGTTCTCGGCCTCGTTTATCATGTGGAAGTTCAGCAAATCCTCGAAGCCCAGCCCGACCAGAGCGTCGCGGGCGGCGTCCTCAAGCCGGGACCGCTCGTGGCGGCCGCCGACCGTCGATACGTCGGGGTAGGTCGGTTCGAGGCTGTTGAACCCGAGCGCCCGCCCGATGTCGTCGATGATATCCAGCGGGTGGATGACGTCGACGCGGTAGGGCGGAATCTCCACCTCGTAGGCCACGCCGTCGTCGGCGTCGGTTTCGCTCGCGTCGAGGCCAGCGCGCTCGGCGTAGTCGACGACCTCGCGGCTGTCCAGTGAGACGCCGAGAATGGATTCGATACGGTCGTGCGTGACCGTCTTCGTCCGCACCGAGAGGTCCGGCCGTTCCAGCGTCTTGCCGGCGTACTCGCCGGGCGCGTCGTCGGCGTAGGACACGTCGACCTTCTCGACCTGGCCGCCGCGGGCGGCGAGGGCGTAGCAGACGATGTTGCACATGTGGTCGATGGTCCACTGGTCGGTCCCGGTCATCTCGATGAACAGGTCCCGGGAGTCGACGCTGACCTCGGTTCGGCGGCCGTTGATGACCGGCGGGAACGAGAACAGGCCGATGGCGTCGTAGATGGCCGGCACGCGGTCGAAGTCGGCGACGAGGTCGCCGTAGGTCTGGCCGGTCTCGTGGGACGCCATGACCTCGCTGGGGGTCATCTCCGCGTCGGCGTCAAGCGGTACGAACGTCGCCTCGTCGGGGTCCGCGCTGGTGTACGTGATGGACTTGCCAGTCTCGTCGGTGACCGAGTCGCCTTTCAACATCGTAAGGTCGTGGACCCCAATCGCACCCTTCGCCCGCTTGCGACCCATCGTCGCGTGGAGTTTCTCCTGCAGTTGGATGAGCGACTCCAGCGCTGCCTCGTCCATGTCCAGCCCGCGGACGATAGCGCCGGTGACGTACGGGCGCTCGTCTGGCTGGTCCTCGACCTCGATGGTCCAGTCGGCGCTGTTCGTGTTGGGGATGTCCACCCCGCGGTCGTCGCCGTAGTGGTAGCGCAGCGAGCGGGCGACGCCCTCAACGGAGAGGCGGTCGAGCCTGTCGGGAGCGAACTCCAGTTGGAACTCGTCGTCCTCGGTCCAGCCCTCGAACTCCAGGCCGAGGTCGAACAGGTCCGATTTGAGTTCGTCGTCGTCTTTCTCGTCGTGACCGGTCAGATACCGCAGTTCGTCGGGGTCGATGTCGACGACGGGCATCAGCGCATCACCTCCGTCTCCCGCAGCAGTTCAAGATCACACAGCGTCCCGTGCACGTCGCGGATGTCCTCGAAGCCGTACATGAGCATGAGTAGTCGTTCGAGCGAGAGGCCCCACGCCATCACGTCGCAGTCGACGCCAAGCGGCGTGAGCACCTCGTCGCGGAAGATACCGGAGTTGCCGACCTCGACGACCTCGCCGGTCTCGGGGTGGGTCCCGAACAGTTCGAAACTGGGCTCCGTGTAGGGGTTGTAGTGGGGCTTGAACTCCAGGTCGGTGATGCCGAACTGCTCGTAGAACTCCGTGAACGTCCCCATCAGGTCACGCACAGAGAGGTCCTCGGCCATCACCCACCCCTCAATCTGGAAGAACTCCAGCAGGTGGGTCGGGTCGAGCGTGTCGTTGCGGTACACCTTCTCGACGCTGAAGTAACGCTCGGGCGGTTCGAGGTCACCGACCTGGTGGCCCGAGAGGTAGCGCATCGACAGCGAGGTGGTGTGGCCCCGGAGGTCCATCCCGCGGGCGATGTCCTCGGTCCAGGGCGAGTGATAGCCCTCGCCGTCGGGGCCGACGCCCTCCCGGTGGGCCGACCGGACCCGCTCGACGAGGTCGTCGGGCAGGTTCCGAATCTCGTCGGGCCGTTCCAGCGCGAACTGGTCCCAGTGGGTCCGGGCCGGGTGGTCCTGGGGCATGAACAGGCAGTCGTTTATCCAGAACTGGGCGTCGGCGTGGGGGCCTTCCATCTCCTGGAAGCCCATGCCGACGAGCGTGTCCTTCACGCGGTTGGCGGTCTGGCGGAGGATGTGCTCCTTGCCGTGGCTCACGTCCTCAGCGTCGGCCTCAACGTTGTACTCGGTAAACTCCACGTCTTCCCACTCGCCGCTGGTGAGCAGTTCGGGCGTGAGCTGGTCGACCGTCTCGGCGGCCTCGACGCCCTCCATCAAGGCGGTGACGCCGTCGTCGGTCAGCCGCACGGAGCGGACGGTCTCCTCGCGCGCGTCGACGAGGCCGCGCCGTTCCAGTTGGTCGAGCGCGTCCGGGTCGGCGTCCTCAACACGTCCATCTGCGACGGCCTCCAGCGCCAGCATCTCGGGGTCGGACCCGGGGTCGGCGTCGGGGTTGGCCGTGATTTCGCCGCTGTCGATGTCGCCGTAGGCCTTGCGGGCGTAGTTCGAGAGCGCGATGTCGACCGCGCCGCCTTCGAGACCGGACGCGCCGATGACCTGCCCCATCTGGACTGGGCCGTCGGCCGCACCGGCATCGATAGCGGCCTCATAGAGGTCCTGTTCGGGCAGGCTCTCGCGGACGTACGCCTCGCCCTCCTCGGTGAGTTCGTAGTGTTCCAGCGTCTCCTCGTCGACGGCGACGAGGCCGTCGGCTTCCAGTTCGAACGCCGCTCTGGTGGCCGCTTCGGGCTTGAGGCCCGCGTCCTCGGCTACCGCATCGATGCGCCTGTCCTCCTGTGCGTCGGCGGCCTGCAGGACGGCCACCTGTGCCTGTGGTCGTTTCATACGGGTGTCTCGGTCTTGTGGGGATAACCGCGGGTCGCTCAGTTAACGGTTCTTACTTCCTGCTCACGGTTTCGTCCGACCACGCCTCTCAGCGCCGTCAGAGTCCACACGCGGTCAGGCAGTACAAAAGAAGCCGAACCCCTGTCTGTCGGATGGCTGGCGCGCGACACCGGCACGGTGGGATTCGGGTGCCATGTCTCAGCGATTGTGGCTGTCAGGCAAAAACGTTGCGCGTGTGGCCGTCGCGACACGAACCCGGCGACGCGACCGGGCGCTCAGTCCGCGCCCGAGCGCTTTCGGTCGGAGTCGAGGTCGATGTCGAGTTCGTCGAGCCTGTCTTCCCACTCTGCGCGTTTCTCCTGGTGGTCTTCGAGGAACTCGGCCATCAGTTCGGCGGCCTGTTCCTTGCAGCCGCCACAGAGCCGTTCGCCGCCGACGCACTCGTCGTACACCTCCTTGGCGAACTCGTCGTCGTCACCCGACAGCAGGTAGGCATACAGCTCGTAGACGGGGCACTCATCGGCCTTCCCACCCTTCTCGCGCTGTTCCTCTGCAGTAGAGCGGCCGCCGGTCGTCGCGGATTTTACCTTGTCGTAGCCGTCCTCCGGGTCGTCCAGTAGCGAGATGTGGGAGGCCGGAATCGACGAGGACATTTTCCCGCCAGTGAGTCCGGTCATGAACCGGTGGTAGATCGAGGACGGCGGCTGGAAGCCGTAGCCCCCGTTGTCGAGTTCGACCTGCCGAGCGAGTTCCTCCGCCTCGACGTGGTCCAGGTCGAACGTGTCGATGTGCTCGTCGTACACTCGCTTCTCGCCGTCGATAGCTTCGATGAGGGCCTCGAAGGCTACGTCGGTAGCGTTGCGGTCGAGGAACCGGATCCGCGGTCGGAGTGGTTCCTTCCCGGCCTCGTCGAGTTTCGAGACGACGGACTCGCGGGCGTCAGCGGGTGCTGGCTGGTGGTCGCGCAGCCAGTCGGCGGCCTCGCCACACCGCGGTCGGTCGGCATCCTCGGCGTAGTCCTCGCGGGCGTCGTAGGCCTGTCGGAGCAGTGTCCGTTCGACTCCGTCGGCCTCGAAGCTGGCAAACGCTTCTGTCACGCCGAAATACCGCATCCGCGCGGCGAGATCTCGGGCCAGCCGCATATGGGGGTCCTGGTCCGGGCCGACGGGAATGACCGTCGGCTTTGGCTCGTCCAGTTGCGGATAGAGGATGTCGGCCATCTGCGTGACGACCGACTGCATGTGTGAGATGTCGGTCTCGCCATCGAAGTCGTAGATGGCCTGCAGCTCCGAGAAGTTCGCCTCAGCCCCGAGTTCGAACGCAAGGTCCTGCACTTCGCGGTTGTCGGACTGGCGGTACAGCGTCCCCTCTTCGGGGTCGAACCCGAGCGCGAGCAGCGAGAGGACGTAGTCCGTCGCGTGCTCGTCGATTTCGTCCCACGAGAGCCCGCGGGCGCTGTGGGCTTCGAGGTCCGCGATGAGCGCGTGCGCGTCCCCGCCCTGCTGTTGGTGCCAGATAATCTCGTCAAAGACGAGCTTGTGGCCGATGTGTGGGTCGCCGGTCGGCATGAACCCCGACAGCGCGGCGAAGGGGTCGTCGTTGCGCATGGCTTCGGCGACCGGTCGGTAGTCCCGGTGGCCGAAGATGACGCCCCGCCGCATTAGATAGTGAGGGTTAGGGACCTCAGGAAGCACCTCGTCGAACTCCTCGATGCCGAACTGCTCGAACAGCTTGCGGTAGTCGGCGATAGTCGAGGAGCCCCACGGGTCAAGCGTCGCCTCGTCGGCCCCTTCGGCCTCGGTGCCGCCGTCCGGCAGCACTGGGTCGTCACCGGAGGGGGCGTCAGGCTCCCGCCACGCTGCGCCCGACTGGCGGCGGTCCTCGTCGGGCGATGCGTCGTCGTGGTGGGAGTCGTCCGTTGTCATAGCTGTGGTCGGCTCGCGGTGAGCCACGTTACAGGTGTTTTGGTCCCGGTCGGCGCAAAAAGGGTTCGTTTCGGTGCGCCGAGGGACCGACGGGCAGATACCCACTGGCCGACCCCGATGCCCGGGCGGCTCAGGGCGTCAGTCGTTCGACAGCTATCCACTCGATATCGACATCACCGCCGTCCGTTGTGAGTGCGAATACCATCGTCTTCCGGACGCCGTGAGCGAGGCGCACGTCCAGCGCGAGGTCCCTCGGCTCGAACCGGTGGTCGGCCGGCAGCACGCGCACCAGTAGCTCCGAGTGCCCGAGGTTCGCCGCACTTTCGACATCGGCGTAGGTCCGGAAGTCAGCGCCGAACTTGAAGCCGGTCTTCGGCGCGACGCCGCTCGCTCGCAGGGCCGTATAGACAGCTAGCCGGCGGTCGAAGCGGTCGCCCTCGACCTCGCGGCCGCGCTCGACGACAGCGTCAGCCCCGCCATCGACTGTGAGCAGTCCCGCCTGTGCGAGATACGCGGCTTCAACGAGGGAGAGCTGCACTGCGCCGTCGTCACCGAGCCGCTGGCCGTAGAAGGCCTGCTCGTACAGCTCCGCCGGCGGCTCCCAGCACACCACGCGCTCTCCGAGCAGTTCCCCCTCCGTTGCCGGGACGACAGCGTCGCTGGTTCCCTCAACGTCGCGCCGGTCGGTGTCGAGGTAGGTGACCTCGCTCTCCTCGTCGACGACCGCCAGCACGCAGTCTCCCAAGGCCGCGGCGGCGGCGGTATCACGCTCGCCGACGACCCTGACGCGGTACGCCACTTCGGTGTCCCATGGCCCGTTCCCGCGCGGGTAGACCACGAAGTCCGCCCCCGACGCGTCGTCGACCCACCCTTCGCAGGCCGGCGTGAGGTAGAAACCGCGGTCACGGAGGTCTTTGTAGACAGCGAAGTCGACCTCGGAAACGGCCGTCGACCCGAGGAACGCCCGGAAGTCCATGCCGTCGATGCTCTCGATATCTCCGCGGTAAAGGAGGTGTGCGGCCTCCACCGGGGCCAGGTCGAGGTCCCCGTCGCGGACCTTCCCGTAGCCACGCGAGTCGTAGAACCGCTCGCGGGCCTCGTAGCCGGCCCGGACAACATCACCGTCGAGCGTTAGTCCCATGCTCTGACGTGGCTCCCGCGACGACAAAGCCCCTGCGGGTCCGAACCGGTAGCGGAGTTGGGCGGATGCGGAGGGTCAGTGCTCACTCCCGTTCTGCGCAAGAACTGTCCAGACATCGCGTGCCGCCAGCGGTTTCGAACAGCGGCAGGCCGCAGTCACAGTTACCGACGACGACGCCGGACGGCATCGAGAAGCCGGTGTCACAGTCGGGGTAGTGTTCACAGCCGGCGAGCAGGCCGCCACGGCGGAGAATCAGCAGGTCGCCGTCACAGTGAGGACAGCTCCACTCGCGGTCAAAGGCCGCGATGACGGCGTCGTCTAGTGAGTCACACTCCCGGTCAAGACACAGTTCGAACGCCCGCCCACGTTCCACTCGAAGCGTCGGGAGTCCGCAGTCGTCACACCGACCGCCAGTGACCGCGGCATCGCTCGGAATCCCATAGGCGGCGTCACAGCTGGTACAGGTAACCTCGCTACGGGTGCGAACCAGCGTCCCGGCGCAGTCGGGACAGTCGCGCACCGGAACGCCGGCGTTCGAGGCCGGATAGCGGCCACTGCCGTGTTCCTCGTGAGTGACCACCCGGAGGAGTTCGTCGCCGTCGCGGGCGGTCACCGCTCCGTTGTCGATGGTGACGCTTTCAGCGCGCGTGAGCCACGCGACCGGCTGATATCCTTCGGCATCGTGAACCAGAACAGTGTTGTCCGGTTTAACGACGACGAGGACATCACCGCGCTGCTCTCGCTCGCGCGCGCCCTCGAAAACGGTCGTACATTCACCAGCAATCACACGGGTTCCGTCGTGCATGGACTGGGCTGGCCGGGTTTCGGTATTTAAATCCTCAGGCGGTGGACGGGGTTTCATAGCGCGGTCGTCGCTGCCGGAGTCACAACAGCCAAAGCCGTCGCCGAGTGACAGCAAGGCAATGAGTGAACCGCCTGCTGCGGTCTGTTTCGATATGGACGGCGTCCTCGTCCAGTCTGAAGACCACTGGGTCCGTGCCCAGCGCGAGGATATCCTTCCGACGACCGCACCGAACGACGACATCCCGGTGTCCGCGATTACCGGGCGGAACTACCGAGAGGTGTATCCGGACCTGAACGCCGAGTACGACCTCGAAATCAGCCGCGAGGGCTTCGAGAGACTGTTCGAGGAGCACGGCGAGCGGATTTACGGCGAAAAAGCGACCGTCCTCGACGGGGCAAACGAACTGCTCGACGACCTGCGGGACGCCGGCGTGGCACTGGCGCTGACGACCTCCGCACCATGGGCCTGGATCGACGTGGCCGACGAACGCTTCGACCTCCTCTCGAAGTTCGATGTCGCCATCAGTGCAAATGACATCGACGGCCCCGGGAAGCCGGAGCCAGACATCTACGAGCAGGGCGCGGCAGAACTGGGCGTTGCGCCCGAGGACTGCTGGGCCGTCGAGGACTCCACCGCGGGCGCACGCGCCGCCGTCGCCGCCGGAATGACGACCGTCGGGTTCCGCGGCGACGGCGACGAGACGGACCTCTCGATGGTCCACGAGACCGCAGACGATGCCGCGTCGCTGCGACAGGTACTTTTAACCGGTGTGTAACGCCCGCGAGTCTGTGCGGAGGTGAGAGATGACAGACGCAGAAGCAGCGGTATGGCGCTCCGGTACAGAGTTGAGCCAGAAACCGAGAGGCAATACTTTAGTACGGTACGCAGAAGTTCAAGAGCCACAGAACGGCGTGCAGGAAATGCCAGTGTGGGGGAAAGACCCGGCCAGGTCAGGCGGGGTCACCGTATCCGCGGCCCGCGAGGAGGCCGAAGATGTTGAGGGCAACGACACCCACGAAGATGAGGAAGCTCTGACTGTCCAGTCCGCCCAGCAGTAGCGGCGGATATGCCAGTGGCGTAACGATAGCCAGCCAGAACGCGATGAATTGCAGGGGACGAACGAGTGATCGGAGGGCGACGCTACTGGGGGCGGCTTCCATCGGGGAACGGAAGGGCGATGCACTGGACATTGTGGGCTTCCTCAGTTCTTCGTAAGAACCCATACCCCAATATAAACGCCAGACCCTTGGGGAGAATTCGTGCTCTTTTCGGAATGTTAACCGGATTTCAGCACCTTTCAGCGATGTTTCACAGAGCACTGTAACGCTTTTAGAGGTGTTTATAAATTTTATTGGCCATTCTAAGCGTGTTTCAGAGCAGGAGTCGAAACGGCGATTACCGAACGAGAACTGACCGGGTTTCGGTGATCGTCGGGAGCGGCAACGCGGGGAACGCCACCTCGACGGTGAACGTGAGTTCGTCCGCGTCCGCGCCGAAGACGGCCACCGGAAGCGTCGCTTCACCGAGATACGACGGTTTGGCGGTCATCTCACGCCCGTTGACAGTGACCCGTAGGCCCGCACGGGCACTGCCACCAGTGTTTTTCACCGTCACCTCCCGCATATCGTTGTCACCGGGCGCGATGGTCTCGGGGAACTCACCCCAGTCGATGGAGACAACAGGGAGGTCCCGGGCGTTGGCCAGCACTTGCTCGGCGACGCCTTCGGAGAGTCCGGCACGGACGAGGCCGTCTTCGCCGGCTTCGACCACCTCGGCGGGCGAGGACAGGCCCGCGGCGGCGAGCTTGCCCGCGCGACCGCTGCCGACGCCGTCGATGGCGGTCAGCCCCACCGCGTCGGCGCTGATACCGTGTTCGACGCGGGCCTCGACCCGGCAGGCCAGGTTCGCGTAGCGAGCCGGCCCGAGCGTGTCGACGAACTCCCGCATCGCCGCGAGCAGGCGCAGGGCGTTCTGGCGGATGACCCACGCGTCGCTTTTGAGTTCGGTCGGCGTCGTCCCGGTCATGCCCGAGCGGAGGATGGCAAGCACCTTCCGCTGGCCGGCGTCGAGACTGTCGTCGACACTGTCTCCCAGCACCGCGTGGACAGCGTCCTCCTCGTCGGAGCGGGCGCTGACGCTGTCGAACTCCGTCGCGCCGGCCACCGCGGTCAGCAGGTCGTCCGCGTCAACAGAGACAGCGGAATCCGGGTCCGCGGCGTCCTGACACCGTTCGGCAACGTCCGCGAACCGGCGTGCGGTCGACAGCCGGAGGTAGAACTTCGAGGCGAGCTGGCCGAGTCGCGTCGGCTCGACGTTGAGGCCGTCCTGCTCGACGAAGCCCTCGTCGACAAGCGCCGAGAGCGTATCGCTGACCCGGTTTCGGAGATCGCTGCCGGCGTCATATTCGTCGGGGGCCGACTGCGAGCGGGCGTAGTAAAACGTGGTCCCGAGCCACTCCATTACGTCGTCCACGTCGTCGATGGTGCCGAGCGCGATTTCGGCGTTCAGGTGGGCGTCGAGTTCGGCCGCCAGCCGGGACTCGATCTCCTTGCCGTCACGGAGCAGGCGGCGGTACTTGTCGGCGTCCGAACGGTCACAGACGACCCAGGCGTAGCCCATGTCGTCGTAGCCGGGCCGACCCGCGCGGCCGAGCATCTGGAGTACGTCGAGCGGGCTCATGTCGACCTCGCCCTCCAGCGGGTCGTGGAGTTTGGTGTCGCGGATGACGACACAGCGGGCGGGGAGGTTCACGCCCCAGGCCAGCGTCGAGGTCGAGAAGAGCAGTTGTATCTTGCCCTCCTTGAACCACTGCTCAACGCGGTTCTTGTCCTCGCGCGCGAGGCCGGCGTGGTGGAAGCCGACGCCGTCGAGCACGGACTGGCGGAGCGTGTCGTTCGAGAGGTCCGCGGCGTCGTTGTGGAAGTCGTAGTCTCCGCGTGCGCCCATCGGAATATCTCGCTCGACAATTTCGTCGCGGGCCTTCTTCGCGGCCTGGACGGTATCCTGCCGCGAGGAGACGAACACGAGCGCCTGACCCTCCTCGCGGATGTGTGGCTCGGCGAGGTCCAGCGCCCGGTAGAGCCGGCGGTACTTGTCGGCGAAGGCGTTCTCGCCGTGGGAATACGTCTTCACGTCGGCGTTGAGTGGGACCGGGCGGTACTTTTCACCGAAGGCGAAGGTGGTCTCGTCGGGAGCGTCTAGCCAGTCAGCCACGTCGTCGATGTTCGGCATCGTCGCCGACAGCGCCACGACACGCGGGTCACAGAGCCGGCGCAGGCGCGAGACGGTGACTTCGAGCACCGCCCCGCGACGGTCCGAGTCCAGCAGGTGGACCTCGTCGATGACACAGCAGTCCACGTCAGTGATAAAGGAGTAGCGGCTGGTCTCGTGTTTCCGGGTGGCCGAGTCGGCCTTCTCCGGCGTCATCACGAGGATGTCGGCCCGCTCGGCGCGGCGGGGGTTCAGGTCCCGCTCGCCGGTGACGACGTAGACGGAGTAGCCCAGGTCCTCGAACCGTTCCCACTCGCTCTCTTTCTCGTTGGTGAGCGCACGCAACGGCGCGAGAAAGAGCGCGGTCCCGTCCTCGGCGAGGGTCTTGCAGATGGCCAGTTCCGCCAGCGCGGTCTTCCCGCTGGCCGTCGGCGCGCTGACGACGACGTTGTCGTCGCGGTTCAGCAGGGCCGGCAGGGCCGCCGACTGCATCCGGTTGAACTCCTCGAAGGGGAAGGCGTCGGCAAACTCGGGGAGCACCTCCGCGACCGCCACAGTCGGCTCGCTGTCGGTTCGGGATGGCACGTCACAGTCGCAGTTCCGCGACGGCAAAGGCGTTTCTATGGGGGAACCGAAGTGTGGGAGAAGACATAGTTCCGGAGCCATTGCGTAGCTGCCCGCTGTGAGCGCCCCACACGCCTGCCCAAAGATTAACCCGGCCGGCTGACAGTGCGCAAGCGTGCCCCTCAGCGACCCCGAAGACTACTACGACGAGAACGACGAGAGCGAGTGGGACCGTCTGGCGGCCACGCTACACGGGCAGTTAGAGTGGACGGGGACCGTCGAACAGCTCGAAGCGACCCTCCCCGACACGGGACGCGTCCTCGACGTGGGCGGCGGCGCTGGTCGGTACGCCGTCTGGCTGGCCGAACAAGGGTACGATGTCACGCTCGTCGACCCCAGCGAGGGCCAGCGGGCTCTCGCACAGAAGAAGATCGCCGAGCACGGGCACGAGGAGCGGGTGACCGTCAGGGCGGGGGACGTACGCGACCTCGAGTTCGACCGGGACGCATTCGACGCGACGCTGTGTCTGGGTGGGCCGCTCTCGCACGTGCTCGACGCCGACGGACGCGTGGCTGCCGTGCAGGAGCTTATGCGGGTGACAAAAGCTGCGTGTCCAGTGTTTGCATCCGTTATGGGGCGGCTCAATTGGCTGGTGCTCTCGCTGGTTGGCGGGTCGGACCACCTTGTCCATGCGGCCGAACTGGCCGAAACGGGCGATTACGACCGTCCGTTCGTGGCGCAACTCGGTCACGACGCGGCGTTCACCGAGACCCATTTTTTCCGTGCCGACGAGTTCGAGGCGCTGTTAAAGGCGGGCGGAGCAACCGTCGAGACGCTGGTCGGACTGGAAGGGCTGGCGTCGGTACTTGCCGCCGCCCCGCTCCGGGGAACCGCTGACGAGCTGTCAGCGCGCGAGCGGGCCGGTGTCCGAGCGCTCGTCGACGAACTCCGGACGGACCGGACCGCCGTCGACATGTCCGCACACATGCTTGCCGTCTGTCGGGCATGAGCCGGCAACGCGGACAGCAAAGTGAGTGCTCGGAAGTACGCCGCCGACCACCGTTTCGATCCGGTTGCCGGACCAGTCGATTGTCGTTCACACGCTATACGGGAGACCGCGTGAGCCCCGCACGTTTTTCACCGGGCGAACCGAACTCCGGATAATGAGTCGTTCGCGCAAGCCTGACTGGCTGAAGATGCGGCCACCGTCGGGCGAGCGGTTCACCGATATCAAGCAGACGCTCCGGGATCGAAACCTCAACACGGTCTGTGAGGAGGCTAACTGCCCCAACCTCGGGGAGTGCTGGAGCGGGCGCGACGGACCGGGGACAGCCACGTTCATGCTGATGGGCGACCGCTGTTCGCGGGGCTGTAACTTCTGTGACGTGGAGACGGGCGGGATGGAGCCGTTGGACCCTGACGAGCCACAACAGGTGGCCGACGCTGTCGCGGATATCGGGCTGGACTACGTAGTACTGACGAGTGTCGACCGCGACGACTTGCCCGACCAGGGCGCGGGCCACTTCGCCGAGACGATCCGGGCCATCAAGGACCGGGACCCCTCGATTCTCGTTGAGTGTCTCATCCCCGATTTTCAGGGTGAGCCGGACCTCGTACGGAAGATTATAGACGCCGACCCGGACGTCATCGCCCACAACATCGAGACGGTCGACCGCCTCCAGTGGCCGGTCCGGGACCGTCGGGCGGGCTACGAGCAGTCCCTCTCGGTGCTCCGGCAGGTCGACCGAGAGAGCGACGTGTACACGAAGACCAGCCTGATGCTTGGCGTCGGCGAGTACGCCCACGAGGTGTACCAGACGCTGTCGGACCTCCGGCAGGCCGGCGTCGACGTGGTGACGTTCGGCCAGTACCTCCAGCCCTCCCGCTCGCACCTCGAAGTCTCGGAGTACGTCCACCCGGACGCCTTCGACACCTGGCGGCAGGTCGCTGAGGAGGAGTTCGACTTCCTGTACTGCGCTTCGGGGCCGATGGTCCGCTCGTCGTACCGGGCGGGCGAACTGTTCGTCGAGAGCGTCCTGCGCGAGGGGCAAAGTGCCGACGATGCGCGGACGGACATTCGTGCGAACAACTGATACATCCGAGTTATCGGCGATAAATTTTCCAGAATTAAAGATGCCTTAGAATATCTGAAGCGCCCATATAGTCAGTAATACCCACGTCGGATATATTTTTCAGCGCCGCGAAAGCTCTAAACGTAGTGCGAGTGAACAGTCGGCGTATGCCACTTCGAGGGAGGCGGTTTCTATGAGTGTCCTCCAGCGCGACCCAGCGGACAGGGTACAGATTCTCGACGAAGACGGAACAGTAGTCGACGGCGCAACCGTCCCAGACCTCTCGGACGACGAACTGGTTGAGATGTACCGGTATCTCAAACTCGGCCGGCACTTCGACCAGCGGGCGGTGAGTTTGCAACGGCAGGGCCGGATGGGAACCTACCCCCCGATGTCTGGACAGGAGGCCTCGCAGGTCGGCAGCGCCTTCGCGCTGCGAGACGGCGACTGGGCCTTCCCGAGCTACCGAGAACATCTCGCGATGTACGTCAAGGGATGGCCCCTGGCCGACGACCTGTTGTACTGGATGGGGTCTGAGTCGGGTAATTCGCCGCCGGAGGACGTGCAGGCGTTTTCCTTTGCAGTCCCAATTGCGACGCAGATTCCGCACGCAACCGGGGCCGCGTGGGCATCGAAACTCAAGGGCGATGACACCGCTGTCCTCGTGTACTTCGGGGACGGTGCGACCTCCGAGGGCGACTTCCACGAAGGCCTGAACTTCGCGGGCGTGTTCGACGTTCCAGCGGTGTTTTTCTGTAACAACAATCAGTGGGCGATTTCGGTGCCGCGGGAGCGCCAGACCGCCAGCGAGACGCTCGCACAGAAGGCCAACGCCTACGGTTTCGACGGCGTGCAGGTCGACGGCATGGACCCGCTGGCGGTGTATCAGGTGACTCGGGAGGCCGTCGAGAAGGCGCACGACCCGCCCGGGGACGGGCTCCGCCCGACGATGATCGAGGCGGTGCAGTACCGCTTTGGCGCACACACGACTGCCGACGACCCGTCAGTGTACCGCGACGACAGCGAGGTCGAACGCTGGAAGCAGAAAGACCCTATCCCGCGGATGGAGACGTTCCTCCGGGACCGGGGCCTGCTTGACGACGAACGGGTCGACGCTATCGACGAATCGGTTCAGGATGAGGTGGCCACAGCCATCGACGAGGCCGAGGCGACCGAGCGACCGAAACCGGAGGAGATGTTCGCGGACGTGTACGCGGAGATGCCACAGCGACTCGAACAGCAGCTAACCTACCTCGAAGAACTGCGCGAGCGACACGGCGACGAGGTGCTACTGGAATGAGTACACAGGACGCAGCGACACAGAGTTTGACGCTCGTACAGGCCGTTCGTGACGGCCTCTACGGCGAGATGAAACGGAACGAAGACGTGGTCGTGATGGGGGAAGACGTCGGGAAGAACGGCGGCGTCTTCCGGGCGACACAGGGCCTGCATGAGGAGTTCGGTGACGACCGAGTCATCGACACGCCGCTCGCGGAGGCCGGTATCGTCGGGACGGCCATCGGCATGGCCGCCTACGGGCTCCGGCCGGTTCCGGAGATGCAGTTCTCAGGGTTCATGTACCCCGCATTCGACCAGATTGTCAGCCACGCCGCCCGGCTTCGGAACAGGAGCCGTGGCCGATACAACTGCCCGCTTACTGTCCGCGCACCGTACGGCGGTGGCATCCGCGCGCCGGAACACCACTCCGAATCCAAGGAAGCGTTTTACGTTCACGAGGCGGGGCTGAAGGTGGTCGTCCCGTCGACGCCGAAGGAGACAAAGGGGCTGCTGACGGCGGCTATCCGGGACCCGGACCCTGTCATCTTCCTCGAACCGAAGCTTATCTATCGGTCGTTCCGCGAGGAGGTCCCCGACGACCCATACACGGTTGAGTTGGGTGAAGCGAAGACCCGCCGTGAGGGAAGCGACGTGTCCGTGTTCACCTGGGGCGCGATGACCCGGCCGACGGTCGAAGCTGCCGAAGAACTGGCCGAGGAGGGCATCGACGCCGAAGTGATCGACCTGCGAACGCTGTCGCCGATGGACACCGACGCCATCGTCGAGTCGTTCAAGAAGACCGGGCGAGCGGCCGTCGTTCACGAAGCCCCCAAGACCGGCGGGCTGGCCGGCGAAATCATCGCCACGATTCAGGAGGAAGTCCTGCTGTATCAGGAGGCCCCTGTGACCCGGGTGACCGGCTTCGACGTGCCGTACCCGCTGTACGCGCTGGAGGACTACTACCTCCCCGAACCCGCCCGCATCAAAGACGGTATCAGAGAGGCAGTGGAGTTCTGACGCATGTTCGAGTTCAATCTCCCGGACCTCGGGGAAGGGGTCGCAGAGGGTGAGGTGCTGACCTGGCACGTCTCGCCGGGCGACGCCGTCACCGAGGATCAGGTCCTCGCGGAGGTAGAAACCGATAAAGCCGCCGTCGACGTGCCGTCGCCGGTCGACGGCGTCGTACGGGAACTGCACGCCGAAGTCGGCGAGATGGTACAGACCGGTGAGGTGCTCGTCACTATCGAGGAAGCGGGCGACGGCGAATCGGCTGACGCGGCGGCTGGGGGTACGGATGAGGCTGAATCGGCGGGTGCCGACACAGCACAGGCCGATAGCGGTGCGGGCGAAGCCACAGCGGCCGATGCACCGGACCAGTCGGACGCAACCACGGCCGACGGTCGCGTGTTCGCCTCGCCGAGCGTGCGCCGGCTCGCCCGTGAGAAAGGGGTCGACATCGCGGCCGTCGACGGGAGCGGGCCGGGCGGCCGCGTCACCGAGGGAGATGTCGAGGCGGCCACGGCATCAGCCGGCGAGACGGCTGGCAGTGACGACGGTCCGACGTCGGTTGTCTCGAAGGCGTCGGACGACGGGGACGGCCCGACCGCAGTAGTTTCGCAGGTCGACGATACGGGCGATACAGACGACGGGGATGCTGTCAAGTCAGCCGTCAGAAGTGTCTCCGGGGACGGACAGGAGGCCGCCAGCCGCGACCAGACGCTGGCGACGCCGGCCACCAGAAAGGCCGCCCGCGAACTCGGCGTGAACATCGACGCCGTCCCGACTGACCAGACGCGGGACGGCCAGCCCTACGTCGACGAATCGGCCGTTCGGACGTACGCGGAGACCCAGCAGGCCGCACAGGCAGCCGATGCCGAAGCTGTCAGTGCCGAAGGTGGCGCGGCAGGGACGGCAGCCGAGGCGGGCGGCACTGGGGCCGACGCGACGGCCGTCGAGACAGGCGACGGCGAACGCCGCGAACCGTACCGTGGCGTCCGTCGGTCCATCGGCGAACAGATGGCTCGGTCCCGGAGAGAGGTGCCCCACGCGACCCACCACGACCAGGTCGTCGTGTCTGGCCTCGTCGAGGCCCGTGAGCGGCTCGCCCCACTCGCCGAAGAACGTGATGTCACCCTGACGTACACGCCCTTCGTGGTGAAATGCGTCGCCGCGGCGCTGGACCAGCACCCGGTGCTCAACACCGCGCTTGACACCGAAAACGAGGAAATCGTCTACAGAGACGTCCACAACATCGGCGTGGCGGCAGCGACCGACCACGGACTGGTCGTGCCGGTCGTCGACGACGTGGACGGGAAGGGGCTGGTCGAACTCGCAGACGAGATCAACGACCTCGTCGGACGGGCCCGAGAGCGGGACATCGAGCGGTCGGAGATGCAGGGCGGGACGTTCACCGTCACGAACTTCGGAGCCATCGGCGGCGAGTACGCCAGCCCGATCATCAACGTCCCCGAGACGGCGATTCTCGGTATCGGAGCGCTGAAAGAGCGGCCGGTGGCCGAAGACGGCGAGGTCGTCGCGAAACCCACGCTCCCACTCTCGCTGGCAATCGACCACCGCGTCATCGACGGGGCCGACGCGGCGCGCTTCGTCAACACGCTCAAGGAGTATCTGGCGGACCCAACGCGACTCCTGCTGGAGTAGCTGCCGGGTCGCAACCGAAAACCAGACAGGTCACAGGACAGACACGATTCGTGCTGCCCGCCACGCGAGACACATGAATCTGGTACGGATTAGCCGCGCTGTTTGTGCTGGTTCCGGGCTGTGCCGCCCTCTCCCGACTAGGAATGGCGCTGGTCGTTTCGTCGGGGTCAGTCAGTGATGGGAATCTCGGGACGTTTCTCGGCGCGTTTGCCCTGACCGTCCTCGCCAGTTGGGCGAGTGTACTGTTCAGCCTGCTTCTCACGGTCGGCCTCTTTTTCTACAGTCGACAGCTCCGGCAGACTGACCGAGACTGGTCCCCGACACCGCTGTCTGCGCTCGCCGGCGTCGTCCACGCTGTCGGAAACACTGTTCGCGACGTTTGTGGTGTCGGTGCCGGTCGTCGGCTACTACCTGTATCGGCGGCGGAGGCGAGACACGTCACCAAGGTGAAGGGCGATAGCTTTTCACGGACCCGGACGAGGCACCGCTATGGTCGTCGGAGATGTCACTACGGGAACGGAACTGCTTGTTATCGGCGGCGGTCCGGGCGGCTACGTTGCCGCCATCCGGGGCGCACAACTGGGACTGGACACGACGCTCGTTGAGCGGGACGCCTACGGCGGGACCTGTCTGAACCACGGCTGTATCCCCTCGAAAGCACTCATCTCGGCCTCGGACGTCGCCCACGATGCCCGGCAGGCCGAGGAGATGGGCGTGTTCGCGGACCCGGCCGTCGACATGGCCGGGATGACAGAGTGGAAGGACGGCGTCGTCACACGGCTGACACGAGGCGTCGAATCGCTGTGCAAGAACGCCGGCGTCAATCTGATCGAGGGCACTGCCGAGTTCGTCGACGACGGGACGGTCCGAGTCGCTCACGGCGGCGAGGGGCAGGGCTCGGAGTCGCTGTCGTTCGAACACGCCATCGTTGCGACGGGAAGCCGACCGATGGCGGTCCCGGGCTTCGAGTTCGACGGGGAACACATCCTCTCTTCGAAAGACGCGCTCGCACTCGAATCGGTCCCCGAGAAGCTGCTGGTCGTCGGCGCGGGCTACATCGGCATGGAGCTTTCGACGGTGTTCGCAAAGCTTGGCGCCGAGGTCACCGTCGTCGAGATGCTCGATGACGTGTTGCCCGGCTACGAGGACGATATCGCGGCGGTCGTCCGCGACCGCGCCGAGGAGCTGGGGATCGATTTCAATTTCGGCGAGGCGGCCGACGACTGGGACGAGACAGAGGAGGGCATTCGCGTCCAGACCGTCGACGAAGACGACGCGGTCACCGAGTACAACGCCGAGAAATGTCTCGTCGCGGTCGGCCGCGAGCCGGTCACGGAGACGCTCGCGCTGGAGAACATCGACCTCCAGACGGACGAAAACGGCGTCATTCCGACCGACGACCAGTGCCGAACGGCGTTCGAGTCGGTGTTCGCAGTCGGCGACGTGGCCGGCGAGCCGATGCTCGCTCACAAGGCAATGGCAGAGGGTGAGGTTGCTGCGAGAGCCGCCGCCGGCGAACCGGCCGCGTTCGATCATCAGGCGATTCCCGCCGCGGTGTTTACCGACCCTGAAATCGCGACCGTCGGTATGACTGAGGCGGAGGCCGAGGCGGCGGGCTTCGAGCCAGTCATCGGACAGATGCCGATACGGGCCAACGGCCGTGCACTCACCGTCAACGAGAGGGAAGGCTTCGTCCGCGTCGTCGCCGACGCCGACGAGGAGTTCCTGCTCGGGGCACAGATTGTCGGTCCGGAGGCGTCGGAACTCATCGCGGAACTCGGGTTGGGCATCGAAATGGGCGCGCGGCTTGAGGACATCGCTGGGACGATCCACACGCACCCGACGCTCTCCGAAGCGGTCCACGAGGCGGCCGCGGCGGCACGCGGCGAGGCGGTCCATACGCGCTAAGACCGTTCTGGACGGGGCCACCAGAGGGTGATTTAAACACAACTCTGGAGCGGTTTACCGACAGCAAGTCTGAATCTTGCACCGTGCAAAAGGGTTATATGGTGGATTGAGTAAACTGTCGGTGAATAGGAACCGGTAAGATATGTCTACTGATTCACAACCCGACGACACCATCGCCAAAGCGATCATCTCGGGGTCGACGTATGAACGACTCCGCTACGAACGGCACTCGTATCTCAGACAGACTGTCCCGCGAACGCTGGCGCTCCAGAGCGCCCTCCTTGGCGCGCTAGCGCTGTTACTGCCGATTTACGGGCTGTATCCGGACAGCACCGCGGCGTTTCTCCCGGCAGTTGACCCCGCCGTTGCTTCGCCGAAGGTGCTGTTGCTTGGACTGTTCGGCGGATTCTTGCAGGTGTTCGGTGCGACGTTGCTCGTCGGGTCAGTCCTCTACCGCGTTCGGCTCGCCCCGCTGACCGAGCGACAGGCACACGCGGCGCTCAACGCCGAGGACTTCGCCCGCTACGTCGGTCTCGGAACCGGCGGACTGGCTATCGTGCTCTCGCTTTGCCTGTTCGCCGTGGGGCTGGGCGGCGGCGAGATGGTGTCGTCGTACATCGCGGCGATGGGTCGGAACCCGTTCGTCGCCTCCGGGTTCGGCGTCTCAGTCGCGGGCGTCTCGCTGTTCGCCTTCGTCGCCAGTGTCGCGGTCTTTTACGCCTCGCGGTATCTCCTCGTTCACCTCGCCCTGTTCCACCGCGGCGGCGAGTGAGCGCTCGACGTGGCGTTCGACACCGGTGGCAGTGACGAGCGGAGCTGGCGGGCTGTTTTCAGGCGTTCGGACGGCTGTGTTCAACCTCGAACAGAACTGGCCGCAAGCGCTATCGACCTCACTGACGAGGAACTGGCGCGGTTGTCCTGACCCACGGGAGACGGCGGCGGAACAGCGCTTGCCGATGACCACCGTTCTTTTGGTTCCTACCGCTGTACCCCGGGTATGACCACTGTTACCCTGGGTCCTGAGGGGACCTACTCCCACCGCGCCGCACAGGCAGTCACCGACGACGAGATCGACTTCTCCGAGTCGGTAACCGCCATCGTCGAGGCCGTCGCCAGCGGCGAGGCCGAGCGCGGCGTCGTTCCCGTCGAGAACAGCATCGAAGGCTCCGTCACCGAGTCGCTGGACGCCTTCGCGGAGTACGACATCGCCGTCGTCGAGGAAATCATCACGCCCATCCGTCACGCCCTGCTCGCACAGGACGACTCCTTCTCGTTGGTGGCCAGCCACGCACAGGCGCTTGCCCAGTGTCGCGGCTGGCTCGACGAGCACTACCCCGGCGTCAATGTCGAGGCCGTCGCGTCGACCGCCCGCGGCGTCGAACGCGCCCGAGACGACACAGACATCGCCGCTATCGGCCACCCGGAAAACGCAACCAACGGCACTGAACTGAACGTGCTCGCCGAAGACATTCAGGACCGATCGTCGAACGCGACCCGCTTCGTCGTCGTCGCCCCGAAAAGCGAGCGCAGCGAGGCCGGCGGCAAGAGTTCCTTCATTGTCTATCCCGACGTCGACTACCCCGGCCTATTGCTCGAGCTGCTGGAGCCGTTCGCCGACCGCGATATCAACCTCACCCGCGTCGAGTCCCGCCCCAGCGGCGAGCGGCTGGGCGATTACGTCTTCCACATCGACATCTCGGCCGGGCTCTACGAGCAGCGCACCCAGGATGCCCTCGCCGACATCGAGGCCATCGCCGAGAAGGGGTGGGTCCGCCGGCTCGGGTCCTACGACTCCAAGACGGTCGTCAACTGAGCCACCAGTCATCCACCAGCCCCGCTTCAAGGGTTAAGTCCCGGGGCTGTGTACCCCCACGTATGTCTGATCGCGATCCGTTCAGTGAGATTGAGCGCGCGTTCGATATGCTCGGCGAGCAGTTCGGCGTCGACATGGGCGCTGTCCCGGTCGACGTTCTTGACGAGGGCGACGCCTTCGTCGTCAGTGCAGACCTCCCCGGCTTCGACAGTGCGGACATTGAGGTCCAACTCGTCGAAGACCGGAAGCTCACCATCAGCGCCACGTCGAGTCAGGAACGGGAGTCGACCGACGGCCAGTACGTCCAGCGCGAACGCCGCCAGCAGTCGCTGAGCCGGTCGGTTCACCTCCCCGAAGCCGTCGACGACGAGGAGACCACTGCGAGCTACGACAACGGCGTCCTCACGGTACGGCTGGCGAAGGTCGTCCACAGCGAGGACGACGACGGAACGGATATCCCGGTAAACTGACGATGGTGCTCGACCCCGGCACGGACGTGCCGACGATTAGAGCGACGAACCAGCACGGCGACGCGGTCCAGCCGGGCTTCGAGGAGCCGACGGTGCTGTATTTTTACCCGGCCGACAACACCCCCGGCTGCACGACAGAAGCAAATCAGTTCGAGGCGCACGCGGAGCGGTTTATCGAGGCCGGCGTCGAGCTGTACGGCGTCTCGACGGACAGCGTCGAGAGCCACCGTGACTTTGCTGAAGCCACCGACATCAGTTTCGACCTGCTGGCGGACCCCGATGGACGACTGTCCGAAGCGTTCGACGTGCCGCTCGTCGACGGCCGAGCACAGCGGACGACGTACGTCATCGCGCGGGAGCAGGTCGTCGCCGTCTACGAGCGGGTCGGCCCCGACGGGCACGCGGCGAGCGTTTTCGAAGACCTCGTCGATACCGGGCTTGTCAGGGCCGAGTAAGCCGCGGCAGGCGAAAATCGGCCGGCCGCAGGCTACTCTTCGATGTCGATGGCCGGGCGGCCAGGACCGGCTTTGCCGACGAGGTCCGAGGCGGCCTCCTCGGGGCCCTGAACGACGACCTCGGCTCCGAACTCCCGTTCGACGAGCCACGCAGCCCGTTCGAGCGCCGTCTGTTCACGCTCGGGCGGCAGTTGCTCGTCAAGCGACTGCGCCCGGCCTGCGATTTCCTTGGCGAAGTCCGCGGCCGCCTCGCCCTGTTCGCGCAGTTCCTCGTCCTGCATGACCGTTCCGACAACGTTGCCGTCGGCATTGCGGGCGAGGTCGAGCACGCGGTGTTTCCACTGCGGTGCGACCGCGAGCGTGATGGTCTGGGGGTCCTCGATGCCGACGGTGTCAACGATGTCGCGGACGTCCTCGCGGGTGTTCTCGACCAGTTGCCGCTCCGTCTCGTAGTCGTCAGGGGCCTCGGCCGCCGGCCACTCGGCCTCGGCGATGAGACCGTCGCGGTCCAGTTCCGCCCACATCTCCTCGGCGGCGTGGGGGGCGACCGGGGCGAGCAGTTTCGCCGCCGTCGCCAGCCCGCGCTCGAAGGTGTCGGCGTCGGGAGTGGTCGCCTCCTGGTACCGGCGCAGCAGTGACACCAGTTCCCGTACGGCCTGGAGCGCGTGGTTGAACCGGAAGTCCTCGAACTCCGCCGTCGCGTTCGCGGCGGTGGCGTCGATTTCACGGGCGACGTAGTCGGCGATGTCGCCGGCGTCGCCTGTGTCAACCTCGCCCTCAGAATACTCCGAGACCAGCGTGTACACGTTCTGGAGGAAACTGTGGGCCGACTGGACGCCCTCGGGGCTCCAGGCGAACTCCTTCTCGGGCTGGGCGGCCTCCATGATGAACAACCGGGCCGTATCGGCCCCGTACTCCTCGATGATGCGCTGTGGCGAGACGCCGTTGCCGAGGCTCTTTGACATCTTGTTGCCGTCCTCGCCCAGCACCATCCCCTGGTTCGTGAGGTTCGTAAAGGGCTCGCGGACGCCGTCGACCATGTCGAGATCGTCGAGCACCTTCGTGAAGAAGCGGGCGTACAGCAGGTGCATGACGGCGTGTTCGATGCCGCCAACGTACTGGTCGACGGGCATCCAGTCGCTCGCCCGCTCGGCGTCGAAGGGCGCGTCGTCGAGGTCCGGCGAGGTGTAGCGCAGGAAGTACCACGAGGAGTCGACGAACGTGTCCATCGTGTCCGTCTCCCGCACCGCGTCGGCCCCACAGTCGGGGCAGTCGACCTGCTTCCACTCCTCGGCGGCGTCGAGCGGATTGCCGGTGGTGTGGACGAACTCCGGCAGTTCGACGGGCAGGTCCTCGTCGGGGACCTCGACGTAGCCGCAGTCGTCGCAGTGAATCATCGGGATGGGCGTGCCCCAGTACCGCTGGCGCGAGATGCCCCAGTCTCTGAGGTTGTACTCCGTGCGGTGCTCACCGTCGAACTCGGAGACGAAGCGGTCGCGCGCCTCCTCGCTGGTGAGGCCGTCGAACTCGCCGCTGTTGACGAGGACGCCGTCCTCGGTGTAGGCCGCTTCCTGCACGTCGATGTCGTCAGGGTCGGCGTCCGCGTCTTCGGTCGGCTCGACGACCTGCACGATGTCGATGTCGTGAGCCTCGGCGAACTCGTGGTCGCGCTCGTCGTGGGCCGGCACGGCGTACAGCGCGCCCGTCCCAACGTCGGTCAGGACGTAGTCGGCGACGTAGACGGGAATCTCCTCGCCGGTGGCGGGATTGGTCGCGTACTCGCCGGTGAACACGCCGGAGGTCACGTCGAGGTCGTCCTCGTCTGCGTCCTCGGCCATCTCGATGTACTCGGCGACTTCCTCGTTGTCCGCGGCGATTTCCTGAGCGACGGGGTGGCCAGGGGCAAGCGAGAAGAAGGTCGCCCCGTGGATGGTGTCCAGCCGCGTGGTGAAGATGTCCACGTCGCCGTAGTCGCCGACCTCGAAGGCGACGCTCGCGCCCTCCTGTTTGCCGATCCAGTTGCGCTGCATCTCCCGGACGTTGTTCGGCCAGCCGTCCAGATCGTCTAAGTCTTCCAGCAGTTCCTCGGCGTAGTCGGTGATGGTGAAGAACCACTGGTCCATCTCGCGGGCCTCGATGGGGGTGTCACAGCGCCAGCAGAGTTCGTCCTCGCCCTCGACCTGCTCGTCCGCGAGGACGGTCTCACAGGAGGGACACCAGTTCAGTTCAGCGGCCTGTCGCTCGACGAGCCCTTCCTCGCGGAACTGCTTGAACAACCACTGGTTCCACTGGTAGTACTCGGGCTCGCAGGTGGCGAGTTCGCGCTCCCAGTCGTAGCCAAAGCCCATCTCCGTGAGTTGCTCGCGCATCGAGTCGATGCACTGCATCGTCCAGTCACGGGGGTTGGTGTCCCGTTCCTCGGCGGCGTTCTCGGCGGGCAGGCCGAAGGAGTCCCACCCCATCGGGTGGAGGACGCTCTCGCCGCGCATCCGCTCGAAGCGGGCGTAGGCGTCCGTGATGGTGTAGTTCCGGACGTGACCCATGTGTAGCTCGCCGGAGGTGTAGGGGAACATCGCCAGGACGTACTCCGGGTCGGTCTCGTCGTCGTCGATGCGGAACACGTCGGCCTCGTCCCACGTGCGCTGCCACCGGGGCTCGACCTCGGTGTGGTCAAAGCCCCGCTCGCGTTCCTCGCCGGTCGTGGTCATGATATCGGAACATCCGATAGCGACGGTGCTATACCTTTCCCTTCGGGAGACCGGACGGCCGCCACGGGCGACGCGAGCGGGCCTGTCTGTGCATCGACCAGTTTCGCCGAGATGCTTTTATCGGCTGGGAACGGTGGTTACTGCAGCGTGCCCGAAGCAATCGCCGTTCTCCACGTCGACGACGACCCCGACTTCGCCGAGTTTGCGGCGAGCCTCCTGGAGCGGCAGGACGACCGCCTCACCGTGGTCCGGGCAGACAGCGCCAGCGACGGCCAGGCGCTGCTGGCGGAGCGGCCCGTCGACTGTGTCGTCTCCGACTACGACATGCCGCGCCTGAACGGCATCGAGTTCCTGCAGGCGATACGCGAGCAGTATCCCGACCTCCCGTTTATCCTGTTTACCGGGAAGGGGAGCGAGGAGATCGCCAGCGAGGCCATCTCCGCCGGTGTCACCGACTACCTCCAGAAGGGCAGCGACGTCGAGCGGTACGAACTCCTGGCGAACCGGGTCATGAACGCCGTCGCGCAGAACCGGGCCCAGCAGCGGGCGCTCGAAACCACACAGCGCTACGAGACGCTGTTTACGCACACGACCAACGCGATTGCCTCGGTCGAACTGCGAAACGGGGCCCCGATAATCCAGTCGGTCAACCCCGCGTTCGAGGCGACGTTCGTCCCGCCGGGAACGGACGTCGTCGGCCGGAACCTGGACCGGGTCATCACGGCGACCGACGCCCAGCGGGAACAGGCCGAACGCATCACGAGACGCGCCGAGACGGGAGACGTGACGACGACCGAGGTCACGCGCCAGACGGTCGACGGTCCCCGGACGTTCCAGCTCCAGGCGGTGCCGATAGACCCCGGCGAGACGGGCGGGGTCTGTTCGGCCTTCGCGGTGTACACCGACGTCACCGACATCGCTGGGGACGACGAGACGCCGCCGTAGCCGAGTCGGCGACCCACCGGCGGCCGCGGTACCGGGCCCGCCAGACCCCGGTCGACGGTCGGGAACCCACACAAGATTTTTGCCGGACTCAACAGGTGTCACAGACGTATGGTACACTGCCCTGACTGTGAGACCTCGCTCGAAACGGCCGACGACATCGAGTTCGTCGAAGTGGATGCTGTGACCGGGTTCATCAAAGCCTCCAAGCGATTTTACACCGCAAACTGCGCAGCGTGCGGCGTGACTATCGGTAGCGGCGTCGCCGGCGCGAAATCCAACGGGGGTGCGGCCTGATGGTCCACTGTCCCGAGTGCGACGCGGAGATGGCCGACCAGGACGACGTTGAGTTCCTCGATATGGACTCGACGACCGGTTTCTTCACGGCCTCGAAGCGGTTCTACCTCGTCGCCTGTGGCGAGTGCGGGGCCGCCATCGGCAGCGGCGTCGCCGGCGCGATGTAGTCGCCGGGGCTAGGCTTATACACGTATCAGCGCAAGAGAGCGTATGGCAGAATCACCTGACGACACGGACGACAGCGGACGACTGCCGGCGGCGCTCCGGTCGGTCACGCCGGGGACGCGGAGCCGTCCCAACGAGGGGATGGATATGATCGGCTGGGGCATGCTCGCCGGCCTGCTCGTTTTGCTCTTCCCGCTCCTGCCGTTCATCGTCATCGTCTGGGGCATCTCGAAGGTCACGGACGCCCTCACGCCGACCTAGTCAGGTCGCGTCGGTGTCGACGAGCGGGAACGCCGTCCCGTCGCCCTCGGCGCTCGCGTTCTCGTAGACGACGTGTGCGGCCGCGACATCCTGAATAGCCAGCCCAGTCGAGTCAAAGAGCGTGATGCCGTCGTCGTCAGTCCGCCCCGAGAGGGTGCCCGCGACGATGTCGCCGAGCTCCCCGTGGAGGTCGGTGTCGGTCAGGACGCCCTCACCCCAAGGGACGTTAATCTCGCCGGAGTGGGTACACTGCTTGTAGTTGTCGATGACGAGTTTCGCGTCGAGCAGCGTGCGTTCGTCGTGTTCCTGCTTGCCGGCGGCGTCAGCCCCGATGGCGTTGATATGGGTGTGCTCGTCGAGCCACGCCCGCTCGACGATGGGGGACTCGACGGGCGTAATCGTCGACAGCACGTCACAGCCGGCGGCGTCCTCGATGGGACACGCCTGCACGTCGAATCGGTCGGCGAACGTGTCGACGAACGCCTGCTGTTTCTCCGCGTCCCGGTCGGCGACGACCACCGTCTCAATGTCCCGCACCGACGAGATGGCTTCCAGTTGCGTGTAGGCCTGCGTGCCAGCCCCGACCAGTCCGAGCGAGGCCGCGTCGTCGACGGCAAGGTGGTCGGTGGCGACGGCGGCCGCCGCCCCGGTCCGCAGGCGGGTCAGGACGGTGCCGTCCATCACGGCCAGCGGGAACGCCGTCTCAGGGTCCGAGTAGATGAGCGTCCCGAGGACGGTCGGTAGGTCGTGGTCGCGGGGGTTGTCCAGATGGACGTTGACCCACTTGACCGCGGCAGCGTCCCACGTCTCCGCGTTGACGTAGGCCGGCATCGACCTGAAATCGCCGTTGTACTGCGGCAGGTCGATGTAGGACTTGGCCGGCATGATGGTGTTGTCTCTGGCATCGGCGGCAAAGGCCGCGGCAACCGCGTCGATAACTGCTGGCATCGTCGCGTGGTCCTCGACCGCGTCCGCGCCGAGAAGCAGCGTCTGCATACGAAATATTGGCACTCGGTAGCACTTATACCCCCGCTGTCACAGGGGTTATATTACCACGCGACCAGGCATCGGTATGCGTCGCGGGGTGGCAATTGCCGCGGTCTGTCTCTGTCTGCTGAGCGCCGGGTGTACCGGTCTGTTGGGGGACGACGCGGCTGCCAGAGAGACGGTGACGCCAGCCCCAGTCCCGACTGCAGACGCACCGACGGGTCCGGTACAGCGTGCCCCGGGCGTCGTCGGCGACCGCGTCGTCAACGCTACCGCGCTCGGCCGCGCCCACGTCAGCCAGCTCTCGAACACCTCCTATCGAGTCCACCACACCAGAACCGTCATGAACGGCAGCGGCTTGCACAAGCGCGTCCGGACCCGTGCCAGTATCAGCGCGGGCTACGAGTCGTACACGGCCACTCGAACGATATCCGGACAGGGTGTGACAGCGCGTGCGGTCCACAGCACCTGGCGGGACGGCCGTGCGCTCAGGCGGACGACCGTCAACGGCTCGACATCGGCGAAGGTGGTGGCGGACAGTCGGGGTATCGGTGGCCCGCCGCGCTCTCCTCGGGCCGCGCTGTTCTTCGAGCCAACGTTCAATGCGCGTCTCATGGCGTTGTTTTCCGCCACCAACAGCACAGCCATCCGCCCCGGCGATGAGGTCATCAAGCAACTGTACGGAGTGTCGCTGTATCGCGTCAAAGGAACCGGCACAATCGACGACAGCGCGATTGCCACCCGCCCCGTCGACCGTGTGAGCAATGTCTCCCTCTCAGCAACCGTGACGCCTAACGGCATCGTTCGGAGCTACGCGCTCCAGTACACGGCCGTCAACGGAACGGCTACCCACCGAGTGACTGAGATCCTCCGCTACAGCGACCTCGGGACGACGGACGTGGTGTTCGAAGACCGACACCAGCGAAACCGAACAACAGGACCCGACTGATGCGAGGGACGGCTGGACACTGTCACGGGAGCGCCAAAACGGAGAGAGGCCCCCACCCGCTGTCACCAGTCCGTCCCACCAAACGGACCGGGACAGTCGATACTTCGTAGAGAGATACCTAACTGTTCCTCCAGTTTCACGTCTCGATATACACGCTGGGATGACTCGGCGCGTTACAGAACCGCAAAAAACCGAATCGCAAGCGGCGATTCGCTCGTTCGGAGGTCTCTCCGGTCGACTGCTGACTCACGGGCCGATGGCCCGTTGTCTATCCGAGGTTCCGACGGAACCTCGCTTACATCATGCCGCCCATGCCGCCGCCCATGCCACCCATGCCGCCAGGGGCGCCACCGGGGCCGCCGGGGCCGTCTTCGTCGCCGCCGGAAGTCGAGAGTTCGCCGGCAGCGATGATGTCGTCGATCTTGAGGACCAGGTTCGCGGCCTCGGCAGCCGAGGAAATCGCCTGTCGCTTGGCGTGGGCTGGCTCGACGACGCCGGTATCGAGCGTGTTCTCGACATCACCGGAGAAGACGTTCAGGCCGGCGCTGACATCGCCGTCCTCGTGGGCGGCGCGCAGGTCGACCAGCGTGTCGATGCTGTCGAGGCCGGCGTTCTCGGCGAGAGTGCGCGGGATGATTTCCAGCGCGTCGGCGAAGGACTCGATGGCGAGCTGCTCGCGGCCTTCGACGCCGTCGGCGTAGTCGCGGAGACGGCGGGCGACTTCGACTTCGGGTGCGCCGCCGCCACCGAGAACGCTGCCGTTGGCAACGGTGGACGCGACGACGTCGAGCGCGTCCGTGACGCCACGTTCGAGTTCATCGACGACGTGGTCGGTCGACCCACGGAGCAGGAGGGTGACGCCGTGAGCCTCGTCGCCGCTGCCCTCGACGTAGAACAGGCCTTCGGCGTCGTCGCGGGTGACGGAGCCGTGGCCGAGGTCCTCCGCGGTCGCGGAGTCGAGGTCCGAGACGATGCGAGCGCCGAGGACTTCCTTGAGGAACTCGATGTCGGACTTCTTGGCGCGGCGGACGGCCAGAATACCCTTCTCGGCGAGGTAGTGCTGGGCCATGTCGTCGATACCCTTCTGACAGAAGACGACATCGGCGCCGGTGTCCGCGATCTGGTCGACCATCTGCTTGAGCTGCTCCTCTTCCTTGTCGAGGAAGTTCTGGAGCTGGCTCGGGTCGTCGACGGAGAGCTGGGCGTCGACTTCGGTCTCGTCGAGTTCGATGGCCGTGTCGACGAGCAAGACATCGGCGCCGTCGACTTCGGTCGGCATCTCCTCGTGGACCGGGTCTTTGTCGATGACCGCGCCTTCCAGCAGCTCGGAGTTGCCGGCGGAGCTGCCGGTCTGGGTCTCGATGTTGAGGTATTCGAGGTCGGCGACGACGGAGCCGTCATCGGCCTCGACGGTCACGGCGTTGACCGCGTCGACGATGAGCTGGGCGAGCAGCTCCTTGTTGAGCTCCGCGCCCTTGCCCGTCATCGAGGTTTCGGCGACCTTCTTCAGGAGTTCCTCGTCGTCGGGGTCGACTTCCGTGGCGATGTCCGCGAGCTCATCCTTGGCCTGCGTGGCGGCCATGTTGAAGCCCTTGATGATGGCCGTCGGGTGGATGTCCTGTTCGAGGAGGTCCTCGGCGTTCTTGAGGAGTTCGCCTGCGATGGCGACGGCGGAGGTGGTGCCGTCACCGGCCTCGTCTTCCTGTGTCTCGGCAACCTCGACGATCATCGACGCTGTCGGGTTGTCGATATCCATCTCCGAGAGGATGGTGACGCCGTCGTTCGTGACGGTCACGTCGCCCATCGAGGAGACGAGCATCTTGTCCATCCCCTTCGGGCCGAGCGTCGAGCGTACTGACTCGGCGACCGCGCGAGCGGCCGAGATGTTGTGTTCCTGTGCAGACTTGTCCTTCATCCGCTGGGAGTCCTCTCCCAGGATGATCATCGGCTGGCCCTGCATCTGGCGTTGGCTCATAATCAAGCGAAGATTGCATGTGGTTCTATATAAAAGTAGGGGTTATAGGATGCTCACCGGCCGCCCGCCGACACGACCGGAACAGGTGAAATCACCCGACTGAGGTGGTACTGTCCGTCAACAGTGGTAGCTGTTGGCACGCCCCATCAGGACGGTGCCGGGCTGTTTATATATTCACTCGACGGGTTCCGTCCAGTGGACCGTGACCGACCCGACGACGAATGCGTCCTTCGAGTCAGTGTCCCGTCGGAACTGAATCGTGTTCTCGCCGCGGTGCAGTCGCTCGGGCGCAATCGTGTCCATCCAGAGCTGCCACCCCTCGCCCGGCGCGATGTCGAACCCCGACAGCGGGTCCCCGTTGACCACGATTTCGTGGTCGAAGTCCTCGACGTCGTAGACCTGCATCTGCACGTACGGGTCTGCTGGTGACGAGGTGGGGATGTCGACGGAAACCGGGTCGGTCGAATCACCGCTGTACTCGGCCCACGGAACGTCGAGCGAGTCCGCCGACGGGCCGAGGTGTTGCTGGAACTGACAGAGCGCGTAGTTGGCGCGACGTGACATACAGCCTACGTCTCTCGGGCGGTATAAAAATCAGAGGCCGGGTCGGCGATACCTAGCGGTCACGCTACGGCGGAGAGCGGAGCGCCTATGGGGAGTCGGCTGTTGCCACCGGGTATGGACGCTGCGCTTGGCCCGCCCGAGCAGATGGCCGAGCTCGAGGGGGACCTGACGCCGATGATGGCACAGTACTACGAGCTGTGCCGCCAGTACGACGACGCCCTGGTCCTCTTTCAGGTCGGGGACTTCTACGAGGCCTTCTGTGCGGCCGCGAAACGGGTCGCCCGACTGTGTGAGATTACGCTGACCCAGCGCGAGGACTCGACCGGCGAGTACCCGATGGCCGGTATCCCCATCGACAACGCCGAGTCCTACGTCGAGACGCTGCTGGACGCTGGCTACCGGGTCGCTATCGCCGACCAGGTCGAGGACCCCGACGAGGTCAGCGGCGTGGTCAAGCGGGCGGTCACCCGCATCGTCACGCCGGGGACGCTCACCGAGAGCGAACTGCTCGGCGGCGCGGACAACAACTACGTCGCTGCTTTGACCGAAGGCGAACGGTACGGGCTGGCGCTGCTGGACGTGTCGACCGGCGACTGCTACGCCACGAGCGTCGGCTCGGAGGCCGCCGTCGCCGACGAACTCAGCCGGTTCGGCCCCGCCGAGGCAATCGTCGGGCCGGATGTCGACGTGGACCGGGACGCCGTCTTCGGCCCGGCCTGTCTGGTGACGCGCTACGACGCGGACGCCTTCGCCCGGGAGCGCGCCGAGGACCGCGTGTCCCAGTACTTCGGCCCGCCGGAGCGCCTGCTCGCCGGCGACGCGGAGATTCGGGCCTGCGGCGGCCTGCTGGCCTACGCGGAGTACACCCGCGGCAGCGCGGGCGCGGTCGGCCCCGACGGCGAACCGGTCGACCCCGACGTGGACCCCGCCGGCACGCTCGATTACCTCAATCACCTCACGCGGTACGACCCGCGGGAGTACATGCTGCTTGACGCCGTCGCCGTCGAGAGCCTCGAACTGTTCGAGCGGCGGTCGGTGCGGGGCCACGAGAACCGCACGCTCGTTGACACGGTCGACGAGACGGCGTGTGCGCTGGGCCGGCGGAAGCTGACCGACTGGCTCCGCCGCCCGCTGCTCGACGCCGAGCGCATCGAAGCCCGCCACGGCGCGGTCGCAGAACTTCAGCGTGACCCCGCCACCAGAGAAGCCCTGTCTGACCTCCTCGCGGAGGTGTACGACCTCGAACGGCTCATTTCTCGCGTCTCTCGGGGTCGGGCGAACGCCCGTGACCTCCGGTCGCTGGCCGCCACGCTCTCTGTCGTGCCCGAGGTCCGAGAGGAGCTGGCCGACGCCGATGCCCGCCTGCTCGCGGACCTGCACGCGACGCTGGACCCGCTAACTGAAACCCGCGAAGAAATCGAGGCGGCCATTCGCCCGGACCCGCCACAGCAGGTGACCGAAGGCGGCGTCATCCGCGAGGGCTACGACGATGAACTGGACCGACTGCGTTCGACCGAGCAGTCCGGCAAAGAGTGGATAGACGAACTGGAAGCGAGCGAGCGCGAGCGCACCGGCATCGACTCGCTGAAGGTCGGCCACAACTCTGTCCACGGCTACTACATCGAGGTGACCAACGCCAATCTCGATTCCGTCCCCGAGGACTACCAGCGCCGTCAAACGCTGAAAAACAGCGAGCGCTACTACACGCCGGAACTCAAGGAGCGCGAAGAGGAGATTCTGCGAGCCGAGAGCGCGGCCGACGACCTGGAGTACGACCTGTTCTGTGCGGTCCGGGACGAGGTGGCCGACGGGGCCGAGCGCGTGCAAGCCCTGGCCGAGCGGCTGGCTCGCCTCGACGTGCTGGTCTCTTTTGCCGAGGTCGCGGCGCAGTACGACTACTGCCGGCCCACCGTCGGAAGCGACGGTATCGACATCACCGCCGGCCGCCACCCGGTCGTCGAACGCACCGAAGACGCCTTCGTCCCCAACGACACGGGGCTGGGCGGCGGGCCGGTCGGGGACAAAACGGACGGGAGCGGCGACGGCGACGCCGCGGACGACAGACAGCCCTTCCTCGCGGTCGTCACGGGACCGAACATGAGCGGGAAGTCGACGTACATGCGCCAGGTCGCGCTGATATGCCTGCTCGCGCAGGCGGGGAGTTTCGTCCCCGCGAAGGCGGCGGACCTCCCGATTCTCGACCGGGTGTTCACCCGCGTCGGGGCCAGCGACGACATCGCCGGCGGCCGCTCGACGTTCATGATAGAGATGACCGAACTGGCGACGATTCTGGACGCGGCGACCGGAGACTCGCTGGTCCTGCTAGACGAGGTCGGCCGCGGCACGTCGACGGCCGACGGGCTGGCTATCGCCCGCGCCGTCACCGAGTACCTCCACGACGAGGTCGGCGCGTACACGCTGTTTGCGACCCACCACCACGACCTGACCGCCGTCGCGGCCGACCTACCGGGCGCAACCAACCGCCACTTCGAGACCAGCCGCGAGGACGGCGACGTTCGCTTCGACCACGAACTCGCGCCCGGCCCCGCGGCGGCCTCCTATGGCGTTGAGGTCGCGAGTATGGCCGGCGTCCCCGAATCCGTCGTCGACCGGTCACGGGCCCTTCTGGCGGAGGCCGAAGCGACCGATTCGGGCGTCGAAGGGTCGAGTGGGGCAGAATCCGAGGGCAAAACGATGGGTGACTCCGATACGGGTTCCGCCCCCACGGCGACGACTAGAGCGACGGAGAACGGACCAGCGGTGGCGGCGGCCGATGAGGCTCCAGCAGACGACCACAGACAAGGGATGCTTCGGGCGAACGGAGCCGCCGAGGGCGAGTTGCCAGAGTCAGTGGCACAGCAGTTAGCGTCGCTGGACGTCGCGACGATGACGCCGATAGAGGCGATGAACGCGCTCGCGGACTTGCAGGACAGACTCGAATGACAGCGCCGGTCAGCTATCACCCTCAGCAGCCAGGTCGTCGTGCGGGCAGGCGAACATGGTCGCGACGAGTTTCTGTTCGGCAGCCCGCAGATGCTTGTGAAGCGTTGGCTCCGAAATATTGAGAAGCGAAGCGAGGTCCGCAGCTGTCGCTTCGCGGGGCCAGCTGTAGTACCCCGCTTCGTGGGCCGTCACGAGAGCCTCCCGCTGGCGGTCGGTCAGTGATTCGGTGTGGGACGCGTAGTTCTGGAACCCGAACAGCGGGGCGATGGACTCGTGCTGCTTTTTCGCTGCGAGTTCGGCCTCTGAATGGGCCGTCAGGAACGATTCGATAACCGAAGCCGTCTCGGTCTGCCTTGGAACATCGGCTACGATAGTCCCCTGTCCGTCGACACTCCGGGCGGTCCGTGGTACCGCCCCGGCGTCCGCAAGCGAGACAACGGGACAGTTGTCCTGTACGGTGATCTCGACGAGGCCGCCGTCGTCGGTGCGCTCAAGTACCCGCGCCTTACCACGGGTGTCGTCACTGATTCGCTCAACAAGCCGCTCAGGGGGCGTGTCTTCGACCGAAAAAAACTCCGCATACGTGTCGTCCGTCTGTGGCAGGCATTTCTCGAGAATCACTGAACACGATTCGGCTGCAGACACGGATACGAAGGGGTACGAGCCATCAGACAGGGCAAATTCCACACGGGTTACCGCCCGGCCGTTACCAGGCTGTTGGGACATGAATAAGTGCAGTCGGCACATCGTGAAGAATGTTGGCATGGGTCGTGGTTCGGCGTTTACTATACTAGCCATACTGAACTTTACACTACAGAGTGAATCCAGCATGAGGGCAGAGAACCGTGTCTGGAACATCACCAACCGTTATCGAAGCTCACGGCCCTGACCAGTCTATCGTCACGGCAGTCGTTCGCGCTGTCGCGACCGCGGAGAGACGGCCGGTCAAGACGCTCCCGCCGCTGGCCGACAGTATCAATCCAGATGCACTGACGACGTGTATCGCGGATTCGAACACTACCGGTCACGTCGCGTTCGACTACAGCGGCCACCGCGTGGTCGTCGACACCGACGGAACGGTCACCGTGGACTAGGAGCCGACACGGGCGTTACGGCGGCTCCAGCGAGACGAACTCCAGACCGTTCTCGGCAAGCAACTGCCGCGCCCGATCCGTCACGGACGGTGCGACAAGAATCCCCCGGACCTCGGTGTCAGCGTGTAAGTCGCGTCCCAGAGCATCGACGTACCGACCAAGCTGGCCGACAGCGTCGGGACCCACGCGGCGGCGCTTGAGTTCGAGTATCGTCGTCCGACCGTCGGCGTCCTCGCCGTAAACGTCGACCGCTCCGGCAGGGGTCTCGCGTTCGGTCGCCAGCGGCGTAAACCCTGACTCGACCAGCGCCGGCTCGGCGAGGATGCGGTCTTTCAGGTCGGCTTCCGTCCCGGTGAGTGTGAGGTCTTTGGAGTCCGTCACGTCGAAGGCGGCGGCGTGGGCGACTGTCTCGAACGCGACCTCCAGCGACTCCTCGGGGGTCGACCGCGTGGAGCGGACGACCAGCGAATCGTCGTCGACGCTGATGCTGTGTTCACAGCCCGGCGGCTGCCAGTTCACCGGCTGTTGGCCCTCATCGGTGTGGACCAGTGCGGCCCCGTCGGGCTTGAGCATCACGTGGCGGTCGCCAAGCCCCAGCGAACTGGCCGCTCGCCCCTCGTACTCGACCGCACAGGTGCCGACAAGCGTCACTAGCGCGCCGCGGTCAGTGGCACGCGACGCGAGGTCCAGCGCGTCGGCGGGGTCAGGGTACGTCAGCGTTTCGACGGCGGTCACGGATGGCGGTTAGCGGTCCCCGCGTAAAAAGGACGCGTCGTCGGGGCAGTGGACGGACGAAGCACGGTCACGGAGCGACGCGAGCAGGGCACGCCGAACGGTCGCCGGGTCACGGCCTTCGCTGTCGAGGGCGCGACAGGCCTTGTCCTTCCGATCGACCCACCACGTCCGGAACGACTCAGGGTCGGCAGTGCGGGCGAGGACGATGTCGTCGGGAGCCGACAGTGTCGGGTCGAGCCAGCAGACGGCGTAGGTCCGGACCGAGCGGTCGAGCACGACAAACTGCTCGTAGGTGGCATCGATGGCACTGAGGGCAGCCGACGCTGTCAGGCCAGTCCCGAGCGGTCGAGACTGAGCGATGGGGTCGGCGTCGACGCCCCAGTGTGCGACGCGGCAGTCGTAGCGGCCGTCGGGGCGAGCGACAGCGACGAGCGTGCGACGGCCCATCAGGGACCTCCGAGCGTGTCAACGGGCATGCGTACCCCTGGCTGCGTGGTCCTATTTGAACGCTGGCCCACAGGACACCTCCGATGCCTGCTCGGTACGGGAGACAGTGCCAGACCCGTCGAAATCGCCGACCATTGGTAACTCGGCACAACCCTCAAGTAGTACGTTCACGTACCGTCACATATGATGGTGAGCGAGTGGCTCTACGGCGCAATCGCGCTTCTCGTGGGGCTCCACGTCCTGACCATGCTGTACGCGTACCGGCACCGGGGTGACCCAGCCGGTGCGACTGGGCAGGGCGAGGCCGAAGGGCGCCGTGGCAGCGCCACCGACGACAGCACTGAATCCATCGACTGTCCCCACTGCGGGGCGAGGAACGAGCAGGACTACCAGTTCTGCCGGCAGTGCGTCGCCGACCTGACCAGCGGAAGCCCGCAGCGCCAGCCGACGGACCGAAGCCAGCCGTACTGAGAGCGTTGCAAGGGAGGGTCGAAACGACCAGTTTGAGCGCTGCTATCGGCCAAAGGATTTATTTCTACGACAATATATTTGAATATACTGTCACGAACAGGGGTGAACTGTGGAAACTGTTATCGACGTACGTTCCGCGGGTCGACCAGCGGTATTCGACCGGGCGAACACCGACGGGCTGTTCGGACGCAAGCGCCGCCTGCAGCAGCCGCTGGAGCAGTATCTACAGCGGGCAGAGACACCGAGCTATCTCGCGTACAACGACCAGTCCGGCGTCGTCGCTGCCCGGGGGAACAGCGAGTCGCTCACGCCGGCCGGCGACTACCGCGCGTATCTGCTCGCCACGACCGTTCGAGTCCTGTTCGTCGTCGGCGACGACGACCGCGACCGGACCATCTCGCTTCCCCACGAAGGCATCGTTGCCGTGCACTGTTCGTCGGGACTCCGCACGTCGACGCTCGAAATCGTCACCGTCAACGAAGACCGCTGGGCGTTCGAATGCAAGGGCGATCTAGCGCCAGTTCGGTCGTTCATCGACGAAGCCACACAGGTCTGGACGCGCACGCTCACCGAGCTTGATCGGGCAGAGTCCCAGGTCGAGGCCGCTGTGACAGCACTCGAAGCAACAGATTTCGAGACAGCAGCCACGCATATCACGGCCGCACAGGAAGCGCTCGACAACGGGCGAAAGCGGGTCGAAGCACTGGGCGAGGGGGCGAGAGCGGCCGTCGATGGACGACTCCAGTCAGCGCAAGCACGCATCAACACCTGCCAGCGCCGACGCCACGTCAGCGCGGGCGATGAGTACCGCGACACGGCCCGCCGCGCATGGGAGAACCGGTCGTACGAACGGGCCGCAGATGCATACGCACAGGCCGGCGTCGAGTACGAGCGAGCGCTGGCCGTAACGGCATCGGAGCCGCCCACAGAAGCCATCACGGATGCTCGAAACGCGGTCGAAGCGGAGTACACCGAACTCCGGTCAGCCCCAGTCGACGCGGCGCAGGTGGCTGCAAGCGCGGCCAGAGCCACGACAGACCCAGCAGAGCGAGCGAGACACTGGGAAGACGCTCTCGACCGCTACCGGACGGCGTACGAACTTGACTGGGGTCGTGACCGTCGCTTCGACGGCGACCGGGCGTCGCTCCGACAGGCGCTCGCGGACATCGCTGTCAAACTAGTCGATGCACATCGTGAGGCGGGGCGACAGGCGCTTGGGGAAGCTGGCGAGTCAAAAAGAGCGGCGTCCGAGACCGCGTGTGACAGCGCGACGATACACTTCGAGCGCGCACGCGAAGTTGCCGCCGAACTCGTGCCGGACAGACGCGGGTCGGCGACGGACGAACTAGCCGCCGTGTCCGAACAGGGCGTCAGCGTCGAGGCGGAGCCGAAAGGTCGGTAATTGTTTATCACCGCGGAGCCGGGTATCGGTATGCGCTTTGGAATTATTTCGACGGCAGGAATCGCGCGCAAGGACGTGATTCCGGGTATCCAGAAGTCTGCCCACACGGTCGCGGCCATCAGCTCCAGAACCCAAGACCGTGCCAGCGAGGTAGCCGACGACCTCGGTATCGACAGTGCCTTCGGCGACTACGAGACGATGTTCGCCGAGGCGGACATCGACGCGGTGTACAACCCGCTTCCGAACGCGCTCCACGCCGAGTGGAGCCAGCGGGCCGCCGATCACGGCCTCGACGTGCTCTGTGAGAAGCCACTGACCGTCGACACCGCTGAGGCAGTGGACCTCTTCGATTACTGTGCCGAGCAGGGCGTCACGCTGATGGAAGCGTTCATGTATCAGTTCCACCCGCGGACCCAGCGGGCCAGGGAAATCGTCGAAACCGAACTGGGCGAGGTACACACCGTCGACGCATCGTTCAAATTCTCGCTCACAGACCCCGACGATATCCGTCTGGACCCGGAGCTGGCCGGTGGGAGCCTGATGGACGTAGGCTGTTACGCCGTCAGCGCGGTCCGGGGCTTCCTCGGCGAGCCAAGCCAAGCGTTTGCGCATGCCCGGGACTCCCAGAACAGTGGCGTGGACACGAACCTCAGCGGCGTCCTGTCGTACGACGACGGGCGGGTCGCCTCGATTTCCTGTGGGTTTGACGGACCGAGACGGGAGTACTACCGAGTCGAAACGGACGACGGCTGGCTCGAAGCGCCGAACTGCTTCGGCCCGGACCACGACCAGTCCGTCTCGCTGACCTACAGCGTCGACGGCCGCGAGGTCACCGAAACGTTCGATCCGGTCGACCACTACCAGTTGCAGGTCGAGGCGTTCGCAGACGCTATCGAGAGCGGGGAGACACCGCCCATCGACCGGGCCGAAACACTGGGGAATATGCGCGCCATAGATGCGCTGGCCAGAAGCGCGGACACCGGCGAACCGGTCCACGTCGCCAGTCCCGAGTGAGAGGCGACCGGGTGTGTACTGTAATGCGGCGAGCGCGAAACGGTTTTGACTGCCGCGGGTGAGGCACGTACTGTGACACCCCCAACAGCGACACTCCCGAGTGGCGACGAACTGCCGATGGTCGGCGTCGGGACGTGGGACATCGACGGCGACACCGTTCAGCAGTCCGTTCGAGCCGGACTCGACGCGGGCTACGGCCACGTGGACACGGCCGAAGGGTACGAGAACGAGGGCGAAATCGGCGCGGCCCTCGCCGACTACGACCGCGAGGACGTGTTCCTCACATCAAAAGTGCTGCCAAAGCATCTCGACTACGAGTCGGTCATCGAGGCCTGTGAGGCGTCGCTGGACCGACTTGGGACTGATTACCTCGACCTGTATCTCGTCCACTGGCCCAACCCCGCAACCTCCATCCGGGAGACGATGAACGCGATGGCCACACTCCGCGATCAGGGGAAGATCCGCAACGTCGGCGTCTCGAACTTCAGCGCGTACCAGCTCGGGGCCGCCCAGCATGTCGCCGACGTGCCTATCGCTGTCAATCAGATCGAGTACCATCCCTGGAACACGCAGGACCAGGTGGTCGAGTTCTGTCGCGACACCGACACTGTCGTTGAGGCCGCCGCGCCACTGGGTCGAACGGAAGTGTTCGCGGACGATGTCATTCAGGACCTGGCAGAGAAATACGACAGGTCGCCGGCTCAGATCGTCCTGAAGTGGGCGGTCGAGAACGAGGTGGTCGTCCTGCCGAAGTCCTCCTCGCCCGAGCACGTCCGCCAGAACTGCGACCTGTTCGACTGGGACCTCGACGCCGCCGACCACGAGCGCATCGATGCCATCGAACGCGAGCAGGCAGTCTACGATACCGGTGTCTACGACTGGGACAACGACACCTACGGTATCTCGCAATAGGTTCCGATGGTCGAACCGCCCGCACTGGACCGCTGGGACGCCACGGCCGCGGCAAGCATCGCCGTTTTGCTTGTCGTGGCGTACGTGCTGATTCCCGACCCGACGATCCAGTACGGGACGTGGCTGATCGTCTTTTGCATCTGGATGGCCTGGTTCGTCTCTTTCGGTGCCAAATGGTTATACGGCCCCTAGAGGGGTGCGTTGAAGCTTTTACTCGATTCCGTGTCAGCGGAGATTTATTTACTCCCGCTCTCTATACACGCTTGATGCCCCGTATCGAAGTCTCGGAAAACCTGTACCGGCAGATCGAGAGCGAGGCCAACAACGACGACTTCAACGACACGCTGTGGAAGATGGTCGGCTCCTATCGGCGGACGAACAACCCGGAAGCGGACCAGACGTAACACGTATCGCAGTCGTCAACCCGTAGCGGGACGATTCTGAGTGGTCAGTTGCTCCTGATAGCCGCTGTGCCAGCGGGCGCTTCGACACGCCGATGTCCCGTCACTGTGAGCGGCAATCACTGCCGTCGGTACGCACGTTTTTACGATTCGAACTGCTCCGTACTGGTAATGAGGCCACGAATCGCCCTGCTGAACGCAGCCCACGACGGCGGCGACAACCGCCGGAACTTTCGGCGGGAACTCGACGCCGACCTCGTGGAATACGACGTGACCGAGCGCGAACTGCCCGACACCTTCGCGTTCGACGGCTGTCTGGTCACGGGCAGCCGCGCGTCCGTCTACTGGGACGAACCATGGATCCGTGAACTCGAATCCTGGGTCACGGACGCAGTCGACCGTAACATCGCGTTCCTGGGCGTCTGTTTCGGCCACCAGTTGCTCGCACATGCGCTCGGCGGCACCGTCGAGCCGATGGACGAGTACGAGATCGGCTACCGGACGGTCGACCACGATGGCGAGAACGAACTGCTCGCCGGCGTCGACGAGTCGTTCACTGTCTTTACGACGCACTCGGACCGCGTCGCCGAGGTGCCACCGGGCGCGACCACGTTCGCCGAGAACGACTACGGCATCCACGGGTTCCGGAAGGAGAACGTCTTCTCGGTGCAGTTCCACCCCGAGTACGACCCCGAGACGGCCGAGACAGTGACGAAGGGCAAGGACGACCAGCTCGCCGACGAGCGCATCGAAGCGGTACTGGACGGCGTCACCGAGGCGAACTATCGCGCCGCCTGCGAGGCCAAGCAGCTGTTCGACAACTTCACCGAGTTCGCTGCGCGTTACGCGGGTGACGTGACCGGCGCTACCACCGCTGCCGACGACTAACCGACCGGCTTCGCCGCAGTGGCGCTACGAGAACCGGCCGGTTTCTGCGTCACATTCCGCACAGCGTGTCACGAGCGCGTCCCGGTCGGCCGTCATCTCGACGTAGTTGTGCGTGCGACCGCCACACTCCTCGCAGTGTCGAAGCATATCCGTATCGCCCATCTCCTGTGGTGCGCCGAGCGCAAGCGCGACGACACGCTCCTCGCCCTCGTTGTGGCCGCGTTGCCACTCACCGGGCGCAAAGCGGATCGCCTCTCCGGCTGCGACGCGGACATCACCGTCCTCCGTTTCGAACGTCGCCGTGCCCGACTGGATGATAAATACTTCCTCCTGTTCCGGGTGGCGGTGGTAGCCGAAGCCGAAGGATTCGCCGGGTGCCAGTTCGTAGTGATTCAACGCGATATTGTCGGTGCCAAGTGGACCAGCGAGCGCCCGCTTGACCGACGCCGGCCCCATCCGCGATTCGACGGCGTCGATACTGACTTTCTCCATAGTTGCCATGTACGGGGGACAGTCCTTAACGGTTAGTCAGAGTGGGTCACAGCGGAGACGCGGGGGACACAGCAGAAGCAGCAAAACGGAGCGTCGGTCACTCGCGTCGGTCGATGTCGAGTTCCTCGTCGAGGTCTTCGAGCCAGTCGGCGTCTTCCAGCTCCGCCATCTGTTCACGGAAGTGCGTCTTGCAGACACCGACCTTGACGCCGTCGTTCTCGACGGCGATGTCGGCTTCACGGTCGCAGTAGTGACACTGCATACTCGAATAGTAGTCCCGCACGACATTGAACCCTCGGGTTCCGTCTGCCGGTTGTCAGACACCGAGGGCTGTTTCGACCCGGTCCCAGGCGGCCGCGCCCAGACCAGTGTCGCCCAGTGTCTCTCCGTGGGCGTCGCTGCCGCCGGTCGGAATCAGTCCGTGCCGCTCGATGGCGTCGTCGACGAGACCGTTGTCGACCGCTCGGCCGTACGGATACCACCGTTCGACGGCATCGAGCGACGCACACGTGGACAGCGCGGCCGCAGTGTCCCGGTAGCGGAACGGGTGCGCGAGGCCGACCAGCCCGCACGCGTCCGAGAGCAACGCACAGCCGCGCTCGAACGACGGGACCTCCCGGGCGACATAACAGGGGCAGTCATCGCCGATGAGGTCGTCGAACGCGGACTGAAAGGTGTGGTCCGACACCTCGGCGATAGCGCTGGCGATGTGGGGACGACCGAGGCCGTCACGCGGCTCGACGGGGAGCGAGACGCCTAGGCGGTCCTCGACACACTCGATGATGCGCGCGCCGCGCTCGCGGCGGTTCCGCTGGATGCGCGCACACTCGACCCGGAGTTCGTCGGTCGGGTCGACACCGTAGCCCAGCAGGTCCAGTCGCTGTATCTCGCTTTCGACGCGGAGTTCGATACCGTGGAGCAGCGTCACACCGTCCCGTTCGGTGACGGGACCGTCGAGAGCAGGCTGGAGGCGGTCGTGGTCCGTAACGGCGACAACCTCGACACCCGCTTGTCTCGCGGCGGCCGGGACCGAATCGAGCGTGAGCGTCCCGTCGGAGCGAGTCGTGTGTACGTGCAAGTCAGCGACGACCATACCACGTCCACACCTCCCAACAGCAAGCCGCTTCTGATTAGACCATGTGTCGTGACCACACGAAACGTGGGTTCCTTATACGCATTAAGGGATATTATGATTATCTATAGTGAAGGTTTATTAGGAACCATGAACTTTCGGTAGATATGCGAATGCTAAGCAACGCGACGGACGCCTTCCAATCGTACGACTACCCGATTTCCGCGGAGGAAATCATCGAGAGCGACGGCGACATGGAACTGGAACTGCCAAACGGCACCGAACGGCTGGGCGACGCACTCAGCCGATCGGCCCCAGAAACCTTCGAAAGCGCGGAAGACGCTGAGTTCGCAGCGTTCTCGGGTGTGTCGAGCAAGGCCATCGGCCGGAAGGGCTACTCCGACCGCGACCCGATCTGCATGGGCGAAGACGGACCGGACCAGGTCTCCTTCTAACGGCCTGGAACGGCCTGCAGTCATCCCCAGCTCTGGACGGATTTTCCGTCTCCTTCGGTTTTACACAGGCGAGCGGCAGCACTATTCGGACAGTCGCCGCGCGCACCATAGAACGGCTATCGGTCGAGAAAGTCCGGTTTGTCGACGGCGTCAGTGCTGTCGATTGACTGCCTGTCCAGCAGTTCCGACGAATCGAGCGCCGACGGCAGGCCATCGCGGCCGCCAGTCGGCACGTCCGCCTCGTCGATGTACGTCTTCTCGCCGTTGATCAGGTCGGCCCAGACGGCGTCCCGGTCGGCGCTGGTCGCCTCCGCCGCTTCCTTCGCTTCGTTGCGACCTTCGTCGTACGCGAGTTCGACCATGCTCTTGTGGTACGCCGAGTTCATCTCGGCGTAGATGGCTTCGAGTTCGTCGCGATTGAACTCCCCGAGGCGCTCGGCGACGCCGATAGCGTAGGCCCTGTCGGTGGCCTCGTCCTTGTCGAGAGTGTCCCAGTCGGTGCCGAACTCGCGCTCGTAGCGGCTCATGTCTCCACTTTCCGATCAGGGTTGACCCGAAGTCCGGCGTCAGAAAAGGAGATTTCACGGATGTCACAGTCGATAGCTGTCCCCCGCATCTTGATAACCTGAACGCCGCGGGTCATGCTTCCGTTTTCGAGGAAATTGTGGAAGAAGACGACGCCGTGGGCGAGATAGTGCTCGTCACTGTAGGAGGACGGGTCGGTCATCTCGGAGATAAGGAGCGTCGTCGCGTCCGTCTGTTTCAGCGCGGAGAGAAAGCCCGTGATCTCGTCCTCGACGTCGTTCATAAAGTGCTGCAACAGCATCGTCGAGTCGATAACGACCCGCTGGATATCGTTCTGTCTGATATAGGCGACGAGTCGGTTCGTCAGACCGCCTTCGCTGCCGAACTGCGTGATAGTTCGTTTCCCGCTCTCGGTGACGAGGTTGAGGAACTGGATGGCGTCAGATTGCATGGCCCGGTCGAAACCGAAGTCGTAGCCGGCCATGTCCTGCATCAACTCCGACTTGGTTTCGTGCATCGTCACGTACAGGCACGTCTCACCCTCCTTGACGCCCTGTGTAATGAACTGTGAGCAAAACGTTGTCTTCCCGCTGCCCGGCGGGCCGCTGACCACGTAGAGACGGTTCGGAAGTAAGCCCCCCTCAATGAGTTCATCGAATCCGGGGACCCCACTAGAGAGACGCATATCAGCTATCTGAGTCCGTCTGGACATATGCTTTCACATTCTATTTTCACCGGTGATAACTCATTCGGCTGCGTCAGCGTTCGATAGCGCTGGGGTTGCTATCGGCCAGTTCGAGCAGTCGCTCCGTGCCGGCCTCGTCGAACCGCATCGGCCGTCGCCACCACGGCCCCTTCCCCGAGTCGGACGACAGTTCGGTGACCAGTTCGTTCGCGTCGGTGCCGCCGCTCGGGGCCGACAGCGGGACCACTGTGTTGTACAGTTGTGACTCGGCGGCATTGCCGCGGATGAGAACGCGAGCGTCGAACGGGTCCCGTTTCACGTGGGCGTTCGAGGCGAACTGGGCCCGGTCCTCGGGCGAGAGGTCGCGGTACTCGTCGCCGGTCACCGCGTCGCGGACGAGGCGGAAGTGGCCGATGACATACGCGCCCCATTCTGGCGGAGCCCAGGCCGGCGCGTCGCCGACGGTCGAGAGCGTCGCGTAAAAAAAGAGGTAATCGCCGGCCGACAGCCCCGAGAGCGGGCCGGCCTTCACGCCGTGTTCGTCGCCGTAGGTGTAGCGCTCGCCGCCGGCCTCGGGGAACTCCGGGTCGAAGTGGACCGGCCGGTCGGCCACCGCGGAGACGTCAGTCCCCAGGTCGAGGTCGGCGTAAGTCGGCACTGGCTCGCTGGTCGGCTCCGACTCGGGAATCGGGACGTATTCGAAGGAGCCGTCGGGAAACAGCGGTCCTCGGAAGCCGGGTTCGTTCGTGTTAGCTCCGACGTTGATGGCGACGCTGCGCATACGTAACCGTCGTCGGGTGTAACAAAAGGGATGACGGCGCGTGCTGACACCTACTCTCGGTCCGGCGGCGAGAGAGTCCGCTGGAACTCGTCGAACTTGTCGAGGTCGTCGGGGAGGTCGTACGACAACTGCCGCTCGGCACGGCGGTCGACGTTCGCCCCTTCGATTGGCTCCGCAACGGACTCCCAGCCGTCCTTGACTGTCAGGGATTTCGCCGGCGTGCCGGCAGCGATGTGGTGGGCGGGGATGTCCTTCCCGGCGATAGACTTTGCTGCAAGGATGGCGTTTTCCCCGACCTTCACGCCGGCCCGGACCATCGAGTCGTAGGTCAGGCGCACGTCGTCTTCGATGATGGTGTGGTAGTTGTCGACGTGGGTCTGGTCGACGGCGTCGTGGTCGTGGCTGTAGACGTGGGTGTCATCGGAGATGGAGACGCGGTCGCCGATAGTGAGCTTCCCACGGTCATCCAGATGAACGTCGTCATGGACAACGACGTTGTCACCGATCTCGATGTTGTGGCCGTAGGTAAAGGAGATACCCTTGAAAAATCGACAGCCCTCACCACAGGACTCAAAGAGGTGGTCGGCGAGCATCCGCCGGAACCGGAGCGCGAACTCAACGTTGTCCGCCATCGGCGTCGCGTCGAACTGCCGCCAGAGCCACTGGAGGTGCTTCGAGCGTTTGAACCGTTCCTCGTCTTTTTCCGCGTAGTACTCGCTCTCGAGGGTCGTGTTACAGGGGTCATACCCTTGGAGCCGGACCCGCTCGGCCGGGGAGATATCCGCGCCGTCCTGCCAGCGCTCGTAGGCCTCTCGGTCGCCGTGGAGGTCGATGAGCACGTCAGTGACAACGTCGCAGGTGTCCTCGTCACCAGAGAGGCGTTCGTCGACCTCGTCGATGAACGCCCTGAGCCCCTCTTCGGCGAGCGGTGGCAGCGACACGTGACGCTTCGTCATGTCGAGTACGTGGCTTCGCGGGCAGATAGGGGTTTCCGTTACGTGAAACCTACCCAGTAACATCCGTGTCACGGCACCAAGTGGCACAGCGAGCAAGCCACAGTTAAGACAACGCCGTCCCAGACGACGGCATGGTCAGGTCGGATTTCATCATGGAGATACGGCGCTACATTGTCAATCCCGCCGAGCGCCGGCTGCGAGCGCCGTGGCGGGTGACGGTGTGGCTGTTTCTCGCCGGATTCGGCCTCGTACTCCTCTCAGGGGTGGTCGCGGTGGTGTCGTCGGTAGTGCGCATGACGCCGGCGGTCGCAGTCACGCGCCAGATTGCGCTCTTCGCTGCCGGAACCGGCATCGCTGTTGTAATCGGCTATCTGCTCGACCGGCGGACACTCCGGGACTACGGCCTAGGGTTCGACGGGCAGTGGTGGCGCGACGCGGCGTTCGGCCTCGCGCTCGGGGCGGGGCTGCCCACGCTCGTCCTCCTCGTCGAGGTGGCCGTCGGGTTCGCCGAGGTCAGCGTCGCCCTCGCAACCGTCGACAGCGGACCGCTTCCGCTGACTGCGTTCGGGCCACCGGTCGCCGTCATCCTTCTGGGGGCGTTCTTCCTCGTCCAAGCAACTGCCGAGGAGGTGCTCGTCCGTGGATATCTCCTGACAAACACGGCTGAGGGGCTCGCCGGGTGGGTCGGTAAGCGAGGCGCGATCATCGCGGCGACAGGGCTGACGGGCGCACTGTTCGGTGTCCTCCACTGGACAAACCCCAGCGCGTCGCTGCTCAGTGTGGCCAACATTACTCTCTACGGCTTCCTGCTCGGTGCGTGTTACGTCCTGACCGGGCGGCTCGGAGTCGCCAGCGGCTTCCACGTCGCCTGGAACTACACGCTGGCACTGCTTGGCTTCCCAGTCAGCGGCCTCCGGATGGGCGTCGCCATGCTCTCGACGACCGCAACCGGCCCCGCGCTCGTGACCGGCGGCGGGTTCGGTCCCGAAGGGGGACTCATCGCCATTCCACTGCTCGGCGTTGGCGGGGCCGCGCTGTACTGGTGGGTCCACCGCGAGTACGGCGCGGTCGAGTTGCTTGACGACATTGCGACCCCACAGCTCCGGGTTCGAACGCGGTCCGACACGGCAAACCAAGACGGCTAAGTGGACAGCGCCGCTACGTCGGGTATGGAATACGCGACACTCGGAAACTCCGGCGTCGAGGTCTCGGAAGTCGGGTTCGGTGCCTGGGTCGTCGGGACGGACTGGTGGGGCGACCGCACCCGCGAGGACGCCGTCGAGATGGTCCAGCACGCGCTCGAAGAGGACGTGACCTTCTTCGACACCGGCGACGTGTACGGCCACGGCGACAGCGAGGAGATAATCGGCGAAGCGCTGGCGGAACACCGCGACGAGGTGACGGTCTCGACGAAAATCGGCTACGACTTCTACAACAACCCACAGGCAGGCCACGGCGAACTCCCGAAGAAGATTACGCCCGAGTGGGTCCACACCGCCGTCGACCGCTCGCTCGACCGCCTCGGCATGGACCACGTCGAACTCCTGATGCTTCACAACGCCAACGTCGACGAGGTCGACGAGGACGTACTGGAAGCGCTAGACGAACTCCGCGAGGAAGGCAAAGTCGAGGCCATCGGCTGGGCGCTTGGCCCCTCCATCGGCTGGCTCGCTGAGGGCGACGCCGCGGTCGCAAACGAGTTCGACGCGCTCCAGACCGTCTTCAACCTCTTCGAGCAGACTCCCGGCCAGCACTTCATCGACACTATCCGCGAGCAGAACGCCGATACGTCGGTACTCGCTCGTGTCCCGCACTCCTCGGGCCTGCTGAACGAGCAGGTGACCCCCGAGACGGAACTCGGCAAGGGCGACCACCGCTCGCACCGACCCAGCGAGTGGTACGAGACCGGCTGGGAGAAAGTCGAGGAAATCCGCTTCCTAGAGCGGGACGGCGAGCGGACAATGGGACAGGCCGCCATCCAGTGGCTCCTGTACAACGACGAGGTGGCGTCGGTCACCCCAACGTTCCGGACAAACGCCGACATCGACGAGTGGGCCGGTGCGCCTGACACGCCGCCGCTCAGCGACGAGGAGTACGACCGCGTGCAGGACCTGTACCGGGACAACTTCGGCATCGACCGCGACGACGGGATGGACGCTCTACGCTCGTCGGTCGGCGGTGCGGACCTCGAAGACACCGGCATGAAATCTGCCGGGGACTGACGGCGAGGCGGTGGAGCGCCGACGCACGGGCAGACGTGCGACTGATTTGACGCTGCGCACCTGATTTCCACATCGTCCGACCACCGAGGAGCGGGCACTGAAATCTCCAGTCGACGGTGTACCCTCTGCAAACATCGACGACCGGACAGCCGTCTGCTGATTCCCGGCTACGACCCCCCTGTTTCAACAGGAGATGTATCGCCGTCCTGCGGTTAGGGTGTTGAAGTTTCACATTCACCACGGTGCGTCTGACAGCCGCAAGACGCCAGACGGGAGTCGGTTCGAGATGAAACGAAGGGGTTCGAGTCGCGGGACCAGTCCACATACTAGTCCGGGAAAAAGCTGTCGGAGGTGTCAAAGGCCGCTGGAGAAAACGCTCTGCAGTCGATCGAGTCGGCGAGCCGTGACTGCCGGATCTGGACTACTCGTTCAGCAGGCCGTCCTCTTCGACGCGCATGACACCCTCGCCGTCCGGGAGGTTCGGCGCGTCGACGAGCTTGACGATGCGCTTGTTCCCCTTGGACTTGCGGAGGTACATCCGGAACGTGGAAGTGTGGCCGAGGATGTTGCCACCGATGGGCTGGGTCGGATCGCCGAAAAAGGAGTCCGGGTTCGAGGCGACCTGGTTCGTGACGACGACAGCAGTGTTGTTGAGGTCACCGACGCGCATCAGGTCGTGGAGGTGCTTGTTGAGCTTCTGCTGCCGGTCGGCGAGTTCGCCACGCCCGACGTACTCGGCGCGGAAGTGAGCAGTCAGCGAGTCGACGGCGAGCAGGCGGACGGGGAACTCCTCGTCCTGACTCTCGCTGGCGATTTCCTGTGCCTTCTCGGCGAGAAGGATCTGGTGGTTGGAGTTGAACGCCTTCGCGACGTGAATCTTCTCCAGCACGGAAGAGACGAGGGCGTCGAGCTGGTCGTCGTCGGTGGGGTCAGCGTCGTCTGCTTCCTCAACGACGCCGTGGAGGACCAGCGTGTCGGCCAGAACCTCGTCATCGAGGCCCTTGACCATCTGTTCGATACGCTCGGGGCGGAACGTGTCCTCGGAGTCGACGAAAATGGCGCTTCCCTCCAGCCCGCCGTGTTCGGCGGGGAGCTGGACGTTGACGGCGAGCTGGTGCGTTACCTGAGACTTACCGGCCCCGAACTCGCCGTACACCTCGGTGATGGACTGGGTCTCGACGCCGCCGCCGAGCAGGTCGTCGACCTCGTCGACGCCCCAGGAGAGCTTCCCGATCTGTTCGCGGCGTTCGAGTACCGTCGATCCAGTCTCGAAACCACCGATATCGGCCGCTTCACGAGCTGCCTGGATGATATCGGCTGCCGACGATTCGCCGATGTCGGCCGTGTTCGACAGTTCGCCGGGAGAGGCAACCGCAATTCCCTGGTAGGAGTCGTAGCCGTTGTCTTCGAGTTTCTCTGCTGTCGCCGGACCGACACCCGGCAGCTCTTCGAGGTCCTCACTTGCGGACATAGACGTGGCTTGTGCGTCCGTGGGTATAAAGCCTCGTTAACACCAGAGTGAAAGTGAAAGTGTAGGACGGCAGCGGGATAATACGGAATGGAATCGGGAGTTTTAGATGTGAAAGGGAAAGAGCGAGCCGACTTACTCCCAGGGGTGGTAGCCGGGACGGTCGGGCCACAGTGGATACCAATACTCCTTGTCGCCCTCGACAGTGATCTCGTCGCTGAGGTTGCTGTCCAGTTTGAACTCCGCGGACGTGTTGCGCTCGTGGCTGTTGTGAGGGTCCGGAGCAAACGGGTAGTACGCGCCCCGGCGGAAGGAGTACACCCAGTAGACGGTCTGGTCGTCACGCGTGTGTTCGAACGCGAACAGCGCCGCGAGCAGGCGCGACCCGTAGCGCCGCTCGACGAGCGTGTCCGCTGCGAAGTGGATCGACGTGAGCAAATCCTCGAAGTCGTTGTCGTGGAGCACAACCCACTGGTAGCCGTGGTCGTCGGTCTCAAACGTCGCCCGCGTGCCCGTCTCGACCATTCCGGCGTCGAGGATGGATTCGACCTCGTCGACGGCGTCCTGAAAGTCCGTGCTATCCACGTCGGCGAAACACAGCGCTGCCTCGCCGGTCGACTCGTACCCCAAGTCGGCTTCCATCGTGATGTAGGCGGTACTCATCCCGAACAGGTCGTCCGGGTCGGCGTCCCGCGTCGCGTCGGCCTCGGCTTTCACCCCGAGGACGCTCTTGAGTCCGTCGAGCAGTCCCATATGCGAGCCCCTACGGGCCGGAGACCAAGGTGGTTTGCGTCTCGACCAGTCGGTGTCTGTGTTCGGTGACGCGTATTCGAACAGCCAGACAGCCAGCGGAAATTACCGACTTTCGAGTTCGCGTTCGAGGTCCTGCAGGCGGTCGATGCGTTTCTCCGTCGAGGGATGAGTGCTGGCCAGACGGCCGATCCACCCGACGTCAATCGGGATGATGAAAAACGCGTTCATTTCGGCCTGATCGCGCATATCCTCCTTTGGCACCTTGTCCATCCGACCATCGATTTTCATCAGTGCGTTCGCAAGGGCGGCAGGCTTGCCGGTAATCATCGCGCCGCCGCGGTCAGCGGCGTACTCGCGGTAGCGGCTGAGCGTCCGGATCAAGAGGAAGGAAACGACCCAGACGACCAGCGAGATGAGTATGGCGACAATAACCGGGACCTGCTGGCCGCCGCGTTCGCGGCCGCCGCTGAACAGCCAGCCCCATCGGACGATGAGGAAGGCAATCGTCGAGAGGAACGAGGCGATGGTCATCACCATCACGTCGCGGTTCTTGATGTGGGCCAGTTCGTGCGCGATGACGCCCTCCAGTTCGTCCTGGTCCAGCGTATTCATGATGCCCGTCGTCACGCAGACGGCCGAGCTACTCTTCGACCGGCCGGTGGCGAAGGCGTTGGGCACCCGAGAGTCGGCGACGGCGACCTTCGGCTTCGGGAGGTCGGCCTGCTGGGCCAGGCGGTCGACGGTCCGGTGGAGTTCCGGATACTCCTCCGGTTCGACCGTCCGGGCTCCCATCGAATACAGGGCGAGCTTGTCGCTGAAGAAGAACTGCGCGCCGAGGAACAGTCCCATGACGACCACGATAAGGGCGAGATTGCTGAAATACAGCGTGAGCGCTCCAAGGAAGACGATGTACAGCGCGAACAGCAGGAACATCGTCAGAGCCATCCGGCCACGGAGCCCCCAGTCTGTTTGCCACTCCATACCCACTGATAGACGGTCGACACTCTAAAACCTCGCTATCGTGGGAAAGCGCCACACGGCACGGGCCAGTGGACCGTCAACGGGGCAGCTGTCCACACACATTTACTCTCCGGGCAACAATCGGATACATGACCGACACAGTCGCCGTCACTGGCGGGCGCGGGCGCTCCGGGCGCTGGATCTGCGACCACCTCGCCGGCGAGTACCACGTCGTCTGCGTGGACCTAGACCACCCCGGCTGGGAGATTCCGACGCGAGAGCGCATAGATTTCAAAGCTGTCGACGTGACCGAGGGGGTGGAAGTTCGGGACCTCTTCAGCGAGGTCGATCCGGACGCCGTCGTCCACTGGGCTGCGTTGCCAGCGCCGGAGCGGCACGCGGGCACGCGGGTGTTCGACACTAACGTCTCGGCGACGTACAACGTCATCGACGCCGCAGGTCGCGCCGGCGCAGATGTCGTCTGGGCGTCCTCCGAAAGCGCCTACGGGCTGGCCTTCGCCGACGAGACGCCGCTGCCGGCGTATCTCCCGATAGATGAATCACATCCGACCGCGCCGGAGGACCCGTACGGCACGTCGAAGGTCGCCGGCGAAGAGATCGCAAAGATGGTCGTCCGGCGCGACGACGTGGACGTGGCCTCGATACGGCCGTCGTGGATTCAGTACCCCGGCGAGTACAACTGCCGGGACGTGGCCGCAGGCGACCTCGCCGACGGTGCGGGTAACTGCTGGTCCTACGTCGATGTCCGTGACGTAGCGACGGCCGTCGCGGCGGCGCTCGATGCCGACATCGGCGGGCACGAAGCGTTCAACGTCGCCGCCGCCGAGAACTACGTCGGACGGCCAACGGCCGACCTCGTGGAGGAGCAGTGGGGCGAACTTCCCGCGGAGTGCAAGCTCGACGGCGACCAGTCGGCGCTCTCGACCGCGAAAGCACAGGGGCTGTTGGACTGGGTGCCCGAACACGAATGGCGTGAGGCCGCCGACGCCGACGTTACCGCGCCGACACTCACGGGTGAGTAGGCGAGGGCGGTATCGGGCCTGCCAGCGGCGTCATCTCGATGGCGGAACACACGGCTTAAACGGTTCAGTACAGTAGGACCGGTAATGAGCCGGTCGGGAGAGTTCTGTCCACGCTGCGGTGACGAGATACCGGAGGGCACCGACGAGCGCCCGGAGCTTTCGGGTGCCGGCGGCCAGCGCAACTCCGAGCACGTCCTCTGTGACGCCTGCTACTTCGAGGAGTTCGACCTGGTGGACGCCCCTGACACCATTCAGGTGCGGGTCTGTTCCCGGTGTGGCGCAGTCCACAAGGGGAACCGCTGGGTCGACATCGGCGCGGAGGACTACACCGACATCGCCGTCGAACAGGTCAGCGAGGCCCTGGGAATTCACGTCGACGCCCAGTCGGTCGCCTGGCAGGTCGCTCCCGAGCAACTCGACAAGAACAACATCCGAATGCACGCCGAGTTCTCCGGCGTCATCCGCGGGACGCCGGTCACTGAGGAGGTCACCGTCCCCGTCCGTATCTCCCGGCAGACGTGCAAGCGCTGCGGGAAAATCGCCGGCGGCTCCTTCGCCAGCATCGTTCAGGTGCGGGCCAACGGGCGCGACCCGACCGACGAGGAGCGGGAGCGGGCCGAAGAGATAGCTCAGGAGTACATCGCCGCCCGCGAGGAGACCGGCGACCGCAACGCCTTCATCACCGAGACCAAGTCCGTCGACGACGGGCTGGACATGAAGATATCGACGAACCAGATGGGGCTTGGCATCGCCAAGCGCATCACCGCCCAGCTCGGCGGCTCCTACTCCGACTCGCGGCGTCTCATCTCCGAGGACGAGGACGGCCAAGAGCTGTATCGGATGACCTACGCCGTCCGCCTGCCCCGCTACCGACAGGGCGAAATTATCGACCCGGAGGACGGCGACGGGCCGGTGCTGGTCCGGTCGGTCCAGGGGAACCTCAAGGGGGTCCGGCTGGCGACCGGCGAGGACTACGAGGCGAGTTTCGAAGAGGGTGAGACACCAGACGCTCAGCGGCTGGGGTTCCGCGATGATGCCCAGACGACCACGCTCGTCGCTGTCGAGGACGAGCGGGCCGTGCAGGTCCTCGACCCCGAAACCTTCGAGAGCAAGACCGTCCCGCGACCGGATTACCTCGACACCGACGCCGACGAAGTGCCGGTGCTGAAAAGCCACGCCGGGTTGCACGTCCTCCCGGCCGAGACGGACGCCGATGAGTGACGACGCGGGAGGGCATGGCGACCAGCGGCTCGCCGCCGTCGTCGCCAAACCACGCTCGCAGGCCGCTATCAAGTCCCTGCAGGCCGAGGGCGTCTACGACGACACCAGAAGCATCACCGAGTGGACCGCCGACAGCGTTGCCGTTCCGGTGACGGCACCGCCACAGGAGACGCAGTTCCGGGAGGTCGTCCGCCAGGTCGGCGAACGCCGCCTCCGAACGCTCGATGACCACCTTCGGGAGCGCGGCTGGACCGACGCAGAAATCGCCGCCGCACCCGGTTCCTGGGCCGTACTGGGCTCCGTCGTGCTGGTCGACATCGGCGACAGTCCCCGGCCGTCCGAGGTCGGCGAGGCGCTACTGGCGCTCCACGGCGAGGCAGAGACGGTGCTGGCCCGCCACGGCATCTCCGGCGAGCACCGCGAACCCAGCGTCGAGGTCATCGCCGGTGACGGTGATACCGAGACGATCCACACCGAACACGGGACCCGGTACGCGATGGACCTTGCCGAAGTGATGTTCTCACCCGGCAACAAGGCCGAGCGGGCACGGATGGGCGATGTCGTTGCGGCAGATGAGCGCGTGCTGGATATGTTCGCCGGCATCGGCTACTTCACCCTCCCGATGGCCCGCGCCGGCGCGAACGTCACCGCCGTCGAGCGCAATCCCACAGCGTTTCGCTTTCTGGTCGAGAACGTCATGCTAAACGACGTAGACGAGCGGGTTCACCCGTATCGGGCTGATTGTCGGGAGGTCATTCCGGGCTTCGCCGAGGAGGGGCGCGCCGACCGCGTGGTGATGGGCTACTACGAAGCACACGAGTACCTCGGCAGCGCGCTCGATGCGCTCGCGCCCGGCGGCGTCCTCCACATGCACGAGGCGACGCCGGACGCGCTCGTGTTCGACCGCCCAATAGAGCGCCTGGAGGCAGCCGCCGCCGAGGCCGACCGGGCGGTCGAGGTACTGGACACCCGGCGCGTCAAGGAGTACAGCGAGGGCGTCGCCCACGTCGTTGTCGACGCTCGGGTAGAGTAGGTCGTCCGTAACGGGGCGCGTCGAACGGGCGGTCGTAACGCCTAATTGCGCCAGCGGTCAAGGAGAGGTATGGATAGACAGCAGATTATCGCCATCATTCTGGTCGGCCTGATGGTCGGGTCGTCAGTGGTTTACGGATTAGCCTTCGCCTTCTTTTAGTCCCACACGTCCGAAAGCGGGTGATTTTCGTCCCCAGACCGAGACCGTGAGCGATTGTGCCGGCGTTTCGTGCCCGAACTGACCGCCGACAGCGCCCGGTCCGGCGCGAACCGCGGCAGGTCGGGCCGGGAGAGCCGGTCGACCTGTGCACGGAACCAGTCGGGCATGTCGTGTTCGGCGCGGTCAAACAGGTCCAGTAGCGACGAGTCCGCGAGGTAGGTCGCGCCGTAGTCGTCGGGCGCGCGGACGACGCGGCCACAGGCCTGGATGACCGTCCGCAGCGCGGTCCGGTAGTACCAGCCCCATTGGTCGTCTTCGAGCCGTCGGGCGACGCGGGAGTCCCGCGTGTTCGGGTACGGGGCCTTGCACAGCACCTGCCAGCGACAGAGGTCCCCCTCCAAGTCCAGGGCCTCCTCCATCTTCACCGAGAGGAATACGTCGGGGTTGTCGCTTCGCTTCCAGGCCGCGAGCGCCCCGTCCCGACCATCCTTGTCGTGGGTGCGGACGCGCGCGCCGACGCCGAAATCGTCTAAGAGTTCGTTCAGTTGCTCCTGGATAGCGTAGGAGTGGCAGTGGACCAGCCCCTTCTCGTCCGTGTGCTGAGCCATGATACGAACGATGGTCCGGGCGATGTCCGGTAGCGTGTCGTCGCGGTACTCGTATGTCATTTTCCCCTGTGTCACATCGTACAGCGGCCGGTTCTCGACGGGGAAGGTGTGGCCGACCTCCACGAGCGCGACGTTCTCGGGGTCGAGACCGACGTTGGCGCAGAACGCCTCCTTGTTGAGGATGGTCGCCGACAGCAAGGCGAAGCGATTGCCACGCTCCCAGACGGTATGTTTGAGGTACCGCTCTGGGTTCATCGGCTTGATAGTCACCGGACCGTTCTCGCCGTCGGCCTGATCGACGACCCACGTCGTCGCGCTCTCGGCGTCCGTGTAGTCCTCGCGGAACCACCCGAGGTCCTGCCGGAGCGTGTTCAGCGAGTCGCGCTCGGCCACCTCCTCGCCGGTGAGTTCCGCCTTCTTTCGTAGTTCCTTCACGCGGCGCTCGGCGAGGTGTTCGACGCGCTCCGTGAACGCGACAGCCTCGTCCAGCCCGTCAATTTCGGGCACGTCGATATCGTTCCACATCGGGATGGTCCCCGGCGAGAGGTCGATAGTGGCGTACATCTCCGCCCACTCGCCGAGGCCGTGAGCTTCGTCGATGACAACCACGTCGCGTTTCCCGAACACGTCGCTACCGGCAGTCTGCATGAAATAGGCGAGCGTCATCGCGGCGATTCGGCGGTTTGAGGCGATAGCGCGGTCCGAAAAGTACGGACAGCGGTGTTTGACCTGGCAGTCGAACTTCCGTTCGCGCACGCATGGAGCCTGGTTCACCGGCGTGTCCGTCTCGCCGGGGAGGATACAGTCGTAGTTGTTCTTCCCGCGGATGACACAGAGGTCCTCCAGCAGGGCATCTTCGGCCACATCGTCCAGTTGCGAGACCTGTGGTGTGGTGTAGTAGGCGTCGATGACCTGCTCGGCGGCAGCTTCGCCAGCGGTCCGGGCACACCCGGCGATAGCCCGGGCGAGGAGCGATTTCCCGCTGCCGGTCGGCGCGCGGACGAGCACAACGTCCTTGCCGCGCTCGAAGGCCGCGCGGATATCAGCCAGAGCCTGTTTCTGGTTGCCCCGGTACGACGGGGCCGGGAACTCGTCGGTGATCCGCGCGGGGTACACGCGAGAAGGGAACGGACGAGGCGGCCTAAACCTTTCCTGTCGCCGAGTGTGCGTCAGCAGTTACCCGAGATGAGAGCGTGGGTCGTGTTCACAGGCACACGGTCGTGGTACTGGTACTCTCGGAACTCTTATACATATACCCCCTGTACGTATATTTGCAATGGCAAACGGTAAGGTTGATTTCTTCAACGACACAGGCGGTTACGGTTTCATCTCGACTGAGGACGCGGACGATGACGTTTTCTTCCACATGGAAGACGTTGGCGGCCCTGACCTCGAAGAAGGCGAGGAGATCGAATTTGACATCGAACAGGCCGACAAGGGCCCCCGCGCGACGAACGTCGTCCGCAACTAAGGCAGATTTTCGGTCGCCTTCGGGCGACCACATCTGACACTTGTTCTTATCGAACTACTCGAAAAGCGACAGCGCCGGTTCGCAGTAATCCAGACAAGAACTAACGATCAGTCGTCAGTCTGTGCAGAGAGAGCGGCCACATCTGCCGCAGTCACTTCTTGATCGTCCGGTAGCCGGTCGATGCAGTCATAACAGAGGAAATGCTCTGTGTCATCGGCGAGTTCGAGGACGATGCCCTCGGTCGGTCTGGACTCCTGCGACCAGATGTTGGCGATGCCGCCAGCTATCGAAACGTTCGTATCGCACCCATCGCAGGCTCTGGAGGCCACTGTCCGGTTTTTATGTACTGTATACACTTTAAGGTAGCTGGCTCCTTCGGACAGTTCAGTGTGGTTAACTCTCGACATACTTTTGTCGTCCGATGGACAGCATCCGGATAATGCAAATACTGGTCACAGGCGGTGCCGGGTTCATCGGTGGTCATCTAGCAGAGCGGTTCGCCGCCGACAGCCACGACGTGGTCGTACTTGACAACCGCGACCCGTTTTACGATCTGGATATCAAGCAGCATAACGTCGAAGCGGGGCGGGAAGCCGCCCGGAACAGCGGCGGAAGCTACGAGTTCATCGAGGGCGACGTGCGTGACGCGGAGCTGGTGAGGGACCTCGTCGCCGACGCCGACTACGTCTACCATCAGGCCGCACAGGCCGGCGTCCGCCCGAGCGTGCAGAACCCCCGAAAGTACGACGAGGTCAACGTCGACGGCACGCTGAACCTCCTCGACGCCTGCCGCGACGAAGGCATCGAACGGTTCGTGATGGCCTCTTCTTCCTCCGTCTACGGGAAGCCGCAGTACCTGCCCTACGACGAGGAGCATCCGACGACACCGGTCTCGCCCTACGGCGCGTCGAAGCTCGCCGCCGAGCGCTACGCCTGTGCCTACAGCGAAGTGTACGACCTCCCCACCGTTGCCCTCCGCTATTTCACCGTCTACGGCCCGCGGATGCGCCCGAACATGGCAATCTCGAACTTCGTCTCGCGGTGTCACAACGGCGAACCGCCGGTCATCTACGGTGACGGCACGCAAACGCGTGATTTCACCTATATCGAGGATGTCATCGACGCGAACATGACGCTGCTACACGAAGACGCCGCCGACGGTAAGGCCGTGAACATCGGGTCGACGGACAACATCGAGATCAAGACGCTCGCGACGGAGATCCGCGACCAGATCGACCCGGACCTCGAGCTAGTCTATGAAGAACGCCACGACGCCGACGCCGAACACACCCACGCCGCGACCGACCGTGCCGAGGAACTGCTGGGCTACGACCCGGACCACACCATCCGGGAGGGCGTCGAGAAGTTCATCGACTGGTATCGGGACAACCGCGACTGGTACGAGCCGCTCGTTCGGCAGTCCTGAATCGAAGGCAGTCTGACACAACGGCAACCGAACAGGCCACGGTTTTAACCTCGTCCCGTCCTGCAGGAAGGGTATGCATGTGCTCGTGACCGGTGCAACGGGGTTTGTCGGGAGCCATCTCGTCCCGGCGCTCCTCGCGGCCGGTCACAGCGTCCGCGCGCTCGTTCGCGACCCGAGCGAGTACACTCCACCAGACGGCGTTGACGTGGTGACAGGTGACCTGCTCAACGCAGGCAGTTTCGATGCCGGCCTCGACGGCGTCGATGTCGCGTACTATTTGATCCATTCGATGCGTGCCGGGAGCGACTACGCCGAGCGAGACCGACGGGCGGCACGGAACTTCCGTCGGGCAGCCGACGAAGCCGGCGTCAACCGCGTCGTCTACCTCGGCGGCCTCGGAGAGGACGACGAGACGCTGTCGAAACACCTCCGGTCGCGCCGGGAGGTCGAGTTCATTCTCCGGGACGGCGAATACGACCTGACGACGTTCCGGGCGGCCATCATCATCGGCGCGGGTTCGGCGAGCTTCCGGATGATACGCGAGCTAACGACGCGACTGCCCGTGATGCTGACACCGCGCTGGGTACGGACGGACTGCCACCCCATCGCTATCGATGACGTCGTCTCGTACCTGGTCGACGTGCTCGACAAGCCGGAAACGGCGGGTGAAACCTACGAAATCGGCGGGCCGGAGGTGCTGACATACGCTGAGATTCTGGAACAGACGGGCCGACTCATGGGGACCGGTGCGCCGACAATCGTTCCGATACCGGTGTTGACGCCGAAACTATCAGCGTACTGGGTCGCCCTCATGACCGACGTGCCATCGAGCGTCGCCCGCCCGCTCATCCACGGGCTGAAAACGCCGGTGGTAGCAGACACCGAGGCTGCACAGGCACAGTTCGCCGTGGACCCGACATCGTTCGCGGATGCGGTCAGGCTAGCCCTCAGCGAGTCGCGGAGTCGAGACGCGGCACGGGCGGCCGCGGCCACGGGTGGTGCTGGCAGATGAGCGGCGACAGCGCCCGCCCCGAGTACGGCGAAACGTGGGTGTATGAGAGCATCATCGGCGCGCTGCCGGGGATTCGCCTCCCGACGTGGGCAGCGATGGCGATTCAGCTCCTCGTCTTCGAGGTTGCCATCATCGCCCTGTCGTGGTACTACGAGGTCTGGAGCGCCGCAATCGCTGGAACGGTCGTCGTGTTCGTCGCCACCATCGGAAGCGCAGAAATGCTCCGGATCAGCACGCTCATCCGGCGTATCGACGTGCCACCGACCTACCGTGCGCTGCTGTTCGCCTCGAACGTCGAAGTCGTGTTGTCCGTCCTTGCGTACATCGCATTGCTCACCCATCTGTTCGTGTTCGACCCGCAGGTCAGTTCGATGCCGCTGCTGAACCGGCTGTTCGGGTCGGAGCCGCCGGTACTGGTCGTGTATCTGACGCTGCTCATCCTCTGGGATGTGAGTTACCGCATCGGGACCGGGTGGTGGGCCAGCGTCACAGGCCTGTGGCGGTCGGCTCGCTACCGGTTCGACCCCGAGACAGCGCGGGTGTTCATGCGGGCCGACTTAGAGATTTGGGGCTTTGGCGTTCTCCAGCTCGTGCTCGTGCCATTCGTGCTTGATCAGCCGGTGCTGCTCGCGGCGCTGGTCGGCCACGTGCTAGCCGTCACAGCCGTGACGGCCGTCTCTGTCGGACTATTGCGCTATCGGTCGAGAACGGCCGCAGTCAGTCGGAGTTGATCTGCTTGAACTGGTCGAGCAACTCTTCTGTCGACTCGTCACCGTCGTAATCGACGCTCCCGTGGTATGTACTGCGGTCGTCGTCTTCCGACAGGTCGACCTCGCTGTTCTTGCGTTCACGGCGTTCGTGTTCGTCGTCGTCGTACGCTCCCATCGACATAGGTTACCACAGTGAAACTTGGCTGCTAGTGACTATCAATGTAACGGTGGTGCCAGAAACCGTCCCACACGGGCGGTAGAGGTATCAAGCAGTCCGAGCGGCGGCGTTTCGGCAGGGCGGAACGCCCAAGACCACTGACCGTCTACACGACCGTGTGGCTGGTCCCTTACGTCTGCGACAGTCGAACGAGCGATGGAGCGAAAATCGGGTCCGGAACGACCTGCTGACACCGCTGCAGAACACTTTCGGTGCGGCGATGAACGGCCCGTGGTTCGCCCCGCCGGAAGGGTGGGCCGCGCGCCGACTGGAGATGGACAACGGTGATCTGGCGCTGTTTTGCTGGAACGGTCAGCGCGCCTACTGGGTCGGAAACACGGAGACGCCGGAGACGCTGTGGCGGACAGAGAAATACACGTTCGACGAGGTCCCCGACGCCATCAGCGAGTGGGTCCAGCGTGAACTGTTCGCACAGCTAGAGGTGGAAGACCCGTGGCTCACCGAGTACGAGGCGCTGGCGCACTTCTTCCTCCCTGTGTTTCTGTCGAAGGACGGCCGCGAGTCGACACGGACGTTCTTCCGAGACCACGCCGGCGGCTTCCCGGACGCCGACCGGGCGGACGGGCTGGCATTCTACGATGACTTCCTCGCGACCGGCGAACTCGACGACTACCGCTACACGATGGCGAGCAAACTCGGGACCAGCGAGGGCTTTGACCTCTCGCGGATGCGGGCGACGATGGGCGAGTTCAACGTCGCCAAGCTGCTCGTCGACGCGGGCAACGACATCAGACCCGAGGTCGAACTGGACTCGGGCCACTCCGTCGACTTCCGAGTCGAGGACACGCTCGTCGAGGTCACCCGGCCGCGGCCGCCGTCCCGGCGACAGGTCGACACGGCCGTCGCCGCGGTGAAAGCCTCCGGCGACGCGAAGACCCGCGACCAGTTGGCGGCCCACCCGGGGGCCGTCCTCGTCGTCGACTGCAGTTCCTTCCCGGACGACGACTGGCGGCGGGTGTACGGCGAACAGCCCGACGTGGGCTACTCGCCGACCGTCGTGTTCCGCGCCCGGCCCGAGAGTGGCATGGAAGGGTATGCCTACGGCTCGGTTCCGTTCCCGCTGCCGTTTTGACCGCGGTATCTTCCCCAAAATTCGGGGCGTAACATATAACGCGCCGGACCAGCAAGGCTGAGAGAGATAGCCGTGGTAGACGACACAGAGCAACCGAAGACCAGCGGTTCGGGACAGTCCGTCTCTGAGGTGATGGACCGGCTCGAGTCGCTCCGGTCTGAGGAGGCGGAGCGCGCCGAGAGCGCTACCGCCGGCGTCCTGCTGGACCAGCTGAAAGAGGTCGAACAGCGCCTGCTGGCCTTCGGCGAGGCGCTGGGCGGCACGGCCGAGACCGTGACGGACCTCCCGTTCACCGAGGAGGCCGGGCTGGACCACATGCCCGAGCCGCTCTACGTTCGTCACGACACCGAAATGCTGAATCAGGTCACGTCGTGGCTCCTCCAGGACCAGCACATCGGGCTGGTGAGTCCCTATGGGACCGGGAAGACGGCGTTCCGCGAAATCGTCCTACGGGACCTCTCGAAACACGAGGGGTTTGTCATCACGCATCTGGACAATCCGCGCGAGACGACGCCCCGGAAACTGTACCAGACGGTGCTGACCGCCGCCTACGCGGCGGGGTACTCCATCGACCAGCGCAACTACTCGCAGGTCCGGGACGGGATTCCGTGGGCGACCGCGGAGGCGAAAGACGCCGTCCACGAAATCGTCCGTCGCGTGCGCGAGGACGACAGGACACTGTTGCTGGTCGTCGACGAAATCGAGGTGCTGGAGGCGGACCTGCTGTCGCCGCTGCAGGTGGCCGGCGACGCCGGCGTTCGGCTGTTCCTCACCGGGACACCGGAAGGGAAGCGCCGCGTTGCCGAGATTCGCGGGACGCTGGACTCCCGGCTGCGGTACTACGAGGGCATCGACCCGTTCTCGCCGGACGATGTGGCCGAGTACACCGCCCGCTCGCTGGCGTACTTCCGGGACGAGCCCTACGAGGGCCAGGCCCCGGACCTGTTCACTCGGGCCGCAATCGAGGATATCCACGAGCGGACGGAGGGCAACCCCCGGGAAGTCCGCATCGAGTGCCGGGAACTGTTCACCAGGGCGGCGTTCGTCTGGTACCGGACCGGACAGGACATCTCCCGCATCCAGATTACGCCCGAGTTGCGCCACCGGCGGTTCGGAATGGGTCGCTGAGCGCCCCTGCGTCGGTATATAAACCACCCACGTTAGGTAGTATCACACCGTCGAGTGTGGCATGCAGTGGGGCGATATACCGGCCGTGACCAAAGCTTTTATATAGAATCACATTCAATCATCGTTTGACTATGGCTCAACAGCAGATGGGCAACCAGCCCATGATTGTACTTTCCGAGGAGTCCCAGCGGACATCCGGAAAGGACGCGCAGTCGATGAACATCACGGCCGGGACGGCCGTCGCCGAGGCCGTTCGGACGACACTGGGTCCGAAGGGCATGGACAAGATGCTCGTCGACAACTCGGGCTCGGTCGTCGTCACGAACGACGGCGTCACCATCCTCGACGAGATGGACATCGAGCACCCCGCCGCCAACATGATCGTCGAGGTCGCCCAGACCCAGGAAGACGAAGTGGGCGACGGCACCACGACGGCGGTCGTCATGGCCGGCGAACTCCTCTCGAAGGCCGAGGAACTCCTCGACCAGGACATCCACGCCAGCATCCTGGCCCAGGGGTACCGCCAGGCCGCCGAGAAAGCCAAGGAGATTCTCGAAGACAACGCCATCGACGTCGACGCCGACGACACGGAGACCCTCGAAAAGGTCGCCGCGACCGCGATGACCGGCAAGGGCGCCGAATCCTCCAAGGACGTCCTCGCCGAACTCGTCGTCCGCGCCGCACAGTCCGTCGTCGACGACGACGGCAGCGTCGACACCGACAACATCCAGATCGAAACCGTCGTCGGCGGCGCAACCGACGAGTCCGAACTCGTCGAAGGCGTCATCGTCGACAAGGAGCGCGTCCACGACAACATGCCGTTCGCCGTCGAGGACGCCGACGTTGCCCTGCTCGACACGGCCATCGAGGTTCCGGAAACGGAGCTCGACACCGAGGTCAACGTCACCGACCCCGACCAGCTCCAGCAGTTCCTCGACCAGGAAGAGGAACAGCTCAAGGAGATGGTAGACAAGCTCGCCGAGGCCGGTGCTGACGTCGTCTTCTGCCAGAAGGGCATCGACGACATGGCCCAGCACTACCTCGCTCAGGAAGGTATTCTGGCCGTCCGCCGCGCCAAGAAGTCCGACATCGAAGCGCTCTCGCGCTCGACCGGCGCGCGCATCATCTCGAACATCGACGACATCGAAGCCGACGACCTCGGCTTCGCCGGCTCCGTCGCCCAGAAGGACATCGCCGGCGACGAGCGCATCTTCGTCGAGGACGTCGAAGACGCCCGCGCCGTCACGATGATTCTCCGCGGCGGCACCGAACACGTCGTCGACGAAGTCGAGCGCGCCATCGAGGACTCGCTCGGCGTCGTCGCCGCCACGCTGGAGGACGGCAAGGTCCTGCCCGGCGGCGGTGCCCCCGAGACCCAGCTCGCGCTCGGCCTGCGTGACTACGCCGACTCCGTCGGTGGGCGCGAACAGCTCGCCGTCGAAGCGTTCGCCGACGCCATCGACGTCATCCCGCGCACCCTCGCGGAGAACGCCGGTCTCGACCCGATCGACTCGCTGGTCGACCTCCGCAGCAAGCACGACGGCGGCGCGGTCACGTCCGGCCTCGACGCCTACACCGGTGAGGTCGTCGACATGGAAGAGGACGGCGTCGTCGAGCCCCTCCGTGTCAAGACCCAGGCCGTCGAAAGCGCAACGGAAGCAGCCGTCATGATCCTCCGCATCGACGACGTCATCGCCGCTGGCGACCTCAAGGGTGGCCAGGGCGACGACGACGAGGACGAAGGCGGACCCGGCGGCCCCGGCGGCGCGCCCGGCGGCATGGGCGGCGGCATGGGCGGCATGGGCGGCGGCATGGGCGGCATGATGTAAGCGAGGTTTCGAAGAAACCTCGGCACGCCGAGCGGGGAACAGAGCGGGACCGAAGGTCCCGCAGGCAGTCGGGCGGCATCGCCGCCCGACGACGAAGTGACCCGCGAGGCAAGCCACATTGGCGAAAAAGGCGGAATCGCCGCACTGCGGCGATTCCGAGAACCGCGGCCTTCGGCCGCGGATGCCTGCCTCGCCCGTCGACCCCGCGAAGAATCGTTGCGGTTCTACATTTTCTGTCTTCAGTCTGAGTGAGCCACGGCGCTGTTTCGATTCTGCAAGAGTGTCGGGCAGTACGCACTTCGCAAGCAGACGCCACGGTCAAACCGACGCGTCCCCTTGAGCCGGTATGGACCTGACACGGACCGAACGGCGGTTGCTGTGGACCGGAACGGCGCTGGCGGGCGTGGTTCATCTACTCGTTCCGGGGCTGTTGTTGTCGTCGGCACGGCTGGGCTATCGCCGGGTGCTGGCGGTGGAGTTCACGCCACAAGAGAGGTCCCGTCGGCGGGTCAGGCTGCTCGGCGTCGCGTTTCTCGCAATCGCGGCGGCTCTCAAGCGGCTGTTGGAGTGAAAGCTACTGCACGGCCGACTCGACGTACTCGACGGCTTCGGCGGGCGTGTCGACGTGTTCGATTGCGTCGCCGCCGTCGAGGCGGTGGGTTCCGAGCCCGGCGACCGGTCGACCCATATCAAGCGCGTGGCCGAGTTCCGAGAGCGTCCCGGGGCCGCCGTCGACGGCGACGACTGCCGCGCCGTTCATCACGACGAGGACGTTGCGGGCGTTTCCGAGTCCCGTGGCGATGGCCGTCTCGACGTAGTCGTTTGCGGCGGCCCGGCGCTCACTGGGCAGGATGCCGATAGTGTGGCCGCCGGCCTCGCTCGCGCCGCGACAGGCTGCCTCCATTACACCGGTGAGGCCGCCACAGACGATGTCGTGGCCGTGCTCACCGAGTTGTCGTCCGACCTCGCGTGCCTGCTGATACTGTTCGTCGGTAACTGTCGAGCCGCCGATGACCGAGACGCGCATGGCTACTCGTGCAGCGCGAAACAGAAAAACAGCGCCGGATTACAGCTGGTCGAGCCAGTCCTGCGCGCGGGACTCGGTAGTCTCAGCGATGTCGGCCAGTTCGGCCGCATCGTATTCAGCCAAGTCCGCAACGCTGTGGATGCCAGCGCCGTGGAGACGGTCGGCGTAGGTCGGGCCGATACCGGAGACGCTATCGACGTCCGCGGGTTCGTCGGTCGCATCGTCTTCGTCCTCGGTGGCATCGACATCGGTCGTCGCGTCAACGTCGATGTCAGTAGGTTCCGACTGGTCTACCGGGTCGTCGTCAGCCTCGTCGGGAGATTCGACCTCGATGTCGACTTCGCCGCTTCCCTTGTTGCGCTCAGAATACCACTCGGCGACCTCGGGCCAGAGGTCGGCGTGGGTCGACGACGAGACGGAGAGGCCGATGTGGCCCGTCGAGAACTCGATCGTGCGCGTGTCGTCGCTAGCGATGACATCGTTGAACGGCTTGGAGGCCTCTGGCGGGATGAGGTGGTCGTACTCGCCCATGAGCTGGAGGACCGGCATGTCGATGTTGTCCAGGTCGACGTGCTTGCCGTTGAGTTCCAGCTCGTTCCTGTAGAGCTTGTTGTCCTGATACACGTCTTCGAGGAACTGAACATAGGCCTCGCCGGCCACGTCGATACCGTCGCCGAGCCATTTCTCCATCCGGCCGAAGTTCTCGACGAAGCCCTCGTTCTCCATGTTCTCCGCGAACCGGATGTACTTCGTGACGTAGTTCTCGACGGGGTCCATCAGCGCGAACCCGATGTCGAGCATGTCCGCGGGGACGTTGCCGAACGTCTCGGTCACGTCGCTCGGTTCGTAGTACTCGTCGGAGCCCCACTCTTCGAGGACGCCACCAGTGTGGTCGAAACACAGTCCTGCCGCCATCAGCCCGAGAGCGTTGACCTTCTCCTTGTGGAGCGCAGTGTACATCACCGACATGGTCCCGCCCATGCAGTAGCCGAGGATGTTGATGGCGTCTTGGCCGGAGCGGTCGCGGACCACGTCGACGCAGTTGTCCATGTAACGGTTGACGTAGTCGTCGAGCGTGAGGTGCTGGTCGAGCCGCGAGGGCTCGTTCCAGTCGATGAGGTACACGTCGTGGCCCGCCTCGAGCAACCGTCGGACGACCGACCGCTCCTCCTGCAGGTCGAGGATGTACGGCCGGTTGATAAGGGCGTAGACGATGAGAATCGGGATATCTTCCGTCTCCTCGTCCGGTACCTCGATACCGGCAGCCTCGGCGTCGTAATGGAGGAGTTCGAGCTTGTTCTCCTCGTACACGACGTTGCTCGGCGTCTGACCGACTTCGACGGACTCCAGCAGTTCCAGCCGCTCGTCGGCGATCTGACTGGTCTCGGCGGCGTCGGTCATGTTCTCCAGTGTCTTGCGCTGCCAGTTGAGCGCGGCTTCGAACGGATTGAAGGGGTTGCTTGACATGATTACTCTTCCAAGTGTTCAAGCACGCGGTCGAGCTTCTGTTCGACCGCGTGCTGGCGGCGCTCCAGTTCAATGAGCCGCTCGCCGACCTCGTCGACATCGTCTCGCGTCGGGAAGCCGAGCTGTTCCAGCGTGTCCTGGCTCAGGTCGTCCGCTTCCTGCTGCATCTCCATCATCGACTCGACGAGCTGGCCGTTGGCGGCCGCAAAGGCCGAGGTACCCATGACGTGTTTGAATGCCTCATTGGCGGACTGCAGCCAGATGTCACGGAACTCGGCGGGGTCGACATCCTCGCCCCGAGCGGCGTCGGTAGAGCGTTCGACCATCTGCTCGGCGGCGTCCATCCACTCCTCGTAGGCGCGGTTGTAGCCGTCCATCCCGTCAGCAAGGTCCTCCTGCTCCGGGATTGTATCCTCGACAGCATCGGCCCACGACTCCACGAAGGCCGCCTGGGCCTTCATGTTCTGCTCCATCGAGTCGGCGACCGCGTTGTTCATCTCCTCAACCATCTCCGTCCATTCCTCCTGAATGTCGTTTGTGTTACTCATAATAGTACCTCGGCGGCGGGCGCACAAAAAAACCGACTGTCGTCGTTACGCTTCGACGTCGACAGCGTCGGCGGCTTCGGCCTGCACTTCCTCGACCTGCTCCTGAATCTCCTCGACCTGCTCCTGCACTTCTTCGAGCTGCTCGCCGAACTGCTCGGCGGCCTCGACGGACTGCGCTTCGAGTTCCTCGTGGGCCTCGACGAGCATGTCGACCTGGTCGTTGACGGCCGTGACGTACTCGTCGGTCATCTCGTCGTAGGTGTCAACGCCTTCTTCGAGCTCGGTTTCCATATTGTCGAACAGTTCGGCGTGGTTCTCGAGCAAGAAGTCGAACTGCTCGTCGACGGTCTCACGGATCTGCTCGACGGTTTCGGTCATGCCGGGCATGGTCGACGCCATCGCGTCGAGGTAGCTGTGGAACGCAGTCTGCTGGAGCTCGACACCGCGGCGCTGTGCCGACTCCTGCGTGTCGAGGCTGTCGATAACCGCGTTGTTAACGTTCTGCTGGAAGGAAACACTCTGTTCGAGCGCCTTCTGGCTCTGCTCGATCGTCGCACGCTGCATCTCGAACGCTGTCGTGACGGGGGTTGTGTAGTCTACCATTGTTGGATTACTCGCTATTGTTGTTAGTGACCGGGAGGACGACGGCTTGCACGATGTCGCCTTCGTCGATGCCCAGCGCCTCTCGCTCCGCATCAGGAATGCTGATCCGACCCCCGCTTTGCACGCGGGTCTTGAACGTCGCCATCTGGCTCATGGCACCGAGCTGATTCATATCGAAACTCGGCATGCCACCGTTGGCGAACATCTGTTTCATCAGCTGCTGTTGCTGTTCCATCGCGTTCTCGCTCGCCTGTTGCATCCCCTTGAACATCGGAGGCCACAGCAGGCCATCATCCTCGTCGGCCATCGGTCAACTACATGTACTCTCCTCAACAATATAAATCTTCCGCTGAAAACCATTGATTACCATTGAATGGTAGAGAATGGTATTAGGGGTTCAGCGGCGTCGAGGGAAGTGCTACGCCCTGCAGCGCCGATAACGGCACCCCCAAACACCCGTCTGACGCCCGTTAGACGGCGTTTACCGACAGCTGAGACGAAACCAACACCAAGGTTTAATACTCCGACCAATAAACTACCAGAACAGATGAGTTCTGAATCGCCACGAAACCCGCTGTTAGACACATGGACTGAAACATCGTCACATATGTTCAACAGCGTCGTCGCAGCTAACCGGGCAGCGTTCGCCGCGTTCGGCGTCCAGCAGGAGGACGAAGACGGCGTAACGCCCGCAGACCGTATCGAACCGGACGAAGATCTCCCCGAATGGCACGTCTCGATCTCCGAAGACCATCCGGGCCGCCTCGGCGTCGGCGACCACGTCGATTTCACAAAGACGATCTCGGAAAACGACGTGCAACAGTTCGCCGCCGCGAGCGGCGACACGAATCCGCTTCACCTCGACGACGAGTTCGCGGAGCAGACACGCTTCCGCGGCCGAATCGCCCACGGGACGCTCGTCGGGAGTCTCATCAGCGCGGCGCTGGCACGGCTGCCGGGGCTGACTATCTATCTCTCGCAGGACCTGGAGTTCCACAACCCGGTCCGTATTGGTGACCGGCTCACTGCCGAATGTGAAATCGTCGAGGACCTCGGCGACGAACAGTACCGGCTGACCACGCGCGTCCTTGCTGACGACGATGTCGTCATCGATGGCGAAGCGGTCGTCCTCATCGACGAACTGCCGGAATAACTCAGCAGAACGCTCGAACGGCCCGGTTGAACCGGTCGGGGTGTTCCCGCGGTGGACAGTGCCCGCAGTTCTCGAAAATCTTCAGCGTGCTATCAGTGACCATTCCAGCCGCCTGCTCGGACCACCGACGGGGGAGCAGCGGGTCGACAGCTCCATGAATCAGCATCGTCGGCACATCTATTTCCGCTAACCGATCGGAGTAGTCGGTTCGAAACCCGCACCACTGAAACTCGCTACGCTGCCAGCGCCGCATCGCCCGGACCGTCTGTCGGTCGACAGCGCTATTCACGTCCTCGACCAGTTGTTGGGGCGGCTCTCCAGGACCCATGCTGCGGAGGCTGTTCCGGATTGCCGGCCGGGACGACCCCACGCCCTGCCAGAGCATGTTTCCGAGTATCGGCGTCTGCAGGACGCTGCTGGCCGCTGTCCGCCAGTAGGCGTCAGCTCCCAGCCCGTAGCTGTCGACCAGCACCAGCCGCTCGACGGGGCCGCCATCGAGCGCGTGGCCGAGTGCGATGGCACCCCCCATCGAAAGGCCGGCGAGTGCGGGTTCCTCGATATCGAGCGCGTCGATGAACTCGGACAGGGTCTCGAGGTAGTACTCGGTCGTGTACGCACGGTCGGGCTTGTCACTGTCGCCGTGGCCCGGCAAATCGATCGCATACACCGTCCGCTCTGGCGCGAGTGCGGGCAGTGCGTGTCGCCACGAGACGGTCGCGGCGTCCAGCCCGATACCGTGGAGAAACACCATCGGCGGCCCCTCGCCGCCGGTCCGGTAGTGAATATCGACGTCTTCGCCGTCGACGGACAGCTCGACGCGTTCGGACGAAATCCCTGTCGTCATCGGCGTCTGTTCGGGACCGAGCGCGTATGAGCCTTTGTATCTGCCCAGTTGTGGCGGTGGCAGTATCCGAAGCCCGTTACTCGGTTCGCTCGTAGGCACCATCCCGCCGGAGCCGAGCCTGTTCGCGGACGATCGCGGGCGTTCGACAGCGGCCCGGTTCGCCGGTGACTTGCGGAACAGTACAGTTGTTACAGCTCTCACACAGCGCGTCCGCGCCGTCGAGCAGGCGCGCGCCGAGCCGCGGCTCCGCGTAGAACGGCCGAGCCATCCCGACCGCATCGGCAGCGGGCGCGGCCCCGTCCGCGCCGAGATACCGGTCGCAGTCGGCACGCGTCCGCAGCCCGCCCTCCAGCAGGACCGGCACGTCCACGCGCTCGCGGACCGCTCGACAGAAGTCGGCGTTCCAGCCTGGGTCGTGGCCGAACCGGCGGGCCTGCAGGCTGTTGAGCAGCCGGACGGCACGCGCCCGGAGTCGACCGCCAAAGACCGCCGCGTAGTCGTCCTGCAGGTCGCTCGCGTCCCAGGCCCGGTCGGGGAACGCGCCGCGAACGATGCTCATGTCCCAGAACGGCGACACCACGACCGGGACGAGCCCGTCGTAGCCGATGACTGCCGCCCGTTCAGCGATGTTCACGCCGTCCGTCTGGGTGAGATACCTTCGAACGAAGCTGGGCGCAGCGGTCTCGGCGGGGACCTTCGTGACCAGCGGCACGTCGCCGGCGTGGTCCCGGACAGCGTCGTGGACCGCTTCGAGGAAGCGGATGCCGTCGCCGAACTCGTCGTCCCGGTGATTGTAGAACGGGGAGAGGAACTGCTGGATCAGGCTCATGTTCGCCGCCGAGAGGTGGATGCCGTCGTAGCCGGCGTCGACGGCGTAGCCGGCACACCGACCAAACTGTTCGGCCAGGTCCCACACCTCCGCGGTCGAGAGCACGTCCGGCCGCAGCGAAATCAGGCCGGCGCAGTCGAGCGCCCGGAGCTGCCAGGGCGGGCGGCTGACGGCCAGCTGGCGCTGGTCTGGGTGCCGCCGACGGTACTCGGCGTGCCAGGTCGCCATGCTCCGGAGACCGCCGTGGGCCAGTTGCAGGAAGATTCGGCCGCCGTGGTCGTGGACCGCGCCGGTGAGCCGGGCGAGCCGCTCGACGAAGGCCGGGTCGTGGACCCGCGTCATGTTCGGCGCGGCGCAGCCGCCGCGGTCGGTGACGATGCTCGCGCCTTGAAAGATGAGGCCGACGCCGGAGGCCGCCGTCGGTTCGAGTTCGTCGACAAGCGTGTCGACAGCAGCCTCGCCGTTGCCGGCACACTCCAGTACCGGTGCGCGATACAGTCGGTTGGGGACTTCGACGCCGCCGATGGACAGCGGCGTCTCCAGCGCAGTCACGACTGCTCGCGCTCGTCGAACGTCGCCTCGGTGCGGGCGCTGTTCTGCGCTGTCACCTGCTGGATGGCCGCCCGGACCTCCGTCGGCGAGTCGAACTCGCCGTCGGTACTGCGTTCGATCGCGGCCGAGAGGTCCTCGGCAGGCGGGTCGGCGCTGCCGTATTCGTCTGCCAGCTCCTCCACGCGGACCGGGTACGCGGCCCCGCCGGTGGTGCGGTCGACCGTCGCTTCGACCCGGCGGGCACGCTCGCTGGCCCGCTGCCGTGCCGTCCGCTGTGGGTCCATGTGTGACGATAACACGGCCATCGTCAAAAATACTGTCGCTACTTCTCGACCGGCAACAGCGCGACGCGCTCCCGGACGGCGTCGGGAAGACCACCGGCCGTCGCGGCGAGTTCGGCGTCGGTCACGTCGAAAAACGACCGGACGCGCTCCGCGTCGTACTCGCCGAGCGTCGACGCGGGCGTGAGGGCGTCACGCACCTCGTCGGCGGCTGCGCCGATGTCCCGCGGCTCGCCATTACCTTTGTGGGAACTAACCTTTTCGGGGTCGACGACGACGGCTACGACGGGACAGGAGCCCTCGCCGACGCCCATCGTCAGCGCGCGGTTTATCTGGCGGCGACCGGCTGCGTACAGCAGTATCTCGACGCCGAAGTCCTCGGCGATAGCGTCACCCCGACGGTGGGCCCGGGTTGCGAGTTCGACAGCCAGTTCGAGATGGGCGCGGTCCACGACGTAGCGAGCGTCGAATGCCTGTACTATGACGCCGTGGCGGTCGCCGATTGCGCCGAGCGTCTCCACGAACGACCCCACGTCGTCGATTTCAGCAGTTCCTTCGACAACCTCCATCAGAAATCACCCAGACTGGACTGGTCGTCGTCGGCCGTAACGTCCCCGTTCGTGTCCGTGTCGCCGTCGTCGAGGTCAACGGATACGTCGGGTGCGGGCTCGACGCCCTCCATGGACGGGTCCCGGTGGCCAGCGTTCTCCAGCACGTTCTCGGCCGTCTTCCGGCGGCCTCGGAGCGCCGCCAGCACGACGGCTTTGTCCGCGTCCCGGAGTTGTGCGCGGTCGGTGATGCCAGCCTGGAACAGCCGCCGGGCGCGCTTGCGGCCGACGCCGCGGACGCCGGCCAGGTCGACCAGTTCCTCCCGGACGCCGTGTTCGACGCGGATGCGCGCCTCGCTGATGGCCCGCGCGGCGTCCAGGTCGACCTCGCTGGCCAGCGACTCCGCCGCTCCCAGCAGCCACTGGGCGGTTTCGACCTTCCCGCGGATGTCACCCGGACCGACGCCGTAGCGCTCCGTGATGGTCGCCTCGTCGACCTCCGTCGCCCAGTCTTCGAGCAGGCGGGCGGTCTTCAGCGCCGAGAGCCAGTCCTCGAATCGGCCCTCCTCGAACTCCGAGGGGGTCGGGCCGAGCAACTCTTCCTCGCGCTCGAACAACTCCATCTCGTACTCCTCGCGGTCGCCCGAGCGGAGGTACAGCTGGTACATGTCCGGCGTGCGCGAGACGAGATGGTACAGGCCCAGTGCGGAGATGTCGTCCGGGTCCCTATCATCGTCGCTCCCGGCGGCATTCTCAGCCAGCTCGCTTGCGGTTGTGAAGCCGCTGTCAGCCGGTGGTTCCGCTTGCGGGTCAGCCGGCGACCCGCTTGCCGAGGTGCTATCGCTGGCTCCTCGCTCCCAGTCCCGGAGGCCGTCGACGATCTCGGCGGCGCTCATTGGGTCCAGATAGAGCCGCGAGACGGTGTGGCCCAGTGAGGTGGCGTCCAGCTCACCACCCTCGATTTCGAGGAAGTCGTTCCGCTGCAGGTAGGTGAGCACGTCGTCAACCACCCGTTCGAGCTGGCCGCTGTCGTCGGTCTGGCTGGCGTACAGCGTCTGTTCGAGGAACTCGAGCAGGCCCGACCGCGAGCGGGCGAAGCCGGAGGCGACGGTCGCGAGGATGTGGGTCCGCAGCGCCGGTTCGGCCGCGAGTTTCGACCGGACCGGCTCCGGGTCCGCCCAGACGTAGCGCTCGAACAGCTCGTCCACTTCGTCGTGGCTGTTGGCGATGAGGACCGCCTCGCCGTAGGGGTCGAGCCCCGGCCGGCCGGCTCGTCCCATCATCTGGTGGACCTCAAGTACCGACAGCGGGGCCATCCCACCCGCTGAGCCGTCGTAGCGCCGCCAGTCGCGGACGATGACGCGCCGCGAGGGCGTGTTGACGCCGGCCGCGAGCGTCGGCGTCGCGCAGACGACCTTCACCAGCCGGTCCCGGAACGCGTCCTCAACGAGTTCGCGGTGGCCGCGCGAGAGGCCGGCGTGGTGGAACGCCGCCCCGTCGGCGACGGCGTCCGCGAGGTCGTCGCTCGTCTCCGTGTCGCTCACGTCACGGATCTCCTCCGCGATGTCGGCCAGCCGCCCGCGCTCCTCGTCGCTGAGGTGTGGCCGGACGGTGTTGGCCAGCCGGCCCGCGGCCGCCTCGGCGTTGCGCCGGGAGTTGACGAACACCAGCGTCGACCCGTCGTCTTCGAGCGTATCGCGGACGATAGCCGCCGTCTGTTTCTCGTTGTTCTGCACCGAGAGCCGCTGCTGGCTCCCGTCTTCGAGGTGTAGCGCCTGCCCGTAGTGGACCCCCTTCTGGAGGTCGATTGGCCGCCAGTCCGAATCGACGAGGCCCGCGTCGAGCCACGTCGCCAGCGCCTCCGCGTTGCCGATGGTCGCCGACAGCGCGACGGTCTGCAGGTCGGGGTTGAGCCGACGGAGTTTCGCCAGTGTCACCTCCAGAGTCGGCCCTCGTTCGCCGTCGTCGACGAGGTGGACCTCGTCGGTGACGACGCAGGTGAGGTCCTCTATCCAGGGGGCGTCGTTGCGCACGAGTGAGTCGACCTTCTCGCTGGTGGCGACGACGATGTCCTTGTCCGCGAGCCACCCGCCTTCGGACTCGTAGTTGCCCGTCGAGACACCGATGTCGAGGCCGTACTGCTCGAACTCCTCGAAGTCAGCCTGTTTCTCGCTGGCCAACGCCCGCAGCGGAACGATGTACAGTGCCTTACCGCCGCGAGCGACCGATGAAAGCATCGCTAGCTCGGCGATGAGGGTCTTCCCGCTGGCCGTCGGAATCGACGCGACCAGGTTCTTCCCCTCGGTGACGCCGGCCTCGACGGCCTCGGCCTGGGGCGGATACAGCTCCTCGATGCCGTCGTCGCGCAGGTGGTCCGGGAGCCACTCGGGCACGCCCGGCAGGTCCGCAACGTCCATTACACCCCGCTTGGGTCCTGCCCCGATTTAAACTGTCGCACTACACCCGCGACGGCGGCGAGGGGAACGCCTTTGCCCGCGAGCGGCCAACACGAGGTATGCGAGTCGAGTACGACTACGACACCTGTATCGGGATGTTCCAGTGTGTCGCGGAGTGGGACGCCTTCGAGCGCGACGAGGACGCCGGCAAAGCGGTGCTGGCGGACAGCGAGGAAACCGATTCGGACGTGTTCGTGCGGGAGGTCCCGGACGACGCCGAACTGGACGCGAAGTTCGCCGCCCGGTCCTGTCCGGTCGACGCCATCACACTCTACGACGACGGCGAACAGCTCATTCCCTGATTAGTCCCTCGACGGTCGCTTCAAGCACGACGGTTCCAGCGGTGTCTCCGTCGGCCGGGTTCGCGGCGGCTGTGTCGGCCTGAGTGGACTCATCGCCGCGATTGATCCGTCGGACAGCCACATCGCCGACAACAGCGACGCCGCCGTCGGCATCCGGGTCGGTACTCACGACTGTCAGTTCACAGACCAGCGTCTCACCGGTGTACACCGGGCGCTGGAACTGGAGTTCCATCCGCGAGGCGAGCACTTCGAGGTCGCCGCCAATGCTGGTTAGCAGCGACGCGGTGAGCAACCCCTGGACCATCTGCCGACCGTCCCCATCAGGCTCTGTGTGGCGGGGCTGGTCGTCTCCAGAGAGGGCGGCGAACTGGTCGACATCGTCGGGCTGGAACGTTCGGGTTTCGGTGAACGTCTCACCGACTTCAATGTCTGGCATCACTACGTCGCTCGCCGCTCGGTCACAAAAGCGTGCCGCTGGGTCGCAGAGCAGATTGGCGGCTGGAACCACTCACACAGGACGGCGCAGTGTCGAAGCCACACCGGCCGCCACAGCGCTGACAACGATGACGAGCACACTCGCCGCATTCAGGAAGGCCGTGGCACCGATTCTGACCTTGCCGAATATTTCCAGCGGGACCGTCGTCACGCTCGACCCGGCGAGGAAGAAAGTGATGAGAAACTCGTTGAACGAGAGCGCGAACGCGAACAACACACTCGCCGTCAGTGCCGGCCACAGCAACGGCACCGTGATCGTCCTGAACACAGTCCGGTCATCGGCACCGAGGTCGCGGGCCGCAGCCGAGAGGCGGTCGTCGAGCTCCGCGTAGCGGGCAGCAATGAGGAACGTAGTGAACGGGAGTACCCAGAACAAGTGGCCGAGAACGACCGGAAGGTACCCGTAGCCGAGGCCGACGAGCGCGCTAGCGCGTCCGATGCCGAAGGCGACGACGACCGTCGGAACGAACAGCGGCAGGGCGATAATCACGGCGATGGTTCGACGGGCAATCTGGGAGAGTTGGCTCCGAACAATCACGTATGCGCCGGCCAGCCCCAGCGCAGTACCGACAACGGCTGTGACGACGCCGATGCCGAGACTCGTCAGTAGCGCACGGATAAACCGGGTATCAGTCAGGACCGCGGTGTACCACCGGAGCGAGAACCCGTCGATGGGAATCGTCGGCTGGCCAGCGGGTGAGAGCGACAGGTACCCGATGACGAGAACGGGAGTGTACAGGAACACGAGCGCCAGCGCGACAACGATGCCCGGGAGCCGCCCGGCACCGCGTTCGGCCAGCCGTGTGACGCGGCTCACCATTGTCGTAACTCCTGTCTGACCCGCGGCGAAAGCGCTCCGAGTCCGAGCGTTCCAAGCACCAGCAGCAGGAACACGAACGACAGCGCCGCCGCGAACCCGTAGTTCGTGTACTGCCGGAACGCCTGCACGACGAGCCGTGCGATCATGACGTTCCCGGGACTGCCGAGGATTTCAGGAGTTGCAAACGCACCGGCGATGCGTGCGTAGACGATGAGTGTCGCCGCCGCCGCGCCGGGAAGTGTTCGCGGGAGCACGACGTCGAGAAATACTCGAATGTCACTCGCACCGAGGTCCCGCGCGGCCTCGATGAGCTGGTAATCGAATCGCTCCATCGAGACGTACATCGTCAACACGACGTAGGGCAGGTAGATGTACACGAACCCGATGGTCATCGAGATGTTATTGTACAGGAGGTCAAGCGACGAATCGAGGAGACCCGTCCCGACGAGGATTCGGTTCACCACGCCGCCCCGGGCCAGAATCCACACCCAGGCGTAGTTGAGCACCACGTAATTGAGCCACAGCGGCAACGTCACCGAGACCAGCGCGACGAGCCGGTACCGGTCCGGACACCGGTGGGCAATCCAGTACGTAATCGGATACGCGACGGCGAGACAGATGGCAGTGACGCCGACACCGACGCCGATAGAGTACAGCAGTGCGCCGCGGTACAGGGGCGACAGCACTTCCGCGTAATTCTCGCTGCCAAGGCCGGGACCAATGCTCTCGACGAACAGTGTCAGGAGCGGAAACACGCCCAGGGCCAGTGCCAGCAAGAGTGGGCTGCCGGCGACCAGCCAGTCCCGGAGCCGACCGGGTGCGTTAGCGACGCTCATCCCTGACGAGGACGGCCCGGTTGACGCCCAGTTCGACGGTCTCTCCGACGCGGAACGGGAGGGCTGTACCGCCGTCGGCGGATGTCGCGTTGTCCGGGGCCGCCACCGTGTTGCGTTCGCGTCGGACGACGAGTTCCGCGCCGCCGCAGTCGACGGTCGCTTCCTCGTAGAACCCCTTGTACGCGACATCAGTGACGGTGCCAGTCAGGTCGCCGCCGAGGGTGACGGCTTCCGGCCGGACTGCGACCGTCACCGCATCGCCCACGGCGTCGCTCGTTGCGTCTGCGTTGGCCCGAAGCGGGCCAGCGCCGGTCTGGACTACGACATCGGCACCCTCGCGCCTGATGACGTCGCCCTCAAGCAGCGTGGCGTCGCCGAGAAACGACGCGACAAACCGGGTCTGCGGGTCCGTGTACAACTGGCGAGGAGGGCCGACGTTGACGATGCGCCCGTCCCGCATCACGGCGACTCTGTCGGACATACTCAGTGCGCTCTCTTGGTCGTGTGTGACGTACAGGAAGGTCGTGTCGCTGTCGCGCTGAATCCGTCGGAACTCCGCCTGCATCTCTTCTCGGAGTGCCCGGTCGAGCGACGCAAGCGGTTCGTCAAGCAGCAGTATCGCCGGATCGTTGACCAGCGCCCGAGCTAGTGCGACCCGCTGGCGCTGGCCGCCCGAGAGGTCAGACGGGTCACGGTCGCCGAATCCCGTCAGATTGACCAGTGCCAGGGCGTCCTCGACACGCTGCCCGCGGTCCGGCTCTGTAACACCACTTCGGGCCAGCCCGTAGCCGACGTTCTCCGCGACGTTCATGTGGGGGAACAACACGAGGTCCTGAAACACCATGTTCGTCGCCCGCTCGCGGGCGGGCCGGTCCGTCACGTCCTGCCCGTTGAGCAGCACCCGCCCTGAATCCGGCGTGAGGAGGCCGGCGAGCATTCGGAGCGTCGTCGTCTTGCCGCAGCCGGACGGTCCGATGAGCGAGAAGAACTTCCCCTGCTCGACAGTCAGCGAGACATCGTCGACAGCAGGCGCTCCGTCGAAGGTTTTCGTGAGACCGTCGACAGCGAGCGCATTCACTACAGATCAGCCTCCGTCTTTGCCCGGTTCCACGTCTCGGTGTACTGCTCGATGAGCGACTGTGGCTTCGGTTCCTCGTAGATGAACTGGTCCGGGTCGTCGAGTCCGTACGCCGCCATCTCGACATCGTGTTCGGAGAACACCTGCTCGTTCGGGACGGCGATGTTGCTCGGTTTCATCAGCGACTTGTAGCCCATCTGCGTGTGCCACTCCTGAATGAAGGTGTGTGCCAGTTCTGGGTTCTCCGCACCGTCCCGGATACAGTGCTGGATGAACCACGCTTTCGTTCCTTCGGAGGGGTAGACTCGCTCGACGGGGAGACCATCCGACTGCATCGACTGGATGACGTAGTTCCAGACCGGCTGGACGCCGACCTCCTCACTGCGGAGGAGTTGCTCTGACTCGCCCCCGTTGTTCCAGAGACCGGCGGTGAGTTCCAGCCGGTCGATAAGGTCGGCACGGAGCGAGTCGAAGTCCACGTCGTCGGCACTTGCCGGGTTGAGTGGCTCGCCTTTCGCCGCGTTTCGGTACAGGACCTGCAGGCGCGCGTCGTCGCGACCGCCGACGACACCGGCCAGTGGTTCGGTCCAGAGGTCAGCCAGCGCGGTGACATCCTGCTCAACGATGTCGGTATTGACGGCGAGCGGCGTCTGCCCAAAGCTCCGTGGAATCCCGTACACCTCGCCGTCCTGTTCGAAGTACTCCGCTTTCAGGAAGTCGAACACGTCGTCGTATGCCGGGACCTGATCGAGGTCGAGCGGCTGGAGATAGCCCTCTTCCATCGCCGGCGTCACCGCGTAGTTGCCAAGCGGCACCAGGTCGTAATCGGCGCGACCGGCCCGCAGCTGCGCGAGGGTTTCGGCCGATCCCTGTGCGGCCTGTCGCTCCACCGTTACCCCGTGGCGCTCCTCGAAGGCTTCGATGACGCCGTTACTGTAGACGTACCCCCAGTCAATCATCGTTAGCGTCTGGTCCCCGATCCCGAGGCCAGTACACCCAGCAATCCCAGCGGTGGCAGCAGCCCCAGCGCCGGCCAAAAACGACCGCCTAGAGGGTATTTGATCCATATCTACAGGTAGGGATTTGCATAGATAAGCGCTGTGTGCAACTCTACAGGGGCACGGAGTCGTAAGCTACGTTTGCCTGCCCGCCGTGACACAACTGTGCTCGGCGACGCCCTCCGCCGGCTGGTACGCACCGTCCCAGTCGCGCTCTCCAGATTGGATGCTGTCGACCGGGACCGGGCCATCGAGGCGACAGACCTGGCCGCGCCGGTGATGGTCACCGGAGGTCTGCGAATCCTGTTGCGGCTTGCGGACTTTCTGATGGTCGGTCTGGCGCTGGGTGACGCCGCACTGGCCGGTCTCGAGCTGGGGTTTCAGTACTACTTCGTGGGATTCGGACTTGCGCTCGCTGTCTCCTCCGGGACAATAAGCGTCGTCTCTCGCCTGCAGGGGAGCGGCGAGCCGGAGCGAGCAAATCTGGCTGTCAAGCAGTCGCTGTGGCTCGCAATCGTGCTATCGTTGCCACTGACTGCTATCGCGTGGGTGTATCCGACTGCACTGCTCGATAGTCTCTCCAATGACCCGGCCGCGATCCAGTACGGCGCGACGTATCTCGCAATTGTGATGCTGTCGATGGTGCCGCGGTTCTGGAGTATGGTCGCCGCACGCGCCCTCGCGGGGAGCGCCGACACGCGGACGCCGATGTACGTCCGGTTGCTGACTGTGCCGACCAACGTCGGGCTCAACGGTGTGCTGATATTCGGCCTGGGGCCGGTTGCACCGATGGGAATCGCGGGAGCCGCCTGGGGGACTGTCGCAGCGAACACGCTCGCTGCAGTCATCTTTTTCGTGCTGTTGGCCTCCGGTCGGTACGCGACGGCGCTGCCGCTCGGTGGCAAACAGTTCGACCTCGGACTACTCGCCGAACTCGTCCGTGTCGCACTTCCGCTGTCGGGAATGCGCCTGCTCCAGACCTTTGGCCGGTTTCCGTTTCTGTTCATTCTCGGCGTACTCGGCACCCCGACACTCGCGGCGTACGCCATCGGTCGCCGGGTCATGCTACTCGCGCTGATGCCAGCGTGGGGCTATGCGACCGCCGCGTCGACACTGGTTGGGCAGTCGCTGGGCGCAGATGACCCGAAAGAGGCGACGGCGTACGGCTGGCAGTCGCTCGGGGTTGCACTCGCGGTCCAGCTCACTGTCGCACTACTTCTCGTGGTGTTCGCCCGGCCGATCGTTGCTCTGTTCGGGACCGCCTACCCGGACCTGGCGGCGACGTTTGTCCGCGTCTTCGGGCTGCTCGTCGCCGGCTTCTCCGTGTCGCGGACGATGCGCGGAAGCCTTCGCGGTGCTGGTGACACCCGGTGGCCGCTGTACGGAACGATACTCGGAAGCTACTGTTACCGCCTGCCGGTCGCAGCGCTCGCGTTACCGACGGCGTTCGTCATACCGATCCCCGTGACTGGCGTTTCGTTCTCCCCGGGACTGGGACTCGGCCTTCCGGCTATCTTCGCCGCGCTAATCGGGGATTTCTATTTGAAAGCCGCTGTCAATGTGGGTCGGTTCCGCTCCGGAAAGTGGCGTGCCGTCGCCCACCGTGCGGGTGTCGGCAGGACTGACAAGTAATCAAGACGGCACCCCGGCCCAGCATCACTCGACCTGCGCGACGGCTTCGACCTCGACGGCGGCCTCTGGTGTTGCCAGCCCACTCACCTCGACCATCGTCGCCACGGGACGGACGTCGCCGAAGAATTCGCTGTGGGCCTCGCCGACCTGTTCCTGATCGTCGATGTCAGTGACGTACATTCGGGTCTGGACGACGTCCTCGATGTCGGCGTCGAGAGTCGTCAGTGCATCCGCGACGATACCGAAGGCGTGTTTCGTCTGTTCGTACGGGTCACCCGGCGCGACGACCTCGCCGTCGTCGTCCGTGGCGATGGTGCCGGCAACACGAACAGTGTCACCCGCACGTATCGCCCGCGAGTACCCGACCTGCTGCTCCCAGGCAGTGCCTGTCGAGGTGCGTTCGCGGCGCATACTCGACGAACGCTGTGGACCCAGAAAATCGTTTCTCAAGTTTTAATGTCTGGCCCGGGATACTCATTGACATGAGCAAGGCCACGAAAATCGTCCTCGGAACAATCGGCGTGTCAGCACTGCTGTCGATCGGCATCGTCATCAACCTCGTCCTGTTCTCGGCGTAGATGTTCACCGAGCGTTCACTGACCGGCGAATTGCCGGCAGTACGTGAGGCCTACGCCCCGGAGGCGCTCGTACTGAACTGCGACCGCGACTTCGAGACACTGGACCCCGCAGTCGCCGAAGAACTCCTGCTGGTGACCGACAGCCTCGATCAGATCTCCTACGACGGTGCGTGGCTTCCGACCACAGCGCCAGAGGTGCTACAGGAGTACATCGGTAACAGCCTCACCATCGGGATGCCCGGCGACGGCGGCGTCGCCTGGACGCGCCAGACGGTCCCGCCCTGCGTGTTCGTCAAGCCGCGGCTGGAGACCTCACCGGACGGTTTCGTCTCGTTTCTCGTCGCGGAGGCGCTCGTCGAAGTGAGCCTCGACGAACCCGAGCATTTTCTGGGCTTTTTTGCCGAGCAGTACCCGGCGTTCGTAGCTGCTACAGAGGACCATCTCGATGCAAACGCCCGATACCAGCTCGCAGCTGCCCTCTACGCCGCGTATCTCGGGCTCCAGACCCGTTCGGCGTTTGCCGGCTGGGCCGACGACTTCCCGGACCTGTACGCGGCATGGGACGACGCCGGCGAGCGCCTGCAACCCCGCCTCGAAGACCTCCCCAGCGAAATTGCACAGGGCCAGACGGAGTTCGCTGCGGCCGCCGAACTCGCCTGTAGTGGCGTCAAACACGGTCTGGACTTGCCCGCGCCCTTTGCCGCACTCGACACCGACGCGTATCTGGAGTACGGCGCTGACTACGCCGTCCAGTGGGCCGAGACGACCTTCGAGAAGATGGAATGAGCGCGTAGACGTTTTGATGCGCTGTATTACAGCCGTTCCAGCACCGCGTCAGCGTCGTAGTTGAGCGTCAGCTCCCGCGAGCGGCCCCGGCCCTCGACATCGGTGTACTCGGCATCGATGATGTCAAGCTGGTCGAGCTTGTTGATTATCTCGGAGTAGCGGGTGTACCCCAGGTCCGTCTGCTCGGAGAAGGCGTCGTAGATGTCGCCGGCCTGCTGGCCGTCGTGGGCGGCGATGACCTCCACGAGCGCAGTCTCGGAGTCGGACAGTTCCCGCAGCCGGCGGGACAGGTGAACGTATTTAGACTTGTCGTACGCCGCCTCGACGTCCTCGGTCTCGACGGAGCGGGAGGCGCGCCGTTCGGCGTTCATTCCAGCCCGGCGCAGGAGGTCGATACCGACCCGGAGGTCGCCGCCCTGTTCCTCGGTCAGTTCGGCGACGCGGTCGAGCACCGTGGGACCGACGACGCCTTCGTTGAACCCCCGGTCAGCGCGCTCGCCCAAGATATCTGCGATTTCGGCCTGTCCGTAAGGGTTGAAATACACCTCCTCGGGCCGGAACACGGACTGGACGCGGGTATCGAGCGCGTCGATGACGTCGAGCTCGAGATCAGAGGAGACGCAGATGACGCCGATTTTCGCGCCCGAGTGGGCTTCGTGGGCGCGCAACAGCGAGTACAGCGTGTCGCTGGCCTCGCTCTCGTAGAACAGGTAGTTCACGTCGTCAAGGGCGACGACGAGCACCTCGTCTTCCTCGACCAGTTTGTTGGTGATCTGTGAGAACAATTTCTTGAACGATATTCCAGAGGACGGCGGCTCGTAGTCGAATATCTCGGCGAACAGCCGCGAGAAGACGGCGTAGCGCGTCGAGTCCATCTGGCAGTTCACCCGGACGGTTTTCACGTCCGTCTGTGCGGTGAGTTCGTCGAACAGAATCTGGACGGCCGTCGTCTTCCCCGTCCCCGGCGGCCCGCGGGCGATGACGTTGAGCGGGCGCGACCCCCGGACGGCCGGCCGGAGCGCGTACTTCAGCGTCTCCATCTGTGTGTCCCGGTGTTTGAACGTCTCCGGGAGCCAGTCGATTTCGAAGACGTGTTCGTCCCGAAAGACGGACTCGTCCCAGCCGAGCATCCGGTCCTCGGGGTCGTCGCTCATCACTTTCACCGAGCTTCGCGGCGCACTTAACCATTTGCCACAGCTTCACGAGCAGTGACAGGTGCGCGAGGGGCGCGGTTTCGCCGGCCGTCGCTACTCGAACTTTTCGAGCAGGTCGCCGTAGAAGCCGTCCTTGGTTCCGTCGTCGGCGAGCTTCTCAACGATGAGCTCCGGCGTCGAGCGGGCGAGCTTGCCCTTGACCGGCGAGCGCTCGACGCGCAGTTCGCCGTCCTCCAGCCCCTTTGCCTCGATACCGTCGATGCTGATGTCGGTGTCGGCGGCCTCGCGGATGTCGCGGGCGAGATGCGAGACGAAGATGGCCGTCGCCTGCCGTTCGCCCAGCGCTTCGAGGATACCGGCCATAATCTTCGCGCTGGCCCCCGGCTCAGTTATCGATTCAAGTTCGTCGACCAACACCATCACCGGGCGGTTGTCGGTCCCGGCTACTGGTCCATCAGTATCGCCACCGGCGTCTGGTTCTGAGTTGCGGTGGTCCACGTCCGCGACGAGGTCGCCAAACTCCCGAAGCGTCGCTTCGAACGCGCCGGCGTCGAGCGTCCCCTGCGTCTTGGCGTGGTAGTGGAGTTCAGAAATCCGCCCGACACGGGCTGACTCTGCCGGGACGGGCAGGCCCATGTGGGACAGCGTCGTCACGAGTGCGACGAGGTCCAGCGTCGAGGTCTTCCCGCCGCTGTTGACGCCTGAAAGGACGGTCACACCGTCGACAGCGTAGTCGACTGGCTCGACGGCCTCAAAGGACACGTCGAGCAGTGGCGAGCGTCCGCCCTCGATTGCGACCCCCTCGGACTCGGTAACGTCTGGCATCGTGCAATCGAAATCGTCGGCAAAGCGCGCGATGGCAAGCTCTACGTCGAGTTCCAGCGCGGCGTCGACCAGCGCCGCGGCGTCCTCGCGCATCTCGGCGAGGTCGTCGGCCAGTTCCCGCTTCCGGCGGGTCGCGCGCTGGTCGCGCGCGGCGGTCAGTTCCTCGCGGAGACGGGCGACGACGTCTTCGCTGTGTTCGACGGGATAGGCGGGCTCGTCGGGGAAGGCCCGGCGCGCCGTCGCCTCCATGTCCCGGAGCGCCAGGGCATCGACGAGGTGGTCGCGGGCCTTCTCGACAGCCGCGGCGTACTCGTTGGCGAGTTCACGCTGGAGGAGCGAGTCGACGCCCGCGCCGCGCTCAACCAGCGACAGCAGGTCCGTCCCCTCGATGGTCACATCCTGCTCCTCAATGGCCTCTCGGAGGTGGTCGTTGGCGACGCTCTCGGCGGTTGAGACCGCGGCATCGAGGTCGTCGACCGCAGTGGTCAGGCGGTCGAGTTCCTCGTCACCGCTGACGCCCCCGTCCTCGTCGAGCTGCTCCAGCGCCGACAGGAGCGTCTCCAGGTCACACGGCGCGTTGAGGTCGGCGACGCGGTGGACCTCGGCGGCGGCCCGTATCCGGTCGCAGTTGCGGGCAAAGAAGGTGAGGACTCGCTCGGGCACAACGGATTCGGGCTCCTCCAGTGCGGTCGGCTCCACGCGCACGTCGCCCTCGATGTCGACGCCGGCGAATGCTTCATCCAGCGCGATGACCGTCGAGTACGAACGGGCGAGTTCGGCCAGCTGACGGGCGTCGTCGACGACCTCGACGCTGACCTCCGGAATCGCGGCCTGCGCGTCGGCGTAGCGCTCGGCGTCGCGGGTCGCCAGACACCGGTCCCGCACCCGCACATCGCCGGGTTCGGCAAGCGGTTCGACGGCAGAGAGAGCGTCGAGAACCGCTGGGTCTGGGTCGCGGGTCATCGCCGACTCGGCGAACGAGCGGACTTCCTCGATACGGCTGCGGACGCCACTGGGGTAAATCGTTTCCAGGCGCTTCGCGGCGTAGTCAGTCACTGTCCGGTCAGTCAGCAGCGCCAGCGCGTCCGCGTAGACCTCGCGGGCGCGTTTCGTCGCGGTGAACCCACCGGGGTCGTCGTGTTCAGCCCGGATCGCACCGCGAGCGATGCGGGCGGCCCGGCCCTCGCTGATACCCGGTGCGCGTGCGAGCGACGCCACGTCGCCGTCCCGGAGTGCCGCCTCCGGATCGTCTAATTCCCGGAGCGCCGCGGCTGTTTTCGCCCCGACGCCCGGAACCGATTCGAGCTCCATCTGCCCGCCCATTCGACGCCAGCGAGAAAAAACCCGTTGCCAGCGGCTCCGGCGGCAGCGGAGCGGTCAACCGCCCCGGCTCAGTCAGTCGAACACCGAACGCGAAGGCGTTTTTGTGCTCCACCGAGAAAGACGTTCCATGTCTGCTGTTTCGGAGAAGCTAGCGGCCGCCCGCGAAGACCTCAAGTCGCGAGACGGCGTGCTGATCGCCTTCTCCGGTGGTGTCGATTCGAGTGTCGTCGCCGCGCTGGCGCACGACGCCCTCGGCGACGACGCCATCGCCTGTACCGCCAAGTCTGAGACGCTCCCCGCCGCCGAGCTTACCGACGCCACCCGCGTCGCCGAGGAGATCGGCATCCGACACGAGATCGTGGAGTTCTCCGAGCTCGACAGCGAGGAGTTCATACAGAACGACGACATGCGGTGTTACCACTGCCGGTCGATGCGCCTGGGCGCGATGTACGACCGCGCCCGCGAACTCGGTATTGACGTGGTGTGTGATGGGACGAACGCCTCAGACGTGGGCGAGGGCCACCGGCCCGGCCTCCGTGCCGTCGAGGAACTTGACGCCTACTCCCCGCTGCTGGAACACGACATCGAGAAAGAGGAGGTCCGAGAGATCGCCCGCGAGTATGACCTCTCCGTGGCCGACAAGCCCTCGATGGCGTGTCTCTCCTCGCGGATTCCGACTGGCCTCGAAGTGACGGAGGAACGCCTCTCCCGCGTCGAGAAGGCTGAGCGTCTCCTGCGAACGTGGGGCTTCGAGCAGTTCCGTGTGCGCGACCACGACGGCCTCGCCCGCATCGAGGTCGGCGAAGAAGAACTCGAAACCGCGCTCGACCCCGACTTCGTCCGCACCGCCCGCGACCACATCGAGGACTGTGGCTTCGACCACGTGACGCTCGACCTCCACGGGTACGAAACCGGCAGTGTGAGCCCAGAAACGGAGGAGCCAGCGGAAGAAGAGACGGAGGACGTGGTCAGCAACGTCTTCGACGCCGACTACCCGTCCGTCGACTGACGACGCTATCTTCTCTGACGAGTACGTCAGTCAGCCATCGTTGCTCCGCGAGACGATCAGGCACGTAGAGTGGCACTTTCATTGTGATTGGGAGTGTACGATAACACACAAGTACTGGGATGCCGTCGAGGTGAGTGTCTCAGACGGCAGCAGACCGCGGCAGGTCTGGAATCGATTCGGAACCAGTTTCGGCCATCCGTGCGGCCAGCTACCCAAACACCGCAGGTATACCACGCTACCACATGGAACTCGCCCTCCTCATTGATTCGGCGCTTCTCGTACTCGGTGTCGGCTCGTTGCTCGCTATCCCGTGGGTTCTCGCACAATCGACCGAAGACGCGGAATCCGAGTACAAGTTGGAGCGTATTGCACCACTATTGATTGTTATTGCGTACGTGCTCTCGAAACTCGTTCCGGGACGGTTCGTTACGGTGACACCGGCCGTTGACAGTGCTATCGGGGCAGTAGTACTGACACTCGTTGCCCTCTATCTTCTGTTAATAAGATAATCAGAGCCACGGCGCGTCGACCATCCGCAGTCGCTGGTACTTGCAGTGGTCACCGGTGGGAGCACAGAATGATACTTCTGGTCGGGATAGCATCGAGAAACGGCGACACCACGCAGTCAGTCAAGCAGCGCCTGCCAGCCGGTCAGTTCCTCGCCGACCAGTTCCGGCTCGTCACCGTCGAGCCGAATCTCGTTGACGGCGCAGTTCAGCTGTGAGTCCTCGGCCAGCGCCGCGTCGGGGTCTCTGTCCGTGAGCTTCGCCAGCAAGACCTTGATGACGCCGCCGTGGGTAACCACCAGCGTCGTCTCGCCAGCATCGGTCGTCGCGATTGCCCGGTCCCAGGCCGACTCGACCCGTCCGCGGAAGGTCGGGATGCCCTCGCCGCCTTCCGGGGCCGCATCGAGTGAGATGACGCTCGCGTCCCGGTCGTGGTCGGGGAACTCATCGAGCAGTTCGTCGGCGTACAGGCCCTGCATGATTCCGAAGCCGCGCTCGCGCCAGTCGGTGTCGAACGCGCAGTCGGGCAGGCCGCCGTAGCCGTCACCGACCGCAGCGGCCGTCTCGCGGGTGCGCCGGAGGTCCGAGGCGAAGACGCGGTCGACGCCGTAGCGCTCATCGAGCCATGTTCCGAGCGCCGTGGCCTGCTTCTGTCCTTGGTCGGTCAGCCGACTCGGGGCCCACCCCTGAATACGACCGTCGCGGTTCCAGGTGGTCTCCCCGTGCCGGGCGACAAGTAGGGTCCTCATCTTATTCACCCCGGTTTCGCCAGCGCGCGACGGCGATGGTCCCCTCGTAGAGGAGGACAAGGCCGGCGGCGGCGGCGATGGCGGCGTTTCGCGGGAGGCTGAACTGGTTCACGAGCCGGAACAGCGTCGGGTCAGGGCTGCCGAGGTAGCCGACGACGATGGCGACAGCCCACACCGGCAGGCGGGCGGCCCGGAACCCGCGCCAGAGCTTGACCGAGCCGTAGTAGTTCTTGTTCACGTAGGCTAGCGCCTCGAACAGGACGATCATCCCGCCGCCGACGAGCATCGGCGTGGCGTTGCCGAGGCCGACGGCTGCGAGCGTCTCAGTCACTGTGGCTGGCAATTGCTCGTAGTAGCCCGTCGGGACCGGTGCGGGGCTGAGGATGTAGCCGGCGATGCCGGCTGTCAGCCACGCGGCCGGACGGCGCGCGGCGAGGTCGTCCGCCGTCGGGACCGGTGACGTGCTGCCGGTCCACCGCAGGAGCAACAGGGTCCCCTCGAACAGGCCGATCATCGTCACCGCGACCATCAGCGGGGCCATCCCGGTCGGGTCGGGACTGAACAGGAACGCCACGGCGGCGAAGCCACCCCAGAAGTACAGCCGCCGGTCCTGAAGCCACTGGCGCGTCGTCACGCCCATCATCACCGCGAGCATCACGAACAGCGGAATCTGGAAGATGAGCGCGAACAGCCCGAGCATCAGGATGATGAGGTTGAACGTCTCGCTGAGGCCAAAGGCGAGGTCGGCCGCGCGGTCGGAGTAGGTGATGAAGTAATCGAACATCGCCCGCAGGACCGCGAAGTACGCGAAGCCGACGCCGACGGCCGCGAGCACGAGACTCGTCGGGACCGCCGCGAGGTAGTAGCGCCGCTCGCGGGGGTACAGCCCCGGTCGCATGAACAGGTACGTCTGGTAGACGAACACCGGGAGCGCGACGATAAAGCCGACCAGTGACGACACTTTCAGCCGCGCCAAGATGAGCGCGAGCGGATTGTATACGTTCGGGCAGTCCGCACCCTCGACGACGCTGCCCTCGGCGTTGGTCGCGACCTGTCCGCAGGCCTCAGCCGGCCCGTCGAGGAAGGAGTACCACAGGAAGTTGATGAGTTCGTCGGAGTACGGCAGGGCGATGACGGCGACGACGGCCATCACGCCGACGACGACGAACAGCCGCATCGCCATCTCCTCGACGTGGTCGGCGAGGGGCATCTCCTCGTCGTCGGGCGCGCCCTCGTCGACGATGTCCTCATCCGGGTCGTAGGTGGGCGCGTTCCCGCCGCCGTGGGTCGGTGTGGCACTGCCACCAGCCGGTGACGGCGTCGACTTGCCCCAGTCGGTCGGAACGTCCGCCGGGACGGCGGCGGCGATATCCGACGCATCCCGGTCGAACAGCCCATCGCTGGATTCGGCTTCGGTCGGCGCGGCGTGCGAGCCAACAGTGTCCTCGTCACCGCCGGCCGGCGCGGGACCCGGGCCTGTCACCTCGGCCGTCTCCCGGTTGGCATCGGCCTCGGCCACCGGGTCGGTGGGGACCGCCGACTCGTCGGCCTCGTCGTCGGACGGTAGTGGCGGCTCATCGGGCCTGCGCCGCTCGTCGTCTGCGTCACCGTCCTCCATCTGTCCCCGGCTTAGACGGTGGGTGTTGTAAACTTTCTTTTCGAGCAGTGGCTGTCACCGGGATGAATAAATTGATAACGCCCACTGGGCTAGGCACAGAGAAGATGGCGAGTGCTATCGACGAGGACACCGTCCAGACGGTCCAGAGCGGGCGGGCGACGCTCGGTGCGATGCTTCGCTCGGCGCAGGTGCACCTCCAGAAGGTGTTCGTCGTCTTCGTCATCGGGATGATCGGCACGATCATGGGACTGCAGTACGGCGTCTGGGACACGCTGCGCGCCGATCTCCTGTACTCGCAGATGGACCTCACCACGCAGGAAGCCACGAGTATCGTCGCGGTCACACCGTTCGATGTCATCCTCCTGCAGGTGAAAATCGGAGCCGTCATCGGAATTCTCATGTCGCTGCCGCTGTTGATATACTTCGGCCGCGATGGGCTCCGCCAGCGGGGCTGGTGGCCGGCCGAGCACATCCCGACCTGGAAGGGCGCGCTGTTCGTCACGATCAGCTTAGGGCTGTTTTTCGGCGGTGTCGCCTACGCCTACGAGCTGTTCTTCCCGCTGATGTTCAACTTCCTCGCCGGGGACGCGTTCAAGGCCGGCTTCACGCCACAGTACTCCATCGTCAAGTGGTTTCAGTTCGTCTTTCTGCTGGCCATCTCTTTCGGCCTCGCCGCCCAGCTGCCGCTCGTGATGACGGTGCTTTCATACACCGAAATCGTCCCCTACGAGACGTTCCGTGACAAGTGGCGCTACGCGGTGATGGGTATCTTCGCCTTCGGCGCGCTGTTCTCGCCGCCGGACCCGTTCACCCAGATTATGTGGGCCGCGCCGCTGTGTGGCCTCTACGGTATCAGCCTCGCGCTGGCGAAGCTTGCAATGTTGGTCAGACGCTCCGGTGACCTCGTCAGTACCAGTGCCGTCGCCCGAGAGCACTGGAACACGATTCTCGGCGGTGCAGTGCTTGGCGGCGGTGTGGTGTACTACGTCCTAGCGACGCCGGCGTTCCAGTACATCCAGCAGTTCGCTGAAGTGTTCCCGTCCGACCGGCTCACTGGTGACATCCAGCCGCCGGCACTATTCGGCCTCCCGGTCGAGAGTACAGCAGTACTTCTCGCCGTCGGGTTCGGTGTCATCGGTGCTGTCGTCGTCCTGTACTACCACGTCCTGACCGCGCTCTCGGAGAAGGCCGGTCCCGGTCAGGTGGGCGACCCGACGGCCATCGACATCAGCGAACTCAACGCCTCGGCCGTCGAGGTCGCACCGCCCGAAGTGTTCGAGGAGATGAGCGAGGACGAGGCGCTTGCCCACGCCGACCGCGCGCTTGCGGACGACAACAAGGAGAAAGCGCAGGCCGTCCTCGACCGCTGGGACATGGCCCACGAAGACGACCCGGGAAGCGAGACCGGCGATACCGCGGACGGGGCCGCTGAATCGGAGGAAGAAGCGGGCGTGTTCACCTCGACGACCGCTGGCATGGTCGACGCGTTCACCGAGGACGAAACAACCGAAGACGAGATCGGCGGCTACTACTACGACATCCAGTTCATCCTCAGCGCCTTAGCCTCCCGGGCGTTCGTGATTCTGGGCATCTTCGGGGCGGTGCTTGCCGCCGCGTTCCTGTTCCTCTATCAGGGTGGCATCGGGACGATTCAGCGGACGTTCGTTAGCCGGCTCCCGCCGGAGATGGCCGCCGACGTGAGCATCGTCACGCTCCACCCCGTGGAGCACCTCGTGTTCATCGTCAAGTTCTCGACGATACTCGGGGCCGTTGCAGTCATTCCCGTGGTGCTGTACTTCGCGTGGCCGGCGATGCGCGAGCGCGGCCTGGTCATCGGGAACCGCAACATCCTGGGTATCTGGGGCGGGACGCTGTTTGCCGCACTCATCGGCGGAAGCCTGCTCGGGTTCCTCTACGTGGCCCCGATGACCATCTCCTGGATCGCCTACGACCAATTGAACTCGAACATGGTCATCGCCTATCGGGTGAGCAACTTCGGCTGGCTCGTGTTCTTCCTCACCATCGGCATCGGCCTGCTGGCCGAGATTCCAGTGACGATGTTCCTCTTCCACAAGGGCGGTATCATTCCGTTCCGGCTGATGTACGAGCGCTGGCGAGAGGTCGTCATCGCCATCGTCGCCCTCTCGGCGATCCTCTCGCCCAGCGGCATCTTCACGATGTTCATCGTCGGTATTCCAACCGCGCTTGCGTACCTGCTCGGACTCGGCGTCCTCTGGGTGTACACGCTCGGCGGCCGGCGGACGTCGAACCGCCGCAGCGAACCCGCCGACTGAGAGTCGTACTCAGCTACAGGTCACGGGACGTTATTCGACGATATTTGTGCCACCGTCGCGGTCGTCAACTGCGCGTCTGTCGCACTGCGACGCTCGGTCGGCGGTATCGTCTTGGTCAGCACCGTTCTCACTGCTACAGCCCGACATCTCGAGTGCCAGCGGAACGCTCAAAGTACGGTACGTCGTTTCAATGTATTCATATTTCAGATATTAAATGAGAGGATGAAAATATATCAGGTAGTTGTCTCGGTATATATTATCTACGGAGGGCGATACGCCCGGTCGGCAAACCACAGTGGCTAAGCATATGCTCGATATATTCTCCAGATATGCCCAAGATAAGCGTCGAAGTCCCGGCCGAGCTGCTGAACGACATCGACAAGCACGTCGGCGAAGACGGGAAGTTCGTCAACCGGAGCGAGGCTATCCGCGCTTCGGTGCGAAAGACGCTTGACATGCTCGACGACATCGATGAACGGCAGGGACGACTCGACGATGACCAGTGAGCGGTCGGAGGCGGTGCGCGTCGGTCTCGTCGCGCTGTTCGTGACGGCGCTGGTCACCTCGCAGGTGACCGCCTCGAAGCTTCTGGCGTTCTCGCTGCCGTTTTCGCTCCCGCTTGCGGGGTCGACGCTCGTCCTGCCGGGGGCCGCGCTGGCGTACGCGCTGACGTTCTTCGCTTCTGACTGCTACGCCGAACTGTACGGCCGGCGGGCCGCGACGGTCGTCGTCAACGTCGGGTTCGCGATGAACTTCGTCCTGCTGGCGCTGGTCTGGAGCACCATCTTCGCGCCCGGCCTCCCGCAGTCGGCACAGCCAGTCGACCTCGCGGCCTTCCGGAACGTCCTCGGGGCCAGCACAGCCATCGTCGTTGCCAGCCTGTCGGCCTACGTCGTGAGCCAGAACTGGGACGTGTTCGTCTTCCACTGGCTTCGGGACCGAACCGACGGCGAGAAGCTCTGGCTCCGCAACATCGGTTCGACGGCCTCCAGCCAGCTTATCGATACGGTCATCTTCGTCGGCGTCGGCTTCGTCCTGTTTCAGGGCGTCCCACCGGCCGAGGCGCTGGCGCTCATCGTCGGCCAGTACCTGTTAAAGCTCGCTATCGCTGTCGTCGACACGCCGTTCGTCTACGCTGTCGTCGGCTTCGCCCGCCGAAACGACGTCGTTACGGCCCCGGCGAGCGCCGACTGAAAACAGCTGCAAGCGGCTTATTCGACCGGTTCAGCGAACGCGTACCGGGGCTTCACGTCGTCGATGCGGACCTCGACTGTTTCGCCCTCTTCGACACCGCTGACGAAGACGGTGAAGTTCTCGACTTTGGCGATACCGTCGCCCTCCTCGCCGATGTCGTCGATGGTGACGTCGATGATATCACCCTCGCGGACCGGCCCGGTCAGGCGGTGTTTCGCCACCAGATACAGCTCCGAGGAGGAGTCCCGCGAGGCGTCGGGACGGACCTCGCGGACGTACTCGAACTCCGGTTCGATGTCGGCGATGAGGTCGTCTAGGTCCTGCCCGTCGAACACTTTCGCACAGAAGTCCCCGCCGGCATCGAGCAGGTCCGTCGCGACCTCGAAGGCCTGCCGGACCAGATGGACGGACCGGGCGTGGTCGAGGTCGTACTGCCCGGTCATGTTCGGAGCCATGTCGGAGATGACCACGTCGACCGGGCCGCCCTCGCCGTCGCTCTCGCCGACTATGTCCCGGATTTCGTCTTTCGTGCTGTCCTCAGTCATGTCGCCGCGGACGTACTCGACGGTCGGTTCGGGGTCCTCCAAATCGTCGATGGTCTGGCGGTCGACACCGACCAGCGTCCCGCGCTCGCCGATGCGCTCGGCCGCGACCTGCATCCAGCCGCCCGGGGCGGCCCCGAGGTCGACGACGGTCCGTCCCTCGCCGAGCAGGCCGGCCGTGTCGTCCAGTTGCTGGAGCTTGTAGGCTGACCGCGCGCGATACCCCTCCTGCTTCGCTCTGTTGTAGTAGTCGTCTTTGCCCGACATGGTTACCACACATCGCGTGCGTCTCGACCGTCGAAAGATGGCGAAATCGCAGTCATAGTACCACGGAAGCGGTCAGCGCTCAAATGGATGCCGACTCGGAGTTTTCGGTCACCACTGCACGACGGCCGCTATCAGTTGCTCGGAAGCGGACCGGGATGTCGGCAGTTTCCGGGACTACATTACCACCAACCCGAACACGTTCAGTGCCGTTCTTACCGCATAAGAACGCGTCTCAACGGCTGAGATTCGCCGGCCCCATATATACAGGTCACGCGCCGAGTCCCATCTGTAGGAAGTGACCCCCCGATGTCAACTATTCCGACGGCGACGCGGAGGCGGGTGTTAGAAGCCCTGGGCGTCGGCACGGCCGCCCTTGCGGGCTGTGCCAGCGCACCGGGTGCAAAAGAACAATCGACCGAAGCGGAGACGACCCCACAGGAGCCAGCTATGAACGCCGCACAGCAGACCGACGTCGACCGTATTGCCGCGGACCCGACCGACATCCCGGACCCCATCGACCGCTCACAGCCGAAGACGGTGTCGGTGGAGATGACCACCAAAGAGCAGGTCGCGGAAATCGAGCCGGGCGTCACCTACACGTACATGACCTTCGACGGGCAGATTCCCGGCCCGATGGTCCGGGTCCGTCGGGGCGACACCGTCGAACTCACCATCACGAACGAGGAGGGCAACTCGATGCCCCACAACATCGACCTCCACGCCGTCCGCGGCCCCGGGGGCGGTGCTGAGGCGTCGATGGTCACGCCCGGCCAGACCGAGACGTTCCGGTTCAAGGCGACCTACCCCGGCGCGTTCATCTACCACTGTGCGGTCCCGAACCTCGATATGCACATCTCCTCGGGGATGTTCGGGATGATCCTCGTCGAGCCGAAAGACGGGCTCCCCGAAGTAGACCACGAGTTCTACTTCGGCCAGCACGAGCTGTACACCACCGGCGAGGCCGGCGAGAAGGGCCACCACGACTTCGACATGGACGCGATGGCGGCCGAGGACCCGACCTACGTCCTGATGAACGGCGAGAAGTACGCTATCACGCCGGACCGGTACGGCGCGCCGAGCATCTCGGTCGGCGACACCGCTCGCGTGTACTTCGTGGCCGGCGGGCCGAACCTCGACTCCAGTTTCCACCCCATCGGGTCCGTCTGGGACGAGGTCTGGCAGCAGGGATCTATCGCCGGGCCGCCGAACAAGTTCGTCCAGACCACGCCGGTCAAGCCCGGGTCCTGTGCCATCGCGACGCTCCACGCCGAGGTGCCCGGCCCGATCAAACTGGTCGACCACGCGCTCTCCCGGGTCGCCCGCAAGGGCATGATGGCCGTCATCAACCGCGAGGGTTCGGCAAACCCTGACGTGTTCGAACCGGAAGCCTGAGCGCTTCGCCGGAGTAGCGCTGCGAACTGCCGCGTCGCGTTCTAATCACCCTGCTGACAGTATCGCTCGCGAACGCCGTTCCACTCGCGGTCGCTCGCGCGCACGCGGTTTCAATGAGGGACTTTTTAATGGATGGGGGCATAGTCCGGTTCAAGATGTTCAACGCCATCGTGAGCGCAGACACGCTCCAGGCGACTCTCGACTCTGTGAGCGTGCTGGTGGACGAGTGCAAGATCCACCTCGAAGAAGACGGGCTGGAAATCCGGGCAGTCGACCCGGCAAACGTTGGAATGGTCGACCTGCGGCTCGACGCGGCGGCGTTCGAGTCCTACGAGACTGACGGTGGGCTCATCGGCGTCAATCTCTCCCGCCTCGAAGACATCGCTGGCATGGCCGACGCCGGCCAGCTCGTCCACCTCGATCTGGACGAGGAGACGCGGAAACTCCACATCTCTATCGACGGTCTCGAATACACCCTCGCGCTGATCGACCCCGACTCCATCCGGCAGGAGCCCGACCTCCCGGATCTGGACCTCTCGGCGAATATCGTCATCGAGGGCAAAGACATCGACCGGTCGGTCACCGCCGCGGACATGGTCAGCGACCACATCGCGCTGGGCGTCGACGCGACCGAGGAACTGTTCTACGTCGACGCCGAGGGCGACACCGACGATGTCCACCTCGAACTCACTCGCGACGACCTCATCGACCTCACCCCTGGTGACGCCCACTCGCTGTTCTCGCTGGATTACCTGAAGAACATGAACAAGGCCATCCCGAAAGACGCCGAGGTCGAGATGGAACTCGGCGAGGAGTTCCCGGTCAAGATGCACTTCAGCTTCGCCGAGGGGCAGGGCAGGGTCACGTACATGCTCGCGCCGCGCATCCAGAGCGAATAAGGACAAATGCCGTCCACGCCGCCAATTCCAGCCACTGACTGGCTGCCCGACGACGCCGAGACGGAGACGCTCTCGCTCCCAGACGGCCGGCGGCTGGCCTACGCCACCTACGGCGACACCGACGGCTATCCGGTCCTCTTTTGTCACGGTACCCCCGGGTCACACGTCGCCGCACGGCTGCTTGCCGCACCGGCCCGCGAACGCGGCGTCCACCTCATCGCCCCGGACCGGCCGGGTATCGGGAATTCCGAAGACGCGTCTGTCACGCTCGAAGATTGGCCAGACGACGCCGCACACCTCCTGTCCCACCTCGATGTCGACGCGGCTGGTGCCGTCGGCTTCTCCGGCGGCGGCCCGTTCGCGCTGGCCTGCCATCGATTACCCGAGATAGAGCGACTCGCACTGCTGGGCAGCAGCGGCCCGCCGTCAGTCGGCACAACAGGGCGCGTCCAGCAGTTTGTCGGGGCACTGTCCCGGCACGCTCCGTGGGCGCTCGGGCGGCTGTTCCGGCTGCAGCGATGGTTCGCCCTTCGCCGGGGCCCGTCCTACGCTGTCGGGTTCGTTGCCGAGGAGACACCGGAGACGGACGCCCTGGCAGCCGACGAGGTGGCACGAATCGTCCGTGCGGATATGCTCACGTCGATGGCACGCGGTCCGAGCGGAATCATCCGCGAGCAGCGACTGCTTTCACAGCCATGGCCGTTTGCCCTCGAAGAGATTTCGGTCCCGGTGAGCGTGTTCCAGGGGCAAAACGACGCCAACGTTGCCCCGTCGACGGGGAAAGCTCTCGCACAGCGGCTTCCGGACGCCTCGTTTGAATCGGTCGACGGCGACCATCTCGGGACGTTGACAACTGCTGGCGACGACGCGCTGGCCACCGTACAGCGTCGCACGCGCGTCTGACGTACCGTTTTGTAGGTCTGGTGCTAACGGGTCGGTATGGAGAACCTCGGGGACGCGTACAGCAACCGGCGTTGGGAGGGGCGTGACCCTCGCCGTGTCGTTGCCGGTGCGACCCTGGGGGGTGTCGGCGCGCTGACGGTGGTCGTCGCAATACTGCTGGTAACGACGCCGCTGTCGGCAGTTGTTGGCGCAACTGAGCCCCACGCTGCCGAGAAACTCGGTGGGACACTGGGCGGCCTTGGTATTCCCGCAATGTTCCTGAGTGTCGTTGCCGTACTTCCCTCAAGCCGCCGGGAACAGAGCGGCGTCGCCGTCGGCGCGGTCCTCTGTTTGGTCGGCATCGGGCTGTTCCAGATGGCTTACCCGTACAACTGGACGGTCGGCGAGCAGACGCTGGCGTTCGAAACGACCATGGCGTATTTCATCGGGGCGTGCGTGGCGTTCTGGTTCGTCTTCACCGCGATGGCGAGCTTCCGGCGGCGGAACAATCCACAGGGTACGGTGAAACTTGAGATTTCTCACAAAGGCGAAACCAAGACTGTTGAGGTGTCCCCACAGGAGTACAAGCGCTACACGCAGGCGGTTCGCGGCGACGGCGGTACGACCGACGAGGTCATTCAGGAACTGGAGTCGCGAATCGAAGACTAAGCGTAAGTGAGCGTTACTCGGCGGTCGTCGTTTCGTTGCCGCCCCGGTCCGAGTCCGTCATCGAGTCGCGCTCTGTTTCCTCGTCATCGGCGGTATCGTCGCTGTTCTCCTTCTCATCGTCAGCCGCGTCTTCTACACTGTTGCTATCGACCTCCTCGATCTCAACGTCCTTGCCAGCGACTCCGCTTTCCGAGATAACCGGCAAGAGATTGTAGCCGCCGGTACCCTTCTTGACGACGTTGATGTCGAAGACGAACTCGACCGATTCACCGGCGACGACTTCGAACGGCTTGGTGAGCTGGAGCTTCTCGCTCGGGATCTTCACGTCGACAGACTCACCGTCGACGACCCCGTCGACGGATTCGGCGTACAGTTCGATCTTGCTGTAGCGGCCCGCTTCGAGTTCACCGTCGAGAACGCCGATGGCCTTGTCCCCGACGACCTCGGTGAGGTCAACAGTTGCGCCGTCGAGGTCGCGAACCTCGAAGCCACCCTCGTCCTCATCGGCTTCCTCGTCCATGTCCTCGCCATCTTCGGCCTCGTCCTCGGCGTCGTCGTCCGCCGTGTCCATCTCGGTCGACTCGGCCGTCTCCGTCTCAGTTGCCTCGGCCGTCGCCGCTTCCGTCGCTTCAGTCTTGGTCGCGTCTGCGCGTTCGTCCGTCTCCTCGCTGTCTTTGGCCCGGAAGATGCGAGCCTTGGAGAATGACACATCGAGCGAGTCGAAATCGCCGATAGCTGCGGGCTGGTCGCTGATCAGCAACCGGAACGTCCCGACGGTTCCGCCGTCGTCCGTCATCGCGTCCTCGTCGGTGGAGCCGCCGGCACTGGTTCCGTCACCGCTGGTCCCGTCAGACCCCCCGGAGTCGCTCGACCCGGAACAGCCGGCGAGGAGACCGACCCCGACGCCCGCGCCCGTGGCGATGAACCGTCGTCGTCTCATCGGCCACATCCCATCTGCGCTGTCGTCGCTGTCGATTCTATCGCTGCTGTTACGTAGGTACTCATTCCATGACGTGGGATGGGACTGGTGCGTATATGCCCCGCGATAGGTCAAACCATGTACGCATCTTTGAACGGAATGAACGGTCTGTCCGTATCTGAACGGTTTTACCCCCGTCGCTCCACGTCCCGATAATGGCAAACTCGAACGCGAAGGGCGACCGCCGCGAGCGCGAACTGGTCAACGCACTCGACGAGGCGGGCTTTGCGGTGATGCGCGCGCCGGCGAGCGGCAGCGCGACCGAGCGGGAGCTGCCGGACGTGCTCTCGGGCGACGGCGAGACGTTCTACGCTATCGAGGCGAAATCCAGCGCCGGCGACCCCATCTATCTCACCGGTGAGGAGGTCGAGGCGCTGCTGTTTTTCGCCCGGAACTTCGGCGCGAAACCCCGCATCGGCGTCCGATTCGACCGCGAGGACTGGTACTTCTTTCACCCGGCAGACCTCCACACGACCGACGGCGGCAACTACCGCGTTAAAAAGGAGAAAGCCCTCTCCGACGGGACTGACTTCGATGAGTTCGTGGGCAACTCAGAGAAGGTCACGCTAGACGAGGTGGGCGACAACGGCCCCGACCAGAGCGTGCTGGACGTGCTGTCGGCCTTCGAACGCGGCGACCTCGACAAGGAGGACGCCGCGGCAATGCTGGAGTAGCGGTTCGCAGGCGTTCGGTTACTGGCTCCCGCCGCCGACGAGTTCGGCGTCCTCGACGCGGCGGAGCTGTGACAGGGGAAAGGCGTATTCTCGCGGTTCGGACGCGCTGACGGCGTCTGAAAGATATGCAGCCAGCACCACGAGGTCATCGGGCGGGTAGCCGTTGTTGGTGTCGTAGTCGGCGACTGTCTCGTCGGTCGCCTCGATGGTCCAGTCGTCGGCCGCCGTGTCGGTGACAGCCGTAACGACGAGCCTGTCGCCCGTCTCGCGGTCCCGCACGATGTCGCCGGTTTCTAGCCGACAGCTGCCACAGAGGTGGGGTGGCCCCGCGTCCGCGGCGACGAACGTGACGGTCCCACAGGCGTCACAGACCGCCCGTTGCTTGCCGGGCGGTGCGACCCGTCGTGCGGTGATTTCGATAGCGACGCGCCGGAGGTGTTTGCAGCGCTCGCCGCGGATACGGTTGTCGGGGCAGGAGCAGGACCGACGTGCGATGTCGACGAGGTACGTGCTGTCGCTCTCCGTCGTCACGGCGTACGTGCTGCCCGCCCGTGGTCGGACAGCCATGCGCTCGGTCCACGCGCGGGCGGCCCGGTCCGGGAGGGATCGGAGGTCCGGTGCAAGTGCGGTACTCTGCCGGTCGGCTGCTGATTCGATGAGCGTCATAGGTGCGGACGCGGCTGTATTTTCCAATGCGTCCAGTTGAAACGTAGGTGCTACACGCTGGTAAATCGCTCGGCCAGCGGGCTCCGGCGCTTCGATACCCTTTTTGCCGGCCCTGTGAAACCGCAGAGCATGGATATCGAGCGGGAGACGCTCCTGCAAATCGTCATCTCGGCGGTCGCCGTCGTGCTGTTCGTCGGCGCAACTGTTACCGTCTCACAGATGTATCTCAGTGGGTCAACCGTAGAGGCAACGGGCGGCTACGCGCTCATCGGCGCAATCGGGCTGTTCGTCGTGTTTATGACCGCTGCCGGCCTCTGGCTCGAACGCCAGCAGTTCTAGGCGTCGGCCTCTTCGTCGCCCTCGTCTTCGCGCCAGTCGACCAGTTCCTCCTCGTCGGTGTCGTCTAACTTCTGCTCGTAGTAGCCCATAGGGTGGGAAATCGCCTCACAGAGGTCGTCCATGTTGACACAGTCGCCGTAGGACTGCATGGTCGAACACGCCGGCGTCGAGTACTCCGTCGGGCTGGTCTCCCCGCGAATGTGGTCGACCTGATAACGGGTGGCTTCCTCACCGAAGCCAGGGTTGACCTGGAACAGGTCGACGATCTCGTCCGTCGTCATCCCGATGCCGACGAGGAAGGTCGCGATGGCAAACCGGGAGTGGTGTTCGAGATGCTCGCCCTTCTGGACCCGGTCGAGAAGCGATTTCATGCAGGGCGGAAACAGCTCCGGGACGACGGTGTCGATCTCGCGGGTGAGTTCCAGTTCCGAGAGGACTTCCTCTAACCGGTCGACCTCCGCTGTCAGTTCGTCGGCGATGGCGTCGGGGACGTTGAACGGCAGGCCCTCAGTGACGCGGTGACGGATCGCCTGTTTCAGCAGGACGTGCAGTTCCTCGGCGGTGATCCTAACCTGGCCGTCTGCCAGTGGCCGATTGACCAGCCGCCAGGAATCGCCCCGCTGGTCGGCTGCCAGGTCGAGATACGCGCCGACCTCGACGCGGTAGCCGTCGCCGGCGTCCCGGACAGCGCTCGCGAGGTCGAACTCCGCAAGCAGTTCCGTGCGGTCCAGCGTCTCGCGCTGGGTCGATTTCAGCTCTGTGGTCGTTTCGAACTCCTCGGTGAACCGGTCGTACGCTGCCTCGGCTTCCGCCTGCGCGTACTTCCGGGTACAGATGTGGACGTCGACGAGCGAGACGAGCACGCGGGCGACCGGGTACGAAAGCAGTTCGACGCGAGTCCGCCGGTGTGGCTCTCCGACGGTCCCGTCAGTGATTGCCGACTCGACCCGCTCCAGCGCGCGCGCCGTGACCGTCTCGTCCGTGGCGACAATCTCGCCTAGGTCCACCGCCGCGGCTTCGACGGCCTCCCGCGACCGCGCCAGAAAGGGGTAGCGTGCGTGGAGCGGTTCCATTGCCACCACCTTTCGGATGGGAGCGAATAAAATTGCCGTCACCGAGATAGATAGTGTCAGGTTCCCAAAAGGTAGTCCGGCAGCGAAGGCGGCTAGACTGTGGGGCTATACACATAGACCCGGACCGGCGACAAGTGAATACAGCTAGTAGACAAGCAAATACCTGCAATCCCCTACTGACAGGGTGTGGTAAGGACGCGGGTCGGCGACGACACTTGGTCCGGTCGAGGAACCGGACCAGTGCAGTCACTTGCGACGCGGTAGCTGCCAAACGACACACTGAACACACCGATGACGCACGAACACGACGCCAATTCACAAGAGGGTATCAGAGCGACGTTCGAAGAGTACGACGTCGGCGCGGACACGGTCGCCCACATCGGCGACCCCGAGAACCCGTCTGCGTGGATTCAGTCGACGGTCTTCGTTGACGTAACTGAGTAGCGCCAGTCCGCAGTCGGTCGGCGACACCAACGTGTCAAGCGGTTTTGCGTCTGTATAGGACGAATATCCCCACGACCCTGAGATATTATATCACTTCTCAAATATTATTTGCGCCACGGGAGCGAGCGTCTGCTTCTTGGACGGCTGCTAGCTTAGCGATTCAGAGGGAGCGGCGGACCGTTTCCGTGGCGCTCCGGACCACAGTCTCGGACGGAACGTCTTCAGCTACAGTGGTCCCGGCTCCTACGACGGCGTTTTCGCCGACCGTGACGCCGGGGAGGACCACCGCGCCAGCGCCGACGAAAGCCCCGTTCTCGATGACTATCCCGTCGAACGTGTCGTTCTGGAACTCCATGCCTGTGTCGGTGAGGTCGTGGGTTACACCGACGATAGAGGCGTTGGGTCCGATCTGGACGGACTCGCCGACTGTGGCGTTCTCGACGTAGGCGTTTGCGTTGATATCGGTCGGTCCGTGGATAGTCGCCTTCTTGATCGAAGTCCCCTCGTAAATCTGGACGCCGTCGTCTATGTCGGCGTCGTGGATCGTCACGTATTCTCGAATCTCGACCGTGCCCAGCGTCGCATTCTCAATCTGCGCGGTCTCGTGGACAGCCATATGCAGCCATCAGCCCCGACCGTAATCATCGTGGTGTCGAACGGTGGGTGTTTGCATCCCGACTCAGGGAGGCCGGCCGTCCGGGTATCGCGTGTCACACCCACCAGTCAGAAAACCCTACCACCCTCGATCTCTCGGTCGGCTGTTCGGTCCTCGCGTCCGGGGCGAGAACGGATCTCCTCTACAGCTCGCTCCGCTCGCCGTTCCGGTCGGAGGTTCTTCGCTGCGCTCAGACCGCTCTACGTCCCTCGTGGGTCGTCCCTCCCCGCTCTGGTATCCGAGGCCTCCCTCCGGTCGGCTTCACTATGTCTCGCGGCTTCGCCGCTCGGCTGATAAGTGGTCTTCGCTGCGCTCAGACCACTCTACGTCCCGTGCTGCCAGGAATCCATATACTCGGCCTGTGCGTCGGTTAGCGAGTCGAAGTCGACGCCTTCGGCGTCCAGTTTGATTTCGGCGACCTCTTTGTCGAGTTCGTCCGGGACGGCGTGGACGCCGGCGTCGTAGTCGTCGCCGTTCTCGACCAGTTCGCGGACGCAGACGGCCTGCACGCCGAAGCTCTGGTCCATGACTTCGACCGGGTGACCCAGCGCGATGGGGGTCGCGAGGTTGACCAGGCGGCCCTCGGCTAGCACGTTCAGGCGGCGGCCGTCGGCCATCTCGTAGGTCTGGACGCCGTCGCGAGCCTCGTAGGTGTCGACGGCGAGGTCGGACAGCGCGTCGAGGTCAACCTCGACGTCGAAGTGACCGGCGTTGGCGAGCAGGACGCCGTCCTGCATCGCTTCGAAGTGCTCCTCGACGATGACGTCGCGGTTGCCGGTGGTCGTGATGAACACGTCCCCCTCGGCGGCGGCCTCGGCCATCGGCTTCACTTCGTAGCCCTCCATGTGCGCTTCGAGCGCGCGGCGAGGTTCGACTTCGGTGACAATCACGTCGGCGTTCTGGCCGCTGGCTTTCTTCGCGACACCTTTGCCGCAGTCACCGTACCCGGAGACGACGACGGTCTTGCCGGCCCACGAGAGGTTCGTCGTCATCGCAATCGAGGCCAGCGCGGACTCGCCGGTGCCGTGGACGTTGTCGAACAGACGCTTCATCGGCGTGTCGTTGACCGCGAACACCGGGTAGTCGAGTTCGCCGTCCTCGTCCATCGCGCGCAGCCGGTGGACGCCGGTAGTCGTCTCCTCCGCGCCGCCGATGATTGTGTCGATGAGTTCGGGGTAGTCCTCGTGGATGGCCGCGACGAGGTCCATGCCGTCGTCGACAGTGATGGTCGGCTCGTGGTCGATGACGGCCTCGATAGCCGCGTAGTACTCCTCGTCGTCGACGCCGCGCTCGGCGTAAGAGGTGATGCCGTCGACGGCGTCGAGTGCGGCGCTCACGTCGTCGTGTGTCGAAAGCGGGTTACAGCCGGTGATAGCGACCTCCGCGCCGCCGACCGCGAGGATCTCCGCAAGGACAGCGGTCTTGGCTTCCACGTGCATCGCCATGCCGATGCGTTCACCGGCGAAGGGCTGGTCAGCCTCGAACTGCTCGCGGAGCGCGCCGCAGATGGGCATATGCTGGATGGCCCAGTCCATCTTTCGGCGGCCGGAATCGCGTGCCTCGTCGAGGTCGTCAAGTCGCTCGGAAATAGGCGTCGTCATGGCACGATAGAGGAAGAGAACTCCTAAAACGCTACCGAAGCCGCTCAGTTGCCGCGGTCAGCGGGCGGACCGGCGTCGTCCGGTCGGCCGCGGTCGCCGCCGTCGTCATCGTCGCTGTCGTCGCTATCGTCGCCGTCATCGCCGTCGTCCCCTGACTCCTTGGAGTCGCTGTCCTCGTCGTCTTCAGCGCTCTCTTCGTCGTCGGACTCGTCCTCCGATTCCTCGTCTTCAGTTTCGCTCTCTACGTCTTCGCCGTCGTCCTCGTCTTCGGTCTCGTTCTCTTCGTCTTCCTCCTCGGATTCCTCGTCGTCGTTACCGCGGTCCTCGGGCGGCCCAGCGTCTTCCGGGGGACGACGGCGGTCGTCGTCCGTCTCGGTCTCGTCTTCAGTTTCGTTCTCATCCTCAGCGCTGTCCGGACCGCGGTCCTCGGGCGGGCCGGCGTTCTCGGGCGGACCGCGTTGGTCCTCCGTCTCGTTCTCGTCTCCGGTCTCATTCTCGTCGTCACCGAAGATATCGGCCGGCGGACCCTGCCGGTCGCTGGGGTGAGTCTCGTTGTCGGCAGACTCGTTCTCACCGGTGACGTGTGCGGGCGGGCCGGCGTGGTCCGGCGCGTTGCCGGGGTTGTTCGCCGTCACGAAACTGGCGACTGCCGGGCCGATGCCGCCGGTCCGGTTCTCGTCACTCAGCAGGTCGTTGACGTAGGCCGATACCCGGAGGCCGAAGGTGTCGAACTCCGTGACGTTCGCGGCCGCGACGGTCAGGTCCGCCGTCGTCGTCGCGGTGTGGTTGTCCGCCGTCGCCGTCACCTCGACCGTGACGTTCTGCTCGGGTGCTGACAGCCCGACCGTGCCGTCGTCGTCGGTCGTGTAGTTGCCCGTTCCGGCGTAGGAGGCGTTGTCAACCGTCTCGACAGCTACCGAGGCGTTCTCGACGCCCGTCTCGTTCGCCGTGACCGATACCGTCGCCGTGCCGTCGTCGGCCTGTGTGACGCCGACCGCGAGCGTGTTGCCCGCGGCGGTGTTGCCGGCCGAGTCCGCCCCGGCGGCCAGTCCCGGCCCGGCGGCCAGCACGACCAGTCCGACAGCGGCGTACAGTGCGAAGAGTTTGGTGCGCATCGTGCCCGATAGGTTCGCCGAGAGGGCGATAAACACCCCCTCCCGTTCAACTCGTTCACCCCGTTCGCGGCCGCGGCGAGACCGTCCAAAAATCGTCGATATCGTTTATGCGCTGTTCTCGTCGTTTAGTTACCACTTCACTTCGATTGGCTAAGAGTCGGCCCGTTCAACCAGCGCGGCGGCGTGTTCGCTCGCCCGCTCCCGCACCGCCGCCTCGTCGAACACCTCGACAGTGCGGTCCCGCATGAGCACCTCGCCGTCACAGACCGTGTGTCGCACATCGCTCCCGTTGACGGCGTAGGCCAGGTGCGAGACGAGGTCGTGGGCCGGGGTCAGGTGCGGCGCGGCAAGGTCGATGACGGCCAAATCAGCGTTCGCACCGGCCTCGATGCGCCCGCTGTCGAAGCCCAGCAGGGCCGCGCCGTTTGCCGTCGCCATCTCGACGACCGTGCCCGCGTCGACCGCGCTGGCGTCGTCGGCCGTGAGCTTGCCGAGCATCGCCGCGTCGCGCATCTCGTCGAACATGTCGAGGTCGTTGTTCGAGGCCGCGCCGTCGGTCCCGATGCCGACGGTGACGCCGGCGTCGAGCAGGTCCTGTACCGGAGCCATCCCGCTGGCGAGTTTCATATTCGAGGCCGGGCAGTGGGCGACGCCGGTGCCCGTCTCGGCCAGCAGGTCGATTTCGCTGTCGTCGACGTGGACGCCGTGTGCCACGTACGTGTCGCCGTCGAGCAGGCCGATGTCGTCGGCGTAGGCGAGCGGACGCTGGCCGTGTTCGTCGACGATGGGGGTCACCTCGTCGCGCGTCTCGTTGGCGTGCAGGTGAATCGAGAGGTCGTCGTCGAGGGCCCGCGGGACGAACTCCCGGAGGTATTCCTCGCCAACGGTCGTGAGCGAGTGCGGCTGGAACGTCGTCCGAACCCGGCCGTCGGCCGCGCCGTCGAGGTTTCGAGCCACGTCGAGGCTCTCTTCGAGGTCAGCCCGCGCGCCCTCGGCGTCCTTGCCGACCGTGACCGCCGTGAACCCGAGCACCGCCCGCATCCCGGCCTGGTCGACGGCCTCAGCGATTTCCTCGACCGCGAAGTACATGTCCGAGAGGCTGGTCGTCCCCGAACGAATCATCTCGACCAGCCCGAGTTCCGCGCCGGCACGGATGTCCTCGGGCGTCAGTTCCGCCTCGACCGGCCAGACATCCTCCTGGAGCCACGCGTCGAGGGGCTTGTCGTCCGCGAGGCCGCGCAGTAACGTCATAGCGACGTGTGTATGAGCGTTGACCAGCCCGGGAATGACGAGGCCGTCGCTGGCGTCGAGTTCGTCATCACCGTCCAGTGTTCCCGGTTCGTCGACCGCCACGATGTCGCCGCTGTCCTGTGAAACCAGTACGTCCGCACGCTCAACGGTCATGTCTGTCCGGAGGACCTGCCCGCCGGTGACGAGGAGTTCACTCATGCCGATGGCTTCGCAACCGCGGGTCTTAGTTCGCCGGGTCGACAGCGCCGCCGTGTGTCGTATTACCACGCCTTTCTGCGAGGTAGCGGTGACAGCAGTGCCTGTTCCGCAGAGGTCTTTCGGCTCCGGCGCGTTCAAGCGGGCAAGAGAATGGCGGCGGCAGAGCAACTCCGGCAGCGGGTCAGCGCGATTCGGCACGGGAGCCCAGTCCGAATGCTGCTTGCCGTCGCCGCCGGCTGGTTCCTCGTCCTCGGGATGCGGTTTGTCGTGCCCGCGGTTCTGCCGACGATACGAGAGGAGTTCGTCATCTCGAACGCGCAGGCGGGGCTCGCGGTCACGGTGCTCTGGCTCACGTACGCGGCGGTTCAGTTTCCCGCTGGGGTGCTGATCGACCGAATCGGGGAGCGGACGCTGCTGGTGGCCGCGGCGTTGCTGTCCGGCGTCGGGCTGCTGGGCTACTTTTTCGCGCCGGTGTTCTCGCTGTTCCTCATCGCGACGGGCGCGTTCGGGTTCGGGACGGGACTGTACGGCCCCACCCGGGGGACCGCCCTCTCGCGGACGTTCGACGCCCGCGAGGGGACCGCCTTCGGTATCGTGATGGCCGCCGGCTCCCTCGGAGCGGCCGCACTGCCCGCCGTCGCCGCGTTCGTCACCACACGGTACGGGTGGCGGCTGGCACTTGCCAGCGCCGCCCCCCTGTTCATGCTTGTCGCCGGCGCGCTCTGGCTCTCGGTGTCGGACCGTCCGACCGGCGAGTCCGAACGGAGCCTCCGGCGGGACCTCCGAACGGTTCTCACCGGCTTTCGCAACCGCCGGCTCGTGCTGTCGGTTTCAGGCAAGACACTGATGCTGTTCGCCTTTCAGGCTGTGACAGCGTTTCTCACCACGTACCTAGTCACGGTCCGGGGTATCTCACAGGGGACCGCCGGGGCGCTCCTTTCGGTGCTGTTCGTCGGTGGCGCGCTCTCACAGACAGCCACTGGCCGGCTCGCCGACCGATACGGAACGCCCAGTGTCCTGACCGCTGTCGCACTCGTCAGTACCGTTCCACTCGTGCTCATTCCGTCCGTCCGCGGCGTCGTGCCGCTGGCCGTCGTCTCCGGCCTCATCGGGGTTCGGATGAGCGTCGGCCCGCTGGCAAACGCCTACATCGTCGACACGCTGCCTGACGCTGCCGAAGGGACCGGCTGGGGGCTGCTCCGGACCGGTTTCTTCGCGATCAGTTCACTGGGCTCGACGGCTGTCGGCCTGCTCGCCGACCAGAACCTGTTTGCCGTCGCGTTCTACGGTCTCGCTGGCCTGACGCTGCTGGCTGCGGGGACCTTCGTTGCCCTCCCACGCCGGGACCGCCTGTAGCGGCTCCGCCCACAGGCCCCGGCCAGCCTGAGGGGAAAGACAGTTGCCCCACGGCCTGCCAGTAGGCGTATGCGAATCGCCGTCCCCAACAAGGGCCGCCTGCACGAACCAAGCGAGGAACTGCTCGAACGGGCCGGCCTCCATCTGGTCGACGGGGCCGACCGCCAACTGCACGCCGACACCGTTGACCCGGACGTGACCGTCCTGTACGCCCGCGCCGCCGACATCCCCGAATACGTCGCGGACGGCGCTGCCGACGTGGGTATCACCGGTCTCGACCAGGTCCGAGAGTCCGACGCCGACGACCTCGTCGAACTCCGGGACCTCGATTTCGGCCGCTGTCGCCTCGTCCTCGCCGCACCAGAGGACAGCCACGTCGAGACAGTCTACGACTTCGAGGGGGGCCGTATCGCCACGGAGTTCCCGACCATCACCCGCCGATACTTCGACCGCGTCGACGTGGACGTGGACGTGACTGAGGTGTCCGGTGCGACGGAGCTGACCCCCCATGTCGACATCGCCGACGGTATCGTCGACATCACTTCGACCGGGACGACGCTCCGGATGAACCGGCTGGCCGTCGTCGACGAGGTGCTCGAAAGCTCCGTGCGCCTGTTCGCCCGCGAGGACACCGCCGACGATGAGAAAGTAAAGCAAGTCGACACCGCGCTCGGCTCGGTCCTCGCCGCCGAAGACAAACGCTATCTGATGATGAACGCCCCCGAAGACGCCCTCGATGACGTGAAAGACGTGCTTCCGGGGATGGGCGGCCCCACCGTGATGGACATCGCCGGCTCCGACCAGCTCGCCGTCCACGCCGTCGTCGAGGAACGCGCCGTCTTCGAGACGATTAGCTCACTCAAGGACGTGGGCGCGAGCGACATCCTCGTGACGGAGATAGAGCGGCTGGTGGAATAGTACTTTTTTACTGCGGAGGGAATCCTCGGCCGCCTTGCGGCCTGCGGGCACCCCCGCCGCAAAAACCTACGTTAAAAAGGCTCCGAGTCGCGGCCTGTGGCCGCGCTCAGAGTAAAACCGCGCCTCCGGCGCGGTATGCAAGCCACGCTCTGCGCCCACATTCGACAGTCGAGCCCACCTCATTCCCAGCTCAGAAGCTCAGAAGAACCCGAAGATGTTGTTCAGCGCAAATCCGAGCACCGCCGCAAACGCCAGGTGGAGCGCCACAAGCGGCGCGGTCGAGCGGGTCGACAGCCGGTAGGAGAGGCTGATGGCAATGCCGTCGGCGACGAGAGTGAGAAACAGAACGACTGCGACGCCGAGGTCGGCCGAGACGACGCCGGACTCGACGCCCCAGCGCTGAAGGATGAGCGAAACGAGTGCCGGCGCGAGGGCGGCCTTGGCGGCGAGTTGGCTCGGCACGTCGCCGATAAAGAACGTCGCAGCCAGATGGAGGGTGACGGCGTAAAAGAGCCAGGTGACGAGGACGGTCACGAGGACCGCGAGGATACCACCGCCGGTGAGGCTGGAGAACCCGGACTGGAGCATACTCCGGGTTCGGCGGCTGGTCGTTTGTGCGTTTTGTTCCCGGCCGCGACCGGCACGCTCATAGCCGCTCGCCCACACCGCTCGGGCGTGTACGTCCTCGAACTCGGCGGGCAGGACGACGCGTTCGCGCGGCGGGAAGCCGCAAGCGCCGCGAGCGCCGTCGACGTGCTCGCCCCCGGACTGGCGACAGCGCGCGGTATCAGCGACCGCGTTCGCCACCTCGCGTTTGCCCACCGAGCCTGTGCCCTGCTCGGTACCTCGGACCCGAACATCGAAAGCGCCGCCACGTTGCTGTCGGCCGCGACAATCGACCGCGAGGGGAGCGTCGCCGTGCGTGCCGTCGACGTGCGAGCAAGCACCGGCGTCGATACCCAACAGGCCGAGCGGACGCTGGGCGGCGTCCTAACCGATCGCGGCTTCGCCGTCGACCTCGACAACCCTGACCACGTTCTCTATGCCTACTTCTCGGACCCCGCCGGCGACGAGGAGGGCGGGACCGGCAAGCGCTGCTGTGCACTGGGCTGGCTCGCCGCCGAGAGCGTCCGCGACTTCGGGGACCGCCAGCCAACAGACCGTCCGTTCTTCCAGCCCGGCAGCATGGACCCGCTCGAAGCCCGCGCACTGGTCAACATCGCCGGGGCTGGCCCGGACGCCACGATACTGGACCCGATGTGTGGCACCGGCGGTCTCCTGCTGGAGGCGGGGCTGGTCGGGGCCGACGTGGTCGGTGGTGACGCACAAAAAAAGATGGTCTCGGGGACACACGAGAACCTCACATACGCACTCGACGGGAGCGGCCACCCCGACAGAGACGCCTATCCTGAGCCGGGCGAGTGGGAGGTGTTCCGGTCCGACGCGTCCGCGCTGCCGGTGGCCGACGACGCCGTCGACGCCGCCGTCTTCGACGCTCCCTATGGCCGCCAGTCCCGTATCGAAGGGGAACTGGCACCCCTCGTGGCCGGTGCACTCGGCGAAGCCAATCGCGTCGCAAGACGGTGCGTACTGGTCGCCGACCGCGACTGGCGCGATGCGGGGACCAGTGCGGGCTGGACCGTCACCGACTACTTCCGGCGTCGCGTCCATCGCTCGCTTGTCAGACACGTCCACGTGCTTGAGTGAACATACGTCCACTTTCTTTGGACAATCGTCGTAAGTTATTCCGGTATGAGCAAGGTTTATGCCATGACAAATGCTAATTAGTACCAAGTATGCCAACGTGGTCAGACCCCGCCCCATGCGACGACGATGAACAGCTGTTCGAATGTCCAGACTGCGGAAAGCGGCTCTGTAGCGACCGCTCGACAGTCTCCTGTGACCGGTGTGAGACGGAAATGCAGAATCTCAGCGTTCCACGGCCGGAATAAAACCGGTCTGCGTTTTTTGCGGCTAGCTCGACACGAGTGCAATCGCTCGCTCGGCGTCACCGTCCATCCGCTCCAGTAGCGACCGAACCCGGTCCCGGGCCGCGTCGTCGCAGTCGGCCAGCACCATCCCCTCGTCGGGCTGGCCGTACACCACACTGGCTCCTGCGGGCGCAGCGAGCACCGCAGGGAGCGTGGCGAGGTCCTCCTCGCCGTCGACATCCAGAAGTGTCGTTCCATCGCTGTCGATACCGTCCCTGAGTGCAGTAAGCAGTTCAGCGGTGAGCGTCGCGGCCGGGTTCGCCACGGCGAGTTCCCGGTCGAAGCCGCCGATGGCCGCCGTCACGTCCGCGTCGACGGCCGAGCGCTTGGTCCGTTCGTCGATCAGCGCGAGGTCCGGCACGCGGCCGGCCTCGACGAGGTGGTAGGTGACCATGTCGCCGACGGCGATAATCGGGTCGCCGGCGTCGCCCAGCAGCGCCGCTGTGTCGGTGTAGATGCGTCCGAGCGGCTCTTTCAGTTCCGTTCGCAGGCCGCTCGGGAGTTCGAGAACGACGTCGGACACGTTAGCGGACTTTCAGCGCGTACTTGCCCGGCTCGGTCACTTCCATCTCGGCGGCGATGTCGGAGCGCTCCGGGTGCGCGATGACGACGTAGCCGGCCCAGTCCTCGGTCAGTGCGGTGCCGCCACAGGCCTCACACTGGCTTTCGATCTCCGCACTCTGGACACGGTGACAGTCGCGACAGACGAGGCGGTCCGCCATCAGCTATCACCGGCTTCCGCCGTGCCTTCGCGGCGCTCGCGCTCCTCCTGAAGCCAGCCGTGCTTGCCCAGGCCGACCTGTTTCGCCGTCAGGCCGATCTTGGAGTCGCGGGGATTGCGCTCGTCGATGCTCTTGGTGACGATACGCGCCCGGACGGCGTCGCCGACGGTGAGCGTGCGGTTGGACTCGCGAGAGGCGAGTTGCTGGTTCTCCTCGTCGTATGCCAGATACTCGTCGGATATCTGGGAGACGTGCAGCAGGCCGTCGACCGGCCCGATGCCGATGAAGGCCCCGAAGTTGACGACTTCGACGACCTCCCCGTCGACCACTTCCTGCATCTGCGGGTCGAACGTGAGCGCGTCGAACTCGGCCTCGTAGTAGACGCCGGGCTTGTTCGGCAACACGGCACCGGTACCGATGTCGTGGACCTCGATGACCGAGACGACGCTGCCGACGTCCTCGTCCATCCGACCTTCGAGCTTCTCTTGCAGGAGCCGTTTGACCAGCCCCGGACTGACCTCCGCCAGAAAGCGTGGCGGGACTTCGACCGTATCGCGTAGGCGTACCCGTTTATACATGTGTTATGGTTGAGTGATACCCAGTTTGTTCCGGCCCCTTAAACTAATTACTGGAACGCCCGCGTCCAGCAGGCGTCGTTTGAGGGGGGCGTCGTTCGTGACCGCGTGTGTCGCATCGTCTGTCTGTGCCAGTTCGAGGACGGCGTCGTCCGCGTAGTCCGCCGTCGTCTCCCGAACCGTGCACCGATCCAGCAGGTCCTGTCCGACCGAAGCGGCGGTCGCTTCCGCGCCAGCCCCGTCGGCCAGTTTCGCTAGCTCGTCGCGGACGGCGGCGGGCGCGACGTAGTCCGTCGCGTCTGGCAGCACTCTGTCGAGTTCCTCGAACAGTCGCACGTTGCATTCGACCGGCATCATCAGCGCGTTCGTGTCCAGCACAATCATCACCGCAGCGTGCCGACACCGATGAGCCGCCACCGAGCACCGACGCGGCGGTTGATGGCGATTTTCGAGCCCGAGGCCGCACAGACCGGGCGCTTGAGCGCGACCTCGCACTCGTCGTCCCGGGCGCTCGTGACCGACCCGACCGTGGTGGCGGTGCCGATAGTCAGCATGAGCGGTTCGCCGGTCGATATCTCGTCGACCTCGCCGCCATCGTCACCGACGATGCGTTCCAGCAAGTCTACGTCCATCGTGAACGTCTCGTGGACCGGCGGGAGGCTTCCGGGCGGCCCGGCGACCTGCCCGGCGAGCGCGTCGCCTTTCGTGATTGCGGGGTCGAGACCGGTCCCGACGCCCAGCAGGCCGCCCGGCGTGACCGTGTCCACGAAGTCACCGCCCGACTGGAGCGACCGGACCGTCGTCGTGACGGGCTGCCACTCCGTCTGGCCGCCTTCCTCGACCTCGCGACCGGGACGGAGTTCAATCTCGTCATCGACGTCCAGTTGCCCGCTCACGAGCGAGCCGCCCAGCACGCCGCCCATCAGGTCCTCCCAGGTCGTTCCGGGTCGGTTGATGTCGAACGAGCGTGCGACCATCATGCGGGCGTCCTCGTCTGGGTCCCGTTCCGGCGTCGGAATCTCAGACTGGATGGCCTCGATGAGCAGGTCGATGTTGGCCTCCTGACCCGCGCTGATGGGGACAATCGGTGCGCCTTCAGCGACGGTGCCTTCGACGAACTCCTGAATCTGCTCGTAGTTCTGCATCGCCCGCTCCTCGTCGACGAGGTCGACCTTGTTCTGGGCGATGACGATGTTGTCGATGCCGATGATATCGAGCGCGCTCAGGTGTTCCTCGGTCTGGGCCTGCGGGACAGGCTCCGTCGCCGAGATGACGAGGACGGCCCCGTCCATGATGGCCGCACCGGACAGCATGGTAGCCATGAGCGTCTCGTGGCCGGGCGCATCCACGAACGACACCGTCCGGAGGTGGTCGGTGTCGACGTCGTGGTCATCGCAGTGTTCGTCGACAGTAAAGGCCTCCGGCTCCTCGGCCTCCGGGCAGCGACGGAAGGTCGCGTCGGCGTAGCCGAGTCGGATAGAGATTCCGCGCTTCATCTCCTCGGAGTGCTGGTCGGTCCATTCGCCGGACAGCGCCTGTACGAGCGTCGTCTTTCCGTGGTCGACGTGCCCGACGAGTCCGATGTTCACCTCCGGTTGTTTGTTTGATGTCATTTCGAGAGTAATCTTGGTGGAGTTTCGCCGCGTGCAACTGATAAACCTACTGTTTGCGCCCCGACGGCCCCCGTTCAATCGCCGATCTGGTCCCTGCTGGCGGCGTACCTCGGCCCCCTGTGGACGCCCTCGCTGACTCCGGTACTCGCGCTGGTGGCGCTGGCCCGCCGCCTCGTCGGCGCGCGGGAGCCGGGCGCGGTGCTTTTGCCCGTCCCGGCCCTGCCTCCAGTCGTGCGGGAGTTCGACTTCGAACTGGCGCTGTGTGCCCACCTCGAACGCGAGGGCCGGCTGGTGAGCCGCCAGCTCGGCGGCGCTGTCCACGGCCGGCGCGTCCTCGACACCGTCGTTGTCGAGCCGGGACCCGAGTTCGACGAGCGAGCAGCCATCACTCCCGAACGGCTGCCGACGGCGGCCATCGAAAGCAGCGTCGGCCCGGGTCGGGCGCGGTACTGGAAGGACGCCTTCGACTGCCATCCCGACCGCGCCGAGCGCGCCGTCGAACTGGCGGTCGAGCGCGGGTTCTTCGAACGCGAGCGCCGCGGCGGCCGGACCTACGTCCGCCAGACGACGCGGTACCCCAACTGGGTCGGCGAAATCGTCGCCATCGAGAACAAGCCGGACCTGGGCCGGCCCGGCGACTTGGAATCGCAGTTGCGGACCGATGTCTCTCTCGCGCTCGCCGACCGCGTCGTACTGGCGACGGCCTCTTACGTTACCGGAGCGCACCTCAACCGAATTCCAGAGGAAGTCGGCGTCTGGCGGTTCGACGCCGACAGCAGAACGATAGATGTCCGTCGGGAGGCGACACCACTGCCGACAGACGACGCCGGTGTCGAACTCCTCGACGAGCGTCCGGTTCGGGCGGACGTGCGCGTGGTCAGCGCCGCTGAGAAGGCCCGCACGCGCCGGCAGTTGGCCGAGCGAGCCTACGGCAAGGGGTGGCGGAGTTTCGACTACCCCTCGTGCGAGCGATGCTCGCCGGATAGCGACGGGATTCCGTACTGTCAGTGGAAGGACCGCGCGGTCCGGGAGAGCGACGAGTGCGGACCGGACTGCGGGGGGTACGAAGCGGCCGACCCGCCGGCCATCGACGGCGACGCGCTCCGGGCCGACCGGACGCCGTGGCGGGCAGACCCCGACGGACGCAGGCGACGCCAGTCGGGACTAGATCGGTTCGGCTAGAAGAAGTCGGCAAGGCTACCGTTCGTCGCCTGATTGCGCGTCATCGGGCGGGACACCGCCGTCGCCGGCGGTCGGGCGGCCGTGCTGTTCGTAGTTGTCTTCGGTCACCGCCGGGGCTTCGGTGGCGACCTTGGCTGCGTGTTTCGTTCTGGCCTGATAGTTCGCTGCGGCCGCAATCCCGACACAGGCTACCAGCCCCACGACAAACACCCAGTCGATGCTGTTCGCGATGATCTGCTGACCGGCGATTGCGAGGACGCCGCCGGCCAGCGACAGCCCACCGATCTCCGCGATGCCACGCCTGTCCATACAGCCGGATCATGCGCCAGTGCCTATAAGCTACGGCCTGTTTCATCCAGCCGAGCGCGACATTAGAGCGTGAACCGCTCGCCGTCGAGTCCGATATCGTCGGCGAAGGCTCGGTCCGCGGGGACGTAATGGGCGGTGTGGACGATACGGTAGTCGTCGGCCGCGATGTCGTCGGCGAAGTCCCGCGCACCGGGCAAGGTCATGTGTTTCGTGCCAAAGGTCCGCGGCACACCGTCCGCGTCGTGGTGAGCGCCGCCTTTCGGGTGGTACTCGCAGGCCTCCGGGTGGACGATGCCCTCGACGAGCGCGAGGTCGGCACCGGTCAGCGCGGATTTCGAGCGCTCGGGCACGTCGTAACAGGTGTCCCCGGATATCGACAGTACCGCGCCGGTCTGGGGCTCCTCGATGCGTAGACCGTAACACAGCAGCGGCGGGTGCGTGACCGGGACGAGGGTCACCTCGAAGCCCGCGACGGTGAACGGCTCGAACGGCGTCTGTGCGTGGACCGAGACCGTATCGAGGTAATCATAGCGGCTCCGGACACTCTCGGCGACGCTCTCGTCGGTCACCGGGTCCGTCTCGTCAGCGGCGTGGACCGGCAGGTCGTCGAACAGACGGTAGGCGTTCCCGAGACCGTCGAGGTGGTCGAAGTGGACATGCGTGACGATGGCCGCGTCCGGTAGCGGGACCGACTCACGGAGGAACTGGTGACGGAAGTCCGGACTCAGATCGATCAGCAGCGACTCGCCGGTTTCGTCGTTCGCCACGGCGACGGAGAAGCGCGACCGTTCGACGCCCCCCGTCGGGTCGATGCCGCGTTCGCGGACGCGGGCCCGGAGTTCCTCGTCGGGGTCGCGCGCCCGTTCGCACGTGTCACAGTTGCACTGGACAGTCGGCGTCCCAGTCGTGTCGCCGGTCCCAAGCAGCGTGACCTCCATTACCTATGGGTCAGAGGGCGACCCGCGTAAGCCCCTCGCTTTCGTTACTCCTCGTCGACGAGCATCGCAGGGTCGATATCCTGTCGCTCTATCGTCGCCGCCAGCAGGGACCGAGCGCGCTCGTCCGAGAGGTCGTCGAACAGACACTCGAAGAATCCCTCAAGTAACTCCGGCCGGATGCGCAGGTCGACGTACTCGACTTGCTTCTCGGCGATAACCACGTCTACGTCCCACTCGCCTTCCTGCGGATCAGTCATGCGAACGTCAACCTACGACTCGGCGGGGTCGTCTATCTCAGTGAACACGGGGTCGTCAGCCATGGCTGCAGAGAATGGTTTCTGTAGTGATAAGTAAATCGCTCATACCGACAGCCGGAACGGGTTCCTGCGCTGATAAGCCGCCTCAGTGGTCGTGATCGTGGTCGTGATCACTGCCGCCGTCGCCGGAGAAGCCGCCGCTCCCGGCGACTAGCGCGTCGGCGTCGCCGTCCATCATGTCCATGTTTTTGAGGTTGTCACGCTCCTCGAAGTCGATAATTGCGTCTTCGAGGTCCTGCTGAGTGAGGGTGGTCCGCTCCTCAGTCAGGGCGTTGAGGACGGCCTCGCGGAGCACGAGCCGGAGGTCGCTGCCGGTCAGCCCCTCGGTCAGCTCCGCCAGCGTCTCCGGGTCGAAGTCGTCGATCTCCATCTGCTGGGTGACGATGCGGAGGATGTCCGCGCGCATCCCGTGGTCGGGCTTGGGGAAATTGACGATTTCGTCGAAGCGCCGCCAGGCGGCGGCGTCGAGCTGGTCGGGGTGGTTCGTCGCGCCGATGAGCAACACCTCGTCCTGGATGAGCGAAATCTCGTCGATGCTCTTGAGCAGGGTGTTGACGGCGCGTTTGATGGCGGCGTGTTCGTCCGACGAGCGGGTCTTGGCGACGAAGTCGAACTCGTCCATAAAGAGGATACACGGCGAGAGCCGCTTTGCGACCTCGAACACCTTCTCGACGTTCTTGGCCGTCTCGCCGAGGTACTGGCTGGTAATCATCGACAGTTTCACCTCGACGAAGGGCAGGTCGAGGTCGTGGGCCAGCGCGCGGGCGACGCTCGTCTTGCCGGTCCCCGGCGGGCCGACGAAGAGGAGTTTCCCTATCTCCCGCAGGCCGATGCGGGCGAGGTAGTCGCGGTGTTCGATGGCCTTGACTATCTTCTGAATCTCGTCTTCCTGGTCGGTGGTCAACACCAGGTCGTCCAGCGTCATCTCCACCTCCTCGGGGGCGCGCACGTCCACGAGGTCGAGCATCTCCTCGTCGTCCTCGTCGTCGGTGTCGAAGGCCTCCTCCAGTTTGGCGTCGATGAACGCGCGGTCGGCCCGCGAGGGCCGGTTCTGCTCGCGGGCCCGCTCGTAGTCGGCCCCCTCGACCTGGTCCTCGTAGGCTTTCGTCAGAACCGGGTTGTCTTCGAGGGCCGCGGCGTCGACCCGTTCGAGGAACCACTCCTCGGCGAGGTCGCGGTCGGTCAGCGAGATGCTCCCCGAGAAGTCGTCGCGGTCGGTGAACATCAGGCCGGAGATGGCCGCCCAGGGGCGCTCGACGCCGGTGGCCTCGCTCGCGGTCGTGTTGGTGATCGACAGGGGCCGCTCGATCTCGCCGTCGCTCCAGAAGACGGACCGGTACGAGGCCGGCAAATCGTCCGGCTCGAGGTCCCGCCGCTCGCTGTAGATAGTGGCCGTCAGCAGAAACTCAACGACATCCAGTTCCGGATTGCTCATTCCCACTGATGTTACCACGCGACCGGTATAAGTCACTCGAAGCCCCGGTGGCCGACACCAAGGTAATATATCACCCCAGTGCACCCTTATCGTGGCAACTAATAACACACTACTCTCGGCGTACCGGGACCGCATCGGTGACCAACGACCGACGACGAGGCCTACGGGTACTGGCTGTTCGTGTTCGGCATCGTGCTGTGTATCGTCGGCCTTCTCCTGTTTTACCTGACAGGCTCGCGGAGCACGCCCCGGCAGTTGGCCTATCTCCTCGGTGCTATCGGGCACATCTCGCTGTTTGCGGGCCCGACCACCAGACTGCCGCTGACACGCCGGGGCCTGATACTCACGTACGTCGGTGCCGTGGTCGGACTGGTCGCAATCGTGTGGTTCACCACGTTCTACCCGTCGAACTGGACCGGTCTAGAGGGGAATCCGGCGGTGACGCTGTACATCGTCGGTCTCGGCCTGATGGCAGTCGGCGCGGTCGTTTCTCCGCTGCTGACCGGCCGGAAAGAGGTCTATGCCGAGGCCATACGGACGGGACAGCGACGGAAGTAGCCGAACAGGCTACCCGGGAGGCCGAGACGGCCGCGCGGGAAGCGACACAGCAGTCCCAGGCCGCCGAACAGGCGAGCCGCGAGCGGGTCCAGTCCTACGCCGACCTGCTTGAGACCGGGAGTGCGGCCTTCGAAGTGTACGAGGACCGGGGTGCGGAGTGGCGCTGGCGGCTCCGCCACCACAACGGCGAAATCGTCGCCGACTCCGGCGAGGGGTACGCCGAGCGCAACAAGGCCGTCGCCGCAATCAAGCGGGTCAAGCGCCACCCACCCGGTGCGCCGCAGACGGAGTAGCGTCGCCGGAGCGCCCCTCGGACCGGGATTCTCCGTCAGGAAGAATAGCCGAATTAATTAAGCAGTTTTCGGTCGAAGTTACACTCATATGACAGTAGAGACGCTCGAAGCGGCCGGACTCAGGCGCATGGACGACGACAACATCGGGGCGTTCCTGTCGAACCAGCGGGTCGGCGTGCTCGGCCTGCCGACCGAGAGCGGCCCGTACATGATTCCCCTGTCGTTTGGCTACGACGGCGACAGCGCGCTGTATTTCACCTTCGTCGGCGGGTCGGCGAGCCGCAAGCAACAGTTGACCGAAGCGGCAGCGGACGCGACCGTGCTCGTGTACAAAGTCGAGTCGATGTTCCACTGGGAGAGCGTCCTGTTGCAGGGCAGTATCGAGGCCGTCCCCGAGTCCGAGTGGGACGACCTCGCGGGCGTGCTCGATACGGCATGGCGGCCGGAACTGTTCAGGGACGCTATCGAAGACGGCGACATCACAGTCTACCGCTTCCATATCGACGAGCGGGAAGGACTCAGACACGCTGGCCTCCCACCGGGGTTCGAGCCAGAGTGACCCCGTCGCCCGACCGCGACGGGTAGCGGTCGGACCGGGCAGACGACAACGGTTCCCCCACTGTGTCGAGTTTGTCAGGATTTAACACAGGCCGAAACGTTCCGTTGTCCATGCCCACACCTGTCATCGTGGACGCAGTCAGAACGCCACAAGGAAAGGAGGACGGCGCACTCGCCGGCGTCCGGAGCGAAGACCTCTCGGTGCCGCTTATCAACCAGTTGCTCGCGTCGACCGGCGTCGAGGCCGACGAGGTCGACGACCTGCTGTGGGGGTGTGCCCAGCAGCGCGGGGAACAGGGCAACAACATGGCCCGAGTCATCGCGCTGTTGTCCGACCTCGGCGAGAGCGTCCCCGCATCGACGATCAACCGCTGGTGTGCGTCCTCCGCCGAGGCGCTGATGCGGGCTGCCGACGCTATCGCGGCCGGCCAGCGCGACGTGCTCATCGCCGGCGGCGTCGAGTCGATGTCCCGCGTGCAGATGGACGAGAACACCCACAACGTCCACCCGCGACTGGCCGAACACTACAACATCGGCGAACTCCAGATGGGAATGACCGCCGAAAAGGTCGCCAGCAAGATGGAAGTCACCCGTCAGGAACAAGACGAGTACGCACTCCGGAGCCACCAGCGCGCCGCCGACGCGACGGAGTCCGGTCGCTTCGACGACGAGATTGTCCCTGTCGATACCGATGACGGGCAACTCGAAGCAGACGAGGGTATCCGTCCCGACACCACGTTGGAAAAGCTGTCCCAGCTTCCGACGGTGTTCAAATCGGACGGGACGGTCACACCCGGCAACGCCTCGCAAGTTTCCGACGGCGCGGCGGGGCTGATGGTCACGTCACGCGAGTTCGCGGAGGATCGCGGACTCGACATCTTGGCGGAAATCGGTTCCCACGAAGTCGCCGGCGTCGACCCGACGGTAATGGGTATCGGGCCAGTCCCCGCCGTTCGCAAACTCACCGAACGGACGGACCGTGAGACGGGCGACTACGACCTCGTGGAACTCAACGAGGCCTTCGCCTCCCAGTGTCTGTACTGCCAGCGCGAACTCGGCTTCGACGACGACATCTACAACGTCAACGGCGGCGCAATCGCCATCGGCCACCCGCTCGGGGCCTCCGGCGCGCGCCTTCCAGTGACGCTCGTCCACGAAATGAACCGCCGCGACGCGGAGCTGGGCCTAGCAACGGAGTGTGTCGGCTTCGGTCAGGGTGCGGCCATCGAGTTCCGGCTACCCTGAACGGCCGCTGTCGGCGCGGGTGCAGTACGCTACCGCAGTCCGTCGCTTGTGGCTCCGTGATTTGCGACCGTTGCGACGCTCGCGTGACCACTATTTGAGAGAAGACTGTCGCTAATCGGCAGCCACATCGCCAGCTGTCGTCGCCTTGGCGGGACTCGTCAGCGAGTGGAGATAGTCGTCAAGGTCGAGTGCGAAGGTGGCATCGGTCGGGAGGTCAACCCACGAGAACTCGAACTCCGCGCCGCGCTCCTCGCCCGTCCCGGTGACGGTGTGGACCCAGTGGTCCCGGGACTCGTGAACGGGAAGATGGTAGAACGACCGCACGTACCGCTTCGGCGGGGACTGGCGACGCGTCCAGACGTCGGTGGCGATATGTCGCAGGTGCTCGAAGGAGGCTAGACCGCTCTCCTCGACGGCCTCGCGCTGGACGGCGACCCGCGGTTCCTCGCCCGGTTCAACAGTTCCTTTTGGTATCTGTAGCCCGTCGTGGCCCGGCCCGTCGAACACCAGAAGTTCCGACCCGTTTCTGGTGATGTAGGCACAGGCTTTCTTTACGTACGTCGCCCGCTGTGGTTGCATAGCATCCGGTTGCGACGGGGAACATATAGTAGTACCCACATATCTGCCTAAAATCATATTAGGTCATCAGGGGCCAAAGAGGGACAGTGATTGGGAGTAAACGACTGACAGCAGAGCGGATCCGGGTAAACGCCCACACCTGACCCGTTGTTGTCCGTTCTCGGAGGCTTATCAGACTCGATTCCGTGGGGACAGCTATGAGTCTCAAATCGATGTTCAACGACATCCCGTTTGTCAAGCAGTTAGGGATGGAGATCACGGCTGTCGATGACGGGTATGCGGCGGGCGAACTCCCGCTGGAGGACGGCCACTCCTCGAACCCCGAATCGATAATCGCACACGGTGGCGTCACGTACTCGCTCGTCGACACTGTCGGCGGGGCGGCCGTCGTCTCGCAATCCGGCACGGTCTCACCGACGGTCGACATGCGGATCGATTACCTCGCGCCGGCGACCGCCGATTTACGGACTGAGGCGGAGGTCATCCGAAGCGGCGGGAGCGTCTCCGTCGTCGACGCAGAAGTGTACGACACCGACGGCCATCACATCGCGAGCGCTCGCGGAACGTACAAAACTGACGGCGACCGCGGTGAGTCGCCGTGGACGGAAGGCGTCGACGAATCAGAGGTCACCCACCTGACCGACGACTAATCGCCACTGACCATCTTCATTCCGTCGCGCACGGACTCTCGGCGGCCCAGCAGCGTCACCATGTCGCCTTCTTCGAGGACGTAGTCGGCCGTGGGTACCTCGGCATTCTCGTGGAGGTCCCCGCTGACGAGCGCGACCAGACAGGCGTCGGGCAGCATCGGCCCGATCTCGCGGATCGGCTTGCCGATGAGTTCCCGGTTCTTGACCTCAACCTCCTGAACATCGCCGCTCCGACCGACATCAGTCATCCAGTGAGCGATAGCCGGGCGCTCGATCTGGTTGTCGATGGCCCATGCCGTCGCCATCGCCGAGGAGATGGTCCGGACGCCGAGGTCCTCGAAGGCTTCGACGTTGTCCGGATTGTTCGCGCGGGCTATCACTCGGTCGACGCTGAACTTCGAACTCGCCAGCTGAGACACCAGCAGATTCGCGTCGTCGTCACCGGTCGCCGCGACGACGGTCTTGGCGTTCTCGGCCCCGGCCGACCGCAACACGTCGGTGTCGGTGCCGTCGCCGATCTCGACGGCGTATCCCTCGTTTCGGGCTCGTTCGACGGTCTCTTCGTCCTGTTCGATGATGACGACGTTCTCGCCCCGGTCTTCGAGGCGTGCGGCGAGCGCTCGGCCCACCTGTCCGCCGCCGACGATGATGACTCGCATTGGTATCACATCCAGTTTTTCCGCAATGTAGCGCGCCAGTCCGCCCTCAAACAGGGCGGTCGCAAAAATAACGAGGAAGACGGTGCCCAGCAGGATATCCGCCTGCGTCCCCAGCAGTTCGGCCTGTGCCCCGGTGACCTCCTCGGCCGCGGCGTTCAGTTCAACGGCAAACAGCGTCGCGACGGACGCCGGAATAATACCGCGCGGCCCCACGAAGCTGACGAACAGCTTCTCGTTGGTCGTAAACCGGTCACCGACAGTCGAGACGAACACCAGCAGCGGGCGGATGAGCAGAGCGACCGCGAGGACGACGATGATGCCCGCTAGCCCGACATCAATGAGCGAGGCCAGTTCCAGTTGCGCCGCCAGGGCGATGAACACGAACGACAGCACCAGCAACGTGATGTCGCCTTTGAACTCCTCGATATCTTCCTCGTACGGGTGGTCGACGTTCCCGAGCGCCATCCCCGCCGTGGCGGCGGCGGCGACGCCGGCCTCGGTCGCTATCGTGTTCGCGCCCGCGTATGCGATGAGCGCCCCGGCGAGGACGAGCAGTCGGGAGTTCCGCGGTGCGTCACCGGGCGAGAGGTCGACGTACTGGAGGAGGTAGTACACCACGCCAGCGACGATGAGGCCAACCAGTAGCCCCGTCCCCAGTCGAAGGGCAAATCCCCGGAGGAGGTTCTCACTGGCGACGGCCGGATTGACCGTCTCGAAGATGACGACAGCGATGATGGCCGCGGTCACGTCGTTGACGATCCCTTCCGTCTCCAGCGCGGCGGCAACGCGGTCTCGAACCGGGACAACATCGAGAATCGGCGTGATGACCGTCGGCCCGGTCGCGACCAGCAACGCACCGATAAGGAACGCGAGGTTCCAGGAGACGGCCGCGGAACTGAACGCGAACTTGACGGCGATAGCGGTGCCGACGAGTGCGATAGCCGCACCGACGGTTACGAGCCTGAACGTGGCGGCCGGGGCCTCGCGCAGACGGTCAAATCGGAGGTGATAGGCCCCCTCGAAAACGATGATTGCGACTGCTAAGCCGACGATTGCCGACAGCGCCCCGCCAAAGGTACCATCACCGATGATGTCCAGTCCAGGCTGGCCGATGATGACACCCACCAGCAGGTAGAAGATGATACTGGGGACGCGCAGGCGTGCGGCGAGGACCTGTGCAAGGACGCCAAGTCCGATGATGCCGGCGACGAGCGGAATCAGTAGCCCCGAACTACCAGCCACAGTTGGCCTCCATCTGTCCGGGCTATCGCGTCGCCACCGTATAAGCGCATTCACTCACCGGCAGACGGGGGCACCATCACCCAGTTTCAGGCCCGTTATGACACTGACTATTCTTTCCGGTTATCGAGCGCCACGAGGACGCCGCGGACGTTCAGGCGCATCTCGGCGCGGCCCTTTCGCTCGCCCCAGGTATCGGTGTCGGCCCGCTCGACGAAGTAATCGATGACTGCCTCGTCGTCGTCCAGTTCCTCGCGTTTTCGCTCGACCTCGGCGACCCATTCAGGTAGTATCTCGGTGTATGTTTCCAGCTTATCGCCGGTTTCGACGGCACCGAAGTGGCCGAACATGAGGATGTCCGGGTCGAGGTCCTGTATCATCGCCACGTCGTCGAGCGCCTGGTCGAGCGTGAAGTTGACCGGCGGGGTCGTGACGTGCATCTCGTCGGTCGACGGGTTGTAGATGCCGGCGGCGTCGGCGGTGAACACACCGTCGATGGCAGGGTCGTAGAAGACGACCTGATGTGGCGCATGGCCCGGCGCGTGCAGAGTTTCGAGGGAGTGGTCACCCAGGTCGATCACGTCGCCGTCGGTTAGCGTCTCGATACGGTCTTCGGCGACCGGGACCGGCTTCCCGTAGAACTCGATCTGGTCACCGACGGCGTGTTTGGTCCCCTCCCAGAGCCGCTCGGGGTCGACGAGGTGGCGCTTGCCGGATTCGTGGACGTAGACCGTCGCGTTCGGGCAGTCCTCGGCGAGGTAGCCGGCCCCGCCAGCGTGGTCCAGATGGACGTGGGTCGCCGCAATGACTTCCAGGTCCTCAGGCGCGATGCCGACTGACTCCATGGCTGAAAGGATGTTCTCGTGTCGCGCACCGATACCAGTGTCGACCAGTGCCGGTCGCTCGGCGTCGATGATGTAGACGGAACCGTACTCGGCTACGTCGTACATCCCGGTGTCGACGTAGTGGACGTCCGTGCAGTCCCCGACCGTCACCTCGTAAACGTCACCGATTCCCATACAGTTCCTCGTGACCGGCGGGGGCAAAACCGTTGTGCTGCGGCTGTCCTGACAACTGGTAGTTAGGAAGGGCAAAGCCATTTACCCGGACTCAGAAACACCACTGTATGTACGACGCCGTACTCGTTCCGACCGACGGCTCCGACGGGTCTGCCACTGCAGCCGAACACGCCATCGACCTCGCACAGCGCCACGACGCGAGTCTGCACGCGCTACACGTCCTCGAAACCGAACAGGTAGTCGACCAGATTCCCGACTTCGAGGACAGCAGCATCTACGACCGCCTCGCCGACGCTGGGCAGCAGGCTGTCGACGACCTGCGTGCACAGGCCGAAGACGCCGGTATCGACGCAGTGACGACAGCGGTTGAACAGGGCGTGCCCCACGAGGAAGTCGTGGCGTACGTCGAGCGCCACGACATCGACATCATCGTAATGGCGACGGAGGGCCGGACCGGACCGTCCCGGGAACTCATCGGCAGCGTTACCGAGTCGGTCGTTCGGGCCTCGCCGGTCCCGGTACTTGCGACCAAGGTCGGCGGCGAGTCGTAGCGGGACGGGCCGACAGCCGGGGTCGCTCTGCCGCGGGACCGACACGACTAATTTCTGCCGTCGAGAACCGTCGGCCATGTTATCGAGACAGTTCGTCCGGGAGAACCCCGAGACGGTTCGTGACGCTATCGAGCGGAAGGGCGTCACGGGCGTCGACCTCGACGAAATCCTCGAAATAGACGAGGAGTGGCGGGAACTGAAAGCCGAAGGCGACGGTCTGCGACAGGAACGCAACGAAGTGTCGAGCAAAATCGGCCAGCTCAAACAGGAGGGCAAGGACGAGGAGGCACAGGAGGCCATCGACCGCTCGCAGGAACTCAAAGACGAACTGCAGGATATCGAGGAGCGGGCCGACGAACTTGAGTCCCAGTTGGAAGACGCCCTGCTTGAACTGCCGAACATCCCTCACGAGTCAGTCCCGACCGGCGAGGACGAGGCAGACAACGTCGAGCGCTACCGCGAGGGATTCGACGACCTGCGGGACCTGCCCGACGAGGTCGTCCCGCATTACGACCTCGGCGAGGAGCTGGACCTGCTCGACTTCGAGCGTGGCGCGAAGGTGTCCGGCGGCGGCTACCAGTTCGTCAAGGGCGAGGGCGCGCGCCTAGAGCACGCGCTCGTCCAGTTCATGCTCGATGTCCACCGCGAGCAGGAGTACGTCGACGTACTCCCGCCGATTCCCGTCAACTCCGATTCGATGGAAGGGACCGGCCAGCTCCCCAAATTTGCCGAGGACGCCTACCGCGTCGGAGCCAGACAGGACGACGACTACGACAGCGACGACCTGTGGCTGCTCCCGACAGCGGAGGTACCGGTCACCAACATGTACCGCGGCGAGATTCTACTGGACGACGACCTCCCGGTCAAACATCAGGCGTTCTCACCGAACTTCCGCCGTGAGGCCGGCGAACACGGGACCGAGACGCGAGGATACGTCCGCGTCCACCAGTTCCACAAGGTCGAACTCGTCAACTTCGTCCGCCCGGAGAACAGCTACGACCGGCTTGAGAGCCTGCTTGACGAGGCTGCCGAAGTGCTCGACCGCCTCGAACTCCCCTACCGCGTCCTCGACATGTGTACCGGCGATATGGGCTTTACGCAGGCCAAGAAGTACGATATCGAGGTGTGGGCTCCCGGCGACGACATGGAGGACGGTCCCGACCGCGGTGGCCGCTGGCTCGAGGTCTCCTCGGTATCGAACTTCGAGGACTTCCAGGCGCGCCGCGCCGGCCTGCGGTACCGCCCCGAGCGCCACGAGTCCGCCGACTACCTCCACACGCTGAACGGGTCCGGACTGGCCGTGCCCCGCGTCCTTGTCGCCATCATGGAGTACTACCAGAACGACGACGGGACCATCACTGTGCCCGAACCCCTCCGCCCGTACATGGGCGGTCAGGAAGTCATCGAAGGCTCCGAGAAAATCGGCGAGAGCGCCGTCGGAGCGGGCGAGAAAGAGTAGGCTGCCGCGGTCCGTTGCACTCGGCCGGTCTCCCGCTTTCTCGTACGGGGCGTGTTACACGGAGCCATATTTCAATACAGTATTACATTCGTTCGCCGGCACTGCCGAAGTATGCCGGACGACGCTTTCGGGCAGATGGTACTGGACTTCCACCGCGGGGACCTCGCCGAACGGCCCCGCTATCGCCGCGACGACGACGATGTGACCGAGGCACATCTGGCAGGCTACTTCGAGCGGCCGTCGGAATGGCATCCTATCGAGCGGGATCTGTTCTCGGACGTGACGGGACGTGTCCTCGACGCCGGCTGTGGCGTCGGCCGGCACACGCTCCCACTGCAGGAGCGCGGCCACAGCGTGCTGGCGGTCGATCGGAGTCCGGGAGCCGTCACTGTCGCCCGCGAGTGCGGGGTCACGGATGCAGTGGTCGGCGGCCTTCGACAGCCACCCGGTGACGGGTTCGATACCGTCGTCGCCCTGGGCAAGCAACTCGGCCTCGGCAGTTCGCTGGCCGACCTCCGGACGACGCTCACCGAACTGGCGGCGGTGACGCGGCCCGGTGGTCGTCTCGTTGCCGACATGGATACACTCGACCGGGCAGACCCGGAGACTGACGCGGCCCACCTCGTCCAGCCCGGTGTCGCCTACCGGACCTTCCGCGTCGAGTACGACGGGCTGGCCGGCCCGTGGACCGACCTGTTGGTGGTCACGCCGTCAGGGTTCCGCGACGCGGTCAGCGAGACCCCGTGGACCGTGGACGCGCTCGTCGGAACCGAAGCCGACGGGTCGATGTACGGCGTTCGGCTGTCGCTACCGGGAGGGTGAACTAATAACGCCGCGAGCGGGCAGCATCAGCGCGTGTACGTCTCGATGCGCTCGATGTCGCCCCCGGCGAAGGTGAACACGTCGACGAACCCGACGATACGCTCACCGTCAGCATCGAGTAGGCGACCGCGAGCGATGACTTCCGCCGTCGCCGTGTCGTCGCCGTCTATCGACTCGGCCGCGCTGTCTTTCTGCCGACAGTAGAGGCCGTCCAGCGGATGCGTGGTGTCCATCTGGGGCCGTCCCTCACGCATGAACTGTACGAACTGGTCCCGGCCGTCGATGGTCCGGTCGGGGCGGTCGTGGACGAACGACGGGGTGAGCAGCGAGGCCAACTGGTCGTAGTCGTCGCCGTCGATGGCGTCGTAGTAGGCCCGTGTCCGCCGAAGAAGCGCGGGTCGCATCACAGGTCTGCTTCGTGGTCGTCAGGCGTGTCTCTATCGCTCTCCGCATCGGACGGCTCGTCAGCTGCGTCCGGGACAGCATCGTCAGTGTGTCCCGGTTCGGCTGCTTCTCCCGTGTCGCCGTCGTCGCCCGTCGGGTCGGCTAGGTCCAGCTCAACTGCGTCGTCGGTCTCCGTCCCTGAGGCGGTGGCGGCGTCCGGCGACGAGCCGGCGGTCGACTGCTCGCCGTCCGGCGCATCCTGTGTGGGAGCGTCGTCCCCGCGACCGACTGTGTCTGGAGGCGCTTCGACCATCGCGGTCGGGGTCTCGTCCAGCGGCTCCGTCGGCTCGTTCTCGGCGTCGCTGGCGGCCAGTTCGGCCTGAATCTCCTCGATATCGGTGTCATCAACGTCCGAAAGCTCACCGTCCCCGTCCGGCGGCGACACCGACTCCGGCGGGCCGTCGTCGGCCGACGAAGCATCAGATTCCGCCGCTGTCGACTGGTCCGCAAGAGCGGTCGCGTCGCTGGTCGAAGTCTCCGCCGAATTCGGTGGCTGGTCAGCTGTCCCCGCCGTCGTCTCCTCGGCTGCTTCTATCGTCGGCCCATCGGCACCATCTCGCGTGTCATCGGCCGCATCGGCGTCCTCAGGCGGCGGCGCTGTCTCAGACAGTTCGCGGTCCGTCTGTTCGACTTCCTCGTCGATATCTACGTCGAGCGAAGTATCCACAGCCGTCTCGTCCTGTGTGAGGAAGGCTGGTCGGTCGTCGTCTGCCTCTGTTTCCAGCGTCTCCACATCTGGCGGCCACGGACCGTCAGGGTCCGGGGGTTCCTCGTAGCCGCGGGCGGTTTCAAGCGGCCGCTCCGCGTCGTCGCGGAGTTGCTGGCCCTCGGCACCGTTCCCGCTAGAGTAGGCACGGGCGGCCTGTGTGAGCCAGTCGCTGGCCTGCCACAGCGAGTTCGCCTTCGTCTTTGCGTCCTCGTAAATCGGTCTCAGAGACTCGTCGTCGACGAACCGAACAGCGGTGTCGAAGTGGTCTTCGGCGTCGGCGAACTCGTCGCGTGCCTGCTGGAAGTCGCCCTGTGCGACCATCCACTCCGATTCGCCGAAGGCACTCATCGCCGACGTGAATGCGCGCCGCCCCTCCGTGTAGTGGGCGTGGCCGACGCGGTAGCGGGCGAACGCAGTGTCGTCACCGCCGGTGTCCGCGATAGCGTCTTTGATTTCTCCGACACGGGGAAGTGCCTGAAGGTCGTCGGTACTCCAGGCGTACTGCACGTCGCCGTCGTGGTCGATGACGACAACGGCGCGCTCGATGAGCTGCTGGCCGATATCGTCGATAAAGTCGAGTCCGTACTCGCGGGCGACCTCGTGGTCAGTGTCGGACAGCAGCGGAATTTTCAGGCCGTAGCGGTCGGCAAAAGCCCGGTGGCTGTACACCGAATCCGGGCTGATCCCCAGAATAGTCACGTCTTTCTGCATCGTAAAGAGGTCGAGTTCGTCCAGATCACAGGACGTCTCGTCACAGGCCGGATTGAAATCCGCCGGATAGAACACGAGGATGACGACATCCTCGCCGAGATAGTCTGCCAGTCCGACTCGCTGGCAGTCGCCATCAACGAGCGCCGGTAGTTCGAACAGTGGTGCCGCTGTCCCCTCTGAAAGCACACGTTGTACAACTGAGGCCGGCTATAACAGTGTTTGCACACTATCGCAGAGCGAGGCGTTTTTATCGGCCACGGTGGTACCGTTCGTGTGGAACTGCACGTCCGGTATGAGGGTGACGACGACCCCGACAAATGTAGCGCGCGGAAGCTGGCCCGAATGGACGAGGCCGAACTCCACCGCGCGACGCGGTCGACGCCGCCCGGAATCGTGCTCAACCCCTTCGCCGAGCAGGCGCTGTCCCCGGCCGACCGGCCGACCGCCGGCGACGGCGCTCGCCACAGCCGCCTGGTCGCGCTCGATTGCTCCTGGGAGACCGCCGAACGGGAGGCGTTCGACCTCGAGGGGATACACCGCTCGCTCCCGTTTCTCGTCGCCGGCAATCCGGTCAACTACGGGACGGCCTTCCAGCTCAATACCGTCGAAGCGTTCGCCGGCGCACTCGTCATTCTCGGGGAGCGCGACCACGCCGAACGGATTCTGTCGACGTTCTCCTGGGGCCACACGTTTCTGGAACTGAACGAGGAGCCGCTGGGACGGTACGCGAACTGCGAGGATTCGAGCGACGTCATCGACGTACAGGACGACTACCTCGCCGAGGAGTAGTCACTGTGGCGTTGCTGGCTTTTCGAGGAGCGGCGCATCACAGTGTGGACAGGCCTGCCGTGCGTGTGCCTCCAGCACGTCGTCGATGCGTTCTCCGCAGACTTGACACCGCATAACAATAGTTAGTATGCGTACAATAATGTAACTTCGGCTTCATATCTAAGGTCGCCTACGAGAACCCGGTCCCGATTCCGGCCGGCTCGTCAGGTGGCGTAAGTGGACTCGTCGGTAGGTCCGCATTCGGCTCGGGGTCGTTGTATCCGCCGGGCGCGACGTCGTTCGGCCCGTCAGGGTAACACAGCGACGCCAGCGCCTGTATGTGGTCGCGGCCGACGCCGAGTTCGAACTGGCCGCCGCCGTACAGGTCGATGCCGTGTTCCTCGCAGTAGTCGATGGTCGCAAGCACCGACTCGACGGTCCCGCAACGGGACGGTTTCATGTTGAGCCACTCCGGTTCGAACGGCAGCGCCTCGATGCTCTCGACGCCGGTGATAGGCACGTCCCAGGTGACGCGCGCCTCTTGTCCGTCGAAAACCGGCCGAGTCGCGTCGGTCAGGTCGGGGTCCTCAATCAGCGCGTCCGGGAGGCCGTCGACGACGCGGCGGTAGAACTCGGGGTCTGCCTCTACGTCGACATCCGTCCCCTCGTACAGCCCTTTCAGGTCCAGCACCCGAACGTCGTAGTCCGTCAGCTCGTCAATGAGGGCGTCGCTCCAGGACGGCGTGGGGTCGAGTTTGAACGAAAGGTCGCCGTAACGCTTACACAGCATCGCCAGTCTGTCAGCCGTCGGTGGCGTGTCGTCGTCCGCGTTCGAGAGCCGCGTCGAGACGACGAAGTTCACCGGGTTGTACTGCCGTCCGAGCGCCGACCCGAGGTCCGTGTCGGCCTGCTTCAGGGCCAGGTCGAGCGCCGCGCTCTCGAACCCCCAGCGCCGGTAGTGACGGAAGCGCTCCTCGTCTGGGGGTTCGGGCCACAGGTCGGCCTCGGCCAGCGCCGTCGAAAAGGAATCGACGGTGTACTCGCCGACCAGCGGGAAGTCCGCGCCCTGCAACGCGTCGGCATCCTGCAGTGCATCGTGGGCCTCTGTCGTGTACGTCACGTCCTCCCCACTGCCGGTTTTCCCCGCGCCGGAGAGTCGGATACCGGTCGTCACCCGGTCGAATCCGCTGGACGTCGCCCGTTCTCGGCGCTCGAACGCACAGCGCTCGACGGTGACCGGGAAGTCTGCGACCTGCTCGTACATACCCCGGCTTCGCCGCTTGGGCATCTAAAGCCAGCGACGACTGGCGGTGACCGCCTGTGTTCAGACAGCCAGAAGTGCCATCCGGTGCCTGTCTGTGCAGCCGAGACGGGAGACGGTCCGGCTCTCGGTGTCGTTTCACGCGGATTGGACCCGACCCGAAACTCAAAGCTTAAACGCGCGCACCGGAAATAATCGCGCATGGCTAGCTTCGAGACAGCGTCCGATCGACTCCTCAACAAGCAGATCTGCATGCGGTGTAACGCTCGGAACCCAGAGCGCGCCCAACAGTGCCGGAAGTGTGGCTACGGCAACCTGCGTCCGAAGGCGAAAGAAACCCGCAGCGCCTAATTTTCGGATCAGTTGCCGCCGGTATCCGGTGGCACTTCGTCGGCAGCTCGCTACCGGTCAGTTGGGTCTTTGTCCACTGCCTGCCGGTTGAGCGTCGCCAGGCGAACCGATGCGTGTGAGACAATGAGTTCCAGCAGTTTTGTGTCTTCTTCGCCGACAGTCGTCTCGTCTGTCGTCACTGAGAGAACGACTGTCGTCGTGTCCGCGTCGTCCAGAACCACCGCCGACACGCAATCGGTGACTGACTCGGGGAAGTCGACGGCGAACGGCCGGTCGTGAACGGTGACCTCGCCCTGTTGCTGTGTCCGGACTTCCCGTGCGAGCGAGCCGACGGCGTCGACCGGCACGGTTCGAATCGTGTTCGCGAGCGCCACCGCATCGCCGTCCCTGAGCCGGATGACGGCCGTCTCCTCCATGCCGGTCATCGTGCCGAAGGCCTCGACGACGAAGGCAGCGACGCCGTCGACGCTGGGGGCGCTGGCGATGGCGCGTCCGTAGTTGTTCACGTCGGCCGCCTTCCCGGCGAACGCCTCAATGCGGTCGCGCTCGGCCGCCAGTTCGCGGAGCCGACTGCGGCTCCGGGCGTCGTACAGACCGACAAGAACACCGGCCAGCGCGCCAACGGTAACGAGATCGACCGTTACGTACGACGCCCGGGCGAGTGAGCCGGAGGTCACGCGCTGGCTGAACAACAGCAGCGCCGCCACAGCGGCGAACGTCACAGTTCCGCCGGCGGCCCACGCGGCCACCCGGGACGCTGCCCCCTCGAACGTTGTGTCGCGAGCGAGCCAGACGCCCGCGTACGCTATCGCCAGCCCCATCGCCGCAAAGGGGAGCGCATCTACCGCGACCGCCACTGGAATCCGGGTCTGCTGGACCGCGTGAAGCACCTGGATGGCGGCCAGTACAACGCCGGAAAGCGCCAGGGCCGCCCCCGTCAGAAGTCGCTGGTTCATGGTGTCGAATATCGGCCCGCCCACGAGAGCGTTGTGCCGGTTTCGGGTGGTCACTCGTCGGGATACTTCGGCTCGCGGCGCTCGGCCCGTTCGAGGGCGCGCTCGACGACCTCGCGGACATCGCCGTGGAAGACGCCGCCGTGACCCGAGTACATGTGTTCGACGCCGGCAGGCATGCGGTCGAGGAGGGTCTCGATGCTTTCGATGAGGCGCTCGCGGGACTGACCGGGGCGGTCCGTGCGGCCGAAGGAGCCGTCGCCGAACGCGCCGTCGTCGTGAACAACCACGTCACCGGAAAACAGGGACGACTCGGAGACGAGCGAGACGTGGTCGTCGGCGTGGCCCGGCGTGTAGATGACCTCACACTCCTCGTCGCCGACGGTGAGCGTGTCGCCGTCGGCGAGTGCGTGGTCCCGGCGTGGATGGGAGCCGTAGGCGTACAGCGGCACGTCGAAGGCGTCGAGGACGGCGTCGAGCTGCTGGACGTGGTCGCCGTGCTGGTGGGTCAAGACGACGGCGTCGAGCGTATCGACGTGCTCGCGGATGACGTCGACGACGCCGCGCATCGCGCCGGCGTCGACCAGCGTCGTCTGCTCGCCGGTCGCGAGATAGGCGTTGCAGGTGAACGTCTCGGCCTCGGCGGTGACGTTGTGAACGTCCATACACGAACCCTGTGGCGCGGCCCGCTTGAGTGTACTGTCCCGGCTGCCGGTCGCCACAGCGTCTCCAAGAGCGACGCCCCGTCGTATTAATTCACTTATACGATTGGATCGGCGAGTGATTTTTTACTGTGAACGTCATAGTTGTACACGTACCATGGGGTTCGGGAGCTACGACGAATCGGAACAAGACAATCAGGAGTACGACACAGACTTCGAGGACGAGGACGGCCTCGATGCTGAAGAAAACGCCCACGAGGGCGACATCGAATACGAGTTCACCGCGTCGAACGACGAACTACTCGACAGACTGGAAGACATCAAAGACAACCAGAACACGTGAAATCAGGGGCACGGGCCCTCGGCGTTGCGGAGTCGTACCGAGCGGAAACCAGTCAGTTCGCTGGCGCTGTCGTCCGCGCCAGTAGAGTGACTGACGGCTTTGTTTTCAGCACTGCCACGGTCGGTGGGAGCGACGCGACCGAGACGGTGTGTGCGATGGTTGACCGACTGGACCGGGAGGACATCCGCTACCTGCTGGTGGCGGGTATCGCGCCGGCGTGGTTCAACATACTTGACCTCCAACAGATTCACGGCCACACCGACCTGCCAGTCGTCTCTGTCACTTTCGAGTCCTCGCCGGGGCTGGAAGGGGCCATCCGCGAGGCGTTCGACGACTCCGATGTCGTACAGGACCGGCTGGCGACCTACCGCGCCCAGCCGGAGCGCCGACCGGTGACGGTGAACGACGAGACAGTGTACGTCCGGAGCGTCGGCCTTAGCGACAGTGCCGCCGCCGACGTCGTCCGCGCGTTCACGCCTGAGGGCGGCCGTCCGGAACCGCTCCGTGTCGCCCGACTGGCGGCGCGGGGCCTGGTCGAGATGGCGTGACGCTGCCGGTGACTGGCTTACCTATCGCTAACGCGTTCTCAGAAAGTGGAGGAAAAGGCTATCTGCCCTGTTCAGACTCAGGCAATTCTTTAGCTATTACTAAACTCACACTGATTGTACGGCACGGTGTACGTAGGATCACGATGGCCGAAAGCAGAACGCGCACGAGGAAGACCGTCGAATCGGTAGAGCGGAACGAACAGCGCAACGTCGACAGTACCGTCACCCGGTACGAAAGCGACCAGCCGACGGACCGCAGCGTCTACGGGACGCGCCGGCAGGACAGCCAGCTCGTGTTCTTCGACGGGCAGACCCCCGACAGGGAGACGGCCCGGAGCGGCGGCGTTCGGGAGCAGACACGTGACGCGCTCGACCGGGTTCGGACCATGGCGGCCGAGTCCGGCCTCGAACCGGACGACCTGCTGCGCACGACCGTGTACCTCGCCGAGATGGACGAGCTACCGGCAGTCAAGCGGGCGTACGCGGAGTTCTTCGACGGACAGCGACCGTCACGGACCGTCGTCGGCGTTTCAAGCCTGCCGAACGACGCGGCGGTGCAGATCGAAGCAACGGGTGTGAAACGGTAATCGGTACCGGCGGCCTCGTCGGCGACCGCGCGGCGGACCGCTGCGTTTGAGAGTCCCCAGTGCAAACGGCAGCGCATGGAGCAGATGGACGGCCTCAACGTCGTCGGCTGTGAGCGCTGTGATGACCTCTGTCACTCGCGCTCGCGCATCGTCAACGGTGTCGGCCCCGCGGATGCGGATCTGTTGTTCGTCGGGGAGGCTCCCGGCGCGAACGAGGACGAACAGGGCGAGCCGTTCGTCGGTCGCAGCGGCGACGTGCTGGACGATGGGCTACGCGATGCCGGCCTTGACCGCGACGACGTTCGCATCACGAACTGCGTGCGGTGTCGCCCGCCGGACAACCGCGACCCGCGGGCGGGCGAACTGGCGAACTGCCGGGAGTACCTGGAAACCGAGATCGACCGTGTTGACCCGGCGGTCGTGGTCACGCTCGGGAAAGTCCCGGCCGAGCACCTGCTGGAGCGGGACGTGGCCGTCACGGGCGAAGCGGGCGACGTGTTCGACGTGGCCATCGCCGGTCAGCCACGACGCATCCTCGTCTCGGTCCATCCGGCGGCGACGCTGTACGACCCGAGCCAGAAGGAGACGTTCGAGGCGGCGCTGGAAACCGCCGCGGAGTTCACCGACGCTCGGAGCGGACAGTCGCGGCTCGGCGAGTTCTGAGTCCAGCCTTGCGCGAACAGGAAATCACTTACCCTCCGTTCGCCTACGACGACGTATGAGTGTCAGACAGACGACCGCGGACGTGGTCGTCGTCGATTACGGACTGGGGAACCTCCGGAGCGTCACGCGCGGCCTCGAACGCGCCGGCGCGGACGTGACCCTCTCAGAGGACCCCGCGGAGTTCGACGCGGCCGACGGCATCGTTCTGCCCGGCGTCGGGGCCTTCTCCGAAGGGATGGACAACGCCGGCCCGTTCCGCGAGGCGCTGGTCGAACAGGCCGAGGCCGGAAAGCCCCTGTTCGGGATCTGTCTCGGGATGCAGATGCTCCTGACGACAAGCGAGGAGGCCGACCACGAAGGGCAGGGCGACGCCGAGGGGCTCGACCTCATCCCCGGACAGAACGTCCGGTTCAGCCGCGACCAGACCGTCCCGCACATGGGCTGGAACGAACTCGACGTGACGCGGGACCACCCGCTCGTCGAGGGCGTGGATGGGGAGCACGCCTACTTCGTCCACTCCTACTACGCCGTCCCGGACGACGAGAACGCGACGGTGGCGACGACGGACTACGGGACGGATTTCGCCTCCATCGTCGCCAACGACGCCGGCAACGTCTTCGGCACGCAGTTCCACCCGGAGAAGTCGGGCGAGACCGGGCTTCGTATCCTCCAGAACTACGTCGACTACTGTCTCGAACACTGAGTCCGGGAAGTCGATTTCTTCGTATGTCTACGGATGACGCTGTCGTGCTTCTCACCGGTGCGGCGTCGGGCATCGGTGCCGCGACGGCGCAGGCGTTCGCCGACGACGGCTGGACGGTCTACGCGACAGACATCGAAAGCGCGTTTCCGGCAGCTATCCGCGAACGCTGTCGCTGTCTCGAACTCGACGTGACCGACGACGAACAGATAGCGACTGTTGTTGACCAAATCAGCACGGAGACCGGCCGGCTCGACTGTCTGGTGAACAACGCCGGCTACGGGGTCGCCGGCCCGGTCGAGGACGTGGCCAGCGACGACGTTCGCGAGCAGTTCGACGTGCTGGTCCACGGCCCACATCGACTCGCACAGGCAGTGCTCCCGGAACTGCGCGAACACGGCGGGCGCATCGTCACCGTCTCCAGCGTGCTGGGCCACACCGCCTCACCCGGGCTGGGCGCATACTCGGCCGGGAAGGCCGCCATCGAGTCGCTCTCTGACGCGCTCCGGATAGAGGTCGCCGGGGAAGACGATGTCCACGTCTCGCTCGTCGAGCCGGCGTGGGTCGAGACCGGCTTCGCCGAGGGCGCGCTGGGGAGCCTGACCGAGGCGGACCGGACACCGACCTACGACCGGACCTACGACGCGCTGGAGGACGGATGGGTGCTCACCGGCGGGCCGCTGGCGACGACGCCGGAGGCCGTCGCCGCGACGGTGCTGGCCGCGGCGACCGACGACCCACCGAAGGCCCGCTACCCCGTCGGGGCCTTCGCTACGTTCGTCCGGTGGACTCACTGGCTCCCGGCGCGACTGCAGGACCCGATTCACCGCGGGTTCGGCCGCGTGAGCGCGGCGCTGGGGCGGTGGCTGTGACGCGACTCGCCGACGGCGACCGGGTCCGGCTCTCGACGGGCCACGAGGTGACGCTCCCGCTGGTCACCGAGGCGACGGTCGCCGGCGCGGTGCTGCCGGCGCGATACGACGTTGCGGCGTCGCTGTTGCCCGAGGGACTGACGCCGGTTCGGGCGACGGCCCGGAGAGCCGCGGTCGTGCTCCTCTGTGTCGAGTACCACCGCATCGGCGACGACGCGATGTCCCCATACGACGAGTTCGCGGTGGCCATCGCGGCGACGCCGGACGGGCGGCGGCCGCCGTTGCTCCCCCTGCTGACCCGCGCGGCCGGGGCCTACGTCTGGTCGCTCCCGGTAACGACCGAACCCGCACGCGCCCTCGGCGACGAAATCTGGGGCTACCCGAAGACAGTCGCCGACATCGACCACCGCGACGACGCGACCGGCCGCGAGACGACGGTCGTCGAAGACGGCGACCGCGTGGCGACGGTGAGAATCGACTGGCCCCGAACCTGGAAGCGCCGGGAGCGGATAGCGAGCTACGCGGTCCGGGAGGGGCGACTCGAACGGACGCCCGTCGCGTTCCAGGGGAAACTGGGGGCCGCGCCGCTGAGCGGGCGCGTCGCCGTGGCTCCGGGCGACCACGAGCGGGCCGACACGCTCCGCGCGCTGGACCTCGGCACCCGGTCAGTGCTCCGGTTCTCGCTGGACGGGCGGATTACGTACGGCGCTGGGCGGGCGGTAGAGCGGTAGCGGGGGGTAGCAGGAGCGGAGCAGTGCGGTAGCAGGGTGGTGCGGAAGCCGTACCACAGGCGTACCGCGCCTCCGGCGCGGTTTCCCCGGACTCGCCGCGGTGCGGCGAGTCCGGCCTTTTTCGCCCACGTTTTTGTACGGGGGTTGAGCGCTCGCCAGCGGCGAGCGCGAGGCCCCCGTCGAAAAAGGTGGGTCTACAGAAACTCCCGAACCTCGGAGTACCACATATCGTGCTCGTCGACGGCGTCGATGGCCTCGGCGACGCGGACGGCGATGGCGTGCCAGCAGAGCTGGTCGGGGTCCTCGGCGTCGAGGTTGTACTCGCTGTCGGCGCAGGTACAGCCGCCGTCCTCGACGATGTACTCGTCGTCGTGGCCGACGACGACGGTGAAATCCCGGTACTGCTTGACCCGGCTCTCGCCGACGGCCTCGATGGCCTGGTGGCCGCGGTCGCCGTGGACGTCGACGATAGCCGACACTGCGTCGGGGGTCAGCTCCCCGGCGGCTTCGAGGTCGGCCACCCACTCCTCGACTCCGGTCACAGCCATGCTACGGAAAGGGGTGACAAAACGGCGTCGGCTTCAGGAGCCCGGCGGGGAGTTATCAATGCTTGTACTGTGCCCAGAAGGGTAAACACGGAGCGGCGGCTTCGTCCGGCATGGACCTCCCGTGGCTGGCGCTTGGCTCGTTCGCCTCGGGACTCGGGTCTGTGTATCTACTGACACGCCTCCGGGCCCACTGGGGCAAGCCCGGCGCGCAGTGGTTCGTCGCCACCATCGTCACGCAGACGGTCTGGTGTTTCGCCTACGGCGCGGCGCTGCTCGTGTTCGACCCGACCCTTCGCCTCGCGCTGGAGATGGTCGCCTGGCTGGGCATCATCTGGATAGGCTTCTGTTTCCTCTCCTTTGCGCTGGGATACACCGGCCGGACGACCGTCCTGGAGAGCTGGTGGTATCGGGCTGTGGCAGCGCTCCCGCTGGCCGGCACGGCGCTCGTCGTCACGAACCCGCTCCATACCGTGGTCTGGCAGGGGTTCCGTGTCGTACCGGCTGCCGGCGGCGCGGGGGCCGAGTACGCCGTCCTGCCGGTCGGGCTGCTCACGATTATCGTCGCGATGCTGTTCGTCAGTTTCGGGACCCTGCTGGTGTTCGATACGGTCGTCAGCTACGGCCCGCTGTACCGGCGCGAGGCGCTGGCGGTCGGACTGAGTCCGATACCGCCCGGCGCTGCGGTGTTGCTGTGGGCCGGCGGCGTCGGGCCGGTGCCGGCGGTGAACCTGACGACGCTCATGTTCCTGCCCCACGTCGCCCTGGACCTGTACGCGTTCGTCCGCAGCGACATGTTCGAGTTCCACCCGGCGACCCGCCGGGCCGGCGAACGGGCGGCCATCCACGACATCGCCACGCCGGTCGCCATCGTCGACGGGCAGGGCCGCGTGGTGAACCTCAACCCCGCCGCCGAGCGGATGCTCGCCGTCGACAAGCACGAGACACTGACGGAGCCGCTGAACGACTTTCTCGGCGACGACGACATCGCGACCGACGGCGGGAGTTCACGGGTGTCCGTTGAGGCCGGTGGTCGACACCGCGAGTTCAAAGTCCAACAGACAGCGCTCCGGGACGAGGCGGGCACCCAGTTGGGCTACACGGTCGTCTTTCAGGACATCACCGACGAAATCCGCCGCGAGCGCCGCCTCGAAGTGCTCAACCGTTTTCTCAGACACAACGTCCGCAACGAAAGCGTCGTCATCCAGGCTCGGGCGGAACTGCTGGCGTCGGAGCTCAACGGCGAACAGGCCGACCACGCGACGACCATCGAGCGGTCGGTCACGCGCCTGGTCGAGTCCGGCCAGAAGGCCCGCACCCTCGCGGAAGCCGGGGCTGGCGACGCGGCCCCCGAACCCGTCGTGCTGGCCGACCTCGCCGCCGAGGTCGTGGCGGCCGCCCGCGAGGAGTACGGCGGCTCGGTCGCCGTGGAGATACCGGACGACCTCCGGCTGACGACCCAGCCCGCCCTGTTAGAGATTCTGCTCGCCAACCTCGTCGAGAACGCCCTCCAGCACGTCCCGGACGCCGCCGTCACCGTCGGCGCAACAATCGAGGGCGACGACGTGGTGGTGACAGTCAGCGACGACGGTCCCGGGGTGCCGGACCACGAACTCGGCGTGCTGGAGCGGGGCCGCGAGACGGACCTGAACCACGGCAGCGGCATCGGCCTCTGGCTCGTCCGCTGGACGACCACGACGCTTGAGGGGGACCTCGACTTCGACACGAGCGACGGGACGACGGCGACCGTGCGGCTGCCACAGGAGCGGACGGCCACCGAAGCGGCGAGACAGTGAGAGTCGTGGAGACGGCCCGCTGACTGTGTGGTGTGGATTACACAGCCGGTATTCTCAGTGAGGATGCGTACGCGTTAAATTCTGAGAACGATACACAAATCTCGCTCACAAAACATATTATACAAGACAGATAACGTCGGCAGGCATGCGTCGAAGACGCTACCTGTTAGCCACCTCCAGCCTCCTCGGACTCGCCGGTTGCTCAGGTACCGGTAGCAATCCGATCGAGACAACTGCAGAAACGGACACTGAGACTACTGACCAAAAACCGACTGAAGGTACTGAGATAACAAGAGATCAACTCAGTGGTCACGTTCGGCCAACAGATGGTCCTTGGGAGCCGGTTGAAGAACTCTCGTGTGAGAAGAGCAATTTCACTCGCCATCCGCCAAGGTATGACGATATTTCCTGGGGAGATACTGAAAACGTATCTCTACGGGTTAATGATACGGCGTTTGAATACGGTGACACAGCTCAAATCACGTTGACAAACACATCTAATAGCACCGTCAGTCTAGGGCTTAAACACGATTACCAGTTCGAGCTTCTCACTGAAGATGGATGGCAAGATGTTCGTGGTAAAACTGGGGATGATGACTTTGAATACATAGATCTGGCTACTGAGAATCCGCCCGGGAAGGTATTTGAATGGTCGCTCCGCCTGACCGAAGAGGGGGTTGTTCCTGACGAGAAAGATTTTATTGTGTGTCCTGAACTCGTCTCCGGTCGATATCGGTTCGTATATCCGGCACTTGAACAGGTAGCAGTGGCATTCGACCTCCAGAAGTAGGCTGTTCTGCGCGTGTCTGTGAAACACATTGGTGACTGTACCGACCGTTCATCGAGAACCACAACAGGGCTGTGAACGGTTCTATGACACCCCGTGGCAGAGACGAAACCGAGGTCCGAACGACTTAACGGCGCACGCACGGACCGGGGAGTATGCGCGTCAGTGAGGGCCGAGTGAGCGTCACGGTGCCGGAACAGCCCGACGCCGGGAAGGGCGCGGACGTGTTCTTCAACCCCGTTCAGGAGCTGAACCGCGACATCACCGTGGCGGCGCTGCGGGCCTACCGCGAGCGAACCCCCCGCGTGTCGACGTATCTGGACGCCACCGCCGCCAGCGGCATCCGGGGCGTCCGCGCCGCGGCCAACGACTGGGAGACGACGCTGTGTGACATCGACGACGACGCGACGGCGCTGTGCGAGGAGAACCTCGCTCGCAACGACCTCGCGGCCTCGGTCCGGCGGTCGGACGCGAACGTCCTCATGCACTCGGAGGCCTTCGACGTGGTCGACGTGGACCCGTTCGGGACGCCCATTCCCTTCGCCGACGCGGCCGTCCAGGGGACCAAGCACCTCCTCTGTGTGACGGCCACCGACACCGCGCCGCTGTGTGGGGCCCACTTCGAGAGCGGCGTCCGGTCGTACGGCGCGGTGCCGCGAAACACCGAGTTCCACGCCGAGATGGGGATGCGCGTCCTCCTGTCGGCGATGGTCCGCACCGCCGCCCGGTACGACATCGCCGCCCGGCCGATTCTCAGCCACGCGACGAAACACTACGCCCGGACCTATCTTGAGTTCGACCACGGGGCGAAAGTGGCCAACGACTGCATCGACGAACTCGGCTACGTCCACCACTGCCAGCACTGCCTCTGGCGCGACCACGACCGCGGCCTCATCGCCGACGCGCCCGACGCCTGCCCGGTCTGTGGCGAACACCTCCAGACTGCCGGCCCCATCTGGCTCGGCCGGACCTGCGAGCCCGAGTTCGCCGACGCCGTCGCCGACCACGCGACCGAGGAGATGGGCACCGCCGACGAGGCGACGGACCTGCTGGCGACGCTGTCGGCCGAACTCGACACGCCGACCCACTACGACCAGCACCGCCTCTGCAAGCGCTGGGGCCGCGGCGCGGAGGCGATGGACACCTTCATCGAGAAACTGCGCGACGCCGGCTACGAGGCCTCACGCACGCACTACGGCGGGACGACGTTCAAAACGGACGCCGACGTAGTGGAAATCCGCGAGGCGACGGCGGAGTCGTAGAATCGGGAATCGGGGACAGTGCCACAGATTGCGACAGAAATGTGCGTTGAAGCGATGCCTACCGACCGTTCGCCCGCCCGACGCTCTCCCGGACCGCAGCGACGAAATCGTAGCCGAGCAGGTACACCGGGCGCAGGAAGTAGTTCGCCATGCCCGCGAGACCGAGCAGCCCGCCAATGGCCTGTACCTCTCCGGGTGTGGCCGACAGGCGGACGAGCAGCGCCAGCGCCGTAACGAGCGGCGCGAGCCACAGCGACCGGGCGATACCGCCTACATCGACACCAGCCACGGGACCGAACCGGTCCGCGTCCGGACGGGCAACAAACAGAACAGCCGTCAGTACCAGCAGCCCCACGACAATCGGCAGGGACGCACCGATGCCGGCAACGCCGAAGCCGATAGCCAGCGCGGCCGCGACGAGCAACAGGACGGTTACCTGCATCGTCCCGTGCCGGATGGCCGCTTCCGTATCCATATCCGGTCGTTGCAGCGGCGCTGTATAAACCCTGTGAGGGCGGCGTCGCTTTCTTAACACCTTTCGGAGTCGACCGCAAAGCAGTGGCGAGACGTGCCCTTCACGTTCAATCCGGTCCGTGGCGTCCTACTGCTCGTCGGCAGTCTGCTCGCACGATACGACCTCGTCGAGCACGAGCGGGTCCGCCGGGCGACGGACCTGTCCTGGCCCCGAATCGTCACCGGGCTCGCACGGATGTCGAAGTCAACGGTCGACGTGGCGATGGTGGGGCTGGCGCTCGGACCGACCGCCATCGCCGGCGTCGGCTTCGCCGCGCCGTTCTGGGAACTGGTGTTCGCGCTGGGCGCAGGTGTTGCCGGCGGGACAATCGGCATGGTGTCACAGCGGTACGGGGCCGACGCCGACGGGGAACTGGCGGTCACCGTCACGACCAGCGCCGCTGTCGTGCTTGGGCTGACACTCCCGCTGGCGGCGGCGTACTGGGTCGTCCCCGGACTACTCGTCGACCGCGTTGGAACGGGGTCCGAAGCCGTCGGGTACGGGGTCCAGTACCTGCGTATTATCGCCCTCGGTGTCCCCTTCGCCGCACTGAATCTTATCGGCAGCCGGACGCTGGTCGGGGCCGACGACGCCTGGACGCCGATGCTGTTGCGGGCCGGCGGCGCAGTCGTCAACATCGCGCTGAACGCCGTCTTCATCTTCGGGTTCGGCCTCGGCGTCGTCGGTGCGGCGCTTGGCACGGTCATCGCGAACGTGCTGGTCACGGTCGGGTTCGCGGTGGGGCTAGCTCGCGGTGGCCTGCCGATCATCGGCGCGTTTCCGGTCCGGGTTCCGGTGTCGCGCCCGTTCCTCGACCGACGACTGGGGCGGGACCTCGCGGAAACTGGAACGCCGCTGGTCGGGGCCAACCTCGCGCGGACCGGTGCGCAGTTCCCGCGGCTGTTCATCGTCGGCCTGTTCGGACCGGGCGTGGTGTCGGCCTACGTCGTGGCGCTTCGCGTCCGGGCGCTGCTCGATACGCCGAACTGGGGCCTGAGTCTCGCGTCCAGTAGCCTGGTCGGGCAGGCGCTGGGCGACGGGAACGAGGCCGAGGCGAGCGTCTGGGCACAGACGGTGCTCCGGCTGAGTATCGGGGTGTACATCGTCGTCGCAGCGACACTGCTCCCGTTCTCACGGGGCATCGCCCGCCTGTTCGTCTCGGACCCCGCGGTGCTCCCGCTGGTGACGGTGTTCGTCGCCGTCGCGTGTGGCAGTGTCGTGTTCCGGGGCGTCGACGGCGGCGCAATCGGACCGCTCCGTGCCAGCGGCGACACGCGCTGGCCGTTTTACTCACAGCTGGCCGGGATGTACCTGTTCGCCCTCCCGCTTGCGTATCTCGGCTACGTCACGCCGCTGGGCACGCTTGCGCTGTACGCCTCGCTGGTGTTCGAGACGGCGGTTCCCGCGGCTGTGACCTACTATCGGTTCCACTCGGGGACGTGGCGGACCGTGAGCCGATCCTACCGGCCCGACGCGGCGCTCGACGACTGACATCAATCAGTCGACAGTATATTTGTAGCCCCACTCCGACATGCTCGCGTGGACCGCACACGCGCTGTCTCCGTCGGTCAGGAGGTCATCCGCACGGTACGGGAGGAGGAGGTCTCCTTTCTCGCAGCCGGCATCGCCTACTACATGTTCGTCTCCCTGCTGCCGCTGTTGTTGCTGACGCTGGTTGTCGGTACGCTGGCGGGCGGGGAGGCCTTCGCCGAGCGAGTCGTCAGCGCCGCCGGTGACGTGCTTACGCCGGCGGCGTCGACACTGCTCGAAGACGCGCTGACCAGCGGGGCCGGCCGCGGGGGTGCGACTGTGCTCGGTGTCGGCGTCACACTCTGGAGCGCGCTCAAGGTGTTCCGCGGGCTGGATACAGCTTTCAGTCGCGTCTACGGGACGGACGGCCCCGACTCCATCGTCGGTGAACTCGTCGACGGGCTGGCCGCGCTGGGCGGCATCGGCATCGCACTGGTCGGGCTCGGTATCATCGGCGCGTTCGGGACGGTACTCGGTGTGCAAGTCGCGCTCGGCGGGCTCGCGCTCGTGCCCGTGCTGGCGATCGCGTTCCTTCCGCTGTACTACCTGTTCCCCGATCAGAAAATGACGCTGCGGGAGGCCGTCCCCGGCGCAGTGTTTGCCGGTGTCGGGTGGACGGTGCTCGGGACGGGGTTCAACGTCTACGCGGCACAGGCCGACTCCTATCAGGTGTACGGGATCATCGGCGGGGTCCTGCTGCTCGTGACGTGGTTTTACTTCGCCGGACAGGTGCTGCTCGTGGGGGCAGCGGTCAACGCGGCGCTCACGGACCGGCAACTACAACAGGTATCGCACCGACGGTCCGGCAAAGCGATGAGTGAGGACGCTGACGAAACCGACACGCCCCCGCCGGCCGGAACCGGACGAGACGCCGATGCGCTGACAGACGAGGAACTGCAGGACCTCCGCGAGGAGTTCGAATCGTTCCGCGAGGACGTCGAGGACCGAACGCTCCACCGTGACGAGGTGAAATCGGACCTCAAGCAGTACGTCCGCCGCCGGATGCGCCGCGGCCACGCCCGACAGTGGGGGCCCTACATCGTCTTGCTGTACGGCACGATCATGACCCTTGGCGCGTTCTACTACCTGCAGGGCATGTGGGCCGTGCTGGCGATGCTGGTCATCTGGCTGTCAGTGCTGGGCCTTTATACCATCATGATTGCGGTCGGCGTGACACTGACTGCCACCGGCCTCCCCGGACGGCTCATCGACCGCGTGCGCGACTGGCGACAGTGATACGGGCTGTCGGCGTCACCGAGGTGCTGTCGGCGCTGCCCGGTGCAGTCGTCGTGCTGTTCGCGCTGCTCACCCAGCTTGGGGATTTCTGGTTCACCTTTCTGGCCTGTGGCCTGCTGTACTGGCTCGGCCCGTGGACACCGAAACTCGGTCGGGACCTCACTCGCGACCGGACGGCGATGCTGGTGGCGCTGCTCGCAGTCGGTGTCGCGCTCGTCGTGTCACTGAAGGGTATGTTTGCACTGCCGCGGCCGCCCGGGGCAGGCACGGCCACCCACGCCGAGCTACTTCCAGCGGCGCTGCGGGGCGTCTACAAGTCGATGGCGACCGGAGAAGGGTTCGGCTTCCCGAGCGGCCACGCCACCCTTTCGCTGCTCGTCTGGGGCGGTATCGCGTGGGCGCTCCGGGTCGGCACGCGCCGACAGCGCACCGCTGTCGCCGCGACAATCGTTGCCCTCATCGGACTCTCTCGGCTAGTACTGGGCGTCCACTACCTCGCCGACATCCTCGCGGGCTTTGTCATCGCCGGGACGGCCCTCGCACTCGCCCTCGGGACGCTCAAAACGCCCGAGCGGGTGTTCGGACTCGCGGCTGTCATCGCCGTCATAGGGCTGCTCGTCAGCGGCGTCTCTCGTAATTCGGCCGGAGCGTTAGGCGTTGCTGTCGCGGGCGCTGTGGTCTGGTCGCGACTGGGTGATACGATTCCGGAGCCGACCCGGCACGGTGTCGGTATCACGGCGTTGCTGGGCGTTGTCTCAGTCGGAACGTTCCTCGGCGTGACGTTCGGATTAGACCCGTCACCGGTTGCCGTCACGCTGCTTGCGGCGCTCGGGACCGGAGCCCTGCTGACGCTACCGCTGGCTGGTGAGCGACTCGCGAAAAAATACTGAAGCGGTGGCCGTTTAGAACTTCTCGAGGTAGCGGTCGAGTTCCCAGTCGGAGACGTCGACCAGGTACTCTTTGTGTTCCTGACGCTTTGCCTCGACGAAGTTCTCGAAGACGTGCTCGCCGAGCGCGTCGCTGATGACTTCGTCCTGTTCGAGTTCATCGACGGCTTCGCCGAGGTTCTCTGGCAGCGTGGTGATGCCGTACTCCTCGCGTTTCTCTTCGTCGAAGTCGTAGATGTTCTCCCGGACCGGGTCCTCGCATTCGAGGTCGCGCTCGATACCGTCGAGCCCGGCGTGAATGAGCGCCGCGAAGGCGAGGTACGGGTTACACGACGGGTCGGGGAAGCGAGCCTCGATACGGCTTGCGGCCGGGGTTCGGGCGGCCGGCTTGCGGATGAGCGCCGAGCGGTTGCGGTCCGACCAGGCGACGTAGACCGGGGCTTCGTAGCCCGGGACCAGCCGCTTGTAGGAGTTCACCGTCGGGTTGGTGACCGCGGTGATGGCCGGTGCGTGTTCGAGGATACCGGCGGTGAAGCTCTTTGCCGTCTCGGAGAGGTTGAACTCGTCGTCCTCGTCGTGGAACGCGTTCTCGCCGTCCTCGGTGAACAGCGAGATGTGCGTGTGCATGCCGGAGCCGTTGATCTTCGGGATGGGCTTTGGCATGAACGTCGCGTGCAGGTCGTGTTCGGCCGCGATGGCGCGAACGACGGACCGGAAGGTGGCGACGTTGTCGGCCGTGGTCAGGGCGTCGTCGTAGGTGAAGTTGATCTCGTGTTGGCCCTGTGCGACCTCGTGGTGGGAGGCTTCGATGTCGAAGCCCATGTCTTCGAGGCCGTAGATGATGTCACGGCGCACGTCGGAGGCGAGGTCCTTCGGCGCGAGGTCGAAGTAGCCACCGGCGTCGTTGGTCTTGGTGGTCGCGCGACCCTCTTCGTCTTCCTCGAAGAGGAAGAACTCGGGCTCGGGTGCGGCGTTGACCGTATAGCCCATGTCGTTTGCGCGCTCGATGGCACGCTTCAGGACGCCACGCGGGTCGCCGGAGAACGGCTTGCCGGTCGAGGTGTCGATGACATCACAGATGAGGCGGGCACTCGAACCACCTTCGACGTTTTCTCTCCACGGGAGCACGGAGAACGTCGACGGGTCCGGGTCCAGGCGCATGTCGGACTCCTGAATCCGGACGAAGCCGTTGATGGAGGACCCGTCGAAGTAGATGCCCTCTGTGAACGCTTTCTCTGCCTGGTCGGCTGTGATCGAGACGTTCTTGATCGTGCCGAGGATGTCGGTAAACTGGAGCCGAAGGAAGTCGACGTTCTTCTCTTCGATCTCGTCGAGTACCTCCTCCGCCGCCTCTGAAAGTTCGCTTGTCATCTTTGGACACCCGATAGGAGCGGTGCTACTACTAAAACCCTGCTGATTTGCGCAAAGGTTTCGACGCTTTCGCCTACATTTGGACATTCGTAAAATTCTAATCCCTGGGGGGCGTCTCCAAGCGTAATGACGTACGAAAATCTCGACCGTGAGTTGGTGAATGCACTTCTGGGTGACGGCCGTGCCAGCCTCCGGAGCCTCGGAGAAGACCTCGACGTGTCGGTAACGACCGTCTCGAACCACCTCTCCGACCTCGAAGACGAGGGGATCATCAACGGGTATACTCCCAAGGTCGATTACGACAAGCTCGGCTACGACGTGACGGCAATCATCCAGCTCAAGGTTGAGGGGTCGTCGCTCCCGGCGGTCACCGAGGACCTCAAAGAGCACAAGCAGATGATTTCGGTGTACGAGGTCACCGGCGACTACGACATCATCGCGGTCGGGAAGTTCACCGACACCGACGGCATGAACGCCCAGATAAAGGAACTGCTCACCGACCCGGACATCAGGGAGTCGAACACCTCCGTTGTGCTCAACGCCGCCAGCGAACACGAGCAGTTCGACCTCGATCTGAAGGAGTAGCGACCGCCCTTCTACCATCGTGCCGAACGCTCTCAGAGCGACAGCTCTCGTGAGTCTGACCCATCGATGGCATGGCATGCACACCCATCCGCAGAGAGTACCGACGAATACTTGACTGACCAGTCAGTTAGTTTCGCGTAATGAACGACGGCGACACGGCCGACGATATTATGGATGCGACCTACCGTGCGCTGTGTACGTACGGCTATGCGGACCTGACGATGCAGGACATCGCCGACGAGTCGGACAAGAGCAAGGCCGCCCTCCACTACCACTACGACAGCAAGCACGACCTCCTCTGTGCGTTTCTCGAATACCTGTACGACGGGTTTGTCGACCGGATCGAAGACCCGGAGGGCGAAACTCCACACGCGCGCCTGCTTTCGCTCGTTGACTCTGTGCTTGACAAGCCGGACGACGGGAGCGAGGAGTTCGGGACGGCGATTCTCGAAATCCGTGCCCACGCACCATACGAACCCGGCTTTCGTGAGCGGCTGACGAAATTCGACGAGTACCTCATCGACGAACTCGAAGCGATTCTCGAAGACGGCATCGCTGACGGGACGTTCAAATCAGACCTCGACGCCGAGGAAACGGCTCGGTTCATCGTCACCGTGCTGACCGGCGCAGCGACCGAGCGCGTTACGACCGGTCGCCCGGTCGAGTGTACCAGACGGATGCTCACCGAGTATGTCGAGACACATCTTCTGGACGGCCAGCAGGAGGTCACAGCGTGAGCGTCCGGCAGAAACTGGCTCGGCTGGGTGCGCGACTCGGGAACCTGTTCAAGGGACAGGATGAGTTGGACCTGACCAGTGGCGACATCGGCAAGCCGCTACTGTTTCTCTCCTTTCCCATCGTCATCACGAACCTGCTACAGGTGGCGTATAACCTCGCGGACACGTTCTGGCTGGGCCAGTACTCCACGACGGCGCTTGCGGCGATTTCCTTTGCCTTCCCGATGATCTTCCTGCTCATCTCGCTCGGCATGGGACTGTCAGTGGCGGGCAGCGTACTGGTCGCCCAACACACCGGGGCCGAGGAGCACCGCGAGGCCGAGTACGCCGCCTCCCAGACGGTGACGTTCGCGCTGTTGGCCTCTGTGTTGCTCGGCGCGACGGGTTACTTCTTCGTCGAGGACTTCCTGTCACTGCTAGGTGCATCCAGCGAGGTGCTCCCGGGCGCGACCGGCTACCTGCAGGTCGTCTCGCTCGGGCTGACGGCGATGTTTGGCTTCTTCGTATTCATCTCGCTGATGCGCGGAGCCGGCGATACCATCACGCCGATGCTGGTGATGTTCGGGACCGTCGTCCTGAACATCGTCATCGACCCGTTCCTCATCTTCGGCTGGTGGGTGTTCCCCGAGATGGGCGTCGTCGGCGCGGCCGTCGCGACCATCTTCTCGCGTGGTGTCGCGCTGGTCGTCGGCATCGCCATCCTGCTGTCGGGCAGGCGCGGCGTGCGGATTCACCTCGGCGACATGTCGCCCGACCTGGAGTACCTCCGGAAACTGCTGCGGCTGGGCGTCCCGGCCTCCGTCGAGGGGACCGGGCGTGCGCTGTCGGTCAACGCCATGCTGTTCATCGTCGGGACGTTCTCGGTCACCGTCGTGGCAGCCTTCGGCGTCGGCATCCGCGTGTTCTCGCTGGTGTTCATGCCGGCCATCGCGATGGACCGCGGCGTCGAGACGATGACCGGCCAGAACCTCGGTGCCGAGCGGCCTGACCGCGCGGCGACGGCCAACCACTTCGCCGCGAAGGTGTCGTTCGTCATCCTCACCGTGCTGGGCGCGGTCACTATCTTCGCCGCACCGACCGTCGTCAGCGTGTTCAGCGACGACCCCGAGGTCGTCCGCATCGGGGCCGAGTTCCTCCAGTGGGTCGCCCCGACCTTCGGCTTCATCGGCATCGTTCGGGCCTACTCTGGCGGGTTCCGCGGGGCCGGCAAGACCCTCACCGCGGCGGCGCTGGCGATTACCATGCTGGGTATTATCCGACTCCCGGTCGCCTGGGTCGCATCCCGACCGGTCACGGTCCCAGCGTGGCTTGGCCCGCAGGTCGTCGACCTCTTCGCGTACTCGCTGGCTGAACAGGGTATCTGGCTCGCCTTCGCCGTCTCGAACGTACTCGCTGCTTTCATCGCCGCCGCCTGGTTCCTCCGAGGAACGTGGCGCGACGCCGACGCGCGGGCCGGCAGCGAACCAGCCGTCGCTGACGACTGACGGCGTCGCTTGCTGGGAGACAACCGCAGAAAAACGCAGACGTGAGTCAGCGCCGTTCGGCCCGCTCGAAGCGCTCGTCCGTGAGGTACACGTCGCCGTCCTGTACTGCGACCTCAACACCGTCGAGAGCGTCACCGGCACATGGACCGTGCGTACAGACGCCGTCCGTGGGTTCGAACTGCGCGCCGTGCTTGTGACACACGAGTTGGTCACCGCGGACAATCGCGCCCCGACCGGGGTCCAGCGGGACCTCGGGCTGGTGCGGACAGGAGTTACGCCAGGCGACGACGGCGTCGCCTGCACGATGCAGGATGCAGTTGACACCTCGTCGACCGTCGCGCGCTTCGAACACGAGCGTGCTGTCGGTGGGCACCGAATCGAGCGCGACGATGCGGCGCGGGTCCGCACCGCCGTCGTTGCCGTTGGGTGACCGCTCGTCGTCATCGCCAGACTGGTCGTTGTCGCCAGTGCCCGAAAAACTGAACCGGACGGTCGCGTCGCCGGCTTCGACCTCGCCACCGTCGTCGTGGATGCGGACCGACTCCGACTCGCCGTCGGTGTCGACGGTCACGTCCACGGGATCACTCATAGCGAGTTGTCGGCGGTTGACGCACATAGCGATGTCGAAGTTGTCCGCAGCATGCCGGTTGCAAAACGGAATTATGTCAGCCCCTCGGAACGTGGGTATGGACCGAGACGACGTGTCCGTCGAAGTCGAAGTCGAGGTAGAGATAGACACAGCGGAACTGGAAGCAGAAGTCGAAGATATGGCGGAGTTCGAAGCCGAACTGGAAGGCAAGGGCGTCGAAATCGAACTAGAAGCTGAAGTCGAGTTCGCCGAGAGCGACGAACACGAGGCAGTGGACGAGACGGCGGAGTCGGAAGTCGACGAGGAGATAGACGGGACAGCGGAGCGCGACGAAGATCAAAAGTAGTCACAGACAGCGACAGCGGCGATCGGCAGGACGATCTTCAGTAAGCGAGAGGAAATCAAGTTCCGATCGCAGGTGCGTACCGGTCGGAGCCCGTGGCTCTTCAGCGGTGTGATTGAGAGGGGGCGATCAGTGTTCAGTATCGTCGGCCGTGGCGACGGTTTCATAATGTCACTCTGGACCGTCTAGCCGCGTAGCTACCTCTCAGAGTGCGTACTGAAATTTATTTCTCAGAGTACTCACCAATAGGCACCGGCTATGGACAGGCACACCATGCACGACACGCCACACGTTATCGGGATCAACGGCAGCCTTCGAGACGACATCGGAACCAGAGTCGCCGTTCAGCGCACCCTCGACGCGGCGGCGGGGGCTGGCGCAACGATTGCGCACATCGACCTGCGGGAGTGGGACCTCTCGCTGTTCGACCCCGACACGTGGGCTGCCTTCGAGGACGGCAGCATCGCCAACAGAGACATCGCTGACCGCATCGAGGAACTGGGCGAAGACGTCGTCGCGTACGCAGGGATTGCGGACCGACACGGGGAGACAGAGCAGTCGGAACTGGCGACCGGTGACTGAGGTTACTCGAACCAGTCGACGAAACTCCCCTCAAGCAGATTCTCTTCCTGATGACGGATGTAGGTGGCCTGCATCCCCCAGATCGCTTCAGCAAGCGGGACGTTCTCCTCGACGCGGCGGCGAACGTAGTCGTGTTTCCACCGTGCGGGCGTGAGCCGGCGATCGACGCGCTCGCGCAGCGGCCGGATGTAGCTGTGGGCCTCCTCAGCCGAGAGACCGCGCTGTTCGAGACCCTCGCGTGCGTGCTCGAACAGTTCGCCGTATATTTCTTCGGTGCTGGTCGTCGTCGCCCCGTCGGCGGTTATCCACTCGATTTTCGCCCGGAGACCGTTCCGGGCGGCGGTGTAGAAGTTCTTCTTCGCCGTCTCCCAGTCCAGCGACCGGATAGGGTGTTCGAGCTGTGGTAGGCTCTCCATCAGGCCAGCAAAGACAGCGGCGAATCCGATTGCATCGTTGACGGTCGGCTGTGCAGCCAGCGGGCGGAACTCGATGCGAGCGTTGGCCGCCGACCGGGTCGGCCCCTCGAACACCGGCCTGACCCACCGCCAGTACGTGCCGTGCTTGTGTCGGAAGTGGACGAAATCGTCGTCGAAGCGGGTCCCCGACTGTAGTTCGACCGGAACGATGGTGTCGTCCTCGACGATATCGTCGATGGCCGCCTCGACTGAGTCGAAATCCGGCGGAAAACACACTTTCGGTGGCGTCGAATCGCCGTCGGGCGGGTTGAGCACTGACTCGAAGACGCCGATACGGTTCTCCATGTTCGCCCCGGCGACGATCTCCAGATCGGGCGCGTCGTCGTAGAGGTCCGGCGGGAAAAACGGAGAGTTGACGCCAAGCGCCAGCAGCGGCGCAGCAATTCGGAGTGCGTACGTGAAATACTCCGGTAGGTCCGGGGCGTGTGGAATCTGGTAGTGGGGTTGAATCGAGGTGATGAGCGACTCCGGCATCACCGTCTCGGCCTGTAGCGAGACGTGTGGCGCGTCGATTTCGAACGCCGAGGGGTAGTCCGTGTTGGCCATCGTGTGATAGCGGACGGAGTCGGACATGTTCGTCCCGATGCGGACGCCGTTCTGTTCGACGCAGTCACAGAGGTACTCCCGGGCCGTCTCACCGGCGGGTGGAACGGTCCACATACCGTCGGAGACGAGCCGGATACCCTCGTTGCGTACCCGTTGCTGGGCCGGCATCAGCGACGCCTTCAGTTCGTTTCGCTGGGCCGCCAGCCCATGCGTATTCAGCGGCTGCGGACTCGTCTGCATCTCCGCGTTGTGCAGGCCGAGTTCCTTCTCGAATCCGATGAGTTCGAGCAACTGTCGAGGGACCCGCTGGAGCGCGTCGGTCTGCTCGTCAACGGCGTACAGCTCCAGTTCCATACCGACGATCGCTTCCGTGTTGTCGAACGTCCCGTCGCGAACAGCGGATTTGAGCGCTTCGGCTTCCTCGCGCGCCTGTTCGTTGAACGACTCGCTATCCGCCGCAAGCACCTCGGCCACCCGGTCTGCCAGTTCCGAAGCCGACATAACTCCGCGTTTGCAGCCATAGGTGTTAAGCATGCCCCAGACAGGTCGCGAGGAGCGAGACAGCGGTTTCGACACCCCCACAGCAGCTCGCCGATGTTACTCACTCCCGACCTCGCCGAGAGAGTTATGCGCACACCCTCACAACAGCTCGCCGATGTCGCTCATCGTCTCTCTTAACGGGTCCCGTTCCGCAGTCGTCAGTGCGCCCTCGACCGCATCGCGGGCCGCGGGCAACGGCTCGTGCGTTTCGATGTACACCGCCAGGGCAAACTCCTGTTCAGTTACGTCAGCGAGTGCGATGGCATCGCTGCGAGAGAGGTCCCCGGCGAGCCAATCGGCGATTATCTCACGGCCCTGTGGGCCGACCGGTGACACTTGCTCACCGACGAGATGGAGCGTCTTGGCGGCCATCACAGGCGCAACACCGGCGGTTCGGCCCGCATCGCCGACGCTCTTGCCGGCTGCGTAGGCCTCGACGACGGTCGCCGCTGTCGCCGCCGAGCACGGGAGGTCGTCGGCCACGGGAGCCAAGCGCTCCGAGAGCGGCGCGTCCGTCTCGTCGACAGCAGCGACGCCGTGGTCACGCTGGTGGGTCGTGACCTCGACACCGGCAGCGATATCCGACAGTGCCATTAAAAATTTTCTTTTCCGTATTGGAATTTAATGCTGTCGGTATCCCGATAGACTCTGGTACCGACCCCGACAGCTACCTACCGGTTACCGGTTGGCAGTTTCGACGAAAACCGCCCGGAAACCCGTCTTTGCATCGGTTTTTTAACCCGCCATCCAGCCGTAGGTGGAAACATGAGTACGACGGTAACGCAATGTCCGGAGTGTAACGGGTCAGTCAAACAGCAGGGCGTCGAGTCGGTCTGTAGCGGCTGTGGGTTAGTCGTCGGTGAGGACGCCATTGATCCCGGCCCAGAGTGGCGGTCGTTCGACGATGACGACACGGACCGGGCACGCACGGGCGCGCCGTTGACGCGGTCCCGTCACGACCGCGGCCTTTCGACGAAAATCGGCCGGTCGACGCGGCTCAAAGGGCGCAAACGCCGTCAGTTTGCTCGCCTCCGCCGCGAACACAACCGCGCCCAGATCAGTTCGAAGCGTGAGCGAAACAAGGTGTATGCCTTCACCGAGATACGGCGTATCATCAGTTCGATGGCGCTCTCAGACGCAATCAGAGACCGAGCGTGCGTGCTGTTCGAATCCGCACAGAACGAGGGCCTGCTGCAGGGACGGACGCTTGAAGGGTTCGCAGCCGCGGCCATCTACGCCACTTGCCGAACCGAAGGCGTTGCCCGGACCGTCGACGAACTCTGTACTGTCGCCAAAGCGACCCAGGCAGAGCTTCGCGCGGCGTACGACGCCCTGAACAGAGAACTCGGGCTACCGACTGGGCCGATTGACCCCCGCGAGTACGTCCCCCGGTTCGCAACGACGCTGGACCTGCCTACGGAAGTGCGACAGCGCGCAGAGCGGCTCGTCGACGTGGCACAGGACCGTGGACTGGTCAGCGGGCGCAATCCGGCCGGTGTCGCTGCGGCGTGTCTCTACACCGCAGCCCAGGAGCAGGACGTGGCGCTCACGCAGGCCGAAGCAGCAGAGACAGCAGACGTAACGCCGGTCACGTTACGGGGGACCTACACCGAGCTACAGGAGTAAGCGGCGTCGGCGAGCGCTTCAAGCGAGTGTTTGGCCGGCGTGTCCGGGGCTATGTCTCGAAGCGGCTGTCCGTGCGCCTGTGCCGTCGATAGTGGCTCACTTTCCGGGATGGCAACGACTGGCGCACCGAACCGGTCTGCGGCGGCGCCGGTCGCAGAGTTCGGACCGGCTCGGTTGAGAACGACCCGACAGAGTCCGGCGTCGAGTTCGCGGGCCAGCGCCCGAACCCGGAGCGCGTCGGCGAGGGCCGCACCTTCCGGCGTCGTGACGAGTACCGCGGCGTCGGCGGCTGCAAGGGGCAGCCCTACGTCGGCGTGCAGGCCGGCTGGCGAATCCACGATGACCCAGCGATAGGTCCGCTCCAGCGCAGCGAATACGTCTGTGAGGGCCTGCAAATCGGTACTTCGAGCGCCGGCTAGCGTTCGTCCGCACGGGACGAGAGTCACGGGACCGTCCTCGCGGACAGCCTCGTGTGGGTCGGCGCGGTCAGCGAGAACGTCGTGCAGGTCGGGGCCGTGGCTGGACGGGAGGTCCGCCATCCCGAGATCGCCGTCGACGACGACGCTCCCCGCGTTCGGGTTCGAGAACGAACCCCTGCTGTCAGCCCGTTCGAGTTCGTCGAGTTCCGCCGCGAGATTGTACGCGACAGTCGACTTGCCGACGCCGCCCTTGCCGCCGGTGACTGCCAGAATCATGCCAGCCGGGCCAGCGTTTCGGTCGGCACCGTGGTGGCCGCTCGTCGATCGGCGAGCCGCTCGGCCCGCCGGGCCAGCGCCCGGAGCATTTGCTCGTCAGTATCGCCGCGTGCCGCAACCGTCCGGACGCCGGAGAGGCCGTCTGCCGCGCGAACTGCAGCTGTCGCCGCCGACAGCGACTCTGCCTCAGCCAGCCGCTCGGCACAGTCTACCCGCCGAGCAACGGTTTCGAGCCACTGCAAGACCGCATCGGGGAGTTGCTGCTCCGGACGCCGGCCGGACGCCCCCGGCCCGGTTGACTGATGACTTCCCTCTGGCAGTCGTTCGATGTCCCGCCCGGGTGTGGGGCCGAGCGGTCCAGCGCTCGATGTTTGGGATACGTGGGCCGACTCAGCTGTTGGCACAGCATCAGAAGGCGGTGACGGGTCACCCAGCTCTCTGAGTACGGCAGCTGCAGAGTCGAGTCGCTCGTCGGCGATACTAGTCTCAGGCGCTGGCTCGGCACGCACCAGCTCCGCCGGCTTGGCGGCCGGCGGGGCCGGCGTCGCGTACCCGAGCGCGTGTGTCCCCGGCCTAACGACTCCCTCGAACCCACCTTCCGACCAGCCGGCCTCAGGGACGCCCTGCGTCCTCGGTGGCCAGAGCGGACCATCGAGACGATTCTGAACGGTAATTCGAGTCGGTTCAGGGATGTCGCCGACAGTGGCCGTGACGAGCGTCACGTCGTCGACTCGCTCGGCGCGACAGTCGAAGGTAACCATAGGGTCGGTGGCCTGGCCCTCTGATTTAAAAGTCAGCAACGAACGACAGGGGCGTCGAGACAGTCTGATGCAGCTGTCGGCGATCTGAACCGGTTCGTTTCGAGGACGACCGGTGCGGGCGTCTTCGCGAACCGGAGCACGCCCAGAGCGGCCGTTACTGGATCGGCGTCGAACGGGCTGTCCGGAACTGGCCCCGGAACGGTGTCGATGGCCCGAGCAAACGTCTCGGTACATCGGTCGACGAGAGTTGCCCGAGCGCTCCGCCGGAGGTTGGCCAGTTCGTCGGCAAACCGACGCTGTTCCTCCAGCGTGTCCCGGTAGGCGCGTGCCCGCTCCCGGCGGAGTTCGCGAGTTTCGCTGACGGCAGCCCGCCGCGTCTCCCGTTCGCTCAGTTCCGTTGCCGCGTCGCGGAGGGCGGCCTGTGCCGCTTCGTCGTCTGCACCGACCGCCTGCCGAGCGGTGAGACGCCCGCGGTGGGTAGCGACCGCTTCCTGCAGGCCGTCGATGGTCGACTCCGAGACCGGGTCGACAGGGTCCGGCAGCTCCGGCGGCGAACACTCAAGCTTGGCCAGTTTTGCGCGGCAGTCCGCGATAGCGTCGTCCTGCGGCGTCTCGTATCCCCGTGACCGGGCGGCAGCCGCAAGTGCAGTTCGCGTTCGGAGTCCCATCGACGGGTGGACGTGTCCGGCGTAAACGTACACGGCCGGCGGTTCCGGACAGGACACAGCCGGAAGGCACCGCCGTCCGCGGATGCTCGCGGCGACGGTCCGACCGTCGACGGTTCGGGCACGGAGGTCGACGACAGCACCCGTATAAGTAGTTCCAGCGACGCGGAGCTTCACAGGTTAACGCCTCGGAGTTGGTCCGGGTCCGGGAGATCACGTCCCGACGCGAACCGCTCGTAGGGCGTCGCCGGTTGCTCGCGTGCCTCGTACCGCCTGGCCGCCTCACGAACGTGTTTCGGGACATCCGTCGGTTCGAACGGCTCAACGCGCTCGATCTGAACGTCAAGCCCGTGTTTCTCGTGGAGTCGGAGCGCCTGAAACGCCCCGAACTCGGTCCCGGAGAACAACGCTGCTCTCCCGAACTGCCGAACGACACAATCTTCGTGGGCACGACAGACGTTCCGCAGGTCTCTGCGTGCCGGCCGAGAGTACGTGACGACGAGTAGCACTGGATAGACATTGCTATTATTGCTATAAAATTTTACTGAATTGAAGTAGTTTTATAGTGAATATATGAAGGTCTGGAGGAGAAAATAGAGGGTAATCGGGACAAAACGGTACAGTCTGCGGGCGAGATCGACAGCCCCACGACCCCGAGGCGGCCTACTCGACGGCCGTGACGGTGAACTCACCGGCGTCCGAAACGAGGTCTCGAACCCGTTCGCGGGCTGCTGTCTCGGACGGCGCAAGGACAACGAGCCCGTCAACGGCGGCCCCGCCGCTCGCCCGGTATGCCTGCAGGTCGCCCTCGAACTCAGTTGCGTAGGTCCGGAGCGTTCCGCGAACGTCCCGTTCAAGGTCACCGAGCGACTTCGACCCGGCCTCGAAGTCGGCCAGCGCCTCTTCGATGTTGCGGAGTGCGGAAATACGGTCCATATTCAGGTCGTCCGGAGATGGTCCGTCCGGGGCTCGTACACCTCGCCCTTCTGTTTCAGCTTGTCAATCTCGTGTTCGGCCTTGGACTCGTCGATGCCGACCTCCTCCGCGCGCTCGATGACCACGTCAGCGGGTGCGCCCTCGTCGTACTCGTCCTCGATGTCGGAGATGATGCCCTTGATGTTCTGGATGCGGTCGCGCTGGGTCTTGGACTGGCCTGTCTCGACCACATCGGCGTCGAACTCGCCGGTTTCGGGGTCGACCCCGATTTCTTTCAGGCAGTAGTGGGCGATGTCGACGGCCCGGTCGGCGTCGGCCTCGTCGACGGTGTCCGACAGCCGAATCCGGGCGGACGCCTCGGCAAGCCGGACCAGCGCCTCCAGTTTCCGGGCGGTGACCGGGACCGGCGCGTCTTCGTCCTGGCCCTTGAGCCGCAGGTCGACGTAGAAGTCCTCGATTCGCGATTTCGCATCCTCAGTCATCGTCGGGAAGCAGTTGCGCTTCGCGTAGGCAACGTACTTCCGGAGGAGATCTGGTTCGATGGTCGGTGCGACCTCCTCGGTGACCGTGTCGACCTCTTCCTCGCTGAAATTCGAGGTCGGATTCTGCGTCCGGTGGGTGTTGAGTTCGCCGGCGTAGTTGGTCTGGATGATGTGTTCGGCGAGGTTCCGGTCGGCCTCCTCGTCGGGCTTGTCGGTGACGGTGAAGATGAGGTCGAACCGGGAGATAAGCGCCGGTTCGAGGTCTATCTGCTCGCCGATTGGTTCGTACTGGTCGAAGCGGCCGTACTTCGGGTTGGCCGCGCCCAGCAGCGAACAGCGGGACTTGAGCGTCGCGTTGATGCCGGCCTTCGAGACGCTGATTCGCTGCTGTTCCAGCGCCTCGTGCATCGCCGACCGGTCCTCCGGCGTCATCTTGTCCAGTTCGTCAATGGCAGCGATACCCTGGTCGGCGAGCACGAGTGCGCCCGCTTCAAGCGTCCACTGCTGGCCGTCGCCGAAGTCGTCGCGCACGGCCGCGGCGGTCAGCCCCGCGCTCGACGACCCCTTCCCGGAGGTGTAGACAGAGCGGGGCGCGATATTCTCGATATATGATAACATCTGGGAGTTGTGCGAGACAACCCCGTTAGTGAGGTAATTGTGCGTGCCCTCGATTTCGAGGTCGTAGACCCACTCTTCGTCGTGGTCGATGGGTTCTATCGATTCGATTCGGTCCCACGCGACGTCTCCTTCGACGAGTGCAGTGAGTGCATCCAGGTCTTGACGGAGTGAGCCGGTTCCGCCCCCGTCGCTGGCCGCAACGTCACCGGACGGAGGCTCGTGACTCATCTCAGCTAACCGCGTCTCGAACGCATCGAGAACCGATTCGAGACTGTCACGACTCGGGTTTCTGCGCCCCCGTTCGTAGTGTTGATACGTCGACCGTGGAAGGCCACATTCGGACTGCGTCAGTCCAAGCGTCTCCCGGATGCGACGGAGTTCCGGACCCAGAGCAGGGACGGTATCCAGGTTCGTATTTCCGCGGGTGCCCTCGAATTTCTGGCAGGCCTCAGTCTTTCGCTCCGTAACGAATCCGATGGTTTCCGCGTACTCGTGGACGGACTGCCCGGAGATTCGGAGCCGGTAACTTCCGTTGTTTCGGGATTGGAGTTGCGCCGTGATTCCCTGTGTCACGAGGAGTGTCCGGACATCTTCCAGCAGCGGCTTACTCATCGAAGCAACGGTAATTTCCCGTTGTGACTTCGAGACGTGGCCCTCCCCTTCGATATATCCCCGAAGGAATCCGGAGCCGACGTCGTCGCTAGCCCGCATGATAGCTCGCGGAACGCGTCTGTCCGCCGACGACGCGAGCAGCGTCTCGTCCAGAGATGCGAGGAAGCTCACGAACTCACCGGCCGAACACAGCAGTTCGCGGGCAGCCTTCCCGTCGTGGGAGTCGCGTTCCGTGACGTTGAGATTGAGCGACTCTAGAACGGATTTCGCGTCATCGAGCACTTCGGAGTCGTTGTTCGTTATCGAAACGAAGCCGGTGTTGTCCGGGCGCTGTTCGACGTACCCTTCGGCGACGATGTATCCGATGAGCCGGGCCAGTTCGGGAGTCCACGTCGCCGGCAGGTCGAGGTCGACCCTGTTGTTCGCCTGTGATTTTCGGAACGTGACGTCCAGTTCGTCGCAGGCGGCTGTAGAGAGGGTCCGAGGGACTGCGATGTGAGTCCCGGTCTCCAAGTCCTCGGCTTTCCTGGCCTGGAACCGACCGGCGGATTGGACAAACAGTGGATGGGACGGAGTGGCGTCGAGTTCGTGCCCAGTCGCGGTCCGTATCCGATACAGGGAGTCCGGTGCTTCGCGTTTCCAGACCTTTGTCGCTCGCTGGGCGGCTATCGTTCCGTCGGACTGGAGTGACGGGACATCGAAATCAGCGGTGTCCCACACCCCGTCGTCGACCGGTTTGGGGTCGTCCAAGTTCGATTCGACGAGCTCCCGTATCGGGCGTTCGTGACCGTCTGCGAGTGTCACTCTGGTATCACCGTGAACGCATTTCCCCGTCCCAGGGTCACCTATCAGCAACATATGGAGGTCCCCGCGTATACGCGAGCCGTCAGGAAGCTCCTTGGTCACGCCCGAGAAGAGCTGGAGCATCATCGCGAGCTTCTCCTTCTCGTAGCCGTAGATGGAGGGGGCGATAGCGCCGACCATCTTGTCGTAGATGTCGGATTCGTTGGAGAGTTCGACGATTTCCTTCTTGTCGGCGTCGGTGATCTCCATATCCTCGAACTGCTCGTCCTCGATTTCGACGCTGATACCCTCCATGTAGATGTCGAACATCGGGGACTTCTCGTTGTCCGATCCCCGCTGGTCGAGTTTGAGGACACCGGTCACGCGGACGTGGTCGCCCGCGGTGACGTGGCCCGTGATGTCGTCCTCAATGTTGACATCGATAGACTGGGGCGTCTCGCCGCCGCGGAGTCCTTCGGGGGACTCCTGGACGCGGAGCTTCTGGGCGTCGATAAACTGGGACTGGTCGGTGTTGAGCCGGAACGGCCCCTGTCGCTCACAGCCCTGACACTCGTGGGGCTCCTGAAAGTCACCGGCAGCCTGTGGGATGCGCGTGAGTGTGCCACAGCGCTGGCACTCGAATGCGGCCTCGATAACCTTCGGCCGCACGTCGGTCGCCTTCCGAATGATGCCCTGGACGGCGACGAGGTTGCCGTGGTGTTCGTGGCGCAGGTCCCGGATGTCCTCCGACTCGGGGAGGTTCCGGACGCGGACGTGAGCCTGGCCAAGCGAGACGTCGACCGGGAGGTCGTACAGTCGAAGGGCCTCCTCGGCGTACTCCTGAATCTGCTCTGGCTTGGTCCGGTAGTCGTCCGCCAGGTCCGGATCGAAGCGATAGAGGTCGTCCCAGTCGATATACAGCGATTTCTGGTCGTTCGGGTATTTCTGGGCGAGCTCACCGATTTCGTTGCGGTAGTAGTTGCGGTAGAACTCCTCGAAGCGGTCGATGAGTTCGGTGTTCTCGGCGGTCGCCATCTGAGTGGACAGTGGTTATGCCCACTGGCCTAAGAAGGTTCGCAAACCGGGGTGGAACTGAACCGCGGCTGTACGGGGGTGGTATTAGTATCACTGTCGAGAATTGGGACCAGTAGTTTTTGCTGGTATACCTGATTCACTCAGAGTAGAATAACCGTGCGTAAACAAAAAATCACAAGGCGTCGGCTCCTCGCCAGCGGAAGCGCGGCCGCGACCGCAACGCTCGCCGGCTGTGCAGGCCGCTTCGGGGATTTCGGAGGGAGCGGAGACGAGGACACCGGCGACAGCCAGCAAGCGACGGAAAGCGACATCGACGTGAGCGATGCGGCGGCGACTGTCGGAATGGTGTACGCACTGGGCGGGCTGGATGACCGCTCGTTCAACGATGCGGCGAACCGCGGCATTCAGCGCGCGCGGCTCGATGACGGGGTCGAGTACACGAACCACGAGCCAACCAGTGTCGCCGGATTCGCCGAAGTACAGGCTGAGCTGGCGAGTTCGACAAACCCGTCATACGACCTGATCTGTTGTATCGGCTTTCTGCAGGCTGAGGGGCTATCTGAGACTGCAACGGAGTACACGGACCAGCAGTTCATGATCGTCGACTCTGTCGTAGAGGCCGACAACGTGGCGAGTTACGTGTTCCGCGAACACGAGGGATCGTTCCAGGCCGGGAACCTCGCTGGGCTGCTCACGACCAGAGATATCGACCTCGGGGCAGGCTCGACGAACCCGGACGAGACGACCGTCGGATTCGTCGGCGGCCTCGACCAGCCCCTCATCCACAAGTTCGAGGCCGGCTTCAGAGCCGGCGTCGAGTACGCCAACACGGACGTCGATGTCCTCACGGAGTATCTCGGGAATTTCGACGACGTGCAGGGCGCCCGCGACATCGCAGCCGGGATGTACGATGATGGGGCGGATATTGTCTACCACGCAGCGGGTGGTGCAGGTGTTGGCATCTTCCAGGCCGCACAGGCCCACGGCCGGTACGCAATCGGAGTGGACTCAGACCAGTCTCGCAGTAACCCCCGGTACGCTGATGTCGTGCTGGCGAGCATGGTCAAGCGGGTGAACGTCGCAGTCTACGACGCGGCGACGGCGACGGTCGCGGACAGCCTCCCCGCTGGTGAGGTCGTCTCTCTCGGGATAGATAGTGACGGGGTCGGCATTGTCTATGGCACTTCCCTCGAGCCGGCGATTCCCGATGACGTCAGGACGGCACTGTCGACATCGCGGGAGCAGATCGCCGCCGGCGACATCGTCGTCCCCACTGAGCGCTCCAGCACGGGTGGTGCCTGATGGCGAGCGGTCCGCTCGATGAGCTGGCGAGCGCACTTGATCGGGTCGCCCCCGAGTTCGTCCGGCAGCGGTTCGCTGCGAAGTTCGCTGTCGCGTTCCTCGCCGTGTTGCTCGTCATCGCGGGCGCTGGGGCGTTCACCTTCCAGGCGACATCCACAGCAGTCGAACGCCAGACGACCGGACAGCTCGCCGAGACCAGCCAGCTAGAGGGGGACGCTATCGGCTCGTGGGTCGAGCAGCAGCGCACGCACACACGCTCCGTCTCGCAGGGCGAGCCACTCCGGAGCGACCGACGCGCCGCGGCGTACATCCTTCTGCAGGACCAGCTACTGCCCGATGATGTTGTCAGTATGCACCTCGTGAATGATACTCGTGGCGAGGTGGTCGCCAGCACGGAACTCCCGCTGGAGGGGCGGTCGCTGTCCGAACTTGACGCGCCGTGGACGAACGCCGAAGTGCCGGAAGGGCCTGGGAACAACAGTCAGGTGTGGTCGAGTAGTCGGTCGTACCGCTCACCGGTCCTCAACGACGAGCCCGTGATGGCGTTCGCTAGCTCGGTCCCGAAGCGTGACGGCTCGCATCTCGTCGTCGTCACGCGCATCCAGAGCCAGGTCGACCGCCTCAGCGATACGAACTCCACGAAAGAAACCACGATTCTGAACACCAACGACGAGACGGTACTGAACATCGACCGCGAGTTCGATGCCGACACCCACAGTGAGAGCCTCGCAGCGATCCGCGACGCAAACGGTACGGCAACACCGGTGACAGCAGTTTCCGATGGTCGCGTGTACGCGTTCGCACCCGTCCCGACGACGAACTGGGTCACGGTGACGAGCCTGGACACGGCGCAGGCGTTCAGTGTCCGTGATACGGTCGGGCAGACGGTCGGACTGCTTGTCCTGCTGGCGCTCGTTTCGTTGTCGGCTGTCGGCCTCGTGCTCGGGAAACGGACTGTCGACCCACTGAAGCAGTTGCGGGACCGTGCCGAGCGCATCGAGGCCGGCGACTTCGATGTCGACCTCGAGACGAACCGCGCCGACGAAATCGGTCGCCTCTACGGTACCTTCGACGATATGCGGCTCTCACTCCAGAACCGTATTCAAGAAGCGGAGGACGCAGTCGAGGAGGCGAAGACGGCGCGAGCAGAAGCCGAAGAACTGCGTACGGAAGCGGAAGACGCACGGGCAGAGGCAGAGGAAGCCAGCCAGCGCCTCCAGGAGCGCGCTGCCGAGTACAGCGCGGTGATGCAGGACATCGCCGACGGTGACCTCACGAAGCGACTCGACGAGGACGCAGAGGAGACAGCGATGCGAGAAGTCGCGGTGGAGTTCAACGCAATGCTCGACGGGCTCGAAGCCACCGTCAGCGAGGTCGCGGCGTTCGCCGACGAAGTCGCGGATGCCACGATTGAGGTCGCGACTGGGGCCGAGGAAATCGAGACGACGAGCCAGACGGTCAGCGACCGCATACAGGAGATCACAGACGGAGCCATCAGACAGCACGACGACCTTGAGGAGGCCGCCGCCGAGATGGACGAGCTATCGGCGAGCATCGAGGAGGTCGCAGCGTCGTCGACGACGGTTGCAGAGACGGCCAGGGACGCCGTCGACCGTGGCGAAACCGGCCGGGAAGCCGCTGAGTCGGCCATCGACGACATGGCGGAAATCGAGTCCCGGTCGGCAGACGCGGTCGACCAGATTCTCGATCTGCAGGAGCGTATGGACGACATCGGCGAGATTGTCGACTTCATCACAGATATCGCCGAACAGACGAATATGCTCGCCCTGAACGCCAACATCGAGGCCGCCCGCGCCGACAAGGACGGCGAGGGGTTCGCTGTTGTTGCTGACGAGGTCAAGAGCCTCGCGGAGGAGACAAAGCAGGCGGCAGCAGAGATAGAAGCCGAAATCGCGGCCGTACAGACGGAAACCGACGAGACTGTCACCGACATCCGCGCGACCAGCGACCACATTGACACCGGTGTCGAGACTGTCCGTGAGGCTGCCGATGCGATCGAGGATACCGTCGACGCGATAGAGAACGCCAACGACGGTATTCAGGAGATCGCGGACGCCACAGAGGACCAGGCCGACGCGACGCAGAGCGTCGTCCACCGCGTCGACGGGGTATCCGAGATCAGCCAGAACGTGACGGAGGACGCAGAGCAGGTCTCGGCGGCCGCCGAAGAGCAGTCCGCGTCCGTCGCCGAAATCGCCCAGAGCGCGGATGAACTCCGCGACCGTGCCGACTCGCTGGCCCGGACCGTCGATCAGTTCGACACCAGCGGCAGAGCGGTCGAGCGCGGCGATACCGCCGGTGTCGGCGGGGAGCGCACCACGCGTTCGGCTCCCGACAGGACTGACGACTGACGCGACGTGCCCTCGCGGCGGGCTCTTTTCACAGTGTTGTTCGGAAAGTCGTTGCTGGACAACGGTAAGGACCGGCCACGAAGACGGGTGAGAGCAGCGACGACAGCAGGCGACTGGCAGTACAGACCGCTAGAGAGGAGCGGGAAAAGCGACAGAACGGTCGCATTCGGAATCCAGCTATGGGATCGCCCAGATTTGAACTAGGGGCGCGGGCACCCAAGGCCCGAAGGTTACCAAGCTACCCCACGATCCCGTACTACCACCTCGACTCGACAGCGTGTAAAGCGTTTCGTTGCGAGGCGGCCGTGTCACGCGGGAGCGAGGCCCCAGAAGTACGCGATGCCGAGCGTCGTCGCGACGGCGAAGACGGCCTGGAGCGGCGCACCGACCTTCAGATAGTCGGCGAATCGGTACCCACCAGGACCGTAGACGAGGAGGTTCGTCTGGTAGCCGACCGGCGTCATGAACGCCGTCGAGGCGGCGAAGGTGACGGCGAGGACGAAGGCGAAGGCGTTGGCGTTCAGTTGCCGGGCGGTTTCGATGGCGACTGGGATCATCAAAACGACGGAGGCGTTGTTCGAGATGATGTTCGTCAGGAGCGCCGTGACGAGGTACATGAGGCCGAGGACGACCGCGAGGCCGCCACCGGCGGTGAGGACACTGCCGGCCCCCATGACGAACAGCTCCGCAAGCAGGTCAGCGCCGCCGGTCTCCTGCAGGGCGATTCCCAGCGGAATGACACCGGCAAGCAGGAAGATGACGTCCCACTGAACGGCGTCGTACAGCTCGGGCGGGCGGAGACAGCCGGTGAGGACCATCGCGAGCGCCCCGCCGAGCGCCGAGATGACGATGTGAATCGGCGTCAGGGCCGCGACACCCACAACGGCGGCGACGATGCCGACCGCGACGGGAATCTTCGACTGGCGGAAGTCCGGTCGTTCGACTTCCTGGGCGACGATGAAGTCGTTATTGCGGTTGAGGCGGTCGATGCTGTCTGGGGTGGCCTGCACCAGCAGCGTATCGCCGATGCGGAGTGTGACGTGGTCCATTCGCTGGCGGTACAGCTCCTGTCCGTGGCGAAGCGCCAGCACAGTCGCGTCGTAGCGCTGGCGGAAGCTCGTGGAGACGAGCGTCTCGCCGATGAGCGAGGAGCCGGGAGCGACGACGACCTCGACGAGATTCTTTCGCTCGGTCGCGGTTTCCAGTTCCGCGTCGTCAACCTCAACCTCGGGAATTACGTCCAGCCCCTCGACGTCGAGGAGGTCGACAAGTGTGTCCCGGTCCGTCCGAACGGCAAAGACGTCGCCGGCCTGGATCGCTTTCTGTCCGAACGGTTCGAGGAACGTGCGCTTCTCACGGACCAGTTGGACGATATCCACGTCGAACTCCGAGACTCTGAGCGCCTCCTCGACAGTCTGGCCGATGAGCGGGGAGTCTTCGCGGACGACAACTTCGGTCAGGTACTCACCCATCTCGAACTCCCGGGTGAGGTCCTCTTCGGCCGGGATACGCGACGGGACCAGATAGCGCCCGACAGTGAGCAGATAGATCGTCCCGATGATAGTCACGATAATGCCGAGCTGGGTGAACTCGAACATACTGAACGGACGGCCGATCAGTTCCGCCGAGAGCTGCGAGGCGAGGATGTTCGTCGAGGTGCCGATGAGCGTCAACATCCCGCCGAACATCGAGGCGTAGGACAGCGGCAGCAGTAGTTTCGACGGCGAGAGCTTGCCCTTGTGCGCGATATCGGTCACCATCGGCAGGAGGATGGCGACGGCAGCGGTGTTGTTGATGAACCCGGAGATAGGCGCGACCAGCCCGACGGTCGCACCGAGCTGTTTCGTTTCGCTGTCCCCGGTCAGGGAGGCGATTTTCGCGCCGAGGATCTGGACGATTCCGGTCCGCTGGACGCCGTCGGAGAGAATGAACATCGCCAGCACAGTTATCGTCGCCGTCGAGGCAAAACCCGAAAGCCCGCGATCCAGCGGCGATAGCCCGTCGCCCGGCTGATGTAACACGTACACCGGCTCGGCGAGCAGCCCGATATCGGCCGCGAGTACCGTCACCGGTTCGGCCAGCATCAGCGCCACCATGACGGCGATAGCGGTCACGTCGACTGGCAGCGCCTCCGTCGCAAACAGCACCAGCGCGGCGACGATGGTCGCGAACACGAACAACATCCCCGGCGTGACAGGTGGCAGCGACACGTCTGTCCCCTGCGGGGCCAGTGACAAAAGGATGGGACGTTTGCGAGTCGGGCGTCCGCTGGCACCCTGACCCGGCGGCCGACGTTTATCCCTGTCCGGGTCGAACAGTATCCCAATGGGAATTTTCAACGATCTCGGTCGAAAAGTCGAGGAGCTGAAACAGGAGGTCGGAAACGCGTCCGACGACGAAGCCACCCACCGGTGTATAGAGTGTGAGACGCTGCTTTACGCGGACCACGACGAGTGCCCCGACTGTGGGAGCACGTCGGTCGTGGCCCTGAGCGAATAGCTACGACGAGGTGGACGCACCGGAAACGGGCTCACCGAACCGGTCCGTCGCGGCCGAGGTCGTCGAGCAAAGCGTCGTAGCTCCGGCCGAACACGGCCCGTTTTCTGAGCGAGGTTATCGCCACCTCGAAGACGGGAACGGCGAACTGTCCGTCCGGTCCGCCGACGACGACCGCCGCTTCGTGGTCCGTCTCGTCAGTCCAGTCGCCATCGAGATGTCGGACGAGTACCTCGCCGAAGTAGCCGCCGAGTTCCCGGACGACGCTGGTAAATGCGCGGTCGTCGAACGACGCATCGCTCCCGAACGTCGTCTCGGCGAAGCGCTCGTTGTCCCACTCTGTGTCGACCAGGTCATCGAGGCGTGACAGCGAGGCCGGGGAGAAATCGAGGTCGTGCTCGCCCCAGAACTCGGCGAACTCGACAGCGGTGTCAGCGTGGCCCGCGCGGACCGTGCCGGGATCCCACGAGCGGGCCGTCGAGCCAGCGGAGCCGTCCTGTAACGGTGTAGTCGCAGTGGCACCAGACGCCTCAGCGTCCGCAACAGAGTCCGATGCATCGGGACTGTCATCGGATGATGTCCCGGCGTCGGATTCCGCAACAGCTACCGGCTCGTCATCGACCGCCGCGGTGTTGTCGATGGCTGCAAGTGACTCGTCAGCCGTCGTTTCGGAAGCCGCCTCTGCGTCTGGAGCATCGCCTGACGACGCATCCGGCGAGCTATCGCGAGTCGGTTCGTCGTCCGTCGATGCGTCGGCCGGTCCGTCAGCGACTGTGTCCGTCGCTGCGTCGTCAACGGGTGTGTCAGTTGCCGACCCCACGGGCGCGGTGTCACCGGTTCCAGCATCGTCGCGGGAGTCGATAGGCGAGCCTGCTGGCGGTGTCTCGGTCGTCGGTGCGTCGTCCGAGGGGCCCGCTGTAGCACTATCGAACGAGGACTCTGCTTCGTCGATATATGCGGCCGCCTCGTCGGCCGCGGCCGAATCAGCGAACTCATCGGTAGCTGTTTCGGCGGTAGCAGGCGTGTCAGTGGCCGACGGCCGGTCACTCGGAACGGCGGTCGATTCCGCTTCGGTGGTTTCAGCGGTCGACGGCTCGCTACCGGCATCGTCTGACGCTGAATCGGTCGGGTCGGGGTTCGCGTCTCCAGCGATGTCGGTAGCCGTGCCATCAGCTTCGTTGGCCGGTGGTGCCTCGTTCGCTGGTTCGTCAGCAACGTCACCGACGACAGGTGTAGGGTCAGTGTCGTCCGACCCGTCACCCGTCTCCGCGTCGGCGTCGACCCGACGAACGACTCGGGTCGGCTCCGTTTCGACAGCCTGCGACGGCGCAGAAGCAGCGGTATCGCCGGCAGTTGTCTCACCTTGCTCGTCTGCCGCCGTCGGTTCGGGAGGTGCGTCGCGCTCGTCCGCCTGTCCATCGTCGACGCGGCTAACGATCCGCGTCGGCTCGGAAGCGCCGCTGTCGGTATCGGTTTCGTCCGTCTCCGGGACTGCAGGTCCGGCGTTCTGGACACTATCCAGTGCCAGTTCGGACTCCAGACGCGTCACGACGGCCGCAAACACCGGCTCGTTGCCGAACGAGCGAGCGGCCACGTCGAACACCGCGACGCCCACCTCGTCGTCCGGCCCGGAAACGGCGACGCCCCACCGGCCGTCGGACTGGACCCACTCACCGTCGTATGCTCGCACGAGGAGTTCGCCGAGATAGCTCCCGAACCGTACCGTGTTCTCGGTGTAGGTCGTCGTCCCCGCGGCGTCACCGACGGTCTCGCCGCCGTAGCTCTCCTCGATGGCTGTATCGAGACGGGCGAGCGCATCGGGGTCGAACGTCAGCGGGTCCGCGCCGTCAACGACGCGCTCGGCGTACTTCCGGAACGCCGTCGGGTCAAGCGTCGCCGTGTCCAGACGGTCCGGCCCATCGTCGGACGAGGAGTCACCTCCAGCCGTCCGTTCGTCCCCGCCGGTCGACGAGGCATCGCCACCGACGGCGCGACGGATCGTATCGAACAGGCCCATGGACACCGGAAGTACGTGCCGCTACAAGAATGTACGCCGAAAGGATATTCGGCCGACAGGTCTGCGGGGCGAAAGCGATTCAGTGCTCGTCGCGCAGTTCCATGTCGGCGACGATTTCGTAAGGATGCTGTCCCTTCCGGATGCCGTCGAGCAACTGGAACGCCTCGTCGGGCGCGAGGAAGTGCCGGGTCACAGCTCGGCCGAGCGGCGTCGGTGAGAGGCCGTCGATGAACTCGTATTCGAGCAGTTTCCCCAGTGCGTGTTTCGTCGGCACCTCGCCGACCATCCGGTCGTTGAGCCGCTTGGCCTGCTTGCCGGCAACGGTGACGTTCGCCAGCGTCTCCTCGACGGCCGCGCCCTCGTCGTAGCGGGTGATGACCGGCTCCATCTCGCCTTTCAGGAGTTTGAACGCCACTTCATCCTCGGTCATCTCCATGCTGTTGTGGTACGAGCAGTCCGGTTCGACCAGCATGTAGACGGTCCCCTTGTCGTGGTAGTCCGGGCGGCCCGCACGGCCGAGCATCTGGCTGAACTCCTGGACGGTGAGCCACTCGATACCCATCGCCAGCGAGTCGAAGATGACCTGCGAGGCCGGGAAGTCCACCCCAGCGGCCAGCGCCGCCGTCGTCACGACCGCCGCGAGGTCCTGGTCGGCGAACTGCCGCTCGACGCGCTGGCGCTTCCGGTTGTCCAGTCCGGCGTGGTACGGCGCTGAGCTGTACTCCAGTTTCCGTGAAATCTGGTGACAGCGCCGCCGGGAGTTGGTGAAAATGATAGTCTGACCGCGATAGCCCTTGCTGGACTTATTATCGAACGCCCGCTTGACCAGCTTCTTTTCCGTCTCAATCTTCTCGCGGCCGTCGGCGAACGTGACGTGGCGCTCGATGGGGACCGGCCGCTCCTCGAACTCGATGAGCGTCGCTCGGAGTTGGTCGGCCAGCTGGCCGGGGTTGCCGACGGTCGCCGAGAGGTAAATCCACTGCGTGTCGCCGCTGTCGGGCGCGCCGCCAGACTCACAGTAATACTTCAGCCGGGAGATGAGCCCGTCCAGCCGGTGGCCCCGCTCGTCCTCGCCGAGCGTGTGGACCTCGTCGATGACGACGGTGCCGACAGTGCCGAGATTCTTGCCAGTCCGGAGCGCGTGGTCGATTCCCTCGTAGGTCCCGACGATGACATCAGCTTCGGGGTCGAAGCGTCCGCCCTCGTCGGCGATACGGCTGGCACCCACGCGCAGCGACACGTCGACCATGTCGCCGTAGCGGTCCTGGAACTGCTCGTATTTCTGGTTCGCGAGCGCGACCAGCGGGACGAGAAACAGCATCTTGCCCTTGCCGTTGAGGACGCGGTCGATGCCGGCCATCTCGCCGATGAGCGTCTTCCCCGTCGCCGTCGCGCTCACGACCAGCTGGTCGCGGCCCTCCGTGGCCCCGTGCTCGACGGCGAGGCTCTGGACCGGGAGCAGGGTGTCGAACCGGGATTCGAGGTGTGCTTGCATACCCGGGTGGAGGTCCAGCGAGTCGACGCGGACGGGGTCGACCTCGTCGACGGTCGCCGAAATCTCGTCGAACTTCGTCAGGTCCGGGTCCAGTTGGCCCGACAGGAGGTTCGTCACCCGGTCGAGATCCTGGACTTCCAGTAGCAGTTCTTCGAGGCGGTCGCGCGCGTCGCCGCTGATGCTCCCTTTGAACGCGAGTTCGCGGTCGAGTTGCTGACGAGCGCACTCCGGACAGATGGTCTCGTCGTCGGCTTCGATGGCCGTCTCGCTCGTGATCGGCGAGTAGCGCCCGTCGGAGGCACACAGCCGGCAGCTCCGGACGACCTTGGCATCGATCTGGTACGCGTCGAGCATCTCGCGGATGCGCTCGCGGGCGAGCGGGGTAGTCTGCTCGGAGATGCGAATGCGGGCCGCACGACGGGCGATCTCGACGAACTGGTCGGGGGAGCGAAGCTCCTCGCTGGTCCCGTCCTTGATCCGAAGTCGGCGTGGGCGGGGGCCGGCGTCGGTCTCCTTGAGTTCGAGGATGCCGTGGAAGAGCCGGTCGCCGTCCCGCTGGGCGACGACGCGGAACTCCTCGCCGTGTTCGTGGAGGAACAGCGTCTCTACCTGTGCGGCCTGCTGTGACACAGTTGTCTAGTGGCGATTGCGCTACTTGAGCGGTTCGGACTAGGTGTGGGCGGGACGAATCACGCGGCTACGGTTTCGAACAGCCAGAACGCCCCGAGCCGCTGGACTACTGCGACTCGCTGCGCTCCTCGGTCGTTGCACTCCCTGCGGTGTTTAGGTCGTCTCGAACGCCCAGCGGTTCGCCCCTTTCGCTCCCACCCGGCCTGGATTGGGTAGTCGGCTCTGTGTTGGGCGCTCTGGTGCTCAGCTGTTGCTACGCCCGTGGAGATGCACATGCTAGCAGTCACTCCTGCAGTTTGATTTCGTCGTCGCCGGCGGGAACCGCACAGAGGAACGCACCCGGTTCGTCACCGTCGTTGCGGTACCAGTGGACAGCACCGGCGGGGATATGGAGGCTGTCGCCGGCTTCGACGTCGTACTCTTCGCCCTCGATACCGACGGTGTACCGGCCAGCAAGGACGTACTGCTCGTGTTCGACCTCGTTGGTGTGTTCCGGTACACTGCCGCCGGGGGCGAGCGTGAAGCGCCGAATTGCGAGATTGCCACCGCCGGTCCCCTCGCCGATGAGAACGCCTTTTTTTAGCCCGTCAGCTGCGTCGACACCCTCGTACTCGATGTCCTCGGCCCGCCGAATCAGTGGGTCGCTCATGTGTGAGACATCGCGGGTGCAGCGCAAAGGCGTGGCGGCGGGAGTCCCGCCAAGGGGGCTTAAGACCGTCCCGCGTCAACTCCTCGATATGCGCCGGTTTCGTATCGGAAGCGCGTTCGGAATCCCGATCCAGTTGGACCTGACATTTCTCCTCGTACTACCGCTGTTCGCCTGGATTATCGGGACACAGGTAGAGCAGACGACCGAGCTCCTGAACGGGACCTTGAACGCCGGGCTGGACGCCGCCGTCCTCACCGACGGTGCACTCGTCTGGGTGCTCGGCATCGGTGCGGCCGTCGGCCTGTTCGCCGGCGTCGTCCTCCACGAACTCGGCCACTCGCTCGTGGCCATCCGCTATGGCTTTCCCATCGACTCCATCACGCTCTGGCTGTTCGGCGGCATCGCCCAGCTCAGCGAGATGCCCGAAGACTGGAAACAGGAACTGGTCATCGCCATCGCCGGTCCTATCGTCAGTATCGCCGTCGGCGCTGTCTGTTACGTCGCGTTCCAGATTCTCCCGAGCGGCGTGGGGACAGCAATCGAATCAGCCCGGTTTATTCTCGGCTATCTCGCGCTGATGAACATCGCGCTGGCGGCGTTCAACATGCTCCCGGGGTTCCCGATGGACGGCGGCCGCGTCCTGCGTGCGCTGCTCGCCCGCCGACGGTCCTACGCCAGAGCCACAACCATCGCCGCCGAGGTCGGGAAGGTGTTCGCCATCTTCCTCGGCCTGTTTGGCATCTTCGTCCTCGGAAACATCTTCCTTGCCGGCCTGGCCTTCTTCATCTACATCGGCGCGGCGGGCGAGTCCCGCCAGACCTCGATGCGGGCCGCGTTCGAGGGCGTCACCGTCGCGGACGTGATGACGCCGGCGGACCACGTAACGACGGTCCCCGAAGACATGTCCGTCCGGGAGCTCATCCAGACAATGTTCAGGGAGCGCCACACCGGCTATCCGGTCGAGCGCGGCGGCGAGGTCATCGGCCTTGTCACGCTCGAAGACGCCCGCGCCGTTCAGGAAGTCGAGCGCGATGCCTACACCGTCGGCGACGTGATGACGACGGAAATCATCACGATTAGCTCGGACACCGACGTGATGGACGCGCTGACCTCGCTCCAACAGAACTCCGTCGGTCGCCTGCTGGTCACTGGCGAAGACGACTCCTTCGAAGGGCTGCTCACCCGATCCGACATTATGACGGCACTCTCCATCATCAAATCGAGCAGCGACTACACCGCCATCGGCGAGCCGGAAACCGAAACCGTCCAACCCGAATCCAGAATAGAGCGGTAGCGGTCACTCGGCGGCGAGATACGACATCGCCGCCTCGTCGGAGACCTGCTCGAACTGCTCGTAGTACTGGCCGACAGCGCGGAACTCCGACGGTACCTCCAGACAGATCACCTCGTCGACCAGCGCTTTGAGGTCCGATATCGCCCGTGGCGAGGCGACCGGCACCGCGAGGACGAGGCGCTCGGGGTCAGCCTGTCGAATCTGCTCGATGCAGGCCCGGGCCGTCGCGCCCGTCGCCACGCCGTCGTCGACGAGACACACCCGCTTGCCGGTAAGTGACAGCGATGACTTCGAGTCACGGTAGCGCTGGGCTTTCTGCCGGGCGGTTTCGGCCATCTCCGATCGCGTGTTTGCAACGTAGTCACTGGGAATCTCTCGTCGGTTGATGACATCGCTGTTGAGCCAGACCGAGCCGTCGGCGGCGACAGCGCCGATAGCGTACTCGGGGTTGTTCGGTGCGCCGATCTTTTTTGCGACCGAAATATCCAGTGGCACATCGAGCGCGTCAGCGACTGGATGCCCCACCGGCAGCCCACCGCGCGGGATAGCGAGGACGATGTCGACTTCGATATCCCGCTCGCGCAACGCCTCTCCAAGCCGGTTTCCAGCCGCCTGCCTGTTCGCGAACGTCGGAGAGCGGTTGCGTCCCATACTGGTTAGTTCGCTGTCTTGATGCAAATATTTCTGCATTCTGGTGGTCAGCTGGAACCCTCGCGCCAGCCGGAGGACACCGTTACTCGGTGTCCAGCGCCGCGGCGACCGCTTCGAGTTCCCCCTTCCGGAAAGGCTGCTCTGCGTCCGCAGGGTTGTCATCCTCCTGCTCTCCGATTTGCCAGAGGATTCCCGCCCGCATCTGTGGTTTCGATGGCAGTCGGTCCGTATCTACGTCGTATCCGACAGCCTCGCAGATCGCCGCCAGCGCTTCCTTGGTGAACGCAGTCGAGACCGGCCGTTCGTACCGCCCGACAGCCTCGCGGATCTCGTTCCGCAGTTCGTCGACAGTCGGTGACATACGGGTACTGGCGGCGGGACCGATTGTGTAGGTTCCGGTCCAATTACACCGTCGTGCCGCCTGCGACAGGGGTATCCATTCGAGGGATACTGGCCCGCCAGCGCAACTTCGCCCGCGAGACATGGTCGAACTCCGCTCGGCGATGGCAGCCCGGACACAGCGAAATGACGTTGTCCAGCATGTGTGCGTCCCGAACGGCGAGCGCCCGCATTGCGGCGAACAACCGAACCGGCACGATGTGGTGCACGTCCGGGTTCCGGCCCAGTTCGTCGGCATCAGTCCCACACAGTACGCAAGCGTGGTCGTCCCGCGCCAGGGCTTGCTCGCGCACCGCCCGCCATCCCGGTCCGTATTCGCCCACGCCACCGCCGCGCCAGTTCGGATGCCCGTCATCGGTGAACGCCGCCGAAAGCCACTCCGCGTGGCAGTCACGGCTGCAGAGGACGACTTCACTCTGAATCTGACTCGGATATCGCTCAATGCGGGCGTCGCAAACGTCACAGGAGCCCGATAGTTTGCCACCGGACCACGAGTGGTGTGCAGCTCCAGAAATTTGTGGCGGGTCGCGCCACGCCGCGTTCTCGACACAGTCAGAGCAGTACACCCCATCTTTCTCCGACGGGTAATACTCGAACTTCGCGCCACAGACCTCGCACTTCGTCTGCTCTGTCGCATCCGAAAAGTTCGGATTAGCTTTTCCTTCGTACGATACGGCGGCATCGTGGCAGTGCTCCGAACAGTAGGCTCGGGCGGACTCACAGTAGAAGGAGTCTCCACAATGGTTGCACTCTCTATTCGGTAGCCGTTCGTCGTGGACGCGGCTATGATGCACTCCAAGACCACGTCGACTATCGAATACCCGACCACATGTCCGGCAGTCGAACTTTTCACAGGGCAGACAAGAACGTAGTAGATAGTAAATATGAGCCGAGTAGGGTGAAAATAAAACTAAACGTACCGATGTCCTCGGTTCAAGACATATAAGAAAATTTATACAGTCCGGGTGCGGGAATTGAACCCACGTCTCAGCCACCACAAGGCTGAAGGATACCACTACCCCAACCCGGACACGCTCGCTGAAGCATTCGTAGATATTCCGCTGGAACAGAAATACGTTACGAATCTGGAAACCAGTGAGTCGTGAGAGCGCATGACAGCGGTTGCACATCGGTTCGGAGTGGGTTTCGACTAGGTCACCGGCTGCTTCGAGACGCTTTTACACAGCCGACGCGTACAGAGGGGCACGCGTGGCCATCACGGACAAAATCTACGTCAAGAACCACCAGCAGCTTGCCTCCCAGCTAGAGACGAGCTTCCCAAAGGGCGCGTTCAAGGGTGCGACGCTGGACATCCTGTTTCAGGGCGAGGGGTTGGCAAAGCTCGACGAAGCCTCCAGAGAGCGAGTCCTCGATTTCGCTGAAGACTTTCTGGACTGTGACTGTGAGGCCAACCCCCACTGTGGCTGTGCCGAGCGGAAGTTTATTTCGTACCTGCTGGAACTCCGCGAACAGGGAATGGGACCGGACGCCATCGTCGACGTGATGAGCGACGACTACATGCTGTATGCCTATCCGGGTGACGTGCTCTCCTTCCTCGATAACTCCGTCAGAACGTTAGAAGCCGTGGAAACCCTGGCCGACGTCGACGGGCGAGACGACGTAGCCGAAGACGTGCAACAGAAACGCCAGCGGTTACTCTAAGTCGTCGAAACTGCCGATGCGATAGGAGGCGTCCTCTTCCTCGCTCTGGTCAAGGTCTTCGAGGTGGATGACCTCGTCCTGATCCATTTCGTCGAGTTGCTGCCGGAGCTTGGTGACGTAGCGCTTGTGTTCTTCCAGTTGTTCGCGGAGGTGCTCGGCTTCGAGTTCGAGTCGTTCGTGCTCGCGGACGAAGCTCTTGGGTACTTCGACCTTCGGGGGGAAGCTCTCGGTGCTGGTCTCGGTTGCGTCGTCCTCGAACTCGTGTTCCGGCGCGACCTTCACCTGGCCGTCGTGGGAGACGAGCGTGTCGACGTAGTCACGAAAAACTGCAGAGAGCGAGATATCGCGCTCCTCGGCGATTTCGCGGAGGGTTTCGAATTTGTCCTCGCTGACGCGAAAGGAGATTGTCTTGTTTTTGTTACCCATAGTTATGTACTGTTTTAGCAGCAACGTATTTAATCGTTTGTCAGACGCTACCGGACCCGCACCTCGGTAGCCGTCTCCGGCAACAGTCGAACCGCCGTGATTTAACAGCCGGCCGACCTCGGTATCGGCAGAGATGGCGACAGATATCGACGCAACCGGCCACCACTTCGGCATCATCGTCAGCGACCTGGACCGCGCCGTCGAGTTCTACCGCGACGTGCTCGGACTCGACGTACTGACCCGCTTTTCCGTCGGTGGCGAGGCGTTCGGAACCGCTGTCGACATCGAGGGTGCCAGCGCCGAACTGGTCCACCTCGATGCCGGCAACGTCCGTCTGGAACTGGCGACATACGAGCCGGAGGGCGAGACCATGCCCGACCCCGACCTCAATCGTCCGGGAGCGACCCATCCCGGGCTGGAAGTCGACGACCTCGACGCCGTTGCCGACCGGCTCCCCGGCGATGTTGAAACGCTCAGCGGCCCCCAGACGACCGAAAGCGGGACGACAATCATGTTTGTCGTCGACCCCGAAGGGAACCGAATCGAGCTACTGGAGCCGTAACGCCAGTCGCAAAGAAACCGCCGACAGCGTCGAGGTTAGTCCGCGCTGGCTTCGGCCTGCTCGTCCTGTAGGCTCTCCAGCGCGCCGACGACCGACTGCCGATAGTTCTCGATTGACAGTTGCTCGTACTCCTCGTCGGCCATCGCGATGTACTCGTCGGTGGCCGGGTCCTCCATGTCGGCCTCCTTGTACCGCTTGACCCGATCAAGCGTCCGCTCGGCCGTCTCCACGACCCAGCGGTCCCGTGTCGCCTCGTCAACCTCGGAGATGGATTCTGGGCGAATCGAGACGTTGACTTCGCCCTCGTCGGTCTCGTAGGTGCGTGGTTTGCCGACGACGGCGACGTAGGCTGGCGGCTCCAGTTCGCGGAGCATCGACGCCGCGTCGGGCTGGTACTGCCCGGCGTACATGAAGAACGTGTCGCCGTTGGGGTCGACGACCCGCCCCTGCCAGTACTCGCTATCCTCGCCGACATCCTCGGTCTCGGTGAGGGTCCCGACCAGGAACACGCGGTTGGCGCGCTGGCCGGTCGGGAGGAGGACGTACACCGGCGCACGGTCGTCGTCGGATTCCTTGAACGTGTAGCTCGCGTCGTTGAACTCGCGTGCGAAGACGCGCCGTGCGACCTCGCGGGTAGGTGTACTCGCCATTTAGATCGACCTCGCTTTGATAAGAATCTCGTCTGCATCCACAGCCCCGGTCAGTCGTTCCTGCTCGTCGGCGAGCAAGTAGCGGCCGAAGGTCGGGCCGCGAACGCGGTAGTACCGGCCGAGGATCTTCTGTCGCATCTCGTCAGCAACGACTGTGGTGTCGAGCGCGTCCATCGCCATCTCTTTCGCCTCTTCGAGGGCGATGCCGGTCAGTTCCTCGGTCGCTTCCTCGTCGAAGATGACCTCGGTGACCTCCTCGCCGTCGTCGAGGACGCCCTTGATGCGGAGGTCGAACTCGCCTTCGACCTCGCCGTGTTCGCTACAGCGGCCGTTCTGGAGGACGCGCGTGCAGTCGTCCTCCGGACAGCGTTTGATGAGCCCGGAGCCGGACTGGATGTCGACCAGTGCGCCTTCGGCCTCGACGCTGTCGTCGCCGACCTCGATCTCCTCGTCGAGTTCCTCGATGGTGGTCGTCCGGTTGAGCTTCACCGAGAAGCGGCCCTGGTACTCGTCGGTGACGACGTTGCGCAGGGCGTAGGACGTGCCTTCTTCGAGCGACGGGAGGTCGGACTTGGACCACTTGGTGAACTTGATTGTGCCCGTCTCGTCTCCCAGCAGGCCGACCTGGGCCACGGCGTCGGCGCGTGGCTCCCAGAGTTCGACGACCGTCGCGCGAACGTCGACCCACTCCTCGGGGGCGTCGACATCGGCGACGTTCACCTGCTCGTTGCCGCCACCGTCGCCGCTGCCCAGCTGGTCGCGGTCCATGCCGGCCTCGTCGAGGTACGTGTTGACGACGCTCCGGCGGGCCTCGCTGATCGGGACCTGATAATCGTTGACCAGCGTATCGAGACGCTCGACGACATCGTCGACATCAATCTCTAGCTGGTCGGAAAACTGCTCGTGTATCTCTGTCGCGTGGGTTCGCAAATCTGACTCAGTCATTGGCTGTCACTGTCTCCGCCTGGTTTTCGTTGGGAGACGTTCGATGGTTGGTCGCCTTTGGTTATAAACACTCGCCCAGCGGAGTGAAAGTGAACCTGCGTGCGAATGTCGCGGCCCCGAATTGAGTTGTGAGGGCCACGCGAGAAGATTGATTTGTGGCCGGGCACAACGGTCAGTATGGCCGACGACGACCGACTCGCACGGTTCATCCGGGAGACCTTGCGGTCGGCCGAGCAGCAACTTTCCGACGCGAAGAAGGCCTACAAGAACGGCAAGCGGTCGGCGGAGGCCGGCCTGCCCAGAGACGAGGAAGGGCGGGCCCGAATCGTCTGTCGCCGGCACGCCGAGTACCGCGCGGTGTCGATGGACGAGCAGCGACGGCCAGTCTGCTACGACGCGGAGAACCCAGACTGTCAGGGCTGTGTCGAGGATATCAGGGGCGGCACCATAGAGACGTGGTAAGTCGCTGACGGCAGTGGCTTCGGCCGGTCCTCCCCTCGGTCGCCAGTACAACACTTTAGCACCGGCCGGCTGAACGCGGAGTATGGAGCGACCAATCGTCGCGCTCGTTCTGGCCGGCGGGACCGGCACACGTCTGTATCCGGCGAGTCGAAGCGACCGGCCCAAACAGTTTCTCTCCTTTGGGGCGGACAAGTCACTACTCACCGAGACTGTCAACCGTGTGGGGTTCGCCGACGAAACCTACGTGCTGACCCGGGAGTCATTCGCCGATGGGGTCCGAGAACGTGTCCCGAATACGGCAGTGTTGACCGAGCCGGACCCCAAAGATACCGGGCCGGCCCTTGTGTACGCAGCCCACCGAATCCGCGAACAGGTCGGCGACTGTGTCCTGTTGTGTCTGCCCAGCGACCACCGGATTTCGGGGCCGTTCGAGCGGGTCGGGCGGACGGCCGCGCGAGTCGCAGTGGAAACGGAGGGGATCGTCACCGTCGGCATCGAACCGGACCGGCCGGCGACCGGTTACGGCTACATCAAGCCGGGCCCGTCAGAGAACGGCTTTGCGCCGGTCGAAACATTCCACGAGAAACCTGACCGGGAGACCGCGACGGAGTACGTCCGGGAGGGATTCTACTGGAACGCCGGGCTGTTCGCGTGGACGCCGACGACCCTCCTGTCGGCGGCAGCGTCCTCGCCGCTTGCACCGATGGTCGAACGGCTGGACGAGGACGCCGATGCGGCGTTCGACGTCGTCGATCCGGTGAGCATCGACTACGCTGTCCTCGAAGACGCCGAGAACGTCTTCGTCGTTCCGGCGGCGCTTGACTGGGACGACCTGGGGTCGTGGGACGCTTTCGAACGCGTCCTCGACAGTCAGGACCGGAACGCGGTGCTCGGCGACGCGGTGACCATCGACGCCGACGGGAACGTGCTAGCAAGCGACGGCCACGTCAGCGCCGTCGGCGTCGAAGACCTCGTGGTAGCTTCTTTCGACGACCGGACATTGGTCGTTCCGAAAGACGAGGCCCAGCGAGTCAGGGAAGTGGTCGCCAAACTGCGGGACGATGAGCGGTTCTGACTGGACCGCTGGTCGGGACCGTCAGCTCCGCATCGCGCCGCCGTCGACCGGGAGCGCCGTCCCGGTGACGTACGACGAGCGGGCCGACGAGAGGAACGCCACCACGTCGCCGAGTTCCTCCGGCTGGCCGACGCGTTCGAGCGGCGCGTCCGACCACGATTCGATGCCCTCCTCGTAAGATTCGTACTCGCCGCGCTCGACGGCGGCCTCAACCAGTTCCTCGATACGGGGCGTCTCGTGTGCCCCGGGGAGGACGGCGTTCACGCGAACCTCGGGTGCGAACTCACGGGCCTGGGTCTTCATCAGGCCGATGACGGCCCGGCGGACGGCGTTCGACAGCACCAGGTCGTCGATGACTTCCCGGACCGAGCGGGACGTGATGTTGACGATGGTGCCGGCCTCGGAGTCACTGAGGTACGGGTAGGCGGCCCGGGTGGTCCAGACGGCGCTCATCACCAGCAGGTCGTAGGCGCTGTACCACTCGCGCTCGGTCGTCTCCATGAACGGGCCGGGGGCCGGGCCGCCCGCGCTGGTGACGACGTGGTCGAGGCCGCCGAAGGTGTCGACGGTCTCCTCGACGAGCGCCGCTATCTGATCGGGGTCGGTGATGTCAGCTTCGACGGCCAGCACGTCGCCGTCACCGACTGATTCGAGCCGCCCCCGTGCTTCGTCGACGTGGTCCGGCGTCCGACCACAGACAGCCACATCGGCTCCCTCAGCGGCGAGCGCTTCGGCGCTCGCAAGTCCGAGCCCGCTCGTCGCGGCGGTACACAGCGCTGCGTTGCCATCGAGTTCAAGGTCCATACCCAGAGGAAGGGCTGACTGGCTCAAAGAAGTCCCGCTCGCAAACGGTTCGGCTGACTGGCCTAGCTGCCCCAGAAGTTGTCCCGGCTTCCGAGACGGCGGCCGTCATCGTCGGGGTCGTCGTCCGTCTCGTCGGTCTCGGTGTCGCTCTCACCGGACTCAGCTTCGGACGGCGCTTCGTCCATCTCCAGGCGCTCGATTTCCTCGGCCCGGGCGTGGTTCGAGTGGACGTTCGTCACCTTGACCAGCGAACGGGCCGGGGGGAGCACGCCGTCAACCATGATGATGAAGCCGTCCTCGGTCCGCCCGACACCGGCCCCGCTCTCGTGGATGTCCTCGACGTCGACGGTGACCTCCTCGCCCATCTTGACCGGCTGGCTCTTGAGTTCCGAGATCGGCTGGTTGTAGTGATTGCACCACTCTGCACCGCCGTGGTCGCCGTAGTGGGTACAGCCCATCCCCTGGATTCGTTCGGTGAATTTGGGACAGTCGTCTGCGAGCGGACAGTCGGCCATATCAGGGGATAACGCGGCCGCTGGCAAAACGCTTGCGACCCCGTGTCCGAGGTACACAGCCTGTTATTACCTTTGAGATTTTCACCGGCACACACTTTACCGCCACTCGCTGGTTGTCGCGTAGCATTCAGTCGCACCCAGAGCTATGAGAACGCAGCTGTTGACAGGACTGGTTTGTCTCCTTCTGGTTTGTGCGTCCCCGGTCGCCCTCGGTGTCGGATCGGGACTACCAGAGCGAGGCAGCGCTGGCGGCGACAGTTCGATTGGCGTCGAGTACGCAATCGATAGAGAGCCGAACCAGACCGGTCACGTCCGGGTAACCGCGACGATTGATCGCCCACGACACGTCACTGGACTGTCGGTGCGGACGCCAGCGGAGGCGACAGTCCACAGAACTGACGGCCTCCAGTCCAATGGCGACCGCTGGCGTCTCAGCGGTGCTGCCAGGACAGCACGGTTGACCTACACCGTGCCGGTCGGACTCTCGACAGCGTTCGGCCAGCGGACCGCCGACACCCACAACTGGACGCTATTGGCCAGACAGGAAGTGTCACTGCGTGCCCGCTGGCGCTGGCACGTCGGGCCGCGGCCCACGTGGAACGAGTCACTCGCGCTCGCGCCCGGTCGGAGCGGTGTCGCCGGGAGGACAGCCGCCTACATCGGTCCCCACGGGACAGAAACCAAGACGGTCGATGGCGACCGAATCACGCTCATCGTCCCGGCAGCGTCGGAGCTGCGGCCCGACAGAGACGCCATTCTAGACTCTATCAGCCATGCGAAGCGTGCCTCGACTGCCGGACGGGACCACGACCACATCCGCGTGTTTGTCGCGCCGAACGAACTCGCGTCGGGCGGGTACGCCCCCTCGAACGGCGAGCCGGACGTCATCGTCAACGCCGGGGAACCCGTCCGCTCCCCGGTCAACGTCTGGGTCCACGAGTACCGCCACACCCGACAGACGTTCGAGGCGACACCGGAGATGGTGTGGCTCGAGGAGGGGAGCGCCGACTACCACACAGCGGCGCTCACCTACGCCGCGGGCGACATCGGGCAAGACCGGTTCCGGGACAGGGTCACGACCGAGCGTTACGAGACTGCGGACCTGACACGGCCCGACAGCTGGGACGGCCCCGGGCCGCAGTACCACAAGGGAACGCGCGTCGTCGCAGCCATCGACGCCCGCCTCCGACAGACGACCGACGGTCGCCGGACGTTCGAAGCCGTCCTCGGCAGGCTGATGCAGCAGGACGACCGCGTCACTCTCGCGCTGTTCGCCGAGACGGTGTCAGCCGTCGCCGGGACGGACCTCGATGCATTCGTTCGGCGGGCCGTCACTGGCGACGCACCGTCGGTCCCGATGGACGCGCTCTTAGACCTCAGCCCGCGACGGAGCGGGTCGGCAGACACGACCGAGCGGCCGATGAACGCCGCGCCGGCACTCGAGCGCGCCACCGCGGCGACCAGCGCCGGGGACAGGTCCGGGGCCGGCGTCGGTACTGCACGACCTGTCACCGACCGCCATGGAGAGTGGACCGTCCTCGGGACGCTCGGTATGCTGACGGTGGTGCTGGTCTCTCGCCAGCGACGGCTGGAACGGCCGTAGCTCCAGATAGGCGTCGTTCGAGCCGGGAACGTCGGCGCGGCCGCGGCGACGACCGACCCGAATATGTTCTTCCACAACCGTCATGTCGACCGCTTCCGTGCCCTCCAGCAATGGCATCACAGTCCATCTTCGAGCGGATCGGCGGTCGCGACGCGGTCGAGGCGGTGGTCTCGGATTTTTACGACCGCGTGCTTGACGACCCGCTGCTCGAACCGTACTTCGAGGAGACCGACATGGACCAACTTCGCAGCCACCAAGCGCAGTTCATCAGCGCCGTCACCGGCGGGCCGGTCGACTACGACGGGGACGATATGCAGACCGCCCACGAGGGCATGGGGATCACAGAGGACGCCTTCGCCAGTGTCGCCTCCCATCTCGAAACCGCGCTCCGCGAGAACGGCGTCCCCGACGACGACATCGAAGCAATCCTCACCGAAGTCGCTGCCATGGAAGACGACATCGTGGAGGCGTAGCCCACCGGCGTGTCAGTTTTTCATCAGAAAGGCGAGTGCGTTTCTCGACCACGAGACGAAGGCAGTGACTCCCGTGTGCGGAACCTCCTGTGTGTTTCGGCACGCTTCGGTATCGTTCAGCGGCGGGACGGGCACGGTGGGAACCTGAATATCGCCAATTCGCGGCGTTGATTTTAGTATTCATTGTGTTCAAATATCTGGGAGGAAGTCGCTACGCTGTTCAGCCTGTTCGCGGTCAGAACGCCGGTCGTAGTGACGGTCGAGAATATCCGTGCTGGCGTTGAGTCGATCCTTCACGACTCGGCGGGGAACATCCTCACGACGGTAATAGGTCACTCGACCACTGCGAACATCGTGAGGAGATCGAGCCGAGGGACACTTACTGGCATGGTCGATGTGCGTGGCTTCGCATTCATCGAGATCGCGGTCATGCGGGCAGTCCTCACCACGCCAGCAGGGACGGGTGATCCGATACAGTGTCGTTCGGAAGGTGTTGCCAGCTGGTCGACCGTGTGATGTTGTGAGCAGGGGTTCTCGTCCGTATTCGTCGGTCACATCGTCCCGGTGAAAATCAATGTAGTCCTCGATGTACCGAGCGGTTTTCTCACTGATTCGGTTCCACCGAGTTCCTGCCTCTCGGTTCTTGAGCGGCGTGTCTGTTTCAGGACGATGGACAAACTGTAGGGCGGGCCCAGAGAACCGCGGATGATCGCCTTCTAAGTCCACGTCTTCGAGATCGAGGCCACGGATTGCGCCAGTACGCGCACCGGTTTCCCAGAGCAGAGCGAGAATGATGTGGTCGCGCGTGCTGGGACGGGCCTTTTCGAGATAGTCCAGAATCTCAATTGCGCGCTCAGGGTCGAGCGTAGTCTCCGATACGTCCTCGCCGTTGGTCATCGTCGGCAGCGTCAGTTTTTCAAAGAAGCCCTGCGGGACAGCGTCAATGTCAGCAGCAAACTGGAGGAAGCGACGGAGTGTCGCCAGCTGGCCCTTGAGCGTGACTGTTTTGATAGGGTCACGACCGTCGCCCTGGCCTTCGCGTCGCCAGATCCGGTACTTGTAGAGGTCCCGACCAGTGAGTTCGTTCAGGTTCTCGATGCCTTCCTCATCACAGAACTGTACGAACGCCTGGAGACGATGCTTGTTGCTCTCCCGAGTCGACTTAGCATGTTCATCGACCATCGCATCGTGGAACATTTCCACGGCCTCATGAGGCGGGATCGGGTCAAGACCGCTCATCAGAAACCAACCTCCATACACCCGCGAACGTCGGGTTTTTCATCTGGCGATACAACTGTCGTCTTGCGGGGCAGACGCCCCGTGCTGGTTCCGTACGTCATGGTTTGCCGGGCGGAGCCACCTTCTGGGCCGTGTTCCAGCACGGCCCGGTTCTCGATGGATGAGAGCCATCAGCGGGCGGCCCGTAACTACCCTGTTACCATCTGGCTGCATAAATGTAACGAACAGATTAGTGCATCGTCTACAAACTGGAGTGCATTTTTAACATGAATTAGGCTCTTAGATGTTGATGCGTTAGTTGAATGCGTAGATCTGGATCTTGGCAAAGTGTCTGGGATGACCGTATCCTAGAGTGGATGCGGGAAAACGACGGTGCAGGAACACCTAAAAAACTCAAAGAGAGCGGCCTGATCAGGGTTTCTCAGGCTCATATCTCTCGTCGCTGTAGGACGCTCGCAGAGAACGGATTACTGCGTGAAATCGGGAACGGTGCTTACGTTATCACTGACGAAGGAGAAGCGTACCTCGATGAGGAATACGACGCCGAGGAAGGCGTCTATATCAACGGTAGTGGCCCAACAGAGCCATCGACGAGTGCAAACGCAGAGACGAACGACGTGTAATCGCCCTCCACCATGACGATTCGCAAGACGGCTCGCTGGCAACGGAGTATCGACGACCGGATACTGGAACACCTTCGGGATGACTCGGTGTCGACAGCCAAGCAGATGGCTATCCGTGACAGTATTCACGCGACAGAGGCGCAGGTACAAGATCGGTGTCGGGTATTGGCTGACGCCGATCTGGTAGCGTTTCTAACAGAAGATCAGGATTTCGTCGAACTGACGACGGAAGGCGAGCAGTATCTTGAGGGAGAGATTGACGTGGAACTGTATCCGTATCCGCGGCATCCGAAGGCGATGGAATAAGTCGACCCGGTGGGTGGGTCGGTGGGTGGGTTGAGATATGTCTATTATATACAGCGGGTCTGATAAAAATTCAAAATGATCAGTTACGCATCAGGGCCGGAGTCTTGCGCGAGAGTGGCCGAGCTATCACCTTCTTGAGTCTCATAAATCACCCGTAAGTCGTACTTCGAACCGACACCAGGGTTGATTGTTTGTCCTGCAGAAACATCTGAACCACCAGAAACAGATGCACCTTCGTAGGTGTTCCATGATCCAGCAGTTGTTTCTCCGCCGCTATCGAAGTCACCACGAATATAGAGTTCCTGTGCCTGGATTGAATCGCCACCATCGTGCGTGATTGTCACATTACCATCAGTGTCAGCTGAGCTGTTTGCACTGTATTCCCAGCTAAAGCTGGCTTGTGGGGTTGCCTGCTGTGCCTGATCACCGAGACCGAGGACGAAGGATGCGATTACTGCGGCGAGTATGACTGTGATTGCGACCATCAGAATGACGCCGATCACCGGTGAGACGGCGTCATCTTCAGTAAGCAATTCTTTCAGGTTTGTTAGATCCATACGGAACAGTCCATGATATACAGTGGTATAAACCGCTCAGACCGTTCACAGCAAATCCGGCAGTGCAAGGCCTGATTGTGTGATTACAAGTCTATATTGTAGCTTTCAAGCCCGGCTTGAGCCTGAATTTTCAACAAAACGCATGGATATCGGGGGGCTATCCAGGCCCGGAGCACCGATGCGAAAACGGTGTTCCTATATCCCGTTTTCAGCGAGACGGGTCACTGTCTCGCAATCATTTTTCGAGGCTTGTAGTGTATCAAGATTGTGGATTTTCACACGAGTACTATTCAGGTCCGCGCTCACGAAGCAAGTCAAGAAGTTTGGACCACTCGACATCTTTCTCGAATAGACCAGCTCGAAGATTCCACGCCCACGGCGCGGCGTCATCGGGATCGTAGCCAGTCGCCTTCTCAATCTCTTCTAGACTACCACCAAACATTCGATCAGTAGGCGCGTCAGCATCGGCAGGCCATGTCTCGAAGAACTCGGCGCTCTTCTTAGCCGCTTTGTACATCGCCAGCGTTGAGAGGCGCTTGCGCTCGGGATGGAGGTCCTTCCCGGTGTGGACAACGACAGCTTCCATGTCCACGCCGATCTTCGCGTAGCGTTTCGCCAGCGGCGTGTACTGCTCAGCAACTTCACGGCGGTTCGTTCGAGCATCGAAGTGTGTCGATCCCTCATCGATCAGGATAGCCTTCGGACGGTCGCGGTGTTCAAGCAGCTGCACGGCGAGATCGTGAGCTGACGTGACGACGATATCCGTCTGTTCCCACGTCCGGACGTTCGAGAGTACCAGAAGGTCATCGAGGTCGAGCGCCCGCAGCGTGATCAGGAGGATAGCCGTGTTGGTCTTGCCCGTGTTCGGGTTGCCCGCCGCGGTGAGGAACGCCGGAGCGCCGTTGTTCTCGATCTGGTTCAGGAGCATCATCGGGAGCCGCAGCGCCGAAGCATCGAGGTCCTGTTCAGTGACACCGACGATGTGGGACATGACCGAGCCGTTGCCAGTAGCGACGGCCTCGGTCGCCGTGTCGGTCAGTACCTTCGAGGAGATCGCCTGTCCGAGAGCCGTGCCCTCGAACGTAGAACTACCTACCAGTGACCGGTCGGTTTCTCGCATCGCAGTCTCCATGAACGACAGCGCCGCGCGGTCTTGCTGATCCTCGACGATTCCAGTGTGCGGTAACAGCCGCTCGTCACCGTCAAGTTCGCCCTGTACCTGTTCGTAGAGCTTCGCAGCGGTCAGCAGATGTTCGTCAACGCTGTCAGTCATCATCGGACACCTCAACAGAGTCGGAACTGTCCTCGACGAGCTGATCCCGGAACGCGTATGCGAAGCCGAGCAGCGGAACGACAACTGAGACGACAGGCAGGGAACCGGGAACAGGACGATAGGCAGGATCGTATATCTGTTCTCCAGCGTTCTGCGTCACCTCCAGTGGCACGTCAAGGGCCTGCGGTGGTACCGACCAGATACCGGCCCAGAAGCCAGCTACGAACGTCACAGAAGCAGTTAGCACGACGATGCTTTTCTCACGATGGGTTAGATTGAGTTCAATCATCAGCGGGAACACCTTCGTCACCAGCGCCAGCGAGATCGGCGAGGTCCTGGTCAAGATCGATGCGGACGCCCGGGACGTCCGACTCGGGAGACTCGTCGTTCTCGGCAGCGCGGATCTTTCGGTCAAGGCCGAACTGTTCAATAGCCGAATCTATCTCGTCGGTCAACCCCTCTCCTTCATCTGGAAGGGTGCCACGCTCGAACGTCGAAACGATTCGGAGAACCGCCTTTCGCGTGGCATTGCGGATGATCGTAAACGCCTGGGCTTCGATGGCGAAGCCGCGCTTGGCGTCGGCTTCGAGCTGGCCGCGACATTCTTCGACGGCCTGTAGTGTTCGCATTAGCTCCCGGTCAGAGAGGGTTCCGCGCCAGCATCCTTCGACGGTCTGGGCTTCGAGGTCGACGTTCTTGCCGAAGGCAAGATTGGGACTTACCCAGTCGAGTTGGCCGTCCTCGACGGACCACTCTCGGAACCGTTGGCCAGGTGTCCGGAAGATACCGCCTTTCGTGTGACGGGCGTCAATGTCGACGAGCCAGACGTAATTCGGGTCCCACAGTAGCGACCGGACTTTCTTGCCCGTCGGTCGTCCAACCAGCGGAATCGTCACGAGCGCACAGAGTCCGATCAGGCGCAGACTTCGCGGGAGTTCGTACCCGAGTACCGACGCGATGACGAACAGGACGATACCGACACCCGACGCGATCAACAGCAGGTTGTTCGTGAGCCACCGGAACAGTCGATAGGTCCGACTGTGGTCCGGGCCAGGATCAGCGTTGTGCGCCATCTCGTCGCGGTCGAGATCGGGATTATTCTCGTCGTCGGTCATGCCAGTCGCTCACCTCGCTGGGCTGACCCGATTTTCGCGGAGACGGCTTCGTACAGGACGGCAATCACGACACCGAGCGCACTGCCGAGGGCAGCGTTGCGAACGTCTTCACCACTCCACGGGCCGGTGATGATGAACGAATTGGGCTTGCGGAGGTAGTGGAACCGCTGTTGTTCGATGGATTGCTCAGTCCAGAGTGTCACGCCACCGCTGGATGGGACGCGAACAGTGGTCGTCGTATCCGCATCGACGACAGCCGCACGGAAAGAGACGCTGCCCGCTTCCGATCCGGCGTCAACCTGCGGGGCAACACTGACGACTTTGTACTCGTCCGACCAGAAGTCGATGACCAGCTGGCCGTCAGCGTAGTGGTAGTCTGTGACCACCACGTTCTCGTCAACAACGAGTTCGACATCACTGGGTGCGCCATCCGGTGCGGAGACGTTCGTCGAGGTCGCCGTCTCGTTCGTTGTCTCTTGCGCTGCTGCTGGTGCGGCGAGAGCAATACAGCTGACGATCAGTATGAGGAGTATGGGCGTACGTAGGTTCATAGTCGAAAATCCGAGTTTGTCACCAGAACCAGTCAAGCGAGGGTTCTGGGAGCCAAGACGACACCAAATCAATGGCTGGCCCGATCACGTCGACGGTTCCCGAGAGTTGCAGCGCGGCGAGTGCGACGATGACGAGCCACAGGTCCCGAGGAACGAGCTTGAGAGCCAGCCAGTAGACCATCAGTTGTTACCTCCCGTTTGCCGCTGGCTCACGGCGTAGAGTGCCCCAACGCCAATCAGTACCAGCACGACCGAGGAAGATGAGCCACCGAGCAGGCCACCACCAGCTGAGCCACGAAGGTTCTGCTCACGCGCCTCAATCTCCGCTTGCTTTCGTGCCAGATCCTCGTACTGTTGCTTGAGTTCGGTTACGTTGGTCGTCTCGTAGGTGGTCTTCTGGATAGTGACGTTCTGAACGGTCTGACCGTCGTGTGTCGATATGCTGTCGATGGTGAACTCACCCTCCAGTTCAACAATGCGATCCGAGGTCACGACGTACTGCGTGCCGCCAATGTTAGACGTGTTGTACGTCGTCCCGTTCTCGAACTGCCCGCTGGCAGGATTTTCCTGCGAGAACAGCACGCCCTTGTACTGCGTGCCGTCTCCGGTGGTGACGTTGAAGCTCCCAATTTGATCGAAGTTCTCCGGGGAATTCGTCCCCATCAACGTTAGCTGTGCGGCAGCCCAGCCTTGGAAGTCATCGCCCGGAGACTGCTGGGACGCCAGCATGTAGGGATCTACGAGATCACTGTTGCTGATTTCGCCCTGTTGGTAGGCACTATACGTGTTGTTCGCAAGAGTCTGGATCTCAGCCTGCACGTTACTGTTATGCGTCTTAATCTGAGTCCACTGCTCAGCGAACTCGGAGAACTTGAGATATTCGACGCCATCAGACGTGGAACTAGTCGGTTTAGCACGGACAGCCGACACGGTGTGACCGGACTGCGGGGTGACAGGGCCGGTGTTGATGTACACGTCTTGAGAATACGGATTCCAGTGGTTGTCCCCAAAGTCCCACTCTCGGACATTGATACCATCAACGGTCGTTGTGTTGCCGTTCAGCAACTGCATACTCTTGGACGTGGTGCCATGGATACGCCAGGTCAGGTCGCCGTTAGTGTGTTGCATGACCCCTCCATTGACATTGTGGAAGTCCATCGAGACACCGGTTTGCGACGACGACAGAGTGTTGTTCAGGTACTGGGCCTGAGCGACGCCGCTGTTCCACTGAGCAATTAGATTGCGTTGCTTGACAGCGTAGTAGTTCTCAACAGCGTCACGAGCACGCTGTTCAGCTTCAAGCTTGCCAGCGCCGTCATTGAGAGCTTTGATATAAGCATTCTTACCAATAATGAGGGCAGTGGTCTCAGAGTCGTCAAGGTAGTTGTCGAACACTACACGCTGGTTCTCGAACTGAGCATGCGTGTTGCGTGAGCTTTGGTAAATGCGGTGTTTCAGCAAGGACGCATCCGTTGTGGAGTTGACCTTCTTGATACCGGGCTTAGTACAGTCCAGATGCGTCATACCACCAACAGCGTTGCTGATGCGGTCAGACAAGTCGCACTGCGTATCCGGGTCGCCGCCAGTCGTGCCAACAACGGTTTTTTGCAGGTTTAGAGACGTTACGACTCCGCGAGTCTCAAACTTAGGTTCACCGCCGCTGTAGCCACTCACAGTGACCTTGACGGTATCGTATGCCCCCTCGTTATAGAACCACAGTTCATCGCCGTGCAGATTGGCGGTATTGTACGTCTCACGGGCTAAGACAGTCGGATTGTCTGGCCCCTCCATTGTCGAGTATTCGACAGTGAAATCCGTCCCGGTATCCATTGCGGATGTGTCGATAACCAGAGTCTCAGCGCCTCCCTCGTAGCTGTAAGATATTGGTCCCGTCTCCGTACTTTGTGCCAGCGCGGGACCGGCACCAGTAACGACTACCGACAGGACAAGCAGCCCAGCCAGTAAGATCGAGCGTGCGTGACTCATCGTAGTTCACCTCCGAAAGAATAGCGTCGTGTCATTGGTTTACTGAACAGCGACTCCCCAAGAGACGACCGTGGCGACGAACGCCAGCTGCATCCCGAGCGGGTCGCCCAGACTGAGGAGGAAGTCGTTCACTTGCGGGACGAACTCGTTGCCGAGGATGACGAGCGGGCCTATGACAATCGCAATTTGCTCCCATAGTCCGTAGTACTCGAAGCGTTTGGATTCGCTCGAAGCGAATCCCGCCGCATACGTACCGAGCGACACGAGCAGCGAGTGCTGGGTCGTCAGCGTGTACGACAGCCACGGGAGTTCGACCGTTGTGATGCCACCGAACTGGTAGAGACTTGCCGCCACGAACGCTACCGAGAGCATCGCCGGCAGCGAGCGCATATTCATGTAGTCTCCGGCCACATCGCTCAGGCGTCGCTGATAGCTCATCGCTTCACCCGCACCTCGCGCGGATTGTACTCCTGTTCTTCACCGTCCTCGTTTTCGAACGACTCCGTTTCTTCGGACTTGCGGACGCCGATCTTCGCACCTTCGATAAGGCCAGCGATGATCTGTCGACGCATCGTCTGGTTGAGCCGAATCGGACGACCATCGATTTCGGCCACACCGTTGTAGCTCGCCAACGGGTTGAACGCAGTAATGACGCCGGTCACTTCTTCGCCTGGTTCGAGATCAATCCATCCGTTCGAGTTGTCGTCGTCGGAGACCTCGACAGAATCGAGGTCATCGAACGACGGGGCTTCGTTGGTAGCCATGCTACATTCAGAAATACTAGATACTAGTTAAAAGAGAAGAACCAGATGGAATCTGGTGAAGTTTTAAATACAAAGAATACGGTGAATTGCAGATCAAGAAACACGAATAGTATCGCCACACGAATCACACTCGAATAGTGATAGAGACTTATCGGTGATTTGCCGTTCGTACTGATAGTGTCCAGAGTCACAGGACAGACAACTATCATTAATTCGTGGGTTTTGGAAACCAGTTTGGTTTTCTGAAATTTGATTCGAGTCGTCCCAGCTCTCAACGTCGGTCGTGATCTCGGTCATTGTGACACCGTTACCGGAGCTGGCCGAGTGGAGTTCACCATCAATCTCGATAGAATGTACGCGCCACTCCGGAACGCGCTCATGCTTCAACCAATCAGGGCGGTGTTCCGGATCATCCAAGTCGGGACGGTCGAAGCCAGCCAGCACGCCACGAATTAGTGCTTCACCATGCTTGTCGGGTAGTTCCAACTGAAGCATTCCAAGCAAGCCAGCGACACCGACATTCGGGTATCGGCGGGCCTTCTGCTCAATCCGTTTGACGTGTTCGACAGCCTTGTTCTCGAACGCATCATCAGGGATGTAGGTGTCATCAGGTATCGGAACGGTTGCGTCCACAGCACCCTGATATTCCGCGCAGAGAGGGCACTGATTCGACCCATCAGGGTGGTAGCACTGCCGATCAGCCGTTGTCTGTTCACAGGCACGCCAAGCGTCAACCCAGTCGTCCCATAGCTCGGTGGAGCCACCGTCTGAGACGATTTCGGGCGATTCAGCAGGAGAGGTGTCGACACGATGCTTTGTGAGTGTCTGAGATTGGTCGATACCGTGTGGAGAACCACACTCGGCGCACTCAACCGTGTTAGTACCTTTATCCGAGACGGTGAGACGGTCGCCGTGTTGACCCTCCAAATCCGAGTGGGGCGACTCATGGCGTTGCCGGCAGCGGTCGGCGATAGCCGCCCATCGAGCAGAATCTGAGCGGGAGACTGTTCGGATGTTTCCGGCAGTCATCGCAGCTGCCCAGGCGATGTAGGAGGGAGATCGTTCGAACAGGTCGAGCGGGTCGATAGAAGCGTAATCCGCGACGTAGGCGGCGAGGTTCTCGACCGATTCGGGGTCGCGTACTGAAACAGGTGTGTCGCAGTCGTCACACGCACCATCAGCGGCGTCCCACGGATTCGGCGCTGTATCTGCGTGTTCGGGACACGGCGTATTCGTGTGTGCGTCACGTCCAGCCCCCTCAGTAGCGGATACATGGGTTTCCATGACAGGAGCGAAATCTGACTGTGATATTTCGCCGTCGACGACGATGATCGAGTGTTCGTGAGCGTAGCACTGATTTTGGCCGGTACCCGGATGTGGCTCTAAAACGCGCCAGAACTGCCACTCATCGTTCTCGAAACCGAGTTTGTCGAGTACGTATCGAAGCTTCTGGTAGACTTCGCGCCAGGGCTCACGGACTCTGTTCGCGTGGTCGACGGGTCCGATCCGAGTCCCATCAGGGACGGAAGAAGCCGACCGGGTCAGGAACGCGACGGAGGGGTTATCGAACGAGGCTTCGGTTTCGCCACCGGAGGGGCGTGAACCACCGGTTATCTCACGAAGCCATCCTTGGCACTGCGCATAAAACTCGCGCTGGTAGTCGGGGGACCACCGATCAGACGCCGAGAAACTGAACTTCGTATACTCGGGATCGCGGGGCCAGCCGTATTGGAGATTAATCGTAGTCTGGCGGGTCCGTTCGTGGGATTCAAGCAGATTCTCTACTGCGACAGCCCACGGGACACCTTCGATTTCGGTAACTCGTTCACCGGAAACGGACTTGCGGACAACCCAGGTGTCAGCTGCATCAGCAGGTGAAAAGGAAAGTCGATCAATTTCGTCGCCATGTGATTCGGAAACGTGACCCGCTGGGTCTTGCGTAGCAGGCATGAAAAACGACTCACAGCGGCCACAGTAGTAGAGAATATCGGAATCCCAGGTTTCGGTAGAGCAGTCGGTGTAGTCCTCGCGTATCGGGGTGCCGTCCTCGAATGCGACGGGAACATCAACGAGGTCGGGACACTCCTCGATGAAGGACCAAAGAACGTCGTCAGTGCTTGGTAGGTCGCGCTCGTCGGATTCGGAAGTTTGGGTTTCAGCGTCTGTCCCGGCAGTTTCACACTTATTCTGATTGGTTTGCCGAGAGCCGCTGGCCGCTGGTTGCCCCTCACTCATCGAACTCAGTAGAAGAACCGCCGACGTTCGACAACGACCGCACAGCATCCCCACGTTCCGGGCCTTCGGCCGGGCTTTCGCGTTGGGATTGCCCCCGTCGCTCCGCTCGGGGGCGTGCGCTCTCTCGGTCGGTCGGACCCCCATGTGAGGGGGCCGCTCCCTCCGCTCGCTCGCTTGTGGCGGAGTTTAGGACTGCTTCAGGAATGTCGTTGAAGCAGGAATGGCAGAGGTCGAACCGAGCGGCTTCTGTATCGGTGTGATTGATACAGATCGCTCCGCAGTCATCGCAGGCGTAGTGAACGTACTCCGACCAGGAGGTCACGCCTGACCACCTCCTTCGAGATCGAGGATTACAGCTGAGACTTCATCTCGAGTATGTCGATGAGCCTCGGTTAGCGCGATTGCCGATGCCGTGGTATCGCCGCTCGGCGCGACAGAGACTAAATCGAAACATAGCTCGTCGACGAAAACCCAGTCCGTCATCGAGAACCACCGTCCTCGATCTGCTCGATTGCTCGACGAACTTCGTCGTCGGTTGCCTCTATGAGACGGGACGCACGAACGAACTCGTTTGGAGGGAACGGCCAGTCCTCAGGAGCGGGGGAACTCAAGAATCATCACCCCGCTCACGTCTCGGAACAATGGAAATCACCAGCAGGCAGCGGGGGCCGTTCAGCTGCTGAACGAACTCCGAAATCCGAGTTTCAACTGAGAATTGTAACCGGCCCAGAGACGGCCTGAAGCATGATATATCGGTATTTGAGCGAAGAAGCTCGAAACCGACGATTTCGGGACGGGCACGGTGGGATTCGAACCCACGACCGTCGGATGTCTTCCCCCGATGGCAGCGCCAGCGGAGATAGAAGTCCGACGCTCTATCCGGACTGAGCTACGTGCCCTCGCTGTCGTGTACTTCCGGTAGTGACAAAAGAAATGCGGAACACAGTCGCCAGTCAGTCGTGGGGGTCGAGGTCTTCTTCGACATCGTCGGGCGTTGTAATGGCGTTCACGTTGCCGGTCTGAATCGCTGCCAGTCCGTCCAGACCACAGAGGGCGTCGATTTCGTCCTGTGTCGCCGAGACCAGCAGGTCGTCGAACTGGAGGCGGCGCTCGACGGTCGCACCGGCGGCCTCCGCGGCGGCGGCAACGCGCTCGGGGTCAGCACCGTCAGCCGTTTCGAGAACCAGATCGACGGGTTCGCCGTCGACTGGGTCCGCGCGCAAACTCTCGACGGCACGAGAGACGTACATTATTCGGATGAGGGGCCCCCGGGGCCTTGATTGTGCTGTTCGGGGCGGTCGAAGCGGGCCTCCGCGACGGCAAAGGCCAGCGTACTGACCAGCCCGAGCAGCGTCCCGCCGGTGAGCATTATGGCGAGATACTCCAAGTCCTGAGTGCCGAGGAAGAAGGCGCTGACGGCGTGTAACACGAGGGCGATCGAGAGGACGTAGAAGGGGGCGTTGAGATATCGCCACCGGAAGCTCCCGTCGAGATACTCGTCGGTCACCCGGCCGAGGCTGGAGGTGATGCCGGCGGCGGCGAACCACTGAATCGCGCCCGACACCAGCGACGCGATGACTTCGAGTGCATCGGGGTCCGTCTGGCGTCCGAGTTCCTGAACGCCGTTGACGCCGCCGATAGCAAGGAGTGCGGCCGCAACGACGTAGGTGATAATCGTCACGCGCCCGGCGTACAGTCCGGCGGTCGTTCGCTCGACCGCTTCGTCCAGTATCTTCTCGGCACCGAGGCCTCGGGCGAGAATGTAGAGTCCGAGCAGGCCGGAGATGACACCGAGCGCAGAGCCGGGGTAGCCCAGCGCTTCAATAGCGATTGTCAACGGGTAGATGAGCAGGAGAATACCCAGCGGCACCAGAATTGTGCCGCGGGTTTCCGGGTCATCAAGCACCTGCTTGATGGTGTAGTACATCGATTCGAGATTCTGGGCCTGCCGGACGACGACGCGGCGGACGCCGTCGATGCGAACCCGCGAGCGGATAACGGGGACCACCGACTCGTCCTGTGCGCCGTCGGTGACGAGGAGTGCCCGGACATCCTCACTGGCCGCCAGCGACGCGAGAACAGTATCGACCTCCTCGCCGACCGCGCGGTTGGCGGCGACATCGCTCCCGTCGACGCCGGTGACGGCCGCGACTTCGACCGGCTCGTCGGTGATGTCGTCGTAGATGTGGACGCCCTCGAAGAGGACGTTCACGTCGGAGTCCTCCGGGTCGTTCGAGGCCAGCGCCACCGCTGCGTCCACGACGGCATCGCGCCCGATGACGGGCGTCTCGATGCCGGTCTTGCGGCCGAGGTCGTCGTCGAGGTCGATACACAGCACCAGCAGCATCTGTCGGCGCTACGCCGTCTGTGTTTAACTTCTTTCGGGACCGCTACCCCGGTTCCGTCGACGGTCCACGGGTCCGGCGTTCGACGAGCAATAGCGCCGCGAGGCCGAGGATGATGAGCGTGTACGCCCCGGCAGCGAGGAGAGCGGCCTGTTCAGAGCTGTACTCGCCGGTGCGGAAAATGATGGCCTTCCGGACCATGGCGATGACGCCCGTGTAGATGACCAAGCGGACGATGCGCCGGGTCTCGCTCTCTTGTGTGTAGGCGACGACGGTCTGGTACACCTCGACGATAATAAACAGGAGGAGAGCAGTGTCGATGAAGCCAACGACGACCAGCGGGTCGGTGATATCTCCCCGGGCGGCGCTCTGGAATATCTGCAGCCCCAGGTCGAAGACGCCGATGGCAAAGAGCAGGACGAGCACCAGCGCCGCGACCACCTCGACGTAGCGGATGGCCGTTTCGCTGTAGCCCAGCACCCTGTCGTCGAGTGTCTCCGCTTTCGGTAGCGTCCCGCCGACGGGGTCGGCCTCCTCATCATCCATACACACGAAACGAACCCCAGCCCATTCAAAGCGGTCCCTATCTGGCGTGGCCCGGGTCTGACGGTCGCGGCTCGTAAGCCTCCGGTGTCGTTCCCAGTCTAGCAACGAGCCACAGCACCGGGAGCAACAGGACGCTGCCGACGACGAACGGCGACCAGTAGCCGACGGCGAAGTACAGCCCGCCCATGACCGGCGGGCCGACGGTCCGGGCGAGGCTGCCGGCCCCCTGCGTGATACCGAAGGCGCTCCCCTGGACGGCTGCGCCGGCCCGCTGGGAGACCAACGCCGTCAGCGTCACCGAGAGGATACCGTTGCCAAGCGGCAGCAGCGTCAGTACGAACAGGAGGCCGAGCAGGTCGGCGGTGAGAAACGGGACGAGTGCGGTCAGGTCGGGCAGGACCGAGCCGATGGCCCGCGAGGTCGGGATGGCACCGACGCCGACGACGAGCAGGCCGGTCCCGAACAGCGAGAGCCGGACTGGGCTGTACCGGGCCGAGAGGCGGCCGACGAGGACTCCCTGCGTGATGACCGCGAGGACGCCGATGTAGGTCAAAAGGAGCGCGCTCTGGGCCGCGGTGTAGCCGTAGATGTCGGCGACGTAGGGGACGAACATCACCTGCACGCCCGAGAAGGCAAAGGAGACGAGGAAGAAGGCCGCCAGCAACGGGCGGAGGCCGGGGGTCGCCACCGCCGTCCGGAGCTGTGAGAGCGCCGAGGGGCGGCCGGTCGCCGTCGCGGTCCCCGAGGCGGGCCTGGATTCGGGGAGAAACAGGAGGGCGACGACGACGCCACAGAGGCTCGCGGCCGCGGCGGCGAAGCTCGGGAGCGAGAACCGGGAGACGGGAACGGCCGCCGGCACGAGCGCGTCGACGGCGGCGACCGTGGCGTCGAAGCTCAACACCGCGCCGATGCCGGGGCCGAAGATGAACCCCAGACCGAAGGCGGCTCCGATGAACCCCAGCGCCGCGGCGCGTCGCTCCGGCGGCGTCACGTCGGCCACGTAGGCCTGGGCCGTCGAGAGGTTCCCGCCCATCGCGCCGGCAAGCATCCGGGAGACGAACAGCAGCCACAGCGCGTCGGCCAGCCCGAACACCGTCCACGCGACGACGGAGCCACACAGCGACACCACAAGCACCGGGCGGCGGCCCACGCGGTCGGACAACGAGCCAAGTAGCGGCGCGAAGACGAACTGCATCGCGGAGTAGGAGGCCGCGAGCAATCCGATGACGAACTCCGTCCCGCCCGGGAACGACCGGGTGTAGTACGGGAGTATGGGGATGACGATGCCAAAGCCCAGCAAATCCAGGAAAACGACGAAGAAAACGACCGCAAGGGCGCGGCGTTGGGACCCGGTGCTTGTGGTCCCGGTGTCTGTCATACCAGCCCCTGCGTCGGGACGGCGGATAAGCGCGCCGGGGCCGGGCCGTGGGCTCATCTCGCACGCCGAGCACGATGCGCACGCTTTTTCCCGCTGGGAGCGGTGGCTAGAGACAATGATTTCCGAGGGCTGCGAACAGTGCGCCAAAGGCGGCAAGATGGTGCTGTTCGTCTACGGCTACTGCGACCAGCGAGACTGCTTCTACTGTCCCCTCGGGGAGAACCGCAAGAACGTCACCCAGATGTACGCCAACGAGCGGCCCGTCGAGGACGATTCGGACGTCATCGAGGAGGCAAAGCGCATGAGCGCGCTTGGCACCTCGATCACAGGCGGCGAGCCGCAGGAAGTCCTCGACCGGACCTGTCACTATCTGGAACTGCTGAAAGACGAGTTCGGCGAGGACCACCACACGCACCTCTACACCGGTATCACCGGCGGCCGCGAGAACATGCGCCGCCTCTCGGAAGCCGGCCTCGACGAGATTCGCTTCCACCCGCCCTTAGAGCAGTGGGGCGACCTCCACGGGACCGAGTGGGAGGACATCCTCTACATCGCCCGCGAGGAGGGGCTGACCCCCGCCTTCGAGATCCCGGGCATCCGCGCCGAGGAGGAGTTCCTCGAATTCTTAGACGAGGGCGCGGCCGACTTCTGTAACATCAACGAGTTCGAGATGTCCGACGGGAACTACCGCCGGATGCAGGAGGAAGGCTTCGAACTGAAAGAGGACCACATGAGCGCCGTCGAGGGGTCCCACGACATCCTCGAGAAAATGGGCGACCACGAGAAGGTGTACTTCTGTACGAGCGTCTTCAAGGACGCCGCCCAGCACCGCTCGCGGCTCAAGCGGATGGCTCGAAACATCCGGCGTCCGTTCGACGACGTGACCGAGGACGGGACGCTCGTCTACGGGAAGGCGTGGACCTCCGAGGCGCGGCTGGAGGCACTCGGTGTCCCCGAAGAGTACTACACTGTCAAATCCGAGCACGTCGAGCTGGCCTGGTGGCTGCTTGAGGAAATGGTCGAAGAGGGCGACCTCGACAAGGGCGAAATCGTCGAGCAGTACCCGACCTACGACGGGACGGTCGTCGAGCGGACACCGCTGGCTGGCGGCGCGGATAGCGGGCGGGCGACTGCGGACGATTAGCAAGCCACCCCGTGGTTCGTTGCAGCGTGCCTGAGAGAGTCCGAAAGAGACGTTGTGCTGTCAGGACGTGGGTTTATGTCCCGCCTCAGAGAAGTGAGGGTACGCTTGATGCGCTTTGGTATCGACAGCGGCAAACTCCTGTACGCACTCGGTGTCCTGTTCGCCGCGGCTGCGCTCCTGTATTTTGTCCGTGATGTCGTGTTCGACCTCTCGATAACCGTGAAAGCGGCGCTGCTGTTGCTGGCCTTTATCGCACTGTTCGTTGCGGGTGTAGCCCTCGAACGAGACGTACTTGACGTCGTTGCCTTCGCCCTCAGTGGGGTGACCTACGTCGTGTTCGTCGGCTACGTCGTCGTTCGGTATTCGCCCGGCGAGACGGGAACGTTCCTGTTGCTCGCCATGTCCGCGGGACTGTTCGTCGGGCTCGGCTACGCGCTCCGGGCAGGGATTCCGACGCCGTCGCAGCGAACGGCGGCGGCCGCCCTCGGCGGCCTCCTCATCGTGAGTGCTGGACTCGTGGGTGCCGACGCGCTCAGCGGCGGGGTGGCCTACGATGTGCAGACAAACGAGTCGGTCACCGTGTCGGTCCCGGAGACGGAACACACCCCGAACAGGTACCCGTACATCGAGGCAGAGGTCGGGACCGTTACCGCGTCGAACCCCTCTCCGTTTCTGCGGGCGCTAGATCTCCCCTCACTTTCGGGCTGTCTGGTCGGCCCGACAGAACATCCGGATGACAGCGTGTTCATAAACACCGATATCAAGTGGGACGAGGACACTATCGGCGCTTCGGCGACAAAGTCCTACGCCGTCAGGGCTGAGTTACCGATTGACCCGAACCGGACGGAGTCACAAACGTACGCCATCGAACAGGGACACGACTGCAGTACGGAGCGCTCTGAGCCAACGCTGGTGGTGCAGGTCAGCCAGAGCGACACGATAGACTGACTACTCCAGTTCTGTGAGACACTCCTGACAGTAGCTGGCGTCTTCCATGTTCGGCGTGCCGCAGGTGGCACAGGTTACGACTGACAGACTGGTCTCCGACAGCGGCGACGACTCATCGTCAAGGATTGCGTCGGCCGGCCAGTCAGGGCCAGTCAGCGACTGGTCCTGCATCTCAGCGTGTTGGTGGACCTGCTGGATGAGTTCGTCGTCACGCATCGCTTCGAGGCCGCGCCATAGCCCCAGAAACAGCAGCGTCGGCGCGACGATGACGAATAGGCCAGCGATGACGCGCAACGCCAGTTCCACCTGGCCGAGTGCCATATGCTCATAATGAACTGGACAGTCGAGTATCCTTCGCCGCATCTGTCGGCTTGCGGGCCGTCAGACGGCGTCGACGCCTTCTTGCCTCGTCTCGCTGAAGACGGGGTATGAGTGGTCCTATCGTGGCAGTCGGTAGCGTCCTCGCTGTGGTCTTGCTTCTCGGACTGAGCGCGTTCTTTTCCAGTTCGGAGATAGCAGTGTTTTCGCTGCAAAAAGACTGGATAGCACAACAGGCAGCGACGGGGGAACGACGGGCGCAGGTGCTGCAGGAACTGTACGATAACCCCCACCGACTACTGGTGACGCTGTTGGTCGGCAACAACATCGTCAACATCGCGATTTCGAGCATCATCACCGTCCTCGTCGCGAGCTATCTCTCGCCCGGACCGGCGGTCGTTGCAACCACGGTCGTGACGAGCGTCCTCATCCTGATTTTCGGGGAGATCGTGCCCAAGGCGTTCGGCCTCGGCAACGCACAGGCGTGGGCACTAACTGTCGCGTCGCCCGTCCGACTCGTCGAGCGCGTACTCTCTCCGCTTATCACCGTGTTCGATGGCATCACTGGCCGGATAACCGCACTCATCACCGGTGAAACGGACATCGAAAAGCCGTATCTGGAGTGACCGTCAGTACTGGTACAGCGAAACGACGAACGGGAGTCTGTTGTACATCCAGATTGCCAGCGGCAGGCCGACGATTGTCAACGACAGCGCGTACGCGACACCGGTCCAGACGCCACTGGCCCACCAGCCAACGAAGACGAACCAGATCGCCCGGACGAGCAGTGAGTGCTGCGAGCCGCCAGCACTCTCCGTGACGAGCCGATCACGTCGCTTGAGCGTCAGCACCAGCGGCACCTTGTTTATCATTTTGATGCCCAGCGGGAGGCCGATGATTGTGACGTTCAGGAACCACGCGACTGAAAGCCAGATGCCGGTCACCCACCAGCCGACGAGCAGGAACCACACCGCCCTGACGAAGAGGGACCGCTGTTCACTCATATCGGCACTACCATACCTGCCAGCATAAGTCTCCGGTTCGAAGGGAGACGACTGTGGTAACACCGCACCGCCGATATCGAATCTGAAACTGGGGCGGCGGCCAGGAATGTCAGCACATCGGACAAGCAGTTACAGATAGTGACATTTCAGCCCACAAATCGCCGATTTCCCGGGCAAATCATTCGTATATGCCTCTGTCAGTATCTCTATATATCTCGTAGTTTTTTGTACGATAACTGGAAATCGCCGGACGAATGGTAAGCCGAGATGCCCGCCCCCGAATCGCCCACCTCGTCCCGGCCGCTGTGCGAGAGAGTTTCGTCCGGAAGTTCGTGGCCGCAGTGCTGGTGGCGGTCCTGGTTGCCGGCGGAATCGGGGCAGTGTTTTACACCGATACGACGCGAACGCTCGACCAGCGAGTGGAGACACAGGTCGTCTCGACCGCCGAGTTACAGGCTGACGGGCTCGACAACTGGGTCGACGGCTTCCGACGTCAGACCCAGACGCTCTCGTCGGTCAAGGAGTTCCAGAACGGGCAACCGAGCGTCATCAGGGACTACCTCCTGCTGGAATCGAGCGACCTCACCTCGGAGTTCGTCGCCGTCCACTACGTGCAAGCCTCGGACGGCACGGTCGAGGCGAGCACCGCGAGCGGGGTCCGCGGGGAGACACTTGCATCCCTCAACGTTCCATGGGGGTCGGAGATGGCAGCTATCGACAACGAGACAGATACGTCCGGGACTGTCGTTGTCCCAGAAGAGCCCTACAAGTCACCGGTAACAAACGACAGCGTCCTGGCGTTCGTCAGCTCCGCGCCGCAGAACACGGAACACGTCATCGTCGTTGAGGCGAACCTCTCCGCGCGTACCGAATCGTTCCGTGGGTCGCTGGCCGACAGCGAGACGACGATTCTCGGACCGGAGGGAACGGCTGTCGTCGGCAACAGTATACCGGGCGAGGCCGTCACTACGGTCACACGCGAGGGCGGCAACGGCTTTACCCAGTCATCGGAGACAGTGTACGGGTATTCGAGCCTCGACAGCATCCGGTGGACGGTCGTGACACAAGTGCCTGCATCGAGCGCCTATGCCCTCCGTAACCAGATTGCGACCAGTCTCCTCCTGACGCTCATCTCCGCAATAGTAATCCTCGGCGGCGTGACCGTTGCGATGAGCAGGCGCTCGGCGACAGCTCTCTCTGAACTCGCAACGACGGCCGACGAGATGCGCGCAGGCACCCTCGACGTGACGCTCGAGACATCTCGGTCCGACGAAATCGGACAGCTGTTCACCGCCTTCGACGAGATGGGGCAGTCGCTCCGCGAGCAGATCGCTGACGCGGAGGCGGCCAGGGAAAACGCCGAATCCGCCAGAAAGGAGGCCGAGTCGGCGAAAGAAGAGGCAGAAGCGGCTCGCGAAGCCGCGGAGACACTCAGCGATAGGCTCCAGAACCGCGCCGAAGACTACGCCGAGGTCATGGCTGCGTGCGCCGACGGCGACCTGACAGCACGGATGTCGTCCGACGCTGACGCCGAGTCGATGGCCCGGATCGCAACAGCCTACAACGACCTGCTCGACGAGTGGGAAGACACCATCCGCGAGGTCCGAGCGTTCAGTGAGGCCGTCGACACCGCAACCGAGACCGTCTCGGAGAACGTCGACGCAGTTCAGGACCGCAGTACCAGCGTGAAATCCTCGGCCGCAGAGATGGCCGACGGGGCAGAGACGCAGTCGGAGAAGCTCGAAACCGTCTGGACGGAACTCGAAGACCTTTCGGCGACTGTCGAGGAGGTGTCCACCGCCGCTGACACGGTCAGAGACCGGGCTGACGAAGCGCTCAGCCGGTCACAAAGCGGACGAGCTGCTGCCGAGCGCGCGGCGACGGCGCTCGACGAGATCGAACGGTCGACAGACCAGACTGTCACACAGGTCGAAGCACTCGACGCACTGATGGGTGAAATCGAATCCGTTACCGACCTCATCACTGACATCGCCGACCAGACGACGATGCTCGCGCTGAACGCCAACATCGAGGCCGCCCGGGCCGGAAGTGAAGGCGATGGCGACGGCTTTGCTGTCGTTGCCGACGAGGTGAAAGCGCTCGCCGACGAGACGGTGACAGCGACCGACGATATCGAGGCCGCTATCGGCGAGATGCGTCAGCAGGTCGAGCGCACTGTCGACGAGATGCACGCCACACAGTCGAAAGTCGATACTGGAACCGAGACGGTCGGCGATGCCCTCGATGCGTTCGACGACATCGTCGGCGACATCGAGGATGCGACCAGCGGGATGCGAGAGATCGACCGCGCGACAGACGAGCAGGCTGAGTCGACACAGGAGGTCGTCTCGATGGTTGAAGGGGTCGGCGACATCAGCGACGACACGGCTGTCGAAGCGGCCGCCGTCGCCGACGCGGCGACCGAGCAGGTCGAGGCCGTCGATGACGTCGAGTCATCCGTCGCGAACCTCTCCGACCGCGCCACCGACCTCGGGCAGTTGCTGGAAACGTTCACCGTCGACGAATCCGACACTATCGACAGTGGGACTGACGTGTTCGAGACGGCCGTCGAGGACCGAACGGGAGCAGAGTCGACAGGGGACGACTGAGCCGTCAACGTCCAGCAGCCGATAGCCGCGGTCGGTACTCAGTCCTCAAATCCGTCCTCAAAGACGAACGTCCCGTTTCGCTGGACGACCTGCGCCGACCTTTTTTTGCGTCGGGTCGCCTCTGGCGACCGCTCCTTGAAAAACGTCGATGAAAAGGCCGGCCGCTCACTCCGTTCGCGGTCAGTACTCAGTCCTCGAACCCGTCTTCGAAGACGAACGTCCCGTTTCGCTGGACGACTTCGCCATCGACTTCGATGAACGAGTCCTCGCTCATGTCGACAATCATGTCCACGTGGACGGCGGACTCGTTTTGTTCGTTGTCCTCGCCGACAGTGGCGTCGTAAGCTCGTCCTACCGCCATATGGACGGTGTCGCCCATCTTTTCGTCGAACAGCATATTGTAGGAGAACTGGTCGATATCCCGGTTCATTCCGATACCCAGTTCGCCGAGTCGGCTCGCGCCGTCATCGGTTGACAGCACCTCTGTCAGGAGGTCCTCGTTCTTCGCGGCGCTGTGCTCGACGACTTCGCCGTCCTCGAAGCGAAGGAAGACATCAGTCACTTCCCGGCCCTGGTGGTACAGCGGCTTGTCGAACAGCACCTCGCCCTCGACGCTGTCTGGGACCGGTGCGGTGAACACCTCGCCGCCGGGAAGGTTCTTTTCGCCGTAATCGTTGAGCGTCTCGTTACCGGCGACGGACATCGTCACGTCCGTTGTCTCCCCGGAAACGATGCGGACTTCGTCGGCGGGGTCAAGTATCTCGACCATCTGTGACTGGTGCTCGCGAACGGCGTCCCAGTCTTTGAGGACAGCATCCCAGACGAAGTTCTCGTACCCTTCCGTGGACGTCTGGGCGAGCTGGGCGTTGGCGGGCGCAGGGTATTGCGTGAGACACCAGGTCTTCGAGAGCCGCTCGTTCAGGAGCGGCTGCTGGGACTGCTGATAGGCGGCCGTCGTTTCGGGGTCGACGTCGCTGGTCTCGGTGACATTGTCGCTCCCCTTGATGGCGATGTACGCGTCCATCTCCTCGTACAGCGCCTCGACGTGGCTCGGCGTCTCGAACTCGTCCCGGTTGCGGAGGTAGGCGCGACGGAACCGCTCGCCGAGGCGGTCCTGCACGACAAGCGGATTTGCGCCGCGGTCAGCAGCGAACTCGTGTAGCGCCGTAACGAGATCCGCAGCCTGTGGGTGCGCGTCGATAACGAGGTTGTCGCCTTCGCTCAAATCGATAGAGTGGTCGACAATGACTTCCGCGTGTTCGCGGATACGTGGGTCCATACAGATAGGCACCACCGACGCCCCCTAATCGTTACCCTCCCGGCTACTTCTTCTTGCTCTGCTGGAACCCTTCTTTGAAGCCCTGGAAGGTCCGCCGGAGCATCAGATACATGAAGAAAAAAAACAGGAGCACAGCAGCGAGGAGTGCGTATGTGAGCAGGTCGGCCATACCGGCGGTTGTCGAGCCGAGATGAAAATGCTTTCGGGAGGAGCGCCTTCGGGCGTCTACCGGTCGATTTTGGAGGGTAAAATACGGGTTTGACCGATAGCTACAACGGTCACTGTGCTTTGGCAAAGACTCATAATCCCATAGAACATACAGATAGTCATGTCGTTGCTGCCCTCTCGGGACCCGGCGACCCCGGACGCCGAACCCCGAGTCATCGGTGTCGACAGTGATGATGCGGACGACGTGCTGTCGGCACTCTCGGCAGAGACAGCGCGCAATTTACTGTCAGAACTAAACAAGGAGCCGGCACCGCCGTCAGAGCTGGCCGACCGGGTGGATACGTCGCTGCAGAACGCACAGTATCACCTGAAGAAACTGAAAAACGCCGGCGCGGTCGAGGTCGTCGATACGGCGTACTCCGAGAAGGGACGCGAGATGGACGTGTTCGCGCCGGCCAACCAGCCACTCGTTATCTGTGCCGGTGACGAACAGGAAACGTCGGGACTCCGGGCGGCGCTGGCGAACATTATCGGCGGTTTCGCTATCATCGGCTTCGCAAGCCTGCTGGTCCAGCAAGTGTTCGGGAGCGGGCAGGGAACGCTGTTTGGCGGCCCGACAGTGTCGTCCGGGAGTGCGGACACTGGCAGCCGGGACCCGAGTTTTTACGCCGAGAACGCGACTGTGACCGACGGCGGCTTCGAGGCTACTGCGGGTGCACTCGACACTGCCGCACAGGGCGGTGCCGAGGCCGCTGCCGCCGTGATTCCGCCGGGCCTTGCGTTCTTCGCTGGCGGCGCATTTGTCATCGCGGGCATGGCGGCGCTGTGGTATATCCGGCAGTAACCGCCTGCAGCCGGTTTGCTCCGGTATTACCACAATTAGCGTCGCTACGATACGCTCACCGATTGACGATAGTCGTCGAAATCGGCGTCCCGTCCGGGGAGCGAAGGCGGACGCGAACGTCGCCAGCCATCACGTCCAGTTCCGCGTGGGCCGGTTGATAGCGCCGCGGGTCGGCGTAGCTACCCGGATTAACCAGCGTCCAGCCGCCAAAATCGGTCAGTACGGGTTTGTGTGAGTGACCGACGACGACGATGTCGGCCGCCTCCTGTCGGGCCAGCATGCCGAGTGCGGTTTCGGTGTGCTCGTGCCCGTGGACAACGACGATGGTCAGCCCTTCCCAAGAGACGGTCGCAACGTCTGGGAGTCGATCACGGACCGGTGGTCTGTCGTTGTTCCCGACAACGCCGGTCAGTTCGTCGCATTCGGCCTCGATGGCATCGAGGACCTGCTCAGTCATGAAATCGCCTGCATGGAGAACATGGTCGGCGTCGCGGACAGCGGCAAGCGTCCGACCTGTCAGCCGGTGGTCCTCCGTTCCGTGCGTGTCTGAGATAGCAGTGAGCATACTGACGGTAGCGGGGCCAGGTATAAATCCAGAAGCATTTTGCGTTACGGTCGTGACGGAAAAATAATGGCAGGGAGTAAATCAGTCGTCATCGCCGCACTGATAGCCAACGGCGCGATTGCGATTCTGAAGTTCTTCGGCTTCCTTCTCACGGGGAGTGCCGCGATGCTGTCGGAGACGTACCACAGCATCTCAGACACCGGGAATCAGGTGTTTCTACTCATCGGGATTCGGTTCAGCGAACGGGAGCGCGACCGCCGTCATCCTTTCGGGTACGGCAAGGCACAGTTCTTCTATAGCTTCCTCGTCTCCGTGTTCCTGTTCGGCATCGCCGGCTGGGAGAGCGCGAAACACGGCTGGAACGAGCTCACGGCCGGCGGCCACGGCGGTGGTGGACACGCCGGCGAGGCCGTCGAGTTCCTGTTTTTCTCCTTCCAGCCCCCGGCGTGGCTGGACCCGCTGTGGGTCAACTACACCGTCCTCCTCGGTGCGTTCGTGTTTGAGACGTACGCACTGGTGAAGGCCCGCGCGGAGATGCAGCGACAGATAGACCGCAACGACTGGTCGGGATACCGCGAGGCGTTCCGCAAGACCAGCGACGTGACGACGCTGACCGCCCTGACCGAGGACGCCATCGCACTCGCGGGGATCGTCATCGCGCTGGTCGGCCTGTTCCTCGAGCAGCAGACCGGTAACCCCTTCTTCGACCGGGTTTCCGCACTACTCATCGGGATTATGCTGATGGGCTTCGCCCTGGCACTGGCCTGGGAGAACAAGCGGCTCCTGCTGGGGGAGAGTCTCCCGACGGACGAGGAACAGCGCCTCCGTGAGGTTGTCATGCAGAACGAACACGTGGACGAAATTATCGGCTTCCGGACGGTCTACTTCGGGCCGAACGAGGTCATCGTTTTCGCAGACCTGCAGTTCGACCCGGCGCTGGACACGGAATCGATAGACGACGAGATAACGGCGCTGGAATCGGCGATGCAGGACACCAACGACGACATCAGGAAAGCCTACGTCGAGCCGGAAGTGTAAGGGTCGTTGTCTTCGAGCCACCACGGAATCGGGACGCGGGCGATATCGGTTGTGACCGTCATCGTCGTGTCGATATCCGGCCGCTCCGGCCGCTGTTCAGTGTGTTCGACATGTCTGATTACTCCCTGTCGGTCGACGTACAGCCGTGACCGCACGACCGCGGATTCGTTTTCGGCGGTTGGTGTCTCGACCGCATTCGTTGCGGCCAGGACAGCGACAGGCCGTCCGTTCCGCTGGACGGACGCCACCGTCCGATACGCAGTGTTCGACAGGAGCCGTCGAAGCAGGTCAACGCCGGGCGGCGAGGCGACAAGCGACGTGTTCGGCGTCGCTGGCGTGGTGGCGTACGGCGTATCGGGGTCGTCCCGGACGTTCGTGTACAGCGTCCCGTCGGCGAGGACCACGTCGTCCGATATCGGACCGAACCGCTGTCTGACCCGCTGGATGCCTCGTTGACGGTCGATCCAGACGTCGAGCGTGTTCTGTGGCCCGGCCTGTTCGACGTGTCGATGGAAGTTCCGGTTCGAAAGTGCCCGCTGATGGCGGTCGAGCAGTCGGTCCACGTCGACCCTCCCGTCGCTGGTCGGGACTGTGACCGTCGCCTCCGGTGTGTTAGTGGGGACGGGCGCTGGCGTCACCGGGTCGCTGTCGTCCGCCGACGGGCCAGCCGGGAGGAAGCCGGAACACCCCGCGAGAAGGGCAATACCGACGGCGAGCGTGACACGCCACATGTATCTCTTGAGGAGCGCTCGCGGCAAGTAGCTGTGGGGGCGAACCCTTTTGCCGGTGAACGGCCAATCGGGGCACGTGGCAACGACAGACGACGGCTACATGCGGTTTTTCCCCTTCGAAGAGCCGTACGACCATCAGCAGGAGGCGATGGGCACGATATACGACGCCCTCGAAGAGGGTCGGGACGTGCTGTTCGAGGGGGCCTGTGGGACCGGAAAGACGCTTGCATCGCTGGTCCCTGCGCTGGAACACGCCCGCGAGACGGGCAAGACCGTCGTCATCACGACGAACGTCCACCAGCAGATGCGCCAGTTCGTCGAGGACGCCAGAGCGATAACGGACCAGGAGCGCCTGCGGGCCGTGGTCTTCCGGGGCAAGGGCTCGATGTGCCACATCGACGTGGACTACGAGGAGTGTCAGGCACTTCGAGACACGACCCGTGACCTGGTCGAGGTCGAGAGCGACATCGCCGAACTCGAACAGCGCGAGGGCGAACTCCTCTCGGACGGCCAGGCGGGCAGCAGCGAAGCGATGGAGGCCCGTAACGCCGTCGTCGAGGAACTCCGGGACCTGCAGGACGAGCGCGAGGAAATCGAAACCGAACGCTCGACCTGCGACCACTACTACCGGAACCTTACTGTCGACACCAGCGAGTTCTACTCCTGGCTGTTCGACGACGTCCGGACGCCCGATGACGTGTACGAGTACGCCCACCAGCAGGGACTGTGCGGCTACGAACTGCTGAAAGAGGGGATGGACGGCGTCGACCTTGTCGTCTGTAACTACCACCACCTGCTGGACCCCACCATCCGCGAGCAGTTCTTCCACTGGATCGGCCGCGACCCCGAGGACATCATCGCCGTCTTCGACGAGGCTCACAACGTCGAGTCGGCCGCCCGTGACCACGCCCGGCGGACGCTCACCGAGAACACGCTCGACCAGGCCATAGAGGAACTCGACGGCGAGGACGACGCCCGGACCGACGCCGCGGCCAACGTCATCGAGACGTTCCGGGACGCGCTCGTCGAAGCCTACGAGGACTCGTTCGAGTTCGGCGGGCGCGCGGCCGTCGACGAGCACTGGGACGACGTGACCATCGCTAACGACGACCGGAAAGACGACCTGACGCTCGCCTTCCTGCAGAGCTACACCGGCCCCGGCTTCCACGAGGAACTGGACCACGCGCTGGACCTCGGCCGGGACCTCGACGCTCGCTACCAAGAGGCGTTCAAAGAAGGAGACCTCGACACCAGAAAGGAATGCCAGACGCTGCAGGCCGCCGGCTTCATTTCCGACTGGCTCGATGAAACGGACGAGACCGGTCAGTACCCCGTCGTCAGCGTCCGCCGGGACGAATCGACAGACGAGGTGTACGGCCGCGCGGAACTGTACACCTGCATCCCCGAGCAGGTGACCCGCGACCTGTTTTCCGACCTGCACGCGGCGGTGCTGATGAGTGCCACGCTGCGCCCGTTCGACGTGACCGAGAACGTCGTCGGCGTCGACGACCCGGTGACGATGGCCTACGGTGCGCAGTTCCCCGAGGAGCGCCGGCGGACCTATGCCGTCGACGGCCCGGCGCTGTTTTCCAGCGAACGGGACGACCCACAGACCCAGCAGCGCATCGCCCGCACGCTCGAAGACATCGTCCGGTTCACCCCCGGCAACACACTTGTGTTCTGCCCCTCCTACAGCGAGGCCGAGCGCTACCACGACATGACCGCCGTGAGCGCGACGCGATACCTCGACGAGCCGGGCACGCAGGCCCGGGACCTCCGGGAGGCCTTTACCGACGGCGACGACGGCGTCCTCTACACCTCGCTGTGGGGGACGCTCGGTGAGGGGGTGAGCTACGACGGCGACGACGCCCGGACCGTCGTCGTGGTCGGCGTCCCGTACCCCCACCTCGACGACCGGATGGATGCCGTCCAGGACGCCTACGACGTGGCCTTCGGCGACGACGAGGACGAGGCCGGCTGGCGCTACGCCGTCGAGATTCCGACGGTCAGAAAGACGCGGCAGGCCCTCGGACGAGTCGTCCGCTCGCCCGAGGACTTCGGCGCGCGCATCCTGCTTGACAAGCGCTACACGGAGGCCGCCGAGATGGAGATGCACGACTACGCCGTCCGCGGGACCTTCCCGCCGGAGGAACGCCGCGAGATGGTGGATATCGGGCCCGAGAAACTCAAGTTCGCGATGCTGAATTTCTACCAAGATATGGACGCCTACGACGGGCCGCCGCCGAAGCCTTGAGTACGGGTTCGGAACGGCGACCGACCGGAAACCGGATAGTTTGAAACCCTCCACGTGAAACGGACGGGTAATGCTAGTCGCCTTCGACTTCGACGGGACGCTCTCCGATTCGGAGATGACGGTCCTGCTCGGGAGCCAGAACGGGACGGCCGAGGACATGGCCGACATCACCGAGCGCGCGATGAACGACGAAATCGAGTACGCCGAGAGCCTGCGCCAGCGCTGTGCGCTGCTGGAAGGCCTCTCGGATGAACAGGCCCGGGCGGCCTTCAGTGAGGTCGCCCTGCGTCCGGGTGCAGCCGAGGTCATCACTGCGCTACGAGACGCCGGCGTCTACGTCGCTATCCTCACTGGAGGGTTTGAGCGCGGCGTCGAGGCTGCACTCGAAACGGAGGGGGTCGAGGTCGACGCCATCGTCGCCAACCGACTGCCCGTGGCAGACGGAAAGCTGACCGGCGAAGTTCGCGGGCCGCTCATCTCCGGGACGAAAGACGACGCGATGGAAGTCGTCACCGCCGTCACCGGCGAAGACCGGGACGCGACTGTTGCCGTCGGCGACGGGGCCAACGACCTCCCGATGCTCGAAGTGTCGAACCTGGCTATCGGCTTCGACCCGAAACCGGCCGTCGCGCCGTCGTGTGACACGACAGTCGAGACAATGGACGAACTGTACGAGCTGCTGGAAGCCGAAGGAATCCTGTAACGAATCTCTGTTTTTGTCGCTCACGGTCACGACCTGTACGCTGCACGGTAGACGGAGAACAAACGGGGAGAGGCACGCTCCCCACGGACGCGAGCAGTCGTTGTCGGACCAATGACAGAGTATGGTTGAGCGTGAACCGACGCGTGCTCGCTACCAGCGACGGTTCATTGAATGCATTGTCTTCTCCCGTAATAAGCCTAATGAATAGGTGAATTATTGCAGTACTTTGATACGCACGTTCAGAAAAGTTCTGTAGAATACCGTATTCTTCGTTAGTTAGTTGCCTGGCCGATTGCCTGGTCGAGGTCGGCTTTGATGTCTTCGACAGACTCAGTGCCAACAGAGAGACGAACCATGTCGTCAGTGACGCCAGCGGCGGCCTTCTCCTCGTCCGTGAGCTGCTGGTGGGTAGTCGAGGCCGGGTGGATGATGAGCGTCTTCGCGTCGCCGACGTTGGCCAGCAGCGACGCAATCTCGGTCGATTCGACGGTCGTCCGGGCGGCGTCGTAGCCCGCGTCGAGGCCGAACGTTATCATGCCGCCGTAGCCACCGTCGAGGTATTTGCTGGCGGTGTCGTGCGTTTCGTGGTCGTCGAGGCCGGGGTAGGTGACCCACGATACTTCGGGGTGGTCAGCGAGGAACTCGGCAACCCCCATGGCGTTGTCACAGTGGCGGTCCATCCGTGCGGGCAGCGTCTCCAGACCCTGCATCGTCTGCCACGCGTCGAAGGGCGACTGCTGGCAGCCCAGGTCACGGAGCCCGCGAGCGATAGCGGCGTAGGTGAAGGCCGCGTCCTCGAATCGCTCCCGGAAGTTGACACCGTGGTACGCGGGGTTGTCACCGGCAATTTCGGGGTACTTGTCGGCGTGTTCCTCCCACGGGAAGGAGCCGCCATCGACGAGGACGCCGCCGACGGTGGTGCCGTGGCCGTGGATCCACTTCGTCGTGGAGTTCCAGACGAGGTCAGCCCCGTGCTCGATTGGGTTACAGAGGTACGGTGTCGCGAAGGTGTTGTCGACAAAGAAGGGGACACCATGGTCGTGAGCGATTTCGGCGAGGCGTTCGAAGTCGGGCGTGACGAGCGCCGGGTTGCCGATGGTCTCACAGTGAACATAGGCTGTGTTTTCGTCGATAGCCTCGGCGTAGGCGTCGTAGTCGAGCGTGTCGACGAAGCGGGTTTCGACGCCATTGCGCGGCGCGGTGTGGGTGTAGTAGGTGTAGGTCCCGCCGTACAGCGACGACGCCGTGACGACGTTGTCGCCGACATCCGCGAGCAGGAAGGTGGCGAGGTTCAGCGACGCCATTCCCGAAGCAGTGGCGACCGCGCCGACGCCGCCCTCCAGCGCCGCCAGCCGTTCCTGTAGCATGCCGACGGTGGGGTTCATTAGCCGCGAGTAGATGTGGCCCGGCTTCTCCAGCGCGAACTGCTTTGCGGCGTCCTCGGCGTCTTCGAAGACGTAGGAGGTGGTCTGGTACAGCGGCGGCGCGCGAGAGCGGGTCTCGGCGTCCGGCTCTTCCTGCCCGACGTGCAAGGCGTCGGTTTCGAATCCGTGGTCTTGGTCGTCGCTCATACACTCCGCTTTCACCTGATGGGTCTTAATAACGACCACACCGGTGAGCCCCGCCACTGCTACGAGATAGCGGTGATTATTCGGGCCGTTTCCGGACGTATTCGGGCGCGGAAGGCCGTGTGGAGTCAGTATCGTGCTTCTGGAAGAACACGAAGAGAAGTACTCGGGCCGGGAGCGAGTGGTGCGACGACTGTCGCACCCGAAGCGACCCGGGGAAGGGCAGGCCTGCGGTCGTGCCGGGCGGTTAGCATACCGGTCGCCTGGCGACCGGTTTCACCGGACGCGAACGGAGTGAGCGTCCGGCCTTTTTCGCCCACGTTTTTGTACGGGGGTTGAGCGCTCGGCCCCGGCGAGCGCGAGGCCCCCGTGGAAAAAGGTGGTTAGGTAAACTTCCGGACCGTCATCGAAAGCGTATCCAGGTCCAGAATCGGCGCGAAGCCGGCGTCGGGGTCGATGTTGACGCTCTTCTGGAACGCGGTCTGGGCCTGCCAGCACCCGGAGTTCAGCGCAACGACGTTGTGGTACTCGCCCCAGCCGAGCTTGTGGACGTGGCCAGTGTGAAACACGTCCGGGACCTCCTCCATGACCAGATAGTCGCGGTCCTCGGGGGCGAGCCGGGTGTGACCGCCGTACTGCGGCGCGACGTGGCGCTTCTTCAGGAGCTGGTACATCGCCTTGTGTGGCTCCTCGTAGCTGGCCTCCTCATCCGGAAGTTCGGCGATGACCTCGTCCAGCGAGACGCCGTGGTACAGCAGCACCGTGACGCCCTCGACGGTGACCAACGAGGGATTAGAGTGGACCTGAGCGTCGTGGGCAGTCATGATGTCCCGGAGTTCCTCGTCGAAGCCGGGCTGGGGCTCGGCCAGTCGGACGGCGTCGTGGTTGCCCGGAATCATCCGGATTTCCATATCGCCCGGAACCTCCTTGAGGTACTCCGAGAATGCGCGGTACTGGTCGTAGATGTCGATGATGTCCAGTTCCTCGTCTTGCTCAGGGTAAATGCCGACGCCCTCGACCATGTCGCCGGCGATAAGGAGATACTCGACAGTCTCAGCCTCTGGGGTGTGGAGCCAGTCCGTGAAGCGGTGCCAGGCGTCCTCCATGAACTCCTGGCTGCCGACGTGGATGTCTGAGATGAGTGCCGCCTGAACGTGACGGTCAGCGGTCGAGGGGCTGTGCGTTCGGGGCACGTCCGGGAAGTACAGCGAGTCCACAAACAGGATGCCGGCGTCGTCGGCCAGCGTTCCCTCGACGGCGATGACCTCGTCCATGAGCAACTGCTGGACGAGGTCGGCGATAGGGCGGTCTTTCATCACCAGACAGGGGAAGGTCCCGTTCGTGTCCTCCAGTTCGACGAGCCAGTGCCCGCTGGCGGTCGAGCGGATGTCCGAGACCATCCCGATGAGCGCCGCGTCGCTGCCGCCACCCATGTTTTCGATTGCGTCGGTCGGCCGGTGGTTCACTCTGCCACGGAGTTTGCTCGCCAGTTTCTCGTAGCGGTCCCGGAACACCGAGACGAAGTCCGAGTACTCGCCGGTCCCAGTTGACTGACCGGTCATGTCGTTCGCGACCTCGATTGCCCGGAGGGATGTGTCCACATCCCGTGACCCCTCCGTTTCAGGTGGAGAAGACGTACCCGGTTCGGTCGATGCGGCTGCACTCGTTCCAGTTGAAACGGAGGGGTGTGGATTGGGAGGGGTGCCGGTAATTTCGTCTCCTGCGCCTGGTCCGGTTTTCGGCGTGCTTCCCGCGTCTTCTGCCGTCTCAATCACAGATTCGACGTGGTCGGTTGTCAGCTTCAGCGCGTCATCGGGCAGGGTTTCGAGTGCGCGTTCCAGTGTCGCCGATGGATCCGGGGTATCGGCGATCCGCGTCACTGCTTCGCGCTCCGCGTTGTAGCCGCGGCTCGCGAGTTCGCTGACGATTCGTGCCGGCGTCTCCAGAGGCACGTTCCACACTCAGTGTCTGCGGGCAAAAGGATAGCGGACCGACAGTCGTCACAAGATTGATACCCCGCTGTCGGCAATCCGAGGTAGGATGGGCCGGGACGAATCGACCAGCAGCACGTCGCCAGACGAGACGGAGGAGGCTGCTGACACCAGCCCAACGTTTCGTCTCGGCCTGTACGTCCGCGACATCAGTACGAGCGTCGGAGCGGTCATGCTCGTCGGTGCGCTCCTGTTTGCCGTCAGCGGAGTGTGGCCCCCGCTTGTCGCAATCGAGAGCGGGAGCATGGAGCCACACATCGACACCGGTGACATGGTGTTTGTCATGGACGCAGAACGGTTCCCCGGACAGGAGGCGCGTCACGGCGTTGTAACGGCGGCAACCGGGGCCGAAACCGGGTATCGGACCTTTCAGCAGTCCGGAGATGTCATCGTCTTCGAACCCAACGGTAACGAACAGCGAACGCCGATTATCCACCGGTCGATGCTGTGGGTTGATGCCGGCGAGAACTGGTACGACCGAGCGAACCAGACGTACATCGGAAGCGCGGACAGTTGCGACGAGCTTCGGAACTGCCCGGCCCCCCACGCTGGGTTTATTACGAAAGGTGACAACAAAGTGACCAACACGAGATACGATCAGGTGACCGGAGCGAGTACTGTTGTGCGCCCGCAGTGGGTTATTGGAACCGGAATCTTCCGAATCCCGCGTCTCGGGTACGTCCGGGTCCAGCCGTCCCAGCTATGGCACACAGCAGCGACTATAGGGGTCGGAGAAGCTTCAGCGCCAGCGGCAAGTTGACTGACTCGGACGGTAGTGGTCGCTCTAACAACAGAAGGTTGATTGGCCGCCTCCGAGTATTCGTGGTACGAATGGCCGGGTCAGACCATCGGTCGTCGGACGGGGACGGAACCGAGGGACCGGGAGGGATGATGTACGTGACCGATATCGTCAGTAGCGCCGGTTCAGTCCTGCTTGTCGGGGTGTTGCTGTTCGCCGTTAGCGGCGTGTGGCCCCCACTGGTCGCTATCGAAAGCCCGAGCATGGACCCGCATATCAAAGAAGGCGACCTCGTGTTCGTGATGGAAGAGGAGCGGTTCTCCGGCCCAGGTGATCACAGGGGTGTCGTTACTGCGGCGAACGACGACAGCTATCGGAAGTTCCAGCAACCGGGCGACGTCATCGTATACGAACCCGACGGCAACAGTCGGCAGACCCCGATCATCCACCGAGCGATGCTGTGGGTTGATGCCGGCGAGAACTGGTACGACCGGGCAAACAAGGACTACACCGGGAGTGCGGACAGCTGTGACGAACTCAGCTCCTGTCCGGCCGACCACGCCGGCTTCATCACCAAGGGCGACAACAACGGCCGGTACGACCAAGTCGGCTCCAGCCCAATCAGCGAACCGGTCAAGCCTGGGTGGGTCGTCGGTACCGCGGAAATGCGGGTCCCACTGCTGGGGCAGGTCCGGCTCCAGTGGAACCAGGCTGGAGCGACCGACGTAGTACCAAGCGGGGCAGGACCGGCAGTGACGAACGAAACAGGGTCGACAGCCACGAACACGACTGCGTCCGGGTAGTTCGTCACTCTCGATAGGGGGACTGTTTCACCTGCGACGGCGGAGACTGCCGGGCGCTCAGACAATCCGCAGATCAGTTGTCGAAGCGGGCCTGCACGAACGGCTGGACGTCGTCGATATCGCCGAGTCGTGAATCGGACAGAAGTACCGCCTCCGTCTCCTCGGTTGGAACCGACAGCGAGATCTCTTTCGTCCGTCCGTATCGGCCCTTCGAGACAACGACGGCGTTGACGATGCCGAGCATATCGAGTTCCGAAATGAGGTCAGTGACGCGGCGCTGTGTCAAGATATCGGCGTCGATCTCCTCACAGAGGTTCTTGTAAATGTTGAATACCTCGCCGGTGTTGATGTTGTGGACGCCGTTTTTCTCCAGAAGGATGATGGCGAAAAGGACGATCTTCGACTGGGTGGGAAGCGTCCGGACGACCTCGACGACGCGGTCGAGTTCGATCTTCTCCTGGGCCTGCCTGACGTGGTCTTCAAGTACGTTGTCGGTCTGGTCGCGCTCGGCGAGTTCGCCCGCGGTCCGGAGGAGGTCAAGCGCACGACGTGCGTCCCCGTGTTCCTGTGCAGCGAAGGCCGCACACAGCGGGATGACATCCTCGGTGAGCGCGTCGTTTTTAAACGCCACGTCGGAGCGTGCCTGCAGGATGTCCCGGAGCTGATTCGCGTCGTATGGCGGGAAGACGATCTCCTCCTCTCCGAGGCTTGATTTGACCCGAGGATCGAGGAAATCAGTGAACTTCAGGTCGTTAGAAATGCCCATAATCGAGACGCGGGAGTTCTCCAGTTCGGAGTTCATCCGGGAGAGGTTATACAGGGTATCGTCGCCGCTTTTCTCGACGAGCTTGTCAATCTCGTCGAGCATAATGACGACCACGCGCTCGTGGTAGTCGACTGCGTCGAAAAAGGAGCTGTAGACCCGATCCGTTGGCCACCCGGTCATCGGCACTTCCTCGAACTCCGCCTTGTCTGCTTCCAGCGAACTGATTTCGGTTTCGATGTCGTCGAGAGAGTCAAACGCCGTCTCTTCGAGTGCAGCCGCCGTGTTCTCGCGTGCGCGCGACTGGAGGTCTTCGAGTTCGGCGATTCGGTCGTCGATGAGCCGGGCATTCTTGTCGATGAACTTATTCGCGAGCTGAGCCAGTACGCGGTACTGGGTGTCGGTCACCTCGCAGTTGATATACTCGACCTCACAGGGAACCTCGTACTTCTGTGAGGTCGTTTCGAGTTCCTCGCTGACGAACTTCGCGGACGCGGTTTTCCCTGTTCCCGTCTTGCCGTAGATGAGGATATTCGACGGCGTATCACCACGCAAGGCGGTAACGAGAATCGTCGCCATGTTGTTGATCTGCTCCTCGCGGTGGGGGAGTTTGTGTGGCGTATACGAGGGGCGAAGGACCTCCTTGTTCTCGAAAATGGGTTCCCCTTCGAGAAGGTCGTCGAACAGGCCACGGGACGCTTCGTCTGAGGGATCATCGGACCCGGTATCGAGATTGTCGAGAATGACATCGTCGAGATCTGATGGCCCGGTCGATATGTCGGGGTCCGTTTCGGAGCCGGGGTGCCCGTCGGACCCGTCGGCATCGTTCGACGTTTCTGGTGTCGACAGATCGGATTCCGGGGCCGAGTTGTTGCTTTCGTCAGTCATAGTCGATCGAGGGGGTCCCCTTCGTTTCGTGTGGAGAGAGTTGGAGACACCGGAACAGAGGGAGCGAGGAGTGCGTCAGTGCCGTTGTTAGTGAGCATCAGCGCTCTCCGGTGTGTCCAGTTGAACCACATGAACCGTACCGTGATTCGATATTAAATATTTCGGTACACCACCTGTGAAAGATGTGTGTTGATATATTTATATTTTCTGTCGCATGAGTACTGCTGTCATAAAGGGAAATATAGCTTCGATCTCACTGGGGTGAAACGGGCAGTATACAGCAGCTAGTGATCGGAGAGTAAGAGAATGGTGGTGCAGTTTCGGGAGCGGGTACGCTGTGTGAATATGAGGGTAGCGCATGAGGAGCCGGTGCTTGCAGCGGAACCCGACTCCAACAGGGTAACCCCCCCACCCCTTCGTTTCCAGTGGAACTAGAAGCAGGCCCGGGGGGAGGGGGGAGGGAGGCCGACAATGTACTGTAACAAGAAAAAAGATTTAATATGGTATATCGTAAACCAAACCCGCACCAGATAAAACAGATAGTCAGTAGGAGTTAGTGTTCAGTTTTCTAGTGTCTAGACCGCTCTAGCTAGTGAAATCACGTATCGCGCTGATCTGAAGAACTAGTGCGCTCCCAATTTGACCGATAAGTCTCCCACCCCTCCCCAGGGGTGTGCGGCGTTCCACCTGAAACGAAGGGGTGGGGGGCTGTGTTGGTACACCCACATACATCTCGCGTGGGTCAGGATGGGCTGACTCGAATAGTCCCCCCTTTTCGCTCGTCTCCGTCCCAACGCCCGCACGCTGATCTGTGCTATGCCCCACCATGTCAGAATAGGGACTAATGTCTGACGTAGGCTTAAGTGAATTCGCCTATCTTTTATGGGCAGAGCCGCCATACCGGACGACTCCGGGCGGCGGGAGGATAGGATGGGATTGTTAACAAACCTCAAAGATAGTATTTCACGCGCGGCATCGACGCTGTTCTCCGAAGAGGACCCGAAGCGTATCGGGATCTACGGCCCGCCGAACGCCGGTAAGACGACGCTGGCGAACCGCATTGCACGTGATTGGACCGGCGATGCTGTCGGCCCAGAGAGTCACGTTCCACACGAGACTCGCCGTGCGCGCCGAAAGGAGAACGTCGAGATCGAACGCGACGGGAAGAAAGTGACAATCGATATCGTCGACACCCCCGGCGTGACGACGAAGGTCGATTACACCGAGTTCCTTGAACACGACATGGAGAAAGACGACGCCGTCCGTCGCTCCCGCGAAGCGACTGAGGGCGTCGCTGAAGCGATGCACTGGCTCCGCGAGGATGTCGATGGTGTTATTTACGTACTCGACTCTGCGACCGATCCGTTCACGCAGGTCAACACCATGCTCATCGGCATCATCGAGAGCCAGGACCTTCCGGTGCTGATCCTCGCGAACAAAATCGATCTTGAAGAATCTTCGGTCCAGCGCATCCGAAACGCATACCCACAGCACGAGACGATTCCGCTATCAGCGCTTGAGGGAGACAACATGGACGAAGTCTACGACAAAATCGCGGAGTACTTCGGGTGATATAATGGCGGAAGTCAAAGACCCAGACGACGGCGTCCAGATCGACCTCATCAGCGGCGAACGCATGGCGGGGCTGGCCTCGATGGAAAAAATTCGGATGATTCTCGATGGCGTCCGCGACGGCAACATCGTCATCCTTGAAGAGGGGCTCTCCCCCGACGAGGAGTCCCGCCTCATCGAAGTGACGATGACCGAAATCAGTCCGGACGAGTTCAACGGCATCGAGATCGAGACCTACCCCAAGTCCGAGGCCGCCGACGCCAGCATCCTCGACCGGTTGATGGGCAAACAGTCGACCCAGAAGCTGACGGTTATCGGGCCGGCGAACCAGATAGAGACGCTCCACAAGGACGAAACGCTCATCAGCGCCCTCGTCTCTCGGAAATAATGCCCCACCAGTGTACGGAGTGTGGCCGTGGCTTCGACGACGGGTCGAAGGAGATGCTCTCGGGCTGTCCCAACTGCGGCGGGAACAAGTTCCAGTATCAGCCCGAAGGAGCCGACATCTCTGAGACGCCGGACGCGGAGCCACCGGAACCACCGGGACCTGACAGTACCGTCGCTCGTACCGTTGGCAAAACCGCTGCCTCAGTACGAGACTTCGTCAGCGGTTCCGCTACAGACGGGGACCGGGACGCCGAGCAGTCCCATTTCGACGCCGACCGGTCGGTTGACGCACAGCCGAGTGACCCATCCCACACGTCCGGTTCGCCGTCGACCGAACCTGACCGCACGTCTGTGACTGAGGACTCGGCCCAGGCTAGCGCCCGTGGGGATGTCGTCGAGCCGGACGAACTCCCGTCGAACGTCCCGTCGGCATCCGAATCCGAACACCAGTTCCGTCCCGTCGGTGCCGACCCCGACCCACCACCAGAGCCGGACAGCGAGGACCGCCCCGATCTGGAGGAACTCCGAGCGGAACTCAACGACCAGTTCGAGTCGATCAAAGTACTGGAACCCGGCCAGTACGAACTGAACCTGATGGAGTTGTACGACCGCGAGGAGTACATCATCGCGCTGCAGGAGGACGGCCACTACTCGATTCAGGTTCCGGAAACCATCCGCTCCGAGTGATCGACACGGGCTTTTCGTTTTACTGGTTCGCTAGCCCCGAATTACCCCGTAGAACCGCTCCATACACCATTGAGTATCAATGCCGGCACAACCATTATATAATATGCCGTGGATGCTTCCGATAACGCCATGAGCCACCGAGAACTCTCGACATCGGAGTCACACCTCGAAGAGTGGGCGTCACTCCTCGGTGCTGATATCGACGACGACGGGCGCGACGGCGATTTGCTTGACGACCAAGACGACCCCGCGTAACAATCGTGGACCGGCAAACGGCCGATTCGCAGTTACAGCTGCGTCTCTTACGGCGATAGCGGAAAAAGGCAGTCCGGGAGGGCGTCAGTCCCGAACGCTCGCAGTACCGCTCGACCGGGTTACGAGATTTTGTCGTACTGGTCGGAGAGCTTCTCTGCAGCGTCTGCCATCAGGTCCTGCTCGTAGTCGTCGAGGTCCCACTCGACGATTTCCTCGACGCCGTTGCTCCCGAGACGGACCGGGACGCCGAAAGCAGTGTCTTCGTGCCCGAACTCGCCCTCCAGCTTGACCGAGGCCGGCAGCACTTCCCCGGTGTCATGGAGGATGGCTTCGACCATGTGTGCGACGCCGCGGGCTGGTCCCCACTCGGTCGCGCCTTTGCGCTCGATGACGTCCATCGCCGACTCCTGCAGGTCGCCGAGCAACTGCTCTTTCTCGTCGTCGCTGAACTCGGGGTCAGTCCCGTCGACGCGGACTTTCGAGAATACGGGGACCTGCGCGTCGCCGTGTTCCCCGAGAATCGTCCCTTCGACGTTCTGCACTGGTGCGTCGAACTCCTCGCTCAGTACGTAGCGGAACCGCGCGGAGTCGAGGCGGCCGCCGAAGCCGATGACCTGCTCGCGAGAGCGGTCGCCGGCCTCGTAGAGGTGGCGGTTGAGCAGGTCGACGGGGTTCGAGGTGGTCAGCGAGATGTAGTCGTCGTTGTGCTCGTCCAGTGAGGACTGGATGTCCTCCATGATAGGCGCATTGTCGCCGGCGAGGTCAATGCGGGTCTGACCGGGCTGGCGCGGGATGCCGGCCGTGATGACGACCACATCGGAGCCAGCGGTGTCCTCGTAGCCGCCCTGCCGGACGCGCGTGTTCGAGTCGTAGGCGATGCCGTGGTTCGTGTCAGCTGCCTGCCCGACCGTGTCGTCCTCCTTATCGGGGATGTCCACGAAAACGACTTCATCAGCGATGTCGCGGAGCGCGATGTTGTACCCTGCGGCTGCGCCGACCGTACCGGCTGCGCCGACTACGCTTACCTTTGTCATACCATTCGAAAAGGCTCGGGCGCGAACGTTAAACGTGTCGAAACCCCGATTCCGCCGCGCATCGTTCAGCCAGTATCACCCGTAAACGGTTTTCAGCCCCGCGGCGTTGTGACGGGTATGAGCGACTTCGATAAGGAAGCCGAACGCGAGAAACTCCGAGAGAAGTTCGAGAAGGAAGACGAGAAGCGCCAGACGACCGAGCAGATGAGCGAACTCCTGTTGAAGGGCGCGACGATGACCAACGCCCACTGCAGCGACTGCGGCGACCCCATTTTCCGCTACGACGGCCAGGAGTTCTGCCCCACCTGCCAGAAGCCGGTCGCGCGCGACACGCAGGAAAACGGGGCAGACCCGTCAGATGCTGACGAACAGGCGGGGCAGGCCGACGACAGTGACCAGATCGAGGTTGCCGACCCGAGCGACGAGGCTCGCGTCCAGTTCGGCGATGCTGCCGAGGACACAGCAGAGAATGCGGTGGACGCGACGGACGAACACGCACAGCAGGAGACCGCACATACCCAGCCCGACACCGCTTCACAGTCTCCCTCCGAACCGACGGCGTCGACACCCAACTCGTCCGCTCCACCCGAAGCGAGGGGTGACCAGTCGACCCAGGCGTCAGACCACTCGGAGCCAGCGCCACAGACTGCTCGAACAGGTGCATCGTCGGAGCCTAGCGGCCGAACTGCCAACGACCAGCCGCGTGGGACAGCGACACAGAACCCCCCTGTTTCCGCTCGACAGACTCGGACGACCGATAGTCACACCGGCGATATTGAGGCCAATCTCGATGCGGCGTCTGCGCTACTGGCCGAGACGGTTCACAGCTTCGCCGAGCGCGCCGCGGCCACCGAGAACCCACGCGAGGCTCGCGAACATCTGCAGGCAGCCCGAGAAGCGGCGGAAGCGCTGGATGCAGCGCGGTTCTGAACGGACCGCTACGGCTCGTAGTCGCTGGCGATGACTTCTCGAATCCGGTCGGCCGTTACGTCGCCGATACCGGACACCTCTAGCAGGGCCTCTTTATCGGCGGTCATCACTGCCTCGACGCTTCCGAAGGCGTCCAGCAGCGTGCGCGCGGTTACCGGTCCGACTTCGGCGATGGAGGCGACGACGTACTCCTGTTGCTCGGGCAGCGTCTTCGACTGTTTCTCGCCGTGGACGCTCACCTCGCGGTCGGCCACCTCCTGTTCCCGTTCGGCGATGACTTGCAGCAGATCGGCGGTCTCGTCCTCCCCACTGGTCCGTAACACGCTCGCACCGAAATCGACCGCCAGCGACGCGAGTGCGCCCTGAATCGCCTTGTGGTGAACGTTGCGCGCACCGAAGAGGTCCTCGCCTTCGATGACGACGACGGGCCGACCGTAGTTTCGCGTGGCGTCCCCGACCTGCTCGAACATCGACCGGTCTCCGCCCGTCAGCGTGTCCATGAAGTCGGCGACGGTCTTGCGCTCGACAACGACGCGGTCAGAGAGAACGTAGTCGCCGACGGCCAGCGTTTCGAGTCGGGTTTCGATACCGTCCCGCGTCGAGAGGTCCCGAGCGATGTTCGAGTCGAGTTCCCGCTGGTCCGCGACAATTTCGACGGGGTCGTCCTCATCATCGCGGCCGGCAGTGGCGACTGTTCCCGTGTCCGGCGTCGCGGTATCCCCCTCGTCGGCTGTCGCCGCGTCGCTGTTGACTTCGGTATCCCCACCGGACGCTTCCGACGAGTCGTCCGCGAAGGCGTCTAGTCCGGCCTGGCCGTTGCTGCCGTCGGTATCATCGGCTGACTTGTTAGCTGTGCTACCCCTCCCGTTTCCAGTGGAATCCGACTGCTGTGTGGTGGTTTCACCGCTTTTCGTTCCACCCGAAGCGTCCCCCTCTTCGTCCTCGTACTCGTCGAGCCCGGTCTGGTCGAGGCGGGCCTCCAGTTCCCCGGCGACGCTTTTGAGTTCGTTCAGCTCCCGTTTCATCCGCTTCTGGTCGTTGCGGGCCTTCCAGAAGTACGCCTCGTCGCGGGTGTCCTCGGCCAGGAGGACGACGACCCGGCCCTCGGCCTGGCGACCGGTCCGGCCCTTCCGCTGGATGGCCCGAATCGCGGTCGGCACCGGCTCGTAGAACAACACCAGGTCGACCTCGGGCACGTCCAGGCCCTCCTCGGCGACGGAGGTGGAGACGAGCACCTCGAACTCGCCGTTCCGGAAGCGGTCCAGCGTCTCCTGTTGCTGGGTCTGTGTCATCCCCTCGCTGCCGTCGGTGTCGCTCTGTCCGACGAACTTCTCGGTCGTAAAGTGGTCTGAGAGGAAGTCCACGAGCGTCTCGGCGGTGTCGCGGGACTCGGTGAAGACGATGACCCGCTCGCCGTTCTCGATGCCCAGCGTCTCCGCGAGCAGCATTCGAGTCTGGCGGAACTTCGGGTGCAGGTCGTCGTAGGACTCGGCTTTCCGTATCGCCTCGCGGACCTTCGGCTCGCTGACGAGGCGCTGGTCGGCCTTCGACGCACCCGACGAACGAGCGGCTTCCTTCAGGCGCTCGAAGTACCGCCGCAGGGACTCGACGCTCTGGGTCTCGACGTAGGTGACGGCGGTCCGGAGCTTCCGGATTTCGGCGAGCAGGCTCATCCCCTGGTAGCCCTCGCTCTGGTCGTTGTTCATCAGTTTCCGGAGGTCGGCCTGCATCCCCTGAATCTCGCGCTCGGAGATGTCCGCCGAGGACTTGTTCGTCACGCCCAGTTCCCTCAACTGCGCCAGCCGGTCCTTGATGACCTCGTTGATTGCGTCCCGAATCTCGACGACGACCTCGGGGAGTTCGATGCGGTTCCAGTCCACGCTGGTGTCGTGGGTGTACTCGGCCACGTCGGCGTCGTCCTCGGTCATCACCGCGACCTCGGAGAGTCCGAGGTTCTCACACACTCCGAGGATGGCCTCCTCGTCGTCGCCGGGCGAGGCGCTCATGCCCGTCACCAGCGGGTCCTCGGCGTCGGCGTGGTAGCGGTCGGCGATGTAGTTGTAAGCGTAGTCGCCGGTCGCCCGGTGGCACTCGTCGAAGGTGCAGTGGGTCACGTCGGCCAGCGAGATGCGGTTGCCGACGAGGTCGTTCTCGACGACCTGCGGCGTCGCGATGACGATGCGGGCGTCCTCCCAGAGGGCGGCGCGGTCGTCGGGCCGGACCTCGCCGGTGAAGACGACGACCTCCTCGTCGTCCAGTTCGAGTGCCTCGCGGTAGAACTCGGCGTGTTGCTGGACCAGCGGCTTCGTCGGGGCCAGCATGAGCGACTTCCCGCCGACGGCGTGGAGGCGCTCGGCGGTCACCAGCAGCGAGACTGTCGTCTTGCCCAGCCCGGTCGGGAGACAGACGAGCGTGTGCCCGGTGCTTGCCGTCTCCGCCAGTTCGGTCTGGTAGCCGCGGTTCTCCAGGAACTCCGGCGTCACCAGCGGGCGTTCGACGTGCTCGCCACCGGCGTCGGTGGTCGCCATTACCCACGCGTTCGTCCCGCCGGTGGTTAAGGGTTCAGATACCGCGGTGAAAGTGGACGCCGGGGAATTGCCCGGTCAGAACGGGAGGTACCGGACGCCGACCCACATCGCCAGCGCGCCCAGCACCGGAATCGAGAAGTTGTCGTCGACGACGTAGCCGGCGATGCGGGGCTTGACCCCGTCCGCGAACGTCGCCGCGACACCCCCGAGAACGGCGGCGGCGGGGGGAACAAAGGGGGCGGCCAGCAGCGTGCAGACGCCGAACATCACCAGCAAGACCCAGGCCTGCTTGACGTTGCTGGCGTCGCCCGAGCCCAGCAGGCCGCTGATGGGGTCGCCGATGGCGAGCATCAACATTGCCGGGACGGCGACGTCGGTCGTCACGCCCGGCAGTTCGACGGCGAAGGCGACGATAGCCATCCCGACGATGTACAGCGCGTAGCCGGCGGGGTTGTCCTGCTCGTACTCCCGGGTGAGCCGGTCGTACACTACCCAGTCCAGCCCGGTCGTCAGCCGCACGGCTTCGAGAACACACACGACGACCAGCGCCACGGCCAGGAACCCCTGCACGACGCGCCACGTAATCAAGTCCGGCCAGCCAAGGTGTGCCAGCGGGACCGCCGCGCCAGTGACATGGACGAGCCGCCGGGATACCTCGTCGGCCATCTACAGGTCGTCGAAGGTGCGGTCGCCGGTACTGAGGCGTTCGAGCGTCTCCGCCAGCCCGTCGATGGGGAGCCGTTTCTGTTCGGTTGTGTCGCGCTCGCGCACCGTAACCTCGCGGTCCTCGAGACTCTCGTAATCCACGGTCACACAGTACGGCGTTCCGACTTCGTCCTGACGCCGGTAGCGGCGACCGATGGCCCCGGAGTCGTCGTAGGTGACCGAGAGCCCGGCGGCCCGGAGGTCGTCGGCAATGTCGGTGGCGAGGTCGGCCATTCCGTCCTTGTCCATCAGTGGGAAGACGCCGACTGTCGTCGGGGCCTGTTCGGGCGGCAGCGAGAGGTAGGTCCGCTCCTCGCCGTCGACCTCGTCGGTCTCGTAGGAGTGTGCGAGGACGGTGTAGATGATTCGTCCCACGCCAAAGGAGGGTTCGACGACGTGTGGCCGGACGTGTTCGCCGTTCTCGGTGACCTCGTCGACGCTGAAGTTCGTCTCCGCGACGGGGACGGTGTAGGACTCCCCGTCCACTTCGACGGTGACCTCATCGGCGTCGAAGGCGTCCGGATTCCGCTCGGCCAGCGCTTCGAGTGCGTCGGCGACTGCGCCGGCCGACCCGCCAAACTCCGGCCCGAGATAGCTCATGTCGGGGTCGACGGTGGCGCGCTCGACAGTGACCGGCTCGTCGTACTGCTTGAACACCGTGTAGTCCTCGCCGGAGTGGTCGGCGTGCTTCGAGAGGTCGTAGTCGCCCCGGTAGGCGAAGCCCGTAATCTCTATCCAGTCGCCGTCGACCTCGCTCTCGGCGTCCCAGCAGTCGGAGGCGTAGTGGGCGCGCTCGCCGGCGAGGTGCTGGCGGTAGCGAAAGCGGTCCATGTCGACGCCGATGCGCTCGTACCACTCCTTGGAGACGCCCAAGTAGTAGGCGACCCACTCGCTCTCGACGACGCCCTCGTCGACGGCCTCGCGGACCGTGAGTTCGCGCTGGCCGCCGTCCTCGGCCTGCTGCTCGGCGGCGGAGTACAGCGGCAGGGTCACGTCGGCGACCTCCGAAAGCGGCGGCTCGTCCTCCTCGGGGTCGACGAAGTGTTCGAGTTCGGCCTGGGTGAACTCCCTGACGCGGACGAGAGATTTCCGCGGCGAAATCTCGTTGCGGTAGGCCTTCCCGATTTGCGCGACGCCGAAGGGGAGCTGGTTCCGGGCGTACTCCGAGAGTTGCGGGAACTCCACGAAGATGCCCTGTGCGGTCTCCGGGCGGAGGTAGCCCGGCGACGACGACCCCGGCCCGATATTGGTCTCGAACATGAGGTTGAAGTTGTCGACCGGCTGGTCGGCCAGGGACGTGTGACAGGAGGGGCATTCGATGCCGTGCTCAGCGATGAGGTCCATGACCTCCTCGTTCGGCAGGGACTCGGCCTCCTCGATGTCCGTGTTGTCCTCGACGAGGTGGTCCGCGCGGTGGGTCGCGCCACACTCGCCGCACTCGACAATCATATCGTCGAATCCGTCGAGATGCCCCGACGCCTCGAAGACAGGCTCGGGCATCACGTCGGGGGCGGAGATTTCCTGATGGCCCTCCTTGACGACATAGCGGTCCCGCCAGGTGTCCTCGATGTTCGATTTCAGCGCAGCGCCCTGTGGCCCGTAGGTCCAGAAGCCCGCCGCCCCGCCGTAGGCGCTCGAAGAGGGGAAGTAGAAACCGCGACGCTTGGCCAGCTCGGTAAGTCGTTCGCCTTCGCTCATAGGCCTCGCAGCAGGTCGATATCCCGTACGATGCCAGTGAGTTCGTCACCGGACAGCAGCGGGATCTGTTCGATGTCGTGCTCGATCATCAGCTGTGCCGCTTCCTCGGCGGTGCGGCGCTTGTTCACCGTCACGACATCGGCGGTCATGAACTCGCGGACGGGCTCGACCGGGAGTTCGACGTTGCGGGTGGGCATGTACCGGCCGCCGACCGCCTTGATGCCTTCCCAGGCCCAGTCGTCATCCTGGTTGGCGATGGAGTCGCCGGTGTCGTCCTCGCCCTCGACGACCCGGGCGACCGCGATGATGTCTACCTCTGTGAGCATCCCCGACATATCGCCGTCGTCGCCGAGTACGACGCCGTATGGGACGTTCGCGTGGGAGAGCTCCCGTTCGGCGACGGTCAGGGGCGTGCCCTCGTACACGCAGTTGATGTCTCGGTTGGCGAGGTCGCCGACGATCTGGTCGCCGTCGACGTCACCGTTCGCGATAGACCGAATCACGTCGGTCACTGTGATGATGCCTTTGAGCTGGCCGTCGACGATGGGCAGGCGACGTTCGTCGTCTTCGACCATCATCCGTGCCGCGGCCTCGATAGACGTGTCCTCGCTGATCGTCGGGACTTCCTCGACGAGCAGGGCTAGCTGGTCCTCGTCGGGGCTCTCGATGAGCGCATCGCGTGAAATAATCCCTCTGAACTCTTCGCCCTCGTCGGTTTCCTTGATAACCGGCACCGACGAGAAGGCCTGCTCTTGGAGGTACTCCAGTGCGTCATCACGGGTACCGGGTATAGTAACCGTGACGACCTCCGAGCGTGGCGTCATAGCGTCTGCAACGTTCATACTGCCAGAACTTCCTTCCCGCATCTACTAAGTCCTTAACATCCGTCCGTTTTCGACATTCGGGTAGAACGCTGTACGGCCATCGGCTATCTCTGACGACTGCGCAAGCGCTATCTCGGAAACCGAGGGACCGTGGTGTCTTGGCAACAACTACGTCTTCTGCCATATCCACAGCCCGTCTCTGCGCGTGAACAGAAGTCCTTGCTCAACCGCTATTGGTTGAGATATCAGGCTCTGGCTGTGCTGACTCACTTCCCCGCTCATACCAATCCTGACAGGATGTGAACTATTGTCAGACAGTTGGCCCAGCGTCATACCACTCCCCTCTCTGGGTTTCGCTAAATTTTTATAGGGTTGTTACATATTATCATGCATGGAGTCGGAACCTGTCGCTCCGGTCGAGATGGCCGCGGATGGAGACATCATGGCGTCCGTTGAAGAGGGTCCAACGGACCAGTTTATCCTCGCTGACGTGACCCGAGACGACGCCTATCTCACAACCCCGCTCTCAGACGCTGCCTCGCTCCCGGCCTGGCGATAGGTCACGCCCAGTCGGTTCCTTTTCACTGAACGGTCCCGCTCAGCAGGACACCCCCATCAGCGGCGCGACCACTCCGGCCCGAGTGCTTGCACGTAGTTGCTCGGACGGAGAAAACAAGCGTTATGCCGCCCCAGTAAGTTCGATTCGGTATGAAGGTACTCGTCACGGACCCTATCGCCGACGCCGGTCTCACGCGACTCCGTGAGGCGGGCCACGATGTCGAAACAGCCTACGAGGTCGAGGGCGACGCGCTCCTCGACGCAGTGGCCGACGCGAACGCGCTCATCGTCCGCTCGGGCACCGAAGTCACTGAAGAAGTGTTCGCGGCCGCGCCCGACCTCATCATCGTCGGCCGGGCCGGCATCGGCGTCGACAACATCGACATCGACGCCGCCACTGACCACGGCGTCATCGTCGCCAACGCCCCCGAAGGTAACGTCCGTGCCGCCGCGGAACACTCTGTCGCGATGGCGTTTGCCACCGCTCGCTCCATCCCGCAGGCCCACGACCGCCTGAAAAGCGGCGAGTGGGCGAAAGGCGAGTTCCTGGGCACGGAGGTCAACAACAAGACGCTGGGCGTCGTCGGCTTCGGCCGCGTCGGCCAGCAGGTCGCCAAGCGACTGGGCAGCCTCGGCATGGACATCGTCACGTTCGACCCCTACATCAGTCAGGAGCGCGCCGACCAGTTCGGCGCGGAACTGGTCGACGACCTCGAAGACTGCCTCGCCAAGTCCGATTTCATCACCATCCACACGCCGCTGACCCCCGAGACCGAGAACATGATCGGCGAGGAGGAACTCGCCGAACTCGAGGGCGGCTACGTCGTCAACTGTGCCCGCGGCGGCATCATCGACGAGCCAGCGCTTGCTGAGGCCGTCGAGGACGGCGTCCTGAAAGGCGCAGCGCTCGATGTGTTCGGCGAGGAACCCCTCCCCGAGGACAGCCCGCTGCTCGACGTCGAGGACATCATCGTCACGCCCCACCTGGGCGCGTCTACGGAGGCGGCACAGGAGAACGTCGCCACCTCCACGGCCGACCAGATCATCGCCGCGGCCAACGGCCAGCCCGTCGCCAACGCCCTGAACGCGCCGTCGCTGGACGAGGCGACGTTCAAGCAGGTCGGCCCGTACCTCGACCTCGCCGACACTGCTGGCCGCATCGCCGTCCAGCTGTTCGGCGGCCACATGTCCGAAGTCCAGGTCACCTACGCCGGCGACATCGCCGAGCAGGACGTAGAGTACGTCACCGCGAGCGCGCTGAAGGGCGTGTTCGCCCCCTCGGACCTCCAGGTCAACGCCGTCAACGCCCCCCAGATTGCCGAGGACCGGGGCATCGACGTGACCGAGTCCAAGACCCGCACCTCCGAGGACTACCAGAGCCTCATCACCGTCACCGTCTCCGACGGCGAGGAGTCCGTCTCCGTCTGTGGGACCCAGTTCGGCGGCGAGGAGCCCCGCATCGTCCGTATCGACGACCACCGCATCGAGGCCGTCCCACACGGGCACATGCTGGTCGTCCGGAACCGTGACGAGCCGGGCACCATCGGTTTCATCGGCACGGTGCTTGGCGACGCCGACATCAACATCGCCGGGATGTTCAACGGCCGCGAGACCATCGGCGGGGAGGCCCTGTCCGTTTACAACCTCGACGAACAGCCGCCACAGGACATCATCGAGCGGCTCAACGGAGACAGCCGCATCATCGAGACGACCTACGTCGAACTCGGCGACGAGTAACACAACGGACTGTCCCGACAGCCAGTCGCGGACTATTCCCCGTGGAGAAGGCGCTCGTACCGATCAACGACAGCCTGACGGTGTTCGCGTTCCTGTTCGAGCGCGGTTTCCAGTGTCGCTACCTGTGAGCGCAACAGCGCAATCTGTATCTGATAGATCGTACTGGGCGTCTGTCGGGGCGATGGTGACGGGGAACCCGACCGGTCCCCGGAGTCGAACGGCGGTGCTGAATCGCGGGACGAGGCCATACCCGTGACAGGACCGCCACGGTGAAAAACACCCGTCGGACGACTGTCACGCGCTCGTCTGTCGCCCTGACGAATCCGGGTGACGCTGTCGCTCACATGAAGTCTGCGATACCTGACTGCTTGTTGTGGTCGTTTTCGAACACCGACTCGATTTTCCGTTCCAGTATCTTGAGCCGCTGTTTCGTGTAGTCCCGCGCGCCGAACTCATCAGCGACGCGGATAGCGGTATCGATGTACTTGTTGACCGACCCCTCGTGGACGGTGAGATTGACGCGGCCGCCACACTCCCGGCAGTCGCCGGTCAGCGGGGCGCGCCGAAACGACTCTCCGCAGTCCAGACACCGGACCTCCTGTCTTGAGAAGGCCCGGAGGTTGCCGATGAGGTCCGGCAAGAAGTGGTACTCGATGATACGCTCGGCCACGTCGCTCTCGACGACGGCCCGCAGTTTCCGGGAAATCTCTAGCTGGGCGTCCATCTTGTCCTCCATCGAGCCGAGCGTCTTGTACGCCGAAAGGTCCGGCCCGGCGGCGATGTTGGTCGTGTCGTGGGTGTGGCGGAACTCCGTGTACTCGCGGTCGGTCCCCAGCGTCTCCTCGGCGATTTTCATCACGTCCTCGACCTCGGTCGGGTCTTTCATCTCGCGGGTGGCTTCGTAGAACTCCCGGGGATAGGCGTCCATGATGTCCATGTTGTGGGCCTCGTCGTCGATCTCGCTGGGGTCGATTCGCGAGGACATCACGAGCGGGGCGTCCATCTGGCCGCCGCGCTGGTTCGGGAGATACGACTTCGAGAAGTTCAGCAGGCCGTCCATCAGAAGCATCACGCAGTCCTCGTCGCCGTCGCACTGGCCGACGTAGGTGCCTTCGACGGCCACCCGGTGTGTGTCAGCGACCGTGAGACAGTAGACGCTGTCGACGTCGCTTTCGACGTACTCGACAGTCTCGACGGTGTCTGTCGGGGCTGCGCCGTCAGTCGCTGCTGTCGAAGCCTCCCCGCGTGCCGTCATCGTCGTCGTTTCGCCGCCGTCGTAAGCGGGGAGTTCGTCACCGGCAGTCAGGCCGCTGGCCGGGACTTCCTCGATCCCGTCGGAGTCGGCTCGGAGCATCGTGTGGTCGGGCGTAACCCTGAGGGTTCGGTCGCCGACGGAAATCTCGACGAGGTGGTCCGGAGTGGGGTGTTTCGAGACGGCGTCGACGGGCCGGCGACAGGGGCCGTCCTCGCCAAGCGACGACACGGTGAGAGTACCGTCTAGCTCTTCGACGAGCGTCCCGAAGTCGTCTTCCTCGGGGTCCTCAAGTCGGTCCTCAACCAGTTCCTCGATGGTCCCGTACTCCCAGTCGTCATTCTCGTCTTCGTACCACAGCCGCGTGTCCGGGTGGAAGCAGTTCCGGCGCTTGGCGGCGTGGAAGTACGGATGTGCGTAGCCGACGGCGGCGGACGTGAAGCCGACTACGCGGCCGACCGTCGCCGCGCTGGTGTGAGGGGCCATCCCGAAGACGAGTTCCCCGACGAGGTCTTCGCGGTCGTCGAACTCGTAGAACCGCTCCAGCCCGTAGTACTGCTCTAGGAGGTCGTCGACGAACCGGGCGGTCTGGAGCATGTGTTCGGCCGCGCCGTCCGAGAGAACGATGTCCTGCACTTTTAGCTCGACCAGCTGGTCGTCGTGGGTCAGCGGGTCGCCGTGGATGTCCTCCTCGTAGCCCAGCCCGCGGAGTCGCTCGGCGGAGACATCCAGTTCCGAGGCCCGGACCGCCGTCACCGGCAGATCCGTCATGTCGTAGCGGACGGTGCCGTCTTTGAACGCCGACACGTCGTGTTTCGCCCGGAGAATGCCCTTCTCCATCGGCTCCGGCACCTTCTCCTCGGAGGTGAGCCCCTTGACCGCTTTCAGTTGCTCGAAGGCCGTCTCGCGCTCGCCGACGTTCTGCAGGGCATCCCGATACGCCTCCTGCAGGTCAAGCACTTTGTACTGGGTCGGCGAGGCGAGCGTCTCACACCGGGCACACTCCGCGCGGCCGGACTCGTCGCGCTCGACCTCGGCTTCACAATCGGGGCAGACGTACACCGGTTCGGTGGTGCCGCCGCAGTCGGGACAGCCCGCCTGGTGGGTCTCGGTCCCGCACTCGGGACAGCGCCGCCGGGCTACCTCGACCTCGACTTGGCCGGGCGTATCGCTCATCCCGTCAGCGTGTTTCGTCGCCTTGGCCACGTCCCGCTGTGCCCCGCCGGCCTCGCCGATGGGGCTGAGCGTGTGGACGGCCGGCGAGAGGTCCCGCCGCTCGGATTTCTCGGGGCGACCCATCCGGTTGCCGATGCGGGTCGGGGCGCGCTCACGGACCTGAAACGGCGCGATTTCGTTGACGGCCTCGATGGCGTTCTGCCCGACTTCGGGTTCGGTGTCCTCCGAAACGCCGATTGCGTCGACAGACTCGCTCTCTCCGTAGGTCCGGGCGTGCTCGGAGAGATCCGACGGTGTCCAGTCCCGCTCTAGCGACCGGGTGAACCCGAGTGTCCGCACCAGCGGCACCCAGTCGGTGACCGTAATTGTGTCCTCGTCCTGTGTGTGCTCGACAAGCAGGTGTTCGAGCGTCTGCTGGACGGTGTCGCTCCGTGGCAGGACGAGCGCGCCGGCGTCACTGTATGCGTCGCCCGCTGTGCCGTCCATCTCCGGGTCGGCGTACGCACCATCGGCCTGTGCGACATGTGCGTCCTCGACGGCGTCGGCGAGCGCACACACCTGGTCGACGCTCACGTCGTGCCAGAGGTAGGTGTATTTCGGGTGCAGCGGGGCGTCGTAGTCGGTCGCCCATTCGATGGCTTCCTCGGCGCTCGGGTCGGCGAGGTCGATGTGAGGCGAGTCCTCCATCGCCTGCACGTCCGCGCCGGCGGCCGCGAGGTCCTGCTCCCACCACTCGACGGTGTAGGAGGCCGGTGCGAGCGGATGGTTGTTCTCGACGAACTCGCCGTAGTTGACCAGATACTCGCCCAGATCGAGTATTTTCTCGACGCCGTTGCGGACTGCCAGTGCCTCCTCGGCGTCGTCGATGCGGCGCACGTCGCCATTAGCCAGACGTACGGTCGGCCCCTCGATGGTGTCGACCGGCACGACGCCGGCGGCTTTCCCCGGCCGCTCGGTCTTGATCTGGGTCCCGGTCGCGAGGAAGTCGTCGACGAGATGCATCGTCGCCGGGTGGACGCCGGCTGTCGCGAAGCCGTGGTTGCGCGCCCGGCCGTAGCGCAGCCGGAACCCGCCCGCCTTCGACGGGTGGGAAAACACCGGACGGCCGGCGATGAGGTCCCGGAGGTATTTGTCGGCGGGGTCGACTCGTGGCGGTCCAGCCTGCTCGTCAGCCTCGTCCCTGTCGTCGTCCGATCCGTCGCCCGCGTCGTCGCCGTTCGCGTCCTCTCCTTCCTCTCCTTCGTCGGCCTCGTCTTTGCCGATGGTTCCGTCGATGAGGTCCTGCAGCCACGGCCAGTCGACCTCGTCTAGGTTCCGCGTGTAGCGCTGAATCTTCGGGGCCTTGAGCGCGATGCCCTCGGCCAGCACCAGACACATCCCGCCCCGCGGGGAGTTCGAGTCGACGCGTTCGAGGTCCCGGTAGCCCGACACCTCCTCGTCGCCGGTCGCCTCGCCGTCGAGCATGATGGGCATGTGCTCGGCGATGAACTTCGTCTCCTTCTCCTTGGGTGAGTACTGCAGGCCCGTGTCCTTGTCGTAGAGGTCGATTTCCTCGGCGTAGCGGCCGATTTCCTCCTCGCGGGCCTTGTACTGGTCGATGCCCAGCAGCGCGCGGGCGTAGTCCGCGACTAGCACCGAGAGCGCCTGTGCGGTCCCGCCGGCAGAGCGAATTGGCCCGGCGTAGTAGACGTTGATGAACTCCGTCCCGTCGTCGTTTTCCAGCAGTTCGACGCGGTCGATGCCCTCGATGGGGGCGGCGACGACCCCCTCGGTCAGCAGGGCGACGGCGGTCCGGACCGCGCCCTCGACCTTCCCTTCGCGGCTGTCGTAGTCGCCGACAGTCCCTTCGACGAAGTCCTCGACCAGTTCCAGCGCGGCCTCCTCGCGGGACATCTGCCCCTCCAGCTCGCGGACTCGCTCGGCCACGCCGTCGATGCCGAGAATGTTTTCCACCCGGTCGGCCATGTCACGAGCGGTCGGAATCTCGACTTCGGGCTTCGGGTCGCCACCGCGCTCCTTGGCCCGCTCGGCGACGTCGAAGGCGGCTTCGAGCTGGGTTTCCAGCGTTTCGAAGTACTGTTCGTCGGCCTCCCGCATCTTAGATATCCCAGAGGTCCAGATCGGTCGGCTCGTCGTGCTCCCGCTTGAGTTCTGTATCGAATCCGCGGACGTACAGTTCGCCCGCCCAGACGGTGCCGGCGTTCAGGTGGCCGGCAATCGCTTCGCCGTCGGGCCGGGAGAGGACGGCGTGGGTGTGGGCGAACCGCTTCCCGTCGAGATGCGAGATGTTGCCCATGCAAGCGGCGACCTCAAGCGGTTCGTCGAAGGTCAGCGAGTCGTACTCGGTCCGGTCTTGGTCGTAGAACATGAGCTCCGCGTCCTGCACTGCCCCAAGCCCGTAAAAAAAGCCGGCGTCGATGCCCTGTTCGTCCGCGAAGGCCTCGATCTGCGCGCGCCAGTCCCCACCGTGCTCCAGTCGGCAGACGAACTCGGACGTACTGTCGACTTCGCGGTAATCCATATCTGTAGTGGATGGCAGGCCGCTCCAAAAGCATTGCTTTCGGTCCAACCGTTTATATCCGAAGCCGAGACCACGGCCGCTGTGACGTAGCTACGGCCCGGCGCGCTGAGCGGTTGTGCGGCACACCGCACCGGGACTGACGCGTGCCGCCTGTTCGCCACGATGGACGGAGACCGACCGCTGTCACGCCGGCAGCGACACCCGGCTGACCGGCTGGTTCCGGTCGGCGTCGTAGAAGGTGAGTTCGTCGACGGTCCACCGGATCGGGTCGATACCCTGCTCGACCAGCCGCGCGGCCGCGTCGCGGTCCCCGCCGCGGGCGACGGTCACGTGCGGGACGTACTCGTCGCCTTCCATTTCGTCGACGGGATCGAAGCGCTCGCAGAGCCGCTCGTGTAAACCGACCAGCCCCGGGCTCTCGACGGCGAGGTACACTACTGGTGACGGGCCGGTCGCGGCTGTCTCGAACTGCTCGATCTCTGAAATTTCCGCCTCGAACGCCGGCTGGCCGCGAAGCACTTCGCGCCCCTGCGCTTCCAGTCGCGCGTAGGCCGCGTGGTCGCCGTCACCCAGCCGCTTGGCGACCAGCGTGTGCTCACCCCGTCCCCGCCGCTGTGCGAGCGGCAGGTCCGCCGCAAGGTCGGCGGCCAGCGACGTGACTGCTGACGGGAGTGGGACGTTGATGCTGTACACAGTGAGCGGGTCGCTTGCTGTCGAGAAAAAGAGCGCGGTCCTACAGCCGGTCAAGCAGCCACAGGACGATGAGGACGACCAGCACCACGCCGAGTATCGGTTGGAGTGGTCCCAGAAGCCAACCCAACAGCCCTAGAACCCCGCCGATAATTTCGAGCACCAACCAGACGACAATGAGGACAAGGACAATCTTCAGCAGAGTGTCCACGTCGAGCTTCGCTCTGTCCATGCTCGACAGGACTTCCTCGCGGGGCAAACCCCTTGTGGCCGCAGTAGCCCCTGACTTCGGCTCCGGAACGGATACGGCTTGGGCTGTAACGCTTTAGAGTGTCAGCTCACTCAATCGGCAATAAACGATATACCTGCCGAGGGGATAGCCGCGGTAGGATGGGCTGGACTCCTGAAACACTGGTCGTCGTATTCGTCGCGGTAGCACTGCTTGTCCCGACAGCGACCGGGGCAGGTTTCGGCAGTCTCGGCCAGCAGTCTGTCGATGCGGACGTGGTCGTCATGACCGCTGATGTGAACCCCGACGGGACCGCTGACTGGACGGTCGCCTACCGACTTCGGCTGGACGACGACAACACCACGCAAGCGTTCGAGGACCTGCGAACGGATATCCAGGCCAACCCGGCGGCGTACACGGACCGCTTTGAGCGTCGGATGCAACGCACTGCCGGGGCCGCGGAGAACACGACTGGCCGCGAGATGGCTGTCAAAAACGTCACGGTGAGTGCGCGCGAAGAGACGTTCGGCCAGACGTACGGCGTCATCACTTATCGGTTCCAGTGGACGAATTTCGCTAGCGTCTCCGGCGACCGCGTCGAGATCGGCGACGCGCTCTCGGGGCTGTTTCTGGACAGCGAAACCTCACTGACCCTCCGCTGGCCAGCGGACTATCAGGCTGACTCCGTTGCACCGCAGGCCGACGAACGGGGGAACGCCTCTGTCACCTGGCGTGGCCAACAGACGTTCGGGGAAACCGAGCCGCGAGTGGTCGTCAACTCGAGGGACAGCGCTGGCGGTGACAGCGGGTCGAACGGGCTCCTCATCGGTGGGATTCTCGCGCTAGTCGGCATTGCTGCCGGGGTGTACGCACTTCGGCGGTACGGCATCCCTAACGGCAATGCGCCGGCCGAGCCGCCGGCGTCGATGGTAGACTCGGATGATCCCGAAGCGGAGTCCGCTGCCGGCACGGACGCTGACGCTGGCACACCGCCGGTCGAACTGTTGAGTAACGAAGAACAGGTCCTGCAACTGCTCGAATCGAACGGCGGGCGGCTCAAGCAACAGCAGGTGGCCGGCGAACTCGACTGGACCGACGCCAAGACGAGCCAGGTCATCGGCGGCCTGCGCGAGGAAGAGAAGGTAGAAACGTTCCGCATCGGCCGAGAGAACGTGGTGACGCTGCCGGACACTGACGTGACTGGTGGAGAGGGTGACGGGAGCGACGGAACCGACAGCGGTGACGAAACCCGATAATAAATCTGTCGACAGTTCAGTAGGGATTGCGGATCAAAACCACTCCTGTATTGCGGTTTTAATCCGGCTTAATCGGTGATAACCCGGCTTTATAGACGCCTATTTATAGGATGTTGGAGAGCCAAGCAACGGGTGTAATGAGACGAGCGACCCCGGTGTTGCTGGCAGTGGTGCTCGTGGTGAGCACGCTCGCCGCGGTGCCCGCCGTGACGATGGCACAGGAGACTGAAACGGTGGCCGAAGAGGCAGATGAGAATGCGACGCCCCCCGGCGCACAGTTGGCAGGCGTCGTCAGCGTGCAGGGAGCCGAACTGGACGGTGAGGTCCAGTCACGAACGTTCGGGGTCCGCGTCGCGAGGGCGAACACCGACGCTGCGAAGGCGTCCGTCGTCGCCGAGCAGGTGAACGACTCCGAGGCCCGACTGGACGAACTCCAACAGCGAAAGCAGGCGCTGGAGCAAGCCCGCCAGAACGGCTCGATAAGCGAGGGCGAGTACCGAGCGAAGGCTGCACAGCTCCATGCCGAGACGAAGAACGTCCAGCGGCTGGCAAACGAGACGAACGAAACCGCCAGCCAGCTTCCCGCCGAAGCGCTGGAGCAGAAAGGCATCGACGCGGCGGCGATCAAGACTCTCTCACAGCGCGCGAGCGAGCTGAGCGGGCCGGAAGTCGCCGCTGTCGCGCAGGGCATCGCCGGGCCGAACGTCGGACAGCAGGCTCGACCTGACGTTGCCGGCGACCGTGGCCCCGAAGCGGCGAACAGAACCGAAGTAGGCGACCGTCCGGAAGGTGGGCCGGAGCGGACTCCGGCGAGTGAACGGCCGGACGACACCGATACGACGCCAGCCAATGAGACGGCCACCAGCGGGGGCGAAACAAAGTCGCCGGGTGTCGGGTCTGATACCACCGCCGCTGGCCAATAGCCAGAGAGACGGCGAGTACAGTGCTTACACTTCGGCACACGCCAGTCTGTCTGGCGGTCCTGGCCGCTACGGGCGACGTGATGGCTATGAGGGACTGTGTTTGGTGACCATGCACACGACACTGTGAACACGGAAACTATTAGTACCCGAGTCACACAGCAGAATATACATGACGCGGACCTCTCGCTCCACGCCGCTCGCTGCGGATAGCGAGGGGTCCCTCCGTTTCTCCCCACGACGACGACGACCGGGCCGTTTCTAGGCCCACTACTACTTACTCTTCACTCGACAGGTTCGTTTCGTCGCTAGACGCCGTCGTCGTCGGTTCGATGGGATACTCGATCTGGTGTTTGATCGAGAAACCGACAGGCACACCACGGAACCAATGCAGAACACATCCATGCCAGAAGGAAACGGAACCGTCGCACTCGCCTTTTCCGGCGGGCTCGACACGACAGTCTGCGTATCGCTGCTGAAAGAGGAGTACGGCTACGACGAGGTCATCGGCGTCACCGTCGACGTCGGCCAGCCCGACTACGAGTTCGAGGAGGCCGAGGAGACCGCCGAGGCGCTGGGCGTCGAACAGCACGTTGTCGACGCCACCGAGGAGTTCGCTGACCTCTGTATGGAGGCCGTCAAGGCCAACGCCGACTATCAGGGCTACCCGCTCGGAACTGCCCTCGCGCGCCCGGTCATCGCCAAGGCTATTCTCTCGGTCGCCGAAGAGCAGGGCTGCTCGGCCGTCGCCCACGGCTGTACTGGCAAGGGCAACGACCAACTGCGCTTTGAGGCCGTCTGGCGCGACTCGGACCTCGATGTTATCGCGCCGGTGCGTGAACTTGGGCTGACCCGCGAGTGGGAAAACGAGTACGCCGCGGAGAAGGGCCTGCCCGTCGAGGGCGGCGATGGCGGTCGCTACTCCATCGACACGAACCTCTGGAGCCGCTCCATCGAGGGCTCCGAACTCGAAGACCCGAGCACCATCCCCGACGACGACATCTACAAGTGGACCGACAACCCCTCCGACAAGGACGCTGAACTGGTCGAAATCACCTTTGAGGAAGGCGTTCCCGTCGCTGTCGACGGCGAGGAACTCGACGGGGTCGAACTCATCGAGCAACTCAACGCACAGGCAGGGGCCCACGGCATCGGCCGCACGGACATGATGGAAGACCGCATGCTCGGGCTCAAAGTGAGAGAGAACTACGAGCACCCCGCAGCGACGGTGCTTCTGACGGCCCACGAAGCGCTCGAAGGGCTCGTCCTCACGCAGGAGGAGCGCCAGTTCAAGGCCCAGGTCGACCAGGAGTGGTCCCAGAAGGCCTACCAGGGCCTCGTCGACGCGCCGCTGACGGGCGCGCTCGAAGCGTTCATCGACGACACGAACGAGCGCGTTACCGGCACCGTCACCGTGAAACTCGAAGGCGGGCACTGCCGCGCCGTCTCCCGTGAGTCCGACTACGCCGTCTACAGCGAGTCGGCGGCCTCCTTCAACGAGGAGGACGTCTCCGGCGGTATCACCCAGCAGGACGCGACCGGCGTCGCGAAGTACCACGGCTTCCAGTCCCGCCTCGCGAACAAGGTTCTCGACGACGTGAAGAAGGGCGCTGCTGTCACGGACGGCAGCGGCGACCAATCCGACGACGCGAGCGGGGCCACGGAGGAGTAAGCGAATGAGCGACGGCGAGGACCACGAGACGGCGGACGCGGACCGCGGCGATGCCGCGGCAGACGCGGACGGCGGCGATGAGACGGTCGTCCGCCGCGACCGCTTCGCTGGCGGGCCGGCACGGTCGTTCCTCTCCTCGCTGTCGGACGACGAGCGTATCTTCGCGGCCGACCTCGCGGTTGACCGCGCCCACGTCGTGATGCTGGCCGAACAGGAGATCATCGACCGCGAGACGGCCGGCGAGGTGCTGGCCGCGCTGGCGGACGTGGAGGACGCCGGCCACGGTGCGCTGCCTGACGGCGAGGATGTCCACGAGGCAATCGAGAGCGCCGTCATCGACCGCGTCGGGCAGTCGGGCGGGAAGATGCACACCGCTCGCTCGCGCAACGACGAGGTGGCGGCTTGCATCCGTTACCGCCTGCGCGCGGACATTTTGGACCTCATGGAGACCGTTATCGGGGCCCGCGAGCAACTCATCGAGGTGGCTCGCGCCGAGCGCGAGACGGTGATGCCGGGCTACACGCATCTCCAGCCCGCGCAGCCGACGACAGTCGCTCACTGGGTCCTGTCCTACGAACAGGCACTCCAGCGCGATACCGCGCGGCTGCTGGATGCATACAAGCGGGTCAACCAGAACCCGCTGGGGTCGGCCGCCTTTGCGGGGACACCCTTCGACGTGGACCGTGAGCGTACCGCTGCACTCCTCGGGTTCGAGGGCGTCGCAGAGAACTCGATGGACGCCTCGGCGACGCGTGATTTCCTCGTCGAGACGACCAGCGCCGTCGCCACGCTGGCGACGACCCTATCGGGGCTAGCCGAGGACGTGGTCGTGATGGCGAGCAAGGGCCACGTCGACCTCGACGACGACTACGCCTCGACCTCCTCGATCATGCCCCAGAAGAAGAACCCCGACACACTGGAACTGGTCCGCGGGCGCACAGGCGACGCCGTCGCCGGGCTGAACGGCCTGCTGACCAACCTCAAGGGCCAGCCTCGCGCCTACAACCGCGACCTCCAGCGTGCCGGCCGCCACGCCTGGGACGCCATCGACAGCGTCACCGAGAGTGTGGAAGTCGCCGCTGGCGCGGTCGCGACCGCCGACTGGCCCGCCGAGACCCTCGTAGCTGCGGCCACCGACGGGTTCGCCACCGCGACCGGCGTGGCCGACCTGCTGGCGATGGCCGGCGTCCCTTTCAGGACGGCCCACGAGGTCGTCGCCGAGGCCGCGGCGGGGCTGGCGGCCGACGAGGACGCGCCCGACTACGCGGCGCTGTCGGCCGTCGCCGAGGACGTGCTGGGCGAGCCGCTGTCAGCCTACGTTGACCGCGACGCGCTGGTGGCCGCACTCGACCCCGCCGAAAGTGTCGCCATGCGGGACTCTCGCGGCGGGCCGGATCCCGACGCCGTTGTCGAGCAGGTGTCGGTGGCTGAGGACGCTCTCGCCGCCGACAGCGAGGCACTGACTGCCCGCCGGCAGGCGGTTTCACAGGCGGCTGACCGCCGCCAGACGGAGGTGGACCGATATGTCTGAGCGACCACCGTCCCCTCGTGGGACAATTATACCATAATTCTGATATACAACTCAGAGACGTGGCGGATATAGGGCTTTGATACCATTAGAGCGTGGTATGTCTAATTCAATATTCTGATATGTTCGAAGGCTTTAAGTGTGTCCCTGTCACAGGATGAACTACAATGGCAGAATGCATCGAGTGTGGGGCGGACGTGTCCCTGCACGACAACCTCGAAGTCGGAGAGATCGTTGACTGTGCCACCTGCGGTGCCGAACTGGAAGTCGTCGGCGCCGACCCCGTCGAGCTCGACAGCGCACCCGAGCTCGAAGAGGACTGGGGTGAGTGAGGTGTTCGCGGTGGCGCGGCGCTCGACGCCGTACGTGACCGTGGCGCTCGACGCCGCGAGCCGCGAACCCACGGAGGACTCAGTATGAAAGTCGGACTCCTCTACTCGCGTATCCGCCGGGACGAGAAGTTGCTCCTGTCGGAACTGCGCGAGCGCGACCACGAAATCGAGAAGATAGACGTTCGCAAACAGCAGTTCAACATCCACGAGGCCCCCGAGGCCTTCGAGGATCTGGACATCGTCGTCGACCGCTGTCTGGCGACCAGCCGCAGCGTGTACGCGACGAAGTTCGCACAGGCCTACGGCGTGCCGGTCGTCAACGGCCCCGAGGTCGCCGACACATGTGCGGACAAGGTCAACAACAGCCTCGCGCTGGAGGCCGCGGGCGTGCCGACGCCCAACACCGACGTGGCCTTTACCAAGGACGCCGCGCTGGAGTCAATCGAGAAGTTCGGCTACCCCTGCGTCCTCAAGCCGGTCGTCGGCTCCTGGGGCCGCCTGATGGCGAAGATCGACTCGCGCTCGGCCGCCGAGGCCATCCTCGAACACAAGGAGACGCTCGGCCACTACGAGCACAAGATATTCTACGTGCAGGAGTTCGTCGAAAAGCCCGGCCGCGACATGCGCGTGCTGGCCGTCGACGGCGAGCCCATCGCGGCGATGGTCCGCTCCTCGGACCACTGGCTCACCAACGCCGCCAAGGGCGCAGAGACCGCCGAGTTCGAACTGGACGACCGCGCGCTGGAACTGGTCGAGAAGGCCTCCGACGCCGTCGGTGGCGGCCTGCTGGGTATCGACCTGATGGAGGTCGGGGTAGCGGAGAGCGAGGCCGACCAGCCGCGAGCGCGCGAGTTCGACGACTACACCGTCCACGAGGTGAACCACACAGTCGAGTTCAAGGCGCTGAACGAGGTCACGGACGTGGACGTGCCCGCGAAGGTCGTCGACTGGCTCGAAACCAAGGCGGCGACCGAGGCTGACGCCGAGGTGACGGCATGACTTCCGCTGGACGTTCCAGCTCGCTTCGCACCGCGGGCTGCGACCAGCGACATCACGCTCGCCACTGGAGGTGGCTCGCGTGACCTACACGGCAAGCGTCGTCGGCGGCTCCGGCTTCACGGGCGGGGAACTGCTCCGCCTGCTCGATGGCCACCCCGAGTTCGAACTGGCCCAGGCGACAAGCCGCTCGAAAGAGAACAAGACCGTTGGCCACTCCCATCCGAACCTCCGGCACTCGGACCTGCGCTTTTCCTCGCCGGAGGACCTGGAGTCGGTGGACGTGCTGTTCGCCGCGACGCCCCACGGCGTCTCGATGGAGCAGATAGACCGCTTCCAGGAGGCCGCCGGCACGGTCGTCGACCTCTCGGCGGACTTCCGGCTCAACTCCGAGGCCCAGTACGACGAGTGGTACGACGGGCACACGCGCCCGGACCTGCTCGAAGAGAGCGAGTACGCGCTGCCGGAGCTCAACCGCGAGAACCTCGACGGCGCGGACCTCATCGCCTCCGGCGGCTGTAACGCCACGGCGACGATTCTTGGCCTGCTCCCGCTGTTCGAGGCCGACATCCTGAGCGGCGACGAGCAGGTCGTCGTCGACGTGAAGGTCGGCTCCAGCGAGGGCGGGGCCGGCGGCGGCGAGGCCTCCTCGCACCCGGAGCGCTCGGGCGTCGTCCGCCCGTACGCGCCCACGGGCCACCGCCACGAGGCCGAGATTCAGCAGTTCCTCGGCATCGACGTGTCCTTCACCGTCCACGCGGTGGACATGATTCGTGGCGCGAGCGCGACCTGTCACGTCTTCCCCGAGGGCCCCGTCTCGAAGGGCGACCTCTGGGGAGCCTACCGCGGCGAGTACGAGGACGAACCGTTCGTCGAACTCGTCGCCGGCGGTGGCGGCGTCTACCGTTACCCCGAACCCAAGTCGGTCGCGGGCACGAACCGCGCCGAGGTCGGCTTCGAACTCGACCCCGGCAACAAGCGACTGGTCGTGTTCTCGGCCATCGACAACATGATGAAGGGATCGGCGGGACAGGCCGTTCACGCGGCCAACGTCGCCCTCGGCATCGAAGAGACGGCGGGCCTGGAGTTCCAGGGGCTCCACCCCGTCGGCGCACCGTAACCCCTGGAGTGATTTTCTATGACAGTCGTTATCAAAGTCGGTGGCGCTCGCGCGGTCGACCCCGCGGGGGCGCTTGCGGACGTGGCATCGTTAGTGGCCGACGGGGAGCGGGTCGTCGTGGTTCACGGCGGCTCGACCAAAGTCGACAAGACGCTCGAACGGCTCGGCGTCGAACCGGAGTACGTCGAGACGCCGTCGGGCGTCGTCGGCCGGTTCACCGACGAGACCACGATGGAGGTGTTCGAGATGGCCTTCGGTCACCTCAACACCCAGCTCGTCGCCGGGCTCCAGAGCGAGGGCGTCGACGCGGTCGGTCTCAACGGCGTCGACGGCAAACTGCTCTACGGACCGCGCAAGTCCGCGGTGCGGGTCGTCGAGGACGGCACGAAGAAAATCCGCCGTGGCGACCACTCGGGCACGATCAAGCAGGTCAACGGCGACCTGCTGGAGACGCTGCTCGACGACGGATACACGCCCGTCGCGGCTCCGCCGATGGCCGGCAAAGACGATGACGAAATCATTCCTGTCAACACCGACGCCGACCGCTCGGCCGCGGCGATTGCCGGCGAACTCGACGCGACGCTGGTACTCCTGACCGACGTTGAGGGCGTCTACGCGGACCCCGACGACCCGTCGACGCTAATCGAATCGGTCGAGACGGCGGCCGACTGGGACGCCCTCGAAGACGCGGCCGAGGGCTTCATGGGCCGGAAGATAATGGCCGTCGAGGAGGCCCTCGACGGCGGCGCGACCGAGGCGGTCGTGGCTGACGCCAACGCCGAGTCACCGATTCACTCGGCGCTTGACGGCGGCGGCACCCACGTTTACGCGAGCGCACTCGAACAGGACACAGACCAGACAGCGACGGAGGAACAATGAGCGGATTCGTCTTCAACGAGAAACCCATCCAGATCGAACGCGGCGACGGTGCCTACGTCTACGACGACAGCGGCACAGAGTACCTAGACATGGGCGCGTCCTACGCCTGTGTCCCGCTGGGACACAAGCACCCGGCGGTCCAGAGCGCCGTCAGCGAGCAGCTAGAGAAGATAACGTACGTCCAGGCGTCGTACCCGAACGCCGAGCGGACGGCGTTGTACGACCTGCTCGCCGACACCGCGCCGGACCCCATCGACAAGACCTGGCTCTGTAACTCCGGGACCGAGGCCAACGAGGCGGCGCTGAAGTTCGCCCGCTCGGCCACGGGGAACTCCAAAATCGTCGCGACGATGCAGGGCTTCCACGGCCGGACGATGGGCGCGCTGGCGACGACCTGGAAGGACAAGTACAAGAAGCCCTACGAGCCGCTCATCGGCGACGTGGAGTTCGTCCCCTACGACGACAGCGAGGCGCTGGCCGAGGCCGTCGACGAGGACACCGCCGCGTTCATCGTCGAACCGGTCCAGGGCGAGGGCGGCATCAACCCCACCTCCGACGGCTACCTCGAAGCCGCCCGGGAGATTACCGAGGACGCCGGGGCGGCGCTCATCTTCGACGAGGTCCAGACCGGTATGGGACGGACCGGCGCGCTGTGGAACTCCCAGCGGGCCGCCGTCGCGCCGGACATGATAACCGCGGCGAAGGGCCTCGGAAACGGCCTCCCCATCGGTGCGACGCTGTGTCGGGACTGGATCGCCGAGAACTACGGCTCCCACGCCTCGACGTTCTCCGGCGGGCCGGTCATCTCCGCCGCTGCCGGCGCGACCGTTTCGACTATCATTGAGGACTCTGTGCCGGGTAACGCCGCCGTGATGGGCGACTACCTCCTGACTGAACTGGAAGCGACCATCGGCGACGACGTGCGGGACATCCGCGGCGAGGGCCTGATGATAGGCGTCGAGGTCGGCCGCGGCGCGAACGCGGCGCTGAAGAAGCTCGCCCTGAACCACCAGGTGCTCGCGCTGCCGGCCGGCCGCACCGTGGTCCGCCTGCTCCCGCCGCTGACCATCGACGAGGCCCACGCCGACGCCGTCGTCGACGCGATGGCGGAGGTGGTGGGATGAGCGAAGCCGCGACGCGCGAGGCCGACACAGAGGCCCGCGACCTACTCGAAGCAGTTGTCCGTATCCCATCGGTTTCGCGGAACGAGGCGGAGGCGGCCGAGCGACTCGTCGAGTTCTTCGAGTCCCACGACCGCGAGGCGTGGCTCGACGAGGTCGGCAACGTCCGCGCGCCCGCCGACGACAGCGTCCTCCTCACCTCCCACATCGACACCGTGCCGGGCGACATCCCGGTCCGCGTCGAGGAGACCGACGAGGGCGACGTGCTGTGGGGCCGCGGTAGCGTCGACGCGAAGGGGCCGCTGTGTGCGATGGCCGTCGCGGCCGTCCGCACCGGGGCCTCCTTCGTCGGCGTCGTCGGTGAGGAGGTCGACTCGACCGGTGCCCGGTTCCTCGTCGAGGACCGCGAGTCGGCACCGGGGGCCGTCATTAACGGCGAGCCGTCCGGCTGGGAGGGCATCACGCTGGGATACCGCGGTCTGCTGGCCGGGACCTACGTCGCGACGAGCGAGTCCGGCCACTCCTCGCGCCCGGAGAACAACGCCATTCAGGACGCCATCGACTGGTGGACCGCTGTCGAAGACGAGTTCGCCAAAGACGAGTGGCACCCCGTCTTCGAGCGCGTCACCTGCAAGCCGGTCGAGTTCAAGGGCGGCACGTCGACCGACGGGCTGAGCGTCGAGGCGACGATGGACGTCCAGTTGCGGGTCCCGCCGGAGTACAGTACCAGCGAGATCCGCGAAATCGCCGACGGATTTCTGGAGAACGGCACGGTCAACTGGGACGACAAGGTCGAGCCGGTGATGCAGAGCCCCCGAACCAGCGCCGCCCGGGCGTTCCGGGCCGCGATTCGGCAGCAGGGTGGCGAGCCCACACTACTTCGCAAGACCGGCACCAGCGACATGAACGTCTACGCGAAGGCGTGGGACTGTCCGATGGTGACCTACGGACCCGGCGACTCTGATCTGGACCACGCGCCGAACGAGCACCTCCCGCTCGACGAGTACGACCGCTCCGTTGCAGTGCTCGAAACCGCGACCGAACGCATGCTGGAGGACTGACATGGATATACTCGACGTCGATGACCTCACGACCGACGAACTGGCCACCGTCCTCGACCGCGCCGCGGCCATCAAAGCCGACCACGGCGAGGGAAGCACGAGTGACCTGCTTGACCAGCAGACGCTCGGGATGATATTCGAGAAACCCTCGACGCGGACCCGGGTCTCCTTCGAGACGGGCATGACGCAACTGGGCGGCCATGCCGTCTTTCTCGGCCCCGACGACATCCACCTGGGCCACGGCGAACCGGTCAAGGACACCGCCCGCGCGCTCGGCCGCTACGTCGATTTCATCATGGCCCGCGTGTTCGACCACGCCGACGCGGAGGAACTGGCCGCGTACGCCGACGTGCCAGTCATCAACGGCCTGACCGACGACGCCCACCCCTGCCAGACGCTCGCCGACCTGCTGACCGTCCGCGAGGAGTTCGGCGACTTCGAGGACGTGTCCGTGGCGTGGGTCGGCGACGGCAACAACGTCTGCCAGTCGTTCGTCATCGGCGCGGCGATGGTCGGGCTGGACCTGACCGTCGCCACGCCGGAGGGTTACGGCATCGCCGACGACGTGGCCGACCGCGCCGCCGCCTTCGGCAACGCGCCCGAGACCACCCACGACCCCGAAGCGGCCGTCGCTGACGCTGACGTGGTGTACTCTGACGTGTGGGTCAGCATGGGCCAGGAGGACAAACGCGAGCAGAAACTGGCGGACTTCGAGGGGTTCCAGATTACGAGGGACCTGCTCGGAGACCGCCCGTTCATGCACTGCCTCCCCGCCCACCGCGGCGAGGAAGTCACCGACGACGCCATCGAGTCGGAGAACGCCGTCGTCTGGAACCAGGCGGAGAACCGGCTGCACGCCCAGAAAGGGCTACTCGTGTGGCTGTCTGAGCAGGCGTAGAACCGGTCGGCCCGAACATTTAGAACGGTTAGCCGGGCGGAGGCGGTCTGTGGCGAGCCCGCTGTACCGCGCGCCGTCGGCGCGCGGTTTCACGCGAATCGCAGAGCGATTCGCGCCTTTTTCGCCCACGTTTTTCGAGGAGCGCTTCGCGCGAACCCGACGCTGAAAAAGGTGGTGGGCTAAAAGTGACTAAATTTGTCCCGTCGGAACACGTCGATGCTGTTTATCGTCGTCGGTGGCTCCTGTCGCATAGCGAAGGCGATAGCGTCGGCTACCTCCTCTGGTTCGGTCACCTCACCCGGTTCGAACCGCTCGTTGAACGAGGTTCCGTCCTCGGAGCCGAACTCAGACCGGACTTCTGAAGGGTTGACCACGGTGACGCCGATATCGTCGTCGCCGACCTGCCCGGCGAGGCTGTGGGCGAACCCGCGGAGCCACCACTTCGTCGCGGCGTAGACAGGATTGAACGGCCGGGGATACTGGCCGGCGAAGCTCCCGACGAACACGAGTGACCCTGCCCCAGCACGGAGATGCGGCAGCGACTCGCGGGCGGTGTAGAACGCGCCGTCGACGTTGACCTCCATCATCGTCCGGTACTGCTCGTCGGACAGCGTCTCCACGTCCGAGCCGCGGCCGACTCCGGCGTTGACGACGACGCCGTCGAGCGAGCCGAGCGTGTCGACGGTGGACTCGACAGCGGCCGTGACCTGCGTCCGGTCGCTAACATCGGCCGGCACCACTTGGGTGTCGACGGTGTGCTCGGCGGTGATTTCGTCGGCCAGTTCAGTGAGGCGGTCTTCCCGGCGGGCGACCAGTGCTACGTCGGCTCCGTCGCGTGCCAACTTCCGAGCGGTTGCCGCGCCGATACCCGAACTCGCTCCGGTAACGAGTGTGGCTGTCTCTGAGAGTGGTCCCGAACCCATGGTCAGACCCACGGGCGTCTCGTGGTTAGCGTTTGGGCCCCGAGTGGGAGTGGCGGTTGGCCCGGCGGTGTCGACGACCGTTCCGGGGCAGTTTTCCACCCGAAACACTGCCCTTTTCGGTTTGGTTGGCAACGTTTCACACAGGACTGCTGGTGACCCGACCGCCCGCTCCGCGTCCGCTCAGCGCCGGTTCCGGGCCGGTGAGGTCGAGGTAACGGCCCTGTTTATCCGAGTCCACACAGTACAGCCTGGTATGTCTGTCAACCCCTCTCCGGACCAGTCCCACGAGCTGATGGTCGACGACGAACCGAAGCTTTCGGATGTGATGGCCTCAGTCTTCGGTGTTCAGGAACACGAGGTACGGACGTATCAGACATTGCTTGAGGCACCAGCAAGCACTGTCGAGGAACTCGCTGACGAACTCGGCCGGGACCGCTCGAACGTCAACCGGTCGCTGTCGACGCTCCGCGAGAAGGGGCTTGCGACGCGGAAACGACGCCTCCTCGACGGCGGTGGCCACGTGTACCAGTACACCGCGACACCGCTGTCGGAGGCCCGCGAACTGATGCACGAGACGCTTGAGGAGTGGACCGCCGCGGTCCACCACCGCATCGACGAGTTCGACGCCAGCCCCGGCGAGTGAGTCGGGCGTACGGCCGGCAACCGTCCGACTTTTGCATACTGGGAGCATGGTCCCGACAATGGCTGACCTGCAACTCACCGACGACGTGCCGCCGGTTGCCGACGACGGCGTCTGGCTGGCCTGCATCGAGTGTGGTGAGACGTTCGCTCCGTTCGACGCGATTCGCTACACCTGCGACGACTGTGATGGCCTGCTTGAGGTCCGCTACGACGATCTGCCGACCTTCGACGAGTTCGAGGGCTCGGGGGTCTGGCGGTACAACGCCGCCCTGCCCTTCGAGGAAGGCGTCACGCTCCCCGAGGGCAACACGCCGCTGCACGAGATGCCCCGCCTGAAAGACGACATCGGCGTCGACGCGCTCCGCGTGAAACACGAGGGGATGAATCCCACCGGCTCGTTCAAGGACCGCGGCATGACCGTCGGTGTCCGGGTCGCTCAGGAGGTCGGTGTCGACCGACTGGCCTGTGCCTCGACCGGCAACACCTCCGCGGCGCTTGCGGCCTACGGCGCACGCGGCGGCATGGAGACGCTCGTGCTCCTGCCCGAAGGGAAGGTCGCGGCCGGCAAGATCGCGCAGGCGAGCCTCCACCGCGCCCGGATTCTCGAAGTCGACGGCAACTTCGACGAGTGTCTCGACATCGTGCAGGACCTCGCCGCCCGCGGCGAGGCCTACCTGCTGAACTCGCTGAACCCGTTCCGACTGGAGGGTCAGAAGACCATCGGGCTGGAAATCATGGAGGAGTTCTACGCCGACCACGGCGAGTACCCGGACCGCATCGTCCTGCCGGTCGGCAACGCCGGCAACACCGCGGCGCTGTACAAGTGCTTCCGCGAACTCGTCGAGGCCGGCGCGATAACCGAAGACCAGGTGCCCAAACTCACCGGCGTCCAGGCCGAGGGGGCCGCTCCGATGGTCGAAGCCATCGAGGAGGGGTACGAGGACACCCGCCGCTGGGACGACGTCGAGACCCGCGCGACCGCCATCCGCATCGGCAACCCGGTCAACGCGCCGAAGGCGCTGCCGGGCATCCGGGAGACCGGCGGTACTGCGGTGGCCGTCTCCGACGAGGAAATTACTGAAGCGCAGCGCGACATCGCCGGGGAAGGCGTCGGCGTCGAACCGGCTTCTGCGGCATCCGTCGCCGGTCTCCGGAAACTCCGCGAGGAGGGCGAGGTCGACAGCGACGAGTCGGTCGTCTGCCTGACCACGGGCCATCTCCTCAAAGACCCCGAGGCAGCCGCCGAAGCCGGGAACGAGCCGGAGCCGGTCGCAAACAGCACTGAGGCCGTGCTGGACCTCATCGAAGAACCGTCGTCGGTCACCGGAACGGTTCGGCGACAGGTGTCGAAGGCCGCCGACGCGCCGCTGGTCCCGGCACTGGTCGCCGGCGGTTTCGGCATCGCGTATCTCTACCGCAAATTCCGTTCGTAGAAGGACGGCGACGAGACGTCTCGACTCGGTCAGTGCTCCGCCCGTTCTGGCTCCAGCCGGTAGCGTGTCGTCGCCTGCCCATCGAACCGGGGACCGTTTCCGGTCGAGGCGAACCCGACGGCCTCGACGGCGGCTCGGACTTCGGATTCGTCTTCCGGGAGCAGGAGTTCGACGGTCATGTGTTCTCGACGTGCGAACTCAATCGGGTCTGTCAGGAGCTTCTCACAGGCGTTGCCTGACCCGGCCAGTTGCGTCACGTGGACGGTCCCACGCTCGGCGTCAAAACTCACGAACCCAACAATGGTGTCGTCTTCCTCGGCCACGCGGACGGTACGGTCGTGGACGAGGTTTCGCATCACGTCCGGCGGCCCGTCAGCGAGGGCGGCCAGTCGTTCGGCGTCGTCTTCGATAGCGTCGCGGATATCCATACATGTGCGTGGGAACCCCACGCAAATAAACGGTGTGTCGGACGCTCCGGACTGTCCCCGCCTTCGCGCCAACAGGGCTTCGCACGACGGAATCTACTGCCGCTGTCGACAGTGAGACGCGGTCACAGATGAACACAGTTATCCCGAGCGACGGATAACGCGAGGGCAATGGTTCACGTACACACGGGCACGGTGGTAGCATGCGCGTAGTCGCCAAGTTCGGTGGGACGAGTCTCGGTAGCGGCGACCGAATCAACCGGGCCGCGGACTCGATTGCCGCTGCCGTCCAGCAGGGCCACGAGGTCGCGGTCGTCGCCTCGGCGATGGGCAACACGACCGACGAGTTGCTCGATGAAATCAACTACGACGCCGACTCCGCGGACCGCGCGGAAATCGTCTCGATGGGCGAACGGACCTCCGTCCGCATGCTCAAGGGCGCGCTCGCAGCCCGGGGCATCGAGGCGGTCTTCCTCGAACCCGGCAGCGAGGACTGGCCGATCATCACCGACGAGTACGGCGAGGTCGACGTCGAGGAGACACAGAAGCGCGCCCACGCGCTGGCCGGCCAGCTCAAGGACGTCGTCCCGGTCATCACCGGCTTCCTCGCACAGGACTACCAAGGCAACGTGACGACGCTTGGCCGTGGCGGCTCCGATACGAGCGCCGTGATGATGGGCGACTACATGGACGCCGACGAAGTCGTCATCGTCACCGACGTCGAGGGCGTCATGACCGGGGACCCACGGGTCGTCGAGGGTGCTCGGAACGTCGGCAAAATATCCGTCGACGAACTCCGTTCGCTGTCGTTCCGCGGAGCCGAGGTGGTCGCGCCGTCGGCGCTGTCGTACAAGAGCGACGACCTCGGTGTTCGCGTCGTCCACTACCAGCACGGCGACCTGCTCTCCGGCGGCACCTCAATAGAAGGCGAGTTCCAGAACCTGATCGACCTGCAGGAACAGCCAATCGCCTGCGTGACCGTCGCCGGTCGCGCTATCCGGAACAGCCCGGGCATCCTCGCGGACCTGTCGGGCGCTATCGCTGACGAGGAGATCAACATCGAGGCCAATTCCTCGGGCATGGACTCGTTGACGTTCTACGTCGACGAAGACGACGCCGAGGAGGCCGAAGCACTGCTGCACGCCCGTATCGTCGACGACGAGACGCTCTCGTCAGTCACTGTCGAGGACGATATCGCCGTCATCCGCGTCACCGGCGGCGACCCCAGCCAGTCGGCGCTGGCTCACCAGGTCGTCGCACCGCTTGCCGACGCGCACATCCATCTCTACGACGTGATTACGTCCGCAACATCGGTCTCCGTGTTCGTTCCGTGGGAGGACCGTGAACAGGCCCTCTCGCTCGTACAGGACGTGTTCTGACCGCTGAATTCTTTTTAATCGGTTGAGGAGGCCTGCTCGAACCGGCTCGCGGGCAGCAACAGTTCGCTCACTTCGGGGAGGTGTTTCAGGTTGTAGACGATCTTCGCGTCGTCAGACACCGGTGCGGCGATACACGACAGGCGAATCCCCTTTTCGGTGAGGTCCGGCGGGAGAATGTGGCTCGCCGGCGACGGCATCTCGCCTTCGACGACTGCCACCGCGCAGTTCGTGCACGCGCCGCCACGGCAGGCAAACGGCCACGCGAAGCCGTTCTTTTCGGCCGCTTCAAGCAGCGTGTCGTTCGGGTCGACGTAGAACCGCCCGAAATCAGTCGACTGCAGGTTCGCGTCGGCGGCTTTCGCGAACAGGTCCTCGTCTTCCAGTGCCCAGCCGTGGTCTTCGAGCACCTCGAAATTGAGAAATTCTACCATCGGGTCGTCCGGTTCCGGCGGGGCCTCCTCGGCCTCGGATTCGGACTCTGACGCCTCGTCGGGCAGGGGGTCTCCGGGCTCGTACCCGTTCTGCAGTCGCTCGTAGGCTGTCTTGACTGCCTGGAACTCGGCCGCCGACCCGCCCTGATCCGGGTGTGCCTCTTTTACCCGCTCGCGGTACGCGTCGACGATCTCCCCGTCGTCGGCGTCCGGCGTGATTCCGAGGACCTCGAATGGAGACGCCACGCAACACAGTAGCGGTCACGGACATAAATCCCCTCCTCCCGCTGCAGTATCTGCAGGCTACCGACGACAGCCGACGTGCTGTTCCCGGGCTACCGGCCCTGTGTCAACCGGAAACCGATTTGCCGCGGCAGGTCAGCGTCGGTAACCGCATCGATAACCGCGCTCGTGTCGTAGGCCACGCGGTGCTCCTCGATAGTCAGGTCCGCGAGGTCAAGCACAGCGTAGGCGGCCCGGTGGTCCCTGTCGCGAGGCTGGCCCACGCTGCCAGGGTTCAGCACGACACCGTCCTCGTACACTTCGTGGTGCTGATGGTGCGTGTGTCCCATCACGAGCACGTCCTCGTCACCCAGCAGGTCCGGCCCGAACTCCTCGGGGTATGTGTAGTGGTCCGGGTCGTCCGGGTGGCCGTGGACGAGCTTCACCCGCTCGTCACACACCAGTCGCTCGTCGGGCAGTGCCGCCAGCCACTCTATCTGCTCGTCGGACAACTGTTCCGTGGCGTGTTCGACGCCGGCCTGGGCCATCCCGTTGAACGCGAACGGCGTCTCGGCGGCGACGGCACGGTCGTGGTTGCCCATCACCGTCGGGACCGCTTCGGTCGGCCAGGGAGCGTCTGCAGGGAGCGCGTCGGTGTGCCCGCGCATCGCGTCGACACAGTCGGCGTGCCAGGGATTGTAACCGACGACATCGCCCGCACAGACTAGCCCGTCAACCGGCGGCATATCTGCAAGCACTGCCGCGAGCGCTATCCGATTCCCATGAATATCAGAGAGTATCCCGAGTTTCATTGTTCGTGTCTACCCCCTGCGGGGTCTTGAGTGTCGGTCCCGGCTCAGCATCTGTGTTCGCTGTGCGTTCGCTGCCATCCTCACTCTCCGTTGTACACTGCCACGTCGAACTCACCCGCCGACCCCGCGACGCCGGCCGAACAGACGGCGTGTTCGTACTCGTGGCCGTACACTTCGCGGGCCACCGCGTCCGCGTCGGTGGCGGCCAGGCCGAACGCCGTGGGACTGTTCTCCTCGTAGGTCGCCACCAGCGTCGGTTCGGTGACCTCCTCGACGAGCAGCGCGTCCCGGCGGACGGTCCCGATGACCGCGCCCGGCCCGTCGGCGTTCGTCGTTGGGTCCGCCGCGTCGACACCGACGATACCGGCGACCCGCGGCGTGTCGTAGTCGTCCTTCTCGAAGTCGAGCGACAGGAGCGGTTCAGCAAGGGCGTCCCGCGCTGGATAGCCCAGTTCGAGCTTTTCGGCGATTGGGTCGACGTGGGAGCCGTTGCCGACGACCGCGCCGCGCTCGGTGACCCGGACACCGTTGTAGGAGATGTATGGGTTGTCCGTCTCCGGCGCGTCCGGCGTCGGCTCGACGGTCACTGTCCCGTCGCGCTGGACTGCCTGGCGGTTGGGGAACGAGCGCGAAGAGACGCGGTACGCACCGACTTCGGGACTGACAACGACGAATCGTCCAACGTACATATGCGAGTGTGCACAGCACCCGAAAAAAGCGCTGTCGATGTCTCACTGTCTGGCGTAGGCGTTACGCTGTTGTCTTCCCGATAGTATTGTGCGGGCTGCTGACACGCTTCATGTCCGACCGAATCGCGCAACGCTTACAAAGGGGCACCCGATACTGTAGAGTGCGCACAGTCCATTGGGGTAGAGGCCAATCCTGAAGCCTTCTGGGGGCTTCGACCCTGGTTCGAATCCAGGATGGACTATTTCTGTGGCGAACAACTCGTGAGCGACAGCGTCGTTGTTACTGGACTATTCTCTGGTGCCGACGGAACCAGCAACGCCTCGCTTGCCCCTGGCTACTTGTAGCTCCCTTCCAGAGAGAACATATGACACCGACACACGTCCTCGTCCCGCTGGACGGGTCACCGCTGGCTGACGAGGCGCTGACGTACGCGCTGGAGACGTTTGACTGTCGGATTACAGTCCTGAACGTCGTTGCGCCGCTCGACACGGGAATGAGCGAAGGTGGGATGCTCGAACCGGGCGCGGATCGCCGGGCGGCGGCTGACGAGCGGGCCACGAATCTCGTCGACCGGGCGGCACAGCAGGCCAGCGAGGTCGGCCAGCAGATCGAAACGGCTGTCGAGACAGGTGATCCGGCAGAAACGATTCTGGACTACGTTGAGGCGGTCGACGTGGATCAGGTGGTAATGGGTGGCCACGGTGGAACGCGAAACGAGATCGCCCGGCGGTTGCTCGGAACGGTCGCGACGGCGGTCGTCAGCGAAGCGCCAGTGACAGTGACGGTCGTCCGATAGTCACCGACGCCGACGACTCGGAGACAGCACGCGGCGACTCACGCTTGGCTGCCGAGGACGGCTTCCAGCCCCTGATACACGCCGAAGCCGATCACGACGCTGGTGGCGAGCGTGATGAGCCAGAACCCGACAGTCACGCCTATCTTCCGGCGCGAGACCCCGGCGGAGCCGCCGGCGAGGCCGCCGCCGATGACTCCGGAGATGATGATGTTGTTGAACGAGATGGGGATGCCAAGCGCGATGGCGGCCTGTGCGATGATGAAGCCGGGGACCAGCGCCGCAATGGAGCGGCGGACGCCGAGTTGTGCGTACTCGCGGGAGGTCGCCTGTAGCAGGCGGGGGGCACCCATCCACGCGCCGCCGAGGATACCCACGGAACCGAGCGCCAGCAACACGATCCCGGGGAGGCCGAGTTCGGTACCGTAGAGGTTTTCGAGTGGCCCGGTCGCGAGGCCGACCTGACTGCCGCCACTGGAGAAGGCGACGACGCTGCCGAGAACGACCAGAAACGTCTTGATACCCTTGTCGACGGAGGCCTGTGTCTGCAGGCGGATGTAGTAGAAGCTCCCGGCGGCGACGAGCAGCGTCGCGGCGACGGCGGCGATATCCGTCCCGGTGACCATCGCGGCGAAGCCGGCCAGCGAGCCCTGGTCGGTGCCGGCAGGCGACGGGATGATGCTCAACTGGACGTTGGCGACGATACCGCCGACAACGCCGGCGAGCAACGGGACGCCGACCGTTTCGGGGATGTCGTCCCGACGCAACACAGTCGCGGTGAGATAGGCCAGGCTTCCCGAGACGGGCGGGACGAGCAGCCAGAAGGTGGCGATGCGGCGGTAGGTGTCGAAGACGGGGTCGCCGCCGAGCGAGAGGCCGACGCCGACCATCGCGCCCGTCGTCGCGAACGCCGCCGGAACGGGGTAGCCCGAGTAGATACCGAACGCCATGAACCCAGTCGCGGTCAGCAGGCCGGCGACTGCCGCCAGCGAGGTGATTGCGACGCCGTCGATGAGACCGGCCCCGACTGTTTCCGAGATGCTCCCACCCTGTGTCAGCGCTCCCAGCGCGGCGAGGATGCCGATCAGGAAGGCGGCGCGCATCGTCGAGATGGCGTTTGCACCGATGGCTGGGGCGAACGGCGGTGAGTTGCTGTTCGCACCGAGTGTCCAGGCCGTTACAAGGCCGGTGACTGTCGCGAGGACGACCAGCGCCCAGAAGACGACGGTAGTCACCGCGTGCTGAACTCCGCTTGAGCCTGCCAGTTGTTGCTGTGTGAACGCGACCAGACTGTCATTGCCAGCCGTTCACACCCAGTACATAAAATGTCCGCGGCGTCGACAGCGAACAGTGACCGGCCCGCCTTGCCATGGTTTGTCGCCGATGTGGCTAATGTGCGACACCGAAGTCTTTAACGCCTATCGACACCGCTGGTGGGACATGTCACAGCGAAGACGCACGTTCATCAGTAGTGTTGGTACCGCAACTGCAATCGGGTTAGCCGGCTGCCTTGGCGGCGGCGACGGTGGCGACGGCGGCGACGGCGGAGACGGCGGCGACGGCGGAGACGGCGGAGACGGCGGCGACAGTGGTCCGGCCGCTCGTATCGGAATGGTGTACGCGACAGGCGGACTCGGCGACGGGTCGTTCAACGACCAGGCCCAGACCGGTGCTATTCGGGCAGCAGACGAGCTAAACATCGAATACGACGAGTCGCAGCCGGAAGCGGTACAGGACTTCGGCAGCCTCCAGCAGCAGTACGCACAGTCCTCGAACCCGGACTACGACCTCGTCTGCTGTATCGGCTTCCTGCAGGCGGACGCCCTCACGGAGAACGCCGAACAGTACCCCGAGCAGAACTTCATGATCGTCGACTCCGTCGTCGAATCGGACAACGTCGGCTCGTACGTATTCGGTGAGCATCAGGGCTCGTTCCTCATTGGGCTGATGGCTGCGAAGCTGACCAGTCAGGACTTCTCGGCTGGCGCCGGCTCCACGCAGAGTGACTCCGCGAGCGTCGGCTTCGTCGGCGGCGTCGAGGGTGACCTCATCGGCCGCTTCGAAGCCGGCTACAAAGCCGGCGTCAAGCACGCAGAGGAGGATGTCGACGTCCAGACAGCCTACGTCGGCGACTTCAACGACCCATCGGGCGGCCAGGAGGCGGCTCTCTCGATGTACAACTCCGGTGCGGATATCGTCTACCACGCGGCCGGTAACACCGGGACTGGCGTGTTCCGTGCGGCCCAGGAGGCCGGGCGCTTCGCAGTCGGCGTCGACCGCGACCAGTCGGTCACGAAAGAGAACTTCAGCGACGTTATCCTCGCGAGTATGGTCAAGCGCGTCGACAACGCGGTGTACACGTCGGTCGAATCAGTCGTCAACGATAACTTCGAGGGCGGCAGTGTGAACACGCTCGGCCTCGAACAGAACGGTGTCGAAGCGGTGTACGGCCAGCAGCTCGGCTCGGAAATCCCACAGAGCGTCAAAGACGAGGTGTCGGAAGTCCGTCAGAGCATCATCGACGGCGACATCAGCGTGCCGACCGACCCCGAAAACGCCTGAGGCGGATCAGTGGCACAGTGTGCCGGTATGCCAGGCTCTGCGACTGACACTGTCCTGAAATAAACCACACCAGTTCGTATGAATCGTCGCGGTCACACACGCAGTTGCCGCATATTTTTGGCAGACATGTGGAACCGTGAAGTTAAAACACCGGGACGGTAACGGCTCAGAGTATGGAACAGGCCGTCCACCTCGATGGTATTACGAAGCGGTTTCCGGGGGTAGTCGCGAATGACGACGTCGATCTGGCGGTCGAGAAGGGGACGGTTCACGCACTGCTCGGCGAGAACGGTGCGGGAAAAACCACCCTGATGAACGTCCTCTACGGGCTCTACCAGCCCACCGAGGGGACGGTCAACGTGCACGGCGAGACACAGCAGTTCGACTCGCCGCGCGACGCCATCGACGAGGGTGTCGGTATGATCCACCAGCACTTCATGCTGGTCGATCCGATGACCGTCACCGAAAACATCACGCTTGGGAACGAGCCCCGCAAGTGGCTCGGTCTCACGGTCGACAGCGAGCAATCCCGAAAACAGGTCCGTGAACTGTCCGAGCGGTACGGGTTCGACGTGGACCCCGACGCCCGAATCGAAGATGTCGGTGTCGGCGTCCAGCAGCGCGTCGAGATCCTCAAAGCGCTCTATCGCGGCGCGGATGTCTTGATTCTGGACGAACCGACGGCAGTACTCACGCCACAGGAAGTCGAAGATCTCTTTCGCGTGCTCGAAGAGCTGACCGACCAGGGCAAGACGATTATTTTCATCACGCACAAGCTCGGCGAGGCGATGGAGGCTGCCGACGAAATCACTGTGTTGCGCGAGGGGAAAAACGTCGGGACGGTGCCGGCCGACGACATCACTCGGGAAGAACTGGCCGAGATGATGGTCGGTCGGGAGGTGCTGCTGGACCTCGACCGGGACCCTGCCGAGCCGGGCCGGTCTATCCTCGAGGTTTCGGACCTCGTTGTGGAGGACGACCGGGGTGTCCGCGCAGTCGACGGGATTTCGCTTGAGGTCCGGGCCGGCGAGGTGCTCGGTATCGCTGGCGTTGACGGGAACGGCCAGTCGGAACTGGTCGAGGCAATTACCGGGCTCCAGATGCCTGACGAGGGAACGATCACATACGACGACGTCGACCGGACCACCGACAGCCGCCGGGAGCGCATCGAGGCCGGACTGGCCTACATCCCGGAAGACCGACAGGAGCGAGGGCTGGTGATGGACTTCGACCTCGTCGAGAACGGCCTGCTGGGGAGCCAGCACGCCCCTGACTACTCCTCGAACGGTCGAATCGACTGGGACTACACGCGCGACCACGCGGAGGAGATAATCGAAGAGTACGACGTTCGGCCGCCGGATGCCAACGCTCACGCGAAGTCTCTCTCCGGCGGGAACCAGCAGAAGTTCGTCGTCGGCCGGGAGTTCGCCCGGGACCCGCGTCTTGTCGTTGCCTCTCACCCCACGCGCGGCGTGGATGTGGGGTCGATGGAGTTCATCCACGACCAGATCAACGCGCTCCGGGAAGCGGGCCGGGCCGTGTTGCTCATCTCTTCGAACCTCGATGAGGTCCAGTCGCTTTCGGACCGCCTCGCCGTCGTCTACGAGGGCGAGATCGTCGACATCGTCGATCCCGAGCGCGTGACCGAAGAACAGCTCGGACTGCTGATGGCCGGGCAGCAACCTGACGCCGCCCCGACCATTGCGGCGGACGGGGAGGGACACCAATGAGCGATAGCGACCCGTCGCGGAACGGCGACGACCCGCCGACGCCGGATGCGGACGACCGGTGGTCACAGTACCGACAGCAACTCATCAGACTGGGGCAGACCTCTGTCGGCGAGCGTATCCTCATCGCTGTCTCGGCGCTGTTGCTCTCTATCGTCGTCGGAACGGTCATCGTCACCGTCGCGGGACTGCTGGCGACGTGCCGGTCGCCGGTACTTACGTTCGGTTCCACGACGCTGTGTTACGACCCGTTCTACGTGTTCAACCGGCTGTTCCTCGGCGCGCTGGGCGATCCCTTCGCCGGCGGCTGGTCGCCGCTGAACGCGCAGTTCGCGGCGACGCTTCGGGAGACGACGATTCTGGTGTTCACCGGACTCTCGGTTGCATTAGCGTTCCGTGCCGGCATCTTCAACATCGGGACGCAGGGCCAGCTTATCATCGGCGCGCTGGCGGCCGCACTGACGGTGCTCTGGGCTGGTTCGCTAGTCTCCGGAACAATCGCGCTCGTCCTGTTTATTCCGCTCGGCCTGCTCGCCGGCGCAATCGGCGGCGGCCTCTACGGTGCGATACCTGGCGCGCTGAAAGCCTATGCCGACGCAAATGAGGTTATTACGACGATTATGCTCAACTTCGTCGCCGTCCGGGTAACGCTGTATCTCGTCCGGAACCACTTCGCCGACCCGACGAGTCAGGCGACACAGACCCGGACGCTGCCCGTCGAAGGGCAGTTCCCCTCGATCCTGTTCGACCCGCGGACGGACTTCTCCTTGCTCGCGCTGCTGATTGCGCTCGCGTTCGTCGGGGGCGTCTACTACTTGCTCGAACACACGGCCTTCGGATACGACCTGCGAACCGCCGGTATCCAGCCTGCAGCCGCGGAGTACGGCGGTGTCGACTCCGCCCGGACTATCTTGACGTCGCTGACGCTGTCCGGCGCACTCGGCGGTATCGGCGGGGCCGTGTTCGTGATGATGACCCTCGGAAAGTTCCAGACTGGCATTCCGAGCTACGGCTTCGACGGGATCACCGTCTCTATCCTTGCCGGCAACAATCCGATTGGAGCCGTCTTCGCTGCCCTGCTCTTTGGCGTCCTCAAGTCCGGCTCGAACGTGGTGGCCTTCGCGACCGACGTGCCGCCACAGTTGGTCGGCGTCCTCCGGGGGCTTATCATCCTGTTCGTCGCGATGCCGGAGTTCTTCCGTATCATCGGACGGCGGCTCGCAACGCGCGAGCCAGACAGTCCGGCCACCGCGACCGCCGGAGGTGGTGCTGATGACTAACGACAGCACCATGGATCGACTTTCGTCAGCGTCAGGCCGACTGTTCATCGCCGCTGCGGCGTTTCTCACGCTGGCTGTCCTCGCCGGGTTCGGCCTCGTGGCACCGGCGTCGACCCCCGGGCAGATATTCTGGGTGCTGGCCTCGAAATCGACGCTGTCATCGACGCTACGGCTCTCGGTCCCAATCGTGCTGGCCGCGCTCGGTGGCATCTTTGCGGAAAAAAGCGGCATCATCAACATCGGGCTCGAAGGGCTGCTCATCATCTCGGCGTTCGCAGCTATCTTCGGGGCCGACGCCACCGGGTCGCTGTGGCTCGGGTTCCTCATCGGCATCGTCGCATCGACGCTGCTCGCTGGCGTCTTCGCCGTCGTCTGTATCGAGTTCCGCGCGGATCAGATCATCGCCGGTCTGGCCGTCTGGCTCATCGCGCTCGGCCTCGCGCCGTTCGCCTCACAGGTGTTCTACGGCGGGCCAAACACTAGCAACGTCGGGACCTTCGATACGATAACGGTCCCGGGGCTGGCCGACATCCCGTTCTTCGGCGCGCTGTTCGATGCCTCGCCCGCAGTGTATATTATGTTCCTCGCCGTGGCGGCGTCGTGGTACGTGCTGAACCGCACCACCTTCGGCCGCTGGGTCCGGGCCTCCGGCGAGAACCCGAAGGCACTGGACACTGCCGGCGTTGACGTGTCACGCGTCCGCTACGCCGCCGTACTCCTCTCCGGCGTCCTCTCGGGGATGGGCGGGGCCGCGCTGGCCATCAACATCGGCCAGTTCACCGGCAACGGGCCGACGATGGTCAACGGCAAGGGATTCATCGCCATCGTCGCTTATCTGTTCGGCAACTACAACCCGGTCGGTGCGCTGCTGTCGACCACGCTGTTTGCCGGTCTCGACGCCGTCCAGTTGCGCCTCCAGACGGCCGATGTCATCGCTGTCCCCGACTCACTGGTCCAGACGATCCCGTTCGTCGCCGTCATCGTCGTGCTCGCTCTGGTGGGCAAGACTCGCCTGCCCGAAGCCGCGGGTGAGCATTACGAGTCCGGCGAGGAATGAGCTAGAAACAATCTTCTCTGGGCTTATTTCTGCCCGCAACAGTAGCACAAAGTTATGTAATGCGAACAGCCAAGGCAAGAGCGCGCTCTCGCGGGCAATCGGACGCTGCGCGTCCGATGACAGCCGGGGCTTTCTGGCTGTACACAATAGCAGTCCCGTTGGGGCAAGCCCCTTTTCAGAGCCGAACACTGATGTGCGCCGCCGGCACAGGACGAGGTAGCAAATGTCGCGCCGATATGACCACGCTCGGGTTCAGGAGTACTGGCAGCAGGCTTGGGAGCGCGAGGGCGTTTTCGAGTGCCCCGCTGAAGCTGACGACCCGACGTACGTACTGGGGATGTTCCCGTACACGTCCGGCTCGTTGCATATGGGACACATCCGGAACTACGCCATCACGGACGCGTACGCCCGGTACCGGCGGATGGCCGGCGACGACGTACTCCACCCGATGGGGTGGGACGCCTTCGGCCTGCCGGCGGAGAACGCGGCCTACGAACGGAACACGGACCCCGAGTCTTGGACCCGAACGTGTATCGACCAGATGAAAGACGACCTTCGGGAGATGGGCTTTGGCTACGACTGGTCTCGGGAGATCACGACCTGCGACCCCGAATACTACCAGTGGAACCAGTGGCTGTTTACCCAGTTCTACGACGAGGGTCTGGTTGACTACGGCGCGGCGACGGTGAACTGGTGTCCGGACTGCGAGACAGTGCTTGCCGACGCACAGGTCGAGACGCCGCCGGAAACCGACGAAGGCGAGACGATTGCCGGCACCGGCCACAGCCATACCCACGGTGGTGTCTGCTGGCGTTGCGGGACCGGCGTGGAGCAGCGCGACCTCGACCAGTGGTTTTTCGCCATTACCGACTACGCCGAGGAGCTGTATCACGGGCTGGACGACCTGGAGGGGTGGCCTGACGGCGTCCGGGACAGCCAGCGCAACTGGATCGGCCGACAAGAAGGTGCTCGCGTCGCGTTCTCCATTGACCACGACGACCACGACACCGTCGAGGCGTTCACGACGCGGCTCGATACGGTCTACGGCGCGACGTATCTGGCACTGTCTCCGGGCCACGACCTCGCCCGAGCGCTCGCCGAGGCGGACGAGGCCGTCGCCGAGTACGTGGAATCAGTGGCGACTACGGACGACACCGGGATGAGCGGCGTCGAGACGGACCTCACCGCGACACACCCCTACACCGGCGAGGAACTGCCGGTGTACGTCGCGGCGTACGTGCTGGACGACGTGGGCACGGGCGCGGTTATGGGCGTCCCCGCTCACAACGAACAGGACCACGCCTTCGCCGACGAACACGATCTGCCCGTACAGCGGGCTGTTGAACCGGTCGATGGCAGCGGGACGGACCTGCCACACGCACCGTACACCGGCGACGGGATGCTCACGGGCAGCGGCGAGTACGACGGCCTCGCCAGTTCCGCCGCCCGCGAGCGCCTGTGTGAGCACGAGGCCGCCGAGTCCGCAGTGACCTACCGCCTGCGGGACTGGCTCATCTCCCGGCAGCGCTACTGGGGGACGCCGATTCCAATCGTCCACTGCGACGACTGCGGCCACGTCCCCGTCCCCGAGGAGGACCTGCCGGTGGAACTGCCCGACTACGTCCAGACGACCGGAAATCCCCTCGATGCGGCCGAGGAGTGGAAGCAGACGACCTGTCCGGACTGCGGGGCCGACGCGGTGCGAGAGACAGACACGATGGACACGTTCGTCGACTCCTCGTGGTACTTTTTGAGATACCTGTCTCCACACTTTGAGGACGCCCCCTTCGACCAGCAAACCGCCGACGAGTGGCTCCCGGTCGACGTGTACGTCGGCGGCGAGGAACACGCCGTCCTCCACCTGCTGTACATCCGCTTTTTCGCCCGGGCGCTGTCGGACATCGGCCTGCTGGACCGCGAGGAACCGGTCGAGCGGCTCATCAACCAGGGGACGGTGCTCCACAGCGGCGAGAAGATGTCCAAGTCGAAGGGCAACGACATCGCGCCCCACGAGTACGGGGCCGAGACGACGCGGCTGTTCGTCCTCTCGGCGGCCCACCCCTCACAGGACTTCGAGTGGACGGTCAAGGACGTCTCGACGGCCTACGACTTCCAGCAGACGCTGTATCGCCTTGTCACGGAATACACCGACCGAACGGAGACACGCACCGAGAGCACCGACCACGACGCGTACTTGGAGCGGGAAATCGACCGGACAATCGCGGCCGTCACCGAGGAGTACGACCGCTTTCGCTTCCATCGTGTCATCGGCGAGATACAGCGGTTCGCACGGCTTCTGGGGCGCTACGCGGGCTACGACCGGCCCTACCAGTTCGCCTACGGCCGCGGCCTGCGGGTGCTCGCTCGTCTGGTTGCTCCGATTGCACCGTTCCTCGCCGAGGAGATGTGGCAACTGCTCGACGAGGACGGCCTCGTCGCCGAGAGCCGGTGGCCGGAACCGCTCCGGGACGTTGACAACTACCGCATCGAGCGGCAGGTCGTCCGGCGAACGCTCGACGACGTGCGCGAAATCACGGAGGTCGTCGACATCGACGAACCGAACGAGATCGAACTCGTCGTCGCCGCCGACTGGAAGTACCGCGCCTACGAAATCGCCCGCGAGTCTGACCCCGACGACGCCATCGTCGGCGAAATCATGGCCGACGAGGGTATCAAGCAGCACGGCGACACGGCCGCCGATTTCGCCGACCGGTTGGCCGACCGCGGGGCAGGGCTCGAACCGATTATCAACGGCGAGCGCGAACTCGACACGCTCCAGCAGGCCGCGTGGCTGTTCGAAGACGAGTTCGGCTGTGACGTCGTCGTCCGGCGGGCCGCACCCGACGACGACCTCGCGGCCAAGGCACGGCCGAACAAGCCCGCGATTCACATCTCCTGACTACTCGTCTGTGGGCGCGTCGCGGACAGCCTCGTGGGCGTCGGTCACCGCGCCGACCAGCTGTGCCCGCTGCGCGTGGTGTATCAGATGCGAACGACAGTCACAGTCAGAACAGCCGAAAGCGTCGATACGCTCGAACCCCTCGGCCGTCGGGCCGTCGACCCGCCGGGCGACGGCACACTCGACGTCGGCCTCGGTTGTGACGACCCGCTCGACGGTCGTCGCTGCGTCACCGAGCAGATAGTCGATATGCCAGTGCCGGGTGTCGTTGTCGCCGGCGGCGACCGCGCGGTGGCGGTCGATGCGGCCGAAGCCGCCGCTGCCCAGCGCGCTCCCAGTGTAGGCGTACCAGCCCGCCGGGAACGTGAATTCGCCAAGCGCGCCGACCGTAATCGGTCCACGGGCGTCCCGTTGGAGTACCAGCGTGTAGGTTCCGCCGGGCATGGCCCGCTCAGGTCCCGATATCGGGGTCGGCCGCGAGGTCGCCGAACCCGTCGATGCGGAACTCCCGGGAGTCGGTGCAGTCTTCGCTCTCGGCGGCGAGTTCGCCGACGACCCAGTTGAACCGGCGCTGGAACCCGTCGTAGGGTGCATCCGCGAGTAGGTCGGTGACGCGGTCGCTCGTCAAGTCCTCGTCGTACTCCTCGGCGAAGTCGGCGATGTTTTCGGCGGCTGCCTGTGCGATGTCGTCGTCGGTCTCGTTTGCGAACACCGCAGTAAGGGCGTCAGTTAGCTCGGACATACGCGAGGTAACGCCACGCTGCCACGTATGCGTTCTGCAACGGTTCGGGGCGTCCGAGCGTTTCTTGTATCGAGGGCAACAATATCAGCGAGATGAAGCCGCTGCGACAAAGCCCAACCGTGGTCACGCTGGCCGTCATCTGTACTGTGTTCCTCGCACAGCAGGCCGTCGGCGTAGTGGCCGCGCCGCGGAGCCTGTTCGCCCTTTCTCCTCCGCTGCTCAGCCGTCCCTGGACGCTTGTCACCAACGTGTATGCACACGCTGGCCTGCCCCACCTCCTCGCAAACGCCGTCGGGCTGGCGCTCGCTGGCGCTGTCCTCGAACGCCGGACTTCGCCACTCCGGTTTCACGCCTTCTTCGTCTCGACCGGCGCACTCGCCGGAGTTTCACAGGTCTCGATAGCTGGCCTCGTCGGCCCGTTCGTCCCCGGGATGGTCAGTCACGTCTCCGTGCTCGGGGCCAGCGGCGCGGTGTTTGCGCTTTTCGGATACCTGCTCGCCGCCAATCGTCTGACTGACACTGTCATCGGCGGATTCGAACTCGCGCCGCGCGTCCAGCTGGCACTGGCTGGCGTCGTCGCCGCCGCGATCACGATTGCCACCGCGAACCCCGGCGTCGCGCTTATCGCACATTTCACCGGCCTTTTGCTGGGGTTTCTTGCCGGGCGCGTCCACCTGCTGCGGCCGACGGACTCGCCGAAGACACCCGAGGCCGCCAACTACTGAACGGCGTGCTGTTGTTCCGGGTACACGACGCCACGCACTGTCTCGCGGCATGTAATTGGTAAGTGCTACCAAATAACCCGGGCGCGTAGACAGACGGAATGGTATGGAGTCGCGGGGTTGCGTCAATAGCCGTCGCAGTACTGTTGGTACTTGCTGGGTGCGGCGGGTTCGTGGCGAACGGGATTGACAGCGGCGCGACCCAGCCGACCGCAACCGAGACAGCGACGCCGGACTCCTCCTCGCCGGTCGCAGCGAACGGGACGCTAGAGGTCCATTTCATCAACGTTGGCCAGTCGGTGGCGACCTTGCTGGTCAGTCCCGACAACGAGACGATGCTCATCGACTCCGGGGATTTCACTGACGACGGTGAGTACGTCCTGCAGTATCTCGACCGACAGGACATCGACCGCGTCGACCACTTCGTCGTCTCACACAATGACGCCGACCACATCGGCGGCAACGCGGCCGTCATCAGGCACTACGAGACCGAGGAAAACGGCGTCGGCGCGGTGTACGACCCCGGTATCGCCGCGAGCACGCAGACCTACGAGCGATACCTCGACGCTGTCGACGCCCACAACGTGACGCTGTACGAGACCCGCGAGGGCGACCGGATTCGGTTCGCTGGCGTCGAGACGACCGTCCTCGGCCCGCCGGAGCCATACCTCGAAAACGGGGACCGAAACGAGAACAGCATCGTCCTCCGGGTCGAGCACGGTGAGACGAGTTTCCTCTTTACCGGCGATGCGGAGGACAAGCAGGAGGCGTATCTCGTCGACGCCTACGGAGCAACGCTCAGGGCCACCGTGCTAAAAGCCGGGCACCACGGCAGCGCGTCAAGCACGAGCGGGGCGCTGCTCGACGCCGCCGACCCCCGGACGGTCATCGTGTCGAGCGCCTACGACTCCCAGTACGGCCACCCCAGCAACGAGACGCTCGCGCGGCTCGCAGCGCGGTCGGTGCCGACGTACTGGACCGCCACCCACGGCGACACTGTGGTGACAAGCGGCGGGACCGCCGTGACCGTCAGCACGCAACGGGCCGCACCGACCGACCCGCTGTCGCTGCGTGCCGGCGACCCGATTGCCCCCGGCGCGACCGACCCCGTCTCGGAGCGTGCGACCTACCGCGCCGGCGTGTCGGTCCGGGCCGACACGCCGGTCGTGACTGACGGTGGAACGCCCGCCGAAAACACGAGCGGGGACCTGGTCGTCGACCGGATTCGCGCCGACGCCGCCGGCGACGACCGGGACAACCTCAACGACGAGTACGTCGTGTTCCGGAACGCGGGCGCGGCCCCGCTTTCGATTGGCGGCTGGACGGTCGCCGACGAGTCTGGCCGCACCTACGCCTTCCCCGAGGGGGTCACCCTCGGCCCCGACGAGACCGTTACCCTGCACACCGGCAGCGGCACCGACACGGCTACCGACCTTTACTGGGGGTCCGAGCGTCCGATATGGAACAACGGTGGCGACACTGTCACCGTAACCGACGTCGACAACGAGACCGTACTCGAACGGAGTTACTAATGATACCTGATGGAACCTACACCGCCGTCGTCGACCGAATCGAGGAGGGAATCGCGACGCTCGAACTGGAGGCCGAGGACGACCTGTACGCCCTCGACATCGAGGCGGCCGAACTGCCGGCCGAGGCGCGGACGGCCGACGCTGTCCTCGAAGTAACCGTCGCGGACGCGGCGCTCGCGGACGTGACCTACGAGGCCGACGAAACCGTCGACCGGGCGAGCGAGGCCCAGCGCCGGTTCGACCGGCTTTCGAAGCGGCCGCCGCGGGACGGGGAGTGAGACGCGCCGTAGGAGGTTGGTAACAATACGTTTAGCGTGTGTAGCTCGTCGTATGTGGAACAGTGACATAGAGACGGCCGACCCACCGCTCGGGAAGTGCCCGGCCTGTGACGTGACGATTCCGGCGGCGAACCTCGTCATCGCCTACGACACGGCCGGCGACTGGCCCCGGATGCTCGCCGAGTGCCCGGACTGTGCGGGCGCCGTGAACCCGGTGTGACACCCGATGACACCGATTGGGACGGTGAATACACGTAGCCGCGCCGACGCGTCCGCTTATATGTGTAGCAACCACCGATTAGGTGCGGTATACTGTTGTTTCGACCGATGATACCGAGGCCAGACAGGGTGAGCGACGGTGGGGTCGTCGAACAGCGATAACCCCTCGCTCCCCCGCCAGAGCGACACCGACAGCCTGGGGGCGACGGACGCCGGCCGATACCTCGATACGCTCGCGTTCGCGGCTCGGGGCGTCTGGACCGTGACGCTCGCCGGCGTCCGTCCGGTCGCGTTCTGGAGCGCGGTAGTGTTGCCGCTTTGCTATCTCCCGTCGCTCTACGGCGTCGGCACGGGCCAGGACACGGGGCTGTTCGTCGAACTCGTCGCCTGGCACGTCGCGGCTATCCTGCTCGGCCACGGACACACGCCCTTCTGGAGCCGATAGCCGACCCAGTCGGGCGTCGGCTCCCCGTTCCACCTGAAACGATGGGGGTATGGTGACGGTTCCCGTCCGCGGTCTCAACCGACGAAAACTTCTTCGTCGAGGCGCTCGGTCGCGGTTTCGGCCAGCGTCTTGAGGTTCACTGTGTCCTCCCGGTTGTACGACACCAGCGTTTCGAGTGCACCGTCACGGCCCTGCTCGTGTTCCCGCCAGAGACGGACCGCGTCCCGGCCCGAGATGTCCGGCCGGTCGCGCTCGATGCCGATGTCCTGCTCGACCTGTTTGAGCCCGCCCGAGAGCCCGATTTTCTTGCAGGTGTACATGAGGTCCAGGTGCGGCCGGTCGAGGTCGACGTCGAAGTTCGCTTCGAGGAAGGGCACGTCGAAGCGCTTGCCGTTGAACGTCACCAGCAGATCCGCGCCGTCGAACGCGGCCCGGAGGTTCTCGGTCGTCAGGTCGTCGCCGGCTATCAGCGTCTCTGTGTCGCCGTCCTGGTGGAGGCTCACCGTCGTCACCTGATTTCGGTCCTGGTCGAGTCCGGTCGTCTCGATGTCGAAGAAACAGGCCCGCTCGCGGAAGGTCTCGTACAGCCGCCAGCGCTCGCTGCTGGGAAACGCCCGGTCGAAGTAGGCCACGTCGGTCTCGGCGACCCGCTCGCGCCCCTCGTCGATGAACTGCTGGATGTGGTCGCCGCGCTGGCCGCCGACGACTGACGGTTCGAACTCGTCCCAGTGGGTGACGCCCTGCTCCCAGATGGACCGCTCGGTCTTCTCCCCGACGCCGTCGGTGCCGATGAAACTGTTCTCGACGCGCACGCTCTCGGGTACAGGTTGGGCTGTATGTAAGCCCGTCGGTGACGCCCCCGGGCCGGCGGTCGGTCGCGTCCGACCTACTTCCCACACATCGCGAGGATGCTGTCGTACGCGGACTGGCTCTCGAGCGGGAGCACGACCGTGCTGCCGCAGTTCGAACACGCCGTCCGCGACCGCTCGAACGTCCGCTCGCAGAACGGACAGACGAACCGTGACGCGCCGACGGTGTCGGTTCCGGACATGGTCGTACGCGGCGTCCCGTCCCTGAACGTCTGTCCGCTACGTGCATACAGCGGCCGTGGTCACGTCACTATTTATATAGCGTTTCTCGGACAGCGAAGCCGAGTCCGGCCGGTACGTCACCGCTGAGTGGCCTGTCTCGCCGCCAGTTTGATTACACGCTCACGTCGACAGTTGGCGTATGGGTATCGGTGACAATTCAGGACAGGGGCCCAGGGCAGGCCGACCACTGCTCGCCCGCCTCGCTGGTAGACTGGGCGCGTCCGGCGACCGCTCGACCGGGACGCCGGCGGTCTGGGGGCCGCTCACGTGGTTTGCCGTCGCCGTCGTCGCCGTGGAACTGGTCGGACTGCAGGGGTATCGCCTCCTCACCGGGCAGGTGTTGACGTTCGTCCAGAACCCGCTGTGGCTGGTCAGACCGCTGGTGTTGCTCGGGGCCGCGCTCGCGACGGAGTCGCTGTACCGTCGCTACGACCGGGCGCTCGCCCGGAGCAACATCGAGGCGCGCGTCGACGACGCCTCGCGGTTCGACGGGCTGGTCCCGGACCGCCTCGTCTGGCTGCTCGTCGGCTTGGGGACCGGCTTCACGCTCGTCAACGCCGTCGTCATCCTCACCGTGCCACAGCTCTACGCCGCCGGCGGCGCGACGCGGGTGTTTCGCTTCCTCGTCGTGACGCCCTTCGGCTACGTCCCGGTGCTGGCGTCGTTTCTCGCGACCTACGTCGCCGTCGAGGTGCTGTTGCCCCGCCGAATCGCCGCGGCGGACGTGACGCTCGATTACTTAGACCCCGAGCAACTGGGCGGGATGCGACCGGTCGGTGAACTGGTCAAAGTGGCTTACTACTACCTGATGGTCGGGCTCGTCGCCTACGCCGTCGCGACGTACGGGCCGCACATCCTCGGCGGGGCGCTCGGTTACAGCGCGCTGGACGCGCCCGGCCTCGCGGTCAACGCCGCGTTCACCGCCGTCTGGGTCCTGTCGGTCGGCGTCATGGCTACGGCATCTACGTCCTCCACCAGCACATGGCCCGACAGAAGCGCGAACTCCTCTACGACCTCGACAGGCGGGCCAGGGACCACGTCGACGCGCCGTGGGACATCCGGTCGTTCGACGCGCTCAACCCCCCGGCGGAGTACCGCCGGTACCGCAAGCAGGTCGAGTTCGTCACCGGGACCAAGGAGTACCCGGCCACGTTCACGATGTGGACCCAGCTCGTCGTCGGCGTCATGATACCGAAGGCGCTCCAACTTCTGCTGGCGGCCGTCTGAGCCGAGCGAAAGCCCGAAGCCGGGCGGGTCCCCACGGTAGCCCATGACGACGTTTCTGCTCGCCACCGGCTCCGTCCACGTCACCGCGGCCGCCGCCGACTACCTCCAGGACCGACTCGACCCCGGAGCCGACGACGAAATCGTCGTGGTCGCCGTCCGCGACCCCGACGCACCGTCCCGTGACGCCGGTGACGCCGTCAACGTCGCCCGCTCGCGGCTCGCGGCGTTCGCGCCAACGACAGAGACGCGGGCGGGCGAACCTGCCACGGAGCTACTGGCGGCCGTCGACGAGCACGACCCGGACGAACTCGTCGTCGGCCCCCACCGCGGGACCGACGACAGCGACGGCGTCGGCTCGACGGCCGCGGAGCTGTTCGCCCGGGTCGACCGCCCCGTCGTCGTCGTTCCGCTCCCCTAGCGAGAGAACAGCCCGTCGTCCTCGAAGGTCAGGCCGAGGTCCGTATCGAGTAGATCCTCGGTCATCGCGGCGACGGCCGGCGCGACCTCGGTATCGGGGTCGGTCGCGAGCGGCCTGGGCGCGGCCGCTCCGATGTGACCCACCGTGTGTGCCGCGTCCTCGATTGGTTCGGCGTCGTCGCCGGCCACACGGGTCGCGACGACGGCCGTGGCCGGCGCGCCGATGTCCCGCAGCCGGCCCCGCTGTCTCGGGAGCAGGTCGCTGCCCCGCTGGCTCGCCGGCACAACGAGCGCCCGCCGCTGTGCGGTCGTGACGGCGGCGACGGCCGGGTTCGACGCGACCGGGGGCACGTCCAGCAGGACGTGGTCGAACCGACCGGTCAACTCCTCGATGGCCCGTTCGAGCGCCTGTGCGCTCTCGGCGGTCTTGGCGCGGGCGAGGCGCTCGAAGGGCGCGTGGGCCGGACAGAGCGCGACCCGCCCGTCGGCGTCGATATCCCACTCGAACAGCGCGTCCTCGACCGGCGCGTCGCCGACCGCCACCGCGGTCACGTCGGCGTCGAGCCGCCCGTCGACGTACGTGGCCAGCCCCTGCGTCCCGAAGGCCGCGTCGACGACGGCGACGGACCGCCCGCCCCGGGCCAGCGTCGCCGCCGCCTCGACTGTCAGTCTCGTCGTGCCAGCACCACCGGTACACCCAACGAACGCGAGCGTCGGAACCCCCATGCGTCGCTGTTCGACTATCTTTCGGTAAAAAGATACGGAATTTTAGTCTCGCTGGGCGACGATGTCGCTCTCGATGGCGTCCAGTTCGTCCTCGGAGAGGTCGGGCCGGTCGGTGACCAGCGCGTGGATGGGGCGGCCGCCATCATCCTCGAACCGCGGGACGATGTGGCCGTGGACGTGGGGGACCTCCTGACCGGCTTCCTCGCCGTTGTTGAACGCCACCGTACTGGCGGGGGCGTCGACGGCCGCCTCGACGGCGGGGACGAGTTCGTGCAGGGTCGACATGACCGCACCCGCTACGTCGGCGGGCGTGTCGTTCAGCCGCTCGTGGTGGGCCTTCGGGATGACGAGCGTGTGACCCGGCGAGAGGGGGTTTGCGTCCAGAAACGCCAGCACGGTGTCGTCCTCGTAGACGGTGCGTCCGGGGATGTCGCCGGCGACAATCTGACAGAAGATGCAGTCCTCGCTCATGGTCGTCCCTGCGTCCGGCGGTCACATGAAGGTTCTAGGTGTCGGCGACGCCGGCCACCGTCTCGGCGATGGCGTCGACGTACTCCGTGCGGTCGTAGCCCAGTCGCGAGAGCCACACCTCCTGATACGAGGGGTGGAGCAGCGGGACGACGGGGACGCCAAGCGCCTCGCTCCGCCGGGGGTCGAGCACGCTATCGAGGAACCCATCGAGGGACGTGTCGTCGAGGGACAGCACCGTCTCCGTGGCGTGTCTCCCGGTCGTCACGACCGCCGCCGGCTCCACTGCCTCGACCTCCTCGACGAGGTACGGCCGGCAGTTCGCCAGCTCCGCGTCGGTGGGGTCGCGGTTCTCCGCCGGGTGGCACTTCACCGCGTTCGTGAAGTAGCAGGCGTCGCGGCCGTAGCCGGCGTCGGCGAGTATCTGCCGGATTTTCCGGCCGGAACGGCGCGAGGTGTAGGCCAGCCCCGTCAGGTTGCCGCCGCGCCAGCGTTCGGCCTCCGGGTCGCCCTCGGCCGGGGCTTCGCCGACGACCACGAGAGCGGCGTCCAGGGGGCCGTTGCCCCACGAGATGCAGGTCCGGCTCGCGGCGAGTTCGGGACAGCGCTGGCAGTCCGCGGCGAGGGCGTGTCTGGCCTCGTCGTCGGGGAACGTGGGCACACGCGAGGGCACGGCCGTCGGCGGCAAAGCGGTGGCGGTCGCGCCACCACAAGACGTTTGCCGCTGGTCGCCGCCACAGCGCGTGTATGCCCTCCTACGAGTACAAGACGCTCGACGTCGACACCGGCATGTTCGGCGGCAGCAGCGTTCCCGTCGACGAACTGAACGACCTCGGTGCCGACGGCTGGGAAGTCGTCGCGCCGATAACGGAAAACAGCGGCCAGACCGCCGGGTTGCTCCTCCAGCGCGAGCGCTGACCGGCGCCGCGAGGCCGGCGGCCCCGCGGTCTGAACGGCACACACACAATCGATTGTCCTTTATTGCCGGCGGCGGATGGAACGGGTATGGAACGTTTCGCCGCTGTCGACGACCAGTACGACCCCGAGGACGTCGAGGAGGGGGTCTTCTCCTACTGGGACGACGTCGACGCCTACGAGCAGACGAAGGCCCACCGGGCCGACGGCGAGGACTACTTCTTCGTCGACGGGCCGCCCTACACTTCCGGCGCGGCCCACATGGGGACGACGTGGAACAAGACCCTGAAGGACTGTTACATCCGCTACCTGCGGATGCAGGGCTACGACGTCACCGACCGGCCGGGCTACGACATGCACGGCCTCCCCATCGAGACCAAGGTCGAGGAGCGCCTGGACTTCGAGAACAAGAAGGACATCGAAGCCTTCGGCGAGGAGAACTTCATCGCGGAGTGCAAGGAGTTCGCCGAGGAGCAACTGGAGGGCCTCCAGTCCGACTTCCAGGACTTCGGCGTCTGGATGGACTGGGACGACCCGTACAAAACAGTCAATCCCGAGTACATGGAGGCCGCGTGGTGGGGCTTCCAGCAGGCCCACGAGCGCGGCCTCGTCGAGCAGGGCCAGCGCTCCATCAATCAGTGCCCCCGCTGTGAGACCGGCATCGCCAACAACGAGGTCGAGTACCACGACGTGGGCAAGCCCTCCATCTACGTGAAGTTCGACCTCGCGGACCGCGAGGGCAGTCTGGTCATCTGGACGACGACCCCGTGGACCATCGTCGCCAACACCTTCGTCGCCGTCGACGGCGACCTCGACTACGTGGGCGTCGACGCCGAGAAAGACGGCGAGACGGAGCGCCTCTACGTCGCCGAGGCCTGCGTCGAGGACGTGCTGAAGGCCGGCCGCTACGACGACTACGAGGTCGTCGAGGACCTCACCGGCGAGGAGATGATCGGCTGGGAGTACGACCACCCGCTGGCCGAGGAAGTGCCGAACCACGCCCAGGGCGAGGGCTCCGGGCAGGTGTACACCGCCGACTACGTCGAGGCCGACCGCACGGGACTGGTCCACTCCGCGCCCGGCCATGGTGAGGAGGACTTCGAGCGCGGGCAGGAACTCGGTCTGGAAATCTTCTGTCCGGTCGGCTCCGACGGCGTCTACACCGAGGACGCGGGCAAGTACGCCGGGACCTTCGTCCGCGACGCCAACGACGATGTCATCGACGACCTCGACGACAACGGCGTCCTGCTCTCCAGCGAGGAGGGCCACACCGTCCGCGAGGGGCAGTGCTGGCGCTGTGACACCGACATCGTCCGCATCGTCACCGACCAGTGGTTCATCACGGTGACCGACATCAAAGAGGAACTGCTCGAAAACATCGAGGACAGCGAGTGGTACCCGCAGTGGGCGCGGGACAACCGCTTCCGGGACTTCGTCGAGGACGCGCCGGACTGGAACGTCTCCCGGCAGCGCTACTGGGGCATCCCCATCCCCATCTGGCTACCTGAGGACTGGAGCGGCGACATGGACGACGCCATCGTCGTCGGCGACCGCGAGGAACTGGCCGAGCGCGTCGACCAGGACATCGACCCCGAGAGCGTGGACCTCCACAAGGGCACCGTCGACGACCTCACCATCACCGAGGACGGCACGACCTACACCCGCGTCGGCGACGTGTTCGACGTGTGGCTCGACTCCTCCGTGGCGACGTGGGGGACCGTCGACTACCCCGAGCGGACCGAGGACTTCGAGGAACTGTGGCCCGCCGACCTCATCATGGAGGCCCACGACCAGACCCGCGGGTGGTTCTGGTCCCAGCTGGGTATGAGTACCGCCGCGACGGGCGAAATCCCGTACAAGCAGGTGTTGATGCACGGCTACGCCAACATGCCCGACGGCCGCGGGATGTCCAAGTCGAAGGGCATCCTGGTCGACCCCCACGAGGTCATCGACAAGCACGGCCGCGACCCAATGCGGCTGTTCCTGCTGTCGGTGACCGCCCAGGGCGAGGACATGAACTTCTCGTGGGAGGAGACCGCCGAGATGCAGCGACGGCTCAACATCCTCTGGAACGTCGCGCGCTTCCCGCTGCCGTACATGCGGGCCGACGACTTCGACCCCGAGGAAACCACTGTCGAGGCTGTCCGCGACGACCTCGAACTCGTCGACGAGTGGATCCTCTCCCGCCTGCAGAGCGTCGAGGCGGCGATGACCGAGTCGATGGACGACTTCGAGAACGACAAGGCGGTCGACGAACTGCTTGAGTTCGTCGTCGAAGACGTCTCCCGCTTTTACATCCAGGTCGTCCGCGAGCGGATGTGGGAGGAGGAAGACAGCGACTCCAAGCAGGCCGCCTACGCCACGCTCTATCGCGTGCTGGAGGAGGTCGCGGCCCTGTTCGCGCCGTTTACCCCCTTCGTCGCCGAGGAGATATACGAGGCGCTCACCGGGGAATCGGGCCACCCGACGGTCCACATGTGCGACTGGCCCGAGGCCGACGAGGACCTGCGCGACCCCGCCCTCGAACGCGAAATCGAGGTCGTCCGCGAGGTCGAGGAGGCGGGGTCGAACGCCCGCCAGCAGGCCGAGCGCAAACTCCGCTGGCCCGTCACGCGCGTCGTCGTCGACGCCGACAGCGACGACGTGGCCGACGCCGTTCGCGCGCAGGAGGCCATCATCGCCGACCGACTCAACGCCCGCGCCGTCGAAGTCGTCGGCGCTGACGACGAGTGGGGCGAACTCCAGTACTCCGCAGAGGCCGACATGAGCGAACTCGGCCCGGCCTTCGGCGACGACGCCGGCCGCGTGATGAACGCGCTCAACGAGGCCCGCGTCACCGAGCAGTCCCTCGATACCCTCGAAGGCACAGTCTCGGAAACGCTCGACGAGGACATCGACCTCACCGAGGCGATGGTCGAGTTCCGCCGCGAGACGCCCGACGGCGTCACCGGCACGGAGTTCGCCGCCCTCGACGGCGGCGGCGTGGTCTACGTCGACACCGCGCTCACCGAGGACATCGAGAGCGAAGGCTACGCACGCGAGGTCATCCGCCGGGTTCAGGAGATGCGAAAGGACCTCGAACTGGACATCGAGGCGCGCATCGTCGTGGACCTCAGCATAGACGATGAGAGGGTCTCCGAACTGGTTTGGAGACATGAAGACTTCATCAAAAACGAGGTTCGTGCCGATGAGTTAGACGGCGTCGAAGATGGCCACCGAAAGACCTGGCCGGTTGAGGGCGTAGAGATGGAGATCGCGATTGCTCCGGTCGCGGCTGCCGAAGCGTCTGATTAGAACAGCACGCGAACAGTGAGCAGGCTTGACGCAGGCGCGCGGCGAGTAAGAGCAGTCGCGAGCCATACTGGCTGCTGAAGCATCGGGGTAATGCACCCCTAAAACAGAGTGTGACTACAACTGGTCTGCGACGACCGGGGCGGCGCTGACCTCACTGACGGCGCGTTCGAGCGTGTCCGTCCCGTAGACGGCCTCGACGCCGGCGCTGTTGAGTTTCGTCAGGGCGTTGCTCGCCAGCATCGGGTGGACGCAGGTGACGAACACCCGCCGGGCGTTCCGCTCGTCGAGGACCCCGACGGACTCGCTCATCGTCGACCCGGTGGCGATGATGTCGTCGACAAGCACCACGTCCCGGCCCTCGACTGGCGCGTCGCTCGGTCGGATTTCGATGTCGCCGGTGTCGTAGTCGCGGTCCTTCTCGAAGAAGTCGGTCTCGCCCTTGCCGTAGGCGTCCCGGACCGTTCTGGCGAGGCCGATCGCGCCCTCGTCGGGCGAGAGAAAGAGCGGGTCGTCGAGGGCGTCCGGCAGCGGGTCGGCGAGGACGCTCGCGGCGTCGACGTGGGCTGCCGGCACATCGAAGAAGTCACAGATGGCCGGCTCGTGGGGATTCACCGTCACCACGCGGTCGGTTCCGGTCGAGATTGCGCTCGCCATCGCCCGCGAGGAAACCGGCTCGCCGGGCTTGAACGCCTCGTCTTGCCGGGCGTAGCCCATGTAGGGGAGGACGGTGACGACCTCGCTGGCCCCGCTCTCGCGGGCCGCGTCCTGCAACTGGAGCACCTGTACGTGGGCGTCGCTGTCGACGGTCGAGGCGACGACAACGGCCCGCTCGCCCGAGACCGCCTCGGGCACGCGGACAACGTGCTCGCCGTCGGGGAACCGCTCGTACTCGACCCGTCCCAGCCGCTCGCCGGTCGCCTCGGCGAGAGTCGCCGCGAACGCCTGCGTGTCAGCTCCGGGGATAATCATGTGCGGTGGGTGGCTGCCCGGGCTAAACCCTGTTTCGGTTCTGTAAGCGGGTGTGGCGCGTGAGACAGGCACGCGGCCGATTCGTGCTGTCGGGGTCAGACCACGGCGACGCCGACGACGTCGGGGACGCCCAGCGAGCGCTGTCGCCAGCCGCCCTGACCGTCGGCCGTCGCCTCGGCTACGGTCGCCACGAGGAAGGTCCCGTTCTCGGTGATGGCGTAGGTGTCATCGCCGTGAACCGCGTCGACCACGCGCTCGTCGACGGGGAGGGCACACGGCTCCCAGCCCACTTCGGTCAGTTCGTACAGCCCGTCCGCCGCGGCGGCGTGGACGCGCTCGCCGTCGGCGGCGACGGCCCGGTGGCTCCCAGACCGGACCTCGGTCCACGCGCCGCCGTCTCGGCGGTAGAGCCCGCTCTCGGTCGCGACGTAGTCGCCGGCCACGTCGGTCGCGTCGGCCAGCCCCAGCCGGTCAAGCGACGGCAGGGCGTAGACGCCGTCGGCCGCGGCCAGCAGGTCGCCGTCGATGGCGCGGACGCCGTCGACGGCCCCGAGGTCAGTCCACTCGCCGTCGGCGTAGCGGGCGACGCGGCCCTCACCGGCCGCGAGCAGGCCGGTCTCGTCGTAGCCGACGGCAGTGGCCGGCCCGAACCCGGTCGGGACGAAGCCGTCGTCGGTCGACACGAGCACGCCGTCGTCGGTGGCGACCGCGACCTCGCCGCTCGCGCCGGCCACGTCGCGAGCGGTACAGCGCTCGCTCAGGCTGAACCGGCCTATCTGGCCGCCGGCGGTCTCGACGCGGGTGACGCCCAGTCCCGACGCGACGTACGCGTGGGTCTCCGGACGCTTCTCCCCGTACATCCGCTTTTCCGAGAGTGCGATGTCGTCGTCGCTCACTTCATATCGCCTCTTTGTATGCTTCGAGCGCATTCTCTATGTCTTCACCTGTGTGGGCATCACAGATGAACTGTGACTCGAACTGGTTCGCCGTGAGGAACACGCCCCGGTCTTTCATTGCGGGCCAGAACAGCCGCTCCCAGCGCTCGGTCTCGGCCTGTGTCACCTCGCCCCCGGTCTTCGGGCAGTAGTCGAAGCGAGGGCAGGACTCCCGCTGTCGGCAGCCGGCCTCGCAGTGCCCCTCGAAGGTGTCCGGCCCGTCCCGGGTGAAGATGACCTTGAACATCGAGTCCCGGCCCACGACGGTGTACTCGGGGGCCTGGTCTTCGAGGATGTCCTGCAGGCCCGCCCGGAGGCGCTCGCCCAGCGCGTTGACGTGGTCGTATACATCGTGTTCAGCCGCATACCGAAGCGTCTCCAGCCCGGCGGCCATCGTCACGGGGTGGCCGGAGAACGTGCCCGACTGGAACACGTCGCCGGCGGGCGTGAACTGCTCGATGATTTCGCTCTTGCCGCCGATGGCTCCTACGGGGAAGCCGCCGCCGACGATTTTCCCGAAGGTGGTGATGTCGGGGTCGATATCGAACGCGCCCTGGGCGCACTGGAGGCCGCCGACGCGGAAGCCGGTGATGACCTCGTCGAAGATCAGCAGCGAGCCGTGGGCGTCACACAGGTCCCGGAGGGTCTCGTGGTAGCCCTCGACCGGGTGGACGATACCGTAGTTCCCGAGGATGGGTTCGGTCAGCACCGCGGCGATGTCGTCGCCGTGTTCCTCGAACACCTCGCGGACGGCCGCCTCGTCGTTGAACGGCACGGTCAGCGTGTGCTCGGCGAAACTCTCGGGGATACCGGGGCTGGAGGGGGCGGTGTGGTCGCCCTCGCCCTCGACCAGCGTCGACTCCTGTGCGCCGTGGTAGCCGCTCTGCATCACGACGATTTTGTCGCGTCCGGTGTAGCCACGAGCCAGTCGGACCGCCGAGACCGTCGCCTCGGTCCCGCTGTTGACGAACCGCAGCATCTCGACGCTGGGGACGTGCCGGGTGACGAACTCGGCCAGTTCGACCTCGACCTCGGTGGGCGCGCCGTACATCGGCCCCTCGGCGGCGTGTTGCTGGATGGCCGACTGCACCTGGTCGGGCAGGCTGTGGCCCAGCAGGAGCGGGCCATAGCCCATGACGAAGTCGATGTAGCGGTTGCCGTCGGCGTCGACGACGTGTCCGCCGTCCCCTTTCTCGACGAAGAACGGATAGGGCCGCGTCGCTCGCACGGAGGAGTTGACGCCGCCCGACAGCACCGACAGGGCGCGGTCGTACAGCGCTCGTGACTGCTCGTGGTTCATACCTCGGCGTTTGGCCGCTGTCAGAAAGAAACTGTTGTTACCTGGCGGTGCTATCGATCTAGCGGACGGATGTCACATACTCACTGGTGAAATAAGTATTTCGTAAAGAGTCACTGTTATACAGTGTGTGTTCGTCTATTCAAATACGACAATGACATCCGAAACAACTGCAATATTATGGAAAAATGGACAAACAGGCGTCTGGATGGCGCGTGGGTGGCTGTGAGCGACTGGGTGCCAACGACGTGTATGCGGTGTGCGGTTGGCTGTGGACACATGCACCAGGGCGCTGACGAGGGCTACGGCATTGACGCCGCCCGCGGCGACGCCGCCCACCCGGTCAGTCAGGGACTCGCCTGTGCGCGCGGTCTCCGGGAGAGCAAGGCCCCTGACGGTGAGTGGCTCACACGGCCGATGGTCCGCAGCGGTGGGGAACTCCGCCAGACTCAGTGGGACGTGGCGCTGTCTCGCGCGGTTGAGGGACTTCAGGCCGCCTCCCAGCAGGACCCTGACTCAGTCGCCGTACTGGGCAGCGGCCAACAGACCAACGAGGCCGCCTACGCGCTGGGGAAGGTCGCCCGCGGCGGCTTCGGGACGCGCAACTACGACGCCAACACGACCCTGTGCATGGCAAGCGCCGTCACCGCCTACTACCAGGCCTTCGGCAGCGACGCGCCACCCTGTACGTACGCCGACATCAGCGACGCCGACCGCCACGTCATCTGGGGGGCGAACCCGGCGGTCGCCCACCCCGTGATGTTCCGCTGGATTCAACAGGCCGCCGGCGAGGACGGCGTCGAAATCATCGTCGTCGACCCCGTCCGTTCGGAGACCGCCGAGAACTCCGAACACCACGTCGCGCCCGCCCCCGGCAAGGACCTCGCGCTGGCCAGGGCTGTGCTCGCCCGCATCGTCGAGACGGGGCGGGTCGACCGCGCGTTCGTCGACGCGGCGACGGAGGGCTTCGAGGACCTGCTCGCGGCCCTGCCCGACGCCACGGATGCGGCCGCCGAGGCCGGCGTCGACATGGCAGACGTGGACCTGCTGGCCGACGTGATGGACCAGCGGACGCTCGTCTACTGGGGCATGGGCATCAACCAGCACGTCCAGGGGACCGAGACCGCCCGGGCGCTCATCGACCTGACGCTGGCGACGGGGAACCTCCGTCCCGGCGGCGGGCCGTTCTCGCTGACCGGCCAGGCCAACTCGATGGGGACCCGCATCTGCTCGTCGAAAGGGACCTGGCCCGGTCAGCGCGCTTTCGAGGACCCTGACCACCGCCGCCTCGTCGCCGACCACTGGGACGTGCCCGTCGACCGCCTGCCCGACGACACCGGCCCCGGTCCCGTCGGGATGCTCGAAGGCGAGCCAGAGGCCGTCTGGGCCGTCGCCACCAACCCCGTCGCCGGGATGCCCGAGGCCGAGAGCGTCCGCGAGACGCTCGAAGACGCCTTCCTCGTGGTGCAGGACGCCTTCCACACGGAGACGACCGAGGTCGCCGACGTGGTCCTGCCCGCCGCGACCTGGGGGGAAAGCGACGGGACGACGACGAACATGGAGCGGACCATCTCCCGCGTCCGGCCGGCGACCGACGTGCCAAGCGGCGTCCGGCAGGATATCGACATCATCGCCACCATCGGCTCGCGGCTGTTCCCCGGCCTGTTCGAGAGCACGTCGCCGGACCCGTCGGCCGTCTTCAACGAGTTCACCGCCCTCACCGAGGGGACGGTCGCCGACTGCTCGGGCATCACCTACGAGCGTCTCGACGAGAACCACGCCGTCCGCTGGCCCGCGCCCGACGGGGAGAGTTCGGGCGGCTACCGCTACTACGACCGCGACGCGGACGACAGCGAGTTGTGGTCGTTCCCGACCCCCTCCGGGCTGGCGCAGTTCTCGACGGGCCGCCAGGGGTCGCTCCCGGAACCGACCGACGAGGACTACCCGCTGACCCTGACCACCGCCCGCGAGGCCGACGGGTACAACACCGGCGTCCGGTCCCGCGGGGGTGAGGCCGGGTCGCTGGTGGCCCGCATCCACCCGGAGACAGTCGAGGAACACAGCAGTCTCGTCGACGACGGGACACTGACCGTCGAAACGCGCCGCGGGTCCGCGACAGTCGCCATCGACCGGGACGAGGGCGTCCCCCGCGGCATGGTGTGGCTCCCGATCCACCACCCGGCGACGAACCGGCTGACGCTCTCGGACCGGGACCCCCAGTCTGACGAACCGAATTTCAAACAGTGTGCCGCCCGCCTCGCTGCCCCTGAAGCTGAACTGCCCCCGGCCACGGCCGATTGAACCGATAGCAGGCGCACTTCCGATATCTCGACGACACGCGCTTTTCCAGCGATGTTCGAATTAATCAAAATATGTCCAATTATTCCCCTGTGTGCTGGGCGTTCAATGTCCTTAAACAGGGGATATCCGATGATATATTTGCGGTCTATCCATTCTGAGGGATGAGAATAGCCGTTCTGTAAAGGGTTACTGTTATTAAATGGTGGGACTTTCGAACTTCATGTACTGATGTGGGCACACATCCAAAATAAACTCGGATTGGTGGACAAAAAATCGGCAATAACTCCAAATAGCGCGCAGTCCGTAATCGGGGTGTCAGTATGGGACTGATCAAGATGACGAAGTACCGGACGCTGTTGCTGGCGACCATCGGATTCAACTTCTCATTTCTCATCTGGTTCTCTTTTGCGCCGTTTACCGGTCCGATGGCCGAAGAGTTCGGGCTCACGACCGCGGAAATCGGTATCCTCGCCAGTTCGGCTATCTGGATGGCACCGTTCGGACGGATGCTCACCGGGTGGCTCTCCGATAAGTTCGGCGCGCCAGCCATCTTCGCCATCGTGTTGGCCTACGTCGGCGTGTTCTCGATAGGGAGCGCCTTCGCACAGGACTACTCCGTGTTCTTCGTGCTCCGGCTCATCGTGGCGACGGCCGGCATCACGTTCGTCATCGGCATCCAGCACGTCGCCGAGTGGTTCGAAGAGGAGAACCTCGGCCTGGCGGAGGGCATCTACGCCGGCGTCGGGAACGCCGGTGCCGCCGGCGGGGCGCTCATCCTCCCTCGCGTGTTCGGGACCGACTGGAGCGGGCCGCTGTTCTCGACCAACTGGCGGGCCGCGTTCTTCTACACCGGCATTGTCTCCATCCTCCTCGCAATCGCCTACTACACGCTGGGCGAGGCTGCGAAAAGCGAGGCGAAGCGTCAGGCGACCAAGGAAAACACCAACTTCAAAGGCTGGCTCCACACGGCCACGCGCTACGGCACCGTCGTCCTCGCCGCCGCGTACATCATGTCCTTCGGCCTCGAACTGTCGATGAACGGGTGGCTCGCCACCTACTACCGCGAGGCATTCAACCAGGACAACCTCGTCATCGCCAGTACCTTCGCGGCGACGTTCTCGATTGCCGCGGGCCTGCTCCGGCCCTTCGGCGGCTACGGCAGCGACCTGCTGGCCCGCAAGGAGAAGAACATCCTGCCCTTCTTCGAGGGACAGTACCGCGAGCAGTGGACGTTCCTCGGGCTCTGTTTCATCGTGGTGATGATGTTCGCAATGACGCTGGCCGGCCTCTCCGGGGTCCTGATGAACGCCGTCGTCGTCGGCTTCCTCGTGGGCACGGGCTGTGCTTGGGCTGAAGGCGCCATCTTCGCGCAGGTACCGGCGATGTTCCCCAACGACTCTGGCTCAGTTGCGGGCGTCGTCGGCGGCGTCGGCACCGTCGGCGGCATTGTCTACCCGCTGTTTTACTCCGCGCCGTGGCTATCGAACCTCCACATCGGGTACTCTGTGACTGCTCTCACCATGCTCCCCATCGTCGCGCTGTCGGCGTGGGTGTTCCGGCCGGAGATCGCGAAAATCGCTAACACGGCCGGGTTTGTCCGGAGCACGCAAGAAGGCACTACTGTCGCCTCCGGCGACGACTGACGCCTCGCCTGCTGTCCCTGCTGCATTCTTTCATTTTTCATGTTAACTAGTGCCACGCCTACTGCGTTGCGTCCCGCAGTCCGTCGGTTCGGCACGCGCGACCGACACCCCAGTTCTACGGGTCCAGCTGACTCGGATGAACTATTTTCCGCGAGCGTCTCCGAAGGACAACTCCGGTACCGGACCGGACAACCGCCTGCAGTCCCTCGGTTTTCCCGTTCCAGCGGTGTGGTGTATAACCTCTTTAAACACCTCCTAGACGGTATAATTCTGGACGGCTGTTTTCGAAGCCCACTTTACTCTTTATTTCTTTAACGATTAGGGTTATAAGCAATCAAGCTGAGTAATTAGACGTAGATTAGCGGACATTCAGATATATATGGGCGATAAAAAACCACATACAGCAAGAACGGCGGGGCGAGAAGATGGCGCATAAAAAAGAGGAGTACAAAGCGGAGCTGTACGGCGACGAGGTACGGGAGAAGCTGGAGGAGTTCGCCGAGAAGGGATGGGACTCCATCCCAGAGGACGAACGGGAGAAGTGGTTCTCGCGGTTCAAGTTCTGGGGGGTGTTCCACCACCGCGGCGGGCAGGAATCGTATTTCATGATGCGTCTGACCAACTGCGGCGGCGTCTTGGAGCCCGACCAGCTCCGGGCTATCGGCGAGGTCGCCCGGGACTACGCGAAGGGACCGGCCGAGAACCCCGAGTTCGGGAACGGCTGGATCGACTTCACGACGCGACAGTCCATCCAACTACACTGGCTCAAGCTCGAGGACATCCCGGAGATCTGGGAGAAGCTCGAAGCCGTCGGCGTCTCCTCGCGCTCGGCCGGCGGGGACACGATGCGGAACATCTCCGGCTGTCCGGTCGCCGGCAAGGCCGAGGAGTTCGTCGAGTCCCGCCCGATTCTCGACGAGATTCAGGAGACCATCCGCGACGACAACGACCTGGCCAACATGCCCCGGAAGTTCAACATCTCGGTGACGGGGTGCAAACAGGGGTGTGCCCAGGACAGCATTAACGACATCGGGCTGGAGCCGGCCCACAAATTCATCGACGGCGAGGAGGTCGAAGGGTTCAATGTCCGCGTCGGCGGCGGCCTTGGCGGCCGCGAGCCCCGCGAGGCCCGCCCGCTCGACCTGTTCATCCGGCCCGAACACGCCGTCGAGACCGTCCGGGCGTTCGTCGAGTACTACCACGAGGAAGGCAACCGTCAGAACCGCTCGAAGAACCGCGCGCGCTTCTTCGTCGACGAGCACGGCACCGACGCCATCCGCGAGGCGCTCGACGAACAGCTAGACTTCGAGTTCGAGACCGCCGGAACCGACTTCCGTGGGGAGTACACGTACAACGCCGGCAAACCCACCGAGTACGGTGCCCACGACCACGTCGGCGTCTACGACCAGAACGACGGCAAGAACTATGTCGGGCTCTCAGTTCCTGTGGGCCGGCTCTCCGCCGAGGACGCCATCGAACTGGCGGACCTCGCAGACGCATACGGCTCCGGCGAGGTGCGGCTGACCCGCCGCCAGAACCCGCTCGTCATGGACGTGCCCGACGACAAGCTCTCGAACCTGCTCAACGAGCCGCTGCTGGACAAGCACACCCCCGAGCCGAACCCCTTTGTTCAGGGCGCGATGGCCTGTACCGGCACGGAGTTCTGCTCACTCGCGCTCACCGAGACGAAGGCGCGGATGGCGCGCCTGCTCCGCTGGCTCGGCGACAACGTCGACGTGCCCGACGACGTGGACCGCATCAAGATGCACTTCTCGGGCTGTACGGCCGACTGCGGGCAGGCGATGACTGCGGACATCGGCTTACAGGGGATGCGCGCCCGCAAGGACGGCCAGATGGTTGAAGCCGTCGACGTTGGCGTCGGCGGCGGCATCGGTTCGGAGCCGGCGTTCATCGAGTGGGTTCGCCAGCGCGTCCCCGCCGACGAAGCGCCGGGCATGATAAAGAACATCGTCGAGGCCTACGCCGCGTTGCGCTCAGAGGGCCAGACCTTCCGCGAGTGGGTCGACGCCACCGGCCACGAGACAATCGTTGAACTGGCCGAACCCCACGAGGTCGAGGGGTACGAAGACCCCTGCCTGGCCGACGGCAAGCAGTCGTGGTACCCCTTCGACGACGGCGACAGCCCCGCCCCGACCGACGCCGAGGGCCAGCCGATTTCGGCGGACGACTGACCATGGCTGAGACAGACTGTCCGACCGACAACGCCGACGACGATCAGCCAGAATCCGCGGTTGCGGGGTTGGATACGACGCGGCACCGGAGCTACTGGAGTGACGCAGCCTCCGGCTCCGAACAGCCGGATGTGCTGACGTGACCTGCCCGTTGCAGGGCGCGTCCGTCTGCCTCTGACAGTTGGGGACTGCTTGCGTCCAGTTCCCGCTCGCTTCTCCGCTTGCCGTATTTTCCGGTGTACAGTAACGTCACGCTCCGGCTCTAGTCCCCGTAGTCGCCGAGTTCGCACTCGGCGGCCGGGCCGCCGTCACAGTCGTATCCGACCGCTTTCGTGACGCTGAGCAGATCATAGAACCGACCGAGGGACTGCTCAGACTCGGGCAGCCCCTCGACCACCGGGACGCCACGCTGGGCCTGATGGTCACAGCGCCGCATCGTCTGGCTGCCCAGCCCGACCGAGTATTCGTGGCCTTCCAGTTCTCGGATAACCGCTGGCGGATAGAACGTGCCGGCCCGCTCGACGGCCGCGGCGAACTGGAGCGTCTGTGCGTAGGCCAGATGGGCCACGCCCGAGGGCCGCTGTCCGTTCCCGTACTCCGCGGTGAAGGCGTTTTTGAACGCATTGGAGAGGTCAGACGAGACGCTGGTGTCCCACGCGACCGTCCCGACGACACCATCGAGCGCCGCCGAGGCGTTCTGTGCCACGATACGGTTGTACAGCGGCACCACAATCCCCACCTCGTCAGGGAGTATTTCCTGAGCTGTTGTCAGCGAGTTCGCGGCGTCGAGTCCGTAGTGGTCGAGGAAAACGACCTCCGCGCCCGCGTCCCGGGCCCGTTTGAGTGGTTCCTCGTAGTCTGTCGTCCCGAGACGTGTCGGGATGCTCGTGAGTTCGACCCAGCCACTCGACGTGAAGAAATCGCGAATCGACGACTCCATCGTTTGCCCCCAGTTGTAGTCCGCGTAGATCTGGACGTACTCGGCGTCTCGGCCGAACCGTTCCTTGAGCGCCGGAATCAGCGCCTGTGCGGTCATGTACGCGTTGAACATCTCTCGGAAGCTGTAGCGGACACAGGCGCTCCCCGTCGTGTCGTTCGAGTGCGTCAGACAGCACATATACGGGACTTTCCGGGCCTGTGCGACCTTCTGCTGAGCGATGGCGACGGAACTGGACGAGCCGCCGGAGAACATGATAACATCGTCCTGCTTGATCATCTCCTCGGCGTTAGCCGTCGCGACATCCGGTTTCGTCTCCGTGTCTGCAGTGACGTACTCGACGGTCTTTCCGAGCACGCCGTCGCCGCTGAGTACGTCAAAGGAGCGTTGCCCGACCCAGCCGCCGCCCTCGTTGAGATGGGCGACAGCGAGTTCGTACCCCCGGAGCTCGTCGCGTCCTTCGGCGGCGTAGGTCCCGGACTGCGGGACGTTGAAGCCGAACGTCACCGTGTCGCCGTCGACCGGATAGTTCCCGAGCGGTGGGTGTTCTGGTGTGCTTTCGGCTCTCGAACCCCCGCCCTGGCATCCCGCCAACCCGGCGAGGCCCGCGGTACCGACCCCACCGGCAAGCTGTAGTAGCGACCGCCTATCAACCGCTGCGCCCCCACTTTCCAATCGCATACCAGCTGTTTTGATGATAAATATATATAATACTTATTTCAGTAGAAAAGGGTAACCAATTGGCACAGGCTGACTGGTCTCAGGAAGTAACAGATGGTCACGCATCGCTATAGCGGTTACAGCAACACTGGAGACGATACGAAATGGGGAAGCAGAGATAGCGTGTCGCTCTCAGTCGAGAATGTCGCTGGCTTCGGTGTCGACCGCCACGTCGGTGTCGAGGTCGATATCCTGAATCAGCGCGACGAGGTCCTCCAGTTCCGGGAACGTGTACACAGTCATCCCGAGGTCACCGTCGTCGACGGTGATACGCGAGTCGACGACGAACACCAGGTCGGAGTCCGGCCAGCCGCCCATTTTGTCGATGATGCCGTCAGCCGGTCCGAACACGAAGTTCGGCGTCCCCATGTCGATGGTCGTCTCCAGCACGTTGGCCCACCCGTCGATGAACGCGGAGGTCATGATGTTGCCGATCTCCTGCATCGCTGACCGTTCCATGTCGGAGAACCCCTCCCCCTCGCTTGGCTCACCCATTCCACCCATCATCGCGCTGGCCATCCGCTTGCTGTCGGCCGGGTCGAGCAGGAACAGGACGTATCCGTAGGGCGGTTCGTTCAGTTCGACGTAGATGCCGACGCCCTTGTCGTCGCCGATGTGTGTTTTGACGTCCTCGATGTCGAGAAAATTGATCTGTGAGGTCCGAACTGTCGCGTCGAGGCCGGTCAACTGGCCGAGGTTATCCGCGACTGTCCCGGACCCCTCCTTTGCCATCTGATTGAAAAGGTCCAGCTTCCGCACGTCGACTTTCAAGCCCATATCTTCTGGAGCGGCGCGAGCGGCTTAACGCCACCGCTGGGAGCCACGCTCACCAGCGGATAGGGGCTGACAGCCATCTGCTGCCGGTCCCACAGGGTACCGGGCAAGAAATGCAGCCACTACGGACACATTCCCGTTGCACCTCGTAGCGTGCCGTCCCGTACTGAACTAGCAGCGAAAACAGGACCGCCGGCGCCTCAGACGTCAGTTCCGTCGACCGGGAACTGCTCGTGTTCACACACCGTGTTCAGTACGACTGATGTCGAGGCGGAGCGGATGTCCTCGTCGGTGAGCAGCGTCTTTATTCGCTCGTTCATCGACTGCGTGTCGGTGAACTTCCCGACGGCCACGATGTCGTGGTCGCCGGTCACTTCGTAAACCGCCACCATCTCGCGTCGATCACGTAACTGATCTACCACCCGTTCGAGCCCGTCGCCCTCGACGGAGAGCTGGAACACGGCAGTCACGTCGTAGCCCAGCGCCCCGTAATCGATGTCGACGGTGTATTCGTCGATCACACCGGTCGACTCCAGGTCGTCCATCCGGCGGGATACCGTGGTCGCCGCGATGCCGGTCGCAGCGGCGACATCACGGGCGCTCGCACGGCCGTCCTGGAGCAGTGCGTTTACTACCTGTCTGTCGGTATCATCGACCATCTCGTCCGCTCAGACTGCCTCTGGGCCTTCTTTGCCGGTTCGGACCTGATAGGCGTTGTCCACGGGGAGGACGAATATCTTGCCGTCACCTTTCTCGCCAGTGTGGGCACCGTCGGCGATAGCGTCGACGACATCCCCTGCGGGGATGTCTGCGACCACCGTCTCGACTTTGACCTTCTGGTGCAGGTCGACCACGTACTCCTCACCGCGCCACTGCCCCTTCTTCGCGGGCTGTGAGCCGCGGCCGGAGACGTTCGTCACTGTCAGCGAGGGCGCGCCGACCTCGGCGAGTGCTTTCTTCACGTCGCCGAGTTTGTCCGGTCGAACCATTGCGACTACCATCTTGATTTCGGAGTCGTCGGTTTCGTCAGTCATCTTTGGAACCTCCGTCAGTACGCACACTCGGATTCACTTTACCACCATCGGCGACAACGCTTTCGCCGCCACCGAACTCGGGGTAGGTCTCGACGCCGTGTTCGCTGACGTCCAGCCCTTCCTGCTCGTGTTCGGGCGTAACTCGAGCCTGGCCGGCTGCCTTGAGGCCGTACCAGATGAGGCCGGTGGTCACAATCGTCCAGCCGGCGATAACGGCGACACCAACCACCTGCACGGCGAGGGCGCTGCCGATAGAGCCAACGGTGCCGGAGGTTGCGACAAGTGGGTACATGATCGTGCCCAGCACACCGGCACTGCCGTGGACCGGGAACACAGCGCACACGTCGTCAATCTTCATGCGGTTTTCTATGAAGCTGAACACAATCGGAAGCTGACCGCCAGCGAGGACGCCGACGATGAGTGCGCCCCACCAGGTCGTGGTGTCGGGGATGGCCGTGATACCGACCAGCCCGGCGAGCAGCCCGTTTGCGACGTACAGCGTGTCGACTTTGCCGGTCTTCAGCCACGCGACCAGTGCGGCACCGATTGCGCCCATCGCCATCGCCACGGTCGTCGTCATCGCAACGCGACCGACCGTTGCGAAGGCACCGAGCGCGAGTGCGCCGTCTTCAACGACAAAAACACTCGCTGCGGTCCCGACGTTGAACCCGTACCAGCCGAAAGCAAGGATAAGCGTCCCCAGCACGGCGAAGGTCATCGAGTGACCCGGAATAACGTTCGCAGAGCCGTCCTCGTTGTACCGGCCCATGCGCGGACCCAGCACGTAGGCGGCCGTGAGACCGGCGATACCGCCCATACCGTGGACAATCATCCCACCGGCGAAGTCCTTGAACACGACACCGCCGAGGCTGATGTGGGACCCGGCCCACGTGAGCCCGGTCACGACGGGGTAGATGACTGCGGCCAGCAGGAACGTGTACGTGATGTACGCACGGAGCTTGGCTCGGCCAGCCACCGCCCCGGAGACGATGGTTGCCGCCGTCATCGCGAAGACGGCACCGAACAGCCACCCGACGTAGTCGTTTGCGGCCTCAGCACCGAACGCCGGCGCGAAGGATCCGGACCCGACGAGCGACGAGATGCCGGACCCAATGAGGAAGAACACGACAACTCCGACCGACCAGGTCAGGAGGTTCTTCGTTAGCTGGTTCGCGACGTTCTTCGAACGCACCTGGCCCGCCTCGAGCATGGCGAAGCCTGCGTGCATGAAGAAGATCAGGAACGATACTGTAAGGACCCACAGGAGGTTGACACCTTCTGCGAGTACGTTCGGGTCAACTTGTAGTGCGGTGTAGCTCATTTCTAGTTCACCTGTTTCGTTTTGTTATCTACTGCCGGCTGCATGTCCAACTTTCTCCCATTCTGGCTCAACTTCTTCAACTCTTTCACGAGAATGGCTCTGGTAACAACACTACATAAGGTTTGCCTTTATGAACGCGGAAATTAGAGGGGATATGGTAGACGACCGTCCAAATTATGGTATGATATTATGGATATAAGGTTGTTCTCCGTAAAGAAAGTCCGTATATGTGTACTGGAATTTTGGACGTTTGTCGACCCCAGTTCCGGCCACAGGGGGCCAAATAGGCCGTTTTTGCTTGCGCGCGCTCTCAGCTATCCGTACACACTGCTCGGCCGGTCATCGCCTGAGCGCCGCGGTAAGTGCGATTGCGCCCAGCACGACGCTTGCCAGCGCCAGCGGCGACAGCGGCGGCACGTCGAGCTGAAAGAGCAGCGTCGTCACCACGACGCTCGCCCCGACAAGCCCTGTCGTTCCCGCGACATGTGTGAGTTCGACGGGCGTCCCGGGCGCTGTCCCGAGGTCTGCATAGAGGTCGGTTGCCGCGTGTGCGAACGTCCAGGCCAGCACCGTCGCGCCGCCGGCGACCAGCACCGTCGTCGTCGTTGCTCCCTGCAGGGCGGCCACTAACAATGCAAGGAACAGCGACGCGCTGGCGAGGTCGATTAGCCGCCCGGACTGAATTAGCTGCCCGCCGGCGAGCAGCACCACGCCAACGAGGGCAGCAGCGGTCGAGACCGCACTGATGCCGGCGACGAATAGCGTCACGACACCCGCCGCCAGTGCCGCACCGCCACAGACGAGCCCGGTTCGGTACGTCATCGGCCACCTCGCAAGGCCCGTTCAGTGACCTGCTCCAGCGGCTCCGTTCCGGGCCAGTCGTGGACGGCGATGCCGGCGGCTCGCAGCCGACGGAGCCGTTCGCGGCGTTCGAGTCGGGCTAACCGGTGGCCTGCCGTATCCGTCGCGGTCGGGTCGGGACTCAGGACCGTCACCGGGTGACCGCTGGCGGCGAGTCGGCGGACCAGGGCCTCGCTGTCGTCGTCACACAGTGGGCCGAGGAAGACGACGTTCGCCGCCGTCGGCAACTGTGCGATGAGCTTCGTCGTATCCGGTGTTCGGGTGACCGATGTCGCGGCGAACGCGCGGTCGGTCCTGAGCAGGGTCCGGGCCTGCTGCTGATGGGCAGCGCTCGTGCCCGGTGCGAGCCACGCGCCGTGTGGCGAGTACGCCGCGACGCCGACCTCGTGGCCGTCCTCCGGGAGCCCCTCGACGAGGGCGACGGCGGCCATCGTCGACCGCTCGACAGCCGTCTCGGCGTCCGGTCGCGGGGCCAGCGCGGCGGCCGACCTGGCGTCGACGACGACCACGACCGTCGCCGACTGTTCGCGCTGGAACTCGACGGTCCGAAGGTCGCCGGTGCGAGCGTACTGGTTCCAGTCAACGCGGGAGAGCGGGTCGTTCGAGCGGTGCTCCCTGACCGCGTAGAAGGAGACCCCCTCGCCGCCCTCGTCGACGGGCACTGTCCCGGGTCGGCGGGCCACCGCCGGGACCAGCGGCAACAGCGCCGAACTGGCCGGCTGTTCCCAGGTGACGGTGTCGGGCTCGGCCGTAACGGACGTTCGCCGGGCGACGACGCCGACAACGTCCCTGACGACGACCGTCGCCGGATCGAACACGCAACGGTCGGTCCCGCCGGTAATCTCGTAGGTGATGGTCGTCGACGCGCCGGGGCGTAGCGCCGTTCCCAGCGACGCCGACCCTTCGACCACGCGGACAGAATCCGGTACGCCGTCGGCGAGCCGGAGGTCCGGAATCGTCCGCGACCCGTCGTTACGGACCGTGAGCGCCACGGTGACCCGCTCGCCGAGTGCGGGTTCTGTCGGTGTGATGGACCGCTGTATCGACACGTTCGCGGCGGGCGGGACGGCGACCCGGTCGTACGCGCTCAGCGTGACGCCGAGCCCGCCCAGCAACACGAGCGCGGGGACCTGCCCCACCAGCCCGACGCCGACGGCGACCAGCGCGGCCCCGGCCAGCCCGAACCAGCGGCCGGTGCGGTGGACCTCGCTCATCGCTCCTCGTCGCGCCGCCGGAGTTCGGCCGTCGCGTGGGCGACGCGCCGCTGGAACGGACGGATACCCGAGAGCCACCCGGACAGCCGCGCCCGGAGCGATATCGGTGTCCCGTCGAACAGTTTCTGAGCCGGCTCCCTGTCCGTCCACGCGCCGGACCGGAGCGCGTCCGCTGCCTCGTCGGGAGAGAGCCCGTCGCGCTGGAGGACGGTGACAGCAACTCCCTCGACGCGCTGCCGGATGGCTTCCTGTCCGGCTCCACCAGCAAGCGCCTCGTCGATATCGTCACCGGGGACCGTGACGTACTGGCTGTCGGTGTCGGGCAGCGCCACGCCGCGTTCGCTGTCGAGGGAACGAACGAGGAGTGCGAGGAGCGCGACGCCTCCGGCGAAGACGGCCACCGCGAGGATCGGGAGGTCCGAGACAGCGCCCGAGGGCAACAGCGGCGCGCCGAGCGCGGCGAGGCCGAGGCCGATGGCTGTCGCGACGAGGCCGAGCGCCAGCGGAAGCCGGCGCAGTGTCACGCCTTGCCCTCCCCCGCGGACCCGTCGGCGTCTTTGTCCGCAGAAGGCATCTCGTCGGGGCTCGCCGCGATATCGTCCGCGTTGTCGGCGGCTCGTTCCAGCGCCGCACGGGCTTGGGACTCCAGGTCAGCGTCCGGCCGCTCCCGGCCGTAGCGAACCCGTTCGAACACTGACCGGAGCGAGGCGACGGCGTCTGGGTCGGCCCCGGCCGCCGTCGCGTCCGCCTCGATGTCCTGCGGGGACGATGCATCGTCGTCCACGGTCACCGCATCTTCGAGGGCGGCCCACGCGCGGTACACGTCGTTGGTCAGGGGCACGTCGATTGCAGCCGCGCTATGCGAGGGGGTCTCCGCGGATTCCGCGGTTCCGACGGCTGGCGTTTCGCCGCCCGTCTCGTCGATTGTCCGGCTCTGGCCGGCCAGTCGCCAGAGAACCACGAGCCCGACTGCGAGGCCAACGGCGAGCGCACCGACTGCCGGGGCGGGGACACTCGGCAGCAGCGCGCGGGCACCGTTCTCGCTTTCCGGCGGGTCGATGCTACCGGGCGGGTCACTGAGGCCCTGTCCGTCGGGGTTGTCAATCTGGCTGTCGTCCCGGGTCATCTCCGCCTGGTCGGATCCGGTGGCGGCGTCGAGGCTCGCAGCGCCGACGCTGAACGACAGCAGCGCAATCGCGGCGACAACCGCCACGAGGAGGGACTGTCGCTGCATATAGCCACTCCGCCCCTGGTACATGAATAGGTTAGGGACCTGCCCTTCGGTGGAACGCTCACGGGCGCGGTTCGAACGGGGACACGCCGCGACCGGTCCCGCTCAGAGTTCGTCTGCGAGGTCCTCCGCGAAGTAGGTCAGAATCAGGTCCGCACCGGCGCGTTTGATAGACAGCAGCGACTCGTAAGCAACTGATTCGAGGTCGAGCCAGCCCTTCTCGGCGGCGGCGTGGAGCATCGCGTACTCGCCGGAGACGTTGTAGGCGGCGACGGGGTGGTCGTAAGACTCCCGGATCTCCTTGACGATGTCCAGATACGGCAGGGCGGGCTTGACCATCAGCACGTCTGCGCCCTGCTTGACGTCGAGGTCGACCTCGCGGCGGGCTTCGCGTGCGTTCGCGGGGTCCATCTGATAGTGGCGGCGGTCGCCGAAGGCCGGCGCGCCATCGGCGGCGTCCCGGAACGGCCCGTAGAAGGCCGACTCGTACTTCGCGGCGTAGCTCATGACGGGCACGTCGGTGTCGCCTTGGGCGTCCAGCGCCTCCCGAATCGCGCCCACCATCCCGTCTATCATGCCCGATGGCGCGACCATGTCGGCCCCGGCGGCCGCGTGGCTCGTCGCAATCCGCTGTAGCAGGTCGAGCGTCTCGTCGTTGCACACCGTCAGCCGCGGGTCCTCGGCGGCGTCGTCTTCGAGGACGCCGCAGTGGCCGTGGTCGGTGTACTCACAGAGACAGACGTCCGTGATGACGTAGGCGTCGGTTTCGCTCGTGATGCGGCGCGTGGCTTCCTGAACGACGCCGTCTTCGGCCCAAGCGCGGCTCCCGCGCTCGTCTTTCGACTCGGGGACGCCAAACAGCATCACCGCTTCGACGCCGGTTTCGAGAATCTCCTCAACGCGGCCGGCCGCTTCGTCGACCGGGACACGTTCGTGGCCCGGCATCGTCTCGATGGGGACCCGTTCGTCCGTCGTCGCGTCGACGAACACCGGGGCGATGAGGTCCGACGCCGAGAGGTCCGTCTCGCGCACCAGCGGGCGCACGCCGTCGGTCCGCAGGCGGCGCGGGCGCTGTGTCAGGTTCATACCGACTGTTCCGGCCGTCCGCGGCATGAACCCACCGCTTGCGGCGGCGACTGCGTCCTCGGCGACGGGACCCGGGACCGTGTGACACGTTCCCGTCCAGACACGAGATTTATGCCGACGCCGCCGTCACACCTGACCGATGCCTTCTGAGGACAGTGACTCGCTGACCGAACAGATGCACGACTTCCTCGACGGCCTCGGCTTCGCGGACCTGACGCCGGACTACCGCGAGGAGCGCGAGGCCGCCAACGACGCCATCGACGCCGCCTTCGACCCGCTGCCCGAGGAACTCGCTGAGGACCCGGACCTCGCCGAAATAAACAAAGTCAACGTCCACGACGACGGCGACGACATCCTCGTCCCCGTGGTTACCTTCCTCTTCGAGGACGCCGGCGAACCGGACCGCGACGCCGTCTGGTCGTTCGCCGGCCGGGCGCTGGAGGCGGTGCGGGAGCCGTTCGCCGACTGCCACGTCCGTCACTACGACCTCCAGTTCGCCTACGCCCACGAAGAGGAGGACGCGGTCGTCTACTGCCGCATCGCGGTCCATCCGCCGCTCGTCGAGCGGTACCTGACCGAACCGGGTTTCGACATCGAGTCACTCCGGGAGGCCGTCGCCGAGGGGGACAACGGCGACGACGAGATCCCGCCGGTCGACTGGAAGCCCTTCGACGCCGAGTCGATGGGTACGGGCGCGTACAGCGGCGGGCAGGCGGCAATCGCAGCTCACTGCGCCGGCGCAAGCGCGGGCGCGGCCGCCGCATGTACCGGCGCTGCTGCGGGAGCCGGCGGGGCCGCGGGCTGTGGCGGCGCGGGCGGCGGGATGTGAGTCACTCGCCGTCGACCGTCTCGATTCGCTCGCGGAGCCACGCCGCGGCTTCGGTGACGGCGGCGGCGTCCTCGCCGGTCACCTTCACTCGGCCGGGCGCGTCGTCTTTGCGGGGGTAGCTCCCGACAGCGACGCCGAACCGCTCGCGGGCCTCGGTGACGCGGCTGACCAGCGCCCCCTCGGGAGCGGGCGTGTGTAGCGTCTCCGTCGTCCGGTCGCCGCCGAACTCGTCGGCGACGGTCTCGTACATCGCCCGCAGTTCCTCGGGGATGCCCGGGAACACGTACACGCGGTCGATAACACAGCCGGCGGCGAAGCTCTCGTCGGTCAGCAGTGCCTGCCCACCTTCGGGGACCGACGCCCACGCATCGAGGTCCAAGTCCATGTCGTAGCGGTCCACCAGCTCGGGGTTGTCCTCGGCGAAGCGCTCGGCCTTCGCTTCGAGGTGTGCCCGCACGTCGTCGGGAACAACGAGGTCGCGGTCGAACGCCCTCGCCACGGCGGCCTTCGTTATGTCGTCGGGCGTCCCGCCGATGCCACCGGTGACGATGACCGCGTCGAAGGCGTCGTGATATCGCGCCACAGTGTCGGCGACGACCGCCTCGTCGTCGGGCACAGTCAGGACGCGGGCGACGCTCGCACCGGCAGCCGTGAGCTGGCGCCCTAGCCACGACGCGTTCGTGTTCTCCGTGTCGCCAGCGAGCAGTTCGTCACCGACAGTGACCAGTGCGACCTCCATTATCTCGCTGTGGGTGTCTGCCGGCGTTAAGCGTTTGGCTGGCAAGTAGCGATAGATCGGGTAACCGACCCGCCTGCCGGTCCCGGTCTGAACACGTATTAATGGTATATTATGTCATTAATTTTCGTCTAGCCATATTTCGGCAACATACATATGCAAGCTCTCCTGACCACGGTGTATGGTACTTGTCACCAATTGTACTGACTGTGTCAAACGGGTCTACCCGGACCGGAGCCGCGCGCCGAGCATGGACCGCGGCGACGACGCGCCCGTCGAGGAGCCGCACACACCCCTTGCCGAGACACTGACAGACTGAACTCAGCGGCGAACTACGCCAGCGCCGGTTGTGGCGGCGCTGTGTCGCTCCCTTCGATAGCTACAGCAATGGAACTCAGCGACAGCAGTACAGACACGGACCGGTCGTTGCTCCGGCAACTCTCGAAACCAGTTCTCGCGTTCGTCGGGCTTGTCGTCGCCGGCGTGGTCGGTTTCGTCACGTTCGGCGGGGTCGGCGTCGTCAACGCACTGTTCTGGCTCCTCGACCCCACGAGCATCGAACTCCACTTTCAGAGCCACGACGGGCCTGCGAGGCTGGTCAAAGGCTATGCCATCGTCGTACTGACTGGGCTCGTCGTCGCCGGGCTGTGGACTGGTGAGACAGCGCTGTCGGCGGCCTTCGGCGGCCAGATTCAGACGGAACTCACACGTATGCAAATCGCACAGCGAATCAAGGACCTGAACGGCCACGTCGTCGTCTGTGGGTACGGGACGTTCGGACGGACCGTCGCGGAGCAGATCGGCGATACGGACACCCGAGTGGTCGTCATCGAACAGGAGGCAGAACAGTACGAGCAGGCGCTTGATGACGGCCATCTCGCGCTGGAGGCTGACGCGAGCCGCGAGGACGCACTGACAGATGCGGGCGTCAAGCGAGCCGACACCGTCATCGGTGCAATCGATGACACGAACGCAAATATTCAGATCGCGGTGCTTGCCAGCCAGCTCGCGCCTACTGTCCGGCTCATCGTCCGGGCCGGCGACCAGCAGGACGAGACCGTGGCCCGCCGCGTCGGAGCGGACGAGGTGATCATCCCTGAGGTCGTGAGCGGGAAGCAGGTCTGTGAGCGGCTGTAGCCGTCAGTGTCACCCGCCTCTGTCGCTGGCTTAGACCGCCGTATCGACCGCTTCGGCAAGGAGTTCTGTCACACCGACGATTTCGATGTCGTCCTCGTAGCCGCCGGTTTTGCGCCCGTCTTCGTACATCGTCATGCACATCGGGCAGGCGACGACGAACTTCTCGACGGCCGCGCCCGCCTCGGTGTCTTCGAGGGCCTCGCGCAGGCGTTCTTCGCTGGGTTTGCTCTCTTCTTCGAGGTCCATCCAGAGGCCGCCGCCGCCACCGCCACAGCAGAAGGAGTCGTCCCTGTTGCGGGGCATCTCGTGGAGGTCGGCCCCGGTCGCCCGGACGAGGTCCCGCGGGGCCTCGAACTCGCCGTTGTACCGTCCGAGGTGACAGGGGTCGTGGTACGTGACGGTGTAGTCCAGCTCGGTCCCGGAGAGGCCAAGCGCGCCGGCGCTGGCGAGGTCGGCGACGACCTGCGTGTAGTGGAACACGTCGTCTTCGCCCCACTCACAGGCCTCGAACTCGGGGTACTCGTTCATGAACGTGTTGTAGGCGTGGGGGTCCGTCGTGACGATAGACTCGAACTCACAGTCCAGAATCGCCTCGGCGTTGTCCTCGACGAGCATCTCGTAGAGGCCTTCCTCGCCGACGCGGCGAACGTCGTTGCCGTCGGTCTGCTCGGCCTCGTAGAGGATGCCGTAGTCCACGTCGGCGGCCTCGAAGACGCGAGCCAGCGCGCGTGCTATCTTCTGGTTGCGCTCGTCGTAGCTGGGGTAGTCACCGACGTACCAGAGGTATTCCACCGGTTCGTCGCGGGCGTCGGGCACCTCGAAGTCGAGCTCCTCGGTCCAGTCCGGCCGGGCGCGCTCGGGGTCGCCGAAGGTGTTACCGTGCTGGAACACGTTCATCATCGCGTCCTGGACGTGTTCGTCCATCTCGCCGGCCTCGGTCAGCCGGCGGTTCATCTCGGTGAACTGGGTGACGTGCTCGATGTCGACCGGGCAGGCGTCCATGCAGGCCATACAGGACATGCAGGACTCCATCGTGTGAGCATCGATGACTGAAGTCCCGCCGTCGGCGATGATGGGCACGTCCTCACCACCGGCGTCGCGCTCCTCGCGGTAGCGTTTCAGGTCGAGGATGACATTCCGCGGGTCAAGCGGCCGCCCAGAAGCCTTTGCCGGGCAGACGGACGAACACCGGCCACACTTGGTGCAGGCGTCGTGGTCGAGCAGCTGTTTCCAGGAGAAGTCGTCGATGTCGCTGGGGCCGATTTCGTCCGGACTCGCGTCGCTCGGCACGCCCGGAAGTCGCACCCCGGCCTTTTCGTCTCGCGCGACAAGGTTGGCAAACGACGAGAGCATGTGGAACGGCTTCGCGTAGGGGATCCAGGCGACGAACCACAGCGCGACCAGCGAGTGGCTCCACCAGACAAAGGGGTATGCGCCCGCTGCCAGCTCCGGCGTCATCCCGGCCATGACGAGCACTTCCTTGACCGACCAGCCAACGAAGCTCACCGTCTCGAAGGAGACGTCACGGACTGTCGAGGTCCCGAGAATCCGGACGCCTTCAGTGAGGTAGCCGCCGACGCCCAGCACGAACAGCGCGCCCAGAAACAGGTCGTCCTCGCGGGAGGTGTGGCGGTCGTGGAGGCGGTCGAGTTTGCGGCCGTAGCGTCGCCACAGCGCGACACCGACGCCGACGACGAACAGTAGCCCCATCGCATCCATGACGAACGAGTAAGAGAGATAGAACTGGCCGACAAAGAAGGACTCGCCGGTCAGCGGCCGGTAGAGGTCCATGTCGATACCCAGAATCGTCGTCCCGATGAGTAGCGTCAGAAAGCCCCAGACGATGAACGCGTGCATCACGCCAGCGACGGTGTCGCGGTCCAGTTGCTTCCGATTTGACAGCGCTAACTGCGCCGCTGCAACCGTCCGCTGGGGCAAGTCGTCCAGTCGCTCGAAGGGGTCCTCGCTGCCCTGCGCATAGCGGGTGACGCGATTGTACACACCGTACAGAAAGACGATGATGGCGAGCGCTGCCAGATAGTAGAACAGCGCCTTCCCCACGTCGCCGATACGCCAGAACGTCGGGCGCGTGGTCGTCTGGAGTATAGATGACATACGCTAACACGTGCTTCGTGTCCGCTTAAATCTTGCCACGCCCCGTCGCAGTCCTGCGAGAATTTGGAAACTGTTGAAAGTTCACCGCGTTACGTTGCCCGTCCGACAGATATATGACTCCCGAGAGGTAGTATCATGTTCGATGGACGAGAAGACTGAAGAACTTCGTGACATCTTCATGGACGTCTCCGATGAGGGGGCTGTGACGGAGTCCCAAGAGGCGTCGAGAGGGTCCTTGGCCGACACTGACGAGGCCGGTGTCGCGGACCGACTCGGTGACATCATCGCGCGGATGCGCGAGCGGTACGAGTTCCGAACCGAACTCGTTGACGAGGAGCTAGTGACAGTGGTCCGACTGTTCTACGAGGGGAGCGACGACGCGACTATCGCGGCCGAGATCGACGCGGACGAGCCCGACGTTGTCGAGGGCCGACTGGACCTGCATCTCCTCCGCGAGGAGGACACAGAGGCACCGTTTGACCTGCCTGCGTTCCGCCGTCGCGTCGCCAACGACGACCCTTCGGTCGCCGAACTCGCGACCGAGTTCGATATCGACGAGTCCCGGGCCGCCCACTATCGGCGCGTCGTTGCCGCACAGGATGCTGCCCGCCGTGTCTCCCACCGATTCCAGAGTGAGTTCGAGGACGTGCTGACCGACGCCGGGCTGTCGACACAGCACGCCGCCGCCCTCCGCGAGGACGGCCTTGACGAGGCCACCGAGGATATCGACTCACTTGATTCCGGCGCTGACGTGTCGATGTGACTCCCTGAAATCTTCTGTAGGTGTCTCCCGTTGCGGTAGGCTGCCTCACTGTGCTGCTGTTTCACCGGCCAGCAGTGCGCCGAACCTTCTTGTGTGAACGCACGACCACGCACCTCCATGCCGACGCACACGTTCAGGGAACTGGAAACGGCCGCCTACTGCCCACGGAAGCTCTATTACCGCCGCCGCGACGGAGCGAGCGAGATTCCCGACAAAATCGAGTCGATTCGCCGGCTCGCCCGGGAGTACGAGCGACTGCTAACTGACGATGCCTCCCTGCTGGCGGCCCCCATCGAAGTGGGACCGGACGAGTATCGCGACCGGCTCAGAGCGCTTCGAGAGCGGCTTGCTGACTGGGACGCGCTGGTCGCCCCGACAGCGACCGAGGCCTATCTCGAAGGGAAGGACGCCCGCGGGATCGCACATAAGGTCATCGCCGGACAGGACGGTCCCGCGCCGTCGCTCGTGTTCGCCGGTCGGCCGCCCGAAGACGGTGTCTGGGAGCCCCAGACCGTGCGGCTTGTCGCCGCCGCGAAGGCGCTCGCCTGGGAGCGCGAGCGTGACATCGACACCGCCTACGCGGAGTATCCGGCGCACGGCGTGATTCGACGAATCGAGGTGAACGCGCGGCGGGCCGGGGTCTATCGCCGGGCAATCAGAACTGCCGACAGCATCGACGGCCCGCCGGGGCGGGTGCGAAACGACGCCAAATGCGAGCCCTGTGAGTTCAGCGACGACTGCGGGGTGAAGACGCGGTCCCTGCGGTCGATGCTACGCTAAGGAGGGCAACCGCGCGGACAGTCCCCCGTCTCAGTCTCGGTCATCGAGCCACGACTCGACAGCGTCGGCGCGTGCGCCGCGGCGATGAATCGTCCTGCTGGCGACGTTTACGACCGTTGACCCGGTCCCGCCGTCGGTCTCGCCGGCGTCGAGTACGACGGCGGCACGCTCGCGGATAGCGTCGAGGTCGCCGACGGTGCGGGCGCTCGGGTTCCCGGAGATGTTAGCGCTCGTTGCCGTGAGCGGCCCGGTTTCGGCGAGGAGTTCGAGCGCGAGGTCGTGGTCGGGGATGCGGACCCCGACGCGGTCCCGGCCGGCGACCAGCACGTCCGGCACTGCGTCGCGGCGCTTGACGACGACGGTGACCGGGCCGGGAAGGAACTCGCGCATGAACGCCAGTTCACGCTCACTCAGGTCGGTGTACTCGCGTGCGGACTCGATGTCGGGGACGGCCATCGACACTGGCTTGTCGCGCTCCCGTCCCTTCGCCTCGAACACCCGCTCGACAGCAGCAGCATCGAGGGCGTCTGCGCCGAGACCGTACACTGTCTCTGTGGGATAGATGACAAGCTCTCCGTCGCGAACCGCTGCCGCGGCGTCGTCGACTGTCGTCATCGTCAGAGCTGCGCTTCGACGTCGTCGTAGTCCGGGAAGTCGGGCCAGCTCTCGGCCACCCACGCGTACTCGACGGTCCGGTCGCTATCGAGGACGAACACGGACGGGCGCGGCTCCTCGATACCGGCCATCCCGTCGAGGTCCATGTCGATACCGTACTGCTGTGCGACGCCGTTGGCCGGGTCCGAGAACAGCCGGTAGTCCCCCTCTATTTCCCGCTCTTCGAGCAACTGCTTGTGCTCGTAGGGCGTCGAGATGGAGACGCCGACGACGGTGGCCTGCTCGTGCCACGCGCGGTCGCGGATCTCGTTCCAGATGTACGTCGCCGGGAACGCCCCGTCCATCGCGTGGAACACGAGCACGACCCGGTCGCTGTCGGCACACACAGACGCGAGCGACTCGTCCTCCCAGAACTCGTCGTTGACCAGCGGGCGCGTGAAATCCGGCGCAGTGTCGCCTTCTTCGGGGTGGTCGACCGGGTCGAGGTCGACGACATCGAAGTCGAGGTCCATCAGGCTACACCCCCTGCGGTCTCATCGCCCTCGCCGTAGGTCCGCTCCAGATACGCGACGATGTTCGCGCTCTCGGACATCGTAACCCCGGTGTTCTCGTCGACGATAGCGGGCACGGTCCGCTTGCCGGACAGCCGCTTGACTACGTCGCGGTCGGAGTGCATCGGCTCGACGAACCGCGACTGGTAGTCGAGACCGTATTCGTGCAGCTTCCGGACGACGCGCTCACAGAACGGACACGCCTGCAACCGGTACAGTGTGATGTCGGACTCGCTCATACTCTGTGGGACGGTACGCGTGAAAGCCGGGTAAGGGCTTCGCTGGCGACCCCTTCATGACAAGCCTTAATCCCTGCCCATTACAACTTCGACCGTTGATGGCCCTGGATCCACCTGCGCCGTTTGAGCTGCCTACAGCGATGTTGCAGGCTATCGAATACGCCGGCGTCACGATACCCCAAACCGTGGTGCTGGTCGGTGGCACCGCCGTTATCGTCTTCCTCATCGTCCTGTCGGCGTTCTTCTCGTCCTCGGAGATCGCTATGTTCTCGCTGCCCGCACACCGGACAGAGGCTCTCGTTGAGGACGGCGTCCCGGGCGCGAGGACGCTCAAGCAACTCAAGGCGGACCCGCACCGCCTGCTCGTGACGATTCTCGTCGGGAACAACCTCGTCAACATTGCGATGTCCTCCATCGCGACCGGGCTGCTTGCACTCTATCTCTCTCAGGGGCAAGCCGTCGCCATCGCGACGTTCGGTATTACCGCCATCGTGCTCCTGTTCGGTGAGAGCGCGCCGAAGAGCTACGCCGTCGAGAACACTGAGTCGTGGGCGCTGCGCATCTCCAAGCCGCTCAAGGCTGCCGAGAAGGTGCTGCTCCCGCTCATCCTGCTGTTCGACTACCTCACGCGCGTCGTCAACAAAATCACCGGGGGGCGCTCCGCCATCGAGACCTCCTACGTCACCCGCGAGGAGATACAGGACATCATCGAGACGGGTGAGCGCGAAGGCGTCCTCGACGAGGACGAACGTGAGATGCTTCAGCGCACCCTCCGATTCAACGACACCATCGCCAAGGAGGTGATGACCCCGCGGCTGGACATGACCGCTGTCGCCAAGGAGGCCTCCGTCGAGGAAGCGCTGGAGACCTGTATCCAGAGCGGCCACGCCCGCATCCCGGTCTACGAAGGCAGTCTGGACAACGTCATCGGCGTCATCCACATCCGCGACCTCGTTCGGGACCTCAACTACGGCGAGGCGCTGGCCCGCGACATGGAACTGGAGGACTTAATCGAGCCGACGCTGCACGTCCCCGAGTCGAAGAACGTCGACGACCTGCTGACCGAGATGCGGGCCGAACGCCTGCACATGGTCATCGTCATCGACGAGTTCGGGACTACCGAGGGACTGGTGACGATGGAGGACCTGACCGAAGAAATCGTCGGCGAGATACTCGAAGGCGAGGAGGAAGAGCCGATAGAGTACGTTGACGACGACACCGTGACGGTCAAAGGCGAGGTCAACATCGAGGAGGTCAACGAGGCGCTGGATCTGGACCTGCCCGAAGGCGAGGAGTTCGAGACCATCGCCGGCTTCATCTTCAACCGGGCGGGTCGACTGGTCGAGGAGGGCGAGACCATCACCTACGACGGCGTCGAGATCCGCGTCGAACAGGTCGAGAACACGCGCATCATGAAAGCTCGTGTCGTCCGCCTCGAAACCGACGCGACGGAGCCGGTCGACGCCGAAGAAGCCTCGGACTGATCCCTCTCGGCAGCAGTCGTTTTACGTCGGTCGCCGTCGACAGGGCTGACATGGGCTATCACCATCTCGCGGTCGACGACATCGAACCGACACCGGACCGGCCGAGCACCCAGCGCTCGCTCAGCGACGCCGCAGACCTTGAAAACGCGGCCGTGAACCTCTACGAGGTCGCCCCCGGCGAGGACATCCCGCTCGCGTACCACTACCACGACGACCAGGAAGAACTGTTCTACGTCCTCTCGGGAACGCTGGCTGTCGAGACGCCCGAGAAGACCTACGAAGTCGACGAAGACGAGGCGTTCGTCGTTGAACCGGACAGCCCCCAGCGGGCGCACAACCCTGAATCGGCGACCGAACCCGCCCGGACACTCGTCGTCGGCGCGCCTGCGGTGGACGACGTCCACCCCTACGACCCCGAGTAAGCCGAGCGCCGCGGTCGCTCCGCCAGACCGCTACTGGAGGGTGATGGCGTACGTCAGCGCGAACAGGAGTATCGCGCCGGTCGCGACGTTGATGGCCGTCAACTCCGCCGCGCCGATGACGCTCAGCCCCCAGACGATAGTGGCCGCAAACATCGTCGAGAGCACGACGTTCATCGCGATGAGTACCCGCGGGTCTCCCTGTGACCCGCTTGCGCCCTCTTCGAACCCGTTCGCGTCGCTCATGCCCACGAACACGGACGGGACGCCCCTTAGCTCTTTGGCAGTGGTCGGTGTGTTCGCTCCGCTCGCCCTAACCGGGCGCGGCCGAGTCGCGCAACTAAACACATTCGGGACCGAACACGAAATATGCCCGTTCAAAACCGTCACGGGGACCCGGTCGACCCGGTTCCGTTTCTCGTCTGCACCGCGACGGCGGTGATGCTCCTGTTCTCCGTCGGCCCGCTGTACGGCCTCGCCTACGGACTTCCCGTCTGGGCCGGCCTGACCGTTTCGACAGCTGGGACCGTCGCTGTCGCCGCCGTTTCCTACCACCGGCTGGTCTGGACTGCGCCGCCGCCCTCGGTACAGATCGCCCCGGAGCTTCGCTTTCAGCGCCTCGTCTACATCGGCGTCGGCTTCGCCGTCCTGTTGCTCGCCGTCTCCGTCCCGCTGGCCCTGTGATTTACCACCCCGGTACGCATGTGAACTGGTATGCGCGAGGTCGAACGCTCTCGGTTCGTGATGGCGCGGCCGCCGGCTGTCCACCGCACGCTCTCCCCGGAGGCAGTTGTCGCGGCCGAGGGGACGTTCACGGTGTCGGCCGTCGAGGAGGCCGACACGGGCACGGTGGTCACCGCCGCCGGCCCGGGGATGTCGGTGCCGCTCCGGTTTGAGACCCGGGACGACGGGCTCCGGTACACCGTCGAGGGCGAGGTCGGCCCGTTCGACCACCTGGAGACAGAACTCACGGTCACGCCGGAAGAGAACGGGTCCCGGCTCACGATGCGCTCGACCGTCTCGCTGAACCTGCCGCTCCCCTTCGCCGACCGCATCGCCGCCTGGAAGCGCGGCAACGAACTGGAACGAGCGCTCGACGAACTGGCGGCCGACGTGCCCGGGGGCTGAAGGCATCGATAGCGTCACTGTCCGGCCGGGCCATTGGTGTCCGTGAGACGACTGTGCACAACCACGATACGTTTAGTAGCTGTAATCTCAATGTACGATCATGAGCATCCTCGACAGCGTCAAGGAGGCACTCACGTCACAGCCCGAGGCGAAGTCTCGCCCCGACGACGGCTCACAGGGCGCGTACTGGTGTGACGACTGCGGCGTCCGCATCAGAGATGTCGAACTGGAGGGCGAGGCCGTCTGTCCGGACTGTGGCGAAGAGATGCGCTTCGAGCGGTCGGCTGGTCGTGACTGTGCCTGTTAGGGGCTCCGAATCACCGTCTCCTCGCCCTGTTCCGCCGGGAACGGCCCCGTAGACGGGTCGCCGTCACCCCACTCCTCGTCAGTGACGAGCGCGTCGTCGAGCGCCGACCGGAGGCCGTCTTCGTCGTAGTCCGTCCCGATGAACACCAGTTCCGTCCGACGGTCCCCGTGTTCGTCGTGCCAGTCGAGGTCCGGCCGGTTCGAGCGGTACATGTCCCGCTCGATGTCGGGGAGGCTCGCAATCCAGGGACCCTGGGCCTCGGCCCGTATCGACGGGCCGGCCTGCCCGACGACGACGCGGCAGTCGGTGCCCGCCAGCCAGACGGTCCCCTTCGAGCGGACGACGCTCGCCGGCAGGTCCCGCAGCGCCTCGGCGAGCCGCTCGGGGTGGAACGGCCGGCGGCGGCGGTAGGTGAAGGAGGTGACGCCGTACACCTCCTCAGGGTGGTGGTGGTCGTGGCCGTCCTCCTCGTGTGTGGCGTTGCCGTGGCTGTGCCCGTCCTCGGCCAGCGCCCGCTTCCAGCCCGGCAGGTCGGCAATCTTGTCGGGGTTGAACAGCCCACGGTCGAACAGCCGGTCGGGGTCGACCTGTGAGAAGGTCGTCCGGACCGTCTCGGCGTCGGGCTGGAGCGCCCCCACAAGTTCTTCGGCCTCGTCGAGTTCCGCGTCGGAACAGAGGTCCGCCTTGTTCAACACGACGAGGTTCGAGAGTTCGACCTGCTCGACCATCAAATCCGAGAGCGGACGGTCGCCGTCGGCGGCCGCCGGGTCGCCGCCGCCCGCGTCGGCCTCGTCTGCATCCCCGTCCGTTGTGCCGGCCCCCCGCCGCTCCGGCGTCTCGCCGGCGAAGGCGTCGAGGAACAGCCTGGTGTCGAGCACCGTCACGAGCGTGTCGACCCGATAGAGCGCCGCTACTCGCGACTCGGTGGTGAACAGCCGCGCGACGGGTGCCGGCTCGGAGATGCCCGACGACTCGACGACCAGCGCGTCGAAGTCCCGGTCGTTCGCCAGCCGGACCACCGCCGTTTCGAGGTCGTCCTGTAGCTCACAGCAGATACAGCCGTTCGACAGTTCGGCGACGCCGTCGTCCACGTCGAGTTCGGACCCCTCGGCGATGAGTTCGGCGTCGACGTTGACCGTCCCCATGTCGTTGACGAGGACGGCGATGTCGCGGTCGCCGGCTTCTGTCAGCAGGTGGTTCAGCAGTGTCGTCTTCCCGGCTCCGAGGCTGCCGGAGAGAATCGTGACGGGGATGGTGTCGCGCATACCCTCCGTTGTGGACCGGCTCCCTTCAAATCGCGCCTCGCTTCCGGCGGCCGGACACGACCGCTCCCGGCGCGTGGGCGCTGTCGACGGGGAACTGCGACAGGTTTTACTCCGTGCCTCTCGCACACACCACCCACGATGGAACTGGCCGACCGAATCGAGCGCTTCCGCCGGACGTTACGGGAGTGGGCGCGCGGGCTGTACCACGGCATGATAACGCACCCGGCCTACGAGAAAATCGAGAAGGAGGCCGAGGACATCGAGGACGCGTTCATGCTGGCCTGTTTCCCCGACGCCTTCGGCATTCCGTCGCCGGTGTCGTACTACACCGCCGAACTGCTGCCCTATCTCGAAGACACCTTCGAGGCCTGGGAGCGGCGGCTGTGGGACCGCGGGTCGTACATCGAACGCAAGGGCCAGCAGTACCACTTCTGATGGAGCCGTTCGTCTTCTTCGGCGGCAAGGGCGGGGTCGGCAAGACCACCGTCTCCTGTGCCTACGGCGTCAAGTCCGCGCGGGCGGGCCTGGACACGCTCGTCGTCTCGACGGATCCGGCCCACTCCGTCACCGACGTGTTCGACCAGGAGTTCGGCGACGAGCCGGCCCCCGTCGCGGGCGTCGACGGCCTCGACGCGATGGAAATCGACCCCGAGACCGAGAGCCAGCGCCACCTCGACAGCATCCGCAACGACCTCTCCGAGCAGGTGTCGGCGGCGATGGTCAATGAGATAAACCAGCAACTGGAGATGGCCCACCAGACGCCCGGGGCCTACGAGTCGGCGCTGTTCGACCGCTTCGTCGACGTGATGCGCAACGCCGACCCGTACGACCGGGTGGTCTTCGACACCTCGCCGACCGGCAGCACGCTCCGCCTGCTCGGTCTGCCGGAGTTCCTCGAAGGGTGGATAGACCGGCTGATGCACAAACGCGAGAAGAGCATCGACCTCTTCGAGAAGGCCGCTATCGGCAACAACGAGCCCCGCCGCGTGATGGACGGCGATCCGGTGCTTGCGCGCCTGCAGGACCGCAAGGAGTTCTTCGAGTTCGCCGGCGGCGCGCTCCAGGCCGACGCCGCCTTCTTCCTCGTGCTCAACCCCGACCAGCTCTCAGTCAACGAGACGAGGCGCGCGATCTCCGAGATGCGAGAGCGCGACCTCTCGGTTCGCGGCCTCGTCGCGAACAAACTCACGCCCGAACCGGACCCCGACGAGAACGGCCGCGGGGCCCGATACCTCCGGGACCGCGTCGCGACTGAAAACGAGCGACTGCAGGAGGTCCGAGAGACGCTCGACCCGCCGCTGGTCGCGGAAATCACGACCCGCACAGCGGAAGTGAAAGGCGACCTGCTCGACGATGTCGCCGCCGAACTCGATGTCGAGACGAACGCCGAGGCACCGTCGTTCGTTTGAGCGACCGGCCGCCGCTCGTGTACGGTCCGCGCATGACCGATAAGTAATCGGATACAGGTTTTGTCTACGGGTTGATATAGTGCGGCCGAGCGGCTTCTGAAGGACTTGAGAAGTATAAGAAATATATAATAACTATTAATAGCGTGATGTTGGTTACCATTCATGCACACACATGACACAGGTAATCTGGATCGTTCTGGCAGTACTGCTGACGTTCAGCGTGGGGTATCTGGGGTATTCGAAGTACCTCGCGCGGTTCCTCGAACTCGACGACGACAACGAGACACCGGCACACAAGTACGAAGACGGGCAGGAGTACGTCCCGTCGAAGAAACCGGTGTTGCTGGGTCACCACTACTCCAGCATCGCGGGTGGGGCACCGATTGTCGGACCGATTACGGCGGGCGCGGTATGGGGGTGGGTCCCCGCCCTGCTGTGGATTGCTATCGGCAACCCATTGATGGGCAGCGTCCACGACTTCGTCTCGCTGTCTGGCTCGCTCAGACACGAGGGGAAGTCCATCGGCTACATCATCGGTGAGTACATCGGAGAAGGCGGCAAGAACATGCTGCTGTGGTTCGCCTTCCTCACTATCATCCTCGTTGTCGCGGTGTTCGCGCTGGTGGTCGCCATCGTGTTCGATGCGTTCCCGCAGGTGACGACGGCGAGCTTCGTCTACATCGCGCTGGCGCTGGTGTTCGGCGTGTACCTGTATCAACTGAATGGACCGTTCCTCCCGGGAACAGTGCTGTTCGTCGCTGGCGTGTTCGCCGGCGTGTACGTGGGGATTCTGAACCCCGTTGCGCTGTTTCCGGCTGTCGGTGACGCGAGCTACCCCGCAGGCACGATCGTGCTCGCGGACGTGTTGAACCTCGGCAGTGGACAGTGGATTCCTGGCTCCTCTGCGACGGCGATGAACCCCAACCGTGCGGCGTGGGTGCCGATAATCATGGTGTACGCGGGCATTGCGAGTGCGCTCCCAGTGTGGGTGCTGCTCCAGCCGCGTGACTACCTGTCGTCGTTCCTGCTGTACGCCGGCGTCGGCGGCGCGCTGCTGGCCGTCATTGTCGGCACGGTGTTCGGCACGGCCGCCACCGAGAGCGGCTCACTGGTCATCGCGGACTCGATGAGCGCGTTCAATGGCTTCTGGGGCGTCGAGGGCGCGGGCCTCGCGCCGCTGTTCCCGCTGCTGTTTATCACCATCGCCTGCGGGACCATCAGTGGCTTCCACTCGCTGGTGTCCTCCGGAACGACGGCGAAACAGTTGAACAAGGAGACCGACGCCCGCCTCATCGGATACGGTGGGATGCTCGGTGAGGGGCTGCTGGCCGCCGTCGCGCTGTCGACGCTCGCCGTGGCCGGTTTCGCCGACCCCGCCGGTGGTATCGGTGCTGCGCTGCCGAACTTCGCGACGGGTGGCGGCATCATCTTCACCAGCCTCGGTATCCCCCAGACCTTTGGCGCGCCGTTCATGGCGCTCGTCCTAGTGAGCTTCCTGCTGACCTCGACAGACACGGCCGTCCGACTCGGCCGGTACATGATGGAAGAAATCGTCGGGCTTCGAGCGGGCGAGACGGCCTCCGGCTTCAATGTCGGCGGCGGCATCCGTTCGACGCTCGGCGAGATCGGCCGCGGCCGCTACACGAACCCGCTCGTCCAGGCTATCCCGGCCTACCTGATGGTCATCTCCGGCGAGTGGCTCACGCTGTGGGCACTGTTCGGCGGCGCGAACCAGCTGCTGGCCGCGCTGGCGCTGCTGACTGCGACCGTCTGGCTCGCGAACTGGGACGACAACAAGCAGCTGTACTCCACGGGCGTGCCGATGGCCATCATGACGACTATCACTATTCTGGGGCTGTCTTGGCTGGCGTTCTACAGCAACCTCTACCAGAACCTCATTCAGGGCGGTGCTGAGGGGACTGCGGCAATCGCCTCTTCGACCGTCCAGATGGTACTGGCGCTGGTCCTCATCGGCCTCGCGCTGGCCCTCGTGAAGAAAGGGTACGACAACATCAGCACGGTCCGTGACCGTGGTCCCGCCGGCGCGGTCGAACCAGGCGACGACTGACACGGCGACCGCTTTTCCGTTTTCCCGCACAGACAGCGACAGCTACGCGTCCCGCGTGACCGCGCCGAACGGTACCTCATCGCCGTCTGGGGCAGTCGCTATCCCGGTCACCGCGTCTTCGCCAGCACGGACCCGGACCCGAACGAGCTTCCGCTCGCTGCCGTCGGCCGTCGTCGTCGCTGTCGTCCGCGTCGTTTCGGTCCCGAGAAGCGTCTCTGAGCCGCGTTCGTGCCACTCCGAAACATCGTTGACATCGGCATCCAGCGCAAGCGACACCACCCGGGCGTCGTCCAGCGCCCTCAGCGGGTCACGGACGACCTCGGGCTGGTCGACGACCCGCACCGCCGGGGCAGTCAGGAGGCCAAACAGCGCCCCGCCCGTCGACTCGTACACGCGCCGGAACACCGTCGCAATCACGTCCCGACGCGAGGTCAACTGGACGTCGCCGGAGAAGTCGACGGTCACCGTCGTCTCGATGGTGCGGCTATCTTCGGCAACGACCGAGTAGCCGCTGGACTCGGGGAGCACTGCCGGCGCGGCCGCGCTGGCTTCGATGGGCTCGCGCTCCTCCGGCAGGACGCTACAGCCGGCCAGCGTCGCCGCACAGCCGACGACGAAGCCACGCCGGGTCGGGAGCGTCATTTCCAGAACCGCTTGGCGAGCCGCGACAGCACTCCTTCCTCGGGCTGGGTCACGTCCTCCCAGAGGACGAAGGCCTCGACCACGTCGGCGGCTTCGCCGGCGACGGCCGTCTGTTCGTCCGGCACGACGACGCCCAGATTGACCTCGTAATGGCCGTAGTACCCGTACTTCAACAGCGTGCGCTCGCGCTGGCCCTCGACAAACGACCGGACTTCCTCGGGCAGTTCGTCAGCGACGAGGACGAACGTGAAGTCGGTGCGGTAGTGCTCCTCGTTGGCTGTCACGCGCTCGTCGGCCAGGTCGTGGCCGAGTTCGACCAGTCGCTTCAGTTCGCCGACCGTCGGCCGGGTGACGCGGCGAGCGTAGAGGAACTCCTCTGACTCGTGGTCGCCGTAGGACAGCGCCGGGTGGAAGAACTGCTTCTGATTGAGGACTCGCATCTCGCCGTAGAGGTCCCAGCGCTCGCCCCGGAGCCGGTGGTCCCGCTCCAGCGTGTAGTTGTACATCAGACGGTCGCTCACCCGGTCGAAATACGGATCGTCCGTCCAGTGTGGGACCTCCTCGACGATTTCGTCGGGCAGCTCCGACTTCGGGACCGCACCGGTGACGGGGTCTTCCCAGTCGTCCGCACCGTACTCCGGCGATTCGCCGACCGACCCGGAGTCGGATTTCTCGCTCATCGTGCCGAGTCGGGCGGGCGTTCAGTTCGTACCGGTCCCATGCCGCGGTAGCTCATACCATGCCGATACCGTGTCGGACGCTTAAGCCCGTCGGTCAGCCGCCGGTCGTTCATGGGTCGTACACGACCGCCTCGGCAGGTTTTTGATGCTGGCGCCTCAATTAATCACTAACAATAATGGGTAAAGATACCGAAGCCTGCGGTCGCTGCTCAATGACCGTCGTCGTTGACGCTGTCGACGAAACTGGGGGCGAGAAACCCCACGACCCCTTCGGTGACGACCGAATTGAGGTCGACCAGCGAGACATTGAGCGCGTGTCACCAGAGGCTTGGATTGGGCGGCTCTCGACCCGCATCGACGAAGCTGTGAGTCGCTACGTCTGGGGTCGCTGACCGAGTCACAGCGTCGCGCTGATGACCCAGAAGAGTCCGTAGCTCAGCGCGAACGCTAGCGCCAGCGAGCCGACCCAGGCAAGCACCGTTTTCCCCATCTTCTCCCGACTGACTTCGCCGCCGCCGGCGGCCGCCCCGGAGCCGACGATGGCGGAGACGATGATCTCGTTGAACGACACCGGAATACCGAAGAAAACGGCCGCCTGTGCGATGATGAAGCTTGGAATCAACGCGCCGATGGACCGCCGCGGCCCGAGCGAGGAGTAGTCCTGTGCAAGCGCCTTTATCATCCGTGGCGCGCCAGTCCACGAGCCGACGAGGAGGCCGAGCCCGCCGAACAGCAGGACCCCGGTGATAGGGATAGCCGCCGTCGGCCCCTCGCCGAGCAAGGGCACCAGCGGCCCCAGCGCCAGCCCGACCTGGCTTCCGCCAGCGGAGAAGGCTACGAGACCGCCCATCACCAGCAGAAAGTGTCGCTGCCCTGCGTCTGCATCCGCTCTGATATCTAGATACAGCAGACCTCCTGCGAGCACTCCGATAAGGAGCGTGACGGCGACCATCGACGGGACCATCGGTGTCCCGGCCGCTCGCGCGACGGCACGGGCGACCGACGCCTGCTCGCTACCCGGTGCCAGCAGCACGAACTCGATGTTCGCCAGAATCACACCGACCAGCCCGCCAAGCAGCGGCACGAGTCGCTCCTCGGTAGTGGACTCGTGCCGGAGCGACCACGCCGTTCCGAAGGCGATGCCCCCGCCGACGAAGGGCGTCAGGACCCACAGCGAGACGATCTCGATGTACTTAGCTGTCGCCGGCTGGCCGCCCATCGCCAGCCCGACACCGACGACTGCGCCGGTGACGGTAAACGCTGTTGCGATCGGGTAGCCGGTGAAGATGCCGACGGCGACCAGCACTGCCGCGGTCAGCAGTGCGACGATAGCGGCGATGGCTGACAGGCCGCCGCCACTCGGGAACAGCACGAGTTCGCTCCCGACGGCTTCTGTGACGTTGGCCCCCTGCAGGACTGCGCCGGCCAGCCCGAGGATGCCCACGAAAAACCCGGCCCGCATCACCGAAATCGCGTTCGCACCGACGGCCGGCGCGAACGGAGTGGACCCGGACGACCCGGCACCGATGGCCCAGGCCATGAACAAACTCGCGGCTGACGCGATAACAAGCGTCGCAATCGTACTCGTCGCGACCATCTGTCACGGCGTTTGCCCCGCCCTGCAATGAGCCTACCGTTCGCGCGCCCTTGTGAGGCCGATTATCGACTTGGGCGCGGGCGTCACGGGCAAACGTTCAGGTGGCAGTGCGTAGTTCAATCTCGCATGTCCGCCACTGACGAGACGGTCCGCGTCTGGCTGGTCGAACGCACCTACTCCGACGACGAGCAGAACCTCATCATCCTCACGTACGCGACGCCTGATGGCGAACAGTACTTCCGCAAAGAACGCGCGCTGACCTCGTTTTCGGACGTGCGGGAGACGACGGCCGCCGTCGATGCCGACCCGGACAACCTCGGGTCTGTCGACGACCCGGACCTGCAGGCGCAGTACGCGGCCGAAGCGACGCGGATGGCCGAACAGCACGACCCCGGCGACGCTATCTAAGCGTCTGTACGGCGACGCTCACCTTTGCCCGTCTGTCTCTCGGACGCAAAATCGATGCCGCTCACCCGGCGGCGTGCTCAGTTCGTCTTCGCATCGGTCTCTTCCCCGGGCTCTGTCGCGTCCACACCCTCCGCGGCCTCGACGGCCTCGGTGACTTTTTCGGTGTCGACGTGCCAGCGGTCGACGGCCTGCTCGAAGTCGGCGAGCTTGTTCGAGACGCGCATCTTCAGGTCGTCGTCGTTGACGTTGACCTCGAAGACGTACTCGGGCCGGTCCTCGTCGCCGACCCGGCGGAGGTTCGCACTGACGAGGTCGTTGTCGAAGTAGTATGGCGCGATCTGTGTCATCACGTTGCGGTAGACGGTGTCTTCCACCTTCCGCAGGGCCTTTCGGCTGGCGGAGTCGGCCGCGCGCGCCACGTAGTCGACGGACTCGCTCCAGCGCTCCATCGCCTCGTCGGGTTCGTCGAGGTTCTCGTAGGACTCGCTGAGCTTTTCGCCGGCGGTCTGGAGGTCCTCGTCCGGTCCCTTCCCGGCCTGTTCACCCTTGCCCTCGTCGACACTCGCCTGGTCAGCGGTCTTCTCGTTGACGTCCTCGTCCAGTCGCTCGTGGCTTTTCGGTCGCCACTCGTCGAACTCACTGAGGGCGTCGTTGTCGACATCCTCGTCCGAAGCGATATCTTTCAGCGCCTGCGTGATGCGCTCGCCGTGCTCGACGATGTCGACCCAGCCGCCTTTCGTCTTGAATCCTGAAACGCTCTCTTCGATGTCTGCCATGGTATAATAGATCGGTCTATGACAGCCGCGGACCCTGCTGTAATGGGCTGTCCATCTGTACACACCGAATTGCTGCTCAGTGAGGTTAAACGTTTCCGCTGTAACGGTGTCGTCGGTATTCGTCCAGCGAAATCACTGCCGCCCTTCGACAGCGACGCGGTGTGTCCGGGTCCTGCGAAGCGACCTGCCTGCTCGCTCCGCTTCGCTCAACACCGAACGGCCGCTTATAAGGATTGCACGCGAACAGTAGTCCGATGCCATCCGCACTATTTGTCGTAAGCGAACACGGCTACTGGGGCGAAGAATGTATCGAGCCACTGACGACCCTCACAGAGGCCGGTCTGGATATCACGGTGGCGACACCGACCGGCGAGCCGCCGGTGCTTGACGAACGCTCTGTCGACCCCGACGAAGTCGGCGAAGACCTCTCGGAACACGTTCGGGAGGTCCACGAGACCGACGAGCGCCTGAACAACCCGATTCCGCTGGCACAGGCCGACGCCGACGACTACGACACTGTCGTGTTCCCTGGCGGCCACGGCGCTGAGTGGGATATTACACAGGACACGCACGCCCGCGAACTGCTGCGTGAGAGCGTCGCCGGCGACGACGGCAAAGCGCTCGTCGTCTGTCACACGGTCGGGATTCTGGCCTTTACCCGCGACAGCGACGGCGAGTTCCTCGTCGACGGCCGCTCGGTTACCGGCTTCCCGAACGCCTGGGAGGAGGGCATCGTCGACGAGAACGACCTGCTCCCCGACGGCCGGAAGCTCCCGTACTGGGTCGAAGACGAGGTGAAGGCCGCCGGCGCAGACTGGGACGCAGAACTCGACGCCGACACCAGCGTCACCGTTGACGGCGACCTCATCACAGCTCGTGGCCCACCGTCCTCGGGCGAGGCCGCCCGGACGCTGCTCGACGAACTCGGCATCGAGACGTCCGCGTAACGAATCCTGACGTGACAGGTGTCTGTTGAAACATAGGTAACGCTGAAATTATTGGAAGATAGGACATTTCGACTGTCCGTCTTTTTCTCAGCCACCTCCCGTCCAGCGAATAACTCTGTCACACGCTATCGCACGATATAGTCAAATAGCGACTGTATACTAGCTAACATTCTTGAATACCCCGTGCAACGTAGACATACGTATGACTAACAACTCCACGCGTAGGCGGTTCCTCAAGACAGCAGGCGTTGCAGGCGTCGCGGCACTCGCTGGTTGTGGCGGTGGCGGCGATGGCGGTGACGGCGGCGACGGCGGCATGACCGAGACAGACGGCGACGGCGGCGACGGCGGCATGACCGAGACAGACGGCGACGGCGGCGACATGGAGACCCGCCTCTCCTGGCACGCTGGCGGCACTGGTGGGACGTACTTCCCGCTCTCGAACGAGTTCAAGACGGTCGTAGAGGAGAACACGGACTTCACGCTGAACGTCCAGTCGACCGGTGCGAGCGTCGAGAACGTCGGCAGCCTCGCCAGCGGCGACGCCGACTTCGCGCTCATTCAGAACGATATCGCCTCGTTCGCGAGGAACGGCGAAGGGATTGATGCGTTCCAGGGCAACGCCGTCGAGAACCTCCGTGGTGTTGCGACCCTGTACCCGGAGACGATTACAGTCGTCACCCTCGCGGACACGGGTATCACGCAGCTCTCCGACCTCGAAGGGGCGACGATCAACACCGGCGACCTCGGGAGCGGGACCCAGGTCAACGCCCTCCAGATTCTGGAGTCGGTTGGGATCTCCGATTTCACCGAGCAGAACGCCTCGTTCTCCCAGGCCGCCGACCAGCTCCGGAACGGCGACATCGACGCCGCGTTCGTCGTCGGTGGCTGGCCGGTCGGCGCTATCGAGGACCTCGCGAACACCAACGACCTCGTCATCGTCCCGATCTCCGGCGACAACCGCGACGCGGCAAAGGAAGATGCATCGTGGTTCGCCAACGACACTATCCCTGCCGGCACCTACACCGGCGTCGACGAGGCTGTCGAAACAATTGCCGTCCAGGCGATGATCGCAACGAACGCTGAACAGCCCGAACAGACGGTCGAGTCGGTCACCGCAGCCATCTTCGACAATGTCGACGACCTGTCCATCAAGACGGACTTCATCAGTAAGGACTCCGCACAGGACGGAATGTCCATCGAACTCCACCCCGGCGCAGCGGCCTACTTCGACGCGTAACGCCGCTGACTGACGCCACCCGTATTGTTTACCACCCGTCTTCTATTATCCAGTAACCGGAATGAGACGACGATACGTTGCCGTCACGGTGCTCGTTGCCCTCCTCCTCATCGGGGCTGTAGCGGCGCTTCCCGGCGGACGTGCACTGGTTGTCGAAGACACTGAGACCGGTGAGCAGTATCTAACGGTCCCGGTCGAGGACGGCACGACGGTGGCGCTGGAGTACATGCACAGCGTCGAAAAAACGCGCGTCTACGACGAGTACACAGTTCGTGGCGACCATCTTGAGATGACCCGCATGGAGTTCGAATCCTTCGGCTGGGGGCTTCCGAGCGGGGCCAACGTCACGTGGCAAGACGGAATGTATGTCTTTGACCCGCCGGGGAACTACACGCGTGTGACAGTCTCTCCCGGTGATGTTGCAGGACATAACCTTCACGTCGGAGGCGAAACCTACGACTTGGTAGCCCGCACCAACGGCCGCTCGGTCCACCTCTATGTGACCCGGCGCTCGTCGTTCGGTGCCGCGACAGACCGGCTCAACACATGACTGACAACACACGATCTGACGACGGCGGGGAGGCCGTATCGGACGAGGAAGTCGATGAAGTACTGCAGGAGATCGAGCGGAAACGCTCGCTCACTGGCTGGGCGGTCGTCCTCGTCGCGCTCATCGGCATCTCGTTTTCGGTGTTTCAGATGTGGCTCGCGGCGAAAGGGTTCGTCCTCTCGATTTCGCTTCCCGGCGTCGGTGATGTCGTGTTCGCGTCACTGCAACTGCTCCAGATCAACGCTGTCCACGTCTCCTTCGGCCTCATTCTGACGTTCTTGCTGTATCCCGGCAGCACCGGCGACGGACCGCTCTCCCGGCGCTGTATCGCGCTCGGGTCGCTGGTCGACGAGAAACTCGGCCCGAAGCATCCGATGTCTCGCGTCGTTCACGCTATCGGGAGCGCCCTTGCCTGGGCGTTCCTCGACGCCGAGATGGACCGTGTGACGCCCTCGGATTTCGTCTTCATGGTCCTGTCGGCGCTATCGGCTGCGTATTTCATCACTGACTTCGATGAGATACAGCGCATGCGCGCACTTGGCCTTGAGCGTGGCCGTCCCATCCAAGACGTATTCACCTTTCTGGAGCCGATAGCAGGCCTGCTCGGGCCGCTCGCCGACACCTCCTACGCGTTCGTGCTGGGCGTGGTCGGTGTCTTGCTCGTCCTCGAAGCGACCCGCCGGGCCATCAGCCTCTGGCTGATGGTCATCGTCGCCGCGTTCATCGTTTATGCTCGTTTCGGCGTCCTCATTCCACAGGACGCCGCCTACGTCGGCGTGCTCTCCATCCCGGAGCTGTCTTGGCCTTCCATCATCCAGAACCTCTGGTACAATACGGAAAACGGGGTGTTCGGAATCCCGGTCACCGTCTCCGTGCAGTTCATCTACATCTTCATCCTCTTTGGCGCGTTCCTCGAGATGTCTGGCGCGGGGCAGTGGTTCATCGACCTCGCGTACGGTGCGACGGGCACTCGGAAGGGTGGCCCGGCGAAGGCGTCGATTCTCGCAAGCGGATTTATGGGAACCATCTCCGGGTCCTCCATTGCGAACACGGTGACGACCGGCGCGTTCACCATCCCGCTGATGAAGCGGTCGGGCTACTCGCCGGAGTTCTCCGGCGGCGTGGAGGCCTCTGCCTCCTCGGGCGGGCAGATTCTCCCGCCGGTGATGGGGGCCGCCGCATTCCTTATCGTCCAGTACACAGCGACGCCGTTCGCTGATGTCATCGTCGTCGCGACGATTCCCGCTATCGTCTTCTTCTTCGGCGTCTGGGTGATGGTCCACTTCGAGGCGGTCAAGGAGGATATCGGCGGCCTCGATTCCTCTGAACTGGTCGACCTCCGGAGCCATTTCCGTAGCGGCTGGTTCTACCTCGTCCCGCTCGGACTGCTCTTGTACTACCTCATCATCGAACGGCTGTCTGTCGCCCGCTCGGCGTGGTTCACGCTCATCGCAATCGGGGCGCTCATCACGCTCGTCGCGGCCTACGGCGACGAGACGCGTGCCCGACTCGGCATTACATTCGCATCCCTCTTCGGACTGACAACGCTCACGCAGTCCCTCACTGGCGTCGGTGTTTTCGGATACCTGTTCAATCGGCTCGTACAGGCCACGACAGCGTTCCCGGCGCTGTTCAGTCGTATTGATGGACTTGTCGCGGCAGACCTGACGGCTGAGGGTGCGCTTGCACTGCCCGGCTCACAGCCGCTTGGCTCCGCCTTTTCGGCGGCCCTCGGCAACGTCGGCACGATAATCATTCTCGCTGGCGTCCTCACCCTGATTACCCGTCCCAGACTCGACTCGCCCTTGCTGTCGTTCGACGGGGCTGTCGACGACACCGCCGAAACGACCGCTGACGCCGTCGGCCGCCCGGACCTGGCCTCGAATGGGCTGTACAGGCTCGGTGTCTTCGTCGGGAAGTCGATGGAGAGCGGGGCCAGAACCGCGGTCCCGGTCGTCATCGCTGTCGCCGCCGCCGGCATCATTCCGGGCGTCATCAGCGTCTCTGGTCTTGGCCCGAACCTCGTCTCGCTCATCACGGCTGTCGCCGGCGGCTCGCTGGTATTGCTGTTGCTCGTCACCGCGTTCTCCTCGATTATCCTCGGGATGGGAATGCCGACGACGGTGACCTACATCATCCTCGTCTCTCTGCTCGCGCCAGCGCTGACCGAGTTCGGCGTCCCGCTGCTCGCGGCGCACCTGTTTATCCTCTATTTCGGCGTCATCGCCGACATCACGCCGCCGGTCGCGGTGGCCGCCTACGCCGCCTCCGGCGTTGCGAAGTCCGACGCTTTCGAAACCGGTATCGAAGCGTTCTCGCTGTCGCTCAACAAGGCAATCGTCCCGTTCGCGTTCATCGTCACGCCGGGCATCATTCTGCTTCGTCGCAACCCTGACGCTGCCAGCCTCGACATCGGGGACAAATACCGGGTCGTCGGGACCGCGGACCTCCTCGATGTCGGCTACGCGATCCCCGAGATACTGATACCCGTGATCGGTGTCTTCCTCGGCGTTGTCGCGCTGGCCGCGACAGTCATCGGGTTCGCGTACGCACCGGTCTCCCGTGGCGAGCGGGGGGCGTTCGCATTCAGTTCGCTGCTTCTGATGGCCCCCGGACTCGCGGTGTCGGGAGCGTACGACATCCTCGGCCTGGTCGGCATCGCCGGTGGTGAGATGACGGTGTTACTCGATATCGTACTCCGCGGCGTCGGCCTCGCCCTGTTCCTCTTCCTCATGGCCAAGAACCGCCAGCGCGGCGGCGATCCCGCAACGCAGGCGGGCACGCCCGAGCCGGCCTGATACTGTCGGCTGTAATTCTGTACCGAATTCCGCCACCGCGAATATCTTACAATAGTTACAGCCGGAAGTGTGAGTGAGAACCGTTTAACCCATCGGGGGTCAACGGGCACGATATGCCAATCGAACAGCGCGGCGACGCCTCTGTCGTCACGCACGCGCTGGCGCGAGACGAACTGACTCGGATACGAAACGTCGAGACCGAACAGGTCGCGTTCCGGAAGGGACTGGTCCGCCTCGGCCGTATCTGTGGCTACGAGATCATCGACGGTCGGATGGAGACCGAGTACACGGAAGTCAAGACGCCGCTGACCACGACGATGGGCGAACGCGTCAAAGGACTCGACGATGTGGTCATCGTCAACGTCCTGCGCGCCGCGACGCCGTTCGTCGAGGGACTGCTCAAAGCGTTCCCCCGCGCCAGACAGGGCGTCATCTCAGCCAGCCGCGACGAGGAGGCCGGGATGAACGACGACGGCGAGTTCCCCATCTCCGTCGAATACGTCAAGCTGCCCGAAATCACCGAAGACGACACTGTCATCATCGCGGACCCGATGCTTGCGACCGGGTCGACGATGGCCACGGTACTGGACTACATCACCTCGGAGAAGACGGAGCCAGAGAACCTGCTCGTCCTGGCCGCAGTCTCCGCGCCCGAGGGAATCGTCCGCGTCTCGGAGGCTCAGCCGGACGCTGACATCATCAGCGTCGCTATCGACGATGAACTCGACGAGGACGGGTTCATCGTCCCGGGGCTCGGCGACGCCGGTGACCGGGCCTTCCGGACGACGTAAGCCGTCGCCGCCCGCTCGACCCGTCGGCTGTGGACGAAACGCTTTTATCTGCTGCCTGAATCAGCCGATAATGTCGCGATTTTTCCGTCCCTTCACCGCCATCCACCCCTCTGCTTCACTTGGAAACCCGTGGACGATAGCGTATTTTTCTTCCAGTTGAAACAAGAGCGGCAGCTGTGGTCCACCCCGCGGCGGCTGGGTGTCGGTCCTGTCAGACAGTAGTGGACCGGGAGACTTTCCTGTTGACGGGACAGCAATCCGGTATGGGCCGACGCCGATACCGGGTCGCTGACACTGCCCAGCAACTCGTCGGCGGGTTCCTGCTCGCGGGACCGTTCGTCGTGACCGAGGAGGTGTGGGTGCTGGCCGAGAATATGTCCTGGTATCACGCGGTGCTCGTTGTCGGTATCGTGTTCGCTATCGGGTACGGGGCGCTGTACAAAGCTGACGCCGACCGTGACGTGGACACCGAGGCGGAGGTAGCCGGAATTCCGGTCCGGTTCGTCTCGCTGATGATCGTGGCGTTTGGCTCCGTCGCCATTCTTGCGGTGGCGTTTACTGCGCCGGACACGTTCTTGGTCAACGGTGGGATTCTGCCGGACCCGACGCCGATGGCCGTCACCCTGACGACCCTCAAGGCCATCACTGTCGGTGCAATTTTCAGCGTCGTCGGGGCTGCGACGGCGGACAGCGTATTCTGACCGTGACCCGCACACTTAATTGGGTGCCACCCTCCTTGATGTGCATATGGAGTATACGCTGGCTATCGACAACGCGCCGGAGACTGTTCCGGGTGGCACAGGGATACTGCTCTTGCACCCGAGTACCGGCGAGACGGACCGACTGGACACGGACTTCCTTGCGACCGACACCGACTCGATGCTCGTCATCTCGACTCGGACCACCGCCCGGGAGGTCAAGCAGAAACTGGAGTACTACGAGGTCGACGAGTCGAAGGCGACGATCCTCGATACGCTGTCGGTCGAACGGGGCTACACCCGCCGCCGCTCCGAGGGCGTTCGGTACGTCTCCGCGCCGGATGATCTGTCCGGCATCGTCTCGGAAACCGAGACGTTCCTGCAGGACCACGACGGGAAACTCCGCGTGACCTTCGACTCGCTGACGGAGCTTATCTACTACGCCGACGAGGATGGCGCGCTGTCGGCTGTCGAAGACATCCTCGACCTGCTAGACGAGTACGACGCTGTCGGGATGTTCCACCTTGCCGACGAGGTTCACGACGAGGAGACGGTCGCGGCGTTCCGGGAACTCTTTGACGGTGTCATCGAACTGTCCGAGGACGGAACCATTACCAGTTCCTTCGAGGAATAACCGGCCACACTCCGCCCCAAATCCACCGCTCCGTGACGGGCGCTGTGGCAGCCAATCGACACTAGCGCCCCATCGAGTTGCCTGATAGCGTTTCCCTCTTTCGAACCAAACGGTGTTTTCTCCCGGTAGCGACGCCAACGCCCCGTATGCGAACTCTTACCAAACCAATAACAATTAAGAGGGTATAACCCACATACAGGGTTGTATGCCGGAATGCCAGAACTGCGGTAATTTTGTAACGGCTGACTACGCGCGTGTGTTCACGCCGAACGGGGTCGAAAAGCCCAGGGTCTGTCCGCAGTGCGAAGACAAGATTCGCGACGGGGCAGACGTCCGTGAGGCCCGGTCCACACGTCGCGGATAGAACCGGTCAGGAACTGCCGCCCTGTGACCTGACGGTTGCGGGGACGTTTTCCTCGCCGGCTGCACTCGCTACCAACCGCTGCTTTTCCGATCTTCCCGTCTCACCTTCTATACCAGCGCGTCGGTGAGGAGTGTGCGTGCTTCCTCGAACACCGCATCAGCACGGTCCGGGCTACGAGCTTCGGCGGTAAGCCGAACGAGCGGCTGTGTACCGCTTGCCCGCAGGAGGAACCACGCGTCGCCGAGGTCGACGCGGACGCCGTCGAGCGTCGTCACGTCGTCGTAGGTATCGGCCACTGTCTCACGAACGCGGTCCATTACCGCTTCTTTCTCGTCAGTTTCGACGCTGTCCCGGCGGATGGGGTAGTCCGGTACGTCGGCGGCACGCTCACCGAGCGGGCGCTCGCTGTCCAGCGCCACGGCGGTACAGGCCGCCAGCGGGCCGTCGGGACACAGCGTCCGGTCGGGCCATATCCACGCGCCGCTTGGCTCCCCGCCGAAGGCGACCCCCTCGGCGCTGGCGGCCTCGGCGACGTACACGTCCCCGACCGGGGTGTACTCGACGCTCACGTCGATATTGCTGAGGTGGTCCTCGACGGCGAGACTCGTGTCCACGGGGACGGCGACCCGCTCGCCCGGCGACGCCACGGCGCGGGCGAACACGGCCAGCAACACGTCGCCCGAGAGGAAGGTCCCGTCGGCCGCCACCGCGTGCATCCGGTCGGCGTCGCCGTCGTGTGCAATCCCGAGGTCGGCGTCGGATTCGGCCACCAGTGTCGAAAGTGACCCACAGTTCTCGGCCTTCGGCTCTGAGGGACGGCCGGGGAACACGCCGTCGGGCTGGCCGTTGAGCGTCTCGACGGCACAGCCAAGTTCTGTGAGAGCGTCGACGCTGACCCGGCCCGCACCGTTGCCGAGGTCGACGACGACGTGGCTGTCGAGGTTTCGTTCGCCGACTTCGGCGACTAGCGCGTCGACGTGGCGCTGGCCGGCGTCCCAGGACTCGTGGCCGCCGCTCTCGTCCCACGCCGCCGGCTCGAACGCTCCGTCCGCCAGTCGCTCTTCGATGGTTGCCCGCAGGTCCGCATCGAAAGCCTGCCCGCTAGACTGCCAGAGCTTGATGCCGTTGTCCTCCGGCGGGTTGTGGCTGGCCGTCACCGCGACGCCCGCGTCGGCGTCCTGCCAGGCCACCGCCCGGCCGATGGTCGGCGTCGCCGCGGTGCCGAGGTCGACCACATCGACGCCGCTCTCCCGGAGACCGGCCACCAGCGCCGCCTGCAGGTACTCGCCGCTCGCCCGCGGGTCTCGCCCCACGACCACCCGCTCGCAGTCGACGCCCAGCGCCCGCCCCACCGACAGCGCCAACTCGGCCGTCACCGTCTCGCCGACGGGGCCGCGGATGCCGCTCGTTCCGAACTGTGTCATTACCGTCCCTGCGTCGGCATCCCTCTAAAATCCATCCGGCATCCGACGGACTCCGGGGGCCGCCGGTGGCGGCTCGTTCCGCTACTGGTCCGGCGACCACTCGCAGGCCGTGCCGGTGGTCAGGTCGGCCGCGTCGATGTGGGCCGCCAGACAGCCGTAGTTGCAGAACTGCCCCGTCGGCGTTCCCTCGGGCGACTCGCTGACGAACACGGGGTCGTGGGCCTCGACCGGACAGCCACAGTACGTGCAGTCGGTCATACGGGTGCTTGCGGTCGGGAGAACAAACGTTTTGTCCGCGTCTGTCGACCCACCGCACATGAAGCAGGGCGGCTCCGACGCGGCGAAACGAGCAGCGGGGGAATCGGCAGCAGAGGCGGTCGAGGACGGCATGGTGGTCGGCCTTGGGACCGGGTCGACGGCGGCCCACGCCATCCGGGCCATCGGGCGGGCGGTCGACGCCGGACTCGACGTGGTCGGCGTCCCCACCTCCTTCCAGTCGCGCGAACTGGCCCGCGACTGCGGGATTCCGCTCGCAGACCTCGACGACGCGTCGGTCGACCTCGCCATCGACGGGGCCGACGAGGTGGCCGGCGGCGACCTGATAAAGGGCGGCGGCGCGGCCCACGCCCGGGAGAAGGTCGTCGACGCGAGCGCCGACCGCTTCCTCGTCGTCGCCGACCCGACCAAAGAGGCCGACGTGCTCGAACACCCCGTCCCCGTGGAAGTCCTCCCGATGGCCCGCTCGACGGTCGCCGCGGCGGTCGCGGACCTGGGCGGCGACCCCGAGCTCCGCCGTGCGGAGCGCAAGGACGGCCCGGTCGTCACCGACAACGGGAACCTCGTGTTCGACTGCGACTTCGGCGCTATCGAGGACCCCGCCGGGCTCGCCGCCGACCTCGCCGCGCTCCCCGGCGTCGTTGCGCACGGACTGTTCGTCGATATGGCCGACGAGATCCACGTTGGCACCACTGACGGCGTCACCGTCCGAGCGCTCTCGGAGTAGCTGCTGCTCGTCGGCTTGCGCCAAAAAAATACGCTGCCTGAAACGACCTTACAGGTCGCGCGGCTGGACCGTCTTCCGGTCGTTCTCGTCAGCTCGTCGGGCTGCGTCCTGAAGCAGCTCTTCGACTTCCTCGTCGAGTGCGTCGTAGAAGTCGGACGCTACGTTCATGTCGTTGAGCTCTTCCTTAACGGCGGCTTTGACGATTAGGTCTGCCATACAGACGAGGTATCGACGGGGGTTACTTATATACTTTCTCCAATTAGTTCGCTCTCGACCCTATAACCGGCAGTTTGAGGCATTATACGACACATAACCCCTTATAAATCCGCGATTGTGTCCGATTAAGTCCATCACAATACGTCTTTTGGCCTGCCCCAGACGGCTATTGTCGCGTTACGCCGGCCGAGCGTCGCTCACGCGCGCTCCCACAGGTTCGGCCCTGATTGTGACGAGACGCCGACCTGGACCGACGGATAGGAGTGGTCGTATCCCCGAATGGGTCCTATGCGCGAGATACTCGATTCGGTTGCGGCGGGCGACCTCTCCCCGGCGGAAGCCGAAGCGGCGCTTGCGGGCTACGCGACCAGTGGGGCCGGTCGGTTCGACGCCGCCCGGGAGGACCGTGCCGGCGTTCCCGAGGCTGTCCTCGCGGACGGGAAGACGCCGACGGAAGTGGCGGATCTGGCGGCGACAGCTATCGAAACGACGGAGCGGGCTATCGTGACGCGACTCAACGCACCAACTGCAACGACTGTCCGGGAGCGACTGGACGAGATCGCCCCGGACGCGACAGTTCGCTGGGACGACCGCTCGAACTGGCTGGTGGCGACAACGTCGGCGTTCGAACGTCCGTCGCTGGACGCGTCAGTGGGTGTCGTGACTGCCGGGACGTCTGACGCTGTTCCGGCCGGTGAGGCCGCGCTCATCGTCGAGGAGATGGGCGCGACCGTGACTCGCATCGACGATGTCGGGGTTGCGAGTCTCGCTCGGACGATAGACGCGGTCGATGGCCTCCGGGACCAGGATGTCCTCATCGTCGCAGCGGGCCGCGAAGGTGCGCTTCCGACGGTCGTTGCCGGTCTCGTCGACGTGCCGATTATCGGCCTGCCCGTCTCGACCGGCTACGGCCACGGCGGCGAGGGTGAGGCGGCCCTTTCGGGGTTGCTCCAGTCCTGTACCGCCCTCTCCGTCGTGAACATTGACGCCGGCTTCACCGCCGGAACGCAAGCCGGCCTAATCGCCAGACAGCTCGACGATGCACGGGACTAGCAACCCTCTCCGGCCATGGGTATACCCAAGTATTTGGGTAAAGAGCTATCAGAATAACGCGCGTACGCGTATACGTCGGCGGTGGTGTCGCCGACGAACACGATGCCTGAATGTGATCATTGCGGCGCGCACGTCTCAGACCAGTTCGCCCGAGTGTTCGCGGATGAACGCGGACACATCCGGGCATGTCCCAACTGCTCGGCAAACGCTGGCATTGCCGAGGTATCGAGAGAGCGCGCCCAACAAGTGTGAGGCCCACTGGGCCACCAGCATCGTGCGATGACTACCGCGCGGAGCCCTTACCACGTGTACGTCCTCCGTTGTAGCGACAACACGTTTTACACCGGCTACACGACCGATGTGGAACGCCGCGTCCGCGAGCACGACGCCGGCGACGGCGCGAAGTACACGCGCGGCCGAACCCCGGTCGAACTCATCCACGTCGAGTCGTTCGCGTCGCAGTCCGACGCGATGAGCCGCGAGTACGAGATCAAGCAGTACTCCAGAGCGGAGAAAGAACGGCTCGTCGAATCCAGCGACGCCGAAGCGGATTTCGATATCTGAGCCGCCGCTCGCCTTTGGCTGTCGGCACCGGCAACATGACAGCTTACCGATGATGCGTGACTTTTTGTCTGGGGGCCGAGAACCGCGGGCTATGGACAACGACGCGGATGCCGACGTAGGTGCAATCGCCTTCGGGACGGACGGCTGGCGGGCGACGCTGGACGTGTTCACGAAGCCGCGGGTCCGGATGGTCGGCCAGGCCGTCGCCACGACCCTCGCCGAGCGCGGGGCGACCGGGACCGTCGCCATCGGGTACGATGCCCGCGAAACCTCACCCGGGTTCGCCGATGAACTCGCGCACGTCTTGCGCGCCAACGGGTTCGACGTGCTCTTGCCGGACCGAGACACGCCGACACCAATCCTCGCCTGGACGGTGAAAAACCGCGATCTGGCCGGGGCACTCCAGATCACGGCCAGCCACAATCCGCCGGAGTACAACGGCGTGAAGTTCATTCCCGGCGACGGCTCGCCGGCCCTGCCCGACTGGACGGCCGCCTTCGAGGAGAACCTCGCCGTCCTCGACCCGCTTCCCGAGGACGAGTGGGGCGAACGAACGGAGGACGACCTCATCACCCCGTTCCATGAGCACGCGCTGGACTACGTCGACACCGACCTCGACGGCTTGCCGGTTGCATACGATGCACTATACGGCAGCGGCCGCGGCGTTACCGACGCCCTGCTCGAAGCAGCCGGCGCCGACGTGACTCGGCTCAACTGCGAACAGGACCCCGACTTTGGCGGCGGGTCGCCCGAACCGTCGGCGGAGAACGCCGAGGGACTCGTCGGCGAAGTCAGCGAGGGCGACGCCGCGCTGGGGATTATCAACGACGGCGACGCCGACCGAATCGGCGTCGTCACGCCCGAGCGCGGCTATCTGGACCCGAACCTGTTTTTCGCCGCGATGTACGACTTCCTGCTTGAGGACGGAACGGGCGACGTGGTCCGAACGGTCTCGACCTCTAGCATCGTCGACCGCGTCGCCGAGGCCCACGGGCAGGCCGTCCACGAGGTCGCCGTCGGTTTCAAGTGGGTCGCCGAGGCAATGGCCGAACACGACGCGCTGTTCGGTGGCGAGGAGTCCGGTGGCTTCGGCCTGCCGGACCACCTGCGGAACAAGGACGGCGTGCTGGTGGCGCTGGTCGCTGCTGCCGCCGAGCGCGAGGAACCTCTCGATGCTCGTGTCGACCGACTGCTGGACGAACACGGCGAAATCCACCAGGACCGCATCAGCGTCGACTGCCCTGACGACCGGAAGGAGGCCGTCCTTGCCGACCTCGAAACCGCCCTTCCGGACGCGCTGGCAGGGGTCGCTGTCGACGGTATCAACACTGTCGATGGGTTCAAGATTCGACTCGAAGACGGGACGTGGGTGCTGGTCCGGCCCTCGGGCACGGAGCCGAAACTCCGCGTCTACGCTGAGGCCGGCAGCGACGCCCGCGTCGACGAACTGCTCGCTGCCGGTCGGGATCTGGTCGAACCCCTCGTTTAAGCCCACTGCATGCGTCGTCGGCCCATGGACACCGATATCGCGTTCGCCTACACAAAGGGGATGCCCGACGACGCCGTCTGCGACCGTCTTACCGCGAGCGAGAGCGGCGTGCTCGCGTTGGCCGACGGCGACGACGCGTACGCCTTCCCGGTGTTTCACCACTACGAGGGCGGGTCGCTGTACTTCCGCTTGGGCGAGACGAGCGAGAGCGAGAAGTCGGCGTACCTCGACGCCACTGAAACGGCGACGTATGTCGTTACCGAGACGGCGGCGACGCCGGACGCGGAGTCGTGGACCGGCTGGAGCGTCGTCGCCCGCGGGCCCATAACCGCCGTCCCCGAGGACGACCCGGCCTACGAGGCCGTCGAGATTAACGAGCGCTACGCGCCCATCCGGGTGTTCGACGAGCCGACCGACGAGATGGACGTGACGCTGTACGAACTGTCCGTCGAGGAGCTGACCGGCCGGCGGAATTAGCGAGTCCCGCGAAACCGGTCGGCCTCGTTGTCGAGGGGCTCTACGTCGAACCCCAGTCGCTCGTAGAACGGCCGCACGTCTGTGTCAAACTCTGCGATGAGCCGGTCCCGCCGGTCGAGCGCCGCCTCGACGAGCCTCGTCCCAATGCCCTGGCCGCGGCGGCGGCGACGGACCGCCACGGCCGCGACGCGGTCGCCGTCGAGGACGAGCGCGCCGAGGACGCGGTCGCTCGTCGTCGTCTCGCCGTCGCCCGAAACCGCGACGAGCGTGCCGTCGCGCTCGATACCGCCGCGGACTGTCGCCACGTCTATTTCGAGCGCCGCGCCGTCGAGGACGTTCATCACGGCCGGCAGATCGGCCTCGGTCGCCTCGCGAACGCGCATCGCGGACTATCCGCCCTTGATGAGGCGCACGACGCGGACGCGGTCGGCCGCGACGGGCTGGTCAGTCGGCACGTGTTCGCCGTCAACGAGAACCGACACCTCGTGGGGGTTCAGGTCGACCGGTGCGAGCAGGTCGCCGTAGGTCGCGTCCGCGTCCACCTCCAGTTCGTGGGTGTCTTCGCCGGCAATCTCGACGGTGACGTGCATACCCGGCCGTACTCCGCCGACGCACCTGAGACTGTCGACTCTCGCGGGGTTTAAGACCGGCCCACGCCTCCCATCGTCCATGAGTGAGGCCGAGTCCGAGTCGCGGGCGGGACGCGAGGAGGTCTGGATCGAGAAGTACCGCCCGCAGACGCTCGACGACGTGATGGGTCACGAGAACATCGTCGGGCGGCTCAAGAGCTACGTCTCGCGCAACGACCTGAGCCACATGCTGTTTTCCGGGCCGGCAGGGACGGGAAAGACGACGTGTGCGACGGCTATCGCCCGTGAACTGTACGGTGACGACTGGCGCGAGCACTTCCTCGAACTGAACGCCTCCGACGAGCGCGGTATCGACGTGGTCCGGGACCGCATCAAGAACTTCGCCCGGACGAGCTTCGGCGGCGTCGAGTACCGCATCATCTTCCTCGACGAGGCCGACGCCCTCACGAGCGACGCACAGTCGGCGCTGCGCCGGACGATGGAGCAGTTCTCGAACAACGTCCGTTTTATCCTTTCGTGTAACTACTCCAGCCAGATCATCGACCCTATCCAGTCCCGGTGTGCGGTCTTCCGGTTCTCACCGCTGGCCGATGATGCCGTGGCTGAGGAAATCCGAAATATCGCCGCGCAAGAGGACATCGAACTGACTGAAGACGGCCTCGACGCGCTCGTCTACGCCGCCGACGGGGATATGCGGAAAGCCATCAACGGCCTGCAGGCCGCGTCGGTCAGCGGCGACACGGTCGACGAGTCGGCGGTGTACGCGATCACTTCGACGGCCCGGCCCGAGGAGATCCGGGAGATGGTCCAGTCGGCGCTGGACGGGGACTTCACCGCCTCGCGGGCAACGCTCGATAGACTACTGACCGAGGAGGGTATCGCGGGTGGCGACATCATCGACCAACTGCACCGCTCCATCTGGGAGTTCGATATTGACGACGAGGCAGCCGTCAGGGTGCTCGAACGCATCGGCGAAACCGATTATCGGATCACCCGCGGCGCGAACGAGCGTGTGCAACTCGAAGCGATGCTGGCCTCGCTTGCGCAGGGCGAGTAAGGGCCTCGTACCGAGAACTCCCAATTTTTCACACCTGATAACTGGTCGGTGAAGTTTATTATGAAAGCTACATAAGAGTATCAACAACTGAAATGCAACGTTTACGACCATCTACGGAGGGGACGGGCGAGGACCGCGGACAGGTCGGGATCGGCACCCTGATCGTGTTTATCGCGATGGTGCTGGTCGCGGCAATCGCAGCTGGCGTACTCATCAACACTGCCGGGTTCCTGCAGAGTTCCGCGCAGGCGACGGGTCAGCAGTCCAGCGATTCGACGACTAACCGCATCCAGGTCGTCGGCATGACCGGTGACCATTTCACCAGCAACAGTGAGGTCGGCGTGGTGAACATCACGGTCAAGCGCGCACCGGGTGCGGGGAACGTGGATCTGGACAAGACGACCGTTCAGTGGATCGGTCCGAGCGGGTCGTACTACCAGCTCGCGGCCGGCGGTGCACAGGGTAAACCTGATGGCCGGTTCGTTGTCTCGACTGTTCAAGACAACGATGGCTCTCAGCCGGTGTTAAACGACGTTGAGGACCGATTCACGATCTCTCTTGATCTCGGCGAGAGTCAGGAAATCAATGGTGTTACCACGTTCGGTGAACCGCTGCCCGAAGGAGAGACTGCGACGCTGCGTATTACCTCGCCAGCGGGCGGGATGACGACCGAGGAAGTCGTCGTGCCGAAGACCCTGTCCGGGGAATCCTCAGTCACGCTCTGACAGCCGGGGATACTCCGGCCCCTTCGGAACAGTTTTAGGCGAACGTGGGCCAACTGAACACCAATGAGCGACCTCGACGAGGCCTACCAACTCGACTACTTCGAAGAGGAAGGCTTCCACAGACAGGAGTGTGTCTCCTGTGGCGACATGTTCTGGTCCCGTGTCCAGCGCGAGACCTGCGGCGAACCGCCGTGTGCGGAGTACGACTTCATCGACAACCCCGGCTTCGACGAGTCCCACTCTTTGACGGAGATGCGCGAGGCGTTCCTCTCCTTTTTCGAGGAACGCGACCACGAGCGCATCGACCCGTACCCGGTGGCGGCGAACCGCTGGCGCGACGACGTGCTTCTCACGCAGGCGTCGATTTACGACTTCCAGCCGCTCGTGACCTCGGGGACGACGCCGCCGCCGGCGAACCCGCTGTGCATCAGCCAGCCCTGCATCCGGATGCAGGACATCGACAACGTCGGCAAGACCGGTCGCCACACGATGGCCTTCGAGATGATGGCCCACCACGCGTTCAACGCGCGCGAGGACATCGAAGACCCCGAGCAGTACGCCTACGAGGGCGAGGTGTACTGGAAAGACGAGACGGTCCGGTACTGCGACGAACTGTTCGAGGAGATGGGGGCGAATCTGGACGAAATCGTCTATATCGAGGACCCGTGGGTCGGCGGCGGCAACGCCGGTCCGGCCATCGAGGTCATCTACCGCGGGGCCGAACTCGCCACGCTCGTCTTCATGTCCATGGAGCAGGACCCAGAGGGCGAGTACGAGATGAAAGACGGCAACCGGTACTCGCCGATGGACACCTACATCGTCGACACCGGCTACGGGCTCGAACGCTGGACCTGGATGAGCCAGGGAACACCGACGGTGTACGAGGCCGTCTATCCCGACATGATCGCCTTCCTCAAGGACAACGCCGGCATCGAACTCACCGACGAGGAGGAGCAGGTCGTCCACGAGGCCGCGAAGCTCGCGGGCCGGATGGACATTGACGAGGCCGAGGACATCGAGGCCGAACGAGACACCATCGCCGCCGAGGTCGGTGTCGACGTCGAGGAGATGCGGGCCCTGATGGAACCGCTCGAAGACATCTATGCAATCGCCGACCACTGCCGGACGCTCGCGTACATGCTCGGCGACGGTATCGTCCCGTCGAACGTCGGGACGGGCTATCTGGCCCGGATGGTGCTGCGCCGGACGAAGCGACTGGTCGACGGTGTCGGCGTCGACGCGCCGCTGGACGAACTCGTCGATATGCAGGCCGAGCGCCTCGACTACGAGAACCGCGACACCATCCGCGACATCGTCCGCTCCGAGGTCGAGAAGTACCGCGAGACCCTGGACCGCGGCGGCCGGCGCGTCCGCCAGCTAGCCGACGAGTACGCCGAAAAGAGCGAGCCCATCCCGACCGCGGAGCTGGTCGAACTGTACGACTCCCACGGGATTCAGCCGGACATGGTCGAGGAGATCGCCGCCGAGAAAGGCGTCTCAGTCGACGTACCCGACGACTTCTACGCGGTCGTCGCCCAGCGCCACGGCGGCGGCGACACCGCCACAGAGGAGTCACAGACGCCCTACGAGGACCGGCTCGAAGAGCTCCCCGAGACCGACCGGCTCTACTACGAAGACCAGCAGCGGACCGAGTTCGAGGCCGTCGTGCTTGAGGTGTTCGACCGCGACGACGACACCTACGACGTGGTGCTCGACCAGACGATGTTCTACCCGGAAGGTGGCGGCCAACCGCCGGATGAAGGGACGCTGTCGACCGACGACGTCTCCGCCGAGGTGACCGACGTCCAGCAGTACGGCGACGTCATCGTCCACACCTGCGACGACGACCCCGGCAAGGGTGAGTTCGTCCGCGGGCAGGTCGACGCTACCCGTCGCCAGCGCCTGATGCAACACCACACAGCGACCCACATTGTCATCCACAGCGCCCGGCAGGTACTCGGCGAACACGTCAGACAGGCCGGTGCTCAGAAGGGTACTGACTCCGCTCGCATCGACATCCGCCACTACGAGTCGGTGAGTCGCGAGGAGGTCAAAGAGATCGAGCGGCTCGCAAACGATATCGTGCAGGATAACATCGCCGTCAAACAGGAGTGGCCCGACCGCAACGAGGCCGAGGAGCGCCACGGCTTCGACCTCTACCAGGGCGGCATCCCGGCCGGCGAGCAGATTCGGCTCATCACTGTCGGCGACGACGTGCAGGCCTGTGGCGGTACCCACGTCGCCCGCACCGGCGACATCGGAGCCGTCAAGCTCCTGAACACCGAGCGGATTCAGGACGGGGTCATCCGGCTGACCTTCGCGGCGGGCAACGCCGCTATCGAGGCCACCCAGCGCACCGAGGACGCGCTCACCGAGGCCGCCGACGTGCTGGACGTCGCGCCCGATGCCGTTCCGGAGACCGCCGAGCGGTTCTTCGACGAGTGGAAGGCTCGCGGGAAAGAGATCGAACAGCTCAAAGAGCAACTCGCCGAGGCCCGCGCCAGCGGCGGCGGCGACAGCGAGGAAGTCGACGTAGGCGAGGCGACCGCCGTCGTTCAGCGGATCGACGCCGACATGGACGAACTCCGAGCGCAGGCCAACGCCGTTGTCGAGCAAGGCAACATCGCGGTGCTTGGCTCGGGCCTCGACGGCGCGCAGTTCGTCGTCTCAGTACCTGATGGCATCGATGTCGACGCCGGTGAGGTCGTCGGCGAACTCGCTGGCCGCGTCGGTGGCGGCGGTGGCGGTCCGCCGGACTTCGCACAGGGTGGCGGTCCCGACGCCGACGCGCTGGACGACGCGCTGGACGACGCGGCGGACATCCTCCGAACTGCCGCGAACGCCTGAACCACTCTCGTTTTTCTCGGTACCGGTTTTGTCGCCCGCGCCGTTCTTCGGACAGCTGTCCGATTGCGGACCGACGTTCTGCCCGAACGATTCGGATACACGCGATAGATACAATTACATTTAGTTGTATTAGGAATATCTGGGTGAATTTCCAAAAGTATTTTTAGTAATTGCCCATATATAGCAGATATGGGCGGAAAACGTGATATCGAACATATTCACTCTCACACCGAATACGCTCGGTCCCAACGAACGTGTCGACGGTGCGGGACTGCTGTCCTCGCTGCTAACGGCAGCGCCCCCGATGAACTGTGTGACAACTGCAGTGATCCCCACACTCCCTGACTCATGAGTGCTACCACGACGCCCCCGTCGGACACTGACCTGAATGAAGCCCCGGAGTTCGAACTGGACTGCCTGTACGACGACCCCGAGAACCCCTCGGAGCTGACGATCTTCCCCTCGGACCGTCAGCAGACCGTGACGGAGTGGGTCACCGCGGACCGAACAGCGGCCGTCTCGCTCGATGAACTGCGCTGAGCGGGACGCGCCCCACGGCTATCCGCGCTGACACAGTCTTCTGGCGTCCTGCATCGCCTCGTTGGTCTCACAAACGAGCGTCAGGTGATCACCGCTTGCGAGGCGGAAATCGCTGTCTGGGACTCTGTCTGTTCCGTTACGGCTCACCATTGCGACCAGACAGCCGTCCGGGAGCCGCTCCGCAGTTTCTTCGACCGTCCGGTCGACCAGCGAGTCGTTGCTGAGTTCGACTTCCAGCACGTCCCCCGTTCGTCCGGAGTCCGACAGCCAGTGAGCGAGGGACGGTCGTTCGACCGCGTCGTCGATGGCGTCGGCGACGGCAAAGCCCGCGGAGATGGTCTCGACGTCGAGGTCCTCGAAGGCCTCGACGTTGTCCGGCTGGTTCGCTCTGGCGACCACGGTGTCGACGTCGAACCGTGTCGTCGCTAGCTGTGCCACGAGCAGGTTCACGTCGTCGTCTGCAGTCGCAGCGACGACGACGGACGCCCGGTTCGCCCCCGCCTCTTCGAGGACGGTCGCGTTCGTCGCGTCCCCGTGCACGACGCGGTGGCCGTCGGCTCGGGTCCGTTCGACCGTGTCCTCGTCGCTGTCGATAAGGACGACCTCCTCACCGCGTGACTCGTAGCGGACTGCCAGTTCCCGACCGACACGCCCGCTCCCGACGATGAGTGTTTGCATGGGGAGGATGTCAAGTGCTTGCGCGAAGTGACGGGCCAGCCCGCCTTGAAACATGACGGTCGCGAAAATAACGAGGAAGACAGTCCCAACGAGGACCGTCGCGGCAGCCGGGTTTTCGGGCCGTAGTTCGATGGCAAACAGCGTGGCGACACTGGCTGGAACGATACCGCGCGGCCCCATCGCGCCGACGAACAGCCGCTCGCGAACGGTCAGCCGGCCGCCCAGCGTCGACAGAAAGACGCCGAGCGGACGGACGAGCGTAGCGACGACGATAACGACGACCAGCCCGCCAACACCGAGCGTCCGCAGGTCGCCGAGTGAGAGCTGCGCCGCCAGCACGATGAACACGAACGAGAGGACAAACAGCGTAATCCCGCCCTTGAACTCGGCAATCTCCTCTTCGTGGGGGATGTCGGCATTCCCGAGCACAATCCCGGCAACGGCGGCGGCCGCGATACCGGCCTCAGAGAGCCACATACTTCCCAGCGCGTACGCCAGCAGCGCCGCGGTCAGAACCACGACCCGGGCGTTCTGGAGGGCATTGCCCGCGGACAGGTGCCACCGCTGGAGCAGCAGTGTGATGCCGCCGCCGACGGCGATGCCGACGACGTGGCCGACGGCCAGCCGGGCGACGAACGCCTCGACGACGACCAGCGGCGAGGACTGGCTCGCAATGACGAACTCGAACGTCGCCACCGCGAGGATGGCGGCGGTCACATCGTTGATGATGCCTTCGGTCTCTAAGGCCGCAGCGACCCGGTCCCTGACAGGGACCACTTGCATAACCGGCGTGATGACCGTCGGCCCGGTGGCGATAAGCAGGCTCCCGACGAGGACGGCGACCGGCCACGTCGTCCCGAACACGAGCCTGACGGCCATAGCTGTTCCGACGAGCGAGACGAATGCGCCGACTGTCACGAGCCCAAGCGCCTCTCTGGACGCTTCGCGGACGCGCTCGACAGTGAGGTGGAACGCCCCTTCGAAGACGATGATACCGACGCTGAGACCGACGATAGCCTGTAGTCCAGTCTGTCCGAATATGGCGGGGTCGACAAGGTCGAGCGCCTGCGGGCCGACGAGAACGCCGGCGACCAGCAGGAACGCGACGCTCGGAATCTGGAGCCAGTCGGCGACCAGCTGTGCGGCGACGCCGAGACTCACGACCAACACGACGGCGCCAATAAGTGATGCTGCTCCGGACACGGGGTTGGCGGGCGTTCGATAGCCAGCAGTATAGACCTATTCACCGAAAGAGACACACTGCCGGCGCGGGAATCGACGGCCAATGCCGACCGCACACAACCGCGATGTGGCTCTCTATTATGAAGCCGACGGCGACGGCCCGACCGTCGTGTTCATTAACGACGTGGGGTACGGGGCGTGGCTCTGGGGCTGGCACTACGACGCCGTCGCCGGCCCCTACGAGACGGTGGTGTGGGACCTGCGGGGTACCGGCCGGTCGGACGCGCCGGCAGGGCCGTACGACGTGGCGACGTTGGCGGCCGACCTCGAAGCCGTCCTGGCCGACCACGGCGTCGGGAGCGTTCACCTCGTGGGGGCCGGTCTCGGCGGGATGGTCGCGCTCGAATACGCCCACCGGTACAACCGCGCCCGCTCGCTGACGCTGTACTGTACGGCCGGGTCAGGTGACGCCGTCGACCGGGACGCACTCGACGCGCTCGCGCTCGACGCTCCGTCGTCGCTCGACAGGGCGTTCTCGCCGGCGTTTCGCGAGCACGATCCGGACCTGATGGACCGGATTGCGGACTGGCGCGCTGAAGAGGACGCCACCGGCGCGGCCCGCGATGCGCAGACGGCGGCGATGACGGGCTTCGACGCGCCGCCGCTGTACGAGATTACCCAGCCAGCCGAGGTCTACTACGGTCTGGACGACCCTGTGGTGTCGCCGGAGGCCGCGGAGTCGCTGGCGGCCGACCTGCCCCGCGGGACCGGCGAGGCCGTCGAGGGTCGCCACTGCTGTTTTGTCGAGCATGCCCCGGCAGTGACCGACCGACTGCTGGCGCTACTGGACGAGCAGACAGAGTAGCTACTTGACCGGGCGGCCGGACGCAATCCACAAATACACGGCCTGATACGTGCTAAGTATGACTGACCGGACGGCAGCCGTCACGCGGACCACGGCCGAGACTGACATCGAGGTCACGCTTGACGTCGACGGCGACGGCGACAGCACTATCGACACCGGCATCGGCTTCTTCGACCACATGCTCGATTCGTTCTCGACGCACGGGCTGTTCGACCTGACCGTGCAGTGTGACGGCGACCTGGATATTGACGACCACCACACCGTCGAAGACGTCGCCATCACGCTCGGCGAGGCGTTCACCGAGGCGCTGGACGACAAGCGCGGCATCCGCCGCTTCGCCGACCGCAAAGTCCCGCTGGACGAGGCCGTCGCCAGCGTCGTCGTCGACATCTCCGGCCGACCGTACTTCGAGTTCGACGGCGAATTCTCACAGGACGCCGTCGGCGGGATGACGAGCCACATGGCCAAGCACTTCTGTCGCTCGCTGTCGATGAACGCCGGGCTGACGCTACACTGTGGCGTCAGGGGCGAGAACGCCCACCACGAGGTCGAGGCGCTGTTCAAGGGGCTGGCACGGGCGCTGGATGACGCGACTCGCATCGACGAGCGCCGGTCCGACGTGGCGAGTACGAAAGGCGAACTGTAGTCGACGGCGGTGCGAAGCCGTCGCTGTTTCGACTGCTGGCGGCACCGATTAGTGGCCCCGCGTCCACCACTCCGTATGTTCGACGAGAACACACGGAAGTTAATAACTGATAGTAATAGCCTGAAAGGGCGACTCATGGGCTTTAGGAACTCTCTATACCGAAACAAGCTCTAAGAACTTGTTTCTGGACGCCCATTTGATTACTATCAAGCATTACAGACAGACGGGCAGTCAGCCACGACTGGCCGACCAAGAGTGCTTGCGTCCTCACCGCGCCGTCATCTGTCATCGGTGCGTATAATAACACGCTCTCCAGCATGCTAAAACCACCGATTACGGAAGATAGAGGGTCAGAGACGGCGAAATGTTGCTAACCGATTTTCGCTATGGCAACAGACATAATACCTGATGTTGTCATGACCCGTAGTGACGATGAAGAAACTTGCCACAGTCGAAAACCAGCAAGGTGACCCTGTTGCTGAGTTTTTCGCCACTTCCTCAGATCAGGACCACGATTACGAAGTCGTTGTTGACCATAGAACTGAAAAAATCCATCAGGTAAGTGCACGGGTTAGGGCAGGGTCTGTCCCCGATCCAGAAGGTAAACCGGCGATAAAACAACACGTCCGAGAGTTTCTTGAGTTAATTGACCACGCGGACGCCGATACAGATTTGATAGTCAAAAAATAGTCAACACCCAAAACTGCCTTTCGTGTCAGGTTTTTTATTGATGTGTAGCTAAACCAGCTACATCCTTGAGCAACTGCTGCGAGAACTGAGCCGATTCTACACCCAGAAATTCGGCTATCAATCTGTCAGTATTCGCTCGCTCATTTATAAGGGCGCGACCATTACGGTTTAATTGAGACGGGACGCTGAGAAGTGGCCTGTCTCCCCCTTACGCACTGTTCAGTCGTTCTGTTTGAACTGGATTGTAGTCAAGAGTCATGTAGGGCCGGGAACTGCCGGTTGACCCGGTGTAAGGCCCTTTCGTCGCACCCTGTCGCAGTAAGATGTCAACTAAAAGAACAACGATCATGGTCTACGAAAACGAGAAGAATCGACTTGAGAAGTACGCAGAGCGACGAATGGGGCACTCTGACGTTCCTTACCGGTCAATCGTCGTTTCTCTGCTTGAGGAGGTTGAGAGCGATGAGTAAGGTCACCCTCTCTTTTGACGAGAAGTACGACCGCTTGGTTCGCCAGCGCGTCAAGACGCTTCAAAAACAGCGTGCCCGTGAACTACGCGACGCAGGTCGTGAGGAACTGGCCGAGCGAGTAGCGGAGAGTGAGCCGGATCGAGCCGACTACGTCAAGGAACTGGTCAAGGCGGATCTTCAGGATGCAGGACTGACCCATGAGTAACGAATACGCTGAATATACTGTCCGATTCTCAACAGAGGGCGTCCAGTCTCCCCACGACAGGTTGGTTCGACTGGCACAGCACTCCCGACGCGCCCGCCGATATGATGGCGACGAGGTCGAAGCAGACGGTGAAAACGATGCCGTGGCAGACTTGCTGGCCTACGTCATGCATCAGGAAACGAAGCAGTCGAGTGGTCGGTAACCGGGGTTTGAGCGACAAGCTGAGGCTCGCAAACAATCCCATGGTGCGGGCAAAAACTACTCTACGACCAGACAGCGGTCGGTAGAAGGCTTCACTCGTCGGCAGATGCGGGGACTACCAGCTATCTTTTTCGTCAGGTCGCACAAACATGACTCTACTTAAAGGGGCTTTTTCGGGTGGTTCGAAGTGAGCATCACCGGACTCAGACCGGACCCTGCCAACGATCCGGCCAACGCTGGCCCAAGTGGTGACGCACTCCGTGGCACGCTGGCAGAGAACTCAGACATAGTCGGACCTATGGAACTCCGAGGTATCCCCATCTCAGACGCTGAGAGCTGTTATATCGGCGTTCGTCGAGCTGAAGGGGACAACTCGGAGTACGCCTCAGGAACTAAACACGGACGGGCTACGGCCAAATTCAGCCGTCTAATGGACATTGACCGGGTGGCACGAATCGTATTCGATTCGCCAGCAGTTGGGATGCAGACACTCGTGTTCGATCCAGAGCAGGCTCGCCGTGCTCTTTCACAGGATGTAATTGGACCGGTCGAACAGGCACAAATCGTCACGAACGGGGCCGAGAGTGCGATTCGACGTACTCGGGAACGGTTGACCGATACTGGGGGTCAGTTTGTTTTCTTCGGCGTGCGCGACATGGATACCGACGGTCTGAGCCACTGGCACGTCTACTGGTGTGTCGATCAGGCTCACGTCGACGCTGATTCACTCGATCTGCTCGCCGGCGTCGAGTCGCACGTACGCCATGTGCCCGGAGCGACTGACGCGGATCACCCGGCTACAGAAGCCGTGAAGTGGGACCCAAACCCCGAACAGACTGTCGAAGCGCACGGGGCCGATATGTCTCACGGAGGACCTGTTCATCCGTCGGCCCGGTATGTGGCGAGTTCACTGCCACATCTCGGGTCGGTGGGCGAGATGGATTCACGTGCGGTGCGACAAGGGGCTATCGAGTGGGCGACTACGTCGAAGTCACTTAAACAGCGAAATCGAGACGCTCTACCGGTCGAAATCAGGCATCTCAGTGCGGGCGGATTGTCTTCATAGAACAGGTATTCTACGCCCGAACGTGGGCGCATGTTGACCGACATGGCCAGCGCACATCACGGCGGGGTCAACACCGCGTTGGCCTCTGTGACTCGCTCGATATATACACATATCATCAGCCGTGTGATGAATAATCTTTATCACTGTCACACCGGACTTCTATGGTATCATGGATATCGAAATTAAAGGAATCGCCTATTCTCCTATCGCATACCCACTGGACACGAGCGATCAGTGGCAGAATATCATGTCTGGATCGGACGCTGATGACCTTAGTTTGTTCAAAAGCTATATCCAAGAGATCGTCATCAAGGGCGACATCTCAGATGTAACCGTAGGTCGATTTGAGGACACCAGCATAGAACCCTACGACTGGGTCGAGACGATTCGAACAGCTAACATTGCCACTGAAGAGCAAGAGTTCCTTGATGCTGCAAAAAACATCTCCGAGAAATTAAACGATATGATACATCAAGCATCCAATGAGGGTGTTCTATTCTGCGTTCAAACGGTAGTAGAAGATGATGGGGGTGGAAATATCGTTGAAGATGGACAACACCGCATTACGACTATTCTGAAACTTGATCTTGAAGAAGAAGAGCGTCTGCAACTCAAACCAGACAATTCTCTTGAGGAATTGGATTTAGACGACATTTTCCCAGAACCAAATGAGCTTCAAAAGGGCCTATGCTTCCCGATTGTGAAGGTGAAGGACTTCCGGCTTCCGGGAGATGTTAAGTTTTATCAGAAAGACAATGTATCGGGCTATTTTCAAGACTTTTTGGAGTGTGATTCAGATCCCGGCTCGTTAGATCAGGCAAAGAAAGTATTCGATGCGGTTAGCGAAATCAAAAGGGAGAGAACCGGGGAGTTCGCTGATGGAGAAGATCTCACCCAGTTCAAGAATCTACAGGACCAGACCGATGGAGGTGTAGCAAGCATAGACCAGATCACATCTATGGCGAGTGAAATTGTGGGGAGCGAGGTCTCAAGCGAAGATATCGGTGAAAAAATGGGAGTCGATGATCCCCAAAATATCGCTATAGATACGACAGAACTCCCGAGTAAAGTCAAATATACAGTAGACGATGAAATTGATGTGAAATTCCCTTCGACAGCGAGTGAACGTGTCCAAAAGAGCACGTCCGAGGATGGTGTTGAAGTAACTATATCAGGATCCGACGTAGATACTCAAGTGCTTGACCGGTGATGATCTCTGAGTTAGATTCGATCATAACTGATCTTCAAGGTTCTTGGGACGTATCTGAAGATACATCAACAATCACGTTCACACGAGATAACATTGATCAAACAGCCTATGAAGAAATAGTTGATCAAATATCTGATCTCCGCTCGATTATTGATGGAAGAAGCCTGATTTTCAAATTAGAAGAAACACGGGATGTCTTTCAATTCCGACTTCACTGGGAACCCTCGAATACAGTCACTGTATCGACTGATTCTGACCAAGAGACTGATCCTGAGGATTTATTTAATTCAGATGACGCCATATCAGCACTAACTCAAATCAGAGAGAATCGCATCTCAGATTTTGACTCGTTGGAAGATTGCTTAGCGGGCTTCATAGAAAATGAGCTTATCGAGATCTCCGTGATATATCGTCTCGATACTGATCACATAGGAAGTGCTATTCAATCAGAAATAGATGGATCAAGTACAGTCCGATTTTATTTACAAAAATCAACATTCTTGAACCACATAGATACTGGCGACCTGTCAGCAATAAAAAGTTTATTTGTATCTGATGGTGGCAAGGAATTGTTCGTTATCCAAGATCTCAGTGCACCTTGTTACGGAAGCGACTTGGGTTTCTTCTCGCTCACAGAACTTAGCACCACACAATTTGAGGACTTTATCCATCTACGGTCTACTTTCCGCGATACGATATCCAGTGTGGGTAGAGAATGTGTTATAGACGACTTTGAGAATATTTACATCACTCCAGACTTCTTTGAATTCAAAGCAGTAAACGATGAGCCATTTGTTGATTCTGTGTTGAGTAAGATTTCCGGACATCGGCTACTATATAGTATATTCTCCCTCAGCGACGTTGTCCGTCGAAGATCGGATAGGTGGCAGATCCGAATTAGTGGGAAGAAAATTTTGGAACAAGAGATTCGATTGGAAGAAGCGCGTTCGGGGTGGAAAATACAGGTGATAAATTCTGAAGAGGTAGATTCAGAGATCCCTGTAACTGATGAGATTGTAGATGCATTTGATGAGGTGTTTCAATGGGCGTATGAAGTCAGAGTCACAGACAGAATCTCCGTACTCCGGAATATCATTACCTTGTATACAACGACGATAGAAGGGCTAATACAGAATATTGAAGAAATTCACGAAAGTGCGAAGTCAAATTTCAAGTTTTATACACAAGAAAGTGTAGATGAGTTTATCGGGATGCAACAGGAAGTGAGCAACTATCTTCTTGAGACTCAACGAGAGTTCTCAGAACTACGCCGTAATTTGGCTAATAGTCTCAGCAGGGATCTCTTCCGTGTGTTCGGTTTCTTGGTCGTGACGTGGGTTGGAATTTTCCTCCAATTGGAAAAAATCGCTACTGTTAGGGATGCGCTCAGCGTTTCACTTGTTCCAGTTGTTTTCTACTTAGTGTTGAGTATCCGAGCGGTACACGGTCTGAGTCAACAGTTTAGCTCTCTTGAGGACAGTCGCGATTCTTATTATCGGATGTACAAGAGGCAAATGAATGAAGATTTATTTAAAGAAATTGTTAATTCCGATGAAGATGAGAGAATAAGCGATCAGTTTCAGACTGACAAGCGGATTTACTACGCACTGTTTGGACTCTTGCTTCTACTATCAGTGTATGCAGTGATTGATTTACAACTTATTCAGGGGCCGATCTCGGATATAATTCAGTCCATATTATCGGAGACTAATTGAAAACACGCCACAACTCTCCGGAAATCAACTCTCCGATGTTGGAACCACTGTGTGTGTACAGTGTGGATGGTTTGGGATTTTCACTTCATCATGATAATCTGCTTCTCCATAGGTGCGATTCAGTCGATTGAGCAGGATGTCTATATCCGCCTCTTTTCCTGCTAATTGAATCGTACACGGAGAGTCTCTGTCTTCCTGCGAAGAGTGGGGGACGAAGCAAGAGTTATCTCCTCGCTCACTTAGTAGCTCCAGTACAGCTTGATTGTAGAACCGACTTGCCTGTGTGCGTAACAATCTCTCATCCCACCCATCCGCGAATACTCTATTGCTATGCGAGTGAGGTGATTCGTGACGGGGTAGTTCTGAAGAAACCTTCGAGATTGCTTCCTCTAAGCTGATTTGACCCTCAAAAAATTGATTTAGAATATCTCTGAGTGAATCTGTTCGGCCATCTCCTTCGATAGCCTTTCCATGTATTGGTTCTTCGATTACCAATTCAAGCACTCTCTGCTGAAGAGGGTCGTTTTCCTCAAGTGCTTCTTGTATTTCGTAGAAATCTTGTGCCCAAATTGCCATGATACTCGCTTGTTTCATGACTAACGTCTATTTGTGTATAAGTTTGGGGTGATGTCGAGATGTATGTGTATCATTAAGCTGTGAAGATCCAGACAAGAATAGATATTCAGCTGGATCTCCTTTGCTGACCCTCCCTAACTGGAAAGCCAGTCGCCAGCCACCCGATTCATGCGCCGGTATTCGTCGGCCCTGTCATACACATCTCGTAGAGTGTCGGGTGATGTACCGACGATTCTGGCCACGGTCGAATGACCATACTCGTCGAGCAAGGATGTGATGGCACCGTGCCGGACTTGGTGCGGACTCCGAGTCTCGTTGCAGTGCTTGTAGACCTTCGAAGGATACGGATTCCGCCCGTGTTCGGCTCGGTACTCTCTGCACCCATCACACTGGCACTCTCTGTCTGTAAACGTAGTTGGACAGGTGAGCCAGTGAGCACGCTCTCTGATCGTTCTTCCAGTCAGTCGGGCGTTTTGTTCTCCGGTTAACAGCCCGTGTAGCCCGTATTCATCGGATTCCTCGTGCTCCTTCCGGGAGTCTTTTGCTCCAGTTGAACTGCCATTCTCGATGTAGTGGCGGAACACTTTGGCGTCTTCTGGTTGCAACGGCACTCGACGGCCCGCCAGTTCTTCGCGCTTATTCTTGAGTGGCAGTCCTTCGTCGTCGACTGGTCCCAGTTCTGGCCGATCCTTGAGTCGGAGATGCGGGCTGAAGCCGTGTTCGTCGGGCCAGTCGTCCGGCTCAGTCAGTATCAGGTCTTCACGATCAAGCGCACGGACCGCAGAGACTCGGAAACCGTACCGGAACAACAGTATCCAGAGCACATGCGCACGACTCCCGAACTGGTTGTTTCGGACCCAGTTCGTGATTCGCTCCCCTCGCTCGGGTGGGAGTGGATCACTCCGTACCTTGTCTTCGTCTCCGAGTTCCGGCTTCACTTCATCCCAAACGTCGTCTTCGGGCACGTCGCTCGGATAGATCCATCCCTGTGCGTTCGCATAGCGGACGACAGTTCGAATCCGGGAGAGGTGCATTGACCGGCTCAGTTTCGTCTTGTCGATCTGGTCGTGGTTAACCACCCACGAGTCGTGTCGACCCGGAAACCGTGGCGTTAGGTCCGTCAGATACTGATAGTCCTTGTACTCCATCCAATCGCAGAACTGTGTCCACGCGCTTCGGATGGGCTGGAGACTGGACTCCGCTTTGTTGTCAGCTCTCCAGTGACTCTCGAACTGCTTGAATACCCACTCTGGCCGACGATCTTCGATGTCTTCGGCCTTGTCGTCGTCTGCGACTTGATCCTCAAGCTGGTCAAGCCGATTCAGTAGTTCCTCATTCGTGATCGGGCCGGACCTTCCGGTATCGGTGTTCTCTGCTGGCGTTGATTCGCTGGCGGTTCCACTCACATGGTCGGATTCACTTGACATGCGACATCACCGCACCGACCGACCGACGACGCGGTGGTGGGCCTACACGAGGCAGTCCACACAGGCACATAACTACTGCGCATTCTTATAACTTTCGGTAATAACGCCAGTGGCTCCCGTCCCCACTTAAGGGGCCGTGAGACCCCAAGAGGGAAGCGGTCCGCCTGCAATGACTTCCGCATGTTCGACGAGATTATGCAGAAATTCGAAGACTCTCCGGGCCAGCAGGATGTCATCCGTTTGCTGCTTGAACGGGGGTTCTCCGTCAACGAGGACGGCCGCGTCGTCTCGGGCGGCATCGAAATCCCGAACACGGGTATCGCCCGCGAGGCCGGCGTTGACCGCCGAGTGGTCAACGCCACGACGGACGCGATTCTCGACGACGACGACCTGCGGCGCATCTTCCGCAACATCTCATCCGTGCCGAGCCTGCTGGACCTCGCCCCGGTCCTCGACCTGCATGCAGTGACTGTTACTGTTCGCGCCGCCGACGAGTCCGGAATCGTGTCGACAGTCACGTCGGCCATCGCCGACCGCGGCATCTCTATCCGGCAGGTTCTCAGCGAAGACCCCGAGTTCACTGACGAGCCGAAACTGTACGTCATCACCGACGAGGAACTGCCCGGTGACCTCATCAACGAAATCCGTCGTCTGGCGTTCGTCCGGACCATCGAACTGGCCTAATGCCCGCGACGCTCACCGTCGAGACGCCCGCGGGCGAGACCTACGAACTCACCGCCGAACCCGGCGCGGTCCTCCGGGACGTACTCCTCGAAGCTGACCTCTCGCCACACGGCCGCTACGCGACGCGGCTCAACTGCGGCGGCCGCGGCATCTGTGCCACCTGCGGCGTCCGGCTCGCCGAACCGCCCGACCCCGACCACTGGCACGACGACCTCGCCGACCGCTTTGGCTACCCTCGGCTCTCCTGTCAGCTGCAGGTCCGGGACGGAATGGCGGTCAAACTGCTTGACAAGCGGGTCTGGGGGTCGCGACAGTCCGGCGACGGCACGGACTGAGACGCCGTCCAACGGCAAACGCTATTCCGCCGCCCGGCGTATTACAGTCCGTGACGGACAGCTATCGGACCGTTCCGGACCGCGGCGAGGCGCGCTTCGAGGTGCGGGGCTCGGAGTTCATCGGCCACGTCGCGCCGGCGGCGACCGTCGAAGCCGCCGAGGCGTTCGTCGACGCCGTCGGCGAGGAGTACGCCGACGCGACCCACAACGTCCCCGCCTACCGCGTCCGGTCCGACCCTTTCCGGGAGTATGCGAGCGACGACGGCGAGCCGAGCGGCAGCGCCGGCGACCCCGCGCTGAACGTCCTCCAGCAACGCGAGGTCGAGAACGTCGTCGCCGTCGTCACGCGCTACTACGGCGGGACGAACCTCGGCGTCGGCGGGTTAGCCAGTGCCTACTCCAGGGCGGTGAAAGAGGGCGTCGACGACGCCGGCGTCGTCGAGGAAGTGCCCCACGAGCGGTTCACCGTGACCGTCGCCTACGACGATTCGGGCAGCGTCCGGAGCCTGCTCGAATCGGCGGGCGTCGAGTTCGAGGCAGACTACGAGGCCGAAGTCGTCTTCGAGGTCCGCGTGCCCACCGCCGACGGGAGCGCCCTGCGGGACCGGATTCGGAGCGCGACCAGCGGGCGGGCCGTAATCGAGCGCGAGTGACGCCCGCTACTCGTAGGCCGGGAGCCGCGCCGACTCTGCCGACCCGTCGATGAAGGGCAGGTCGACCTGCTGTGCGCCGACCGGGTCGCCGTCGACGCGGACCGTCAGGGACGCCTCGGGCCGGTCCCAGCTAAGATTCGCCAGTGCAATCGGGGCTTCCCGCATCGGGCTCTGCGCGGCGCGGGTCACGTCGCCGACGTGCTCGTCGCCGGCGAACACCGCCGCACCGGGTTCGGGGACGGCCTCGACGGCGAGACCGACCAGCCGCTGGGTCGGGTGGCCGCGGTTCTCGACCCGCGAGACGACCTCCTGGCCGACGTAACACCCCTTCTCGAAGTCCAAGGCGTTCCGGAGACCGAGGTCGTTGGGGAGCGCGCCCGCGATTTCGCTGTCGAACAGCGGCGTCCCCGCCTCCAGTGTGAGCGTCTCCCACGTCCGGTAGCCGAAGGGGACGGCGTTGAGCCCGCGGTTGACCAGCGTGTCGAAGACGGGTTCGGCGTCGTCGGCGCTACAGACCACGTCGTAGCTCTCCTCGCCGGCGAGGTTGTCCGTCCGGATGACGGAGACGCCGGCGTCGCCGAGTTCGCCCCGCTCGAAGGTCAGTACGCCCTCGGGCGTCCCGGTCTGGTGGAGGACGCTGGCGATTTTCTCGGTCGCTTTCGGCCCGTGGACGCCGAAGACCGCGAAGTCGTCGGTTGCCACCTCGAACTCGACGTCCTGAATGAAGGTCTTGTCCGCCCACTCCGCGGCTAGGTCGTCGGCCTCCTGTGGCGGCGTGAACACGAGCAGTCGCTCGCCGGCGTTGTACACGTACATATCCGTGTCGACGCGGCCGTCGGGGTCGAGCAAGAGCGCGTAACAGCCCGCGCCGTCCTCGTCGGGCACGCGGTTCGAGACGGCGTTGTCGACGTAGTCGACGCGGTCCTCGCCGGTGACGACGATGACGCCGTAGCCGTACTCTATCGCTCCAACGACGTTCCGAACCGCGCGGTGGGTCCGCTCCGGTCGCCCGTAGTTGTCGACGACGCGCCGGCCACCGACCTCCCTGAACGTCGCTCCGTGGGCCTCGTGAACGGACTCGAGAACAGTCATTGCACGGGTATGCGGCCTTCGCGGGGAAAAACGTCCCGTTAGCGTCGCCGGCGAGCCAGGACGGCCACCGCGACCAGCGCGGCAATCGTCACAGCGACAGTAAAACCCGGGCCGCTGCCGTCTGTCGTTTCGGTCGCCGTCCGGGCTGGCGTTGTGGCCGCCCCGCCCGTCGTCGCCTCCTCGTCCGGCCTGAACGCAGTCACGTTCGTTGTCGTGGTGAGGTCTCCGGCTGTCGCGGTGAACGTGACGTTCCCGGCTGTGGGGACCGTCGCCGTTACTTCGCCGTCCGCATCAGTCTCTCCGACTTCAGTTCCGTTCCGAGACACGGTCACGTTCGCCACTGGGTCGTCGTACTCGTTGGTGACCGTGAACCGGACGTTCGCGTCGACGATGACCTGCCTGTTGTCCGGTGTGAGCGTAATCTCCGGGGTGCGTCGGATCTCCACGTCGACCGACGTTTCGTCTTCAGCCACCCTGACGCGTCTCTCGACCGTCTCGTAGCCCTCCTTCGTCACTGTGAGGGCATAGCGGTCGTTGACCGGCACGCTGACCGACGCCGTCCCGTCGGAGAGCGTCGGCACGGTGCCGTCGAACCCGTTGTCCGATTCGACCTGAACGGTCGCGTCCCGGATCGGTCTGGAGTCGTTGAAATGGTCGTCGACGACCTCGGCTTGCAGCAGGACCGACCCCTCGCTAATCCGGACCGTCGCCGTCGTCTCGCCGGAGACGGACACGGTCGTCAGGTTGCGGTAGAACCCCGGCTTGGTGACGATGACGCTGTATTCGCCTTCCTCGACGGGCTGTGTCGTGATGGTCCCGTCGCTGCCCGCGTTCCTGTCGACCACGTAGTTCCCGTCCCGATACAGTCGGATGCGTGCGGTCTCGGCCGGCTGGCCGTCCGCCGTCACCGCGCTGACTGTGGCTGTCGCTGCCTCCGAGACCATTATCTCGACGGACTCCGCCTCGGCATCTTCGACGACGTAGGGGACGTTTCTGACGTACTCGCCGTCATCTATCTGGAGCATGACGTCCGCCCCCTCGGGGACATCGATAAGTGCCTGCCCGTTTGCCCGCGTCGTCTCGTTAGACGGGCCGCCCGCGCCGCCGTCCCACGTCGCCGAGATGTCGATACCACTGAGCGGGTCGCCGTCCCCGTCGACGACGGTGACGGTGAGGGTCACCTGTGACTGTCCGGCAGCTGTTCCCGCCACCACACCGGCCCCTACCAGCAGTGCCAGCAATACAGCTGGTAACACGGTACGGTGACAGCGCATACCTGATTAATAAATGGGTGGACGTAAATCAGTACTGCCGGTAGGGACTCCCTACGGCCGTCTCGACTGCTGTGAATCGACGACCCGCTCAACTTCGGACGGCTCAAGCGGCGTCAACGGCCCGGACATTGTTCGAGAGAGTGCTGCCGCCGCGACGCCGTGGAGCAGCGCTTCGTCCGTGTCAGCACCGGCGGCCAGTTGCCGGAGCGTCGCGCCAATAAAGGCCTCGTGTTGCCCCGATTCGTCGACGGCGGTCGTCTCGATAGCGTCTTGCTCGTGGACGACGCCGTCGTGGTAGGCGACCGCGCCGTACTCGCTCCGCGTGAGCACCACGCGGGTGAGGTCGTACTCCGTCGCGAGCGTGTGGACGATTTCACGGGGACCCCCCGTCGTGTCGAACACCGCGGAGACCTGCTCCTCGGCGGCGAAGAGGGTGTCGACGGCCGGCAGGAGGTCCGCGAGTGCGGCCCGCGCGTCCTCGGCGTCCCACAGCCCCGGGTGGAAATCGAGGTCCAGCGCCCGCATCCCCGCGGCCGCTCTGAGTAACGCCCCCGTCGTGTCGGCAGCTGTGTCCGACAGTGAGAGGGTTGCGCCCGAAGTGAACACTACGTCTGCGTTCTGTATCTCGCCCATCGGCAACTCGCCGGGTGTCAACGTCGCCATCGCGGTGTCGCCGCGGTCCTGTAGCAGCCGCTCGGCACGGGGCGGGTCGGCGTCCTCGTGGAAGGTAAGTCCCTGCCGGCCGGCCGCCGGGTCGGCCCAGACGACCTCGGTCTCCAGTCCGAACTCCTGCAATTCGGCGACGACGCGCCGGCCCAGCGGCGTATCGGGGACCTTCGAGAGCCACCGCGCGTCGGCTCCAAGTCGGCCGGCCGTCGCCGCAACCCCGCTTGCTGTCCCGTCGACCCGAATCGACGCCTCGCGGGCCGTTTCGAACCGCTGTCCGTCTGGGGGTGCAAATCTGAGAGCAGTCTCGCCGAACGTTACGAGTGACATACCGCGTGCATCGGGAGACGAAGGTTTAGTTTAATCGGCTGTATCGACTGCTGTGTCGGTGGTCAGACCGGAGTCCTTCGCTATCGCCGCCGACCGCCGTGACCGGGGTAATCACGCTCGAACCGGTCTTCGAGTTCTTGCCGGTCGATGTGGATGACCGTCGGTCGTCCGTGGGGACACGCGTAGGGGTTCTCACAGTCGTCCAGCGCGGCGAGTAGCTCCCTGACGGACCCCTCAGTCAGCGACGTGTTCCCGGTCACAGAGGGGTAACACGCCAGGTCGCCGAGCAGTTCGTCGGCCGCGGCTTCGACCGTCGCCGCCGCTTCGTCGTCGCCGGCGACGAACGCGCCCAGTACATCCCTGACGATGTCCGGGCCGGCCGCGTCGGCGATGACGCCTGGGAGGGTTCGGACCTCGACGGTCCGCTCGCCTGTCCGCGCCGTGTGAAAGCCCAGGCTCGCCAGCGCGTCGCTGCGCCGGTCGAACACCTCGGCCTCGCGGGCGGTCAGTTCCAGTTCCACCGGTTCCGCGAGCGCCTGCGTCGTCGTCTCGCCCTCGAACCTGGCCTTGAGCCGTTCGTAGTTGACTCGCTCGTCCGCCGCGTGCTGGTCGACCAGTACGAGGCCGTCGTCCGTCTCCGCGACGACGTAGGTGTCGGCTAACTGCCCGAGAATCCGCATCGAAGGCAGCGATTCGTGGGTCGCCTCTGGGTCGTCGCCGAGGCGTGCCTGCTCCTGTCCGCCGGTGAACTTCCGGTCGCCGCGCTCTGTCTCCGTCCGGCCCGCTGTGGACGCTTCCCGGCGCGCATCGGGGCTATCTCCACTCGAAACGCTACCCTCTGCCTGCCGATTCTCGAAGTTGCCTGACGTATCGTCTTTCGTCTCGGCTGTGGAGGGGCGTTTCGTGTCGACTGACTGCTCTGCTGCGGTCGTGTCGCCGGACTGATGAGCCGCTGTCTCCGTCTGGGCTCCGTCAGACCGCTCTGTGTGTTCAGCAGCCGATTGTCCTGTCGTATCAGCACTGCTCTCCGCTGTTGTGCCGTCCGTCCGCGCTGATGGTGCTGTTTCGTCCGCGGTGTCCCGGCCGTCCGGACGCGACAGCTGGCGCTCGCCACTGCTCGCTCCCTCCGATTCCGGCGTTATCTCTGTCTGCTCTGGTGCTGACCGGCCACGCGGCGCTGTCGAGCGCAGCAGCCCTTCTCGTAACAGCGCGTCCTCGACGGCGGTCCGGACCTGCTCCCGGACGCCCTCGTCGTCGGCGAATCTGACCTCCATTTTCCGGGGGTGGACGTTCACGTCCACGTCGCCCGCGGGCACGTCCAGGAAGAGGACGGCGAAGGGGTAGCGGTCCGGCGCGATCTGGGTCCCGTAGGCGTCGACGACGGCGTCCCGGACCGTCCCGGCGCGGACGTACCGGCCGTTGACGTACGTCGAGAGGTACTCGCGGCCCGCGCGGTTCGTCTCGGGGTGGGAGACGAGGCCGTGCACGCCGTCGAGTGGCCCGTCAGGGAAACTCTCCGCCTCGTCGCCACCCCCGTTTGCTCCCGAACCCGCACCGACCGAAATCATCGACTCGGCCACCTCCCGGCCGTAGACAGACATGACGGTCTCGCGCAGGTCGCCCTGGCCGGTCGTCGAGAACGTCTCCCGGTCGCCGTGGGTCAGCGACACGGCCACGTCCGGGTTCGCCAGCGCGTAACTGGCGACGACGGTGTTGACGTGGGCGAACTCCGTCGACTCCTGTTTGAGGTACTTCCGGCGGGCCGGGACGTTGTAGAAGAGGTCAGCGACCTCGATGGTCGTCCCCTCGGGACAGCCCGCGGGGCCGACCGACGTGACCTCGCCGCCCTCCAGCACCAACTCCGTCCCCACGTCGCCCCCGCGGGGCCGGGTCCGAATCGTCAGCCGCGAGACCGCCCCGATTGCGTGCAGGGCCTCGCCGCGGAAGCCGAGCGTGCCGACGCCGCCCTCCAGGTCTGCGATGTCGCGGATCTTCGAGGTGGTGTGTTTCTCGACGGCTGTCTCGACAGCCTCGCGGTCCATCCCGACGCCGTCGTCCGTGACGCGAATCCCGTCGGTTCCGCCGGCCTCGACGACGACATCGACCCGGTTCGCGTCGGCGTCGATGGCGTTCTCGACTAGCTCCTTGACGACGGAGGCCGGCCGCTCGACCACCTCGCCGGCCGCGATACGTTCGACGGTCCGGTCGTCGAGTCGCTGGATGTCGGTCATACGTGCCCCCGCATGTGACTGCTACCGGCTAACGAGCGAAGCGACTTGATACTGTCTGCCTTCGCCGCGCCTATCAGTCCGATCATGAAAATAGTTAACACAAACCAGTCCTGACCGTCGGATGGTGACGACCCATGTGCCACCACAGAGAACGCTCTTGGACCGAAGCGACGGCGGACGACGAGGCGACTGAGGAGGACGAGGAGGAGGAACTGCCGTCCTTCCTCAACGAGGAGGCGCCCGAAACCGAGGTGCTGACCGACGGCGGCGACGAGGCGTAGCAGGGGTTCCCCTCGGCAGCGGTGTTGGCAAACCAGCCCTTCTTTGCCGTGTCCCGCAAACACGCAATTCCGTCATGTGTGGGTATCGCAAACCCGATAGCTAAAGTACGCTCGCCGTCAGTCGCCACTATCCTGTGGATCTCGACATGGAACAATACGACCAACTATACCGTCTCTACAAGAGCGTAGACACGACAACGCTGCGCGGCTATCAGGAGTTCGTCGACCTGTTTCCCCCGCTCAGTTCGACCGTCGCGCTGGAACAGTGGGAGACCGCCAGTGACCGCCTCGACGACCTCAAGGCCGACATCACCGAGGAGTTCCCCGGAACCGGCGAGACCTACGCGGAAATCGCGGCCCGGCTGACCCGCGACGAGGCCTTCACCGCCTTGGACCTCTACTCGAAGTACGGCCGGTCGGCGAACGTGCTCGTACTGGATGTCGACGAGACGCTCCGCTCGGCCGGCGACACCGACAACGAAATCCCTCGCGACACGCTGTACCTCCTGACGCAGTTCCACGAGGCGGGCGTCCCCATCGTCGTCTGCACCGGCCAGACCCTCGAAAACGTCAAGGGATTCATGATACAGGGCCTTGGTAACGACCTCGTCTCCTCCGGACAGATGAGCATCGTCTACGAGTCCGGCAACGGCGTGTTCACGCCCAAACACGGCGCGGACACGAAGCGACTCCTGTATGAACGCCTCGACGGCGCGGTCGTGGACGTGTTCGAGTCGGTCCGCCGCCGTGTCCTCTCTGAGGCCCCCGAGGCCGTCGGCAAGCGCTGCCACCTCCAGGGCAACGAGTTCAACGTCACGCTAAAGCCCAACGCCGAGGTCGGCAGCGACAACGCCGTGGAAATCATCGACGAGTCCCTGCGGTACCTCTGTGGACTGGTCGGCGACGCTATCGCGGGGCAGGTCGATGCTGACGTGTCGGACCCGGCAGCGTACGCACGGGCCTACTTCAGCCGCGACCCGGAGATTCACGATGTCTTGGAGGCGGGCGACCTGTCGACCGATGCCGACATCGACGACGCGCCTGCGGCGTTCCGCGACATCCTCGAACGCGTCGACCTCGGCTATTACGAGGGCGACGCGGCCGAACTCGTGAGCCTCGAACTGGACAAGTCCGCCGGCGTTGAGGAAGCCTTCGACGTGCTCGGCATTGATGACCCGTTCGCGCTCGTGATGGGCGACAGCAAGAGCGACTTGCGGGTGATGCGCTGGATCGACGAAAGCGACGCCGGTATCGCCGCCGCCCCCGCCCATTCCTCGCCCGACGTACTCGATCACGTCAGTTCGCGCGACGACCTGGTGTACGAGGCCGGCGACGCCAGCACGGTCCTGCGAACTGTCTACGGCATCAGCCTGATCGAGCAACTGGACGAGCAGGGCGAGTGAGCCCGCTCCCTACGTATTGACCACACTGTCGCCGTTGCGGTGCTGCTCGGGCCACTCGCCGGCAGCGGGGCACTGCGGGTCGATGTCAGCGACGAACCGCATCGTCGTGATATTGAGTACGAGCCCCAGAAACCCGCCGCCTACGATTCCGATGAGCAGGCCGACCGCAGGGACGTTGACGACAACAGCGGTCGCCACCGCTGAGACGAGCAAAACGAGTCCCAGATAGCCGACTGTGTAGGCGAAGTACGCCCCACCGTTGACAGCCAGTTGGTACGAGCCTCTGGCTGCTGCCACAAACCCAGTCCGGCGCAGGACAATCAGATACGGCGTGGCCCAGAACAGATACCCGGCAGCTATGAATGCTGGAATCAGAAGAAGCACAGCGCCGACTATCGCGCCCCCCTCACCGAGGCTCCCGAAGCCAAACAGCCCCAGTGCCAGTGGGACGAGAACAACATACGGGAGGGCAGTTATCACCAGAAACGGGACAAAGTATGCTAGCACGCTCATCGCGAAGCCCTCGTGTCGACCGAGGAGTTCTGCCGCGATAGTTCCGAAGTAACCCGCACTCAGACCGGCACGTAGTAATAGCACTCCCGGTACGACCACCATCGCAAACGGAGCCGACAGAGGGAGGCCAACATTTGCCGTGACACCGCTGCCAGGTAAACTCACGAACTGCCAGACAGTCACGACGGACGCGGGGACGCCGAACTTAATGCCGATGTGGATTCCGTCGTAGGTGAGTATCTGTCGGATACTGTCCGTCTGCGTGACCGCCAGCAGCATTGGAACCAGTGCCAGCGGCAGTTGTTCGCGCGCCCGCTGCCACCCGTCGGCCAGCCGAACGGTGAATGACGGCATCAGTCGTGGTCCCTCGCTGACTCCGTCTGAGCGGGTGCCACGCCGTCTGGCGTCTGCGGGACCGTCGGTTCGAGGCGTCGCTGTGGAGCGTTCGTCCGGGTACTGGAGGGCATCGGCTTGGATATCCGTACACGCAACAATATGCGTTCTGGTGAGACTGCACCCAACTGTTAGGCGTCCGCCGACCGAACTGCCGCCATGAGTCTTGATACCGTGTTCGGACAGGTGCCGGACCCGCAGTCGTACTCGTTCCCGGACTACTCGCTCCCGCAGGGCGACCCCGTCAAACCGGTCGCACTGACCGCCGGCGAACTGACTGCGCTGCTTGACCTGTACGACGCGTTCAGTACCGTGGACCCGACGGGCATGGACTCGAACCCGTTCCTGCGGGCGACCAGCGAGTTCCTCCAGCAGACACTCGGTGCGCCGCTCACCCGACCGGATGAGCAGCTGCACGACGATATCGCGGCCTTGCTCAACGACTTTTCGGGAGACTTGGGCGAGCGATCAATGGGTGTTGTGGACGCGACACCGGCTCACCACCGGACGCTGTACTTCTTCTTGACCAGTTGCAAGGCATACCATACGGCCCCGCATCTGCGGTTCGACCCCGACCCGAGCGCCGTCGAGACGCTGTATGCAGTGTACGAACGCGTCACTGAGCAGGCGTTCTACCTCAAGCGGCCGAAAAGCGTTCTGGAGTGAGAGCCCGTGGTCCGGACTGTTTATCGGGCAGCGAAATAAATTGCCGCCAATGACAGCCGATCAGCCCGAAATCCCGGTCGTGTGCGAGGAGTGCGGGACACGGACATCGGTCGCGTTCGAGGACGTTGAGGACGCCGTCGCCCGCCACAACGAACAGCTCCACGACGGTGAGCCAGTCGCCGAAGTCGACCCCGACGTACTGGAGGAACTCGCCGACCGACTCGCGAAGGACATCGGCCTGCTGGAGTAGCCACTCGACCAGTGTCACTCGTATCGTATCACTCCCCCAGCGGGAGCCGCTCGTAGGCCTCGCGGTCAGCGCCGGCAGCGAGCGTGCGCGGTCGCAGTCGACAGACGTTCTTCACGGTACGCGGACCAAGCACGCGGGGCGAGACGAACCGCGGTCGCTCCGGCTCAGTTCCGGGACCGTCGCCCAGCGCGAGTACTGCGCCGTTGAGGTCGACGAGCGGGATGCACGCCAAGTCGCCGTTCATCGATTCGAACTGGACGTGGGTTGTATCGCCGGGCATCGCCGCCGCCTCCAGCAGGTCGAACACGGCGACGCCGGTGTACCTCCGTTCGATCCGGTCGCCGGAGGCACACTCGAACGCGACCGGCCCGCGGACGACATCGAACGGGAGCTGTGCGGGCGCCACGTCCCAGGGGACCAGTAGTGGGTCGGTCCCGTCGATTCGGACCGTCGGCCGTTCCTCCGACGTTTGCCCCATAGGTACAACTTCTGACCGGACGGACTTGAGATGTTCGTCGTTAGACCGCGCGGTCCACCGGGCAGACCACTCGGAGCCTCACTCCCGAGAGTGAAGCGAGTACGCGATAAAGAGCACGCCAACGAACTGGAAGGCGCGAGTGACGAGCGTCAGCGGTTGCTGGAACTGGCTGGGAAGCAGGCCCTGGCGAAGGAGGACTGAGCCGACAAACGCGACGACGAAGGCCACCGCCGTGAGGCAGAACAGCCCGACAGAGAGGTACTGCATCGCGCGACTGTTGTGCCGTCGATACCCGCGGTAGGCCTGGTAGCCAACGTACCCACCCAGTACTGTCGAGCCAAACGCAAGGGCGGTGATGAGCCAGTTCATCAGTGTCTCGATGGCAACCATGTCAGAGATTCTCCCACATTTTTGTGAATCGGTCCGCGGTGTCCTGTTCGTCCTGTCCCGGGAACGCCGGGGGTTCGGTCCGCTCGATTTCGGTTTCGAAATCACCGTCAGCAAGCGCCAGCGAGAACTCCGAGAGCGTGGCAGCGAAGACGCTGTAGTCGTTGCCGCCCGTCTCTATCTGGGTCTGTTCCTCGATGAGGCCGTACTCCTGAAGCCACTCGACCCGTCTGTACACGGTCGGTTGTGACATCTCACACTGGTCGGCGAGCTGTTTCGCGGACATAGGCTTGACACTCGTTGCTGCGAGGATGTCCCGGGCATACTCGTCACTGAGCAGGTCGAGGATGTCGCCCACGGCCGGGTCCTCACTCACGTACTGGACCAACGCCCCGTCCCTGAATAAAAGGTCCCGTCAGTTTCCGAGTCAGAAGTCAGCCACATTAGAGAAGGGCGCAGTGTCAGCGGAGACCGGCGCGATCAGGGCAGTTCCTTCGGGCGAAGGTGGGGCGAGGGAGGGGACCAGTTCACGGGCGGCGTGGCCCACATTCCTCCCCAGGGTGGCACCCCGGGGAACCCTAGGCAGTGTGGTGGACAGACAGCGGCTATCGCCGGAGGGCGGTGGTGGCACGGTGTTGTTAGGGCCGCTGCACTTGTAGTGAGGAGTGGTTCCATAATATAACGTGCAGTCGAACTTCTGACCCAGAAAACGGCGGCTTGATATGCCAGCGTGGGTGTTTCACATGCTACCGGGACAGCCGATTGACTGGCCGACCGTGACGAGTCGGTCCGCAGACACTCCTTCACCACGAATCGTGTACCGGTAGCGCTCACAGTTCCACGACACCGATGTTGTCAGCCCATAGCTGATCTGTACCGGTTGCCCGTCGATTGTCACTCCCTCGCTGGCGTTCTCTCCGACAACCAGCCGGTCGTACTTGGCAACAGTGATCAGACTGGTTCGGTTCGCGTAGCGGAGGCCGACGCTGTGGATTCGTCCCTGCGTCTGGGTCGCGTAGGTCAGTTCGTACCCCGGCGGAATGTCGGGTTTTGGAACCCGGACCTCGGTGTCGGCTTCGAGCGCACCGATCGACTCGTAGGTCTGTTGGTCCGGTGTCTCTGGGACGGTGACAGTCGTGTTGTCCGGGAAGTCAGGGGTAAACACGTCCGCTGACACACCGGTGTCGTAGGTGACGTTCGTATGCGTCGTCGTCACGACTGTTCGCTCACTGTCGGCTGTCCATGCGGTGCGTTTTTTCACCGGGAAGAACCGCTCTGTGTCTACCCAGATCGTCTGTTCGTAGGCCGCTGTGTCGTCTTTCGGTGCCACGTGGATGACGTACGCCTCACGCCCGTCAATCGATTCAATACCGCGGTAGCCGACCATCATCGAGCCGGCGGACACGCTCGGCCGCTGCTCGCCGCGGGGCACAACGGGCAACGGCTCAACTGACTGTGGCTCGCTTGTCGCGTTGGCTGCCGTGGACGTATTGAGACTCGCAACCAGGCGCTGCAGCCGTTCACCCCGGTCTGACTCTGTCCTGCTGAGAGAGATTCGCGTGGCGCTCGCGCGGCGCTGGTCGTACAGCCACAGCGCCGATCCGTTCGACACCCGGAGATCGTATCGGTCGACAGTACTGCTGATGACTGCCAGCCGTTTCTTCTGTGTCCCTGGCTGGAGTACGGCGTCGTAGGTCGTCCGACTCGCGACCGTTCCGTTCCGGCTGATAGTGGTTGTCTGTGTCGAATTGACGCCGTCTATCGCCTCGTAGCGTTGTTGCACGTCCGCGCTGATCTGAGGTTGATCGGCGGTCCCGGTACTCGCGAATGCGAGCGACCAGACCGCAACCGCAAGCACACCAATGACGACCACCGTCGCGATGGTGAGCACCAGTCGTTCCGAGGTGAGGTGTCGAGTGACCATTTGTGGGGTACAGGGCGGGGACTGCCTGACGCTGTGCGGTCAGTCCGAGTGACAGCGTTACGTATCACATTACCGGCATCATAAGTAAAAGCATCTGTCTACCTCGGTCAGTAGTCGCCGAGCACGCCGAGCCGTCTGGCTCGCCGGGTCGTGTACTGGAACACGACGTACCCGAACAGGACGTAGCCGACCGGGACACCGATGAGGAGGCCCAGGTCGACGGGGGAAAACTGCCAGAGTCGGGTCCCGTCGACCATCGCTCGCTGCAGGAGCGCACTCCCGTGAGCCAGCGGCAGAATTCGCGTCCAGCCGAGTTCGAACACGGGCGCGGAGATGAGGATGATGAACCCGAACTGGAGCAGATTGAGCCAGTTCCCGATGCGTTTGTACAGTACCGCGACGCCGCCGGCCGCGAAGCCCAGCCCCAGCACCGAGGCGATAGTCAGCGACGCGACCACGACGACGGTGAGGACGTTCAACTGGAGCGACGTTCCGGTAATCGCAAGCATCACTGCAAGCACCACTGTCGAGGTGATGAACGTCCGGACAACTTTCGCGACCCCCTTGCAGAACGCGACCGGCGCGAAGCCAAACGGCGTCATGACGTGCCGTTCGAGGGTGCCCCACTGGGCTTCGCTGCCGATATCGTTCGAAATCGACTGGTAGGCCCCGACCGAAAGCGACCACAGGAAGTAGCCGACGATGATTCCCTCGATGGAGTCTGTTATCGCCTGCCCGGCGAGCATCCGACCGCCGTAAAACAGCAGGCCGAAGAAAAACACCGAGATGACGACCCCGCCGACGGCGTTGGCCGGATAGCGGACGAAGATGAGGTACTCGCGGTACAGCACCGCCCGTGCGAGATCGAGATAGCCCGCCTGCATGCCGGCACGGGCATCCTCACTGCCGTCCGTGTGCGTGTCGGCGCTCGCGGTCATCGGCCCGGCCCCTTCCGTTCCTGCCCGGTAATCTCGACGAACACGTCCTCAAGGTCTGGTTCGACTGTGCCGACGCCAGTCAGCGTCACGCTGTGGTCCCGGCACAGGGCCAGCAAGCGGTAGAACCCGTCGCTGTCGGTCGCCACCTCGACTCGCCGCCCCCGCTCGACGTTCGTCACGTCGACCACCTCGAAGCGCTCCCGAATCGTCGCAAGCAGGGCATCGGTGATGTCCGGACTGGTGACGGCGAAGGCGTTCGCGGTGAACTGGTCGAGCACAGCCGCCACGCTGTCGTCTGCGATGATCTCCCCGTCGTTCATGATGATAACCCGGTCACAGACGTCCTCGATGACGTCCATGTCGTGGCTGCTGACGACCGCTGTGAGGTCGCGCTCGTCGACGATGCGGCGCAGTTCCCGCCGCAACGTCAGCGAGCTTTCGACGTCCAGCCCAAGCGTCGGCTCGTCGAGAAACACCAGTTCGGACTCGCTGGCAAGTACACTCGCCAGCGACACCTTCTGTTTCATCCCGCGGGAGAGGTCTCGGACCGGTTCGTCGGCCTTCTCCAGGAGGTCGAGTTTCGCCAGCAGGCGCTCGTGTCGGTCGGCAACAGCAGCCGGCTTGACACCCTTGATGGTCGAGAAATAGCGCAGGTTCTCACGGACAGTCAGCCGCCAGTAGTCGTTTCGCGCCCCTTCGAGCATCCCGTCGACGTGACGGTACGCTGCCCGCGGGTGCTCGCTCATGTCGATACCTTGCACCCGGACACTCCCGGAATCAGGCAACACCAGCCCGAGAATCGATTTTATGGTCGTCGTCTTGCCCGCCCCGTTGGGTCCCAGCAGGCCGACGACCGTGCCCTGCTCGATGCGAAACGACACGTCGTCGACGGCCGTCACCGCGTCCGAACCGCTGCCGAACTGCTTCGACAGCCCCTCGACGGCGAGTGCAGGCGTCGCTCCGTCTCTCGACGCAGCCGACTGCTCGGCGGTCCGCGGACCCTGCCGAGCAGGGCGCTGGGATGACATGACCAGTACTGAGGGCTTCAGAACCAAAAGGCCAGTCACGTCTCGCGGTAGGTCTGTCGTCGTCGCTGTCCCACATTCGGGACTGGCTGGTCTGCTCAGGCGGGGTCGAGGTCTGTCACCTCGAACCGTGCGCCGCCGGCCTCGCTCTCGGTAGCTGTGACCGTCCACCCGTGGACCTCGGCGGTTCGCTGGACGATTTTGAGACCGAACCCGGTCCCGCTCTCGCCAGTCGAATAGCCTCCTTCAAACGCCTGCTGGCGGTCGTCCTCAGGGATGCCCGGCCCGTCGTCGGCGACGTAGAAGCCGTGCTGGTCCAGCTCTTCAATGACACCGATTCGCACAGTTACGCCCCCGCCACGCTGGTCAGCGTCTCCGTCAGCCGACATCTGAGCGCCCGCGGACCCGTGTTCCACACTGTTGCGGATAAGGTTCGATAACAGTCGACGGAGCTTTGCCGTGTCTGCCCGAATCTGTCGGTCGTCCTCGACGACGAGCGTTGCCTGTTCATCTTCGACGCTCTGCCAGCATTCCTCAACGATGTCGGCGAGCGCGACGGTTTCGAGGTCGGTCGCCGTTTCGCCGGCACGTGCAAACGCTAGGAGGTCGTCTATCAGCGCTCGCATTCGCTCATGGGCACGCGATACCGTGTCGAGTGCGTCGCTGTCACATTCTTCTCTGGCCAGTTCCAGATTCCCCTCCGCGATAGTCAGCGGGTTCCGGAGGTCGTGGCTGACGATGCTTGTGAACTCATTGAGGCGCTCGTTCTGGCGTTCCAACTGCTGTTCGTATGCCCTGTGCTGGGAGATATCCCGGCCGATACCCACCGTCCCAGAAACTGCTCCATCGGTGTCTGTCAACCGAGTACCCGAAAACTCGTATGGAATCCGCTCTCCATCGGCAGTCAGGACCTCTGCTTCGACAGTTACCCGGCCGCCGCTTCGTGTCTCATGTATCGCCGAAGCGATCGTCTCGTGCTCGTCACCCGGGAAGAACTCAGAGACGGACATCCCGTCGATCTCGTCGTCGCTGTATCCTGTGACTTCGGGGATGCGCTCGTTCCACCGCCGGAGGCTGCCGTCCGTGTCGACGACGTAGAAGAGGTCGTCAAGCGTATCGAGCGCTTGATCGATGAACTCCCGTTCCTCGCGGAGCTGGTGGTCGCGGTCGAGACGATTGAGGGCCGCTGTCGCGTGGACGGAGAGCGTCTGTGCGAGCGTAACGTCCGTCTCATCGAATGCACCTGTCTCGCACGAGCCGACGAGGAGGACGCCGTGGTCCCCGAGCGGGAGGATGATCTCGCTACGGATATCGGTCTCTGGATTGTACCGGCCCGGAACCGACGTGATATCGTCGTGGACCTTCGCCTCACCGGTTTCGAAAGCCTGCCACGCGAGTGATTCTCCGGCCTCGAACACCGGCGGCGTGCCGAGGAATTCCTCGACCTGTTCGGTCCAGGCGACCGGATACAGACGCTCGCCGTCGGCGAAGTGGACGCCGTTGGCCGGCATGTTGAGGATTGTCCTGGCAGTGTCCACTGTGATCTGCGCAACCGCATCCGCAGTCGTGGCTCGCATGAACGCCCTGGCGGTGGTATGAAGCTCTTCAATAGCGCGTTCACGACGTGTACTCTGTGTGTATTCGATGTCATCGGCCGTCCGCTCGACGGCGTCGACGACGGTGTGTGCCAGTCGTGCGTACGGTTCGGCCCCGCCATCGGCCCGGATGTACTCGGTGACGCCCGCGGAAATCGCGTCGCTTGCGGCTGCTTCGCTCCCCTCACTGGCGAACAGCACGAACGGCAGGTCCGGCGCTCGCTTGCGGACCGCATCGAGGAACTCGACGCCGGTCTGCTCCGGCAGCTCATAGCCCGCGACGACACAGCCGAACGTCCCACTGTCGAGCCGTTCGAGTCCGTCGGCGACGCTCGTCTCCGTCTCGACCGTAATGCCACAGTGCGCCTGTTCCAGAGCGCTCGTGGCCGCCTCGACGATAGCCGTGTCGTCGTCGACGTGGAGAACGCGAATCCGGTCGGTCATTGGCTTCTAGCAGTGAAAACTTCCGTATACACCTTCCCCCGCGAGTATCTCCGTTGAAAATTGGATGCTGCCCGCTACGCGTCGTCCAGCTCGGCCTGCCACTCCTGTACTTTCGCCATCAGTTCGACCGGCGGCGTCTCGTTGACATCCAGCTCCGTCAGCTCCGACAGGACAGCCTCGGTTTCCGGGTCGAGCGACGCTGTTGCTGCATCGCCATCGACGGCATCAGCCGCGGTCTCGCCGGGCACGTGTTCGGGATCACCGTCGGTCGCAACCGGCTCAGCAGCCGAACCAGCCGTCGTGTCCCCCGACTGGGCCACGCCGTCTCTGAACTGTCCCGACTCCAAGTCGAACACAGCCTGTGTCGTTCCGCCGCCGTCCCCCTCGCTGCCACGCACCTCGATGGCCTTGTCGTCGCGCAGGCGGTCGAGTACTTCGTGTGACCGGTCGACGACCGGCTCTGGGACGCCGGCGAGATCGGCGACGTGGACGCCGTACGAGCGGTCGGTCGGTCCGTCTCGGACTGTTCGGAGGAACGTCACGTCGCCGTCGCCCTCCGCGGAGCGTGGCTCGCCGTCGACCGCGACGTGCACGTTCTCGACGGTCGGCAGCTCCTCGCCCAGCGCCGTCAGCTCGTGGTAGTGGGTCGCAAACAGCGTCTTCGACCGGACGGAGTTGACGATGTACTCCGTCGCTGCCCAGGCAATTGAAATGCCGTCGAAGGTAGCCGTCCCGCGGCCGACCTCGTCCAGTATCACGAGTGATTCGTCTGTCGCCGAATGGAGGATGTTCGACAGCTCCTGCATCTCGACCATGAACGTCGAGCGCCCCTGTGCGAGTTCGTCCAGCGCGCCGACGCGGGTGAAGATGCCGTCCACCAGACCGACGGTCGCCGACCGCGCCGGCACGAAACTGCCCACCTGGGCGAGCAGCGTGATGAGCGCCGCCTGGCGCATGTACGTCGACTTCCCGCTCATGTTCGGGCCGGTGACGATGAGGAACTGCCGTTCGTCGTCCATGTAGAGGTCGTTCGGGACGAACTCGGTGGTCTGTTCGACGACCGGATGACGGCCGGCCTCGATGGACAGTTCGTTGCCGTCGACGACCGCCGGCCGGGTCCAGTCGTTCTCGACGGCATGGACCGCCAGTGACGCAAAGGCGTCGAGTTCCGCCAGCGTCCGGCCCACGTCCTGCAGTAGCGTCGCGCGCTGGGCCACGCGCTCGCGGAGTTCCTGGAAGCGCTCGTACTCCATGTCGTGGCGGCGCTCCTCCAGGCGCAACACGTCCCGTTCTTTCTCGTCGAGTTCGGGCGTCGTGTAGCGTTTGGAGTTCTTGAGCGTCTTGATGTGCTGGTAGTCGTCGGGAACGGTGCCGGTCTCGCTCTTACCGACCTGAATGTAGTAGCCGTCGGTCTTGTTCCGGTCGACCGAGAGGTGGGTGATGCCGGTCCGCTCCTTCTCGCGGTCCGGCAGCGTCTCCAGCCACTCCAGGGCGGCCTCGTGCTCGTCGATGATTTCGTCGAGGTCGTCGTCGTACCCGCGCTTGAACAGGCCGCCCTGGCGCACTGTCCCCGGCGGGTCCGCGACCAGTGCCCTGTCGAGTTCCGCAGCCAGCGCGTCGGCCGCCTCGCGGTCAGCGCCGTCGAGCGCCTCGGCGAGCGGTGACTCGGCCAGCCGCTCCGTCTCGGTGACGGCGTCGGCAACCTGTCCCAGCAACGCCAGCGTCTCCTGGACCGCTCGCAGGTCCCGTGCGTCTGCACTGCCTGACGTGGCCCGGGCGGCCAGCCGTTCGAGGTCGTAGGCGTCCGACAGTGTCTCTCGAATCCGCTCGCGGGCCATCGCTGCCTCCGACAGCGCCGCCACGCAGGCCTGTCGGCGCTGGAGTTCGGCCCGGTTTCGCCGTGGTCGCTGGAGCCACTGCTGGAGCAGCCGCCCGCCGGCGGCCGTGACGGTGTGGTCGATGGTGTCGAACAGCGACCCCGAGCTGTCGCCTTGCATGGTCTCGGTGAGTTCGAGGTTGCGCTGGGTCGTTGCGTCGAGGTCGACGTGGTCGCGCTCGCCGTACGCCTGGAGGCGCGTGACCGCCGCCAGCGTCCCGACACCGGTGTCGTCGACGTAGGAAAGCACCGCGCCGGCGGCTCGCAGTGCCACGTCCTGATCCCCGATACCGACGCTGTCGACCGTCTCGCTCCCGAACTGCTCGCGGACGGTGTGGCTCGCCCGCCCCGGTTCGAACGACGCTGAATCATGAAGCGTCAGCGCCGCGTCCGTCCGTTCGCGCAGGCGGTCCAGAAACGCGTCGTCGTTCCGGAGTTCCGGGCCGGGAAGAATCTCGGCCGGCCCGAACGTATACAGCTCTGTCAGCGCCTCGCCCGCGTCGGCGTCGTCCAGTTGTGTAACCTGAAACTGGCCCGTGGTCACGTCCGTCGCGGCGATGCCGTAGGTGTCACCGCTGTCCCGGCCGGCCTCTCGAACCACCGCGGCGAGATATTGGGCCGACTCGTCGCCGGTCTCCAGATGCGTCCCGGGCGTGACGACCCGCGTTATCTCGCGAGCGTGGCCGTTCTCGGTCTCATGCTGGTCGGCGATGGCGACCCGGTAGCCCCGTTCGACCAGCGCGGAGACGTACGGTGTCAGGTCGTCGACCGGGACCCCGGCCATCGGATACGACGAGCCATGTGAGGACTTCTGGCTCACCTTCAGGTCGAGCTCGTCGGCGACGATCTCGGCGTCCTCGGCGAAGAACTCGTAGAAGTCGCCACACTGCATCGCCAGCAGGTCCGCGTCGGTCCCCTCCTTGAGCGTGAGGAACTCTCCGACGATTCCCGTCGCCTCTGTCATACACGTCCGTGTGGCCGTCCGCGGCGTAAGGATTGCGGGTCGGGAGAGTGTGGTCGAAGCCGCCGGACGTGACCAGTGAAGGGGCCACAGGCTCAAGTGTCGAATATGGATGCGACAGAGACCATCGAGGCTTACTACGCAGCGTTGCGGGCCGGCGAGCCGCTCGGCCCCTTTTTCGCCGCCGACGAAGACCGCTCGGTGGTCAAATTCGGTATCTCTGAACAGTTGGCCGGGACCGACGCTATCAGGACAGGACTGCGGGAACAGACCGAGACGACGACCGACTGGGCCGTCGAGAGCCAGGCGCTCGAGGTGACAGAGCGCGAGGGCTACGCGTGGTTCAGCGACGTCGTGCGACTGTGCTGGACCGACGCCGAGAGCGGGGCCCGTCACGAGTACGACACCCGTTGGAGCGGGACGCTGGTGGCCACAGACGACGCTCGCCCGTGGCAGTTCGTTGGGATGCACGTCAGCACTGCCGACGACCTGCGTGCGTGACTCAGTCCGCGGCGAGCGTGGCGAAGACGAACTCGCTGTCGCTCCCGAGCGGGTCCGTCGCAGTGACCGTCTCCGTCCCGGTGAAGCCGGCGTCGGCCAACTGGTCGAGCGTCGCCCGCCGACCCGGTGCCGAAAAGAACATCGACCCGCCCATCCAGCCCCGCCGGACGGTCTCGAATTGGCCGCTCGGCAGCGTCAGCAACACGACACCGCCCGGACGGAGCACGCGAGCGAACTCACGGTAGACAGTCGGGTGCTGGTCTCGCGGGACGTGAAAGACGGCGTGATAGGCAGTGACGGCGTCCACGCTGTCGGTCGCGACTGGGAGCGCCGTCATGTCCCCCTGTACAAGCCGGCTGTCGGGCACTGTCTCGGCGGCGAGGTCCAGCCCCGCTCTGGAGAAGTCGAGACCGACGCTGTTCGGCGGGAGGTTCGCAAGCGTCCGCGCGCCGTCACCACAGCCCACGTCGAGGACAGTCGGCGCTTCGGAGAGGCGTTCGAGTAAATCGTCGAGCAGAGCTGCGTCCGATCCGGTCGGGTCACGCCGCTCGGCGTAGGTTTCAGAGACGCTGTCCCACGCGCGGCGCACCTCGTTGCGGTCCATACATCTTGTGAGCGCGCCACACAGTTATGCGTTCAGCTACCCCGACCTATTCCGATGACTCGTCGAGGGCGTCAATCGCCGCGCCGAGCGTGAACTGGCCCTCGTAGAGCGCGCTGCCGACGACGACGGCGGCGGCCCCGGCCGACCGGAGCGCCAGCACGTCGTCGACGGTCGCCACGCCGCCGCTGGCGACGACGGGCATGTCGACGGCTTCGACCAGCCGGCGGACCGGCTCGGTGCGAACGCCCTCTAACTGGCCTTCCACGTCCACGTCGGTAAACAGGATGCCGCCGGCCCCGAGGTCGGCGTACCGCTCGGCAGCGTCAGCGGGGTCCAGTCCGGTCCCCTCGGTCCAGCCCGACACCACGACTTCGCCGTCCTTCGCGTCGAGGCTCACCAGCACACTGCCGGGGTGTTCGGCGCTGATTTCGCCGACGACTTCCGGCGTCTCGACGGCGGCGGTTCCGAGGATGACGCGGTCCAGTCCGCGGTCCAGCAGCGAGACGGCGTCCTCGGCGGTTCGGATGCCGCCGCCCAACTGCACGTCCACATCGGCTCCTACTGCGTCAAGGACGGCGTCGATGGCCGCCGCGTTCTGTCGCTCGCCCTCGAACGCGCCGTCGAGGTCGACGAGGTGGAGCGTCTTCGCCCCGGCGTCGACCCACCGCTGAGCGGCCTCGACCGGGTCGCCGTAGGTTTTCTCCGTGCCGCGTTCGCCGCCGACAAGCTGGACCACTTGTCCGTCCTGCATATCGACCGCGGGGATGACCTCGAACTCGGGAAACATGGCCGGTGGTCCGGCGGCAGCCGTCGAAAGCGTGTCGGTCCGATGCGTGCGGACGCCAGTGACCCGCATGCTTTTACGCTGTGATGGGAAAGGTCCGCCATGGGTACTGCTACACTCGTCCTCACACCGCTCGCCCGCCGGCTCGAAGCGCTCATGTTTGGGCCGTACGAGCGTGAGTACCAGCTCTTCGAACAGGCCGTGATGGTCGTCGCCGCCGGTCTGGCGCTGGCCTGGGGGCTGGCCGAGTTCGGCGTTCTCCCGCTCGGTGCCGGCGCGGTGTCGGTACTTGCGACCGCGGCCAGCATCGCCATTTCGGCGTTCGTCGTCGTCGGGTTGCTACAGTTTCTCGTCCTCGCGAACGTCCTCGAACGGACGAACGAGGATGTCGCCACCAAAGCCGCTGAACTCGAAGAGGCCGCCGAGCAACTGGAAACGACAGCTGAGGAGCTAGAGACGACCGCCGACGAGGTCGAAACCGCCGCTGAGACGGTCGACAAGGCCGCCGAGGATGTCGAGCAGACCGCCGACGAAGTTGAGCAGACCGCCGACGAGGTGGAACAGACTGCTGACGAAGTGGAGGAAACCGTCGACGAGGTCGAACAGACAGCCGACGAAGTCGAGCGGACGGCCGACGAAGTCGAACAGACTGCGACCGAGGCTGGCGACGAGGACGCCGCTGAGAAGGTCACCGAGGTCAAGGACAAGACGACCGAAGTCAAGGACAAGACAACGGAAGTCAAAGACAAGACAACCGAGGTCAAGGACAAAGCGACAGAAGCGAAAGACAAAACGACTGAACTGAAAGACAAAACGACTGATGTCAAGGATAGGACCAGCGATGCGAAACAGACCGCTGAATCAGTCACCGACGAGGTCGAAGCGGCCAAGGAAACGGCAAGCGAGGTCGAGGAGACAGCGTCAGAAGTCGAAGAGACGGTGCCGGCTGACAACGGCGATGGCGACCGCGACTGAACGGCTGTGACGGTCGGCCATCGATTGTGCGCGATGGACGGGCGTACGGGCTGCTCTGTGGCCCATCCCGACGAGACGCCAGCGTTGAATCGTGTGTCTCCGAGAGCGGTCACGAACGGTATTATTTAGACCCGTCAGGAGTTGCTGTTGGACATGGTCTCGATTCTCTTCGCTATCGGGCTTCTGGTTGCCATTTTCGTCGGTTTCAACATCGGTGGCTCTTCGACCGGTGTTGCTTTTGGTCCGGCAGTGGGGTCGGACACGCTCTCGAAGGAGTGGGCCGCCGTCCTGATGTCGGCGTTCGCACTCCTCGGCGGGGCAACCATCGGAACGGAGGTCATCGATACGATGGGCGGTCGCATCGTCCCGAGCGGACAGTTTACCCTCCTCGCGAGCGTCGTCATCCTCTTTTTCGTTGGACTTGCCCTGCTGGTCTCGAACCTGTTTGGGGTGCCGGCATCGACTTCGATGACTGCCGTCGGTGCTATTGCCGGTCTCGGCGTCGCGACCGGGACTATCGACTGGACCGTGATGGGGCGTATCGTCTCGTGGTGGCTCGTCGCGCCTATCACTGCGTTCTGGCTGTCGGCAGTCGTCGGACGCTACCTCTACCCACATCTCGAAGTCAGGGTCGCCTTCGAGAGCACGGGGCCGGACACGTCGCGGCGTGAGCGGATCGGACAGTTTCTGGTCGTCGCTATCGGCTGTTATATGGCGTTTTCCGCGGGGGCGTCGAACGTCGCCAACGCTGTCGCTCCCCTTGTCGGCAGCGGCGAGCTGGGGCTCTATCCGGGCGTCGCGCTCGCTGGTGGCGCTATCAGCATCGGTGCGTTCACCATCGCTCGGCGAACGCTCGATACGGTCGGGAACGATCTCACCGAACTCCCGATTCTCGCGGCGCTCATCGTCGAGACCGTGAGTGCGACAATCATCGGGTTGTTATCCTGGGCCGGAATCCCAGCGAGTCTGGCGGTCTCAGCAACAATGTGCGTCGTCGGTCTGGGGTGGGGCCGGGCCACCCGGACGACAACTCTGGCTGACGCAGCGGGCGCGGCTGTCACCGGGGCCGCCGCTAGCGGTGGAGGTGGTAGCGTTACCGTTGACGCGCTGACGACCGACCGCGATGAAGCTGCGTGGTCGCCACCGGAGGAGCGCGAAGTCGAACCAATCGGTCAGGAAGACCCGGAGTCCGTAACCTCGGCGGCAGACCTCTTCGACCCCGCCGCGACTGGTCGCGTTGTCATGCTCTGGATACTGGCACCGTCGATGTCAGCCCTTGCGTCGTTTCTGGTATTCCAGTACGTTCTCGCCTACTGATTCACTCACGTCTGGGATATTCGCTCCCGGCCCCGACAGTCGTCACCGACAGAACGGTGCATCACTGCGTCTCGCCACCTCGGTCGCACAACGCGCTGGCGAAGGCGGTACCCTTTACCTGACGACGACAGTTGGTAGCGTATGGTCGAAGTTCTCTTTGCCCTCGGTGTTCTGGTAGCTATCTTCGTCGGCTTCAACATCGGGGGGTCATCCACGGGTGTCGCGTTCGGGCCTGCGGTCGGATCGAACACGCTTTCGAAACTCTCGGCAGCGGCCCTGATGACGATATTCGCGATGGCTGGCGGGCTCCTTGTCGGCCCGGCCGTCGTCCAGAGCCTGGGCAGTGACCTCGTCGCCACGCAGTTCTCGCCGCTGATCAGCATCGTCGTCCTGTTTTTCATCGGCGTCGCGCTGTTCCTCTCGAACGTGGTCGGGGTTCCGGCGTCGACGTCGATGACGGCCGTCGGCGCTATCGCTGGCCTGGGCCTCGCTCGCGGGACGTTGAACGCCGCCCTGATGCTCGAAATCGTCTCGTGGTGGCTCGTCTCGCCGATTATCGCCTTCTGGGTCAGCGGCGTCATCGGGCGGTACTTCTATCCGAGACTCGTCGAGTGGTTCGCCGTCTCACAGAGCGAGGGGGCGCTACTGGATTTCGACCGCTCCGGTGCGATTCCGCGGCCGGCGCTCGGCGAGAACACGACACCACGTGAGTTCGTCGGGACCGTCGTCGTCATCGGTATCGGATGTTACATGGGCTTCTCTGCGGGAGCATCGAACGTCGCCAATGCCGTTGCACCGCTTGTCGGCAACGGCTCTCTGGAGCTGTACCCGGCCATTCTGCTCGGTGGCGGCGCTATCGGCCTCGGTGCGTTCACCATCGCCCGCCGGACGATGGACACGGTCGGCAACGACCTGACCGACCTCCCGCTGGTCGCCGCCATCGTCGTCGCGGCAGTCGCCTCGACTATCGTCACCTTCCTTTCCGCGCTGGGTATCCCTGCCAGTTTCGTCATCATCGCCACAATGAGCATCGTCGGACTCGGGTGGGGTCGTGCGACGCGAACGACGAGCCTCTCAGACACTGTGCAGGGAGAAGCACCCGTCGCGTCTGTCGGTGCGCTGACCACCGACGCGGAAGCCGCAGACGCCCCGACTGTCGGTGGCAACAAAGGGACGCCGAAGCCGGCCGAGACCGACCCCATCGGCGAGGAATCGCGTGAGGACATCCCGTCGGCGTCGGATCTGTTCGAACCCGGGACCACTGCGAGAGTAATTTTCCTCCAGAACGTCGTCCCCTCGATTGCGACCCTCGCGGCGTATCTGGTGTTCAGGTTCCTCCCGATCACCTGAGCAGTAATCGGCCCCGCACAGCAGTCCTCGATTCACGGCGAATCCCCGCGTTGTCCCTCATTATTTTGCACGACCTAAAACGGAAGGGCAAAGTCTAACAGGGCGGGGTTCGAACCAATCAGGTGATGCCCACGGTAGAGTACCTTAACTACGAAGTAGTGGACGACAACGGCTGGGACATGTACGACGACGACGTCTTCGCAGAGGCGTCGGACCTCGACCTCGACGACGAGGACCACGGGTCCCTTGACGTGAACGAAGGCGAGTACATTCTGGAAGCCGCCGAGGCGCAGGGCTACGACTGGCCCTTCTCGTGTCGCGCCGGTGCCTGTGCGAACTGTGCCGCCATCGTTCTCGAAGGCGACATCGACATGGATATGCAGCAGATCCTCAGCGACGAGGAAGTCGAAGACAAGAACGTTCGCCTGACCTGCATCGGCAGCCCGGACGCCGACGAGGTCAAAATCGTCTACAACGCCAAGCACCTCGACTACCTGCAGAACCGCGTCATCTAACGCGGCTCCTGCAGCGCACTACACTTTCTGCTTCCAGTAGCGACTGCCACTGACAGCTGTTGTACCGGAACCATTAGGGGGGCCGCTGTACTGCGTATAGCCGTGCTTGGGTCGATACCGGACCTGCTTCGGCTGGTCGCCGTCCCGGTGTTCGGGTGGGCGGCCTACCGCGATGTGAAAACCCGCCGGGTGCCGAACCGGACCTGGACCCCGCTTGCCGCGCTGGCGGTCGTCCTCCTGCTGTGGGACGCCTACACCGTCTGGACCGGCCCGACAGCGGTCGGCCAGCGGCTGTTTCTCATCAGGGTCGCCATCAGCCTCGGCTTCGTCATCCCGCTGTCGTACGGCTTCTGGCTCATCGGTGGGTTCGGCGGGGCCGACGCGAAGGCGTTCATGCTCGTCGCTGTCCTCTTTCCGGTGTATCCGGTGTACTACCTGCCGACTGTCGCGCTCCCGCTCCAGCAGAGCGCCATCGGCGTCTTCTCGCTGACGATTCTCTCGAACACCGTGCTCGCCGGCGTCGTCTACCCGCTGGCCGTCGCCGCCGGGAACCTCGCCCGGGGTCGTTTTTCGCTGGCGATGTTCATCGGGCGGCCCGTTTCCGTCTCCGCCGTCACCGAGGAGTACGGTCGGCTGCTCGAATCGCCCGACGGATTCGACCGCGGCGGTCTCGACCTCGATGCGCTCCGGATGTACCTCCAGTGGCGTGGCTGCTCGCTTGCCGATATCCGCGCCGACCCGGACCGGCATCGCCTCCCGACCTCGCTACCGCGGGTTCCCAACGACCCCGGCGACGGCTCGCTGGCGACCGACGGCGGCGACCCGGTGGCCGACGACGTGAACGGGACGGGCGGTCGCGGTGACGACGCATCCTCCCAGGCTGTGACTGATGACACCGACGCCGTCGACGACCCGTGGGGTGCCGAGCGGTTCCTTGACGATATCGACCACTCGGCCTACGGCACGTCACCAGCCCAGCTCCGTGATGGGCTGGACGTGCTGGTCGAACAGGACGAGGTGTGGATTTCGCCCGGGATTCCGTTCCTCGTCCCGATGTTCGCGGGGCTGGTCGTTTCACTCACCTACGGCGACGTGCTGTTCTCGCTGTTGCAGGCAGTCGGGCTGGCCTGACCCCAGACAGCAGAAGACCTATTTTCCGGACACGCCTCGGCCTGAGTATGACCGACGTCGACCTTGCGTTCGACGAGCAGGAGTACATCCCGGCTGTCGCGCAGGACGCAGACTCCGGCGAGGTGCTCATGCTCGCCTACGTCACAGAGGAAGCGCTCCGGAAGACCCGCGAGACAGGGGAGGCTCACTACTACTCGCGGAGCCGGGACGAACTCTGGCACAAGGGCGCGACGAGCGGCCATACACAGGCCGTCGAAGAGGTGCGGGTCGACTGTGACGGGGACGCGCTGCTGTACGTCGTCGACCAGACCGGCGGCGCCTGCCACACCGGCTACGAGTCCTGCTTCCACCGGACTGTCGACGGCGAGACGGTCGGCGAGCAAGTGTTCGACCCCGACGACGTGTACTGATGGCGCGGTCCGATACTGAGACCGAACTCAGCGCGGGCACCCCGGACGTCGTCGAGCGCCTCGAACAGGTCGCCGAGGCGCACGACCGGGCACAGACGCGCGTCGAGGAGGTCGGCGCAGACGCGCTCCGTGACTGCCGTGACATCTACAGCGAACTGCGGAACCTGCTCGAAAGCTACGACGGGCGGGCGACCGGCGGCGGCGACTTCGAGGCGTTCATGGAGTTTCAGGGCCGCGTCGGGACGCTGACCGACGACCTTCCCGAGGACCTGCCCGAGCGCGATACCTTCGAGGAAATCGACGACTTCCTCCAGCAACGGCGGCTCACCGAGGGCGACTTCGAGCAGGCCCGCGAGATGCTGTCGCCCATCGGCGACCTCGTCGGGCGGCTCGACGAACTCGACGACGCACGCGAGCGGTACAAGAAGGCCCGGACCGAGGCGAACCGTCGACGCAACGAACTGAGCGACCGCATCGATGATCTGGAACGCCTCCAGCGTCTCGGCGACGCCGACCTCGATGCCCCGGTCGAGCGCCTCCGTGAGCCAATCGAGCGCTACAACGACGCCGTCACCGAGGCGTTTGCCGAGTTTCGGCGCAATATGCCGGCTAAGGACGCGCTGGCAGTCATCGACCGGGCGGACGCGTACCCGCTGGTCGAGTTCCGGTCCCCACCTGCGGAACTGCTGACCTACGTTCGCGAGCACGACGCCGGCCGGGAGCCGATTCCGAAGCTACTGGAGTACGCCGACTACTCTACCTCGAAGCTAGACCACTACGTCGACGACGCCGCGGCGCTCCGCAGCGCCGTCGCCACCCGACAGACGTACCTCCGGCGGCTCGACGCCGAGCCGGTACGGATCAACTGGCCGCCGCCGTCGGCCGATGCCCTGCCGTGGTACTGCCGGGAGTACCGCTCGGTCGTCGCCCGATTTGCCGACGAGTCCGTGGTCGCGGCGCTACGGGAGGTGCGTGGACTCGCGGAGCGGGACGACTACGAGCGCCTCCGGGAGAGCGCCGTCGCTCGCTCGGAACTCACGGAATCAGAGCGCGAGCGACTGGCAAGCGGCGCTGTCGAACAGGAACTATCGACCGCCCGCGAGGCCAGGGCGGCTATCGACGACGCGCTGGAGACTTATTCGCCGCTGTAGGTGTCTGTCCGCTGGGTCGCGCGACTGACCATCGTTTCGGCCAACTCTTCAGCGCGGTCGAGCGTGCGCGCTTCGGCATAGACACGGACGACGGGCTCTGTGCCGGACGGCCGAGCCAGCACCCAGCCGTCGCCGTAGTCGAGGCGATAGCCGTCCGTCGTGTCGAGGTCGGCCGTCGCGTCGTTCGCGTGGGCCTCAATGCCTTCGAGCATCGCTTCGCGCTCGTCTTCGGTCTCGTATTCGAGGTTCCGCCGGACGTTGTAGTAGTCGTCGTAGTCCGCGGCCACCTCGCTTGCGGGCCGTTCGGCGACGAGTTCGAGGAACTTCGCGGCGGTGAACGCGCCGTCCCGGGCAATGCGGTAGTCGGGGAAGAGGATGCCGCCGTTGCCTTCGCCGGCAATCGCGACGTGGGTCCCCTCGTTCTGGAGTTTGCGGATACGGCTGACGATATACGTCGAGCCGATGGGGGTAAGTGAGAGAGTCGCGCCGGCGTCTTCGACCACGTCCACAAGGCGCTGGGAGGCGTTGACCGCCGAGACGACGCCGTCGTCCGACTCGATTTTTGCCGCCGCGAGCGCGGCCAGCGCGGCGTCGCCCTCGATGTGGGTTCCGGCCTCGTCGACGAACATCCCGCGGTCGGCGTCGCCGTCGTGGGCGAAACCGAGGTCGGCGTCGGTCGCCCGGACGAACGCCCGCAGGTCTTCGAGGTTCTCCGCGACGGGTTCGGGGTCGCGGCCGGGGAAGTGGCCGTCGGGCTGGGTGTTGACGGTGTGGACTTCACAGCCGAGTTCGCGGAACAGGTCGGGGCTGGTGAGGGAGCCAGCACCGTGGCCGGGGTCGACGACGATGGTGAGGTCGGCGTCGGCGATGCGGTCGCGGTCGACGGCAGACAGTACCTGCTCGCGGTAGCGGCGGCGGGCGCTCTCGATGGCGGTGTCGGACCCGACCGTCTCCCAGTCCGCGTAGGCCGGCGTATCGTCCCGGAGGGACTGTTCGACGCGATCGAGCGTATTCCGCGTCAGTTCGACGCCGTCCGCGCCGATGAGTTTCACCCCGTTGTACGCGGCCGGATTGTGGCTCGCGGTGATCATCACGCCCGGGACTGCCTCACGCTCGCAGTAGGCCTGCAATCCCGGTGTCGGCACGACGCCGAGGCGGTCGACGTCGAACCCGACGGTCGTCAGGCCGCTCGTCGCGGCGTTAATGAACGTCCGCCCGGTCGTCCGCGTGTCCCGGGCGATCGCCACGCGGTCGTGGTCGTCACGCCAGACGTCCCCGGCGGCCTGTGCAACCCGAAGGACGTACCGCGGTGTCAGCTCATCGCCCGCGACACCTCGGACGCCACTCGACCCGAACACTTGCATTCGAGCGAGTGTCTGATGCGGAGGGGCTTAGGAATGTCGCTGTCCGAATTCAACAGTCATTAGCCCCGTGACCGTTCAGTGAGCGTATGGCAAACGACGACCTCATCGCGGCGCTGCGGGACGCTGACGCCGTCAAGTTCGGGGAGTTCGAACTCTCTCACGGCGGCACGTCGAGCTACTACGTCGACAAGTACGTCTTCGAGACCAACCCTGCCTGTCTGGACCTCATCGCCGGGGCCTTCGCCGAGCGCATCGCTGAGTGGGACACGGACGCCACACTCGCTGGTGTTGCCCTCGGTGCAGTCCCGCTGGTCGCGGTCACCAGTGTCGAGACGGGCATTCCCTACGTCATCGCCCGCAAGCAGGCAAAGGAGTACGGCACGGGCAACCGAATCGAAGGTGACCTGACCGACGGTGACGAGGTCATCATTCTTGAAGACATCGCCACGACCGGCCAGAGCGCGGTCGACGCCGCCGAGGCACTTCGCGAGGCCGGCGCTGTTGTCAACCGCGTGCTCGTCGTCGTCGACCGCGAGGAGGGGGCCAGCGAGAACCTCGCCAACCACGACCTCGAACTGTCCTCGCTCGTGACTGCCTCTGACCTGCTCGCCGACGCACCCGACGATATCGACGTGTAGCGCAGGCGGAATCGCTGTCGACGGTGCGCGGCCGAGACACAGCACCGATGTGTTCTTGACGCTGGCTCGCTTACAACCGGTGTAATGGCTAATCTCGAACTCTATGAGCTCGAAGGCTGTCCGTACTGTGCAAAGGTAATCAAGAAACTCGACGAGCTGGGCCTCGACTACGAATCCCACATGGTCCCGCGGTCCCACGACGAGCGGACCGAAGTGAAGAAGGTTTCGGGCCAGACGGGCGTTCCCGTCCTCGTCGACGAGGACAACGGCGTCGACGGGATGCCTGAATCCGACGACATCGTCGAGTACCTCGAAGAAACGTACGGGCAGTAGACTCGGCGCTTACGGTAGTTCTCGTTTTTATGTGACAGCGAAGACTGAGAGCGCCCGCTCAGGCGACTTCCTCGCGGTCTTCGCCACGCTCCATAATGAGGTCGCGCAGGTCGATGGCGTCCTCGATGTTTTCCATCTCCTCTTTCTCGATGAGCGCGGTCCCCTCGACGGATTCGCGTCGGAGCTCGTCGACGACGTACACCGACCGGGTCCGGGTCACCTCGCCGACTGAGGACATGATGCGCGCTCGCTTTTCGGCCGTTTCGGTGAACGCCGAGTGACCGGCAAGGACCTGCCCGTGTTCGTCCTCGCTCTCGTTGACGCTCTTGAACGGCGCGCGGTCCGTCGGGTGGACCTCGAAGCCGATACGCGTGAACACCGTCACAATCGGCTCGTCTTCCGGTGCAACGTCTGGGTCGTCCGGTGTCGGCTCGTCGTCTCGGACTTCTTCAGCGCCGTCGAGGACGCTCACCGGCGAGGTCAGCGGCGCGTCGAACAGGTCTTCCAGTTCGGCGGCCACCTCGACTGAGGCGTCCATCCCGTCCTCGTATTTCGAGACTGTCCGCCGGGAGACGCCCAGTTCCTTCGCCAGCCGGCCAAGCGACCAGTCGCGGTCCTCGCGCACGTCGGCGAGGATCTCGGAGTCGATGTTGACGTAGAGTCCGCCCGGGGCGGCGTAGATGAGCGGCGGGACCTCCTCGACGAACAGGTCCATCGCGGTGTCGGGAGACAACACGGGGACGCCGTGCCGGAAGTACACAACACCGGGTTTCAGCTCCTCGTCGCGCGTCCGGAGGCCGATCACGATCGGTGTGGCATTCAGATACGTGCCCAGTCGCCGCATCTCGCCCCCGGTCTGTGCGTCGAAGGCGTCGATGTTGCCCAGTATCTTCAGGAGCAACACGTCCTCGCCGCGACGGGCAGCGATGTCGAAACTCTTCGGGCGAATCGCACAGCGGTCGCTGACGAGGAAGCCAGCGTCTTCGAGCATCGCCATGACGTTTTCCACCAGCGCCGACCGTGACATAGTACTCTGTACCTCTACTGAGTCTAGCCCGCTCACCCATTATATGTATTGCGCCGTCCGTTGCCTCTCAGGCCGAATTGGGGGGTCCGTGACGAAAGGCGTTTGACCGCTTCGGGGCTACAGCGTAGCGTGACTGTCGTCGGCCTCGATGATACGGACTCGCGCGAACGGGGAATGTGTACGACCTACGCCGCCGCCACCCTCGCAGAGTCGATACGGAACGCTGGGGGGACCGTCGAGCGACTGCTCCTCGTCCGTCTGAACCCCGCCGTCGAACACAAGACCCGCGGGAACGCGGCGCTGGCGGTCCATACTGACCTCGACGCCGACGTGGCGCTGGGGCTAGTCGAAGACGTGTTTGACATGGCCGAGACCGACGACCCACGGACCAATCCCGGCGCAATCGTCGCCGACTGTGACCCCGACGCCGTCCCACCGCAGGTCGCAACGTTCGCCCGCGAGGCAATCCAGTCGATACAGGACCCGATGGCCGCGACGACGCTCGCTGACGTGGTCGGGTTCGCCCGCTCTCAGCGGGGCAACGGCCGCGGACTGGTCGGCGCGCTTGCGGCGGTCGGGGCCTGGGCCGCGCTGTCGGACTGGACCTACGAACACATCGCCTACCGGGAGCAAGACCGGTGGGGCACCGAGCGGACGGTCGACAGCGCGAGCGTCCGGGCCGCGGCTGAGGAGTACTACCCCGACGTGTGGGACACTGTCGACCGTGCATCTGGCTATCCGGTCTGTGTGCCGCGGACGCCGTGTCCGATTCTCTACGGGATTCGCGGCGACGACCCCGACGCCTGCCGCGCCGCCGCCGACGCTATCGACAGCGAGCCCATTGCTCGTCGGGCGACGTTCGTGACGAATCAAGGGACCGATGTGCATCTACAGGATGCCGCTGTCGACGCGGTCACGGCCGACAGCGCCTACCGCGTTACCGGCAACGTGGTCGAAACTCCGGAGACGCGGGCGGGGGGACACGTGTTTCTCACCCTCGAAGGCGACAGCGCGACCCTCGACTGTGCGGCTTTCGAGCCGACGAAGGGCTTTCGCGACCGGGTCCGCTCGCTCAGAGTCGGCGACCGAATCACCGCCTGTGGGGAAGTGACTGACGGGACGCTCAAACTGGAGAAGTTCGCGGTCCGGAACCTCGTCCGGACAGAATCCGTCACACCGGACTGTCCGGACTGTGGTCGGTCGATGAAATCCGCTGGCCGGAACCAGGGCTATCGGTGTCGGGACTGCGGGACCAGCGCTGACGGCAAAGCTGAACAGTCCATCGAGCGAGGACTGGAGTACGGGTGGTACGAAGTGCCGCCGGTCGCGCGCCGCCACATCGCGAAACCGCTGGTTCGCGGCGGCTTCGACGCGCCTACTCACCCGTCTCGCTGAGAGGAAGTGGTTCGCTGTCTCCCCGAAGCGTGTCGAACACGGGGCGGGACGATCAGGAGAGCGCTGACAGCGTTTGTGTGTGGTTGGCGGAGCTGTGTACTCCGCTCGCCCGGTGGTCATTCGGCGTTCAGCTTTTGCCTGCTATTCGGTTCGAATTGGCTACTGGCGAGTAAGCACCACGAATGTTCCAGTAATACGGGGATATACGTCAATTTAGACTACGGATAACAATGTTGATATACCGTTATGTGGGACCATGAGCACGGACGGGTCGGATACTCAGCGGTGACATACGGCAGACGGCGACATCGCCGAGAAGCTATTGACTGTCGAACACGAGCCGGCTGCGGGTGGTGGCCAGCGTTCAGTTCTCTATCCGCCCAGCAGCACGGGCTCCGGACTGGCTGGCCGTTTCGTCGAACCTTCTCGTCTCTCTCGACGACGTTCAGTAGTCCTTACGCCCGATAATCGACTGGTAACAATAGTAACACCTGTCGTGAGTCCGGACATGGACTCCGATACCCGGTCGACGAGCGAGGTGACGGCGGCGACTGCTGACGACGAGGGAACGCTGCCTGCCGTGGTACGCTCCCGTCCCGACGGCACCGAGCGGCTCATCTGTTACGCGCCAGATGTCGACACGGCAGACGTAGAGGACCAGTGGCTCTCCGTCGATGCCGACTTTCCGGTCTCGACGCTGCTGATGCGTTAGTTGTTTCGTCCGGTCAACGCGACAACCACGTCGTCACCGTCCTGGAGTTCTCCCCGCTCTCTGAACTGCGTCAGCGCCGCTGTCGCCGTCGCACAGGTCGGTTCAACGTGAAACCCCGCTGCACCGAGCCGATCACGTTCCCGCGCCGTTGCTGCCGCGGAGACAGCGATGGCGGCCCCATCGGTCTCGTCGATGGCGTGCCGTATTTGCTGGCCACGCGGCGGGTCCCGGATGTGAATCCCGTCGGCGAGCTCGTTGGCAGCAGCATCGTCTGAACTGCTCCCGTCCTCGTCAGCGATAGGACTGTACCCGACCGCTTGCGTCCCCAGTATCCGAGGGACAGCATCCGTCCATCCAGCTTGCTCAAGTGCCCGAAATCCGCGGTAGAGACCGAGATACAGCGTCCCGTGACCGAGCGGCGTGACGACGGCGTCCGGGACGGTCCAGTCCCGCTGGGCGGCGATCTCGTAGGCGGTCGTCGCCGTCCCGGCGAAGAAGGCGGGGTTCCAGGCGTGGCTGGCGTACCACCCCGACCCGCTCTCCACGGCGTCGATACAGGCCTCGGTTACGGCCTCTCTACTTCCCTCGACTGGGAGCACGTCTGCGCCGGTTCGTTTGATGCGGCGAACCTTCGCGTCTTTTGCGCTCGCGGGGATGTATATCTCCGCGTCCAGCCCCGCCCGCGCCGCGTAGGACGCGACTGCCAACCCAGCGTTGCCCGAGGAGTCTTCGAGTACCCGGTCGGCCCCGACGTCAAGCGCTTCGGCGATGACCGTTGCCGCGCCGCGGTCCTTGAAACTCCCAGTCGGGTGGAGATACTCCAGTTTAAACGAGGCGTCCCACCCGGGCGCGTCGACCAGCGGCGTCCAGCCCTCGCCGAGGCTGACTCGCTCGTCCACAGGGAGGAACTCGGCGAAGTCCCAGACGCCGCTGGTCCGTGAGAACTGCCCTGGTTGGCTGTCGGGCAGTGGCTGGCTGGCGTAATCAAGCGGTGCCCCACAGGAACACCGCCAGGGACTCTCGCGGGGGTACTCTCGGTCGCAGACGCTACAGGTTCGCATGGGCTTGCTCCGTGGCGAACCGTCCAAAAGCTGGCGGCGTCTGCGGTCGCGGTCGTCGGTGCCTGCGGCCAGTGTTGTGGAGCCCATAGCGCGGTGGCCGGGCGGCCGCTCCGTCGGCCGCCCCGGGGAAAGGCAGGTCAGTAAGCGAGCAGACGCGGCGCGAAGCGCCGCGTTTCACAGGACCGAGCGGAGCGAGGTCCCGCGTTTTCCAAGCTCTTGTAAGCGGAGTTCGCGTAGCGACTCCCTTGCGGTGAAAAGTGGTTCCTAGTAGGTATCGATGTTCGTCCCGACTGAACAGACGTATTCGCCGGTCGCAACCTGCGGGAGCCGGCGAGCACGCCAGAACACGCCACTGGAGTCGGCAGTGATTTCGGCCTTCGGGTCGCCGAACACGTCGGTCACCTCGAACAGCGTCTCGCCGCGGGAGACGCGGTCACCGAGGTCGGGCTTGAGGTCGATGAGGCCGCCAACGGGGGAGCCGTACTGTTCGAACCCGGTGGCACGAGTCTGGGGGCGCGTATCGTGGTGGCCGTCGAGGAAGCCGTAGTAGTGCAGGACGTTGAAGACGCCGTTGACGCCCCGCTGGATAGAGCCTTCGTCCCAGCCGACACAGCCGCCGAGTTCGGGGTCGATCGTCGGCACGCCCTCGTCTGGGGCAGCGCGGGCCAACTGCCCGTCGGGACCTTTCTGGTCGAGGATGTAGCCACAACCGAACACTTTTGCGAGTTCGAGACACTCCTCGTGGAGGCGATGGCGGGTGCCACACCGGACCCGCACCTCGTCGATCATCTGTGAGGTCGAGCCCTGATGCAGGTCGAGCACGTAGTCGGCGCTGATGGCGGCGTTGAACGTCGCCGCGGCAATGCGCTCGCTCGACGTTCCAGTCTTGTCGCCCGGATACGCCCGGTTCATCTTCGTGTCGTCGATTGGATTACGGTGCTCGGCGACCTGAAACGCGTGGTAGTTGACGACGCCACAGACCAGAATCGTCCCGGACAGTTCCGTCGGGTCGAGTTGCGGGAGCGTCCGCTGGATGACGCCGACACCGTTCAGTTCGTCGCCGTCGCTGGCCGCCTGAATGTAGAGCGTCCGTCCGTCGTCGACACCGTTGACGACGGCGACCGGTAGCCCGAACGTCGACCCGTCGCGGGTCTCACCGACCTCCAGCCGCCCCGTGTCTTTCTCACCGGGAGCGGCGGTCGCCGTACCGAAAGTAACCATTGTTCCCACGTTTGCCTTGGGAGCCTTTACTGGTTCGGATTTCGCCAACAGTTGCGCCGGATCGACGGCATCTTGGGGACGCCGACCCTACTGGCCGGTGTGTCCCAGTCCGAGCCACAGAGCGGCAAAGCGGCAATGGTCGCGGCGCTGAACGTGCCACGCAACGCGAAAATCGGATTCGTGCTCGCTGGCCTGTTTACCGCGGGGCTGTTCGCTCTGTTCGTCCTGCCAGGGGCCCAGCGACCGATCGGATTCTACGTGGCGCTGGCGTTCGTCCTCGCGACGTCGCTGGGCGGGCTGCTGACAGCGCTGTTCACGGCGGTCTCGGCTGTTCGGCTCGCCAGGCAGTAACGAGCTACTCTCCCCCGGTCAGGTCCGTAAGCCGGTCGCCCCCGGTTCGAGTTCCTTTCGCGATGAGTACGTCGCCGGTTCGAATCTCCGTTTCCGGTCCCGGCGAGATAACCCAGTCGCCGCCTTTCCGGCCGGTGCGTTCGCTCTCGCCGGCCGCCCGCCGGACAGCGATGATGCGCATGCCGGTCGCCGTCTTGACTTCCGCGTCGCCGATGGTCCGCCCGGCGAGGTCGCTGTCGGGGTACACCGTGGTCCGAATGATAACCTCGTCGGACTCCTGGACGGCCTCGGCGACGACCGGGTGGGTCGACAGCCCCCGCAGGACGCCCTCGCTCATCTCCAGTGCGGCGTCTGAGATGACCTCCGTCGACCGGGCTAGGTGGACGAGGCCCCGCAGCGACACGGGGTCGTCGATGTCGGCGGCGGCCCGGAGCGTCCAGGCCTCGAACCGGGACTGGAGCGCGTCGACCTCGGCTTCGAGCTCGACGACCTCCTCGGCGACCTCCGTGCTGTCGAACAGCACCGCGCCGTAGGCCAGGTCGACCGCCAGTTCGCCCATGTCTTTCATCAACACGATGGAGTCGACGGCGCGTTCGAGGTCGCGGACGCCACCTTCGGGCGGCTCCGGCGGCTCGTACGCGTCCCCGGTGGCGTCCCGGTAGACTTCGGCGACGCCGGTCTCGGGGCCGCGAAACAGCACCACGTCGCCCGCTTCGAGGCGCGTCTCCCGGTTGGGATTGAGCAGCCAGTTCCCCTGCCGGCGAATCGCCAGCGCGCGGACGCCGGTCTCGGTTTCGAGGTTCAGACCCCCGAGCGTCTCGCCGGCTAGCGGGGAGGCCGAGCCGATTGTCGCCCGCACGAGCGTCTCGACCGCCTCGGGCAGCGCCGCCCGCATCGTGTCCGGGAGGCCGATGTCCTCCAGTACGACCTTGGCGATGTCGCCGGCGGCGTCGCTTATTTTCTCTGCGGCCCCGACCATCCCCAGAACTGGGGCGAGCGATTCCGCGTCCGCTGTCGACCGGCAGGCCATCAGGAGGCTCATGCGTGCGCGCAACTGGAGCACGTCCATCTTCTCCTCCAGTTCAAGCACCTCTGCGGCCACGTCGTCGCTCCCCAGCAGGACGGCCGAGTACGAGAGGTCGATGAGCAGCTCAGCGGTGTCTTTCATCTCGGCCAGCACCTGCTTGACGCTGACCGGTTCGTACTCGACCGTCCCTGTCGGGTCCATAGCCGCCGGTTCGACGGCCCCGAGCAAAAGCGTTCCTCACTGTGTGGAACGGTAGCGTGATTTCTCGACGGCCCCCGACGTGCCGGCGCGGGCGGCGACTATGTACGGCTCGGGTCGATTCACGCTACTTTTCAGTCCAGCGAAATTTGTTTCGGCATGTCCGAAATAGCCGACACTATCCACGATTTCGGAGAGTCTACGCCCCGTGTTGTCGCTGACCTCCACAGCACCACCTTCGAAATCGAGTACATCCGCGACGACGTGGCGGGCAGGTACTCCGATAGAGATCTCGACAAAGCGTACAAACTCATCATGGCACACACCGTCACCGGCGACGATTTCAAGTCGCTCATCGGCGAGGGGCGATTCAACGCACAGACGTTGTTTTTCGAGGACATTATCGTGTTTTTCTTCCCATCGAAACGATACGAGGGGGTTTTTGCGTCCTTCGATTATGACGACAGCTTCCCCGTGAACGACCTCGTGAGGGCAGTCTCGGAAACGCGGTCGGACCGGTAGCGGCTGCTCGACGGCGGTGGGACCACAGGCTGACCAGTCACCATCACAGGGCTGAGCCTACTGAAACGGCGGTGACGGCGACTAACAACTGAACGAACGTCCAGTCTCGCGATCCTGACATTGTGCCACACACGCTCAGAAAGAAAATGTTTTTCCCGGAAGGTAAGGAACTGATTGCGTATGTCCGACGACCTCAAGAAGGGACTCGAGGGTGTCATCGTCGCCGAGTCCGAACTCAGCGTTATCGACGGCGACGCTGGCAAACTCGTGTATCGGGGGTACACCATCGAGGACCTCGCCAAGGGTGCCAGCTACGAAGAGGTGCTGTACCTGCTCTGGCATGGCCACCTGCCCAACCGGGACGAACTCTCCGAGTTCAAGCGTGCGATGGTGGACGCACGCGACGTGGACGACGACGTCATCTCGACCGTCCGACAGCTCGCCGAGGCGGACGAGGACCCGATGGCAGCGCTCCGGACTGCGGTGTCGATGCTCTCGGCGTACGACCCCGCGCCCGAGGACGCCGAACCGACCGACGAGACGGTCAACCTCGAAACCGGACGGCGGATCACCGCCAAAATCCCGACCATCATCGCGGCATTTACCCGCATCCGCGACGGCAAGGAGCCTGTCGACCCTCGTGACGACCTCGACCACGCGGCGAATTTCCTCTACATGCTCAACGGCGAGGAGCCCGACGACGTGCTCGCTGACGTGTTCGACCAGGCGCTCGTGCTCCACGCCGACCACGGTCTCAACGCCTCGACGTTCTCGGCCATCACGACGGCGTCGACGCTGTCGGACGTTCACAGCGCGGTCACCTCCGCCATTGGAACGCTGAAAGGACCGCTCCACGGCGGCGCCAACCAGGACGTTATGGAGATGCTCAAAGAGGTCGACGACGCCGAATCCGATCCGCTCGACTGGGTCAAAAACGCCCTTGACGAGGGCCGCCGCGTCTCCGGCTTCGGCCACCGCGTCTACAACGTCAAGGACCCGCGGGCAAAGATTCTCGGCGAGCGCTCGAAGGAACTCGGCGAGGCCGCCGGCACGCTCAAGTGGTACGAGATGTCGACCACCATCGAAGACTACCTCATGGAAGAGAAAGGTCTGGCCCCGAACGTCGACTTCTACTCGGCGTCGACGTACTACCAGATGGGCATCCCCATCGACATCTACACCCCCATCTTCGCGATGTCCCGCGTCGGTGGCTGGGTCGCCCACGTCTTCGAGTACATCGAGGACAACCGCCTGATTCGCCCGCGCGCCCGCTACGTCGGCAAGAACCCCGACGAGACCACGTTTGTGCCGCTGGACGAGCGATAGGCCCGTACCGCTACTTTTCGTCTGAAGAGTGGGTTACTGACGGCCGTGAGCGCGTTTCATCGCGCGAACCGGGGACGGGCAGGGCGGCCAGCATCCGGCGGCGACGCCGCCGGTTCTCGGAATCGGCCCAAGATGCATCTCCTGTCGAGTCTCTCCAATATCGAACTCTGCGGTAACGGACGCGTAGCGACTGTCCGCGAACGAAGTGAGCGGTTCACCGAACGCGAGCATAGCGAGCGTTCGGCCTTTTTCGCCACCGAAAGACTCGCGAGGCTCGTCTTTCGAGCCTTGCTTTGCTCCGCTCAGCAAGACCACGTTTTTGCGCCGAGCGGTGCGTGAAGCGCACCCGAGCCCGAAAAAGGTGGTTAGCCAAACACCGATTTGAACCGCGTCACGCCGTCGTCGGTGCCGGCGATGACGAGCTTATCGCTCGGTTCGATAGTCACATCAGGACCGAGGTCGGTGACAACGGTGCCGTTGCGCTCGATGGCGACGACCGTACAGCCCGTCCGCGAGCGGACATCGGCCTCGCCGAGTGTCGTATTCCCAAGGCTGTTGGCGGCGACGCGGATGACCTCGACTTGCTGGTCCATCGAGATGACGTCTTCGTCTTCGAGAATCGTAGATGCGAGCATCCGGCCGCTGACCGTCGACAGTGCGAGGACGTAGTCAGCGCCCGCACGGTACATCTTCTGGACGTTCTCACTTTCCTCGGCACGGGCGATGATTTCGACGTCCGGATTGAGATCACGGATGACAAGCGTCGCGAACTCGGTATCGGTATCCGACGACAGGGCGAGGATAACCGTTCTGGCTGTGCCGACGCCAGCGTGCCGAAGCTCCTCGGGTTCTGTGGCGTCCCCGACGACATCGACGCCCGGCGCGTCGGCCTGATCGAGCACCGTATGTGGCACCCCGGCGTTGGTAAGCGCCGACGTGATGGTCTGACCGACCTCGCCGGCACCGATGATCACCGTCTCCCCGCGGCGGAAGCCACGCACGCTGGAGAGGGTCATCTGCTTGAGTTGCTCCAGCTGTGACTCGGTCCCTGACACCAGTAGAACCGTACTACCGTCGAGTTCAGATTCGGGGTCGGGCGGACTCACGAACTGGCCGCGGAACCACGCGCCGATGACGTTGACGCCGGTCTCCTCGCGGATGCCGCTGTCGGCCAGCGTCGTTCCGACGAGGTCGCTCCCCCGGTGGATCGGGAGTTCCGCGATATCGAAGTCCTCGCCGATCTCGATGGAGTCCCCGAGCGTCGTCGAAATGCCGGTCGTCACCTTGCTTGCGAGGCTCTCGCCGAGTAGGCCTCGCGGTGAGAGAACGGCGTCGGCACCGGCGAGGTCGTGATACTTCGCGCGGTCGGGCTCCTTGACGACGCTGACGGTCTGGACGGACTCATCGACTTCGCGAGCGGTGAGGATGATACTGGTGTTCACCTGGTCGGATGCGTCGGCGACAAGCGCACGGGCGGACGATAGGTGGGCCCGCTCAAGCCCGTCGACGGACTGCGGGTCGGCGTGGATGACGTAATACCCGTCCTCATAGAGGTCGTTGGCCCGGTCCCGGTCCGGTTCGACGATGACGTAGTCAACGTCCCAGGTGTCGAGTTCGGTGACGAGCGTCTCACCGCGGGGAGAGAACTGACAGATAACGACGTGGTCGCTGAGGCCGTTCTCGACCGTGTTCGGGGCTGTCGTCTCCATCGCCTCTTCGAACAGCGGAAACAGCAACACTGGCAGCGCGAGAAAGATGAGCACGACGCCGGTGATATCCATCACAATAACGAGTAGCCGCATCTCTGTGGTGCTCCACGGCGCGTCCGAGCCGTATCCGGTCGTGGTGAACGTTTCGACCACGACGCGAAGCGACCGCAGAAACGGTTGCGGGTCGTTTTCGAACGCCGCCATTCCGTAGTCGTATGCGAACGCATACCCCAGAATGATGCCGCCGAGCGCGACGATATACACCAGCGTCCGTCGCAGCCAGGTATCCATCTACTACTTTCTGGGATACCGAGTGTAAAACAGTTCTGTCCGGCTAGCCAGATCTACTTGACGGGATGCGCGGCAGGGTGAGCGGCTCTACCCGCTCGCAGTCCTGCACTTTCACTTTCACCGCGCTACGACCGGATTTAAGTTAATCGCGTTCGTTCTCCTATATGCAGTCACACGCTCCCCCTTTCCGTTTCAGGACACTACCCGAGCAGTCCCGGCTGTCCCAACCGCCGATACTGCATGGTCGGCCGACAGTATAACATGGTCCGGTGAATAGCCACTCCCATGCTCTCATTTGAGGATGTCCTCGCAGCACAGGACACTGTTTCTGAGACAGCCAGACACACACCGCTGGATTACTCGCACACCTTTTCCGCGATGACGGGCGCGGATATCCATCTCAAACTCGAGCTGTTCCAGCGTACGGGGTCGTTTAAGATACGGGGCGCGACCAACCGCATCGCGTCGCTCTCGGACGCCGAGCGGGCAGCTGGCGTCGTCACAGCGAGCGCCGGTAACCACGCCCAGGGGGTCGCACTGGCCGCCACGCGAATCGGCGTTGATTCGAAAATCGTGATGCCGGAACGGGCCCCGGTTTCGAAAGTGAAGGCGACCCGAAGCTACGGTGGCAACGTGGTCCTTCACGGTCGGGACTACGACGCGGCCGCCGAACACGCCCACGACCTTGAGCGAGAGGAGGGCCGGACCTACGTCCACGCCTTCGACGACGAGAAAGTGATGGCGGGGCAGGGGACCATCGGACTGGAAATCTACGAGGACCTCCCCGGCGTTGATACGGTCGTCGTGCCAATCGGCGGCGGCGGACTCATCAGCGGTATCGCCACAGCGCTGAAGGGCAAAGACGAAGATATTCGCGTTATCGGCGTTCAGGCCGAGGGGGCGTCAAGCGTCGCGGAGTCACTGGAGAAGGGCTATCGCATCGAGCGTGACAGTGTCGAGACCATCGCCGACGGTATCGCCACTCGTACCGTCGGCGAGCAGACGTTTGCGGTCATCAGTGAGCGGGTCGACGAGGTCGTGACGGTGTCGGACTCGGAAATCGCTGTCGCGCTGACGACGCTGTTAGAGCGTTCGAAAACGCTTGCTGAGGGCGCGGGTGCCGTGGCGCTGGCCGCCGTCATGGAGGAGAAGTTCGATTTCGAGGACGACGAGACAATCGTCCCCGCGCTGTGTGGCGGGAACATCGACCTGAATATGCTGACCAACGTCATCATGCGCGGCCTCGTCGAGACCGGCCGCTATCTCAAGATTCGGACCGTCCTCCAGGACCAACCCGGCGCGCTGGAAGAACTCGTCGAGGTCCTGTCACGCGAGCAAGTCAACATCTACGGCATCGAGCACGACCGGACCAGTCGCGACGTGGCGATGAGTTCGGCCGAGGTCGAACTGGACCTTGAGACCCGCGGCCACGACCACGTCGACGAACTCATCGACGCGCTCACCGACGAGGGGTACGAGGTCGACGTGCTGGTCTGACTCGACGCGCCTGCGTCGCGCCCGTCCCGACGGCGTCCTCTCGATACTTGTATCTGTCACTGGCCTGCGCCGATTTCGGCGGGGTTTTAGCCGCGGCGGCCCCCGCTTCGTGTATGCGACGGCTCGCACAGACAGTCCCTGCCGAGACAACAGCACGGAGCGGAGGGCGTTGATGGACCCGCGAACGAAGGCCAGCCTCCTGTGGGGCGTCGTCGGGGGCCTCGCGTTTCTGGTTCTCGTCCAGGGGTACGAACTGCTGGCCGGGATTCCGGTGTCAATACCGGCCAAAGCCGGTGTCGCCGTCGCCGTCGGCATCGGTGCGACGCTCGCCTCTTACCGTCTGCAGCCACGGCTGGTCGGAAACGAAAGCCCTTAATCGCCCGCCCTCGCACTCTCGAAGTGCGTGCCAGGATGGCCGAATCTGGTAAGGCGCACGCCTGGAAAGCGTGTTCCCATCTGGGATTCTGGGTTCAAATCCCAGTCCTGGCGTAGCGAGGTTCGAACGGTGTGCGAACCTCGGAAAACGCGAACGGTGCGCACAGTGAACCGTGAGCGAGTATTTTTATGACTGACTGCGAGTGAGGAGCGACCGCTTCTAACAGCGTAGTGTAACCACCGCACCGTTTTCCCGCCGCCAGTACTGATACTCGGTCGATGGTCGAACAGCGCGACGGTGACGAGATCGACTTGCTGGACTCCTCGATTCGGACGACCAGCGGAGCGCTGGTGTCAACGACGCTGTTCGTTCTCAGTGGCATCGTCTACGCGTTCGTCACGTCACCTGCGGCGACCGGGACCTATTTTTTCATCGCCCTCTCTGTCTCGCTGGTCCTGCGTCCGATTCGGGGCATCAGCCAGGCGCTGAAGAAGGTCGGCAGCGAACGGGGTGAACTCGTCGGTCCGTATCTCGGTCTGGCGGCGCTGTTCGCCCTCGGGTATCTTCTCATCGTCGGTGTGATCGTGGCTGCGCTGGCCGGTGTAATCGTCCGCAACACGGTGGTTTCGCCGGGACTGCTCGTCCCAATCGGCCTCTACGCGCTTTCGGTCGCGGTGTCGATGATTGTGTCGAGCCTGGTTGGTGCCATCGGCTACCCGAGCGTGGAGACGTGGCTCACCAGCACGCAGAGCGCCATCCAACTCGTCGTCCTGCTGGCGCTGGCTCCGACACTGACGACCGCCGTCGACCTGCTACTTGTTGTTGCCGGCGTCCGGCTGGCGGTGCTCGGTCCGGTCGCCGTCGCGCTGGGTGTCGTCCCGACGCTGCCCGACCGACACGCCATCGAGCGTGCCTGGGACTTCGCCAAGTGGAGCATTCCGGACCAGATTTTCGACCGCCTGTCGTACAACATGCCGGTGTACGTACTGGGCATCGTCGCGACCCCAGCGGCCGTCGGTATCTACGAGGCGGCCGATCGGTTCGCCGACTTCGGCGCGACGATTTCCTGGCATCTCTCCTCTCCGCTACTCACGAAGGTCAGCGGGGACTCCTCTGTCGGCGACACGCGTCTCGCCTACCTCGACGGTGCGGTCACCGGCGGAACGGGCGTCACGTTCGTCGTGTTCGGCTACCTGCTGGCCGCACACGACGTGGTCGCACGGATCGCCTTCACCGGCTCGGAGGGTGTCTTCTCGGCGACGGTCCTGCTCGTCGGCGGCGTGAACATCCTCCGTGGCTTCTGGACGCTCACGTCACATGCCATAGAAGGGGTCGGGAAACCGAGCGTGAGCTTTCGGACAAAGCTCTACGGACTGGCGTTCAGCGTTCCAGTCCCGGCGATATTCGGTGCGGAGTTCGGAGCTGTCGCCGGGGCCGCCGGGTACGGAGTGATGAATCTGGTCATCTTCGGGTACGTCCTCTACTACTCCCGGTCTGTCTTCGGACGGATTCCGCTCGAACCCGGGGTAGCAACAGCCCTCACCGTCGGCCTCGGCGTCTCGTTCGCACTCACGACCGGTGCAGTCGCTGGCCTCACGCGCGCTGGTCTCTCTCCGATTGTCGTCGCCAGCGTGGCCGCCGTGACGTGTCTCGCCGGCTTCGGCGGCTTCCTCGTCGCCGTGTCCTCACCGGCCAGACTCGTCGCTGCTCGGACGGCAACGCTGTGGCGCAGTCGCGCTCGCTCCCTGCTCGGGTGAGCGCTGGCCGTTTGTCGCTGCCGTTCAGAGCCAGCGGTAGAACTCGAGCGTGTACCCCTCGGGGTCTTCGACGAACGCGGCGAAGGCATCAGCGGCGTCGACTTCCGTCGGTTCGAGGACCGGCGCAGCGCCGGCGTCGATGGCCGTCTCGTAGGTCCCCTCGACGTCGTCGACGGTGAACGCGATGTGGTCCACGTCGGCGCGGTTTGGGGCAATCGGGGTGGTCCGGTCCGGGTCGTAACGCAATTGCAGGTCACCGTCGCCGCCCCGGCCGAGGTAGACGTTCTCGACGCCGTCTAACGTGAAGCGGTTCGTTTCCTCGAAGCCCAGCGTGTCGTAGAACTCTATCGCACGGTCGAGGTCCGAGACGCAGATAGCGGTGTGTGCGAGATCCATGCCGCGGCGTTGTGGACGGGTCGAAATGAGTGTGGCGGTACCGCCGGTGGCGCGGCCAGTTACAGCAGGTCACCGCGAGCAACGGGAACGACGCTGCCGCCGACCCGGACGTTGATATCCTCGCCGCTGCCGTCAGTCGAGAGATGCAACAGCGACGGTCGCCCCATCTCGTAGCCCTGCTCGACACGGGCCTCGACGGCAGGGCTCCCGAGCATCTCGTGGCGGGCGAGATACGCGGCCAGGCAGCCGTTCGAGGAGCCGGTCGCGGGGTCCTCGGGCACGTCGTAGAACGGCGCGAACACGCGGACTGCGAGGTCGTTGGCCTCGCTCCGCGGCGCTCGACAGACTGCTAGGACGTTCTTCGCGTCGCGGTCGCCGGTCACGGCGTCGTAGGCGTCCCGATCCACATCGATGGCTTCCAGCGCGTCGCGGTCGGCCACCGGGACGACAATTGTCGCCAGCCCCGTCGAGACGATTTCCACCGGCCAATCGTGGTCCAGTCGGTCAGCCGACAGGCCGAGGACGGCAGCGAGGTCTTCGTGGGCTAACTGCTCACCGAACTCGGGGGTCGGCTGTGTCATCCACAGCGTCTCGCGGCCGTCGCGCTCCCCGATGTCGACCGGGACTTCACCGACGGGCAGGTCCAGCGTCACCGTTTCGGGGGTTCCGTCAGCGATCTGGTCTCGGATGACCTGTACCGTTCCGAGGGTTGGATGGCCGGCGAAGGGTATCTCGGCTGCGGGCGTGAAGATACGGACCGGCCACGCGCCGTCGCTTGGCTCCCCGGTGACGAACGTCGTCTCCGAGTAGTCTATCTCGGCGGCGATGGCCTGCATCTCGTCCTCGTGCAGGTCGCCGGCGTCGGTCACGACGGCCAACTGGTTCCCGGTGTATCGCTCCCGGGCGAACACGTCGACGATGTGAAACGGGTGGGACATACCTGTTCGCTCGGTGGCGTCCCCAAAGAACACTCCGGCTGCCTGCTGTATGATACCAAATCACCTGAAGCCACCGGCTATTTCTCGCTGTCACCCATCTTGTGGGCATGGAAGCTGTCGCAATCGCCTGTTTCGACGGGTTCGACGAACTGGACGCAATCGGCCCCTACGAGGTGTTCGAGAACGCGGCGCGCTTTGGCGCGTCGTGGGACGTGACCCTCCGTTCAGTCCGGGAGAGCGGGACCGTCACCGCGAGCCACGGACTCCGGGTCGAACCGGACGGCCCGCTCGCCGACGTGACCCCGGACCTGCTTGTCGTTGCTGGCGGCGGGTGGAACGACCGAAGCGATGCTGGCGTCTGGATGGAGACCGAGCGCGGAGACCTACCCGAGGCTGTGGCGGCAGCCCACGACCGCGGCGCGACCGTCGCCGGCGTCTGTACCGGCGGGATGGTGCTTGCCCGCGCCGGCCTGCTCGACGGTCGGCCGGCGGTGACACACGGCGGTGCACTAGAGGACCTGCGAGCGACGGACGCGACCATGGTCGATGCCCGGGTTGTCGACGACGGCGACGTGCTGACCTGTGGCGGCGTCACGTCCGGTCTGGATCTCGCCGTCCACCTCGTCGAACGCGAGTGGGGCGCGGACGTGGCCGCCGCTGTCTGTGAGGAGATGGAGTACGAACAACGGGACGACGTGTTCCGCGGCGAATCGGGATAAGAGCGACCGAGCGGCTCAGGCGTTCGCGCGGGCGTCTTCAAGCAGCGCTTGCACGTCGACGGCCTCGCCGGTCTCGCTGCTCTCGATGGCGGCGAAGACGATGGCCATCGACTGGAGGACGCTGTCGACGTTCGTCGGCATCGGCTCGCCGCCGTCGATCCAGTCACAGAACTGCTCGATGAGCCAGGCGTTCTTCCAGTGGGGGCGCTCGGCGAGTGGCACCGACTCGCCGTCGCCCTTGCCGATGCTCTCGAAGTTCCCGGTGTGGTAGTCCTCGGCGTGGAACCGCTCGACGTCGCGGCGGTCGAGGACGACGGTCTGGTCCGCACACTCGGCGCGGAACTGTTCGTGTCCCCAGCCGTTCAGCGTGGTCGCGTTGGCGTAGCTGCCCTCGTACTGGGCGCGGGTTCCGTCGGCGAAATGCAGCGTCACGAAGCCGGTGCAGTCACCGTCGTAGTCGGCTTCCTCGGGCGTCCACGTTTCGGCATACACCCGCTCACAGGGCGAATCGGCCAGCGACGCGAGGATGTCGAGGTGGTGGATTGCGCCGTCGAGCAACAGCATGTTCTCCATTTCGTAGACGTAGTCGGCGTAGAAGTCTCGTTCGCGGACGTTCCCCGTGTACCGCGCCGTCAGATAATCGACGGGGCCGGCGTCCTCGACGGCCCGCTGGAACGTCGCCTTGTCCCGGTCGAACCGGTGGCTCATCGTAACGCCCATTTTTTTGCCGGCCTCGTCGACTTTTTCGGCGACGCGGACCGACGCCTCCAGCGTGTCGGCAATCGGCTTCTCCGAAATGATATGCAGGTCGTGGGCGAGTGCCGTCTCCACGACGGCCTCGTGTGTCGACGGCGGCGTCACGATAGAACAGATGTCGGCCGGCCGCTCAGAGAGCGCGGTTTCGAGGTCGGCGTAACACTCTTCGGGCGACAGGCCGAGTTCCCGCTCGGCCAGTTCGTGCCGCTCGGGGTCGGTGTCGACCGCGGCGACGACCTCGATCCGGTCGTCGCGAACGTTCGGTGGGATCGCGTCCGTCGCCCAGGTGGACCCTTGGCCCCCCAGACCGACGTGGACTAATCGGTATGTCATGGCTCCGCTACTGCTTCAACGAATAAATGCTGCACTATCTCATCAGGATTCGCCCGCGTCCGGGAACTCGACGCGGCGCTCCATCCCGTCTTCGGCGAGCACGACCTCGCCGTCGAACGCGTCCCGAGCTTCGTCAACTAGCTTGTCGGCGCTCGCGGCGTAACGCGTCGAGATGTGCGTCAGTGCCAGTGTCGACGCGCCGGCCTGTCGCGCTACGTCGGCGGCCTCCCGGGCAGTAGAGTGGGCTGTCGCCTTCGCCCGCTCTTTCCGGTCCTCGGCGAAGGTGGCGTCGTGGACCAGCAGGTCAGCGCCCTCGCTCGCTTCGATGACGCTCTCGGTCGGCAGCGTGTCGCCGGTGTAGACCAACCGCCGACCGGGACGGGGCGGCCCGACGACGGCCTCCGGCTGGATGGTCTCGCCCTCGTGTTCGATGGCCTCACCGCGGTGGAGCTTGGAGTATTTCGGCCCCGGCGGGATGCCGAACTCTTCTTCGGCTTTCTCCCGGTCGAACTTCCCCTTCCGGTCGTCCTCGTCGAGGACGTAGCCGACGCTGGCACAGCGATGAGCCGTCTCGATGGCTCGAATCTCGTACTCCGGCCGGTCGAGGACGACGTCTCCAGCCGACACCTCGTTGATGCGGACGGGAAACGACGGTGTCGTCCCGTTGGCCTGAATGAGCTGTTTGATGTTCCCGCGCGTGCCCGCCGGCGTGTGGACGGCGATGGCGCGGTCGCGTTCGTTGAAGTCCCACGTCTGGAGCAGGCCCGGAATCCCGAGGACGTGGTCGCCGTGGAGATGCGTGACGAACAGGTGGTCGATAGCGAAGCCGGTCCCAAAGCGCATCATCTGTCGCTGTGTGCCCTCGCCGCAGTCGAAGAGGAGGTAGTCGCCGTCGCGGTTGACGAAGATGCTGCTCGTGTTGCGCTGGGTCGTCGGCACGGCCCCACTCGTCCCGAGAAACGTCACGCGCATGGTCATCGCATCCTCTACTGTCGACGGGTAAACCGGTGTCGAAAGGGCGCTGTCAGTGTAGGGTAGCACCCGCCGTCTTGTTCGCTCGGGTCGCTGCGGCGGTCGTCTGTATGTGTGGTTGTCCCATGGCTATTCGTACTAACCCAAAATAACGGCTGCTTTCCGCCATCTCTCGCCAGCGTACGCGCTTCTCTGCCGAGAGCTTAATCACCGGCAAAAATTTTTAATACCACGTATCTATCGCTCAATCTCACTTTCCCGAGCCAGCAGTCACAGCGAACGGCTTAGCAGGTTATTATTCTCTGCTGAACTGTCTCGCCGGTTTATGTGTCGTTCACCCGTCGAACAGTTCGCATTGCCTGCCGATCACCGCAGAATCGAACCATGATACGAACTCGCACACTCGCCGTTTTCGCTGCGCTCCTCGTCGTCGGCGGCCTCACCGCACAGGTCGGGGCCGTACCGGGCGTGACAGCGCAACAGGAATCGCCGTCAGAACAAGCCGCGAACACGGGGGTCACTCTCGATTCCCTGACCGCACCCCAGAGCGTCGCTCCCAACTCGACTGCTGACGTGGCCGCGACGGTCACGAACAATCAAAACACCGCGGTGACTGAATCCGTGGCGTTCCGGTTCGACGGGGCCGTCGTCGACCGGACGCTCGTCACACTTGAGCCTAACGAGAGCGCAACCGTTCAGTTCTCGGCGGACACGACCGGCATCGAACCCGGTGACTACCGCCACGGTGTCTTCACCAGCGACGACGGACAGGTCGCCGCGGTTACCATCTCTGACTCGTTCACGCTGGAGAGCCTCGACGCACCGACGAACGCCACCGCCGGTGACAACGTCACGGTCACCGCAACTGTCGCCAACCCGAACGAGTTCAACACGACCCAGAGCGTCGAGTTCCGACTGAACGGCCAGCCGCTGGTCTCTGAGTCCGTGAGCCTCGACGCGAACGAATCTGCTGACGTGACGTTTACCGTCGACACGACCGGTGTCGGGCCGGACACGTACATCCATAGCGTCTTCACGCGCGACGACGGTGCGTTCGCCGAGATCACTATCGAGCCACCAGCGAATGAGACCGAAGAGCCACCAGCGAACGAGACCGAAGAGCCACCAGCGAACGAAACTGAAGAGCCACCAGCCAACGAAACTGAAGAGCCACCAGCCAACGAAACTGAAGAGCCACCAGCGAACGAGACCGAAGAGCCACCAGCGAACGAGACCGAAGAGCCGCCCGCCGACGAAACTGAAGAGCCGCCCGCCGACGAAACTGAAGAGCCGCCCGCCGACGAAACTGAAGAGCCGCCCGCCGACGAAACTGAAGAACCGCCAGCCAATGAGACTGAGGAGGCTGACGAAGGCGACGAAACTGACGAAACGGACAACGGGACTGAAGGAAACGCGACGTCAGAAAGCTAAGCCCCGTCACCCTGTCACCCGTTCACATTTTTAATGGTGGCCGTCGTACCGTAGTCCATGAAGTTCGTTATCGTTGGCTATGGCCGCGTCGGCATCCGGACCGCACGGATTCTGCAAAGCGAGGGCCACGAAGTCGTTATCGTCGACAACGACCCTGTGAAGGTCGAACGGGCCAGGGAAACCGGATTCGAGACTATCCAGGGTGATGGCAACGAGGAAAGCGTCCTCGTCGATGCCGGCATCGAAAGCGCAGACGCTATCGGCGGCCTCACGGGCGATCTGAACACGAACTTCACTGCCTGTATGATCGGCAAAGAGTTCGGCTGTCGAACTGTTCTACGAATCGACGCCGACTACCGCGAGGAAATCTACGAGAAGTACGCCGCTGACGTAGACGAGATAATCTACCCCGAGCGGCTGGGCGCGGCCGGCGCGAAGACGGCACTGCTTGGCGGTGACTTCAACGTTCTCGCCGACCTGACCGAACAGCTATCGGTCGCGAGTATCCGAATCCCCGATGACTCGCCGTTCGTCGGCAAACGAGTCGTTGAGGTGGACCTCCCCGGCGACGCCCGCATCTACGCCCACGGAAAGGATCACGAACCGATGACGATTCCGCTCCCACAGACCGAGATCGAGCCCGGCGACAGCGTCGCCATTATGGCCGACCCCGGCGGGCTGGACGACATCCGGGCAACGCTCCGGGGCGACGCATCAGCCTGAAACTTCCCGGGTCCGCTCTGCCGCAGTCGCTCTCAGACTGACAGTTTCGCTGTCTTCGACGAAAGCCGGGGGGAAGTAGGATATGAAAGGGAGGATCGCGGTGTCCGGGCGCGCCTGGGGAGGATAGGATGGCACGCAGTGTCACCGACATCCACTGCAGCCGTGGAAGCGCGCCCGTACCGGGTGGAATGCTACCGGTAGGCATAAATGCCCGTCAGACAGGCGCGCGACAGACGACAGACGGCACGGGTTTTTCATCGTTCGACCACTGCCTTCTCGTATGACCTGGGCGACGCTGTTTGAACGCGCGGCAGACCACCAGACTACGGTCGACGCTGTCTGTGCGGCCCTTGAAGCGCACCGCGCGGAGGACAAAGACGATGCATGAGCCGTCGCCAGCGCGTGTCGTCGCCGATGCTGATGTCCTCGCCGCCGACCTGCTGTGTGGGCCAGACAGCGATGCCCGTGCCGCTATCGACCACGTCCGCCGGCACTCGTGGGTCACGCTCGTCGCGAGCGACCACCTGTTAGATGATGCCGCTGCCGTCATCACCGACCTTGCTGACGCCGATCTGGCGGCCGACTGGCGGGCGCGGATCGAACCCGGCTGTGATATTGTCGACCACCCGGCCGGAGACCATCCCGCGCTGGCCTCGGCTTACCGGGGCGGCGCACAGCACCTCCTGTCCTATGCGGACGACCTGCGTAGCGCCCGGACCAGCGCGTCGCTCAACCGTCATATGTCCCTGAGTGTCAGACCGCCGGATGCCTTTGCTCGCCTGTTCGATCCGGAGTCACTGTATCCCGTCGTCGAGAACGGCGAGTATCCCGGTCCAGATCGGGACCCACGCGCATAGCGAGTCATCAGTCGTCAGCGGTCGTTATCGTGGGTGCAGAAACGGTCCTCGATGGCCCTGCTGCGTCCTCTGTAACCTCGAACTCCGCAAGCACCTCACGCAACTCGTCGGTCTGTGTTGCCATCTCCTGTACCTCGGTGGTCACTTCGGTAATCGTCGCGGTCTGTTCCTCTGTCGCGGCGGCAACGGCCTCTGACTCCTCGTTTGTCTGCTCGCTCACTTCGGCGACCTCGTCGACCATATCGACGACCTCCTGCGTGGTTTCCGCCTGCTCGGCGGTGGCTCCCGATATCTCCTGAATCGAGGCGTTGACCTCGCCGAGCACGTCGACGATGTCCTCGAAGTCCCGGAGCGCCGACTCGATTGTCGCGGCGCTGTCGGTCACCTGCTGGTTCGTCGCCTCCACGTCGCTGACGGTCTCGCTGGCCTCGTGCTGGACTGCCTGTATCCGGTCTGATACGTCTGTTGCGGCGTCGCGGGTCTCTTCTGCGAGTGTTTTCACCTCGTCGGCGACGACGGCGAACCCGTCCCCGCTTGCGTCCGCGCGGGCCGCCTCGATGGAGGCGTTCAGTGCGAGCATGTTGGTCTGCTCGGCGATGTCTGTGATGACCTCGACGATGTCGTCGATCTCGCTGATCTGGTCGACCAGACTTTCGACCGCAACGGCGATATCGTCGATACGGGCCTCCATCTCGTCGAGTTCGTCGATCGCCTGCTCGGCGTCCGCGCGTCCCTCGCGCCCTCGCTGTGTCGCCTTCTCGGCGGTGTCGGCCGCGTTCTCGGCGGTCGCAGCGATCTCTTCGACGGTGGCAGACAGCGTGTTCATCTCGGAAGCGACGTCGTCGTGACGTGACGCCTGCTGGCTGGCACCAGCCGAGATTTCCTGAATCGACCGGGAAATCTCGTCGCTCGCGTCGTCAATCTCTTCGATGCTTCGGGTGACGTGATCGCTCGTCTCGTCGACGTCCTCTGCGAACGCGGCGACGGTTGCCACCGTCCCTCCGAGCGTCGTCACGAGGTCGTTGTAGTTCTCGACGACGGCGTCGAACTGCTCGTCGTCGGCGTCGAAGTCCTCGTCTATCGTGGCCGTCAGGTCCCCGTCTTTTGCCCGTTCAGCGGCGTCACCGAAGGCGACGACGAGGTCGTTAAGCGCCTGGGAGCGCCGTTCGAGGTCGCTGGTCATCGTCTGGAGTTCGGTGGTATAATCGTCCATACTAGCGGCCATCTTCTCCAGCGACTGCCCGAAGGTCCCGGGCACGTCCTCGTCGAGAACGTCGGCGTCGAACTCCTGCCGGGAGAGCGCGTCGGCCTGTTCAGACACTGTCAGCAGATAGGATTGCATCGAGCGAAACGAGGAGAGCAGTTCGGCGACCTCGTCGTCGCGCTCGCTCTCGGGCAGTTCCACGTCGAGTTCGCCAGCCGCGATATGGTCCGCACCCGCGGCCATCGCTGTGATGGGTTCGACGAAGTCCTCGCGGGTAATGAACACCGTGTTGGCGAACGCGACGATAGCGCCAGCAAGCAACACGCCCGTGACGACGAACCGGACGGTCCCGCTGGCGACAAGCGAGACAACTGCCAGTGCGACAGACGCGGCAAACTGCAGACCGACGGCCGCGAGCACTTTCCGCTCGACTGAACCGGAGACACCGAAAATATCGAGTGATCCACGTATCACCGACTTGTACTGTTCGACGAGGGCTGTGAGCATACGCTCCTTTTTTTTACACTGTATAATAAGGTTCGAGTCCAATTCTCGGAGATTGAAAAGGAACCGGCGGACGAAAACCAGACAGGAGACGAGACGAACACTGGATTCAACGGCAGTCTCGGAACTGATTCTCTACCTGTCTTGGTTGACCAGCGCTGCAACGCGCCGGACGACCCAGCGCGGTGTCACCCGCACCAATCGGTCGATAAGCCGCATCGACCGCCGCGGAATGACGACAGTCTCACCAGCCGCGGCCCCGGTATACGCCGCCGATGCGACGGCCTCGGGCGAGTTCGTGGCAACCGACCCAACCGTCGAGTCCGTCATCCCTGCTCGCTCCTGAAACTCTGTGTCGACTGGGCCGGGACAAACCACCGTCACGTCGACCGGTGTTTCCCGGCATTCCTCTGCGAGCGCTTCGCTGAAGCTGTTGATGTACGCTTTGCTTGCGTAGTAGCCGGCGAGGTTCGGCCCCGGCTGGAATCCGGCGACTGAACCTATATTGATAACCGCACCGCCATCGTCGAACTCGTCGATGAATAGTCGGGTCAATTCGACCGGGAGCATGACGTTCAGGCGCAACTGCGTCCGCTCTTCCGACAGATCACTTTCGGCGAACGGGCCGTATGTCCCCACGCCGACGTTGTTAACGAGGACATCAATGGTTAGACCGCGCTCGGTCACCTCCTCGTACAGCGATTCGGCGGCCGTCGCGTGGTCGAGGTCCATCACAATAGAGGTCGCTGTGACTCCCCTTGTTTCGAGGTCCTCGGCCAGCCGCTCCAGTTTCCGCTCGCTCCGGGCGACCAGCACTACGTCGTGGCCGCGTGCCGCGAACTCACGCGCTAACGCTTCGCCGATGCCCGCCGATGTACCGGTTGTCAACGCGGTGCCGCCGGTCCCGACGACCGACACGTCGCTACCGCTCACCGTACCACTCCGCGAACTTCGCCAGCGCTCGCCCACGGTGGGAGATGGCGTTCTTCTGCTCGGTGCTCATCTCCGCGAAGGTCGTCCCGTCGTGTTCGAAGATGGGGTCGAAGCCGAACCCACCCTCGCCGCGCGGGGCGACGATTTCGCCGTTCACACGCCCTTCGAACAGCTTTACCGGCACTGTCTCGCTGCTCTTTGCGCTCCCGTCGTGAACCTGCTCGTCAGTCGTCGCTGCGCCGCGGGCGTCGGCCGACAGGTCCTGTCCGCGCCGGGCCTCGCGGTCGATGCCGTCCGGGTCCGGCGTCGCCTCGAAGCCCTCGCCGTCGCAGTAGGCGATGACTGTTTTGAACGCCGCGCCGCGGTCGTCCTCTGGTTCGGTCATGCGCCACACGCGCTCGACGCCGACCGTGTCCTCGACGTACGAGGAGTACGGCCCGGGGAACCCATCGAAAGCGTCGATGAACAGCCCCGCATCGTCGACGATGACCGGCCCGCCCGCTGCGTGATAGGCCGCTCGTGCCCCCTCTGCCGCGACCGTTCGCAGGTCGTCGGCCTGGACCTCCGGGTAGTCGAAGTCGAACTGCTGGACATCGTCGTCGAGATACTCGGTCGCCTCCCGGACTTTCCCGGGGTTAGTCGTGACAAAATTGAGCATACCGGCATACAGCGGCCGGCAATAAAAGAGCCGTCGAAACAGCGGTCAGTCGACAACGACTTCGACCGGCTCGTCCTCGCTCTCGGACTCGAACTCCTCGCTGCTGCCGCCGCGTTCGAGGTACAGCATCACGCCAGCGACCGCCAGCACGACCCACGAGCGCCAGTTCGCCAGGTTCAGCGTGTAGCCGATGCCGAACGGTTTTTCGACCAGCATGTCATCGCCCGGCTTCCAGTAGGCCGACACCAACCGCTTGAGGCTCGGTCGTTCGAAGTTGTACGGCACGCCGAACAACGTTCCCGACTGGGGTTTTTCTGCCATACTGCGTTCTACTCGGGCCGAGGTTAAACCATTTGTCCACCACCTTCTTCGTCGTCACCGTTCCTCGCTCGCTTCGCTCGCTGCGGGGACGGCTCTCTGCTCACGGGCGCGAAGCGCCCGTTCGCACGGTCAGCGGGACCTTCAGTCCCGCTTGACTCGAAAAACGCGGGCGAAAAAAAGCGCGAATCGCGGAGCGATTCGCGTGAGATCGCGGCCGGAGGCCGCGGTATGCTTGCTCCGCCGACCGCAACTCAGCACCGCCCGTGGTTCATATCCTACTGATATCGGCCACGACCCTCGATGTCGTCGAGGCTGGCGAACACCGAATCGGCGTGGTCGCTCTCCGTTCGATAGGCGTCTTCGGCTGCCGACAGCAGCGTCTCGGGGTCGTCCGCGGTGCCGGCGAGCGACTGGGCGAGGACGTGGAGGTCCATCGCGTGGTCCTCTGCCTCCTGCGTGTAGTAGCCGAGGCCGAAATCGATGAGGAAGGTTCGGTCCGCCTGCCCGCTCCGGCCACCGACCCGGACGTTCCGCGTCGTCGGGTCGCCGTGGACGAAGCCGGCGTCGTGGATGCGGGCGAGCCAGCGGCCCACGTCGGCGACCCGCGACTCGGACAGCCCCTCGCGGAGGTCGGTCTCGCCGACGCGCTGGAAGACGATGCGGGCGTCCTGCGGGTCCACGTCCCGGACCAGCGGCGTCGGGACGCCGTGGCGGCGCGCCTCGCTGGTGAGCCGGGCTTCCTGTCTGGTGCGTTCGGTTCGCAGCCGCTCGTCCAGTGTTGGATGGCGGTAGCTCCGCGGCACTCGCTCTTTGATAACGCGGTCCCCGTCGAAGCGGACGGTCGCCTCCGCGCCCTGGACTTCGTCGTCCGCCGCCCGATAGCTGTCCACCGACTCTTCGGTCCCGCGCCAGGTGACGGCCACCTCGTCGGGCCGGAAGTTCGAGTCGATACGGGAGTCCTCGATAGCGATGGTGTCGCCGGCCGCGTACATCTTCGCGCCCAGAATCGCTATCATCCCGGCGTTGTCCCGCAGGAAGCGGTGTTCGGGGGCGTAAAACGTTGCGCCGCGTTGCTCGCACATCTCGCCGAGCATCCGCTGGAGGCGGTCGTTCTGGCCGACGCCGCCGCCGAGCACCAGTTCGTCGGCACCGGTCAGCGACAGCGCCCGCTCGGCCACCTCCGTCAGCATGGCGAAGATGGTCTCCTCCATGCCGCGACAGACATCGTCCACTGGGACGCCGTCGTCGACGGCCTGCTTGGCGGCGCTCATGATGCCCGAGAAGGAGAAGTCCATCCCCTTGACCACGTAGGGCAGTTCGTGGTACTCGCCGTCGCGGGCGTGTCTTTCGACCTTCGGTCCGCCGGGGTGGGACCAGCCGACGTGGCGCGTGAACTTGTCGATGGCGTTGCCGACGCCGGTGTCCATCGTCTCGCCCAGCACCCGGTACCGGCCGTTCCGATAGCCCAGGATGTGGGCGTTCGCGCCGGAGGCGTTGAGACACACCGGCGAGTCGAAGCCCGACCGGTGGCGGCCCACTTCGAGGTGGGCGACCATGTGGTTCACGCCGACTAGCGGCACGTCGAACCGCTGGGCGACCGCCCGAGCGGCTGTGGCGACGATACGCAGGCAGGGGCCAAGTCCCGGGCCACGAGCGAAGGCCACCGCGTCGATTGGCGCGCTGTCGTCCCCGTTTGCACCGCCAGCCCGCTCGTGTGCGTGTTCGATGGCCATCTCGACAACGGTCGGAATGGCCTCGCCCATGTGTTCGGCGGCCTCGCGCGGGTGGATGCCGCCGCTATCCGGCGCGTAGGCGTCAGTCTCGATAAAAACGTGGTCGTCGTCGGTCGCCCGGGCCGGGTCCGGCGTCTCGAACACCGCAGCACTGGCTGCCCAGGCGGTTCCTTCGATACCCAGAACGCGCATCGGGCGGCCTTACTTCCACTCGGTGTAGCCGCACTTCCCGCAGTGCTGGCGGTCCTCGTGTTCGGCGAGGACGGTGTCGCCACACCGGGGACAGGTCTCGCGGTCGAGTTCGCCGTCGTCGTTGTAGTACTCGTTGTGTGGCATCTATGCTTCCTCCGCTTCCTCTTCGCCGTCGGCAACAATCTTGTTGCGTTCGAGCATGTGGTCTTGCTCGACGTCACGGGCGTACTCGGGGCTGTCGTAGACCTTCGCGTAGCCGACCGTCTTCCGCATGCCGAACTTGGTGTCGAGCTTGTGGATGACGACTTCCTCGGCGTCCTTGTTCAGCGTGGCCGCAAGAGAGTCGCGGACAGAGAGACGGGAGGGGGTGGCTTCGTCGTGGACGACCTCGAACCGGACGTCCGTGCGGTGCAACATGGGATTCTCGTCTTCTTCGATGATGTCGATATCCATGGTTCGTTGTCCGTATCTACCCGCCGAAGCGCGTAAAAGGATTTCGAACCGGTTGACGCCGTCTCCGTCCGCGATTCCGTGTCACCGCGCCGTGGCCCGGTTCAGCGGTGGGGCAGGAACGTGTTATACCGGCTAGCTGTGTCCGGTACAGCGCTTCCAGAGCGATAGCGGCCGGACCACATCCCTCATCGCTCGCCAAGCTGTGCGAGGAGATGTGAGAGGTGAATTCGCTCGTTCGCCGCATCGACGAGTGCCATATCTGTCTCGCCGGCCAGTCGGTGGACCTCCGCGAGTCGGTCCCCGGAGTAGCGCGACCGGGCCACGTCCAGCATGTCGTCGAGGATATCGGACGCGCCGTACCCTTCATCGACGAGCAGGTCGTCCAGCGTCGACCGCGCGTCGGTAAAGCGCCCGTCCTCGGCCGCCTTGACCATCTGCTCGACCTGGTCATCGGCCTCGACGGCGTTCAGCGTCTCGAAGGCGGCGTCCATCGTCACTTCGCCCTCCGCCTCGGCGGTCGTCTGAGCGGCCAGCACGGCCGTCCGGAGGTCCCCCTCCGCGTAGCCGGCGACGTACTCGATGCCGTCGTCGTCGTGGTCGACCTCCTCCGCGGTGACGATGTCCTCAAGTACCGACACCGTCTCCTCGTGGGTCGGCTCGCGCATCACGACCGGGAAACACCGCGAGCGGATCGGCGGAATAACAGCAGAGGGCTGGCGCGTCGCAATGACGAACTGCGTCGCCTCGTAGTACTGCTCCATCACTCGGCGCAGCGCCTGCTGGAAGTCCTCGCGCATCCCCTCGGCGTTGTCCAGCAGGATGGTCTTGTAGCTGCCCGACACCGGCGAGTAGCTTGCCGACTCCTTGAGAACGTGGTTGATGAGGTCGGCTTTCGAGGACTCGCGCCGTCGCTTGCTGTCGATGAACGACGCGAACCGCGGGTCGTTGGCGACCTCCTTTTTTGTCATGCCGAACACGTCGGCCATATTGAGTTCGGTGAAGTCCGCGTCGGGATTCTCGTGGACCTCTCGGGCAAAAGCCCGGACAGCGGCCGTCTTCCCGCTGCCTTTCGGCCCATGGACCAGGAGGTTCATCGGCTTCTCGATGGCTCCCTGTAGGTGCTCGCGGGCCTTCGGCTGGCGGATATCCGACAACTCCGGGGCGTGTGTCTCCGTCCACAGCGGCGCGTCCATCTGTTGGCACTGGGTATGCCCGGCCCCGACAAGTATTCCGCGGTCCGCGGGTTCACGCCGAGTGACCTCACTCGCCACAGCAGAACAGGACGGGGCGCTGATTGCCCCAGCTATCGGCTCGCACGCACACGAAGCGACCGAGACGGCCGGTTACGAGTCCATGCGTTCGGCCTCGGGCTGCCACCCGCACTCCACGCACTCGAACTCCCCGTCGGCTGTCTTGATTACCGGCTCGTTGCATTCCTTACACTCCAGCAGGGGGTTGTGTGGCCGAGTGGATGGTCGAGGCATATGTTAACGTGATTCACATTCTTCGGACATAACTGTTCACCCTACGTACCTAGAACCCTCCGCAGGGCTGTCCGTGCGTGCCCCGTTTCGGCTCTCCCTGTCGGTTTCGGGCGGTTCGCAGTACAATTCGCTGGCCGGGAGTGAGCACTCACAGAGCGATTGCGAACATCGGGCGGGAAGCGACCGAAGGAAGTGCGCCGGCCGGGAGTGAGCAATCGCAGAGCGATTGCGAACATCGGGCGGGAAGCGACCGAAGGAAGTGCGCCGGCCGGGAGTGAGCAATCGCAGAGCGATTGCGAACATCGGGCGGGAAGCGACCGAAGGAAGTGCGCCGGCCGGGAATTGAACCCGGGCTATTGCCTTGGGAAGGCAATGTCCTACCACTGGACCACCGGCGCTCGGTGACCGGGGCTTGCGGCCCCTGCGGGACCGCCAACCGCCGGCGTGCTTCGTACCGGACTGTCAACAGCGGCCGCACTTGAACGTAGCGTTTTGACTGGACGCGCGTCCGAAAATATCACGTCGATAGATGGGTATTAGTTCCGCCCGTCCAACCAGTAGACATGGCAACGGCCGAATCCATTGTCCGTGCCGATGAGCCGCTGGACCTGTCGTTTTCCGACGCCGAGCTGGAGGCGCACCGCGACCACATCACCTCGTTCATCACGGACCAGGTCGACGCCGCCGGCGTCGACACCGTCGTGATGGGGCTGTCGGGGGGCATCGACAGCACGCTCGTCTCCCATCTGGCCGTCGAGGCGCTCGGCCGCGACGCCGTCCACGGGCTCGTGATGCCCAGCGAGGCCAACCGCGCGGACAACATGAGCGACGCCGAGCGGGTCGCAAACGACCTGCTCGGCATCGAGTACGACGTCATCGAAATCAACCCGCTGGTCGACGCGTTCCTCGACGCCTATCCAGACGCTGAGGGCGACCAGCTTGCCGTCGGCAATCTCCGGGTTCGCTGTCGAGCGGTGCTGAACTATCTCGCCGGCAACCACGAACAGGCGCTGGTACTGGGGACTGGAAACCGGAGCGAGGCATTGGTCGGCTACTACACGAAATACGGCGACGGTGCGGTCGACTGCCACCCTATCGCGCCCTTGTACAAACAACAGGTCCGACAGCTGGCGAAACACGTCGGCGTCCCCGACGACCTCGCCGAAAAGACCGCGAGCGCCGAGATGTGGGCCGGGCAAACTGACGCCGACGAGATGGGGATGGACTACGACACGCTCGACTCCATCCTCGCCCTGCACGTCGACGGCGGCGTCCCGGCGGCCGCGACGGCCGACCACGTCGGCGTCCCGACGGACGCCGTCGAGACGGTCCGCGAGATGCACGAGTCGAGCGCCCACAAGCGAGCGATGCCGCCGGGTCCGGACCCGCTGTACTGAGTCACCTCAGCGGACCGGGTTCTCCGGGCCGCGACCCAGGTACTCCGAGAGGAACGCGTGGACGGTCTCGGCGTCGTAGCCGTCCATCGTCAGCTCGTGTCGCCACGCCGTCATGACGTAGGGTGCGCGGGGGTCGTCGCTGGGGTTCGGGACGACGACGACGCTCCGCCAAGTGCCGGTGTGTGTGCTGGAAAAACCCCGAAGACTCTCTCTGGCTCCGGGCGATATCTCGTCGGGGTCGTAGTAGACGATGACCGCGCCGTGTTCGAGCGTGTGGACGAGCGAGCCAAGCAACGGCGTCGCCTCGTAGAAGCCCGCACCCACCGTCGACGCATAGTGTGTCCCGGAGAGCGGCGGAACCCGCTGATAGTCGATGGCGCTGCCCTCTTCGACGTGGTTGGCACCCCGGTCCGGGAACTGCTGGACGCCGGCCAGACGGTCGCTGTCGCCGGTCTCGTTGAGCGACGACGCCTCGATTCCGGAGGCTTCGACCGTGGAAAGGGGCTGTGCGCCTGCGGTCCCGACCAGATTTGCGCCACTTCCGCCATCACCGCCACTCAGCTGGGTCACGTACGCCGTGAGCCCGACGGCGAACAGGACGACGACGCCGATAACGATGGGGCCGACCGGAAGGGCGTTCCCGTCTGCGCCGCCGGTCTGTGCCTCGACGCGCCGACGGTCGATAGCCCCCAACTCGCCGTCGTGGGCGTCGGCGAGGTGGTCGAGGTAGGCGTCCTCGCCGTCGAACGATTCCGAGCAATACTCACAGTCGACCATTGCCAACCCGTATGCGAGGCGGCGTCTTGTACCCTTGCCTACTCGGTCTTTGCGTTGAGATCGGCGAAGGCCTGCTGCTCGCGCCGCTCCTGTGTCTCCTTGTCCGCGTCGTCTCGGATCCGTGTTTTCAGCACTCGAAGCGCGTCCCCGTCGACGCCCGCCAACTCCTCAGCGACGGCCCGTGGCTCCGTAGTGATCCGCGAAACCAGCCCCATCCGCAGCGCCGTCTTTGCGTCGAGCGTTCGGCCGGAAAGTGCGATGTCTAAGGCGTCGCCTGTCCCGACGACCTCGGGGAGCCGTGCCGTCCCCCCCCACGCGCCGAACAGCCCGAGTTTGACACCGGTTTCGGCCAGGGTCGCGTCGGGCGTGGCCACCCGGATGTCACAGCCCAGCGCCAGTTCGACGCCGCCGCCCCGCGCCGCGCCGTCGATACCAGCAACAACGGCCCCGTCGTAGGATTCCAGTGCGTGAGCGACCCGCTGGCCCAGCGCCGCGAACGTCTCGGCGCTCTCCGAATCGAGGGCCTTGACTTCGGTAAGGTCCGCGCCGGCACAGAACGCCTCGCCAGCGCCGTGGAGATACAGCACCGACTCGGTCGCTGCTTCGATTGCTGCCTCGAGGTCACGCAGCGCCGCGCTGGTGAGCGCGTTGCGCTGGTCGGGCCGGTCGAGCGTCAGGGTCCGGATACCATCGCTGCTCGTGGTCTGTACCATGCCTGCTGTGACTCTGCGGTTTCCAAAGGTCTTTGCCCTTCCCGTCGCTAGACCCTCATAATGGAGGAAGTGGCGGCAGTTCGCCGAGCGGCGTTGGCGGCAGTCGACGATGTCGAGCCTGACCGGCTTCACGAGCGGATCGACGCTCGCCTGGACGACGCGTCGCTGGCGCCCGGCGTCCTGACGCTCGTCAGCGCGGGCGCGACCAGCGACCCACCGGTCGATCTGGCTGACGGCGTCGCTGACCGAGCCGCTGGCGTCCAGCTCATCTACGAGGGGCTCTCGCTCACTCGGCAACTGGCCCGGGACGACCCCTGGGTCAGCGGTGACCGCGACACCGCCGACTTGGATATCCTTATCGCGGATATCCTCGTCTCACGTGGCTTCTACCTGCTCGCCAGAACCGAGGCCGCCGACGCTGCTGTCGCTGTCGTCCGTTCGTTCGGCCACGACCAGACAGTCCGTCAGACGACCGACGACGAAAGCCTCGACACCGCGCTGGAAACGGACATTCTGGAACTCGCCGTGGTCGCTGGCGTCACTGCCGCCGGCATCCGACCTACCCCGACGCTTCGCGAGTACGCGACCGAGCTGGCCGTCGACGGCCTCCCGTCGAACGCCGACCTGCTCGGTGAGGAGGTCGCTGACGCGCTCCGAGCGCGAGCCGGGGCCGAACAGCCAACCGGCGACGGGACCGAGGCCGCCGCCGACCACTGAGACTAACCGACACACCGGCCCCGAATCGAAACGACTTTAGACAATTGCCGGATACACATTGATGCGTGCCTGGGTAGCTTAGCGGTAAAGCGCGTCCTTGGTAAGGACGAGACCCCGGATTCAAATTCCGGCCTAGGCTTTTTCCAAGCGAATGACCCAGAGCGCCAGCGATGGGTCCGGAACGCGTGAAACGCTGGACGCGGGATTTGAATCTCTGGAGGGCCAGCAACGCGACGCTGCCTCCGGTTCAAATCCCGCTCCGGGCGTTCCTATTGTGAACAATCCCCACGAGCACCGCTTAGCGTGTGCTCGTCATCGTGAGCGATGAAGCGCACAACAGGGATTTGAACCCTGGAAGTCGCAGCGCCGAACGGAGTGAGGCGACCGTCTTCCGTCGGTTCAAATCCCGGCCGGCTCGATTCTGAAGCGCATCGCCGCGGCCACCGAAACCATGCCCGGCGCTTATGTGAGCGTGGCCGCTGGTGAGAGATATGCAAGCCGCGGCTATGCAAGACCATCTCCGAGACAGGATGTACGAGGTGTCACCGGAGCAGTTCGAGATTCTGTGCAAGATGGTCCTCAGCCGCCGCCTCGATACGGAGTCGATGCAGGTAACAGCGTTCCGGCAGGACGACGGTATCGACGTCGAGGGCGTCATTGAGGAGGATGTCGTCCGGGTGTTGTTCGGCGCGCAGGTCAAGCGATACGACGAGGGCAACACGGTTAGCAACGGGCACGTACAGCGGTTCAGTGGGGCACTGACGCAAGGGAACTACCAGACGGGAACCTATCTCACCTCCAGTTCGTTCACAGGGCCGGCGAGACGAGCGGCCGAGAACCTTCAGATACACCTCGTCGACGGGGAGCAACTCGCGGCAACGATGGTCAGCAACAACATCGGTGTTGCGGAGAGGGGCAGTGGCTACGAGCTACAGCCGGCCTTTTGGGACGCGCTGACTGAACCGGAGCGGACCGATACGATTCCCTCTAACGAGGTACCGCTTGCCAATAGTTTCGAATCGCTTCGGGAGTTCCTGGCGGCCATCGACGAGACGGGCGGCACTAGAGCGGAAATCAACCGCGCGGTTCCGGAGTTTGATTCGCGGCACGCTGATCTCTATGGCACTGCAGGCTGGCTGTTGGGGTTTGTACACGAGGACACGCCGACGGCGGTCGACGGTCGTGAGGTCCGTCGCTGGGGGTTGACCAAGAACGGCGTCGAGTACCTCCGCCTGCACGAGTCGGGTGACACCGAAGCGGCCCGTGAGCGACTCATCGCTGGCCTTCGACAGGTCGAAGTTGTCGACCGCCTTGCGACGGTGATAGCGGAGCGCGGGTCTCTCTCGCACGATGAGCTGAAGGCGGTACTGGCTGCCGAGACGGACCTGTCCGAGTCGAGCGTGGCTCGCCGAGCGAGTACGCTCGGCCAGTGGCTCACCGTACTCCCAGAGATAGCCGAGCGGCCCGAAGGCCGTAGCAAGAAGTTCGTCAGCGTCTAAGTGTTGGCCGGCGCGCCTCCCAGCCGACTGACTCGCCTCAGTCTCGCTCGGGTTCCTCGGCCAGCGCTCTGTCCCGCAGTTCACGGCACTCCTCGCTTTCGGCGGTCAGTTCGGGGACGGGCGTCGGTTCCCCGTCGTCGACGGCGACGAAGGTGGCGTACGCGCTGGTCGTCTCTTCTGTTTCGCCCGTGTGTGGCTCCTCGCGGGCAACCTCGATGCGGACCCGGACGCTAGTTCGGCCAGTAGCGTAGGCGTATGACTCGATGAGTGCGGTGTCACCGATGGGTATCGGGCGCTCGAAGTCGACGCGAGACATCTGTGCGGTCACGCAGGTCTCTCTGGCGGCCCGCATAGCCGACATCGCGCCGATTTCGTCCATCCACTTCATGACGATGCCGCCGTGGGCGCTCTGGTAGTTGTTCGCGTGAGTCGGCTGGACGCGCTCGCGGTTGACGATGTGCGTCTCGGCGATGGTCGGCATACCTCCACGTAGCGTCTGTTGCGGCAAAACGGTGTGGTGCGCACCTGATACTGCCTGACGGCGACCGCCCGAACCGATGCTGTCGCCGCGGCTCGCAGCCGACAGCCACGCAGCCGAACTCCCGGCGTTACCCGGTGAACTGGTGGTATTCGAGGCCCTTGTGCTTCATCTCGTTGTGTTTGCGTTCGAGGAACGAGTAGACGGAGCCGTGGGGCGCGCCGTCGAGAATCATTTCGGCGGCTTCTCGCACGGCGTCGACCTGTTCGGGGCCGCCGATGATGCCCAGCGTCGAGCCGTAGATGACCACGGCCGCGCCGGAGAGTTCCTGCATGAGTTCCCGCGTCCGGCCGCCTTCGCCGATGAGGCGGCCCTTCTGGCGGCGGAAGTCGTTCTTGTTTCGGGAGGCGGCCTCGATATCGATGAGTTCGAACATCATCATGTCGTCCTCAAGCAGCGCCAGCGCGTCGTCGGGCGCGAACCCGCGGCCGATGGCCTTCACGATGTCGGGGCCTTTCAGCGCCGTCACGGGGTCGCCGACTGACTCGACTTTCACCGTGCCGTCCTCGGAATCGATATCCAGCCGGACCTCTGCGCGCTCCTCGATTTCGCGCATGGTCTCACCTCCCTCGCCGATCAGCACACCGATACGGTCCTGCGGAATCTTCACGTGTTGCATAAGTATACCTGCTTTTACGAGGGTCTGCCTGTTTAAAACTTCGGCGTCGGTCACGCCGTGCCGCCGTTCACTCGTCGTCGCGGCGGTCGGCCGGTGTTCCCTGTGGGACAGCGTCGTCGTCGCTGCCCGGCGCGGTGTCGGCTTCGTCTTTCGGCGTCGCGTACTCTCGGACGTACGCGAGCAGGTCCGCTGGCGCGGCGTCGACGCCCTGTCTGGCGAAGAAGTTCGCGACGTTACGGCAGTCCCGTTCCAGAAAGTCGTCGGCGTTGGGATGGTGGATCGTAACCGCCTGCCCGAGGTCGATGATATACAGTTGCCCCTCGTGAAAGACGATGTTGTACTCTGAAAGGTCTCCGTGGACGAGGCCGGCGTCGTACAGCCGACGGACGTACTCCTTGACGACCTCGTACGCCGTCTCGGGGTTCTCGATGTGAACTTCGCTGAGACGTTTGCTGCGGCCCTCTTCCGTCCCGAGATACTCCATGACGAGGACGTTCCGCTCGACGGCGATGGGTTCCGGCGTCCGGACGCCGGCCCGGCGGGCGCGCGTGAGGTTCGACGACTCCTTGCGAACCCACGCGGTAACGACCTTCTTTTTATCAGAGCCGATACCCTCGAAGCGAGGGTCTCCGTCGAGATAGCTCCGCATATCCTTGAAATCAGAGGCGTTGATGCGGTACACTTTGACGGCGACCTCTGTCTCGCCCGACAGCGCCGTGTAGACGTTGGCCTCTTTCCCAGTCGAGATGGGACCGCCGAAGGCGTCGATATGGCCGTCCTGGACGAGCTTGTACAGTGCCCCGTAGGTCGCGTCATCGAAGACGCTGGCCTCGACTTTGAACTGGTCGGCGTCCTTGATTCGCTTGCGGAACTCGCTGAACTCGCGGTCCCGCTTGCGGGCGATACGGTCGGCTTCCGTGTCGGAGACGTCGACTTCTTCCCACTCGTCACCCGGTGAGTCGACATCGTCCGTATCGAGCAGGCCGAACTGCCCCTCGGTCACGCTTGCGCCTCCGTCTGCACCGCGGCCAGATACATGTCAGGCTACTCCTGGATGTGTCCCTCCTCGCGCAGCTGGTCGGCATCCTGTTTTTCGTAGCGCCATGTGATGTCGGCTTTCTCGTCCTGCCAGTCCCATGGTTCGACGAGGACCACGTCGTCTTCGCGTATCCAGATGCGTTTTTGCATCTTGCCCGGAATCCGGGCTGTGCGCTCGACGCCGTCCATACAGCGTACCTTGACGCGGTTCGCGCCAAGCATGTCCATGACGACGGCGAACACCTCGTCCTCTTCCGGCATCCGAAGGTTCTTTCTGCTGTCGTTGTCGCTCATAGACGGTACTTCGACGGGGAGAGGTTTAAGGTTTGGAAAAGTTGGACCGTGAACCCGGTCCGTGGCCCCCGTTTCGGTGTGGGACAGACGCTGGGGCCGTACAGAAACGCGCGGTCGTCGCGTCAGTCAGCGCCGAGGCAACCGACCCACGAGCAGTCGGTGCAGGTCTCGATGCCTTTCGCCGTTGTCGTCTCGCCGCGGCAGCGCGGACAGACGGAGCCGATCTCCGCCGACTGCACGGACTTACTCATCGGTGATGATATCGGCTGACAGACCCTGTGCCATCTCGATATCCTTGGAGTTGTTCAGTGTCCAGGCGGTACGCTCGGTGACAGCCTCGATGACCTCGCGGCCACTCGGGAGGCCGTTGCCGGACTTCTTGACGCCGCCGAAGGGCAGGTGGACCTCCGCACCGATGCACGGGAGGTTGCCGTAGGCGAGGCCGATTTCAGCCTCGTCGCGGAACTGGTTAATCTGGCGGTAGTCCTCGGAGATGATGGCCCCGGCCAGCCCGTAGTCGACGCTGTTGTGCATTTCCAGCGCCTCATCGAAGTCACCCGAGTACTCGAGTAGCGCGACGTGGGGCCCGAACACTTCCTCGTTGATACAGCGCAGGTCCTCGTCGTAGTCGATCTCGTAGACGAACGGGCCGACCCAGTGGCCCTCCTCGTGGCCCTCGGGAATCTCTTCGGCACCGAGGTCGGCGCGGTCGACGAGCACGTTCGCGCCCTCCTCGCGGGCGAGGTCGTTGTACTTCTTGAACTTCTCGACCTGATCGTCCTCGATGAGCGGCCCCATGAACGTGTCTTCCTCCAGTGGGTCGCCGACGGCGATGTCTTCGGCGACGTCGACGAACCGCTCTTTGAACTCGTCGTACACGTCTTCGTGGACAATAAGTCGCTCCGAGGAGACACACCGCTGGCCGGTCGTCTTGAAGCTGGACATCACGGCCGAGTGAACGGCGATATCGAGGTCCGCTTCCTCCGTGATGACGACGGCATTCTTCCCGCCCATCTCGCAGGCCGCGATCTTGCCGGGCTCGCCGCCGACCTTCGAGGCTATCTTGTGGCCGACCTCGGCGCTGCCGGTAAACAGGACCGTCTCGACGCGGTCGTCTTCGACGATGGCGTTGCCGGCGTCACCGTAGCCCTGCACGAGATTGAACACGCCGTCCGGGATACCCGAGTCCTCGAACATCTCGGCGATGATGTGAGCACACCACGGCGTCTGCTCTGCCGGCTTCCAGACGACGGTGTTACCCTCGACCAGCGTCACGGCGAGGTGCCAGAACGGGATGGCGACCGGGAAGTTCCACGGCGTGATACAGCCGACGACGCCCTTCGGCTTGCGGCGCATGTAGGCGTCCTTGCTGGCGATTTCGGACGGTACCACGTCGCCGTGGGGGTGTCGGGCGTTGCCGGCCGCCCACTCGACCATGTGCCAGGACTCGGTGACATCGGCCAGCCCTTCGCTGATCTCCTTGCCACACTCCATGGTGACGATTTCGCCGAGTTCCTCGTGGCGGTCACGCAGCTCGTGGTAGATGTCCCAGAGGTATTCCGCGCGGTCGATGTGCGAAAGCGAGCGCCACTCGTCGTAGGCGTCCTCTGCCGCGGCCAGTGCGCGGTCGACATCGGCTTCGGTTCCGCGGTGGAACGAGGCGAGCGCCTCGCCGGTGGCCGGGTTCTGGCTTGTGAACGTTTCGTCGCCGGTGCCTGTTGTCCATTCACCGTCGATGTAGTGTCGTCGTGAGTCGTCTGTACTCATGGTAGGTACTGTACGCGTCCCCCACCAATATGTTCCACCGTCCATGGTCAGGGGGCCGGTACCACCCTGATACATCATCTACAACCCGGCATTATTTCCCATGGTCGGTGTTCCCCTTATGAACCGCACCTTTATTTGCGTCCATATCGTGACTCCCTTTAGCACCCCTTCATACGGAGGGCGCACAGTATGAGTGAAGCACAAGCAGAACACGGGGGACTCCAGCTTACCCTGAGCATCTGGCATCCTGACTGCTGGACGCTCGAAGTGACCGACAAGACGGCGGCTGGTTTGCTGGCACACGGCGTGTACAACACACAGAACGGTAGCGTAAAGGGCCTGTTCACGGCGTACGCCGACAGTATTAGCGAGGTTGAGGACCTCATCGACGCGACTCGTGACTCGTCGCTGACTGACTCCGTGCTGGAACTGCGCGAGCGCCACGGGGCGACTGGCACGGGCTCGTCACCGGGGAACACGACCCGCGAACTGTTCGTTGAGTACGATCCGGACAACACCATCAGCGACAGCCTGCTCTCGCGCGGGTTCATTCACAATGACCCGGTTCGGGTCCGGCACGGTCGCGAACATTGGCCGGTGTTTTTCGCGGACTCTCGCGACGAAGCCGAGTCACTCCTCGACGATATCCGCGAGGAGCAGTCAGCCGATATCGAAGTCACGCGAATCACGTCCGCCGGCGGCGGCAATCCGCAGCAGCTCCGGCGGATGGACCGACTCTCGGACAGCCAGCGCGAAGCGTTCGAACTCGCCCGGCAGGAGGATTACTACGCGTGGCCACGGGGTATCTCGACGCGCGAACTCGCGTCGAAGCTCGGCGTTTCGAAGACGACGCTGCTCGAACACCTTCGCAAAGCAGAAGCGAAACTACTCGACCCGGACCAGTAGTTTAACTCAGAACGGCCCGGACGGCAAACAACGCGTTCTCTTTGCGCTCGCGGACACGCCGGTAGAAGTAGGAGAACCACTTGTCGCCGTAGGGGATGTACTGCCACATCGGGACGCCCTCGGCGGCGAGGTCACGCTGGGCGTCGTCGCGGACGCCCATCAGCATCTGCACTTCGTAGTCAGTGCCGTACTCGTCGTGGAGGTCCTTGGCGTAGTCTATCATTGCCGGGTCGTGGCTGCCGACGCCGATGCCGCCATCGAACTCCTCGAACATCAGTTCGAGACAGTCCCGATAGGCTTCGTTGACGCGCTCTTTCTTCTTGTACGAGACCTCCTTGGGCTCGGAGTAGGCCCCCTTGACAAGCCGGACTTTCCCGGGAAGGGGCGCGAGCCGTTCGAGGTCTTCGGGCGTTCGCTTGAGGTTTGCCTGTGTACAGACGCCAATGCCGCCTTCGTGTTCCGTGACGAGCCGTTCGTACGCGTCGAGGGTCACGTCGGTCGTGGTGTAGTCCTCCATATCAACCCAGACGAAGACATCGCGGTCGTCACCCGCCGCGACGATGCGTTCGAGGTTCTCGACGAACACCTCGTCGCCAACGTCGAGGCCGATCTGTGAGGGCTTGACCGAGATAGCGCAGTCGAGGCCGCTCCTGTCGATTTCTTCTATCAGCTCGATGTACTGGTCTGCGTCCTCGTCAGCCGGCTGGCGCTCGTCGTAGTGTTCGCCTAACAGATTTAGGATGCCCTTGACATCGTCGTCGTTGAGTGAAGCGACGTGGTCGAGTGCCCCCGACGCTGTCTCCCCGGCGACGAAGTTGTTCGCTATCGGCGGAATCATTATCGAAACTACGCCACTATATCAGCCTAAACGCACCCCCTACCAAAAAAATCAGCAGTTACTGACTGAAATCAAGCGAGAGTGAAACTGCCGAGCGTATCGTCGTCGGTCCGGTAAAACGTGTGCTCGCCTGTGATATGCGCTGTGCCCGAGACGACCGGGCTGGTCACGGTGACGCCGTTGGCGACGCTGGTTTCGCTGATGTACCCCTCGAATGTTGATCCGACCGGCCCGGTCACTTCGACACGCTCGCCGATAGCGAGATCGCCGTCGGCGTGGTGAAGGGTCAATCGCGCACACGTGCCTGTTCCACAGGGGGAGCGGTCGACGGAACCGTCGGCGAACACCACACAGCTCCGGTCGCTGTCGCCACCACCGGTGAGTTCGACTGCCGAGACGGTCACCCGTGCGCCGGTGACTGGGTCCTCCGGTGCGGCGTCGTTGACTGCTCGGCGGAGTTCCAGTGCGGGGTCGATACACTGCGTGGCGTCTTCACGGTCGAGCGTGACGCCCAGACTGTCGGCGTCAACAACGGCGAAATAGTTCCCCGAATAGACGATACGAGCCTCGACCGGGACGCCGTCCTGTTCGACGGTAATCGTCCCACAGACGTAACTGTCGACGTTTTCGAACGCAACACGGCGAACGACGCCGTCAGCTATCTCGGCCGTCACGTCAACCAGTCCGGCGGGGGTTTCGACGGTCAGTTCTGGTGTCTCGTGGAGTTCGCCCTGTTCGATGAGTGCGGTCACGACCCCGATGAGGCCGTGGCCACACATATCCAGATAGCCGTCAGTATCCATGAAGAAAACCCCGAGGTCGGCCCGGTCTGTCGGCACCGGGACCGCTCCGAACATATCTGCGTGCCCACGGGGCTCCTGCATGAGGAGTTTCCGGACATCGTCAGCCGTAGCTGCAAACTGGTCGCGCTTCTCCCGGACGGTCTCTCCGGTGAGTGTGTCGGCCTCGATCCCGTCGAGCACGATGCGCGTCGGCTCTCCGCCCGTGTGTGTGTCTACTGTAATAAACTCCGTTCGTTGCATAGCCGTAGCGATACTCTATACACTGAACGCGTTCCAGAAGTATTAATTGACGGCTTTCCGTACGCCGTCCAGAACAGGGTACCTACCATGGACGGGGACACGGTTATACAGGGAGTTACGAAAAAGGATATCAGTATACCATGAACGACCATGACAAGCGTTCGATTGACAGGCGAACCGTAATCAAAGCCGCTGCCAGTGCTGGACTCGTCGGCCTCGCCGGCTGTTCCGGTGGTGCTCCCGAGGACGGTGATGGAGGTGACGGCGACGGTGGCGACGGCGGTGACGGTGAATCGACGGACACTTCGACGGACTCCGGGTCCGAAACTTACACCATCGGGATGGTTGACAGCCTCTCCGGCTCACTATCGGCGTTCGGACAGCGGAATCAGCGCGGCAAGGAAATCGCGCTTGACGACGTCAACTCGGTCGGCGTCGGTGGCGGCACACTGGAAATCTCACAGCAGGACGACCAGAGCACGAGTCAGGGTGGCGTCAGCGCAGCACAGACCCTGGTCAATCAGGAGGGTGTCCCGCTGCTCATCGGTACCGTCGGCAGCGGTGTCAGCACGGCTATTCACGAAAGCGTCGTCCAGAACACTGACGTCGTCCAGATCAGCCAGAACAGCACCAGCCCGAACCTGACGAACTTCCCAGACCTGCTTCGGATGCCGCCGGCAGGCAAGGCCCAGGCGGAGGCAATTTCGTCGCTCCTCAGCGAGGACGGCAACGAGTCCGCCGCCCTGGCCTGGATTAACAACGATTACGGCCAGTCCGTGGGCGAGGCATTCATCGAGGCCTACGACGGAGAAATCGTCTACAACGAACCCCACGACCAGGGCCAGTCCTCCTACAGCAGCACCATCTCCTCGATGTCCGACACCGACGCTGACGCGTGGGTGTTCATCACCTACCAGCCGGAGTTCGCGACAATGTCTCAGGAGGCGTTCGACCTGGGAGTCACCGATCAGGCCGCCTGGTACGGCGGTGACAGCGTCAAAGGGCCGAAGGTCCTCGAATCCGCTCCCGAGGGGAGCCTCGACGGAATGAAAGCCGTGGTTCCAAGCGTCCCACAGGACGCCGAGAACTACCAGGCGTTCGTCTCGGAGTTCGAGGAGCGCTTCGGCGAGGAACCCACGTCGTGGTCGGCGTACGCGTACGACGCGGTAATCGTCAGCGCACTCGCTATCGAAGCTGCAGACGAGTTCACGGGCTCGGCACTCATGGAGGTCGTCCGGGACGTGACCCGTCCCGAGGGTGAGGAAGCGACCACGTACGAGGAGGCACACGAAATTCTGGCCAACGGTGGCTCGCCGTCGGACGTGGACTACACCGGCGTGAGCGGCCCCATCGACCTCGACGAGAACGGCGACCCCGTCGGGTTGCTACAGGTGTTCGAAGTCGTTGACCACGCGTACGAATCCGCTGGCTTCATCGAGGGCTAAGGCGGCCACGACTCTTTCCCATTTTCACCAATGGCGCAGATATTACAATACCTGGCAAACGGGCTCGTTTTCAGTAGTATCATCATCCTCGGGAGTATCGGGCTCTCGCTGGTCTACAGCATCGCCGATTTCGCGAACTTCGCACACGGCGATACGATGACCCTGGGCGCGTACGGGGCGTTCGTCGCCTTCGGCGTGTTCGGCGGTCTCGGCGGCACCGTTCTCGGCCTCCCAATCGGCTTCTTCCTGGCCCTTGCAGTAGGGATGGCGCTTGCTGCCGTTGTCGCCGTCCTCACCCACGTGCTCGTGTACAAGCCCCTCGATACGGACTCAATCGGGTTGCTTATCACGAGCATCGGCGTGGCGTTCGTCTACCGTGCGGTGCTACAGGGGACGTTCGGGACTGACTTTCTACAGTACGACATCAGCCGTAGCGGACCGATTCCGCTGCTGCTGGACACACTTGATGTCGCCGTGACACAGCGAGACGTGGCGATCATCGTCAGCGCGGCGGTGCTCGTCGTCGCCCTGCACCTCCTGCTTCAGCGGACGACGCTGGGCCGGAAGATGCGCGCGACAGCTGACAACCCCGACCTCGCACGCGTGAGCGGTATCCGAACTGACCGCGTCATTCTCGTCATGTGGGTCGTCGGCAGCGCTCTGGCTGCCGCCGGCGGCGTTTTCCTCGCGTTGTACAGTCAGCTTGACCCCCGAATCGGCTTCAACATCCTGCTGGTCGTGTTCGCCGCGGTCATCCTCGGTGGTATCGGCTCGGTGTACGGCGCGATGCTCGGTGGCCTTCTCATCGGGATGCTCCACGAACTGACGCCGCTGCTCAGCGATGTCGGCCTTCCGATTAGCAACGCCTACGCGCCGGCTGTCGCGTTCGTCATCATGGTCGCGGTTCTGCTTGTCAGGCCTCGCGGCATCGCGGGTGATATGACATGAGCACGCTTGATGTCGGTGCCTATTCGGCCCGCGAGAAAGGCGTCGTGGGACTGCTCGGCGCGCTCGGTGCACTCCTGCTCCTGGCGGTTGTGACTGGCTTCCTCGCCCCGGCGTACCTGCTGTATCTCGTTGGGCTGTCGGCGATGTATATGCTCCTCTCGATGGGGCTGAACGTCCAGTGGGGGTACGGCGGCATGATCAACTTCAGTGTCGCGGCCTTCTTCGGCCTCGGCGCGTACGGGACCGCATTGCTGACGGCGTCCGGCTCGCCTATCTCCGGGGGGGTCAGCCCCGTCATCGCGCTGTTTGGTGGTCTCGGACTCGCCGCAGTGCTTGCGGTCATCATCGGCTACCCGACGCTGAAGCTCCGCGACGATTACCTCGCAATCGCGTCGCTGGGCCTTGCAGAAGTCGTCCGCATCTTCATCCTCAACGAATCGCAGTGGACAGCGGGGAGCGCCGGCCTGACCGGCATCCCGCTGTTTTTCTCCGACTGGCCTGTGCTCGGGGACCTGACGTACCCGTACGTCTTCTACGTGGGCGGAGCTCCGCTGTTTTACACGACGCAGTCGGTCGTCACCAGCTTCCTGAACGTCGTCCTCGTCACTGTTATTGTGGCGGCGGTTTACCTGTTCCTCCGCCGCATCCACCGGTCGCCGTGGGGCCGCGTCCTGCGGACGATTCGGACCGACGAGGACCTCGCGGAGACGCTGGGCAAGAACACCTTCGCGTTCAAGATGCAGGCGTTCGTCATCGGGAGCCTCATCATGGCGCTCGCCGGCGTGTTCTACTCCCACCTCGTGTTGTTCGTCAGCCCACAGGACCTTCAGCCAATCACGACGTTCTACGTCTGGGTCGCCGTCATCCTCGGCGGCACGGGCAGCGACCGCGGCGCGATGCTCGGTGGGTTCACCATCGTCGCCATCCAGCAGGGGACCCGCTTCATGACCGACACGGGCGCGCTCCCAATCGGCGCGGCACCGCTCCGGCTCATGCTGGTCGGCCTGCTCATCATCTTCATCGTCAGGCTCCGCCCGGAGGGGATTCTCCCGCCGGAGCGCGAACTCATCTGGCCCGACTCGCTGGGCGGTGGTCGCGATGAGTGAGCAGTCGCTCGTCTCAGACGGGCCAATTCTCGGGAAGGACGATCCGGTGCTCCGGGCCGAAGGACTGGAGAAACGCTTCGGCGGTCTTGTGGCGACTGACGACGCGTCCATCGAGGTCGAACGCGGCACGATTACGGGTCTCATCGGTCCCAACGGGGCCGGTAAATCGACGCTGTTCAATCTCGTCTCGGGCTTTTACGAACCCGATGCAGGCTCCGTCTCGGTCAACGGCGTCGACGTGACCGGCCAGAAGCCCCACGAAATCGCCGATCAGGGGATGATTCGGACGTTCCAGACGCCGCGGAAACCGGAGGGGATGACCGTTCGGGAGGCGCTACTGGTTGGGCCACACAACCAGACCGGGGAATCGATTATCCCGCTGTTCACCTCGCCGAGCACCGTCGAACAGGAGGAACGGCGCTCGCTGGAACAGGCCCAGCAGATGCTCGAACGGTTCGAGATCGGCGATCTGGCCACCCAGCCCGCAACGGACCTCTCGGGTGGACAGATGAAACTGGTCGAACTGGCCCGCGGGATGATGGCCGAACCCGACCTGCTCCTGCTGGACGAACCCGTCGCCGGCGTCAACCCCGTACTGGCCGACAAACTGGCCGGGTTCATCGAGGAACTCAACGAGGAGGGCATCACCTTCCTCATCATCGAACACGACATGAACTTCATCATGCGGCTCGCGGACCCGATTGTCGTCCTCAATCAGGGCAGTGTCCTCGTCGAGGGGCCGCCGGAGGCGGTCCGCAGCGACGAGCGCGTCATCGACGCCTACCTGGGGGGGCCGTCGGAATGACTGACCCCATCCTCACCGTCGACGGCGTCGACAGCGGCTACGGCGAGGTGCAGGTGCTCGACGACCTCTCCTTGACCCTCGGCGAGGGGGAGATAGCCTGCCTCGTCGGCCCGAACGGGGCCGGCAAGTCCACCGTCCTCAAGACGGTGTTCGGCATGCTGGAGCCCTGGACCGGCTCGGTCCGTCTGGGCGACCGCGAAATCGGCGGGATGGCTCCAGAAGACATCGTCCGAATCGGCGTCGGCTACGTTCCACAGACCGAGAACGTGTTCGGGTCGCTGACCATCGACGAGAACCTCCGGATGGGTGGGGTCGCCCGCGACGGCGGCCTCGACGAGGTCGTGGCCGAACTGTACGACCGGTTCCCCATCCTCGACGACAAGCGCAGCGCGAACGCGAAGACGCTGTCGGGCGGTCAGCGGCAGGTGCTGGCCTTCGCCCGCGCGCTCGTGATGGAGCCCGACGTGTTGCTCATCGACGAGCCAAGCGCCGGGCTGGCACCGAACACTGCCAAAGAGGTGTTCGACGACGTGGAGACGGTCAACGAACTGGGCACCTCGATCCTGATGGTCGAGCAGAACGCCCGCGAGGGACTGGGTATCTCAGACCGCGGGTTCGTCCTCGACCAGGGGACGGTCAAGTTCGAGGGCGAGGCCGACTCGCTGCTCGACGACCCGGAGGTGTCCCGGCTGTATCTCGGCGGCGAATCCCGTCGCTGAGGCCTCGGTTCGCTGTTTTCGTCGCGCTCGTCGCGGAGCCACAGCAACGACTTCCCGGGTGTTGCACTCGAACAGACAAGGCAACACAGAAAAGCCCCCCTTGCATACCGCCTGCCAATGACTGTGACGCTGCCGACTGAAGCCGATGACTGGGCCGCTGCGTGGCGCGACCGGATCAACGAGCGGGCCGCGTTCGCTGACAGCGCCGACGGCTTCACCGCCGCGTTCTGTTTCGAAATCCGTGCCGACGACGCCTACACTGGTGAGCCGATACAGTTCTCCGTCGCCATCGAGGACGGCGTCTGTACCGCCGCTGGGACGGTCGCGGACCCCGAGTACGACTTCGCGTTCCGTGGCCCCTACAGCGAGTGGGTCACGATGCTGCAGGGCGATCTGGATATCTCCGCCGCCGCGATGGACGGCACGTTCGACGTCGAGGGTGACACGATGCGACTGCTTCGCCGGCAGGACACCATCGCCGAGATGGTCGCGGCGGCACAGAACGTCGACACCGAGTTCGAGTACTGACCGACGGGCTTTTGTCCGCCCGCTTGGCCTACACGGGTATGCTCGATAAACTCGGTGCGGTTGGTATCGGCGGCATCGTCGTGTTGCTCGCCGGCATCGGTCTGGTCGCGTGGAAGGCTCCCATCGTCGCCGTCGGTATCGCTCTGGTCGTTGGCGGCCTCGGGCTGGTCGTCTACGGACTCGTCACGAGCCTGCTCGGCGCGTTCGGACTCGGCGGCATGGGCGGTATGGGTGGCGGCGGCATGGGCGGTGGGGGTATGGGCGGCGACGGCATGCCCTGAGGCGGACGCAACTAACAGGCGGTGTCTGCACCGACATCGAACTCGAACCGTGCACCGCCGTGTTCTGCTGCCGTGGCACGCACTGTCCAGCCGTGGGCTTCGGCGATTGTCCTGACGATGTAGAGGCCGAACCCAGTGCCGTCAGCCGCCTGTGATGCGCCCGGTTCGAACACCCACTCCCGGTCGTCCGGGTCGATTCCCCGGCCGTCATCCTCGACAGCGAAGCCGTCGGCCGTCAGTACGAGACGAACTGTGATGTCGGTAGTGCCAGCTTTGCGCTCCTCGTCAGATACGTGTTCGTCGAGTTCCGGACCGTGTGTGACGGCGTTGATGAAGACATTCTCGAACAACCGAAGCAGTCGCTTCGGGTCAGCCTCGACCGGTATCGGCGGCGGCGGTTCCAGCACTGCACTGCCGGTTTCGACGTGGTTCCACGCCGTCGTCGCCACGTCGGCGATATCGACCGCCTGCTCGTCGGTTGCCAGCGCGCCCTCTCTGGTCGCCGTCCGCATATCGTCAATAATCGCTTCTAACCGCCCCAACCCGTCTCTAGCGGCGTCGATACGCTCGGGTGACAGCTCCTCGGCAGCGAGTTCGAGGTGGCCGCTGGTGACGGCAAGCGGCGTCCGGAGGTCGTGTGCCAGGAGGTCGGCGAACTCTGTGAGCCGCTCGTTCTGTCGCTGGAGGTGCCACTCCCGTTCGCGCCGGTCCGTGATGTCGCGACCGACACCACTGAACCCCTGCACTGTGCCGTCGTCCCCCGTAAGAAGTCGACCGCTAAGTTCGAACGTCACTACCCCTTCTGTTGTCTCCGCCCGCGCTTCGACGCTCGTTTGACCTGATTCAAACACCTCCTCGATGGCTGCTTCAACGGCTGCCCGGTCGTCCGCGACGAAGAACTCGGTCGGCGCTGTGCCTGACAGTTCGCTATCCGTCAGGTCGAACAGTTCGTTCAGCCGAGCGTTCCAGTACGCAAGTTTGGCGTCTGCGTCGTAGACGTAGAAGACGTCGTCGAGCGTCTCGACCGCGGCCGCCAGAACACGACACTGGTCTTCCATGCGAGAGAGACGCACCCGAAGAACATAACTACTCAGTACAGATTCGCACTATCGGAGCAGCACCCCGGTAGCAGGGCTGCCCCGTTACTGCCTGCCGGGTCCTAGCACAGCGTTTAGTTCTCGCTCGTCGGCCGGTCAGCCCGGTGTTCGCTGATGATCTGGTCGACCATCTCCGCGTTCTGCTCCTTCCGTCGCTCGGCGGCCCGCTCTTCCCAGTCCTCGATTGCCGCCTCGACCTCGCCTTCGCGGGCGACGGCCAGTTCGTCGACTTCCTGCACGGTGACTAGCTCTGCCGGTGCGACGGGAATATCGTTGTCGAACAGCACCTGATCGGCGATGTCAGAGAGGTTCCCGTTCCGGAGCACGATTTTCGGGTCGATATCCGCCAGTTGCTGGGCCGTCGACCGGCCCGCGCCCGAGGCATCCCGAAACATGACGATGTCGTCCTCAACGAGGCCAAATCGCTCGTCGGCGTCGGCGATGGCATCTCTCGTGAACTGTTCGACCACCTTGACCGGGGTCAGTCCCTCCTGCTTCTCCGATACGTCGGCGAAGTTCGAGTGGTCGAGCTTCCACAGCGCCTTCAGTCGGTCGAGCTTGTCGGCCAGCGTCTCCCGCTTCTCCTGTTCCTCCTCGACCTTCCGTTCGAGGGCTTCGTTGCGCCGCTGGAGCCGCGTCACCTCGCGGTCCTTCCGGACCTCGCGTCGGCCTTCGCTGCGGGCTTTCTCCAGTTGTTTGTCCTTCTCAGAGAGCTGCTCGTCCTTGCGCTTGATCGTCTCTTTGAGGTCGTCGACGTGCGATTCGAGCCGCTCGATGCGGGCGTTCAGCCGCTTGATCTCCTTCTCGTCGTCGGTGAGTTCCCGCGGTTCGTGCGCCGTAGCCTCCTCGTCCTCGCCGTCGTCGTCTTCGAGGTCCCGCAGCACCGTCTCGACACTCTCCTCGCCGGCGACGACGCGGTCGACGACCGGTCCCACATCGTACTGCGGCGGGACCTTGCCTGCGACGCGCTCGAACTGGTCGGCGTGGTGGTCGAACGCGTAGAGCGCGGCGGCCATCGCGTCGCGCTCGTGGTCGTTGTCGTAGGCCTCCTCGCGGGTCCGGTGTTTCTTCTCGTCGACCGGGAGGTCGGTGTCTGGCTCCCAGCCCGCGGCGCTAAATGAGCGCCGGAGTTTCTCGACGGTTTCCGGCATCGGCGTCACGTCGGCGGCGACGACGACGGGCCGACCGCGCTCGATAATCCACTCCGTCGTCGCAGCGGTGTCGTCGGTCCGCGAGGAGTACACGTCCAGCACAGTGCCGTCGAGGGAGACGATGGCAACGGCCGTCGTCGTCCCGGGGTCGACGCCGACGATGACGTGGTCGCGCCGTTTCGCCAGCGGCTTGAACTCGATGCCGTCACGTCGCTGGCGCTCGATTTCGACGCGCGTGTCGCCCGACCGTGCTCTCGACACCGGAATGTCCTGCGGTCGAGCCGACACCTGAAACACGGCGTTGGAGAAGCCGCCGTACTTCTCGGTCACGTCCCGCTCGTATTCCAGGCCGGCAGCGTCGAGTTCGGACTCGACCTCGCGGGCGCGTTTCTTGACCGCGCCGTGAATGCGTCGCGTGTAGCGGTCTTCTGACCATCCCCCTTTTCCGGTCGAGCGGCCCCGCGAGACCTTCACCTCCGTCGTGTCGGTGAAGGCGGACACCTCCTGGCCGACGTTCGCGGCGGCCAGCCGTGCCGCGGCCTCGGCTTCCTCCATTGGGTCCTTGCCGTAGGGGACGCCGTGGCGCTTGGCGACCCGCGACAGCGGTTCGGGCCGCTCGTCGCCGGTCACCTGCACCAGTTTCGTCTCGTCCGGGAGCGAGCCCAGGACGTGGATCAGGGCGTCCTTGTCCTCGGCGAGCTCGTACATGTTGTCCGTCGCGACGATAGCCGGCTCTTCGTCCTCGATGCGCCGGCGGAGCTTCCGCCGCGAGACCACGTCCCGCTCGACTGATTCCCCGTCGAAGACCACCAGCGCGTACGACGGCGCGTCGCCGCGTACGTCGCCGCTCTGGATGTCGACACCGAAGACGACTGCGTCGAGCGCTGCCGTGCGGTTCACGAATCATGGTAGGCGACGGTCGATTATAAATCCGTTCCGGGGACGAGTCCCCGCACTGACTCCCAACGGTCAACCGAAACGCCTCTTGGTCGGGCCAGTCAACTGTCGGACATGATTGCACAGCGGCGTCGCGGTACCGCTCCGGAGGTCAGTCGGGATGCCCTCTGAAAAGGAGAAGATGCTCGCGGGCGAACGCTACGACGCGAGCGACCCGGAACTCGTCGCTGCCCGCGAGCATGCGAACGCGCTCACTCGGGAGTACAACCGGACCGACCCGTCGGAGACCGACACCAGACAGGCGCTCATCGAGGATTTGTTCGGCTCGGTCGGCCCGGACTGTCACGTCGAACCGCCGTTCCGGTGTGATTACGGCGAGCATATCCACGTCGGCGAGGGCTTCTACGCGAACTTCGACTGCGTCGTGCTGGACGTCTGCCGGGTGGATATCGGCGACGATTGCCTGCTCGGGCCGGGCGTCCACATCTACACCGCAACGCATCCGCTCGACCCGGATGAACGTCGTAGCGGCGTCGAGTACGGGAAGCCGGTGTCTATCGGCGATAACGTCTGGGTCGGCGGGCAGGCGGTCATCAACCCGGGCGTCACAATCGGTGACGACGCGGTCATCGGTTCTGGTGCAGTCGTCACCGACGATGTTCCGGCCGGGGTCGTCGTTCAGGGGAACCCAGCATCGGTCGTGCGGGAGATCGAGGACTGACGGCCACGCACAGCAACCGCGGCTGTGGCCTGTCGCGGGGTTCTTCGCGCTGTGGCACGTACTAGCCGTATGGACACGACAACGGAACACGGCGTTCGGACGGTCGAAACGCGGGACGAACTCGACGACGTGCTGGCGACGACTGACCGCGTACTGGCGATGGTCCGGACAAGCGGCTGTACAATCTGCAAGTCGATGGAGCCGATACTCGACATCGCAGCGAAGGCGACTGATGCCACGGTGGTCGTGTTCAATCCCAAACGCGACCTCGATGCCGTCGACGCATTCGACGTCCGGAGCGTCCCGACGCTCCTGCTATTTGTCGACGGGGCGCTTCTCGACCGCCGCGCCGACGGGTTCGTCCCGGCAGAGGAGCTTATCGAGTTCGTCGAGAGTGAGTCGGAACCGGGCGCGTGAACTGAGTGGCAGTGTCACACTGAGGCAACACTTTTGCCATTGCTTGTCGAAGCGCTCCGTTGATGGCCCTCCAAATCGGCTCCGTCCTCGAAGAGGCGGGGTATCGGCTGTTCAGTCGTACCGGTGCGATACTACTTGCAGCGTTTTTCGCCCTGATGATCGGTTTTCAAACGCTGTTCAACACAATCTTGGCGACGACTTACGCCAGAATGGGATACGGCGAAATCGCTGCAGCCCTACCGCTCACCCTCGACATCCCGCTTTCCGTCGCGGGTGCCGGTATCGCCATCGGCTCCGTAGTCTCACTGTATCTCACCATCGTGTCCTTCCGGACGTTCGCTGCCGGAGCGCGTGACAGTTTCCCAACGGGAGCGCTCACACGGAACGTACCGCTGGCGATGGTGAACGTGTTTGTCGGCGGAATCGTCTACAGCCTGCTGGTGTTCATCGGGTCGGTCCTGCTCCTCATCCCCGGTATCTTCGCTTACGTCGCGTTCATCTTCATGATGCCGTACGTCATCGTCGACGACCGGAACTTCGTCGCGGCGCTCAAAGAGAGCTATCGGCTCACCGAGGGCAACCGGCTGGCGCTGTTCGGACTGCTGTTGATTGTCGGTACCGCCGCGGCGCTCGTCGGTGGTGTCATCGGATTCGTCGGCGCGCTAGCGCTTTCGGGGCCGACTTCGCAGCTTCCGACCATTGTCATCCAACCTCTGGCGTCGCTGTACGGCACCGCAGTTGTCGCAGTCGCGTTCGAGCAACTACGCGAGAGTACCGGGATGCCGCCGTCGGCTCCGAGCGAGGACGACACGACGACGACGGCGCTCTGACTGGAACGGCTGGCCGCTGCCGTCTCCACTCAGGATTCCAGCGCCGATTTGCCGGACCGTGACTGTCTTGTCCGTCCAGTTTCCTATCGGGAGCAATGCGACGGCATCGAGTCGGCACGAGCCTGTACGCCGGCGTGCTGTTCGTCGTCCTCGGAACGCTTGCGTGGGCAAGCGGGCAACCGTTTATCTTCCCGAGCCTCGGCCCCTCGGCGTTCGTCCTCGCCTTCCACCGGGACGGTGACCGGACAGGGCTGGTCAGCGTTGTCGCGAGCCACCTCATCGGCGGCCTCGCGGGGCTGGCCGCGTACAGCCTGCTCGCCGGCGGTGTCTCACTCGTCGCGGACCCGACCGCGTTTTCCACGGCCGGGCTCCGCCTCGTCGCGAGCGCGACGCTCTCGCTCGTCGTGACCAGCTGGGGGATGATTGCGACCGACACCGTCCACGCGCCGGCCTGTGCGACGACGCTCATCGTCTCCTTAGGGCTGCTCTCGACGCCGCTACAGGTCGCAGTCATCGTCGTCGGTGTCGCCGTCCTCGTCGCGTTCCATGCGCTCGCGCTGTCAGCGTATCACCGAGCGACCGAGCCGTTCCGGACAGGCCCGGTCGACGGCTGATGCGGTCGCGGGGTCGCCGTGGTCACTCCTCGGACAACTGGATGGTCAGCACCGGCACCGGCGACTCCCGAACGACCGTCTCCGCGACGCTTCCGATGAGATAGTGGTCCAGCCCGGTCCGGCCGTGGGTCCCCATCACGACGAGGTCTGCCGGGAGTTCCGTGACCGCGTCGACGATTTCGCTTTTCGGGACGCCCTCTCGCTGTGTGGTTTCGACCGACACGTCGTCCGGCAACTCAGCGACGGTCGCCTCGATGGCCTCCGCGGCGCGCTCGCGCTCAGCGTCGAGCCAGGCGTCGGCCGAGAGGCCGCTCGACGGGCTCTCGAACCGGTTCCGGGTGTCGACGACAGAGAGCACGTGGACCGTCGCGTCGAACCGGCCCGCAATCGTGCCGGCGTGGCGCGCCGCCGCACCGATACCGTCGCTGCCGTCGGTCGGGAGGAGAACCGTGTCGTACATCGTCTCAGACACCACCCGTCGCCATCAGGAACAGCGCGGCGGCGATGACTGCGAACAGCCCGCCGACGAACTTCTTGATGGTCCCGGTGTCCAGTGCGGTCGAGACGTACGGTGCAATCTGGCCGCCGGTGACTGTCGCGGGCACGGTCCAGACGACCATGTTCCACGGCGTCGACGCGAGGTCGATAGAGTGAGCGCCCGGAACGAGGCCGCCGCCGAAGACGTGGACCACCGAGGCCAGAACGGCTGTCAGTGCCACAACGATGTGGTTCGTACCGATGGCGACCCGGACGGGGACATCCGTTCGGAGCATCGAGATGATGCCCAGTTCGCCGACGCCGAAGCCGGCCAGGCCCTGGAAGACGCCGCCGATGCTGTAGTTGGCGAACCGCTCAAGGTAGCCGCCGCGCGTGTAGCCGTAGTCGTTGCCGTCGCGGTCGACGCGCGTAACCGCCCCGTCGTCAGCCGTCTCGACGCCAGCCGGCCCGAGTTTGTTGGCGTCGTCGGGCAGGGTCTTGTCGCCGCCGTCGGCCGACACGTCGGGGTCGCTGTCGCCCGCCTCGCCCGGCTCTTCGTGGCCGAGGTCGGCCTTGAAAAGCAGGTACGAGGCCGCCAGCAGGGCGATGCCGAGCAGCGCGTGAAACAGCGGTTCGGGGATGACAAACGAGAGCAGCGCCCCGGCGACGACGAAGGGCACGCTCCCGAGGACGAGGCTCAGTGCGAGTCGTCGGTCGACGAGCCCGTACTGGATGAACGCCAGCGCCGAACTGGAGAGGCCGAACGACTCGCTGATGAGGCCGACTTTCACCAGCGTCTCCGGGGTCAGCGTCTCCCCGGCGAGCACCGGGAAGACGAAGATGAGAAACGGGACGAACAGCGCCGACCCGCTGATACCGACCGTGTTGACGATGGTCGCACCGGTGACGAAGGCGATACAGAGCCACCAGTACTCGAACCAGTAGCCGCTTCCCGCGTCCGCGGGCGTTGGCGCGGCGGTGTACACGCCGACGACGAACAACAGCGGTGCCAGGAAGACGAAGACATGCTGGTACTTGAGAAACCCCTTCTGGAGTCGACTAGACGGTGACGACGTTGTCATTGACGCGTGAAGCCAGCATTGTGAACTATCGGTTAAAGCCCTTGTTGTCTGTACTTGTTTCAAAAATCGTTGTAAAAACCGTCGAAGACGGCAAAAACGCATGGCTCCGCCGGCTCCCTAATATCCCTAATATTTATTTCACAGGCCGTGGTAACATCTAGCGTCATGAGTTTTCCACAGGGACCGATGGAGTCGGGCGGCCGGTCGAGTTACGACGAAGACGCCAGCGACGCCGTAGACGGCGGACTCTTCGGAGCCCTGCACCGCTTCTCGAAGCGGTGGTCCCGCCGCTACGTCGAGATGCGCGTTGACGCGCTCGACAGCCGCCGGGACTGAGCGGTCCGGCGCGTTCCGGAAAAGGACTATACCGTCCCCGCCGCAGGGACGGGTATGGATATCGACAGAATCGCCGTCCACGAGTCGGTCGCGAAGGCCTGTCCGCTGGAGGCGATGGTCGCCGCGTTACAGGGGTCCGACGTTCCCGTCGAGGCTGTCGGCGACGACGCCTCATTCGACGCCGGTGATTGCGTCGTCACGTTCTCCCCCCGAGACGTGTTTCTGGACGCCGCCTGGGTCCACGGCATCCGCGCGGGCTACGACGAGTTCGACGTGGCCGCCTACGAGACCGCCGGGACGGCGCTGACGAACAGCACCGGCATTCACGGCGACACCGTCCCGGAGACTGTCGTCGGCTATCTGACGGCGTTTGCCCGCCGGCTCCACGTCTATCGGGACCGACAGGGCGACGCCGACTGGACCCACGAGCCGTACGAAGCGCCGTTCACGCTGACCGGCGAGCGGGTGTGCGTGGTCGGCCTGGGGACCATCGGCCAGGGCGTCGCCGACCGGGCCGCCGCGCTCGGCATGGATGTCGTCGGCGTCCGGCGCTCGGGCGACCCCACAGAGAATGTCGAGCGCGTGTACACGCCCGACGAACTGGCCGCCGCCGTCGGCGACGCTCGCTTCGTCGTGCTGTGCTGTCCGCTCACCGAGGCGACCGAGGGGATGGTCGACGCCGCCCTCCTCGAAACGATGCGGGACGACGGCTACCTCGTCAACGTCGCCCGGGGGCCGGTCGTCGTCGAGGACGCGCTGCTGGCCGCGCTCGATGCGGGGGCGATTGCGGGGGCGCCCCTCGACGCCCACTGGGAGGAACCGCTGCCGGAAACCCACCCGCTCTGGGACCACGAGTCGGCTATCGTGACGCCACACGTCGCCGCGTCCACGAACCGGTATCACGAGGACATCGCGGCGCTTGTTCAGGAAAACGTCGAACGGGCCACACGCGGCGAATCACTCCGGAACCGCGTCGCCTGAGCGCCCGACAGCGCCCGCTCAGGTGCCTTCGACAAGCCGCTCTAGCTGCTCTGGCGGAACCGCACCGCGGGCGGCGTGGCCATCGTGGGCGAACGTCGGGACGCCGGTGATGCCCTGGCGCTGTGCCGCGGTAAACTTCTCCCGGACCGCTGAGCGGAGCGCGTCGTCCGCGAGCGCCGAGCGGATTTCGCCGCCATCGACGCCCGCGTCCTCGGCCAGGTCGACCAGCAGGTCCTCGTCGCCGATATCCTGGCCGTCCTGCCACAGCGCCTCGAAAACGGCCACGTCGAAGGTCAGCCACGTCTCGTAGTCGTAGTGCTCTTTGACGTAGTAGGAGGCAATCTGGGCGGGCAGGGAGTCGATGTCGGTGGCGATGTCTAAGTCCATCTCCACGCCGTACTTCTCCTGGAGCCGTCGCACGCCCTGCTTTGCCTGCTCGTAGTAGTCCTCGTCCTTGCCGTCGTCGACGGAGTGGTCGATGGAGCCGTCGGGGTTACGCTTCCCACTTCGGAGGTCAAAGGGGTGCCAGTCGATCTCCAGTTCCTCCTCGCGCGTCGACTGGTACTGCCTGAGCGACTCGCGTCCGAGATAACAGAACGGGCAGACGTAGTCCGAGAAGACCGTAATCCGCTCGCTCGACTGTGTCTCACTCATACGTTCTGATATGCGTCGCTCGGGGTTAAACGCGGCCACCGTCTGTGTCAGATCAGCGCACGACCGCTCTACTCCGCCCGGTTCCGTTACGCCCCGTCGTCGACGGCCTCGTGGACCGTCTTGACGCGCGAGACGATGGCATCGACGGTCGCCCCGAACAGCATCGCGTGCTCGTCGGTACCTAGCCCCTCACGGCCGACGACGGCGACGGGCGGGTCGTCGCTGGCTCCGAATGCCCGGTCGACGCCCCATTGGGCCGTGGCGTCGGCGGCGACCCCGTCCGGTCGCTTGCCCGGGTCGTACGAGGCACTCGTGCCGTCTAGCGACGACAGCGCGTCCTCGACGGCGTCGGTCAGCCGACAGTCGATGGCGAACCGGAGCGACGGGTCGTGTTCACGGGCGGTCAGCAGGGCGCGAGCCACCGTTGTGGACGCGCCGAAGCGGACGCCGCGGTTCGGTCGGACGCCGTCCATCGTGCGGGCGATGCGGCCCTCAACGGCGGCGACCGCGTCGGGTGTCTCTGCGTAGGGGGTCGCGCCGGCGACGGTCATCCCTCGCTCGGGAACCAGCCCGGACACGTCCGCCTCGACGAGCGCCGACACAACTCGCTCGACGGCCTCGCTCGTCGGATGGTGTGCGGCGTCGTTACGCGCCTGGACGAGGTGGTGGACCGCACCGGGACCTTCTCCGATGTCGACGTTATATCGAACTGCGCTCGCAAGCAGGTCGACACTGCTTCCGACTGCCGTCGGCAGGTCGTCGCCGTGGGCTAACTGTGTCGCGATGGCCGAAGAGAGCGTACAGCCAGAGCCGTGAGTGGCTTCGGTGTCGATGCGGTCGTGGCGGAACGTCGTCACCCCGTCTTCGGTCACGAGCGTATCGACGACGGCGTCACCCGGGACGTGGCCCCCCTTTACGAGCGCGCTGTCGGCCCCCATCTCGACGAGGTCGCGGCCAGCCTGTTCCGCGGCCGCGGCGTCGTCGACATCGCGCCCGGTCAGGACGGCGGCCTCGTCGGCGTTCGGTGTGACGACCGTCGCCTCGGCGATGAGCGATTCGTAGGCGTCTTCGGCCTCGGCGGCCAGCAGCCGGTCGCCCGAGGCTGCCACCATTACTGGGTCGACGACGAGGTTCGGCAGGTCGGCGGCGTGGTCCACGACTAGGTCGATGACCTCGCTCGTCGCAAGCATTCCCGTCTTGACTGCGGCCACGTCGAAATCACCCGTCACCGCCTCGATCTGAGCCTCGATCTCCTCAATCGGGAGCAGATGCTGGCCCTGTACGCCCGTGGTGTTCTGTGCCGTCACACTCGTGATCGCGCTGGTCCCGAAGCCGCCACAGGCCTCGATAGTCTTGAGGTCAGCCTGGATACCGGCCCCACCACCGGAGTCGCTGCCGGCGACAGTCAGCACGACTGGCAGTGTCACTGGGGCGTCCGCTCGTGTCATATCAGATGCCTTTGCCGGCGGCCACATATCGGTGCTGGTCTCTCAGTAGGACTCTGTTGTTCAGCAAAATCCTAGTATGCTAATAATACTTCATACCACATCCGAGAAACACTTATGTAGCGCTGTGTCGGATGTGCCCTTGTACCACAATGGAACCAGCGTCGCGCGATACTACCGACTCCGACGAGCAGTACGGCAGCTTCACCACTGGCGGCGGCGACGTCGTCGTCTACGACACCGAGAACCCGACCGCGTGGCTTCAATCGAGCTATGCGGTACAGGTTGGCTGCGCGTCGGAACGAAAGTCGGCCTGACTTTTCTATCCGACCGATATCATCGCGATACCGACGATAGCGAGCCCCGCAGCGGCCAGCCGTGCTCGGAACTGCGCCTCGTCGAGTACAATCGCACCCAGAATGACGGCGACGATAGCCTGCCCGTTGACGATTGGTGACACGATACTCGCCGGGAGCAACTGGAAGGACAGCAACACGATGTGGTTTGCGTAGGCGACGAACATCGCTGCGACGACGAACTTCGGGAGATCCCCCCGCCATCCCGACGGGACCTGATACCGGAACGCGAGCGGCGTCATCAAGACGGCGATGCCGACGGCCATCACCGGGATGTACGTCGTCGGTTCGATGGCCAGTTCCTGCATCAGCACCCGCTTGCTTACATCAACGAGCGCGAACGCCGCAGCCGACAGCAGCGCCAGTTGTGCGGGCCGGGACTTCCGGGCCCGCTTGAGCGGGGCCAGTAACGCTGTCCCCTGCCAGTTTGCGACGTAGACGGCGGCAGTCGCGACGACGACGCCGCCGACCTGCAGCGCAGAGAGGTGCTGGCCCAGCAAACCGACTTCAAGCGGCAATACGAACACGGGGACGATTTTGCTGATCGGCGACACGTAGGAGACTTCGCCGACGCGGATCGCTCGAAAGAGGGTGAGCAGCCCCACTGCCGTCACCGCCGTCACAGCGAGTATTGACGAGAGGGCGTTGATGCGGCTGCCCGCCGGGAGGAACGGCTCGTTGCTGGCGAAGACGATCGGGAGGTAGACGACGGGGACCAGGCTGTAGGTAAGCAACAGAAACACCGGCGACGGGTAGTCGGTGAACCACCGCTTCATCACGAACAGGTACACCCCAAACACCAGCGCCGACAGGACGGCATACGCGATTCCGACGTTCACGGTTGACAACGACTGGCCGACCGCAATAACTGTTCCCTTCGGGCTCGTGTCAGGAACGACGCTGGCGGGCAATCAGAGCTGCAAGCAACACCGCGAGACCGGCGATAATCGCGGTAAAGCCGTCGCCCTCTCCCGCTGTCGTCCGTTTGTCTGTGGGCATCTCCGTCGGGCTCGGAGTTGACGGCGGTGCCGCCGTCTCCGTTGAGACGACCACGTCGACCGTCGTCGTCGTTCGTCCGTCACCCACCGACAGCGACACTGTTCCGCGTTCACCGCGTTCATCGAGGGTGACTGTTCGCGTGACTGTTGTCGTTACCTGTGGCGAGAGATACAGCCGCTGTTCGGCGAACACGACATCGTTGCGGCGGAACTCGACCGTTGCTGTCCCCGGAATATCGTTGTCGTTGGCGACAGTCGCAGTCACGTCGACCCTGTCCCCCTGCTTGACTTCGCGGGGACTCGCGGTGACGTCGGTCACGCTGGCTACCGCCGGCTCCGTCACCACGACAGTGACGGTGTCACCGTCGACGCTGATCACGTATCGGCCGGGGGCAGCAAACGTGTGTGTCACTTCAACCTCGGTCCGTACTCCCGGCTCGATCTGGCCCTGTTTCGCGTCGACGACAGTCTCGTTGACCGCGAGCGACACGTTGTACGCCCCTGCCTCGCCGCCAGCGTTCTCGACGACGGCATCGACCGCGAGCGTCTCGTTTGTCGCCAGCCGGATCGGTTCGCTACCGCCGACCGGTGTGTCCGACCGGTAGAGACTATCTGCGCGGTAGGCGTCCGCCCTGTCGACCGGCGGGAGGCTGTAGCCAATACGGGCGGGAATCGAACCGAACAACCGCCGATGTGTCGTCTCGTTCCACATCGTCACGGCCGCTGCCGTCTCGGTCTCCGTCGCGGTCGCGTCCCGGACGCTCGGGTCACTAGCGGACTCGATCTCAGCGAGGAGCTGCGACTGCGTGACGGGGTCACGGTAGCCGTTCAGCGACTGAAACACGCGCTGGAGTGTCTGGTTACGGCCAGTCGCCGAACGGATGTGGACATCGGTTCGTCCGGCGACGAGCGCCCCTTTCCAGTAGTTCGCGTCGTTCGTCCAGCTTGTCCTATCGGTCAATCTCACGTCACTGTAGACCGGCCGCCCGCCCGCCGCGAGCTGTGCCTGAAACTCGTCGAACCCGATCCGGTTCTGTTCCAGCGTCAGGACAGCGGCGTAGTACGTCGCCCAGCCTTCGACCGTCCACCGTGTCTTCCCCGTCGTCTCGTAGGCCTGCCGGCTGTGGACGTACTCGTGGAGCCAGACGTTGTTCGCGACATCCAGCGACTGCCGGGACTGGACCCACATATCTGCGTCACCGATCTGATATCCCTCGACCCCCCAGCTGACGGCCCCGGATGGCGCGGCGACGACGAACACCTGCTCGTCACGGTCACCGACCCGGAGCGCGTTCGACGCGTTCGCCATCGAGTCCAGCACCGAAATCGGTGAGGCCGTCATCGTCGCACGCTCTGGCACAGCCAGCGTGAACGTCTGGTTGTGCGCCGTCTCCTCGAAGGTCGCGACCTCGCCGAGGTACACGATTTCCTCGCCCGCCGCACCAGGCCCCGCCGTCCGGAGTGTCCGGTTGTACCTGACGGGGTCACGGCCGGTGTAGCGCCAGCGCGTCGGCGTCTGTGAGCGTGTGAGCAGCGCCCACTCGCCCGTATCGACGCTGAGATACCGTCCCTCGGCACCCTCCGGACCGCTCTTTTCGATGGTCCGATTCGGGTTGATGTGGTAGCTGATCGTCGCTGTATCCGTCGGCTCTTCCCACTCGTACACGGACTCGTTGACGCGCTCGAACCCGTCCGTTTCGGTCACCGTCGCCGCCGCCGGGACGTGCGTTTCGAGGTCGACAACCCGGTCTGGCACCTCGTAGGTCAGAGTCACCGCGACTTCGCCCGGCTGTTCCGGTACGCGCGCGTAAGTCTGTGTCTGCTGAATTACGTCACCATCGCTGGTCTGTGCTGTACCCGATATGGCTGTCCCCGTCTCCATGCCGGCCGCTGTCGTAGCTATGTCCCCGCCTTGTTCCCGTGGCTGTCGTCGATGTGTATCGGCGCTTCTCGTCCGGATTACTGAGCTATTCGCCTCGGCAGTGCCTGTCGACGACTGCACTGTCCCGACCGTCGCCCCACTCCGATTTGGCGCTGTCTCACTTCTGTACGTGCAGTTCTCGCCGACCCCAGCCGCCAGTCCGTCGTCGTCAGTCACCGCCCCGTGGTCAGTAGTCGCCGCCACCGGGAGCGACGCGATTCCCCCACCGAGGAGAAGGACCACGAGTCCGACGGCCACCACCCGCCGGGGTACAACGAACATTGCGAACAGTTACCGTCCCATGGTTGAAATAGTTGACCGCCGATCGTGAGTGTTGGTATCACGCATCGATAGCCGCTGCTCCTGGTTGTACTCAGAAGTTCTCACGACGGCACAAAAACGGCTGGATATAGTTCACTGCGGGCGATCACAGCTGAAAACCAGGGAGTAGGTCACAGCAGCGGCTTGCCACGGCGCTCTCACGAGAACCGTTGGCAGTCAGGAGTTCAGGCGACGTTGAAACCTTTGTCGCGGAGGAAATCCTCGACGCGGCCCGTGTGATTGCCCTGGAGCTCTATCTGTCCGTCCTCGACAGTGCCACCGCAGGCGAACTTCGACTTGAGGTCTGAGGACAGCGAGTCCATGTCGACGTCTTTCGGGTCGAATCCCTCGATGATCGTTACCTCCTTCCCGTAACGGCGCTCGTCGATGCGGATGTTAATCTCCTGGGACTCCTTAGCGACGTCCTCACAGACGCAGAGCTCCTCAGGCAGCCCGCACGTCGAGCAGACTTCCGACATTACAATCGCGCCTACGAACACGACCTATTAAACACTGTCGGGGACTACCGGTCAGAGACGATTCCATCGGCGAGTTCGACTGCCTCGTCGGCAATCGCTTCGTCGACCTCGCCGCCGTACCGGAGTCGCTCCCGTAGCGCGGCCAGTCGCCGGACCCGGTCGTCGGCCTCTATCGCGTCGAGATACGCCCGTACTGTCTCACCGCTCTTGCGGCTCCGGTGGTCCTTTGAAAGGATGTACATGGCCCGCTGGAACGCCCGCTCGACATCGGACTCGGGGTCCACACGACGCTGGTATCGCAGCCATACCGCCCGGTACGCTCGCTCGCTAAGGCCGGACCGGCGCGCGCCCGCTGCGATGCCGAGCAGCGCGACGACGCCCAGCGTCATCTCCTCGCGCGACGGGAGCGCCGGCAGGCGCAACTCCGTCGACTCGTCCGTGTCGGACGCTCCTGTCGTGCTGGTTGGCGTGTCAGTTTCGGTGGCCGTCGGCGTCTCAGTCGGTTCGGTTTCGGTATCGTTGGTCTCAGTCAACGGGGCGGGCGTCGACGTATCGGATGGCGTGTACTGCTCCACCGGGTCTCCGTCGCCGACAGTGGGCGACGGTCCGTCCGCATTCGCGTCCTCGATACGTTGCTGTCTGACTTCTTCGCGCGGCCCGGACGGCGTCGGGTCGAACTGCACCCAGCCTTGCCCAGGAAAGTACACCTCGACCCACGCGTGGGAGTTCAGCCCGCGCACGACCCACTCGTTCTCGTCGATTCGCTGGCCAGAGGTGTACCCGACGGTCATGCGCGCCGGGATGCCCTGGGTCCGGAGCATCGTCACCATCGTCGTCGCGAAGTAGACGCAGTACCCCTCGTCCATCTCGAAGAGGAAGGCGTCGGCGACGTTGAAACCGGGTCGATCGACGTCAAGTGAGTAGCCCTTGCTGTCCTGCAGCCAGCGTTCGATGACCAGCGCTGTCTCGTAGGGGTTCTCGGCGTTCGCGGTGAGAATAGCCGTCCGTTCCTCAACCCGGTCCGGCGTGCTGTCGGGGAGCTGGGTGTACAGCTCCACGGTCGCGTCGTCGTAGTCGGTCCCGGCCTCACGCAGCCCGTCCGGGGTCGCCACGAGCAGCTCGCTCCTGACCTCGTAGCTGTCGCCTGTCGACAGCGTGCCGTCGGGCTGGAATCCGCCCTCGCTGGAGACCGAGACCGACGGTCCCCCAGAGTAACGAACGGGCTTCCAGGCGGCCGGAACAGTCCCGATGGTCGACTCTGCCCGGAACTCCTGTCGAAGCGTCCGAGTTTCACCCGGTGGGCTGTCGAGGCGCTGGTCGCCGTACGGGCGTGGAGTTCCAGTCCGGACCCACCCGTTACCGGTGTAGCGGTCGTAGGAGGCGACCCGCCAGTAGCGCGGTTCTTCGCTTTCGACAGTGTACCGTATCTCAGGCGTCAACGAGATGCTCCCCTGTACCGAGAGGGACTCCCCGGCATCGAAGAGGCTCCCCTCGACGGTCTGACCCTCCGACCCGTCGTCGTACGATAGCAAGCTGTCACGGGTGATTGGTACCTGTGACAGCGCCGCCGGGACGACGATGATCGCCGCCAGCTGTTCGAGGACAGCGCGCCGCCCGGCGTCGATTCCCTCGCCGCCGTCGTCCGGGTGCTCCGTCGCGTCACCGCCAGTCATCGCGTCGGGTCGCTTCGTCAGGTCTGCCGGCTCGTCCGCTGACAGTGTATCGAGCGTCCCGAACCCGATAGTCGCCGCGATGCCGACGACGCCCAGCAGGGTCGTCACCACACCGGCGTCGGTCGTCAGGGCGAAGAACGCGAGCGCTGTGCCGGCCGCCACCGTCGCCGTCACGTACCAGCGCCGTAGCGCGAAATACCAGGTCAGAAACACCGGTGCCGGCGCGAACGACAGCACCCACAGCCTGACCTTGGCAATCTGGAGCAGCGACCGCCCGGTCAGCAGGGCGGCGGTATCCCCCAGCAGGTCTGTCACCGCCGGATTCGTCGAGAGGCTCAGGATGTACGCGACGAGTCCGCCAGCGAACAGCACTGCGCCGACACCGACCGCGAGGGGCGGTCTGAGCACGCGGGCAAGCAGCGTTGCACCCACGAACGAGAGCGCGGCAAGCGCCAGAAACAGGGTCGGGTCGCCGACCACGTCGCTGAGGTAGTACATCGTCCGCAGTGGCGCGCCGATGGCCAGCGCCGCCCCAAGCAACGCCAGTATCCGGGACCCGCTCCACGAGACCCGGCCGCGGACCCGTTCCGTGACGGCGGCGCTCATCCGTTCACCTCGCCCGCGATGGGGTTGTCACGGCTGGCGGTCACGTCGCCGAAGGACTGGCGGCGGCCGTCAACCGACACCGTGACGCCGTCGCCGTTGGCCGTGACGACCACGTCAGCGTCGTCCACACGGTCGGTCCGGCCCGCGTCGGCACGGGCCAGCAGTTCGAGCAGTCGCGTTCGATGGGTGTCGCCGTACCCCTGTTCAACCCCATCGTTCGGAACGGCAAGTTCGACGGCCAGACCGCTCTCCAGCGCGGCCATCGCGATGGTCGCCGCCGCAGCGGCCATCGCGTCGGCGTGCCCTTGCTGGGCTTCCGCGGCAACGAGCAGGGTCCGGTCGCTTCGGCTGTCGGTGAACTCCTTGACTAACAGGTTCTCGCGCTTGGCGCTGGATTTCCAGTGCACGTCCCGCAAGGAGTCGCCGCTGACGTACTCGCGCAATCGGTCGAACGACTGCCGGTCTTCGTTTTCCGGCGTGAACGTCTGCGCGAACGCGTCTGTCCCGCCCAGCCGGTAGACGGGCGGATACACGAGCACGTCGGTTCTGTTTCCGATGGTGTAGTGCTCCCTGACGAGCCCAAGCGCGTCCGTCACCGTCACGTCGACTGGGCCGACCTGTTGCTCGCCCCGGGCCGTGTAGGTGACGCGGTAGGTCACCGTCGCGGGCAGGGACTTCCGGACTGTCGTCTCTCCCTCAAGCCCCTCAGAAAGCCGGTCGGTGACCGTCGCAATCCCGCTGCCGTCGACGCGGAACTCCACGGGCTTCGTCTCGCCGGGAAACCCGCGGCGGAGGCGGCCCCGCTCGACGGTCGGTGCGCCGCTCCAGCGAACCTGCACGGCGGCGGCGAACACACCCACGAACAGCGGGCCGGCAACGGCAGTAAGCCCGGGCTGCCCGAATCTGGCACTGACCAATAGGGCGGCAACGGCGACGGCGAGGACGGCGAAACCACGGCGTGTCGGTCTCATTCGACGTAGACGGTATCGAGTGCCTCCGCGACGAGTTCCCGGGCGTCCTGCTCGCTGCGCTCGGTCCGGATGCGGTGTGGCAGGACGACCGGCGCTTCAGTCTGGATGTCGTCGGGGATGACGTAACTGCGGCCGTCGAGTACGGCGCGGGCCTGTGCCGCCCGGAGCAGCGAGATGCTCCCTCGCGGGCTGACACCCAGCTGTGCGTTCTCCCGCGTGTACCGCGCGAGTCGGGTCGCGTACGACCGGATCGGCTCTTCGACGGTCACGTCGGCTACTGTTTCCCGAGCGGCGGAGAGCGCTTCGAGCGTGGCGACCGACGACAGTTCCTCGATGGGGTGGTGGCCCACCACGTCACCCAGCATCTCCGTCTCCGCCGCCTCGTTCGGATACCCCAGATGGAGCTTCGTCATGAACCGGTCGAGTTCGGCCATCGGCAGGTCGTAGGCCCGGTTCTGCTCGACTGTGTTCTGCGTAGCGATGACCGTGAACGGCTGTGGCACGGGGTGTGTGGTCCCGTCGACCGAGACCTGCTGTTCCTCCATCGCTTCCAGCAGCGCCGACTGCGTTTTCGGCGGCGCGCGGTTGATCTCGTCTCCGAGGACGACGTTGGCGAAGATCGGCCCCGGCCGGAACTCGAACTCCTGTGTCTTCTGGTTGTAGATGTTGACACCGGTCACGTCGGTCGGGAGGAGGTCCGGCGTGAACTGGACGCGCTTGAATTCGCCGTCGAACGACGCCGCGACGGAACGGGCTAACATCGTCTTGCCGACGCCGGGGACGTCCTCAAGCAGGACGTGACCGCGTCCAAGCAGCGCGATGACGATGTGTTCGATGGCGTCGTGTTGCCCGACGATGACCTGTTCGACGTTTTCGATCACCTGATTGGCGACGCGTGTGGCGTCGCGGAGAGGACTGTCCGACTGTTGACTGCGTGAGGTGTCAGTGTCTGTCATAGTCGCAATCTCGTGGGACGACGCCGTGGCACGGGGACTGGTAGGATAGTCTGCCCTGTCGACCAGTAAGTGTCTTGTGTGGGGTACCACATCCTCCGGGCCGTTCAGTTGTAGCCGCGTCTATGGCGTGCGCGTATGTAACTCTGTGGATGGGTGAGAACAACACACATCCGGTTCGCGGCCGGTAGCGCCGCTCACCAGGACTTACACGCCCCACAGACGAGGATGCCGTCCTGTGTCCACCGCCGCTCGACGACCTCCCCACACTCGGCGCAGGCCGCTCCATCGGGCGACCACGCGTACGTCGTCACGGCCGGGTCGACCCCGTCGGTCGAGGCTTCGGCGTCGGAGGCTTCGCTTTCTGTCTCTGTCGTCTCGTCTCTCGCAGACGTGCCGTTCTCTCCCCCATCCTCGCTCTTGTCGCCACCGTCGAGAAAGTCCTCCAGCGAGGTATCTTCGGCCATACTCCTTCGTTTTGCCTGCGGCCACAAAATACTCTGTCGGTCGTTCCGGCCGAGGTCCGTGTTTTGACCGGCTATCCGGGCCGTTATTCCGTGGCGATGCCGACAGTCAGCAACGTCCCAAGTTCGCGGTAGCGCTCGACCATCGCCTCTCGGGTCTCGAACTCGTCGGTTGGAAACGCATCCGCCGGCGGGATCTCGACCTCGCGGTCGGGGATGGTGTCCTGTGATGCCACGGCCAGCCCCGCCTCGCGGAAGGCCTCGCGGTACTCCGGGGCGCTCCAGCGTGTCATCTCGATGTCGATGAACTCCTGCCACTCGTGGGAGTGGACGTTCTCCTCGTAGTAGTTCACCGCGATGTGGGCGGTCCCGCCCGGTCGCAGCACTCGTGCGATTTCTTCGAGCGTGTGTGGCGGGTCGCTGGCGTAGTAAAACGCCTCCATCGAGAACACGTGGTCGATGCTGTCGGTCGCAAACGGCAGGGCGTCGAAGTCCCCGCGCAGGAACCCGATACCGTCGTCGTCCGTGTACTCGCGGGCGTTCCGGAGCATCTCCGGCGACCCGTCGAGACCATAGCAGGGCCCGGCGTCGTTGGTGTCCCGAAGCGCACGGAGCGCATAGCCCGACCCCGTTCCGAGGTCGAGGACCGTGTCGCCCGGTTCGACCGGCATCCGGGCGAGGACGTGCTTGGCGGTGTGCCAGTGCCGGTCTTCCATCCCTCTGTCTTTGCCTTCGGCCGCCCACGCGTCGAATTCCTCGCGAACGCTCATACGTCCCTCCAGCAGTTGTGGCCCCAAAATGCCCGCTATTTTGGCCTGCCAGAAACACCTGTCCACCGATAGCCGTACTCGGCTGGTGATGGACATCTCAGCCCACCGCTGTACACAGACTATCAGATGGGGAATAAGTCGGTCGCCGTACTGCGACACAGCATGCGCTCGTACAAGGCCAAATCGGTAACCTCGATACAGCTCCCACCCCGTGAACGACGTGCGGCCGCGCTCACCGAGGCCGGACACAACGTCTTTAACCTCGCTTCGGATGATGTCTTTATCGACCTGTTGACTGATTCGGGGACTGGCGCGATGAGTGACGACCAGTGGGCGGACGTAGTCCGCGGGGACGAGGCCTACGCCGGTTCGCGCTCGTTCGAACGCTTCCGTGAGGCGGTCGCCGACGTGATGGGATTCGACCGCGTGGTCCCGACTCATCAGGGCCGCGGCGCGGAGAACGTCCTCTTCGGGGCGCTATTGGACGAGGGTGACGTCGTGCTCAACAACACGCATTTCGACACCACCCGCGCACACGTAACGAATCAAGGCGCTACTGCGGTCGACTGCCCGGCAGAGACGGATCTGACCTCCGACAGCGTCGGGACGTTTGCCGGAAACTTCTCCACAGACCGTGGGTGGGACGCCGTCGAAAAGTACGGGGAGGATGCTGTTTCGGCTGTCGTCCTGACGATCACGAACAACTCCGCCGCCGGTCAGCCGGTGTCCATGGAGAACATCCGCGAGACGGCCGCCTTCGCCACGGAAATCGACGCAACGTTCGTCATCGACGCCTGTCGGTTCGCCGAAAACGCACAGTTCATCAAACAACGGGACCCCGAATACGCCGACACGCCCCTCAATGAGATCGCTCGCGAGCAGTTGCGTCCCGCGGACGCAATCACGATGAGTGGGAAAAAGGACGCACTCACAAACATCGGCGGGTTCACTGCCGTTCGCGACGCTGCCCTGTTCGAACAGTGCAAACAGCGCGCGATCCTGTACGAGGGGTTTCCGACTTACGGGGGCCTCGCGGGTCGCGATCTCGAAGCGATGGCCACCGGTCTCCGGGAAGCGGTCCAACCGCCGTACGTCGCCGAGCGGATCGAACAGGTCGCGACCCTCGGCGACCTCCTGCGTGAGCGCGACATCCCGATTGTCACGCCGACCGGCGGTCACGCCGTCTACATTGATGCCGCGGCCCTGTTCCCGGATATTCCCGCCGACCAGTTCCCCGGGCAGCGCCTCGTCTGTGAACTCTACCGCGAAGGCGGCGTCCGGACAGTCGAACTCGGCTCGTTCGCCTTCCCCGGGACCGACCGTCCGGAACTCGTCCGCCTCGCCCTGCCCCGCCGGACATACTGGCGCGAACACCTCGAACACATCGCGGAGACCGCTGCTCGCGTCCGCGACCGCCGCGACGAGTACACCGGCCTGAAAATCGTCTGGGAGCCACCGATGGAAGAACTCAGACACTTCTCAGCGGAACTCGAACCCGTCGCGTAAGGGCGCTCGATTGTAACTCCGGACGAGAGCGGCTCTCGAGCGCCCGTGTGGTGGCCGGGAACGCAAACGCAAAGTAGGGCCACGCTAACGTTCAGGTAATGCAAGGACTGCTGTCGGAACTGCTCCAGAGCATCATCGACATGCCCGGCTGGTTTATCGACGTGGCACTGAACGACCCGCTGGCGGCGCTTATGCTCGCCGTCGGTGCCGTCATCACGACCGTCTCGGTCGCCTTCTTCGGGTACCTGTCGCTGGGGGCCGTGCTTTCGCTGTTCAGCGGCTCCGGCGGTCGCGGACCGCCCCAAGCAAATCGATAGCCGTCTCGACATCCGGCCCGAGCGGCGACGCGAACACCACGCTGTCTGCGTGTTCTTCCAGCACCGCCGTGCGCTCGGCCACCGTCTCCGGCGTCCCGGCGATACAGAACGCGTCCAGCATCGCCTCGGTAACGCCGTCGAATGCGGCCGTGAAATCGCCGGCGGAGATCGCCTGCCCGATATCTTCGGCGGCCTCGTGGTCGATGCCGTGGCGGTCGAGCACTGCCGGGGGTGAGCCGGCGGCGACGAACGCGACCGGCGGCCGCGCGGCCTCCCGTGCCTCGGTCGCGTCCTCGGCGACCGAGACGCTGGCGTAGGCCGCGAGGTCGAACTCGCCGTACTCCTCGGGTCGCTCGTCGGCCATGTCCTCCACCTGCTCGCGTGCCCACGCGAGGTCTTTCGGATGCGCACCGTTGTACAGCGCGCCGTCAGCGTGTTTCGCTGCCATCCGGGTCATGTGCGGCCCCTGCGCGCCGACGTACACCGGAATCTCACCGACCTCGTAGTTCAGCCCGGCGTCGACGGCCTCAAACGTCCCGTCGTGGTCGACCCGCTCGCCGTCCCAGAGCTTCCGGGCGGTCTTGAACGTCTCAAGCACGCGTCGCAGCGCGTCGTCGTGGTCGAAGCCGAGATTGCTGAGCGTCGACTTATCGCCCGGCCCGATGCCGAAGACCGCCCGGCCGTCGCTCAGTTCGTCCAGCGTTGCGACCCGCGACGCTAGCGTCACTGGGTGCGTTTCGTAGGGGTTCGCGATGCCGGGGCCGAGCAGTACCTCGTCGGTCCGCTCGGCCATCGCGGTCAGCGACATGAACTGGTCGCGGTTGTTGTAGTGGTGACTGACGTAGACGGCGTCGAGCGCGTTCGATTCAGCCTGTTCGGCAAACGAGGCGAGCTGTGCGACCGGGTGTTCCGGGGTGAGTTCAATCGCGTACATGTGACCACTGTCTGAGTGCTTGTCTGACTACGTCCTTCTCCGGGTCGCGGAACAGTTGCTCGCTGCCCGCGTGGTCGCCGAAGTCGAAATCGCGGACGACTGCGGCGGGTGTTCCGCCGTCACCCTCGCCGGTGACGAGGTTGGCCGCGGCGGCGAGTTCGTCGACGACGGCCTGGACGGTGGCTTCGAGTTCACGGCCGTCGCGGTCGTGTTCGCCACGCCAGTCCCGTGACGCAGAAAGACCGGCCCAGCCCAGCGCGACCCCGCGCTGGCCGAGACGGAACGGCCGGCCTGACGTGTCAGTAACGATGACACTGGGTTCGACGCCCGCCTGCTCGCGGATGCCGTCACGGATCGCTTCAGCCTCCGCCGTCGGGTCTTCGGGAAGTAAGAGGAGGTCCGAGTCGGGCACGTTCGAGCGGTCAATGCCCGCGTTGACCGTGATGTGGCCGAAATCCGTCACCCCGAGGATGAACGGGGCTTCGACCAGCACTTCCTCACACTCCGCTATAATCGCCTGTGCCATCCGCGGGTCCTTCTCTTCACCGGCGATATCCTCGATGGTCGCCGCGATACGCCGGGCGCGCTCGCCCGGCTCGTACGATGACAGCGACCGGCCGCGTCCGCTGGCTTTGGAAACGATGGTGCTGGCGACACAGACCACGTCGTCATCCCGCAGGTCGGCCTGCTCGACGAGCAACTCGGCTATGTCATCGCCAGGTCGAACCTCGGGCAGCCCCTCGACCGCGAAGACTTCCATACCACTCCTGCGGTCCCTGCGGGAAAAAGACCCGCGTTCGCTGCAAAGCCGGCCAACAGTGGCAACAGCTGCCGGTACGCGGGAGCGAGCCGCGACAGCGCTGCGCTTTACAGCTCGTGCTCTGCTACGTCGAGCGTCCCATCCTCGACTGTCGCGGTCAACATCGTCGGGCGGTCTGCTGGCGAAGCTCCCGTGACGCTGCCGGGGTTAAGCAGCCGCACGCCCTCGTAGACGGTGTCAACAAGTTCGTGAGTGTGACCGGCGACGCCGACAGCGGTACTGTCGGCTTCCTCGCGGACCGCAGCGGCGACACGGTCTGCCCAGCCTTGCTGTGAGCCAGTCCCGTGTGTCACGACGAACGTGACGCCACCGAGTTCGACTGTCGCCCGTTCTGGCAACCCGATCTGCGGGTCGATGTTGCCCGAGACGGCGGTCAGTTCCGCCGCCATGTGCTGGCTGTCAGCAAGCGCTCCTTTGCTGTCGAAGTCACCGGCGTGGATGACGTGGTCGGCGACCTCGATGCGCTCCCGGAACGACGGCGGAATCTCGTGTTCCCGGGACGGAATATGCGAATCGCTAATGAGAGCGACATCCATATCGACCCATCGCATCGGCGTTCGAAAAGGGTTACTGCCACGGAAACGGGTTCGACTGACCGTTCTGGCTACTCTGTAGACGAGAACACGTCTCGCAGCCCGTCCAACTGCTCGATAAGTCTGTCGATGCCGTCGTTGATCGTCGCTACCCGCTCGTCGATGTTGTCGACCGGAATCGCTCCCTGCGGCGTCGGCTCGATGAGTTCGTCGTCTTCCAGCATCCGTAGCGAGTATCGCACTTTGTGTTTCGGAACCCCTGTCTCCTCGGCGAGCCGAACGATGCCGATCGGCCCGTTCTCGATGACGGCTTCGAGGATCGACAGGTCCCGCCCCTCCTTCTCGACCTGATCTTCGAGTCGGTCCATTCCCATAGCAAGTCGTACCTGTGCATTTACGGCCGCGATACATAAACGCCCCAGTTGCGGCACTGTGGCTCGGGTCTGTCAGCTGAAACTGTGCGCTCGGTGTCCACGACCCCTACTCGTCTGAGACCGGTGTCCGCCGGAGTTCGTCGAGCTGGTCTCGGAGCTTACTCAGCTCAGTCTCCAGTTCCTCGCGGCGGTCGATGAGCGCGCTCAGTTCCTCCGTGTTGACCGAGTAGTCGTTATCCATCGCCACGTCCAGCGCGTCTGTCGTCGCGCCCGTGAGGTCAGACGCGACCCGCAACACTTCACTTGGTGTCCCGCGGGATTCGTACAGCTCCTGTTCGCCTGACAGCGGGCTGTAGGTCACCATTGGCGATTCGACACCCCGGTGGTAGCTCACCGCGTAGCTCGTGTCTGTCACCGGATTGAGGCGGTCGTCCGCCCGCTCCGTCCGGACGATGTTGAACGGCTCAGCTAGTGCGGGAAACGTGTCGGCGAGGTCCCGCAACCGGTCAGCGGCGGTCACGTCCAGCTGTGCTTCCACGTCGCCGAAGAACTGCCGCGAATTGGTGAGGCTGAACGCCACGGTGTAAAACACCGACTCGTCGCTGTCGGCCAGATTGCGAACACGGTCGCGGACCTCCTCGTGCCGGCCCTCGATAGTGAGCTTCTCCAGTTCCTCAAGCAGCGCCCGGACGCCCTCTTCGCGTTCGAGGAACGCCTCGACGATTGCGCCGGGCATGTCCTCGCCATCCACGTCCTCCATGGCCTCTCTTTTGCGGGGCCTGGTAAACAGTTTGTCGCTGGCAGCCGCTAATCGGCACGCCTTACACCCAACACAAAACATATGCCATCCCACGTGAAGTGATAGCACGTCCGACCCCGGTGGACGGACACTATGACAGGCCACGGGGGAACTTCCCCGGCCACCTGCTACTGCTCTTGTGACATCAGTATACGCCGTTTTCTCGGCACGTAGGCGGTGTTTACTGCCTGCTGGACGGCTACTAATAACGCACCAGCGGTCCGTACGACGGCGATAAAACGCGTCGCTTGATGATTTGATTTCGAAGAAGCGCCCGGAGCGGGATTTGAACCCGCGTCACGACCGTGACAGGGTCGTATGATGGGCCACTACACCATCCGGGCAGCCTACGAGCACGCACTGCATAGCGCTCGTCAGTTTGGTCGCAATAGAACGCCCGGAGCGGGATTTGAACCCGCGTCACGACCGTGACAGGGTCGTATGATGGGCCACTACACCATCCGGGCCTTCGTTGCATTCTTTCGTACCTTGGTGTCAGTATTAAGACTTTCCAAAGAGACCCGCCCCGGGATGAATGCACATGACGGGACCCAAAGTTCTATGTCCGGTCTGCGCTATGTGGTTGGTAAGAGCAACCACGCCCGCAGTCCGTGAGGGTGGGCGGGTCCGATAGCCACGGCAGAGCGACTTGGTAAGTGTTATATGCGCCCCGACAGTACGGCCCTGTAGTATCTCGTGACAGCCACCTTCTCCAGCAGCAGGCCAAACGCACACGCACACACATGGTAGATGTAAGTCAACACGACCTCGTCCCAGACCACAGTGTCGTCGACGAGGACGACCTCGAAGCAGTACTCACGGAGTATGACATCAAGAAGACGGACCTTCCGAAGATCAAGCGCACCGACAAGGCGCTGCCGGACGACGCCGAAGTCGGTGACGTGGTTCGGATCGAACGCGACTCCCGGACGACCGACACCGCAGTTGTCTATCGACTGGTGGTAGAATAATGGACACACAAGATCGCCGCGCTATATCGCGTGAATATTTCGCCAAGGAACGGCTCGCCGAACACCACTTCCGCTCGTTCAACGCATTCCTCGACCGAGGGATGCAGCAGGTCGTCGACGAGAAAGAGACCATCGAGACTGACATCGGCGACAAGGAAGGACAGGAACCGGTGTGGGTCGAACTGGGCGACGTCCGCGTCGTCACCCCTCGAGTCCGCGAGGCCGACGGCAGCGAGGAACTGCTGTATCCGCAGGAAGCCCGCCTCCGCAACATTACCTACTCCGCGCCGGTGTTCATGGAGATGGCCATCGTCCGCGGTGGCGAGGAGGAACCGGAGGAAGTCGTCGACCGGACCGAGACCAAGATCGGGCGGATGCCCATCATGGTCGGGTCGAACAAGTGCAACATCGCGGGCTTCACCGACGAGGAGCTCATCGACATCGGCGAGGACCCCGCAGACCCCGGTGGCTACTTCTGTGTCAACGGCTCCGAGCGGGTGCTGATGACCAGCGAGGACCTCGCCCCGAACAAGATTCTGGCCGAGTACGACACCAAGTACGGCGACGAGGTGCAGGTCGCCAAGACGTTCTCCCAGCGCCGTGGCTACCGCGCGCTGGTGCTGTGTGAGCGGACGCGGGACGGACTGCTGGAAGTCTCGTTCCCGTCCGTCTCGGGCAGTATCGACTTCGTTACGCTGGTGCGCGCGCTGGGGCTGGAATCGGACGAGGAAATCGTCCACCGCGTCAGCGAGGACCCGGAAATCGTGAAGTTCATGCTGGAGAACCTAGAGGAGGCCGAGGTCCAGACGACCGAGGAAGCAATCGAGACGCTGGGCAAGCGCGTCGCCTCCGGGCAGGGCAAGAACTACCAGCTCAAGCGAGCCAACTACGTCATCGACCGCTATCTCCTCCCGCATCTGCACGAGGAAGGCGTCGAGGAAGAGGAGGTCCGCATCAACAAGGCGTTCTACCTCTGCCGGATGGCCGAGGCGTGTTTCGAACTGGCGCTTGGCCGTCGCGAATCCGACGACAAGGACCACTACGCGAACAAGCGGCTGAAGGTCAGCGGCGACCTGATGACGGACCTGTTCCGGACGGCGCTGAACAAGCTCGCCCGGGACGTGAAGTACCAGCTCGAACGGGCCAACATGCGCAACCGGCAGCTCTCCGTCTCGACGGTCGTTCGCTCGGACGTGCTGACCGAGCGGCTCGAACACCCCATCGCGACGGGGAACTGGGTCGGCGGCCGCTCCGGCGTGAGCCAGCTGGTCGACCGGACCGACTTCATGGGGGTGCTCTCGCACCTCCGGCGGCTGCGCTCGCCGCTCAGCCGCTCCCAGCCCCACTTCGAGGCACGGGACCTGCACGCGACCCAGTGGGGGCGCATCTGTCCCTCCGAGACGCCGGAGGGCCCCAACTGTGGGCTGGTGAAGAACTTCGCCCAGGCGATGGAGCTGTCGCAGGACGTCGAGGATCCACAGGGTCTCAAACAGGAACTCGCGGAGATGGGGGTTCAGGGCATCCCCGGTATCGAGTCGATAGAACAGCAGCCCGCGGACGATTAACATGAGTCAGGGACGCGAAGCCAAAGTATACGTAAACGGTAGTCTGGTCGGCACACACCCCGACCCGGAACAGCTCGCAGAACAGGTACGACAGGCGCGACGACGGGGAGACGTCTCCCAGATGGTCAACGTCTCGGTGAAAAACCGGACCGGCGAGGTCATCATCAACGCCGACGCTGGCCGTGCCCGACGCCCGCTGCTGGTCGTCGAAGACGGCGAACCGCTGATGACCGACGAGGAGGTCGAGCAGGTCAAAGAGGGCGAGCTCGAATTCGAGGAACTCGTCGAGCGTGGCCTCGTCGAGTTCATCGACGCCGAGGAAGAGGAGGACATCCTCGTCGGCGTCGACGAGGACGAACTCACGGAGAAGCACACGCACCTGGAAGTCGACCCGCAGCTGATGTTCGGTATCGGTGCGGGGATGATTCCGTATCCCGAACACAACGCCTCGCCCCGGATTACGATGGGGTCGGGGATGATAAAGCAGTCGCTGGGCCTGCCGTCGGCGAACTACCGCATCCGCCCGGACACGCGCCAGCACCTGCTGCACTACCCCCAGCTCTCGATGGTCAAGACCCAGACCACCGAGCAAATCGGCTACGACGACCGCCCCGCGGCACAGAACTTCGTCGTCGCCGTGATGAGCTACGAGGGGTTCAACATCGAGGACGCACTCGTGATGAACCAGGGGTCGGTCGACCGCGCGCTCGCCCGCTCGCACTTCTTCCGCACCTACGAGGGCGAGGAACGGCGCTACCCCGGCGGTCAGGAGGACCGCTTCGAGATTCCCGACGACGAGGTCCGTGGCGCACGCGGCGAGGAAGCGTACACCCACCTCGACGACGACGGTCTCGTGAATCCGGAGACGAAGGTCGGCGAGAACGCCGTCCTGCTGGGCAAGACCAGCCCGCCGCGGTTCCTCGAAGAACCGGACGACATGGGCGGACTCTCCCCCCAGAAGCGCCGCGAGACGAGCGTGACGATGCGCTCGGGCGAATCCGGCGTCGTGGACACGGTCACGCTGATGGAAGGCGAGGACGGCTCGAAGCTCTCGAAGGTCTCGGTGCGTGACGAGCGCATCCCCGAACTCGGGGACAAGTTCGCCAGCCGCCACGGCCAGAAGGGCGTCGTCGGCCACATCGCCCCCCAGGAGGACATGCCGTTCACCGAGGAGGGCGTCGTCCCGGACCTCATCATCAATCCGCACGCGCTGCCGTCGCGGATGACCGTCGGCCACATCCTGGAGATGATTGGCGGGAAGGTCGGTGCGCTCGAAGGCCGACGCGTCGACGGCACCGCCTTCACCGGCGAGGACGAGGAGGAACTGCGTGGCTCGCTCGAAGAGCACGGCTTCGATTCGTCGGGCAAGGAGACGATGTACTCCGGCGTCACCGGCGAGAAAATCGACGCGGAAATCTTCGTCGGCGACATCTTCTACCAGAAGCTCTACCACATGGTGTCGAACAAACTGCACGCCCGCTCGCGCGGGCCGGTGCAGGTGCTTACCCGCCAGCCCACCGAGGGGCGCGCCCGCGAGGGTGGCCTCCGTGTAGGTGAGATGGAGCGGGACGTGCTCATCGGGCACGGCGCGGCGATGGCGCTCAAGGAGCGCCTGCTCGACGAGTCCGACCGCGAGTGGATAAACGTCTGTGGGCAGTGTGGGATGACGGCCGTCGAGAACGTCGAACAGCGGCGTATCTACTGTCCGAACTGCGAGGAGGAGACCGACATCCACGAGGTCGAGATGTCCTACGCGTTCAAGCTCCTGCTTGACGAGATGAAGGCGCTCGGAATCGCCCCGCGGATCGAACTGGAGGACGCAGTATGAGTTCACAACAGACACCACAGGAAATCGGTCAGCTCAGTTTCGGGCTGATGGACCCGGAGGAGTACCGCGAGATGTCGGCCACAAAAGTGATTACGGCCGACACGTACGACGACGACGGCTTCCCCATCGACATGGGGCTGATGGACCCGCGACTGGGCGTCATCGACCCCGGACTGGAGTGCAAGACCTGCGGGAAACACAGCGGGTCGTGTAACGGTCACTTCGGCCACATCGAACTCGCCGCGCCGGTCATCCACGTCGGCTTCGCGAAGCTCATCCGCCGGCTCCTGCGCGGGACCTGCCGGGAGTGCTCTCGGCTCTGTCTCGACGAGCACGAGCGCGACGAGTTCGCCGACCGACTGACACGGACCCAGGACCTCGGCCGCGACCTCAACGACGTGACCAAGGCCGCCATCCGGCAGGCCCGCAAGAAGGACCGCTGTCCGTTCTGTGGCGAGAAGCAGTACGACATCAAACACGAGAAGCCGACCACCTACTACGAGGTCCAGGACGTGCTGGCCTCGGACTACCCCGAGCGAATCGCCGCCGCGATGGAGGAGGCCGAGGAGCCGATCTCGCCCGTCGAACTATCCGAGGAGACCGGCATCGACAGCAGCCGCGTCCAGGAGATTCTCAGCGGCGAGTTCCGCCCGCGCCAGGAGGACCGCCGCGCCCTAGAGAAGGCGCTGTCGGTCGACCTGACTGAGGAGGACATGAACAAGCTCATGCCCAGCGACATCCGGGACTGGTTCGAGGACATCCCGGACGAGGACATCGAAGTGCTGGGGATGAAACCGGCCCGTTCACGGCCCGAGTGGATGATTCTGACGGTGCTGCCGGTGCCGCCGGTCACCGCTCGGCCCTCGATTACGCTGGACAACGGCCAGCGCTCCGAGGACGACCTCACGCACAAGCTCGTGGACATCATCCGCATCAATCAGCGGTTCATGGAGAACCGCGAGGCGGGTGCGCCACAGCTGATTATCGAGGACCTCTGGGAACTGCTGCAGTACCACGTCACCACCTTCATGGACAACGAGATCTCGGGCACGCCGCCGGCGCGACACCGCTCCGGCCGGCCGCTCAAGACGCTCTCCCAGCGCCTGAAGGGCAAGGAGGGCCGCTTCCGCGGCTCGCTGTCCGGGAAGCGCGTGAACTTCTCCGCTCGTACCGTCATCTCGCCGGACCCGACGCTCTCGCTCAATGAGGTCGGCGTCCCGGATCGGGTCGCAAAGGAGATGACCCAGACGATGAACGTCACCGAGCGCAACCTCGAAGAGGCCCGTCGCTACGTCTCCAACGGGCCGGAAGCCCACCCCGGCGCGAACTACGTCAAGCGGCCCGACGGCCGCCGGCTGAAGGTGACCGAGAAGAACTGCGAGGAACTGGCCGAGAAGGTCGAACCCGAGTGGGAAGTGTCCCGCCACCTGGTCGACGGCGACATCATTATCTTCAACCGCCAGCCGTCGCTGCACCGGATGTCCATCATGGCCCACGAGGTCGTCGTGATGCCGTACAAGACGTTCCGGCTGAACACGACGGTCTGCCCGCCGTACAATGCTGACTTCGACGGCGACGAGATGAATATGCACGCCCTGCAAAACGAGGAGGCCCGCGCGGAGGCCCGGGTCCTCATGCGCGTGCAGGAACAGATGCTCTCGCCGCGCTTCGGCGAGAACATCATCGGCGCGATTCAGGACCACATCAGCGGGACGTACCTGCTGACCCACACCAATCCGAAGTTCAACGAGACGCAGGCGCTCGACCTCCTGCGTGCGACCCGAATCGACGAACTGCCCGAGCCGGACGGCGTCGACGAGGACGGCGAGGAGTACTGGACCGGCCGCTCGCTGTTCTCGGAACTGCTGCCCGACGACCTGAACCTGGAGTTCACGTCCTCCGCCGGCGACACGGTCGTCGTCGAGGACGGCCAGATGACTGGCGGCACCATCGACGAGGACGCCGTCGGCGCATTCGGCGGCGAAATCGTCGACACCATCGCCAAGGACTACTCGCGGACCCGCGCCCGGATTCTGGTCAACGAGGTCTCGGCGCTGGCGATGCGCTCTATCATGCACTTTGGGTTCTCCATCAGCATCGACGACGAGTCTATCCCACGAGAAGCGGAAGAGCAGATCAACGACGCCATCGACAGCGCGTACGACCGCGTCGAGGAACTCATCGAGACCTACGAACGGGGCGAACTCGAATCCCTGCCCGGCCGGACCGTCGACGAGACGCTGGAGATGAAAATCATGCAGACGCTGGGCAAGGCGCGTGACTCCGCCGGTGACATCGCCGAGGACCACTTCGGCGAGGACAACCCGGCCGTCATCATGGCCGAGTCCGGTGCGCGTGGGTCGATGCTGAACCTGACCCAGATGGCCGGCTGTGTCGGCCAGCAGGCAGTCCGCGGCGAGCGGATCAACCGCGGGTACGAGAACCGCACCCTCTCGCACTTCGAGGAGAACGACCTGTCGGCGGACGCCCACGGCTTCGTGGAGGCCTCCTACCGCTCCGGCCTCGGCCCCAAGGAGTTCTTCTTCCACGCGATGGGTGGCCGCGAGGGGCTGGTCGACACGGCCGTCCGGACCTCCAAGTCCGGGTACCTCCAGCGCCGGCTCATCAACGCCCTCTCCGAACTGGAGACGCAGTACGACGGCACCGTCCGGGACACAAGCGACACCATCGTTCAGTTCGAGTTCGGCGAGGACGGCACGTCGCCGGTCGACGTCTCCTCGAACCAGGACGAGGCCGCCGTCGACGTCGAGCAGATCGCCGACAGCGTCCTCGACGAGGAGTTCGAGAGCGAAAAGCAAAAAGAGAGCTTCCTCGGGACCCGCACCGAGCGGACCAACCTCTCGGAGCACGCGGACGACTGGTGGATGGCCGAGGGTGACGACTAACAATGACAGCACACGACGTATCAGCAGACATCGAGGCCGTCGTCGAGGACACCGAGCTGCCGCGACGGCTGAAAGACGAAGTGTACAGCACCATCGAGGAACGCGGCGTCGGCGTCGACGACGCCGACCGCATCGCCAAGGCCGTCGAGTCACGCTATCTCGACACCCGCGTCGACCCGCTGGACCCGGTCGGAACCGTCTCGGCCCAGTCCATCGGCGAACCGGGAACGCAGATGACGATGAACACGTTCCACTACGCGGGGGTCGCCGAAATCGACGTGACTCAGGGGCTACCCCGGCTCATCGAGCTGGTGGACGCCCGGAAGACGCCGGACACGCCGATGATGACGGTCCATCTGGACGAGGAGTACGCCCAGGACCGCGAGCGCGCCCACGAGGTCGTCTGGAAGATAGAGGCGACGCGCATCCTCGCGCTGGGAGACATCTCGACGAACGTCGCGGACATGCTCGTCGAGATAGACCTCAACGAGGACACGCTGCTGGAGCGGTGGCCGACGGTCAACGACACCGACGCCATCGCCGAGGAAATCGCCGAAACCATCGAGTCGAACCTCGGCGTCTCGACCCGGCAGGTCGGGACGGTCATCGAGTTCGGCCCGGAGGAACCCAGCTACCGCGACCTGCTCCAGCTGGTCGAGGAGCTTCGAGAGATCGTCTTCAAGGGCATCGAGGAGATTACCCGCGTCGTCATCCGCAAGGAGGAGACCGACAACGGCGAGGAGTTCGTCCTCTACACCGAGGGGTCGGACTTCGGCGAAGTGCTGGACATCGAGGGTGTCGACGCCTCCCGGACCACGTGTAACAACATTCACGAGATTTACCGGGAACTCGGCGTCGAAGCAGCCCGTGAAACGCTCATCAACGAGACGATGAACACGCTCGAAGAGCAGGGGCTGGACGACGTGAACGTCCGGCACCTGATGCTCGTGGCCGACATCATGACTAACGAGGGGACCATCGAGTCCATCGGCCGCCACGGCATCTCCGGGTCGAAAGACTCCGTGCTCGCCCGCGCAGCGTTCGAGGTCACCGTCAACCACCTGCTTGACGCCGCCATCCACGGCGAGGTCGACGAACTCGACGGCGTCACGGAGAACGTCATCGTCGGGAAGCCGATCAAACTCGGCACCGGTGACGTCAACCTCCGGATGGGTACGACTCAGGACTGATGCGGGTCGAACTCTCGGACGAAGCACGTCGACTGGTCGCCCTCTTCGAGGACGAGGCAGCCGTCACCGTCCGGGATTGCGTCGTCGACGAAGAGCACGACCAGGTGGTGTACCTGGTCAAACGCGGCGAGATGGCCGACGCTATCGGCCCGGGCGGTCAGACGGTCGAACGCGTCGAGGAGCGTCTGGGCCGCGAGGTGAAACTCGTCGAGGCCGCCGAGACGGCCGAGGACTTCGTGGCCAACGCGCTCGCACCGGCCGCGGTGTACAACGTCACCGTCTCCGAGAACGACGACACCGTCGCCTACGTCGAAGTGGCACAGGAGGACCGCGGGGCCGCAATCGGCCGCGAGGGGCGCAACATCGACGCCGCCCGGCAACTGGCCAAGCGACACTTCGACATCGACGGCATCGAACTGACCTGAGCGGGGCGATTCGGACGGGGTGTGGACCCGAGTAGCCGGACAGTCGACGCGGTGACTGGCAGAAACTGTTTTTTCGTCGGCTGTGAACGGACTGCTATGCCTTCGCTCCGGCGTCCAGACGGTAGCAACCTCCTCGCTCCACTGACTATCGTCGGAATCTACCTGTCTCACGCACACGTTCTGGGGAATCCGCCGTCCGCACTCGAGGGCACGTCTACTCTCGCGCTGTTCGTGTTACTGCTAGCCACAATACCCGTCAAGGGACTGCTCGCGTCACTGCCGTACTCGCTTACCGGCGGGGGGCTAGTTGCGCTCTTTTATCTTGTCCGGTTCAGTCAGCGGCAGGATCTCGGCTCTGGCATCGGTATCCTTTTTGATGGTTACAGTCTCTATCAATGGTTCGAGCAGAGTGTCGAACCAGAACTGTAGGTATCAGAATAAAATAACTACGTATTCAGTCGTCGTCTGCTGAGGCGTCTGGCGCGTCGTGTTCGTACACGTCGGTATCGCTGTGTGTAGTTCCGCTATCGACATCGAACGTCTGCAGGAGTTCGCTGAGGTCGCCAGCCTGATCAGACAGAGATTCGATACCGCTAGTCACTTCGTTGATCGTCGCTGTCTGTTCCTCAGCGGCGGCGGCGACGTTCTCGGCGCTGGAAGCGGTTTCCTCGCTGATTGTCCCGACCTCGTCGGTCATTGCGACGACTTCCTCCGTCGTCGCGGCCTGTTCGTCGGTGGCGTCGCTAATGGACTGAATGCCGTCGTTTACCTCCTCGACCCGGTCGACGATGGCCTCAAGCGATTCGATGGCATCGTCGACAGTCTCGATACCGTCAGTGACGGAATCACCCATCTGTCTGATGTCGGTCACGGCGTCACCGGTGGTGTCCTGTACGTCTTCGATAACCGTCGAGACTTCTTCGGTGGCTTCAGTTGTCTCCTGCGCAAGACCCTTGATCTCGTCGGCGACGACGGCGAACCCTTCACCAGCCTCACCGGCGCGGGCGGCCTCGATGGAGGCGTTCAGCGCGAGCATGTTCGTCTGCTCTGCGATGTCGTCGATGAGGTCGACGATGTCCCCGATCTGCTCCATCTCCTCGTCGAGTGACTCGACGCGGTCGATTGTTTCGTCGGCTCGCGTCTCGATGTCGTTCATCACATCGATGGCCTCAGAAGCACGCTCGCTGCCGGTTTCGCCGATATCGGCGGCCTCGTCCGACGTGGCCGCAACCTCGTCGGCCTGCGCTGCGACCTCTTCGACCGTTGCGGAGAGGCCCGACATCTCGTCGACCGTCTCCTCGATGTTCTCGTACTGTGTCTCCGCGCCGTCGGCGATCTCCTGGACGGATTCGCTGACCTCTTCGCTGGCGCTCCGGACCTCGGTGGCGCTTGCGGTGATCTGGTCTGCGGAGCCGTCGACGTCGTCGGCAAACTCACGGATACGCATGACTGTCTGGCCGAGCTGGGCGAGCATATCGTTGAACGCGGTGGCGATGTTGGCCATCGCGTCGTTGTCAGTGTCGGTGTCGAGCCGCTGGGTGAGGTCGCCGTCGGCCGCCTTCCGCATCACGGCCGAGAACTCCTCGGCCTGCTGTTCGAGGGTTTCTGCTATCTCTTCTGCCTCTGCCTTGGACTCTTCGGCCTCCTGCTGGGCCTGTTCGAGGTCGCTGATGAACGATTCGAGGTTCCCGTGCATGCTCGATAGCGACGAACCGAGCTGGCCGGGCACGTCCTTGTCGAGCGCCGGGTCGTCGAACGCCTGTCTGGAGAGCGCGTCAGCCTGTGCGGCGACGGTATCGAGATACGTCTTCATCTCGTAGAATGCGTTCTGGACATCGCCGACCTCATCGAGGCGGTCTGACTGCTCGATGTCGGTGTCGAAGTTGCCCACTGCGAGGGCTTCCGCCTGTGTCGAGAGTCGCCTGAGCGACTGCATGATCCCGCGACCGACGAGGACGCCGATGAGTGCGAACCCGGCCAGTGACACACCGATGATGGCGACGAAGCTCCCCTGAATACTGTCGCGGAGGGCGAAGGCGGTCGATTTCGGGGCCTGCTTGATCACGATCCACGGCGTGTCATCGACAGACTCCGCGGCGATCAGGTACGACCCGCTTCTGGCCACGCCGCTATCTTCCGCTGTGAGTGCGGTCAGGTTGGCGGAGACGTTGTACTGGGTGCCGATGGTCGATGCGTCCTCGGCGAACTGGACCGTCCCGTCCTGTCGGACGATCCGTGTCTCACCGCCCTCGATTGAGTTACGGAACTGGGCCGTCCGTGCAGTCACGTTGTGGACCACGACGACCAGTTTGTCGCTTCGGGCGACTGGGCTTGCGAAGGCGATGTACTTCCCTCCCTCATAGGTGTACACTTTCGACATATCGACGGAGTTCGACCCGGTGACCGAGAGGCTCCCGCCCTCCCACTCGAAGTCGCCCGTCTGGAGCGACGTCTCCCGTCGGTCGCTCAGTGACGATTCCTTGATCTCCAGTGTCTCTTCGTTAACGTAGTGGATGGCGTACACTGACTCCGGCTGGTAGAACGCTTGCCGCTGTAACGCGCCACGGATCATCGTCGGGCTTCCCTCCTGAACGTCAGACAGCGTTGAGAGGGTTCGAGCGGCGTTGCGCTGGCTACGGACCCAGTCAGCTGTTGTCGTAGCCGTCTGGACGGCCCCGGTCTGGAGTTCGTTTTCACGCTGTTCTGTCAGCTCGTCTGCAACCGTCCGCTCCGCGGTGACGCTGACGCCCGCAACGAGCAGGGCGATACAGAGAATGATAAGCGCCAACTTCCGGAGATACGTTTGTCGGACGATATCTGGGAGACGTTGTTCAAGTTTCATAGCTACTCCGGCAGGTCTGTGTGAATAACTCAAGCGGCGGTACTAGAAACCACCTGCCCAGTTATCACACCTGATTCCGCGTGTGCGCGATCGATTTCATCGTCTGACGGAGTCCGGCACTGAGAGTCGTGGCCCCTGATAGGTCTTCTGTTCGCTGTACGACTGCGTAGCCGCCCGCTACTCTTTGCAGTACCCCAGTACCTGTAACCGATGGTGTAAGCGAAATATCATTCGGGGGCAATGTCACGGAGAGCGGGGGAGTGTTGTGTTGACCGCCAGACGCGACCGAAACACCCCACTGACAGCTTCTTCCTCATTGCCGTGGCGCTCTCGCCGCGTTATTTACCGTCCTTCTTGCCCCGTCTATGCCACAGAACGCCACACACGCCGACGCTACCGTCTGAGTCCGAAAGAGGAGTCTTAAGTACCTCCGAAAGGTACCAGTGCCTACTATGGCGAACGGCAAGTACGCCGCGCGCAAGCTCAAGAAGGACCGCCAGAAGCACCGGTGGTCCGACACTGACTACGCGCGTCGCGAACGCGGCCTGGGCAAGAAGTCCGACCCGCTCGAGGGTGCGCCCCAGGGACGAGGTATCGTACTGGAGAAAGTCGGCATCGAGGCCAAGCAGCCTAACTCCGCTATCCGGAAGTGTGTCCGCGTCCAGCTCATCAAGAACGGTAAGCAGGTCACCGCGTTCTGTCCCGGTGACGGCGCTATCTCTTTCATTGACGAGCACGACGAGGTCACAATCGCGGGTATCGGCGGGGCGAAGGGCCGCGCGATGGGCGACCTCTCCGGTGTCAACTACAAGGTCGAGAAAGTCAACGGCGTCTCTCTCATTGAACTCGTTCGCGGGAACGCGGAGAAACCGGTCCGATAACCATGAGTGCCGAAGATACACCCGAGGCTGACGCGGCTGAGGAAAGCGAGCCAGAGACGGCCCGTGCGAAGCTGTTCGGCGAGTGGGAGATCACGGAGATCGAGTACTCCGACCCCTCGACCGAGCGCTACATCACTGTCACGCCGATCGCCCACACGATGGGGCGCCACGCGGACAAGCAGTTCAAGAAAAGCGAGATCAGCATCGTCGAGCGGCTCATCAACCGCCTGATGCAGACCGACGAAAATACGGGCAAGAAACAGCTTGCAACATCCATCGTCACTGAGGCGTTCGAACTCGTTCACGAGCGCACCGACGAGAACCCGATTCAGGTGCTCGTCAGTGCGGTCGAGAACAGCGCTCCCCGAGAGGAGACTGTCCGCCTGAAATACGGTGGTATCTCGGTCCCGAAAGCCGTCGATGTCGCGCCACAGCGCCGCGTCGACCAGGCCCTGAAGTTCCTCGCCGAGGGCGTCTACGGTGGCTCGTTCAAGACCACCACGAGTGCCGCCGAGGCGCTCGCACAGCAGCTCATCGGTGCTGCTAACGACGACGTCCAGACCTACGCAGTCAACCAGAAAGAAGAGAAAGAACGCGTCGCGGCTGCCGCTCGCTAATTCGGCTGTCTCCGACATCTTTATTCTTCTATACTTGGCAGAGAAATCTATGCGACAGTCCAGCTGTGACGCCCGTTCCCGCCGCCAGTACCTCGCCGCACTCGGCGGTATCGGGGCGACCGTGCTGGCCGGCTGTCGCGGTGAGTCAGGGACACAGACGGAGTCGTCGGACCTGACACCGACGGCCACAACGACGGCAGGCCCGACACACGCGCTGGACCGCTACGACGTCTCCCTCAGCCATGAGCGCAGCCAGTCGCCCGACACCGACTGGGCGGCTCCGACCACGTCACCGACAGACACGCCGCTCGCCACCGAACCACTCATCGAGAATCTGGAAATCCCATGGGACCTCTCCTTTGCCGCGGACGGAACGCTGTTTCTCACCGAACGTGTTGGTCGTGTCCTCTCGTTTGTGGACGGGAACGTCCGAACAGTCACCGAACCCGCAGCGGTCATCGACGCGGAATCGAGCGACGACGGCTGGTGGGTAACGGGCGGCGAAGGCGGGACGCTCGGCGTCGCCGCACACCCGACGTATCCCGACCCGCCGGTGGTGTACGTTTACTACACGACGATGACCGACGACGAGCGAGTCAACCGGGTCGTCGCGATGGATGTCTCGGCCGAAGACCCGGCCGCCGCGGAGTCCGTCATCGTCGATGGCATTCCCGGAAGCAAGATACACAACGGCGGTCGGCTCACATTCGGCCCCGAAAAGTATCTCTGGATTACGACGGGGGACGCGGGCGACGGCGAACTGGCCGCGGACACCGACTCGCTCGGTGGGAAGGTCCTCCGCGTGACGCCCGCGGGCGACCCCGCACCCGGGAACCCTGATATCGGCGGGGACCCGCGGGTGTTCACCTACGGTCACCGGAACCCACAAGGGCTGGCCTGGCTCCCAGACGGCACCGTCATCGCCTCCGAACACGGTCCGACCGGACGGGACGAACTCAACCGCCTCGTGGCTGGGGGCTACTACGGCTGGCCCGACACCCGCAAGCACGAGGAGTACGCCGACGCCGGCTCCGAGGTCCGCCGGCCGCTCGCAAACACGGGCAACGCCGGCGGCTGGGCACCTTCCGGCTCGCTGTTCTACACCGGCGACGCCGTGCCGTCGCTGCGGAACCGACTGCTCACCGGCGGCCTGAAGGGACAGAAACTCCTCGCAACGACGTTGACACCAGACGGTGCGGACCCGCCGCCGGGCGACGACGCTGAGGTGTATGACGCCGACTGGACCGACGACGCCTACACCGCGACCACGCATTCTCTGCTGGCCGACGAACTCGGTCGGATTCGCCATATTGAGCAGGGGCCTGACGGCGGCCTCTACCTCGTCACGTCGAACCGCGACGGGCGGGCCGGCGACGGCTTCCCGCGGGAGCGCGACGACGTGCTCGCCCGCGTCACGCCGGCCGAGTGACTGGAACGCCGGCCGCGGTCGCGCGTTCCGTGAACCACTGGCTATATTTCGGTTGACGAGAGAGGGAGACCCATGGCAACAGAGCAATCCGTCGACCTCGTCGACGACGAGACTGTGGGCTTGTTCACGAAGGCGGTGCTGCTCGCGGCGCTAACCGCAGCGCTTGCACAGATATCGATCCCGCTTCCGGGGGCGCTGCCGCCGTTCTCGCTGCAGCCCTTCGGAATGTTCTTCGCCGGCCTCCTGCTGGGGCCGCTGTGGGGCGGCGTTGCCCTGCTGTTGTACGTCCTTGTTGGTATCGCCGGCGCACCGGTGTTCTCGAACGCGAACGCGGGGCTGGGCTATGTCATTGCCGGGCAGGGGACCGGCGGCTTCCTCGTCGGCTTCCTCGTCGGTGCGGTCGTCGCCGGCGCTATTGCACACCGGAGCATAGCACCGAAACCGGTCGCTGATCTCTCTGTCCCGGTGCAGGTCGTCGCCCTCACCGCGGCGGTCGCTGTCGTCTACGCTATCGGCGTCCCGTGGCTGGCGGTGGTCACCGGGCTGCCGTTCGCCCGCGCTGCGGCCGTGATGGCTCCGTACATCCCGCTTGACCTCCTGAAGCTCGGTATCGCGGTCGGCGTCGTGCAGGGCGGGTACCTCGCCGGTCGATGATCGAGGTCAGCGACCTGCGCTACCGGTACGGCGATGTCGATGTCCTCGACGGGCTCACGCTGTCGATACCCGACGGTCAGTACTGTCTGCTCGTCGGACCGAACGGGAGCGGCAAGACGACGCTCGTCCGACATTTCAACGCGCTGCTGACGCCCGACGCCGGAGCGGTCACTGTCGACGGGACCGACGTGACGGACGACCCCGTCGTCGCCCGGACGCGTATCGGGATGGTGTTCCAGCATCCCCGCGACCAGTTTGTCGCCGCGACCGTGGCGGCTGACGTGGCCTTCGGCCCGGAGAACCTCGGGCTCGACAGGGAAGAGATTGACCGCCGGGTCGACAGGGCGCTCGACGCTGTCGACCTCGGTGCTGCCGCCGAGAGCCGCATCGACGCTCTCTCGGGCGGCGAGCAGGCCCGCGTCGCTATCGCCGGGGCACTCGCCATGGAACCGGACTATCTTGTGCTCGACGAACCGCTCGTCGGGTTAGACTGGCCGGCCAGAGACTCAGTGCTGGACCACCTTGACGCGCTGGCCGCCGATGGGACGGGTATCATCGTTGTCACGCACGACCTCCGGGACCTATACGAGCGGGCCGACCGCCTCGTCGCGTTACACGAGGGGCGGGTCGTTCTCGATGTGCCGCCAGCCGAAGCGCTCGACAGCCTCCCGGACCTCGGCATCAGAGACCCGCGATGTTGAGCTACCGACCCGGCTCGACGTTTGCGCATCGGCTGGACCCGCGGTCGAAGCTGCTGGTCCAGTTCGGGCTCGCCATCGCCGCGGTCTCGCACCCCACCCTCCCGTGGCTCGTCGGGACGACCGCGTTCGCGCTGTGTACGCTCGCGGCGGCCCAGCTCTCGCCACTGGCCGTCCTGCGCTCGTATCGGGTCGTCCTTCTCGTGTTGGCGCTGGCCCCGTTCATCGCTGGCGTGGCGCTCGGCCCGCCGTGGTTTCGGGTCGACCCGGCGCTGCGCTCGGCGTTGCACGTCGGGCGTATTCTCCCGGTGTTGCTCGTCAGCGCCGCCTACCTCACGTCGACGCCGGTCCGGGACACCCGGGCGGCGGTCCAGCGACTGATTCCCGGCAAGCCCGGCCAGGTTCTCGGCATCGGGATGGCGCTCGTCGTCCGGTTGTTCCCGCTGGTGCTCGCTGACGTGCGGGAAGTCCGGGACGCCATACACGCTCGTGGCGGCGAGGCCCGCCCGTTACGGGACCGCGCTCGGCTGCTCGCTGTCCGGTCGCTGGAACGCACGCTCGACCGCTCGGACCGGCTTTCGGTCGCCCTCCGGGCCCGTTGTTTCGCGTGGAACCCGACGCTTCCGCCGCTTTCCTTCGACCGTCGTGACTACCCGGTGCTCGCCATCGGTATCGCGCTGGCGGTGTCGCCGCTCGCCCCGGTGTAGCGGTTTGATATACGTGCTTTCACTCCACGATATCGACACCGGTAATCTCGAACCGTGCGCCGCCCTCGCTCCCCTCGTCGATGGTCACCGTCCAGTCGTGGGCGTCGGCGATCTCCGCGACGATCCAGAGCCCGAAGCCAGTGCCGTCGTCCGATGTCGAGTAGCCCGTCTCGAACACGCGCGATCGGTTTTCCTCGTCGATACCATCGCCGTCGTCCTCGACGTAGAAGCCGTTCTCAAGCCCTCCGATGGTGACTGTCACGTCATCGCCGCCGTGTTCGACACTGTTGCTAAACAGGTTTTCGAGCAGTTGTTCCAGTCGGCTCCCGTCGGCACGAATGACAGCGTCGGCCTCGACAGTAAGTTCAGCGTCGCCGGTTTCGACGTTGTGCCAGCACTGCTCGGCCGTGTCCGCAAGCGCCACGACGCCGGCATCAACCGACTGCTCGTCGCGTGCGGCCGCGAGCAGGTCGTCAATGAGTGTCCGCATCCGCGCGAGCGCGTCGCTGGCGCTGTCGAGGTGTTCGCTGCTGTCCTCTTGCCGGGCCAGTTCGATTCGGCCCTCGGCGACGGAGAGTGGGTTCCTGAGGTCGTGGCTGACGATGCTAGTGAACTCTTCGAGGCGTTCGTTCGTCTCCTCCAGTTCCTGCTCGCGGCGCTTGCGCTCGGTGATGTCTCGGTCGATACCGATTGCCCGGACCGGCGTCCCGTCGCCGTCGGATTCGACGCGGCCCTTTGCTTCCATCCACCGAATCTCACCCTCACGGACGATTCGGAACTCGGCTTCGTACATGCCGGTCTCGGTTGCCGATTCGATGCGGGCCGCCACGTCCGCCTGGTCCTCTGGGTGGACCATCGGTAGAAACTCGTCCAGCGACTCGATGTCAGTACCATACAGCGTCTCCGACCCGGGGTAGTACGCCAGGTCGCCGGACTCGAACTCGCGGTCCCAGACGACCGCATTGGTGGTTTCTAGCGCGATCTCCATCCGCTCGCGCGCCTCCTCCAGTTCGCGCTCCCGCAGTTTTCGGTCGGTGATGTCCTGGACCGAGCCCCGGAGCTTGACAACGTCGCCGTTCTCGGTGACTGGCTCACACAGCGCGCGGACCCACCGGTAGTTGTCGTCGTCCCCTGTACGCACCTCCATATCGTACCCCTCGGCCGTTTCTATCGCCCGCTGGAACTCCGCCCTGATAGTGTCTCTGTCATCGGTGTGGTACAGGTCGATGATGGATTCGAGGGTCAGTTCGTCGTCCGGAGGCAGTTCGTGTATCCGGTAGAACTCGCGTGTCACTGTCATCGCCGGCGGATCGGTTGTCACGTCTACCTCCCAGCCGCCGACGCTTGCAATCCGTTGTGCCTGGTCGAGGAGCTCCTTCGTCCGCGTAAGCTCCTGCTCGCGTGCTTTTCGGTCGGTGATGTCCCGGCCGATGCCGGCCAGCATCGGATTTCCGTCGGGGTCCTCGACGCGGGTTGCTGTGAACTCGTAGGGAATCCGGTCTCCGGATTTAGTAATAAACGGGACCTCCACGCGGGTGGTGTCTCCCTCGAACACCGATTCGATCGCGGCTAGAACAACATCTCGATGCTCTTCCGGGAAGAAATCGGCTCCGTGGGCCCCGGCTACTTCCGCGGCCGAGTAGCCGGTCACGTTGAGCAGACTCTCGTTCCAGCGCCGGAAGTGGCCGTCGCTGTCGAGGACGTAGAACACGTCGTCGATAGCATCCAGCATGTCGTCGGTGTACTTCTTGTACCGTTCGAGGCGCTCCTCGCGCTGCTGCCGTTCGAGTTCGTAGCTCACCCACTGCGCCGCGAGATGAACGAACGTCTTCTCATCCTCGGTGAAGGGTGTCTCGCGGGGCGATCGGTCGACGAAACAGAGCGTCCCCGAATACGTGTCATAGACACGGACCTCGCCGCTGATGTACGTCTCGAACTCCCAGCGCTCGTATGCCGGGTCGGACACCCAGCCCTCCTCGGACGCTTCTGCGATTGCCATGATGCCCTCTGTGTCGGCCATCTTCCGGTAGTACGACTCCGACAGCGGCGTGACTGTTCCCGGTTTGAGCCGCTCGTCACTCCCGCTCGCATAGCGGATGGTGAACTCGTTGCGGTCAGTATCGTTCGAAGACAGGAACGCGCCGGCGGTCCCGAGGCGCTCCCGGCCCAGGTCCAGAACCGCCTGGATCTTCTCATCGAGGGTAGCGTCGGGGTCGGCGCTGATCTCGTAGAGCGTCCGGAGCGTCTGGTTGTGCTCCGCGAGCTGGTTCTTTGTGGCTTCGAGTTCACGCTCGCGGTTCCGCCGCTCGGTGATATCACGAGCGAAGCCGGCCACGCGAACTATCTCACCGGCGTCGTTGGTGATCGGCTCACCCTGTATCCAGACCCAGCGCTGGTACTCCTCCGCTTCGTTGACGCGGCATTCGACATCGGCCGACTCGCCGTTGGTGAGGCACCGCATCGCGTCTTTCATCCGCTCGCGGTCCTCAGGGTGGATCCCATTCAGGAAGTCGTACGGGTTGTCACGGAGCTTGGTCACTGACCGCCCCCAGATGTCCTCGTAGGCGGAGTTGATAACAAGGACCTCGCTCAAGTCGGCGGTAAACTCCCAGAGGATATCGTTGGTTGCTTCCGTGAGTTCTCGGACGCGGCGCTCTGACTCGGCGGCCTGTCGCTTCGCGCGGTACTCGGAGACCGCGTTTTCGATGCGGTTGGCCAGCAGTTCGTACACCTCGACGCCGAACGACTTCTGCAGATAGTCGGTAACGCCCATCGAGATCGCCTCGCTGGCTACCTCTTCGCTCCCTTTCCCGGTGAACAGAATGAACGGCAGATCTGGGTTCGTCTCCCGAATCGCATCGAGCAGTTCGATGCCGTTCATCCTCGGCATATCGTAGTCGGAGACGACAGCGTCGAACCCGTTTTCCGCGAGTCGGTCGAGTCCGTCCCGTGCGCTGGTCGCGGTTTCGACGGAGATCCGGTCATCCGCGGCCTCTAGGGAATCCGCTGCGACAGCCACGAAGTCGGGGTCGTCGTCGATGTGTAACACCCGAATCCGGTCGCCGACGACATCGGTTTCCCGGCCCGGGTGCCGGCCGCGGAGCGCCTCAGTCATAGTCAACTAGTTCACAGGTCCACGCAAAAACAGTTCTGGCAGTTAGCTCGCGTTCGCGTATGACCGAACCGGCAGCCAATGTCGATGAGACCTTACCGAACGTGTGGTACTGCCGACCGCCGTTGGATCGGTTGCCCGGGACAGGTGGTTTCAATCCGCCGCGCGGCCGCCGCCACCGGCGTATGCGCGAGTCACGTCGACGAGCGCCTTCCGGAACTCGGACTCGTCCGGTTCGGGCGAGAGTGCTGCGAAGTGGCGCTTGAACTCCGCAAGGTCGACTGATTCGGCGTCCTGTGCCGCGGCATGCGCGAGGTCGTACAGCCGGTGGTCTGTCTCGACCAGATTGTGGCGTTCACACAGCGCAAGAGCGAACGCTGCGTTGACGGCCGTGATATCCGGGTCTGCAGCCGGCGTCAGCCGCGCGGCCGGTTCACCCGGCTGTCGAACCCGGGTCGACGATGTCGAGCGGTCCCATGTCGGTGGGTCACCGGGTCGGTCTGCGACGGCAGCCGCGAGACTGGCTTCCAGAAACGGCACCAGCTTGTCTCCGGGCACCACCGGCATCCAGATATCGTCGGCGTAGACGTCTTTCATGTGGTTGGCGATCTGGTAACAGTGCGTGAGTTTTCGCTGTTCGACCGAACGCCCCGCCAGCGCGAGATAGATGGCTTCCCGTGTCGACTGGGTGTGTGACGGATGTCCGCGTTCGTGGTGGTGCATATGCGCGTACTCGTGTAACGCCAGTTCGCGGGCCATTGCGCTCGTGGCGGCTTGGCGGGAGATTGTTAGCCGGTGGGCGTCGTCGCTGTGGCTAACGCGGGTGCGCTCATCGGGGTCCTCTCGGACCCGGACAGTCACTGGTCGTTTCAGGTCGTGTTCCGTCGAGAAGAGGTCCTTCGCTCCGAGAAACGGTTCGGCCGGCCCACCCTGCACGTGCACGTCCATGTGTCACTATGCCACGGGGCGCAGCGCTATTAATGCACGGGTGGGGGCAGCGTTCGCACGCAGCGCTCAGTACTCAAGCCCCGCGAAACCGCGTTCCAGATCGGCCCTGAGGTCTTCGACATCTTCGATACCGACGGAAAGGCGGATGAGCGTATCAGAGATGCCCAGTTCGTCCCGTGCCGCCGGTGAGAGTGGTTCGTGGGTCATCGCCGCCGGAAGTTCCGCCAGGCTCTCGACGCCGCCGAGGCTGACTGCCAGCGTCACCGTCTCTAATGCTTCGAGAAAGCGCTTGGCGTCGGCCATATCTCCGGCCAGTTCGAACGAGAGTACGCCGCCAAAGCCCTGCATCTGCTCGCGAGCCAGTTCATGCTGTGGGTGACTCTCAAGTCCGGGATAGTGGACCGTTTCGACGCGCTCGTGGTCGTCAAGGTACTGCGCGAGGGCCATGGCATTGCTCTCGTGACGAGCCATTCGGACGCCCAGCGTCTTGATTCCTCGCGAGACGAGATAGCTGTCGAACGGGGCGAGCATGTTCCCGAGTGCAATCTGCTGGCGGAACTCCACTCGTTCGGCCACCTCGGGGTCGTCGGTAATCAGCGCGCCGCCGACGGCATCGCTGTGGCCGTTGAGGTACTTCGTTGTGCTGTGGACCACGAGGTCCGCACCGAGCGACAGCGGCTGCTGGAAGTACGGACTCGCGAAGGTGTTGTCGACGCCGACCGTCGCGTCGTAGTCGGCGGCGACGGCCGCAATCGCGTCGATGTCACACAGCTTGATACGCGGGTTCGTCGGGGTCTCGACCCAGACTAACTCCGTTTCCGGCGTCATCGCGGCCGCGACAGCGTCGGCATCAGTCGCGTCGACGAACTCCACGTCAACGCCAAGCTGGTCCCGGAACAGCGTTTCGAACATCCGTCGCGTGCCCGCGTACAGGTCGTCAAATGCAACGACGTGGTCGCCCGGTTCGACCAGTGAGAGCACCGCTGTTGCAACGGCCGCCGTCCCAGAGCTGAAGGCATAGGCCCGTTCCCCGCCTTCGAGCGCGGCCAACTCCTGTTCGAGGCCGTGTCGGGTCGGGTTTGACAGCCGCGAGTAGAGGAACTCTCCGTTACCGGGGTCGATGTCCTCTAGAGACAGGTCCGTGTCGAGGCCGGCCAGTTCGTAGGTCGAAGAGAGGTGTATCGGGAGCGTGACATCCCCCGCTGCTGACGCCGTCTCGGTACCGACTGCGATCGTGTCGAGGTGTGGACGCCGAGTCATACGCTCCCGTCCGCTGGCTGGCGCTAATACCTTTGCAATCATTACTCATCCGTATGCAAATAATTATAATCGCAGAGCATACGCTCCCGACTACCGGCCGAGCGGAATGCCAGACCATGCCACGCGAACGGCCGGATTTCGAGCGGTCACGGCCGTAGTGAAACACTATCCTTTTGACCCTGCTGTTGATAGAAAGCTGTATAATGGGCCGACGTAAGAAAATCGTCCAAGAATGTGAGACACTGATGGACGACCCGGAGCACATCCGGAACATCGCCATCGCTGCTCACGTCGATCACGGAAAGACGACGCTGACGGACAATCTGCTGGCCGGTGCCGGCATGATTTCCGACGACACCGCCGGCGAACAGCTGGCGATGGACACCGAGGAAGACGAACAGGAACGCGGGATCACCATCGACGCGGCCAACGTTTCGATGACCCACGAGTACGAGGACCAGAACCACCTCATCAACCTCATCGACACCCCCGGCCACGTCGACTTCGGTGGCGACGTGACCCGCGCGATGCGTGCCGTCGACGGCGCGCTGGTGGTCGTCGACGCCGTCGAGGGCGCGATGCCACAGACCGAGACGGTGCTCCGGCAGGCGCTCCGCGAGGGCGTCAAGCCGACGCTGTTCATCAACAAGGTCGACCGCCTCATCTCCGAGCTCCAGGAAGGCCCCGAAGAGATGCAGGAGCGCCTGCTCGCGGTCATCCAGGACGTCAACGACCTCATCCGCGGCATGACCGAGGAGATGGACGACATCGAGGACTGGACAGTCTCCGTCGAGGAAGGGACCGTCGGCTTCGGCTCCGCGCTGTACAAGTGGGGTGTCTCGATGCCGTCGATGCAGCGGACCGGCATGGACTTCGGCGAAATCATGGAACTTGAGCGCAACGACAAGCGCCAGGAACTCCACGAGCGTACGCCGCTGTCTGACGTGGTTCTGGACATGGTGTGTGAGCACTTCCCGAACCCCGTCGACGCCCAGCCCCGCCGTGTCCCGCGTATCTGGCGCGGCGACGCCGAGTCCGAACTCGCCGAGGACATGCGGCTGGTCAACGAGGACGGCGAAGTCGTCCTGATGGTCACTGACATCGGTGTCGACCCTCACGCTGGCGAGATTGCCGCCGGCCGTGTCTTCTCCGGCACGCTGGAGAAGGGCCAGGAGCTGTACGTCTCCGGGACCGCGGGCAAGAACCGCATCCAGAGCGTCGGCATCTACATGGGTGGCGAGCGCGAGGAGGTCGAACGCGTTCCCGCTGGTAACATCGCCGCTGTCACGGGGCTCAAGGACGCCATCGCCGGCTCCACGGTCTCCAGCGTCGAGATGACCCCCTTCGAGTCTATCGAGCACATCTCGGAGCCAGTTATCACAAAGTCCGTCGAGGCACAGAACATGGACGACCTGCCGAAGCTCATCGAGACGCTCCAGCAGGTCGCCAAGGAAGACCCGACCATCCAGGTCGAAATTAACGAGGACACCGGCGAGCACCTCATCTCCGGGCAGGGTGAACTCCACCTGGAAGTCATCGGCCAGCGTATCGAGCGCAACCAGGGCATCCCGATCAACACTGGTGAGCCGATTGTCGTCTACCGCGAGGCCCCGCAGGGCGAGAGCCGCGAGGTCGAGGGCATCTCGCCGAACCGCCACAACCGCTTCTACATCTCCGTCGAGCCGCTCGGCGACGATATCGTCGAGACGATCAAGATGGGCGAAGCGTCGATGGACATGCCCGAACTGGAGCGCCGTGAAGCGCTGCAGGAGGCCGGCATGGACAAGGACGACTCCCAGAACATCGAGCACATCCACGGGACCAACATCCTCCTCGACGAGACGAAGGGTATCCAGCACCTCAACGAGACGATGGAGCTCGTCATCGAGGGCCTCGAAGAAGCGCTCGACGACGGCCCGCTCGCGTCCGAGCCGGTCCAGGGCTCCTTGCTCCGTCTCCACGACGCCCGACTCCACGAGGACGCCATCCACCGCGGTCCGGCCCAGGTCATCCCGGCCGTCCGCGAGGCAGTCCACAACGCGCTCATCGACGCGCAGATCAAGCTGCTGGAGCCGATTCAGCAGGTCCGCATCGACGTGCCCAACGACCACATGGGTGCCGCAAGCGGCGAGATTCAGGGCCGACGTGGCCGCGTCGACGACATGTACCAGGAAGGCGACCTGATGGTCGTCGAGGGCGTCGCGCCCGTCGACGAGATGATCGGGTTCTCCTCCGACATCCGCTCGGCCACCGAGGGCCGTGCCTCCTGGAACACCGAGAACGCCGGCTTCCAGGTCCTTGCCGACAACCTCCAGCCTGACAAGATCAGCGAAATCCGAGAGCGCAAGGGCATGAAGCAGGAACTGAACCCGGCTATCGACTACTTCTAGACCACCTTTTTCCACGGGGGGTTCGGGCGCTACGCGCCCTCAACCCCCGCGCAAAAACGTGGGCGAAAAAGGCGCGAATCGCGAAGCGATTCGCAGGAAACCGCGCGCCGTTGGCGCGCGGTATGCCGTCCCGCGCTTTCACCGCCCTTCGTTCTGCTACTGAACTGCGTTCACTCTCCCGCCTGTGCCCGCAGGCGGTCGATTCGGTTCCCCAGCGGCGGCGACTTCGAGAACGGGTTGGCGAACCGTCGCCTCGATGGCTCCATGTCGTGGACGGCGGCGTACCGTTCGAGTGCGTCGGCGACAGCGTCCGGGCCGAGGCGGTCGGCCGCGTAGTCGTCGGCTGCCCGGACGCCGCGGCGCGTGGCCCACAGGCTGCCCAGGGCGAGGCCGAGGCTCACGCCGGCAAGCGGCCACAACGGGCCGATATCGGCCAGCGCCACGAACAGTGGGACCAGTGCGAGCAGCAGGCCGCCGACGACTCGGGCCAGCACTCGGGCCTGCTGTCGCCCGGCCTGGACCGCGAGCAGGGCCGCCGCCGTCTCGTCGTCGAGCGCGTCGAGGAACGTGCTCGTCACGAACAGGCGGCGGTATCCGGGGACGCCGCGGACGGTCGCGTTCGCCGTCCCCTCGCGGTCGGTGTCGAGTATCCGGATGTCACGGACGGTCAGTCCCGTGCGCTCCCCGAGCCGATTCAGCGTCGCTTCGGTCGATTCGTCCGGCGTCCGGACCGACCGAACGACCGGGATAATCCAGGGGGCCGCGGCCTGCAGGGCAACGACGAGCGCGGCGACGACGGCCAGCAGGACGACCGGCGACAGACCGGTTTCCAGCGGCGCGATGACGACCGTCACGAAAACCGACAGCCCGAAGACGTACCGCCCCATCCGGACGAGCGCCCGGCCGGTCGAGAGGTTGATGTCACGGACCCTGCGGACGCCCCGAACGGTCGGCGCATAGGCGGCGAGTCCGATACCGCCGGCGACGAGTAGTTCCGCGAACATCGCCAGCAGTGTTCCGACCGTTCCGCCCCCGCCGCCGACCACTGCGTAGCCGAATCCGAGTAGCCGAAAGAGGACGTACGACAGCAGGGCGAACGGGAGCAGGACCCCGAGGTACAACTGCCGGTACCTGGCGACAGGGTTCGAGAGCCGCTGTACGACTGCGCTACCGAGTGCGCCGAGGGCGAGGCCGGCGATGGCGAGGATGACGGCGAGGACCACCGCCGTACCTACCGCTATCGGAGGTGACTGGAGGGCGTACACGTACGACATGCTTCGCCATCGCGCAAAAAACGTAGCGTTCCCCTGTCAGCACCTGTCACGTCGAGGCCCCACGCTTAGGTCGCCCGGCACCGAACGGCAGGGTATGAGCGACCGGCTGCATCAAATTGTGGACCTCCTCGTCGCTGCTGTCATCGCCGGCACGTCAACGTTCATCTGGAGTTACGTCCTGCCGACGGGGCTGGCACTGACGCTCGCGGGGATGTTCGCGGCGATGTACTACTTCTCTCGCAATCCCTGGGGATCGACCCGCGGCGAGGCGTACAACGAGTGGATCGATGACCTGTATGACCGCTATCTCCCGTGAGACCAAACGAACGGTTTCTTATACGTGCCCCTGCTGAGTCATCCACAATGAGCCGAGACATCCAGGAGGTGAGCGGGCGATGAGCGACTCGACCGACGAGGTACGGTCCTACACAGTTCGGCTGGAACTGGTCGACGAACCGGGCGAACTGCTGCGGGCGCTCGAGCCCATCGCCAACAACGGCGGGAACCTCCTCTCTATCTTCCACGAGCGGGGGAACGTGACCCCGCGGGGCCACATCCCCGTGGAGGTCGACCTGGAGGCGACCCCCGAACGGTTCGACGGGATCGTCGACGCACTCCGGGACGCGGGCATCAACGTCATCCAGGCCGGGGCAGAGCAGTACAGCGAGGCGTTGACGATCATTCTCACCGGCCACCTCGTCAACACTGATCTCTCTGACACGCTCTCGCGGATTCACGAATCCACGGACGCGACCGTAACCGACCTCTCGCTGTCGGCACCGGAGGGCACGGACGATGCTTCCAGTGCTCGCATCCGACTGGCAACAGAGGAAGGGGCGGTCAACGAGACGATGTCCGCTATTCGTGCTGTCGCAAACGAGAAGGGACTCCACGTCATTGAGCCACTCGCTGCGGGAGGTGAGGCATGAGACTCGCCGTCATCGGGGCCGGTGCAGTCGGCTCTGCTGTCGTCGAACTGGCGGCCGACCACGGCCACTCCGTCACTGCCTTCGCTGATTCCAGCAGCGCCGTCATCGACAGCACCGGTATCGACACTGCTGAAGCGCTCGACCGGAAGCGGGCCGACGGCGTCGTTGGAACCGACGCACCTGAGGCCGCGCTCTCGGCCGAGTACGACGTGCTCGTCGAGGCGACGCCGACAACGCTTGGCGACGCTGAGCCGGGATTCGGCCACGTGCGGGCCGCACTCGAACGTGACCGCCACGCCGTGCTGGCGAACAAAGGCCCGGTCGCCGAACGATACGCGGACGTTCGCGCGCTGGAACGGGAAAGCGAGGGGTCCGTGCTGTTTGAGGCCACCGTCGGTGGCGCGATGCCGGTCCTCTCGACTATCAACGACTTCGACCCGAGCCATATCACCGCCGTCCGCGGGGTGCTCAACGGCACCGCGAACTTCATCCTCTCGCGGATGGCGACCGAAGGGCTGGATTACGAACACGTCCTCGCGGAAGCACAGGACCTGGGCGTCGCCGAAGCCGACCCGACCTTTGACGTGGACGGGACCGACGCAGCGCTGAAAGGTGTCATCATCGCGAACGTCCTCGCTGACGACGAGACGGAGTACACGCTCGATGACGCTGCGGTAGAAGGAATTCAGGACATCTCCGGCAGCGCCCTCGAACTCGCCCGGGCGGACGGCCGGACCGTCCGACTCGTCGCCGAGGTCGTCGAGGGGTCTGTCCGTGTCGGCCCGCGACTCGTTCCGGACAACGCGCCGCTTGCCGTCTCCGGGACCCGGAACATCGCCCAACTGGAGACCGAACACGCCGGCCAGCTCAACATCTCTGGTCGCGGTGCCGGCGGCCCAGAGACGGCGAGCGCGGTACTCGCAGATATCGGCCGACTATAACGGGACAGCAAGGTTTCTACCGCAGCCACACCGTTTCTGTATTCACTGTCTGTCACAGCCACCTGTCTGTTTGTCACTCGAAACAACACTATCCTGGCTGTGACTGTCGGTATCAGCGTCTTCCTGACCAAGCTATCGGGTGCCACACTACCATGCCATGTCGTGGCGAATCGCAAGAAAGCGACGGCCTGACGCTTACACGCTTTCGAAATCGTTTTATGAACCACCAGCTAATAAACCCGATACAGCGCCTCTGCGCGTGAGAGATAACAATGAGCGACGAACAACACCAGAACCTGGCCATCATCGGCCACGTCGACCACGGGAAGAGCACGCTCGTCGGCCGACTCCTGTACGAGACAGGGTCGGTACCGGAGCACGTCATCGAACAGCACAAGGAAGAAGCCGAGGAGAAAGGCAAGGGCGGCTTCGAGTTCGCCTACGTCATGGACAACCTCGCCGAAGAGCGTGAGCGTGGTGTCACCATCGACATCGCCCACCAGGAGTTCAGCACCGACGCCTACGACTTCACCATCGTGGATTGTCCCGGGCACCGCGACTTCGTGAAGAACATGATTACCGGCGCGTCCCAGGCCGACAACGCCGTCCTGGTCGTCGCCGCCGACGACGGCGTTCAGCCGCAGACTCAGGAGCACGTGTTCCTGGCCCGCACCCTGGGCATCGGTGAACTCATCGTCGCCGTCAACAAGATGGACCTCGTCGACTACGGCGAGTCCGAGTACAAGCAGGTCGTCGAAGAGGTCAAGGACCTCCTCACCCAGGTCCGCTTCGACTCCGAGAACGCCAAGTTCATTCCGGTCTCCGCGTTCGAAGGCGACAACATCGCCGACGAGTCCGAGCACACGGGCTGGTACGACGGCGAAATCCTGCTCGAAGCGCTCAACGAACTGCCGGCACCGGAGCCGCCGACGGACGCGCCGCTCCGACTGCCGATTCAGGACGTCTACACCATCTCCGGTATCGGTACGGTCCCGGTTGGCCGTGTCGAGACGGGTATCCTGAACACGGGCGACAACGTCAGCTTCCAGCCGTCCGACGTCTCCGGCGAAGTCAAGACCGTCGAGATGCACCACGAGGAAGTCCCGAAGGCCGAGCCCGGTGACAACGTCGGGTTCAACGTCCGCGGCGTCGGCAAGGACGACATCCGACGCGGTGACGTCTGTGGTCCGGCCGACGACCCGCCATCGGTCGCCGAGACCTTCCAGGCCCAGATCGTCGTGATGCAGCACCCGAGCGTCATCACGGAAGGGTACACCCCGGTCTTCCACGCCCACACGGCACAGGTCGCCTGTACTGTCGAATCCATCGACAAGAAGATCGACCCGTCCTCCGGTGAGGTTGCCGAGGAGAACCCCGACTTCATCCAGAACGGGGACGCTGCCGTCGTGACGGTCCGCCCACAGAAGCCGCTCAGCATCGAGCCGTCCTCCGAAATTCCGGAGCTCGGTTCGTTCGCTATCCGCGACATGGGGCAGACCATCGCCGCCGGCAAAGTCCTCAGCGTCAACGAGCGATAACGCATGTCCCAGCAGGCACGCGTTCGGCTCGCGGGCACAAGCCCCGAGGACCTTGACGACATCTGCGCCGACGTGCGGGAGATCGCGAACAAGACCGGCGTCGAACTCTCCGGTCCGGTCCCACTCCCCACCAAGACGCTTGAGGTTCCCACCCGCAAGTCCCCCGATGGTGAGGGGACTGCGACGTGGGAACACTGGGAGATGCGCGTCCACAAGCGGCTCATCGATATCGACGCCGACGAACGGGCACTGCGCCAGCTGATGCGCATCCAGGTTCCCAACGACGTCTCCATCGAGATCGTCCTCGAGGACTGAGCCTCGGGGAAACTGTCGCTTTGCGACAGCGTCGTTGTGTACGCCCGTCCGAACCGCTGGCCGGGACAGTGTGAATCGCTATCGAAGGCCGCTCTCACGCGCAGGGTTTTTATAACTCCGCGTTCGAGTGGCAGACTACGCGGGCTCGTAGATCAGTGGCAGATCGCTTCCTTCGCAAGGAAGAGGCCCCGGGTTCAAATCCCGGCGAGTCCATAGCGTTATTTCGTTCTGGCGAACTATCCCGAAAAGCGTCGGCACCGCCCTTCTATCTGAATCTTACTCGCAGATCCTTCTGCGTATAAACTCGAAATCGAATCGAACCACGAACGGTTACGAATCATCTGGGGTGCAGTCTTGCGATTTTGCGAAGGATTTGGCTGCTTCCCGAGTGGGGGTGGTTTCTCTTGAGTAACCGACTTGTCGAGAACGCAACTATTGAGAAGTCGAACTGCCAGCACTGCGGGGCACACGTTTCGCGTGACTTTCGGCGGACGTTCGGCGATGGCGATGATATCGCTCACCGCTGTCCGGCGTGTGACTGTATGCCTCGTATCTCTCGGGGAACTGCGGCTGGGAAAGAACTCGACTACCCCGATCCGGAAGACCAGCCACAGCGGAATCAGGGCGGTCGAGTGGAAGCCCGGACTGACGGAGGTGAGAGTCTGTGAGTCCACAGTCTTCGCTTTTCGATTACGAACCGGACCTGTCGCCACTGACTGACGCCGAGCGAGAGGTGTACGAGGCTGTGGGCATGGGCCAGTATGGGCCGCGCGAGTACGCCCGGAAGACTGGCCGTTCACCTGGTACTGTGGGCAACCTCCTTGGCCGTGCTCGCGAGAAACTGGAGGTGGTTCCGGCGTGACTGGGTTCGTTCGTGCTTCAGAATTATATGATGTAGAAGCGGGCGAACCCCTTCAGTTCGACTGGACAAACTTCCAACCTCTCGCAAAGAGTCAAGCCGAGGTCGAGCGGGCGGTGGCCGTCGTCGAGACTGACGGGGGGCGATGCGAACGATAGGGCTGGCCCCTCACGAACTCCACGCTAATCTCCTGTTCAATAGCGACGGCCTTGCGCCGTTTTTCGCGCTGGACAGTGAGGTGAAGGCTGGTGAGGGGTCAAAGAGTGGCGAGTTCCTGCAGGATGGCGAGCGGTGGGTCGTTCGACTCTCCTACCAGGACAGCAATATCGTTCACCCCGGCGAGCGGACGCCACAGGGAACGGACTGGCAGCTGCAGAATATGCGCGAGTACCGGTTGAAGATTGCCCGTCATCCGGACGAGGATTCGGTCGGACAGCAGGATTTCGTAGCCCATGTTGCCCCACGCTGGCCCGGGATGCAGGGCGAGCGTGACGACGGGAGCCGTATCGAAATTCCCGTACCGGACGGCTTCGGCGAAGGTGTGAACGTCCGTGTGAAAGGGTCGAATATCGAGTTCCACCGATATCCCGAGCTACTGCAGCGAGCGGCCATCGAGATCGGCGTTACCGGTCGATACTTCGAGGAGCCACATCCCTACAGCAACGTTCAGGACGCCGAGAAGTACGCCCGAGTTCATCGCGACGCCAGTGGGCCGGTCCACGCTCGGGATGGGCCGATTGCGTCGATGGGCCACCTGTTAGAATCCGACCGCCGCGGCTATCGGAAGATCGTCCAGAACGATGACGATGAACGCGGTCGGAACCTGCCAGGATACTACCACACGGCCACACTCGGTCCGAAGCGGATTCGAGAGGCGTTCCCCGACCACCACCTCCCCAAGGAGGTGAAGCACTACTACGCCCGTGAGGCGCTGTCTGTGCCCGACGACCATCCGCTATCCCACCCGAAAGTCGGCTCGTCTCTGCAGGCCTCGCTGCTGGATGATGACGAAACTGTCCGGTGGCGCGACTTGGAGACGCTGGAACGGGAGTTAGACCAGACTGTGCTGTCGGTACTGGCCGATGCGGGTATCGACATCGCACCGTCTGGTTCCGGCCCATTTGTCGAAGATTCGTACTTCGAGCCAGAAGTGAACCACTCCGGCCCCGAGCCGGTGGGCTTGGATCTGACACGGGTCGAGCAGAAGCAAGAGAGTGTCGTCGTGCGGCACCTCTCAGATGGGCTCTCGCCGGTGCAGTGGGAAGCCTTGGAGATGTTGGTGGCAGACGGCGGGCAGGTTGCTCCGTCGGATATAGCGGACGAGTACGGCCGCCATGTTGGGAGTGTCCGGCGAGCGCTCCGAGAGATGGAAGATCTGGTGATATCGGACTATGCCGACGTGTCGCTCCGGTCGGAGTACGTCGCGGAGATGGTTCACGCCGCCGTCGACGAGGCGCGTGAAGCCACTCGCCGTGCTGTCGATACCGCGGCGAAGGCCGCGGAAGCCGCCGAGCGTGGGCTGGAGAACACGATGAGCGCGTTCATCGCATGGGCTGCTCGCCACGGCGTCGATGTGAACGACGCCCGCGAGGCACAGATGACCCTGCGGTTCGGGGAGATCGAGAAGCACGGGAAAGCGATCCGCGAAGGCTTCCGGGTATGGAAAGATGCGGGAATGCCCGAAGAGCGCTACCGGCAGGCCCAGGTCCAGCTCGCAGACGGCTCGCGAGGGACGGCCTGGCGCTGGCTCGCCACCGAGTAGCGGCCCGCCTGCTGAGAGGCATCACTGTCCAGCACCCCGGAAACACCGCTCTTTTTGCCGATTTTCTCCCTGTCCGGCACGGTCGCTGGCGTGATTGAGGCTCGACTGAGCCAATGGCTCGGCCGTCGCCCGAACGGAATCAAACCCGGGGGGTTGTGATTCCGTTTAGAGGTGTGGCTAAGGCCACTTCACCAAAATACACCGCACAGCAATTTCTATGACTGCACTATGATATATTATCTGCTACTAAACTAATTGAAATAAGTAATAATGAAGTACCAGATAATAAGAGCGCAAATAGGTATATCTGAAATCTTTTGTTATTAATATTCCTGTTGTTTTCATATGCATTTTTTAAATCGGTGATCATCGCTGGCAAAGCTGTGCTTTCATTCTCTTGAATATATTCGTTATAATAGTGTCTACTTCCCGGCCTTTGGTATTCATATTGTCTGAGTGCTAAGAGACCCAAACCAGCTGATACTAATGCGAATGCAGCAGCCAATTTAAAGAACAAGGTACTCGTTGATTGTAGTCCAGATCCTAACAGGGCCACAATAGCTCCATCTAGTGCAAAAACTATTCCCAATTTGCTCTCCAGCGTACTTCTTCTATTGATTTCGTCATCAAATCGTCTCCTAGCTTCTTCCAGTATCTCTCTCCGAACTGAACTGTCCACATTTTGATCATCATACAGTTCAATATCTATATCAGCTAAGTCCAACTTTTGGGCTCGAGTCAATGCATACCTGTATAAAAGGAGGCTCAAAACTATAAGAGATACTACAACTGCTAAGGAGATTCCAATCGTAATTAAGCGGGGATTTTGACTGACCTGCGATTGGTTAACTTGTTCACTAAATAGTATATGTGGCTGGATTGATTGCTCTATCATCGCTATCACAAATGTCGAAATTACACCGACGACATGGCTGGTTTTTCGGTGTCGGATTGGAGTGTGAACACCAACATCTCGGCTTGGGTACATCCGGCCACAGTTTCGCTTCAACCCTTTTCCTCACCTCTGGGTTCGATAAATCCATGTCTTTTATTTCAACAGCGGGAGCAGGAGTTGTCCCTGTACCACCAACTATCATTTGTTGTCTACAACAGTGACAAAGAGGTCCACCGCTCATGATTACTAGTGTCAATCAGTGTTAAACAAAATACTTTTTATTAATAATTGACAGAATTCGCAATCTCTCCAACCTGTATTTTAGATTGTAGCGCATTACGATGGTTCCCTCCCCCGTGCCAATTTAATGGTGGAATTCTCGAAGAGTGACGCATTTCCCATTGCAGAACCTCGACACCTCTTCCTCGTATCCGGTAGATGCCGAAAACATACCATCCATCTGCTGAACGAAGTTCTTCATGATAGCTGTCATAGAGTTTGAATGTTCCGGGTTGTCCATTACTGTGCTGATGCATCGCTGATTTGATTTCAACAGGCGTCCCGTCTGGTCGCTTCGCGTCGTGCCAGCTGCATCGATCTAATTCCAGGTTGTATCGCTCGGCAGCTTTGCGCTCGACGAGCGTCCCGTAGTGATTGGCTTTGTGGCTTCGACTCATTCGCGCACCTCGCGTGCGTCATATATAGATACTCCTCCGGGCTGTTGGCGGCCGTTGCCCACGGCTCGCGCGTGCTCGCACCGCGAGCGCACGCCATGGGCCAACAACAGGGCTACGCCGGGGGGTTGGTTGTTGTTGGGTTGCTCGATTCCTGCCGCTGTCATGCGGTTAGCTCCGTCACCTCACCAACTACGTTCCGGTACTTGCCGTCGTCTTGGTACTCGTTCCAGCGCTGTCGGACCCATTCGGCGCTGTACGGCACGAAATCGGCAATTTCGTGGTTTGGTCTGTCCGGTTCCGATTCCTTGGCCGTGATGACCGTGTAGATCGCAAGCTTCCGAGAGAGGTCTTCCGGGTCCACCTCATCACCGTCGTCCTCGCCGCTCGACCAGGACCACGTAGTCGGTTCCTTGTCGTCGTACCGCCAGTCCGTTTCGGGGATGCCCGACACGGAGAAGATTGGGTTAACGCCCTTCCGGTTCCGTACGTCTTCGTAGAAGGTCGCTTCTTTCAGCCCTTCTTTGTGGACACAGACACCGAGTTCTCGAACGAGCGGGTGGACGTCCCGGCCGTCGTGGCCGATGATGATGAGCGACCCGCCGTACTTCCGGATCTTGTACGTGAGCGGCCCGAGCTTGGTCTTCGTTTCGTAGCCGTCCGACCCACTCCCACCCGCGTTGCTGCTGGCCTCGTCGAAGATGAACAGTTTCGGGACCTGCTCGTTGTGCATTGGATCGCCGTCCTGTTTCAGCCACTCGTTCAGCTCGCCGTAGTTCGCCAGCCAGCCGTCACGACGATCTCCGTCCGAGTCGGTCCACTCATCCGTTTCTTCGAGCGTCCGGATGTTCGATGCAACCAGAGCTTCCGAGGGTTGCTGTTCCTTCCAGAGTTGCCCGAGCAGACAGGCGAAGTTCGACTTCCCTGTACCGGGTTCTGCCCATTCGTAGAACATCGGTGCGGGACCAGTCATCTGTGCGCGGAGCTGGTCGATGGCTTTGATTCCTGAGATATCAGCCCGCTGGCCGGCATCTCCGGTGAAGTGCTTGAGTGACTGCATATCGCCGTTCGCCATGGCCTGCCGTGCTGTCTCGGTCCCTTCGATGCGAACGATATCCCGAACGTGAGAGAGGTCTTTAGCCTGTCCGGGCATCTTTTCCGGGCGGTCACACTCCTGCGGGTCGTAGTGGGTTTCGAGGATCGACAGGTAGCGGGATAGCTCCTGGTCGCGGACGATACCTGCGTGCTGATGCACGTCTGATTCTCGCTGTCCGTAGCCGTCCTGATACTCGCGGAACTGTGCAGGCGTGTAGAGGTCGTTACCGTCGTCAGTCATCGTTCAGTCGTGGGTCCTGCGGTTGCTCGTTGGCCTGTTCGTCCTGCCCATAGCCCACAGCGGCGTCCGCCGTGGGGTCGGGGGCGTCGGTGAGGTCGTGGATGGTGGGTGCGTCTTCGGGATCTTCGCCGTCTTCGATGAGGTCGCCGAAGGTCTCTTTCGCTGCTGTCTTCTGAATCATCTGGCCGCGCTCGTTGGCTTCGGCGTCGGCGGTGACGAGCTTCTTTTGCAGCTCGACGCTGCCGCGACTCCACCGGCCACGGATGGCGGCGAGTTCTTCGGCGCGGTCGATGAGCCAGCCGTGGATGTCCTGCATCTGCTTCTTGCTGGTCATCAGCTGCGTGTCCTGACAACCTTCGAGCCAGACGCCCTCGACACGGAGCTGGCCGATGTCTTCCAGGTACTCATACTCCCGGACTGCCCACGCGCTGCCACCGTTAACAGGATAGGGGTCGGGTCCGTCGATCTCTTTCTCGCGCCAGAGTTCGGGCGGGACGTAGTACTTCTCGGTGGTGTCCTCGACAGCGTTGACGTGATGGACTTCGACCCAGTTACGCCTGCGAAGCCAGCGGGCGATCTTCGCCCCGACGAGATAGCAGGGAATCGCCAGTACAAGCCAGCCGACGGCGACGGCGGGAATCCACGTCGGCAAGGTCGGCAGCTGCGGCTGGTAGTAGGCGAACAGGACGGCCGCACCGACGAGCATCCCACCGATGAGTAGCTTGTACTCGGCCAGCAGGTAGACGAGGCGGTCGCGGTTGTTCTGGAAGGTCGGTGCAGGTTTCATGCTACCTCCGGTCGGCCGTTTTCGCCGCGGATGACGTTGTAGCCGGCAACGATCATCCAGATGAACGCGACAGTTGCCCCGGCGAGCCACGCCTGCAACGATGAGAGTGCGCGGAGGATGTCGAGTCCGCCACCGGAGGGCTGTTGGACGATTTCGGCGTACAGGGGTGTGTTTGCCGTGGAAATCGCCACACCGACGTAGCCGTCCTTTTCGGTGACGGGAATTTCGACAGTGGCGGTGTCGTCCGAGCGCATGGCGACGGTGCGGACGGGAATCTTCCCGCCTTCCTGGAAGCGGCCGGCGTCGGAGATCGTCACGGTCTGGACCGCGCTCGACCGGAGGGTGATGCGAGCGATATCCTCGTCCGGCAGGAATTCCGAGCGGACGATCTCAGTCTGTCCGTCGATACGGGTGGTTTCGGTGGCGTTAGCTGTGGGCTGTGGGCCGGGCGTTTCGGCGGGGAGGGTGCCCGCGGACTGTGCGGCGGTCGGGGCGCTGACGCAGCCGAGGCTGACCACGAGCAGCGCGACGAAGAAAATGGAACGCATGGGTGGTTAGTCCTGAAGAACGGCGACAGCGAGCAGCGTGCCGATTACAGCCAGCGCTACGACGGGTGGAACGCTGCCGCCACCGAGCAAGCCACCGCCGGCAGACTGCTGCAGGGCTTTCTCGCGGGCTTCGATTTGTGCCCGGCGGTATGCCAGATCCTCGTACTGCTGTTTCAGTTCGGTGACGTTCGTAGTCTTGTAGGTGGTTTTCTGGATGGTGACATTCTCAGTTGTCTCACCGCTTGTGGTGGTGATTCTGTCGATGGTGAACGTCCCGTCTAACTCTACGATACGGTCACTGGTGACGACGTACTGCGTGCCGCCGATGTTTGCCGTGTCATAGGTCGTGCCGTTCTCGAACTGCCCGCTGGCAGGATTCTCCTGGCTGAACAGCACGCCTTCGTACTGCGTACCGGATTCGGTGGTGATGTTGAAGCTCCCAATCTGGTCGAAGTTTTCCGGGGAGTTCGTTCCGAGTAGAGTGAGCTGTGCGGCAGTCCAGCCCTGGAAATCCTCACCCGCGGACTGCTGGTTAGCCAGCACGTAGGGGTCTACGAGGTCGCTACTGTTGATTTCGCCGCTCTGATAGGCGCTGTAGGTGTTTTCTGCGAGCGTGTCCATGTCGTTCTGGACCTGCGTGTTCTGGTTTTGGATTTCAGACCATGCGCTGTGATACCGCTCGAAATCCATTAGCTTAGTCGGGCCGCCCTGGTTTCCGGGGTCTGAAACCATGAATCCGTCCAGATGGCCGCCATAGGTTTGCCGTACCGATTTCGGGGATTGCGCCGGAGTTGCCCACTCCGGATCACCGTCCATGTTATCCGCATCCTGGGCGCGGTATTCAACGGCTGTAACGGTGATTGAAGTTCCATTGACCGTGGAAACCGATTGTGTTCCGATTGAACTAACACCCACATAATCGTTCGAGTCAAGCCGCGAGACATTGTTATAGATGAAGTCGGACGGCATACTCGGTGGGTTACCTGAGGTCTGTGAGATACCAGATTCGCTCCGGGCAACACTGCGGAGGTACTGGAAGTGTTCAACCTGTATGGTCCATGTGTTAGCCAGATTCCTCTGCTTCACCGCGTAGTAGTCTGAGACTGCTGATTTGGCTTGAGTTTTGGCCGCCGCTTTGCTACTCCCGTTGTTCAGGGCGAGGATATACGCGTTCTTGCCGATAATTCGAGCCTGAGTCTTTGTATCGGACAAGTAGTTTTCCAGAGTGGTCAGCTGGTTGTCCGCTTGCGCTTGGTTGTTCTGCGCTGACTGGTAGATGTCTAATTTCGTCTGCTGAGCGTCTGTACCAGTCGTGTTGATGGTTGTCGAGTCCGGTAGCCCAGTCCGGTCCAGTTGCACAACCTGGGGCATGACGGACTCCCCGATTTGTTCGCTCAGATCATAGGTGAACCCGGGATCTCCACCTGTGTCTCCAAGGAATTTGCCAGAATCTCCCGGAGTCCACGCGGCGGTTGGTCCGCCCTTGCTGAATGACACTGGTCCATCAGCACCCTCAACCTTCACCGTGAAGGATTCATACGCACCTGCGTTCCGGAAGTGTGCACTGTTCTGCGAGCCGCTGACGGTCTTTTTGAGAATCGCCGTGTTGTTGCCAGCGGGCGATTCGTCGGTAATCACCGTGATGGTTGTTTCTGACGATACATCGAAGAGGTCAATCTTGACCTTGTGGGGGCCTGTCTCGAAGGTTTTCGTTACTGGCCCGGAGTCTGTTGCCGTCTCTGTCGACTGTGCCAGCGCAGGACCGGCGGCCCCGATGACGGCGGAACAGACGATGAGCGCGGCGAGCAGGACCGAACGAGCGCGGGTCATTGCTCGTGTCCCCCGTCGGTTTCGACCTGCTCGACGCTGGCGCGAACCTCCTGGTCGTCAGCGCCGGCGGCGGTCTCCTTCTCCCGTGCGTGGTGCGCGGCGATCACGCCGCCGGCGACGACGGTGGGACTCACGACGGGGAGCGGGGAACCGATTTCGGCCGCGGAGATTGTGGAGGCAGAGACGCCGATGACGCTCATAAGCCCATAGCTGAGTATGCGGTCCATCGGATTCACCCCAGGTAGCTGATGACGTAGTAGCCGGCGGCCTCGACGGCGACGACGACGAGACCGATAGCGGCCGAGCCGATCACGATGTCCTGCGCGCCGAGGATGTTCAGACCGGTGAATAGGACGATGACGAGAGTCCCGAGCGCGAGGTAGGTTTCGACAGTAGCCGAGCCCTTGGCGATATCCACGAGGTCGGTGTCGAGCTGGTAGTTCTTGTTGCGGCTCTCGTTGACGCGGTTGGTGGCGTATGCCATCGCCAGGGCGGCGAGCGATAACAGAAACGCGAGGTCGATGCTCGTTCCCTGGACAGAGAAGACAGCTGCCGAGAGGTCGTAGCCGAGCAGACTGATCGAAGCGATACCGTTGGTGACGAACGCGCTGGCGGTGAAAATCACACCGGCCAGAGCGTCTTCGATGTCTATCTTTCCGAACATGGGTTGCACCGGCCGTGAGTACGACCGTATTCCGGCCGTGCAGTCTGCTGGCTAGAAAGCACCGAATCGCGGTATTCCCGGGACTCAGTAAATTTTAGTATCGGGACTGCACCGCCGGTGGCATGGAGATGCGAAAACTCTCTCCGGCAGGCGGCTGTGTGACCGTCTCGATACCGATAGACGATCTTCGTGAGCGCGGTGTCGTCGACGAGGATGGCGAGCTGGTGGGTAACCACTGGGCGAAGGTCGAGAGTCTTGACCAGGACGACGAGGGCGACTACCGATTAGAGTTGGTCAGCCCATGATCCGAGCCCGACCCCACGGGGTTCGACTCAGATGTAACGCTAATCCTCGATGTATGCACCTGTGGGCTGTGGGCCGTGGGCTACGGTGCATAGAATCGGGCCGGTCGGGTTGGGGGGTCGCCCAGATCACGCCGACGGCCCGACCCCAGTTTATGAACAACCACCCTGTCGCTCACTCCAGAACGACGCGAATCAACCCCCGGTACATACACTCGTTTAAACAATGACTCGACGCACCAGTCTAAAGATCACTGACGAACGGCAGCGACTACTGGATAAGGGGAGTGCGATTGTCGCGAGCGATCAGCATGATGACCCGCCGATGTCGGACGTGTTAGATGCGGCACTGACGCACTTGGTCGAGAGTGAGGAGAATCTCAAGAATGCGCGTGAAGAGTTGGACCCCAAGACGATTCAGCAGTTCAACACTAGCGTTCTTGGGTTGCGGTATCGGACGCGTGTAGAGAGTAAGTGGCGATAGTGAATTTCAATTCTATTGAAACTGTAGATTCGATAGAAACAATTTGATGTATATAGTATGTAAACAAAATAATGGGATATACTTAGACATATATGGAATCAGAACAGATACGATCTGTGCTCAGTACGCTTACCAGACTCGTCATTATATGAGAGTTTCAATGAGGCCGAGTCAGATTATGTCTTGAACTCCCATACCGCTTGAGACGAATGTTTGCCCAGTATCTACTAGGTCTTCGGAGTACGTGTTACCGAGAATATCTTCATAAACTACCTCAACTACTAACCTAACCTCCACCTCATCTTGAGCTAAAACTTGACAAATTTCTACGATAGCAGCATTTAGCCCTTGTGAGTGCCTCCCTGGTGACCTTTGATTATCAAGGCCACATACCACATGAGAGACAAGTTCTTGATTTTTCTCACCGGGATATAGACTCGAATTATACGGCTCTCGAGAATCCGTGTACTTGACAGGCGCACTATCGAAAAACGTTTCAATTTCGTCATCAGATACCTTGAGTTCAGAACGAACTCGGAGGTTTGATGCTACGCCATTGCCAAAATTTGATCCAGAAAATGTTATTTTGTTCTGAGGATGTGCCTCCAAGTCCAATACCTCAATGAGTGGCTTCTCCCTCGCTTCATGTTCTGACTGCATCAGTTCCGTTTGGGACTGCATTATGTCAGTCTGATTTGATTGAATCTGAGTCTGTTCTGAGAGGAGACCGGATTGATCTGCTTGGATTTCAGTCTGTTTATCCATGATATCTCGCTGTTGAAGATACACCCATAGAATAGCCCCCGTTAGGAATATGGATACAATTGCATTGATCTCGGTGGCCCATTCTGCAATCCACGAGATCAAGATATCGGCTACAACCATTGGATTCGGAGAGAGCATCCCCGTACCTACCTCTTTTGAATCTACCTCATCTCGCACGGTTTGAGAGAGCCATCGATGACCGACTTACGCTCTCAATTCAACTCAACCTCGATAAATCATAAGCAACTGATGTTTTCAATATAGCCCGACACTCCTGTTTATATCCCATCAGAGAGGATTTTATTGATCACAGATCGTACCCTGGTTGTATGAGTCAACTCTTCGAGGAATTTTCTGAAATACTCCGACGGTTCTATCAGAGTATTCCGTTGATCAGGTTGGGTAAGGAATCTCGGAGCATCCAACACGAGACGAAGCAAGAGGTAGTATGAGAAGCAAACTGAATCAAATACTGATACGTTATGTTGACTGGTGACTCACATGGGAAATAGCGACAACTGATATCTTCAAAAAGCCTAACCCACTGCAATATCTGTTGGTAGTTAATGTCGTTCACCTCGGGAGTCGTGGGCGTTCTTCACGGTGATTTGCGAGATATCTCAGAAGGCCATATCACGAGAAAAGTTGGAGATCGAGCCTTTGATTCGTATATCAATATCGAAGGCGAAGTTCGAGATGTTGCCGATCAAACTGTCGCAATACGGGGAAAAATAGCTTCAGAGGGGGTTTCAGAGAAAAAAACTGTTGAGATCCGGGACGACAATCAAATCAATATCGTAGAAAATAGAGATCCAGGTTGGGACTGGACCGATTTTTGGCTTGTGCCTGGCAGATTCATAGTTGCAGAGAGTACATCAGATAATGGTTTTCCGTTTAGTGCTCTTACAGAGGCGACTGGTGTCCAAATAAATCGTGCCCGCTTCCGACTATCCGATATTGTAGAGAGGCATCCTGGTCAGTGGATGGGTGGTTTCCAAGACAGAGAAGATCGTGTTCGATCTGGGACGCTCTATGGAGATGAAATCGAGAGAGACATCGACATGGGCGAGGCATTTTTGAGTTCAGACAAAAATCAGATCGGACCGAACATCGAATTTGATGGTACTGAGGTAAAGGTTCGAATTACCGAAGACGGTCTTGTACAGGTCGTCGGACCGGGGAATTACGAGCGCGAAAAATATCTGGCTTTCATTGACCAGATGCTTTATGAGTTCATGTATTAGAGCGGCTGAACGTACTTTTGAATCCCTCTCGTAAGGTTTCGAGGGTCCCGGAATGTCATCTCAATTTCATCGCCTCGGACCTTTGCTCTCATTTGGATATCCTCATCTTCAATCTGATCTTCTTCGGTTGGAATATCACCCTTGATCGCACCAGTGAGGAAGGTAGACTCTGGCTGGGCATTATCAAACTGCTCCCTCTGAATTACGCGCAAGATGTCTTCTGAAAGCGTTCTAAACTCATCAAGCGGATCGTTAGACCGGTATCCAAAAGTCATATCTGTGTAAGTAGAAACGGAGACTTCGTACCGCTCACTTGATTCCAACCCCTGTTCAAATGTTGTCTGTGGCTCTATCCGAATCTCAAGGGAAGTCGGGAGTTTCTCTCCGTTGACTCTCAGAATATTTTGCCGATTGTCGATAGCATCAAATGATGCAGCGTCCGAGTAGTCTGCCAACTCCCGGAAGAGATCCATATCCAGATTTTTGTTTGGTTCTTGACCATAGCGGTCAATCCGAGAAAGTTCAACCTGGATCTTTGTGTCAGTAAGATAGTGACGCAGACGGCGAAGGTAGGAACGGTAGCCAAAAAGAGATTTTAGAGCCTTTGCTAACCGTCCAACGGCAAGTTTCGTTAAGAGGCTCTGTAGTGCCGAGGGAATCAATAGCATAGCCCAGTCTGTGCTCCTCTTATAAATTCCATCGTGTTCGATGTCCTGTGAACAGCTTTCTGTATGTACAGTTTGTAGTCTATGACTAAAATGCCAAGGAAAGGGCAAAGTGAATGTGAAAGTATAGTCCGGTAATTCTCTCGGAAGTGTCGCACCAGTTTATATCCCTGTCTGTTCTCACCCTCACCCAAGATGATCGCCGACCCTGCTGTCTTCGATGACGAGCACCTCCCGCGTCGTCTCCTCCATCGAGAAGCCGCCGTTGACCACCTATCCCGTGCATGGGAACCGGCACTTGGTGGCAATCAAGCCCACGACGTACTGATTCACGGCCCACCAGGCGTAGGGAAGACCGCGCTGACTAGACACTCCCTACGGAAGCTCACTGGACACGCCGACGTTCAGACGGCCCACGTTCGTTGTCTCGGGAAAACGACTGCTGGCGTTGTCCGCTCTGTCCTTCACGATCTCCCCGGTAGTGACCCGTCGGTGAACGTCCCTCGCGAGGACCTTTGTATCCAGCTCCAAGAGCGCGTCACCAGTCCGGTGATCGTTGTCCTCGACGAGGCTGACGGTCTCCCATCGACTGATGCACTGGACCGGCTGGTAGATGTCGAGAACCTATCTGTCGTCGTTATCTGCCACGACCCAGATGAGTGGTTATCCAGGCTCGATGGAAGACTCCGGCGGCGGCTGTCGTTCGCGGAGTTTGGTCTGGACCGCTACAGTGTCGACGAGCTGGCGGACATTCTTGAAGCACGGGCTAACCTCGGGCTACCGTCGGAATCGGTCACCCGCGAGCAGTTAGAGACAATAGCTGATGAGGTAGCTGGCGTTGCACGGAATGGGATACAGTCACTCCGACAGGCTGCACTTCGGGCGGAGGAGCTGCAACATGATCGAATCACCGACGAGGATGTGAGCAAGTCGTTCGAGCGGGCGCGACGGCATATCCGTGAGCTGAATCTGGAGTCACTGCCGTTCCATCATCAACTGCTCTACGAACTGATTCGCATGGGCGATGGGCTGGAGGCAGGGGAACTGCACGACCGGTACGATGCCGTCGCTGATCAGGCGTACCGTGGGCGTGAGCAGACTCCGATTTCTGAAAGGGCTCGACGGACAAAACTCTCGAAACTGGTGGAATACGACTTGGTTGAGGTTGAAGGGAATAATCGGCACCGGAGGTATTCTCCTCAGGATAGCGAAATCAACTCTACAATCTCCCTGCCAATGTTGGAGAGATTTGCTTAAATTTGGGAATACGTGGATACAGTCATGCTAAGCTCTGAACCTCACTCACTAACTTAATAATCTCTCCATCAAGTTCTGACTCCTCCATTTGTTTTGCGATCATTTTGCCATGCAGATCTTTTTGGTACGAAGTTATTCCATCTGGATCAGTGTAGTATTCCTCCCACAACTCAGCGAGGATATCAGCGTTCTTTTCTTCTTCAATTTGCTCAATACTTTCTCTAATATTTTCACTACTTTCTCCCAAAGTGCGAGCAATAGCGTCAGGAGCTTGAAGCAGGAGATACTCTATATCGGAATCTTCCCATGCATAGAAATGGTCCGGAGTAGTATGCCACCAAACCTTCTCATCGCTAATATCGTCATCCTCTCTATTAATCTTCTTTTTATATTCTAAAATACGGTCTCTTGGGTTGCTGGTATCGGAATCAATGAGGAAAAGATACGGAATATCAAATGAATATAACAACTTCACTAACGAACGGCCATGAGTCCCGATATTCCCCTCTCCTTCTAATTCTACGATGGTGACTCCTTCTGCAGTAATATCAAAATCAAGTGTTGATGCCCATTCAGATAGAATTAATTTATCAGATAGACCCTCAACAAAAACCACGGCATTTGATTGGAGCAACCCGCTCTTTTCATATCCAAGATCGGTGAGTTCAGATCCGATCTCTCCTGTATCAACTTTCCTCAAAGTCGTTTCCCCTTCTCGTTCTGCTCGAATGATGCTATCTGCATCACTCTGATTGACAAATACGTCTGAGTGCGTAGATATAATAACTTGAGTATCAGTCGAGTCAGCAAGTCTACTAATTATGTTGTATATTTTCTGTTCTGCTCCGGGATGTAAATGCAATTCTGGCTCCTCAATCGTGAGTATACCAGTATTTTCAAAAGATAAGTATATTTGTGATATTAGAGCTAATATCTCTTTTGAGCCAGACGATATCTCAGAGAATGTGAAATAATTCTCAAATTCATGTTCTTCCACGACGACGGTAATTTGGTCGCTATTATTCCTACTCTGATCGTACTTCAAATCTACTCTGGTTACACCTTCCATTACATCAATATAACTTTCACAAATCCTATCAAAGACTTCCTCTCTCTCAGACATACGTAGAGAATTCAGTTTCTGAACCAGGTTCTTTCCGTCGCGACTGAGATTCTGGCCAGTGAATGAGGCACTTCCTATATCGTCGGGTTCGCGGAATGGACTTACAAATTTCCAGCTCTCTATACACTCGTCTGCAATTGAGTGAATTGTACGCTGTGCGGACCCGGACGAAACTCTATTTAGCTCCCCTGTATTTATGAATCCGTCTTTCCAGTTTATTTCTATAGATTTGTTAATGTCTGCCAGTTCACTTGGCTGACCCGATATAGACAAAGTTAGCACTATTTCAGTCAGTACATCCGTTGTCTGTATAACACCCTGATACTCATGACCCATGTCGTCAGCCAGTCGCTCCCTCTCAGACTTGTCCAATTCAAACTTGTATTCAAATATAATGTTACAGTCACCTCTTTTTCCAGTTACCCGACTCTCAAACCACTCATATTGTCGATTAGGGTTATTCCACATCTCTTGAAAATCAATAAAAGCATCTAGAAGGTTCGATTTGCCAGAGTTGTTTTCTCCGATTACAATGTTAAGATCACTCATCCTAACTTGGCCACTGCGTATACTCTTGTAATTCTGAACAGACCAATTAATGAGTTTCATAATATACGGTCTCCTCGTCTTTCTGATATGGTTGTTGGAATATACAAGAAAAACTCTTCTCCCGGAAGTATAGCACCTTTTTAACCCGTTTCTTCCCCTTGGCCCACAGTGTATGGAAGGAACAATCGAAGTCTACACTGGTGAGGAGGTGAACGTTGAACACATCAAAGCACTCGGGAACGGCGGTGCTCGGTTCGACATCACCGCTGGAGACGGCCGGAAGTGGCGCGTCGACGTGGCCCGCGACGGCGACACGGAGATCGTGACGAGCTGGCGCGACGGCAAGTTAGCTGATCTCGAATTGCCAGAGTGGGCTGGTGACGTGACGGCACGACTCGCGAGGGTCTAAGAGAATGTCAGTCGGCGTCTTCGACGAGATCGAGTTCGCTGGCGTCGAGTTCCTCGTCGAGATAGGCAGTGCCCTCTTCGGTGATTCCATAGAGTCCGCGATGGACCTGTTCGAGCAGTCCGTATTCGGCCAGTTCACTACATCGGCTACTGGCGTGTTGTCGGACTGGCCCGCCCTTAGCTTCGATAGCAGACGGCGTGAGGTTCCCATACTCTCGGATGAGTTCGAGGATTCGATCATCAGAGGGAACCATCCAGTCCGCCTGTTTTCGCATGGTATCGGAATCTCGCGTTGCAGGACTCATAGAATCACCGATGACCGGTATTTGACGACGAGAAAACTTGAAGCTACTTACATCCGTCAACCAGCAATTAACAACCGTCAGTAAATTATTTCAATAAGGCGGTTTAATCAGCGCTTGACCTGCCCATCTGGACCTGCAAAGGTCCGGCGTGCTGGAACACGCCGGGTGGGTCGTTTCCCGTTTGAGGCTTAGACGACCCATGAAGTACGAGAGCAAGCGGGCTATTGAAAGTAGCCCAACGAGCAGCGGTATAGCCATTCGACCAGCCTGTGGAGACCGGTACGTCCCGTCTGGAGGTGCGGGTGCGTGAGCGACCGCGTCATCGAAGACGTGGACAAATGCGAAACGGACGGCTGTGAGAATTTCTGCTATCCCGGTGAGTCCCACTGTCTGGGTTGTTACCGGAAGCGAAAGCGGGGGCGAGCATGAGCGAGGATCTGATGGATCTCTCGCCGGAGGAGGGTATCGAGCGGTTCCTCCGACACCGCGAACCGTCCGTCCGCGAGAGTACGATGCGGAACGCGAAGACACGACTTCGGTTCTTCCGCGAGTGGTGCGAGGAGCGAGACATCGAGAACCTGAACAACCTCACCGGCCGTGATCTGGCTGACTTCGTGGCCTGGCGACGGGGTGACATCGCGGCGCTGACCCTCCAGAAACAACTCTCGACGATTCGGGAGGCACTCCGATACTGGGCCGACATCGAGGGCGTTGACGATGGGTTGGCCGAGAAGGTCCATGCCCCCGAGCTGCCCGACGGAGCTGAAAGCCGTGAAGTCCACCTGAGCGCCGACCGGGCACACCGGATACTCGACTTTCTTCACGACTACCGTTACGCGAGCCGGGACCACGTTGTCTTCCTGATCCTGTGGAAGACGGCAATGCGCCGGTCGGCTCTTCGGTCACTGGACGTTGACGACCTTCGTCCCGACGACTACGCGCTGGTACTTGAGCATCGAATCGACGAGGGAACGAAACTCAAGAACGGTGAAGACGGCGAGCGGTGGGTCTATCTCGGCCCAAGCGATTACCAGGTCGTCGACGATTATCTCGACAACCCTGACCGCTACGAGCGGACCGACGACTACGGCCGCAAGCCACTCATCACCTCGCAGCACGGTCGGCCCGCGGGTGATACCATCTACAAGTGGGTGAACAAGCTCACTCAGCCGTGCGTTCTCGGTGGGTGCCCTCACGACGCTGATCCGTCGGATCCGTCGACCTGCGAGGCACTGGGTTCGCGTGCGGCCCACAGTAAGTGCCCGTCTTCCCGGTCACCCCACGGACTCCGCCGTGGCAGTATCACGTATCACCTGAACAGCGACGTGTCTCCGGAGATCGTCAGCGAGCGATGCGACGTATCGCTCGAAGTACTCTACGAGCACTACGACGTGCGGACGAATCAGGAGAAAATGGCGGTTCGAAAGAAACAACTGGAGCGAATCTAACATGAACATTACCAAACACAACCCCCCGTTGTCGTGTAAATTTCAGACTACTACCCGGCGAGTCCATACGCGCTCCGCGCGTTCGGTAATCCACATACTATATTTGCCAGCACAACTCCGACGAGAGTGCAAATTAAGCACTGATTGCTAGTGACCTGAACCCGAACAACGCTGTTCAGAAGAACTGGAACAGCTCGTCACGCTGGGCGTCGTGAAGGTGGTGCCGGACAGCCTCGTTCAGGGGCTCGATGGCGCCGCGCTTCGCAGTTATCGGTGCGATAGTCTCCTGCCACTGTTGCCATGGTGGATGGAGTCCGAGTCGGTCACAGAGCTCGTTCAGGCGCTCATCCTTGTCGTCAACCTTGTCCATTTTGTTGACTGCGACGACCGGTTCGACGCCAATCTCTCGGAGGAAGTGAAACATCTCCACGTCGTGTGGGATTTCGTCGGGGCCGGAATGGCGGTCGATGATGTCGATGACCGATTTGCCGTCGACGACGAGGATACCGACGAGAATCTGTTCGGCATGTCGCTCGACGTACTGGACCACGTCGGTCTTGATTTCTTCGCGGACGTCTTCTGGAACGCCTTTCATGTACCCGAAACCGGGAAGATCGCTGACAACGAAATCGGCGCTGGCCCAGTCGAAGTGGTTGGGTGAACGGGTGACGCCGGGTCGCTGGCCCGTATCGAACGTGTGGCCCGTTATTTCGCGCATCAACGTCGATTTCCCGACGTTTGACCGGCCGACGAGTATCACCTCGGTGTCCCGGTCCGGTCGTGACTCGAACATACCTCGTGTACTCCGTCAGCGGGGAAAAACGCGTTCGTTTTGGGCGGACCGACGGTTCCGGAATTCACAATCGTCCCTTCATCCGTTGCTGAACCTGGACCGGCTGACTAGCTGGCTTTTTGGTGTCAGGGGTCCCACCCGGAGCCGTGCGGCTGGTACAGATACTGATTCCCACAGGGAAGCGCGACGCCGTTCTGGGCGTGTTGGCCGAGGAGGGCATCGATTACGTGCTCACCGAAGAGACGAGTGGGCGGGAGTTCACCGCTGTCGTCACCTTTCCAGTCCCAACCAACGCACTCGAACCAGTTCTCGAAGAGTTGCGGGACGTTGGTATCAACGACGACGGCTACACAGTCGTCGTGGATGCGAACACCGTCATCTCCAGCCAGTTCGACGAGCTAGAGGAGAAGTACGCCGAGGAAGAAGACGAGGACCGCATCGCGCGGGAGGAGCTCACCTCGAAAGCAAACGACCTCGCGCCCTCGATGTCGAACTACGCGCTGATGACGGTCATCAGCGCGATTATTGCGACCGCGGGGTTGCTGCTCGACTCTCCGGCCGTCGTCGTGGGTTCGATGGTCATCGCACCGCTCATCGGCCCGGCGATGACCGCCAACGTCGGCACCGTCGTCGACGACCACGAGATGTTCGCACAGGGGGTCAAACTTCAGGCCATCGGGCTCGGACTCGCCGTGGCAAGCGCGACTGTCTTCGCCCTGCTCGTCCGGCATGCCAACGTCATCCCGCCGCTCGCTGACGTGACCTCTGTCGGGCAGATACGCGAGCGGGTCGCCCCCGACTTCCTCTCGCTGATCGTCGCACTCGGCGCTGGCGCGGCCGGCGTCGTCAGTCTCACCAGCGGCGTCTCGACGGCACTGGTGGGCGTCATGATCGCCGTCGCACTCATTCCACCGGCGGCCACGATCGGCATCGGCATCGCGTGGGGCCAGCCGCTCGTCAGTCTCGGATCTGCCGTATTGCTGCTGGTAAACGTCCTCTCTATCAACCTCGCGGTGCTCGTCGGACTCTGGTATCAGGGGTACCGCCCCGAACACTGGTTTCAGGAGAGCAACGCGCGGTCGGCGACTGTCAAACGAATCGGCGTCCTCGTCGTCTCAATACTCGTCCTGTCAGCGTTTCTGGGCGGTGTGACGCTGGACTCCTACCAGCGAGCGACGACGGAGTCGGACATCCGCGAGGGCATTGAAGCAAGCGTCGACCCGCCGGCGAGTGTCCTGTCGGTCGAAGTCAAGTCGACGAACACCGCGATATTCCAACAGCCGCGCCGCGTCGTCGTCACTGTCGGTCTGCCGCCGGACGCGGAGCAGCCACTGCTTGCCGACCAGCTCGATACTGTGGCTGACAACGCGGCCGGTCGAGACGTTGCGACGGAAGTTCACTACGTCACTGTCGAACGGAACAGCTGACGCTCAAAACCGACTTTGAGCGTTCGACGATATAAATACCGCTGGGTGTGTCGGAGACGGTATGGTATCACGACCACTCGCAATCGCTGGCGTGCTGGCACTGCTCATTACCGGCGGCGTCGGGTTCGCACTCGCGGACACCGGGACCGTCGCGCCGTCGACGAATTCGACCGTGAGCGTCAGCGCCGACGCGACCGTCGAACGCACGCCCGACCGTGCAACTGTCACCGTCGCCGCAGTGGGTCGCGGTGAGACCGCCGAAGCGGCGCGAAACAACCTCAGCGGCGATGCTGACGCTATCGTGTCGGCTCTTGAAGGTGAGGGCGCAGACGTGACTTCCTCGCGGTTCCAGATCCGCCCCGAATACGAGCAGCGTCGAGAAGGACGCGAACAGGTCGGTTACGTGGCGATTCACACTGTCGAAGCGGAAACGAGCAACGTTTCGACTGCCGGGACGCTCATTGATGCCGCAGTCGACGCCGGCGCGGACCGCGTCGAGGGTGTCCGCTACTCACTGAGCGAGGAGACGAGACAGGATGCTCGCGAAGAGGCCCTGACGACCGCCATGGATAACGCCCGGACGGACGCCGAAGTCGTCGCCGCTGCGGAGGATCGATCTGTCGGTGACGCGGTCACGATTCAGACCAGCAACCACGGCCGGCCCGTTGTGTACGCGGAAGCGATGGCCGCCGACGCCGGCGGGCGGACGAGCATCCAGCCCGGCGATGTCACTGTCGACGCCTCTGTCAGTGTCACCTACGAGCTAAACTAAGACGTCTTTCTCGCGACTCCGCTCCCCATTCGGTGCTTTCGAGACCCCTCTCGTTGGGGACCGCAATCCTCGCGGGTCACCGCGCTCCTCGCTCGGAGTCTTCGAGACGCCTCCCGTTGGTTGGCGTCTCGCTATGTCTCGCTACTCGTCAAACGGCAGTTCGAGTTCGTAATCCACCGCGTCAATAGCGGCCTGCAACACGCCGTCGACGTTGTCGCCTTCGGTGACGCTCATGTAGTGGTCGGCCTCTACGTCTGTTGAGAGGTCGCTCTTGTTCGAGATGGTCAGCACGGGCACGTCGAAGCGTGCTTCGATGGCGTTTCGGAGTTCAAGCTGGTCCGCGAGCGGATAGCCACACTCGCCACTTGGGTCGATAAACACGAGGACCGCGTCGGCGAGGTGTTCGAGCGCGCTCACGGCCTGTGACTCGATTTCGTTGCGGTCCTCCGGCGGGCGGTCGAGCAGGCCGGGGGTGTCCACGAGCTGGTAGCGGATGCGCTGGTCTTCGAAGTGGCCGACGCGGATCTGCGTCGTCGTGAACGGATACGAGGCGATCTTGTTGTCGGCCCGCGTGACGCGGTTGACGAACGACGACTTGCCGACGTTGGGGTAGCCGGCGACGACGATGGCCGGCTCGTCCGGGCGGATGTCGGGGATGCCTTTCAGGGCGTTATGGGCGGTCGAGACGGCGGCGAGGTCGTCCTCGACCTCCTCGACCACGTCGGCAATGCGGGCGAAGGCCTGCTTGCGGAGCTTCCGGGCGGTGTCGATGTCGCCGCGGGCGACGCGGCTCTCGTACTCCTGGCGGATCTCGACGACTTTGTCGGCGGCCCACGAGATTTCAGACAGGTGCTGTTTCAGCGCGTCGATACCGGGGTCGTCGTCCGCGGGGTAGGCTTCGCCGACGACAGCGTCGGCGAGTTCGACGTAGAAGGGATCGAGGTCGTCAATCGTCGGCCACGCGGTCACCACGTTCTCCATGTTGTCGGAGGCGATGTTCGACGCCGTCATCAGCATCGATTGCTGGGCTTCGTTCCCGTCCTTGGCCCCGCCGGCGCGTGACGCCCGCGAGAAGGCTTTGTCCACGAGCTCCTCGGCAGTGGGCGTCGTCGGCAGACCCTCGAAGGGATGGCTCATAGGTTCTGTTGACGGCCGGAGCGTAAAAGCGCGTTCAATCGCGCCCAAACTGTTGCGAGTCACGCTTTTCAGCGTCCCGGACACAGTTCTGATATGGCACAGATTGACGCCGGCGAGATTCTCCCCAACGACCACGTCCAGCAGATGGCTGCCGAGGGGCGAGTCACCCAGATGCACCGTGGCCACCAGTACGCTGACGAGGGTGACACCTTCGAGATAGACGGCACCGAATTCGAGGTAACAGACGTAACCCACCGGACACTGGGCGACATGACCGACGAGGACGCACAGCGTGAGGGGTCGGAGGACCTCGACGCGTACAAGGAGCGCATGAAGAAAGTCCACGGCAGTTTCGAGTGGGACGACGACAGCGAGGTCGTCCGGCACCGATTCGCCCCCATCGAGGAGTAGCGCCGCGACGACGACTGAGCGCCTTATTCTCCCGCTATCACGTCGACGCCGGTAAACTCGAAGCGTGCGCCGCCGGTATCGCTCTCAGTGAGTGTGACCGTCCAGTCGTGGGCAGCGGCGATCTGTGATACTATTGAGAGTCCGAACCCGGTGCCGTCAGTCGTCGTCGAGTAGCCGCTTTCGAACACTGTCTCCCGGTCGGATTCGGGAACTCCCGGGCCGTCGTCTGAGACGGCGAACCCGTCCGGAATCTCGGTAACGGTTATGGTTACGGCCGGACTGCCGTGTCTGTCAGCACCCTCAGACTGTAGCTGACTGTCCGTAGCGCTGTGCTCAACGGCGTTTCGGATCAGGTTCTCCAGCAACTGTTTGAGCCGCGTCATGTCTGCCTGTATCTTGCGGTCAGTGTCGACCACCAGCGCCGCGTCACCGGTATCGACGACCTCCCAGCAGTCAGTGACTGCCGTCGCCAGTGCGACCGTTTCCATTTCAGCGACGCTGTCGCCAGTCCGGGCCAGCAACAGCAGGTCGTCTATCAGCGTCTGCATCCGGTCGAGTGCCTGCTCTATCGCAGCGATGTTTTTGTCGTCGTGCTCCTCTTTTACCGCCTCCAGCCGCCCGATAGCGACGTTCAGGGGGTTACGGAGGTCGTGGCTGACGACTGTCGCGAACTGTTCCAGCCGGTCGTTTTGCGTCGACAGTTCCTGCTCGCGGTCACGGAGCTGTCTGTCGCGCTCAACGGCGGCGAGGGCCACCTCCATGTTCGCCGCGAGGATTCGCCCAGCGACGATGTCTGCCTCGTTGAAGGCGTCGACAGTCGCCGACGCGGCGATGAGAATGCCGTGTTTCCCTAGTGGTAGATACAGTTCGCTTCGTATCGGCGTCTCGGGGTTCTGCACGTCCGAATCCAGCCGCACGTCGGGAACTGCGGTTGCCTCACCGCTCTCGTACACCCGCCAGGCGATGCTGTCACTCGGCCTCAACGTCGGAATATCACCGACTAGCTCCCGGGCCGCCGCGGTCGCGGCGACGGGCTCTAACTCTCCATCGTCGTTGATGAGGTGGACAGCATTCGCGTCGAGTCCGATGATATCTGCAGCGGCGTTGACGCCGATGCCGGCGACTTCGTTGCGGACTTCCGCGGCCATCAACTGTCGCGTGGCCTCGTGTAGCGCTTCGAGTCGATGCTCGCGCTCGTCGATATCGCTTCGGTCGCTGATGACCGACACCGTACCGTCTTCGCTGTCCCAGGTCACGTCACACGCTGTGACGCTGGCCCGGATGGTGTTGCCGGCCAGTGTCCGTATCGTCTGCTCGACGTAACCGGCCGTCTGGTCGTCCTTGACAACGTGCTCGACGGTATCGGTCCCGCCGTCCGTCGTCGGCTCGACGAGGCCAGTCAGTGGCCGGCCACAGAGGTCATCGCTGTTGGCCGCGCCGAACAGATCCACCGCCGCCGGGTTCGCGTACACGACAGTGTCGGCCACGCTGATGAGGACCGAATCGCTTGTCGCGTCGAGAATTCGTTTTGTCCGTTCCTGTGCGGCGTCAGCCGTTGCTTTCGCTCTGACGCGCTCGACGGCGTTTCGGATTCGATGTGCGAGGACGGCGTACTGCTGTGACCCGTGCGTTTTTTGAATGTAGTCGGTGACGCCGGCCGTGACTGCCTCGCTTGCGAGTGACTCGCTCCCCTGACTGGTAAATAACAAGAACGGCATATCCGGGTCTCTGGCGCGGACCGTCTCCAGGAACTCTAGCCCGTCGATACCAGGCATGTCGTAGTCACTGACGATGCAGTCCACATCGTGCTCGTCCAGATACGACAGCCCGTCTGTCGCACTCGTGACGCCGGTTGCATCGATCGCTGTGTCCTTGCGTTCGAGATGTGTCGCGATAAGGTCGGCGTACGATGGTTCGTCGTCGACACAGAGGACTGTAACGCCCGACGCCACATGACCCATGGGCTTCGATATGCACCGTATCGGTGTCAATCTGTCGTGCCCTGAACCTGACGAGCGGAATTTACCGTCGCTTCGCCAGCTCCGCCCGCAAGTCGTCGACATCCATCTCCTTCATCGACAGCAGGACGAGCAGGTGATAGACGATGTCGGCTGATTCGTGGGCCAACTCCTCGCGGTCGTCGTCTTTGGCCGCCAGAATGAGTTCGGTCGTCTCTTCACCGAGCTTCTCCAGCACGGCGTTTTCGCCCTTCTCGTGGGTAAACAGCGACGCCGTATAGGAGTCTTCGGGAAGGTTCGCCTTGCGGTCCTCGATGACAGCGAACAGTTCGTCGATAACGTTGACGGTGTCGTCGCTCATAGCCGCTGTTCGGCCAGCGGGGCCTTCAGGCCGTCGCTACGACTCTACGGAGTCGAAAAAGGCCAGGTCGTGAATGCGCGGGTCCTCAGTCAGTTCGGGATGGAACGACGTGCCGACGACCGGCCCGTCACGGACCGCGACCGGGCGGTCGTCCCACGCCGCCAGCACTTCGACGTCCTCGCCCACGTAGTCGATGACCGGTGCGCGGATGAACACCGCCGGGAACGCCTCATCGAGCCCGGTCACGTCAAGTGGCGCTTCGAAGCTGTCTTTCTGTCGCCCGAATGCGTTGCGTTCGACCGAGACGTCGATGACGTTCAGCGTGTCGACGCGGTCGTCCTGTGCGTCGGTCGCGCTGACGATGAGCCCGGCACACGTCGCCAGCACCGGCTTGCCGGCGTCGACGTGTGACTCGATCTCTTCTGCGATGCCCTCTCGGTGGATAAGCCGCGAAATCGTGGTCGATTCCCCGCCCGGTAGCAACAGGACATCGCAGTCCGGGACCAGCCCTGCTTCGCGTATTTCGACGACCTCCGCAGTCCGGTCGTGGGCCGCTGCTGCCCGCTCGATTGCGTCCCCGTGTTCAGAGACATCGCCCTGAACCGCGAGTACACCCGCGCGTAGTGTCATGTCTCCCTGTTGGTGGCCCCGTGCGAAAAGCCTCTCGTCTCCTGCAAGTGTCCGCTCTGGCGGGGACTGTCCTGACTGCACACAGTATCAGGCATACCGCCGCCCGGTGCTCGCTCGGCTATAACCGAACCAAACGGTTAGGTGAGACGGACTGTAGACGTGGCACATGGGAAAGCGACGGCAGGACCCGGTCGAGGTAAACGCGGACGGGTCGGCAGACCTCTATGAGATATCGACTTGGGAGCCCCGGTCGACGCTGGACCGGTTCGCCCACTGGCTCTACCACATCGGCATACGGACGCTGCGGTATCTCGTCGTTATCACAGCTATCGCGATTCTCCTCTTGCAGGTCGCGTTCGGGAGCCTTGGCGCGCTCGGCGACCAGCCGCTGTTTGCCGGCATGGCCATCCTCTCCGCCGTCCCGGCCCTCGGTCTCGCGGCGTACATTTACTACGCCGACGTGACCACGCAGGAACCGTTGACGCTGCTCGTGGGGACGTTCCTCCTTGGCGTGCTGTTCGCCGGCTTCGCGGGCGTGCTCAACGGTATTTTCGGTAGACCGGTCCAGGCTATTGGCTCCGGGTTCGGCCTGGTACCGTTTCTCGGCCAGGTGTTCTTTTTCTTCCTCATCGTCGGCCCTGTCGAGGAGACGGTAAAGCTGCTGGCGGTGCGCCTGTACGCCTTCCGTGACACCCGTTTCGACGCCGTCGTTGACGGCGCGGTGTACGGCGCCATCGCCGGTCTTGGCTTTGCGACCATCGAGAACGCGCTGTACATCACGCAGAACACCGAAATGACCGCCGGGACAGTACAGTTACTCGCCGCTAGCAGCGACATCACTGCGGTCAGAGCGCTCGCGGGGCCGGGCCACGTCATCTACTCGGCCTTCGCCGGCTACTATCTCGGCCTGGCGAAATTCAATCCGGACGATGCCGGCCCCATCGTCCTGAAAGGATTGCTCATCGCTTCGCTCATCCACGCCGTTTACAACACGCTGGCCAGCCCAGTGACGGCCATCGCGGCCACGCTATACAACGTCGACTTCCTCGTCGCGTTCTTCGGCTTCGTCATCGTGTACGACTCCATCTTTGGCCTCCTGTTGCTGAAGAAGATTCACGCGTATCGGCAGGCGTACAACCGCGCGCACGAGGACCCGGACGAGACTACGATTCATCCGGAGCAGACCGAGTTCGACCCCTAAGTAAGCTGTTCGACGTATTTCGCGACCACGTCGACCTCCAGATGGACCGGATCGCCGACGGACTTCTCCGACAGCGTCGTCTCGGCGTACGTCGTCGGAATGATTGCCACGTCGAATTCCTCGGAGCGTCGGTCGGCGACGGTCAGGCTGATGCCGTCGACCGTTATCGACCCTTTCTGAACCAGGTAGTCCCGATGAGCTTCGGGGAGAGAGAAGGTGAACGTCCAGTCTTCCCCCTCCTGTTCGATACCGACGATTTCGGCTGTCGTATCGACGTGGCCCTGCACGATGTGGCCGTCGAACCGCCCGTCGGCGGGCATTGCCCGCTCAAGGTTCACTCGGTCCCCACCGTTGAGGGCATCGAAAAACGTCCGGGCAAGCGTCTCCTGAGCGAGAAACACCTCGAACCACTCGCCGTCGACCGCCTTCTCGACGGTGAGACAGACGCCGCTGACGCTGATCGACTGGCCGTGGTCAAGTCCGTCGAACGGCGCGCCGATTCGCATCCGACGCCCGCCCTCGTCGTCAATAACCGCCTGCACCTCGCCGGTCGTCTCGACGATTCCGGTGAACATATTCCAGATACGTCGCGGCTGGCGGAAAGCACTTCGCTTCTCGGAGACGGAATATAGACTCGGAATCGAGTAATTATTTACATTACTTAGACGGAAGGAATTTATTCACGCCGCTGGTACCGCTGCGTATGGCAGCCACGCCCGACGCTGACCACGATTGGACTGCCCGCCACGCCCGGACCGAGCCGACCGAAACCGGTCGCCTCGTCGAGGTGCCCGACGAACTACTCGGAGACTGGGATCTGCGACACGCCGAGACGAAAGGCCGCAGTTAACGCTGTAGCACTTCGACGCCGACCAGCTCCGCGCCGGTCAGCGCTCGGATGTACGCACCGCCCGCGATAGAGACGTGGCCGAACTCGTCTTCTTCCATCCCGTACATCTCGATGGCTCGTGAGGTGTCGCCGCCGCCGACGACGGAGAAGCAGTCGGTCTCGGCGATGGCTTCGAGCACGCCGGCGGTGCCGACGGAGAACCGCTCGTCCTCGAACATCCCCAGCGCGCCCTTCACGAAGACGGCCTCGGAGTCGCGGATGACCGGCGAGTACTCCATGACCGTCTCGCTGCCAACGTCGAGGTAGGAGACAGTCTTCTCCTCGATGTCGTCGACGGCCTGTTCAGCGCGGTCGCCGTTCTCGTCCTCGTAGGCGAGGTCGACCGCGAGGGTAATCTGGTCGCGGTGGTCGTCGAGCATAGACTCGATTTTCTCGCTGTTTTGCTCCCACTGCTCGTCGTAGAGGTTCGCGTCGTCGATGTCGTAGCCGACCGGACGGCCCGCGGCCCGCAGGAACAGTTCGCCCGCGATGCCGCCAAGCAGGAAGTCGTCGACCGTCTCGTCTAGGTGGGTCATCACGTCGATGACGTCGGTCGCTTTGGTGCCGCCGACGACCATCGTCACCTGCCCGTCGAACTCCTTCTCGGCGATGGCGGTGTTTGCCTCGTACTCGGTCTCCATCACGCGGCCGGCGTAGGCGTCCATCACGAGCGGGAAGCCCACGAGCGAGGCGTGCGAGCGGTGGGCCGCCGAGTAGGCGTCGTTGATGTAGGCGTCGAACTCGTCTTTGAGCGTCTGGACGAACTCCGTCTGGGCCTTCACTTCGGGGTCTTCCTCGGGGAGTTCGTCGTCGCACATCCGCGTGTTTTCGAGGACGAGCACGTCGCCGCTATCGAGGTCGGCGATGTCGTGAATCGCCTGCGGGCCGTAGGTCTCGTCGATGAACTCGACCGGGTGGTCGATGTGGTCGGCGAGGATGTCGGCGTGCTGGGAAAGCGAGACGAAATCGTCGCGGCCCGGGCGGCCCTGGTGGGCCAGCACTGCGACCTCGAACCCGCGGTCGACGAGTTCGCTGATGGTCTCGGCGTGGCGTTCGAACCGCCGGTTGTCCTGTACTTCACCGTCCTCCACCGGTGAATTGAGATCGAGTCGGACGAGGACGCGCTGTCCGTCGTCGAGGTCGTCGAGCGTCTGGAAAGTCATCATTCGAGAGGAAACCTGCCGGCCGCTTAACGGTTTCCGAGTCCGAACAGCGACGGCCTGTTGGGGGGAGCAACGCCGCTACTTGCCTTGCTGCCAGTGTCAAAGTGGGGTCGGAGAGGGGTGGAGACACCTGCGCCGTACACAGCCGACGCCGGGACACGGCGCGCCGGCTGTGAAAACGGGCCTGTGTCGACACACAGAGCCGACCAGGGGTCAGGTGCTGGTTTGGACTCTATGTGTGCCTTATTCTTAGCGAATAATAATTATAAATCTTACCAGCGCCGAAAACCGTTTCCGCGCTTACTCGGTGATGTACTCGGCCACGTCGAGCATCCGGTTCGAGAAGCCGTACTCGTTGTCGTACCAGGTGAGGATCTTCGTCATTCCGGAGACGACGTTCGTCGACTGCAGGTCGACCTGCGTGGAGTACGGGTCCCCGAGGATGTCCGAGGAGACGACGTCGTCGCTCGTGACGCCAAGCACGCCTTCGAGTTCGCCGGCGGCGGCCTCTTCGAAGGCGGCGTTGACGTCGCTCTCCGTCACGTCGTCGTCGAGGTCGACGACGAACTCGGTGATGGAGCCGTTCGGCACCGGGACGCGGATAGCCATCCCGTCGAGTTTCCCCTCAAGTTCGGGCAGAACCTCGGTGGCCGCCTGCGCGGCACCGGTGGAGGTCGGGATGATGTTCTCGGCGGCGGCGCGGCGGCGGCGGGGCTTGCCGTTCGGGCCGTCCATCAGGTTCTGGGAGCCGGTGTAGGCGTGGACCGTGGTCAGCTGGCCGGCGTTGATGCCGAACTCCTCGTCCAGCACTTTCGCCACCGGTGTGATGGAGTTGGTCGTACAGGAGGCGTTCGAGACGACCTTCTCGCCGTCGTACTCGTCGTGGTTGACGCCGTAGACGAGCTGCTTGACCGGCTCGTCGCCCTTCGGCGGCGCGGAGATGAGGACCTTGTCGGCACCCGCATCGAGGTGCTGACTCGCGTCCTCCTTGGTGCGGAAGATGCCGGTCGCTTCGAAGGCCACGTCAACGTCGAGGTCGTCCCACGGGAGCTGTGTGGGGTCGGTTTCGTGGAAGACGCCCGCCTCGAAGTCGGTTCCGTCGACCGTGAGGACGCCGTCGTCGACGCTGGCTCCTTCGAGTTCGCCCATGACGGTGTCGTACTGGGCGAAGTAGTCGATCTCCGAATCGTCCATCACGTCGTTGATGCCGACAATCTCGACGTCGTCGTTGTGTAACGATGCGCGGAATACGTTGCGGCCGATACGGCCGAAGCCGTTGAGGCCGACGCGAACTGGCTCACTCATTGGTGTCTAGAGAGGCAGTCGGTCAGTGTAAAGTGTTTTCGGATTTGTTGTAAATTTGTGTTTGTTTATGCGTGTTCGGGCTCGAATGATTAATAGTGAGGGTGCCATCTCGACTGAGGGTGTCCCCTCGACAGTATCTGTTGGCAGATACTAGATTCGTCCGAAGGCTTTTGAAACGGACGGACGTACTGACCGATAGGAATGAGACGCGATGACAGTGACGACCCGTTCGACGAGTTCTTCCGGGAAATAGAGCGGATGATGGACGAGATGATGGGGGCTGAAGGCGATGTCCACATCGACCGGGACACCGGTGGCGGTGGGGCCGACCTCCACGTCGACGTTCACGAAACCGACGAGGAAATCCGGGTCGTCGCCGACGTTCCGGGTGTCGACAAGGATGCAATCGACCTCAAGTGCGACGGGACTATTCTCACGATCAACGCCGAAAGTCCGGAGCGCGAGTACCACGAACGACTGACTCTCCCGACTCGCGTCGACGAGCACTCCGCCGCCGCGACGTACAACAACGGTATCCTCGAAGTCACCTTCGACCCCGAAGAGGACTCCGCGGACATCGAACTGTAGCGCGCATAGCACACGGTCTGTTTTGTCACGCGAGAACAGCGCACTCGCGTCGCTACTGCGCCGTCGTTTCCCGTATCAATGCCGCGAGTTCGTCCCAGAAGCCGTCCTCGTACTTCGTCGCCGAGTCGATTGTCGGGCGGGCGTTCGTCTCGTTGACCACCGCCCGGTCCGCCGTCACCAGCAGGTCGACGCCGAGGTACGGAATCGCCAGCTCGTCGGCCGCGTCTTCAGCCAGTTCTCGTAGCGCCGCTGGCAGTTCCTGCCCTTCGGCTTCGGCTCCACGGTGGACGTTGTGCTTCCACCGGCCCTGCTCGCGGCTCGCTTCGGGGAGGCGGCGCTCAACCGCGCCGACGTACTCGCCGTCGACGACCATCACGCGGTAGTCTGTGGCGTCGGCGACGTACTCCTGGACGAGAAACGACTGGTCGCCGACCGCGCGATAGTCGTGGACCAGATCGAGGTAGTCGACGATGCCGAGAAACGAATCCAGGTCGTGGGCCTTGGCCACGCCGACGCCGCGGGTCGTCGAGTTCGGCTTCACGACCACGGGGGGGTCGAACCGCTCGAACGCCGCGGTCAGTTCAGCCTCGCTTGTCGGGTTCGACACGACGACAGTCTCGGGGACGGGAACGCCCGCACGGCCGAGTCGCGCCAGCACGTCGGCCTTGTTCCGCGAGCGGAGGATAGCCTCGCGGTCGTTGACCCACGGCACGTCCAGCATGGCGTCGGCGACGGCCCCCTCCATGATTCGGGACGGGTAGACAAAGCCCACGTCGTATTCGCCGAAGGGACGCTCGTCGAGCGCCAGCGTCCGCTCAGCCGTTTCGACGTGGCCCACCTCGATATCCCGGGCCGCGAGCGGTTGCTGCATCCGCTCGAAGGTCTCGGCGTTCGTGGCGACGGCCAGCCTGTGCATAGCGTGCAGTTGTCTTGGAGAAATATAACACGCTCGCAGCTGCTTTCGATACACGCTGACCGCTCCATCACGTAGTGCGCACTGCTCGCTGCTGACCACAGCGCACCGGTGTATAATCGAGGAATAGACACTAATTGAAGAAATTATCAGACAAACACTAAGTATACTGCGGGAAAATATGTCATGCGTGTACAACGATATCCTCTTCCCGACGGACGGGAGCGACGGCGCGGACGAAGCGCTCGCACACGCACTCGAACTGGCGGAGACACACGACTCCACGATCCACGTGCTTTCTGTCGTCGACTCGACGTATCTCGGGAGTGCCGCGGCAGAAGCAACGACCATCGAATCGCTGCAGGAACAGACCGAGCAGGTCATCGACGAAACGGTCGACAATATTGCTGACCACGGTGTGCCCGTCGTCGCCGAGCACCGAATGGGCGATCCGTACGAGGAAATTATCGACTACGCCGAGACTGCCGATATCGATATGATTGTCATGGGAACCCACGGCCGGAGTGGTCTGGACCGGTTTCTGCTGGGGAGCGTCACCGAGAAGGTCGTCCGGACAGCAGACGCACCGGTGTTGACTGTCCGGTTGCCCGACGATACGTAGTAGCATCTGCCAGCAGTACCGGTCGCCTGTGGTGTGCGGAGCGTTTCACAGCTTCCTACCGAGTCACTCGCCGCTGCGACGCTGCCGGAGCACCCACAGCACGAGGAGCGCGCCCTCGACGCGGGCGGCACTGTACACCCACGGGCGGAGGTCTATGTCGTCGGCCTCTGTCGTTGCGAGCCCCATCCAGAAGTCGACGACCTTCCGGGGCCGAAGCAGTTCGAGAACGCCGAGAGCCAGGAGTGTGAGTCGGAGTACCATCTGTAGACGTACGCGGGATGGGTGCAAGAGTATTGTGGGTGTCGGTAACTTGGGGCAAGAACGTAGCTACGTTCCATTACTCAGCGGCTGGGATGCCACTCAGCACTTGAGCGGCGCGGAAAACGGAGTCGAGACGGCCGGTCCGCTGTCCGAACGGAGAGCGACCGCCGCTGTCTGATTTACGCGATCAGCAGTTCCTCTCCCCGCTCGACTTTGATGCGGCAAGAGGGCGTGATTTTGTTGTAAGCGCGGCGGAACGCTTCCTTGACGTGTTCCGCGTCTTCGACGTTGCAGTAGGCGGTGAACAGCTGTTCGCCGGCCTGAACGCGGGCGGCGGTACCGACGATCTTCCCGAAGGCGGCACGCATCCCGTCGGAGACACGGTCGGCCCCGGCACCGGTCGCCTGCTTGTTCTCGCGCAGGACCTGGTGTGGGAACTTCCGGAGGGTCATCTTGTAGTCACCATCTTCGCCGAGCTCCTTGATCATGTGGCGGTTGGCCGACAGGCGGGAGGCCTCCAGCGAGCCGTGACGGAGCTGGACTGTCTCCTCGACGATGAGGCTGATCTGGACGGGGTAATCGTCGGCGTCCTTCTGTTTACGGCCCATCTTGTGCTGTGCGATCTTTGACCCGGGAATGCCTGTGATGTATTCGCGTCGGGTGTACGCGGGCTTGTCGATGTCCCGGTACATTGAGGCGGGTTTGTCCGACATAGGTACTCTTGGAGAATACGTCGCCGAGCGGCCCAATAAGGGCTTCGAACCCGCCCGGCGGCGTGTCGCTGTGTCCCACACGCCGGTGAGTGGCCACGAACCGACCGGTGCTGTGGCGACTGGAGTCTCTGTTTGCAGTAGTCTGACAGAGGCCGGTGCTGTTCCGGTAACACCGCTGTCACCGCGTTCTTTTACGCTTCGCGCGCCTACGAACGATACCCATGAATATGCTCGTCGATGGCGAGTGGCGGACCGACGCGTACGAAACCACGAACGAGGACGGGGCCTTCGACCGGCAGGACACCACCTTCCGTGACCGGATCGAAGACGACCCCGACGCGCGGTTCCAGCCCGAGGCCGGCCGGTACCACCTGTACGCCTGCCGCGCCTGCCCGTGGGCGCACCGAATTCTGGTCGCTCGGAAACTGCTGGGGCTGGAAGACGCCATCACCGTCGACTACGTCGACCCGTATCGCGGCGAGGGCGGCTGGCAGTTCACGCCTGAGAAGGCGGGCTGTACGCCGGATACGGTCAACGGATCGGACTATCTCCGCGAGGTCTACGTCGAAGCTGACCCCGACGCGACCTGTCGCGTGACGGTCCCGGTGCTGTGGGACAAACAGGCGGAGACCATCGTCAACAACGAGTCCGAGGAAATTCTCCGGATGCTGGACACCGAGTTCGACGACGTATCCGAGAACGACGTGGACCTCTACCCCGAGGGCTACCAGAACGAGGTCGACCGCATCATCGACGACATCTACGAGCCGATCAACAACGGCGTCTACCGCTGTGGTTTCGCCGACAGCCAGTCAGCCTACGACGAGGCCGTCGAGGAACTGTTCGACGCCCTCGACCACTGGGATGCGGTGCTCGAAGACCAGCGCTTCCTCGCCGGCGACCGCCTGACTGAGGCGGACATCTGCATGTTCACGACGCTCGTGCGCTTCGACGAGGTGTATCACACCCACTTCATGTGCAACCACAGGCTCATCCGCGAGTACGACAACCTCTGGCCGTACCTCCGGGACCTCTACCAGCTCCCCGGCGTCGCCGAGACGGTGAACATGGACCACATCACGGAGCACTACTACACGACCCACCCCGACGTGAGCCCGAAGCGTATCGTCCCGATGGGCCCTGACCCTGATTTCGAGGCCGACCACGACCGCGACGACCTGCCGGGCGACCTCCCCGAGACGCTGTTCCCGACAGCGTAACCGGGTGGTATCGCTGTCAGATATCGAACGCTGAGTCGACGCGGCCTCTTTTATATACCCAGTTCTCACCTGTGGTCAATGAGTCGGGTAGATGGTCGAAACCGGGCCGTGAGCCCGGTGATTGGTGTTGTTATTCTCGTCGGCATTGTTGCAATTCTCGCCGCCACCGTCGGTGTGTTCGCGCTTGGTTTCAACGAGCAGCAACCGACACAAGCTCCGCAGGTCGCTATCGTGGCCGACTACAACGAGCGGACCACTGTCAACGGGGAGTATCTGAACCTCAGCTTCAAAAGCGGGGACACCGTCTACAGGGATAACCTCACCGTCGTCGTCTCCGGTGCCAGGAGTACCGGCGGTAGTGACGTGACGCTGGACTCCGATCCGATACAGGCACAGGCTTCGACGCGGATCACGTCGGGAACAGAGATTACAATCCATCAGGAACAGTTCTCCGGCATCCCGAGCGGAGAACAGTTGGACCTGAACGACGCGACGCTTCGACTCGTCTGGAAGCCCGCAAGCGAACCGGGGTCGGAAACGTACGTCATCTACCGCTGGCCGGACCCGAGCCGGCGCAACTGAGCCGCTCGGAACCCGTCGGCGGGACGATAGCAGTCACTCCGGCAGCGAGAGCGTAACCGCGTCGGTCTCGTAGTCCTCGATGAACGACCCGGGGCCGCCCAGCGAGACGGTCCTATCGTCGATAGCAACGATCAGCGTGTGTTCGATAGGGTAGGAGTTGGTCCCCGGCTCGACGAGCCCCTGTTTCGTCTCGACGACGGTCCCCTCGATGGTGGCGGTGTCGTCGTCGGCCTGCACTGCCCGTACCTCCGCGGAGACCTGCACGCTGTGGCCGGCGCGCAGGTGTAGCGTCGCCTGGAGAACGGCGTGGCGGAAGTCGTGGTAGGTGGCCGGCAACGGGGCCGGGTCGGTGACGGTCACCTCGGTCGCCATCAGCCAGTAGTTCCCGAGGAACGACCCCGACAGCACCGGGACGAGCTGTTGCTGGACGAAGGCGATGGCCCGCTGGTCGGAGTTGGTGCGTGTCACCATTTCTGTCGGGGAGACGAGGCCAAACTGGGCGTCGACAGTCAGCATTATCGGCATCGGCTGGTCCCACGACCGGACTACGGAGGCCAGCCCGCTCGCGTCGTCAGGGTGCAGACCGTCGGCGCTACTGACGACAAGCATGACGAGGACGCCGCGGTCGACGGCCGCGGTCAGTTCCTCAGATATCTCGGGCAGGTACTGCTGTGGAACCGACAGCATAATCTCGCGGTCCGCGTTTCTGATGTACTCCGTGAGCCGCTTGATGACTGTCACCCGCGATTTGATGACATCGAACTGCTGCGGTTCCCGCGCACTCGCCGAGTATCGAGAATCGAGCGCCCCGCTCATCTCTTCGAGCCGGTCGGTCAAGACGTCGATGACTTCCTCTGGCGGCCGGGCGCGGATTGTCGTGGGCACGACGTGGTCGTTGACCTCGACGAACCCGCGGTCTTCGAGCGATTCGCTGATGCTGTAGACGTACCGTTTGGAGACGCCGGTGTCGTCGGCGATTTCGCTGGCCGTGGCCTCGCCGCTGCCGAGGATCGACAGGTACGTGTCGACTTCCTTCTCCGACAGGCCCAGTTGTCCCAGCCTGTCTCTGAGAGTCGAATCGTCCATCTGTTCACATCTGGTACCGGCGGCGGATAACTGTGTTTCGGTGCCCTGTAGCCCGGAGACACCCTCGGAGCGTCGACGGCAGACGTGTCACCGGCTGTCCAGACGCTGCCGTCACAAGGATGAAAAACTATTACACCATATTTTATATCCCTTCCAGTGGTGTCTCTCTCCAATGACGCTCCGGACGGCACTCAACGACTTCAAGCGGACGCGGGACCGTCGCCACCAGTTCCCGGGCGAGTTCCGCTCTACGACGGGCATGTTCTCTGGACTCGATGGCCGGTTGGTGCATGTCGACAGCGATGGCTCGCTGCGGGACTACTCCTATCCGCTGTGTGGGCTCACTGGCATCGACCGCTCGCGGTTCGGCGTCGAGACGGACTCGACGACGTGGTTCGGTCCCGACGCCGACCAGCGGTACTGCGGCGACGCCGGCGTCGTCGAGACGGTCCACAACTGTGGCGACTGGGCCGTCGTCCAGACGGACTGCACCATCGAGCAGGCCCACGTCACCCGATTCGAGCTTCGCGGCGACGCGCCTGCTGCCGTGTCGTTGCGGGCGTTCGTCGATTTCGCACCGGACGGGCGGAACGGCCAGCAGAGCCTGCTGATGCACGGAGACGCTGTCGAGGCATACCACCGCTCTGAACACGACTTCATCGGCGTCTCTACCGAACTCGACACTGCTGTGGGCCAGATTCCCGAACGGTTCCCCGAACTCGTCGACGACGACCCCGTCTCGTTCCCCCGGGCCACCGGGGCGCGGCGGTACGAAGACACGACGCTGACCGGCGGCGTCCTGCTGTCCGCGCCGTTCGTCGACGGCGGCGTCACGCTGGCGACGCTGCTGACGGATACGGCCGACACCGACCGCGACGCAGCGCTATCAACCATCGACCAGCTGGTGAGCGACCACTACACCTCGGAGACGGTGCTCGAAGCAGGCCAAGCACAGCGGCGGTGGAGCGTCCCCGCGGAGACGCCGAGCCACGAAAGCATCGTGGCCGACCTCCGCGTCCTCTCGCTGCTTTCGGCCGCGAACGGTGCCAGAATCGCTGCGCCCGACTTCGACCCGTACTACGTCACTTCTGGGGGCTACGGCTACACGTGGTTCCGCGATGACGCCGAGATCGCGGCGTTCCTGCTCGAAGCCGACGGGACGTTCGACCTCGGGCTCGATTCGTGGCACCAGCGCTCCGCCGAATTCTACTGTCGCACCCAGCAACCGGACGGGAGTTGGCCCCACCGCGTCTGGCCCGGCGACGAAACGCTCGCGCCGGGCTGGGCGAACGCCCGGCTCGAAAGCGGCTCGGACGCGGACTACCAGGCCGACCAGACCGCGAGCGTCACCACCTTCCTCGCGGCGTACCTCCGGACCGGCGACCCGGCCGACCCGGAGCGCATCGAAGCCACGCTCGGGCGCGCCGTCGAGAGCATCGACGACACGCTGGCCGACGACGGCCTCCCTATCGCTTGCCAGAACGCCTGGGAGAACATGCAGGGCCGGTTCACGCACACTGCCGCGACCTTCCTGCACGCCTATGCGGCGGTCGCCCGCGCACCTGTTTCCACCGCGCTCCGGGACCACGCCCGATCCCAGGCCGAGACGGTACTGTCTGCACTTGACGCTTTGTGGACCGGCGACCGCTACGCCCTCCGCGAGCATGACGGGACCATTGACGACCGACTGGACTCTGCGACGCTGGCCCTCCCAGCGGCCTGTCGCGCCGCCGCCCAGACGGTCGACCTGCCGGCAGAGACCCGCGACCGGCTCTGTACCCACGTCGAGACGACACTCGACGGGCTGGAACGGGACACCGGCGATATCCGCGGCCTCGTGCGTTTCGAGGGCGACGACTGGCGACGCGGCTCGCAGGACCGCGAGAAAGTCTGGACCGTCTCGACGGCGTGGGGCGCAAACAGTGCCGCACAGCTGGGGACCCTCTTGCGTGACGCTGACGACAGCCGAGCGACGGCGGCCTACGCCCGGTCCCGGGACCTGCTGGCAGAGATTCTTCCCGGTGGCTCGCTCGTTCAGTCCAGCGGGTACCTCCCCGAGCAACTGTTCGACGACGGGACGCCGGACTGTGGCACGCCGCTTGGCTGGCCCCACGCGCTCCGGCTGGCAACTGTGGCCCACCTCGCTGACGCCGGGGAACTCACCGCCGAGCCGCTGAGCGTCCGCGAGTAAAGCACCGCGTCACTGGGCGCTCGCGAGGCCCCGCGTTACGCGGACCGCGCTGCTTGACGTTCGAAAACGCAGCGGATGGCCGTAGGGACTCTATAGCTAGCCGAAAACAGCGACTACGTCTGACCGTGGATCACTGGCTATCGCCCTACTGCGGCGCTGCAACGGGCGTGTCCTCGCCGGCTGTGACTGCCTCGCCTGTCTCCGGGTCGAACAGATGGACGGCGGATTCGTCGAACGACACCTGCACGCGGTCGCCGATGGCCGGCTCCACGTCAGTGCTGACTCTGGCGATGAAATCCGGTGCGCCGTCGCCCTCGAATCCGGTCTTCGATTCGCCCAGATCGAGATAGAGGTAATTGTCGCTGCCGATGGGTTCGAGCACGTCGACCGTCGCCGGGACGGCGTCCTGATCGCCACCATTGCTGACCGAAACGTGTTCCGGGCGGATACCAAGCGTGTACGACCCCTGCTGAATATCACCGACGGAACCGGCGCGGCCGCCCGTGAGGTCATAGGAGAAGTCATCGTGTGCGCCGGTGAGCCGCACGCCGCTCCCGAGCGGCTCTGCGGTCACATCGAGGAAATTCATCGAGGGTGAGCCGACGAAGCCGCCGACGAACTGGTTCGTCGGGTTCTCGTACACCGTCTTCGGGCGACCGGCCTGCTGGAGTTTCCCGTCGTTGAGGATGACGATGCGGTCGCCCATCGTCATCGCTTCTTCTTGGTCGTGGGTGACGTAGACGGCCGTAATCCCGAGCTCCTCTTGCAGCCGCTGGATCTCCGTCCGCATCGTCGTCCGGAGCTTCGCGTCGAGGTTGCTGAGTGGCTCGTCGAAGAGGAACACGTCCGGCTCACGGACGATGGCGCGCCCGAGCGCGACACGCTGTTTCTGCCCCCCGGAGAGCTGGTCCGGCGTGTCATCCAGCAGGTCGCCGATACCCATCATCTCGGCCGTTTCGGTGACTCGCTCTTGCCGTTCGGCCTTCGAGAGGTCCGTACTCATCCGGAGACCGAACGCCATGTTCTGCCGGATGGACTTGTGCGGGTACAGTGCGTAGTTCTGGAACACCATCGCCACGTCACGCTTGCGGGCGTGGACGTCGGTCACGTCTTCGTCGCCGATGCGGATACGGCCGCTCGTCGGCCGTTCGAGGCCGGCAATCATCCGCAGTGTCGTTGACTTCCCACACCCCGAGGGGCCGACGACCGTTACGAACTCCCCATCGTCGATGGACAGATCGATGTCGTCGACTGCCACGATGGAGCCACCGTCGAACTCCTTGCGGAGACCGTCTAGTTCGAGACTCGCCATTACACAGAGTCTCACACCCATCGCTAATAAGTTTGATGGGATTTTTCATAGAAGTTCTAGCAGAGTCGGTTCGGTTGTGGAACCGAGCGCTGTCAGCGCTCTCTCGTCGCCGGTACCACGACGACATCTCCGACCGCAATCGTCCCGTCGCTACCGACCGGCGTGCCGCTGAGGAGGTCAGTGTCCCCGACTGCGCTATCAAGTGAGACGCTCGCCGTGCCGTCGCCGAAGTGCAGAACGATCACCAGCGTCTCATCACCGTCGGTGCGCTCGTACGCGACGACTCCGTCCGAAGCGCCTGTTTCAACCGTGTGGGGAACCGGATGCACCCCGGGCGCGCGGAGTGCGGCGTGGTCCGCTCGCAGCGCGACCAGTCGCCGGTGGAAGTCGGTCAGCGCGCTGTCGCCGTCGTGCCACCGCATCGTCCCGCGCTGTTGTTCGACGCCGCGCTCCTGCCCGGCGTATATCATCGGCGTTCCTGGGAGCGTGAACGTGGCCCCGACGGCCGCCCGAAGCGGTGCGGCCCCGCACTCGTCGATATAGCGGTCTTCGTCGTGGTTGTCGACGTAGCGCATGTGGCCGGCGCGGTCGGGGTAGCCGTGCTCGGCCGTCGCGTCAAGCGCTTCGAACAGCGCCGACGCCGGCTCCTCGCCGGTCCCGATATCGCGCAGCGTGTCGAACAGGTCCGTGTCGTAATGCACGTCGAACTCGTTCTCGGCGAAGGCGGCGTCTCGCGGGACTGTCTCGTCGAGCAGCAGGAACTCGGGGTCGTCGGCTTTCACCCGCTCGCGGACCTCCTTCCAGAACCCGTGTGGCACGCCCCAGGCAACGTCACAGCGAAAGCCGTCGACCACGTCGCGCCATTCGTCTACCACGTCGAGCATCCAGCGCCGGACGTCGAGCGAGTCGTAGTTGAGGTTCGGAATCCGCGTCCAGTTGAAGTAGTAGCCCGGCGCGTCCTCGCCCGCCCAGTCGACATCCGAGACGTCGCGCTCGGCCGGGACGCGCTCGTAGTAGTCGGCGTACTCGGGGACGCCAGTCCGGTGGAGCTGGAAGGCCGGATGGTCCCGCGAGGTGTGGTTGATGACTAAATCGAAGACGACCCGGATTCCCGCGTCGTGGAGCCGGTCGACCAGCGACTCGAACTCCTCGCGCGTTCCCAGGTCTGTCGCAGTATCGAAGAAGTCCGTAATGTGGTAGCCGTGTCGAGTCGGACTGGCCTGAACGGGGGTGAGCCAGACCACGTCGACGCCAAGTGACTCGATATAGGGGACCCGCCGCTCGATGGCCTCGAAGGTCGTGTCGACGGTTTCGCCGGCGAACGACCGGACGAATATCTCGTAGATGGTGGCATCGCCGGCCCAGGCCGGCGGGTCTGCCGGCCGCGAGACGGACACCGTCGCGCCTGTGTCCGCGCTCTCGTTTTCCCTGCCGTGTTCCACGACCAGCGTATCAGCGACGCTGTGGCGCTCGGCGACGGCAACCGCGTGAACGCGGGCCGTTTCGGGTAGTGCGTCCCGTGGCACCCGGAGTTCGTCGCCGTGGATGCTCACAGCCGACTCTTCCAGCGCGTCTCGGCCGTCGAGGTAAAACTCTACCGCGGGCTCGCTCCCTGACGGGGCCGCGTGAGTATCCGCCGAGACAACGAGGGACCCGTCTTCTGTCGCACTGGTGAGCTCGATCCGGGGTCGACCGGGGCCTTCGACGGTGACCTCGTCGGTCGCGGTCGACTCGAAGGACCCGTCGAAACTGAAAATGGCGTGGTGGGTCCCGGGCGGCAGGTCCGCCTCGAGGACCCACTCGTCACCGTCCCGCTCGGCCCAGTGTGTCCCCATCGTGAAGTCGTTGAACTTCCCGATGACGACGGCGCGGTCGGCGACGGCGATGTCCTCGCCGTCGAAGTCGTCTTCGGTGACGCTGAACCGGATGGTCTCGGTGACGGCCGGGAACGCTCGGATGATTTGCTCATGTGTACTATCTGTGGTGGTTAGCTCGGCTCGATAGACACCTGAGGTATCCGGCTCGAGGTGACAGACTGGGCCGCCGTCAAGCGTCGCCGTACTCGCCGCTGGCCGCTCGAGTAACCGCCACTCGGCGGCCATGCCGGGGTCGGGCCGGCGCGGGGCCAGTTCGACAGATTCGCCGACGGTGGCGAACCGCGGCGGGCCTGGATGGTGCATACGCCTACGGTACGGGGTCGGTACTGTGAGTGTTACGCTTCTGGTCCAATTTTAGAAAAAATATCACTTCACTACTTCTGAGAAGCGGACTTACTGAAACCGACACACAGCGAGGTACATCTGTGCTGTCTCTCTGAATCTGTCATCATTGTCTCCTTCTATTTCCGAATGATTTAAGTTATGAAGGACTATTTCATCCCATATCTATCCATGACAATGGAACGACGGACGGTGCTCAAACGGATCGGCGGTGTCGGGGCGGCTACAGCCCTTGCTGGCTGTAGTGTGCAAGAGCAGGGCAGTGGCGGCTCGGACGGCGAAACGGCTTCCGGCGGCTCGGACGACGGGGCAAGCGATGGGAGTCAGCAGTCCGGCGGGACCGCGACGGCGTGGTACCAGCTTCAGGACTCGGAGATTCCTGCACGCAAGGACGCGATGCAGACGTTCGCGAGCGAGACAGAGTTCGGCGTCGATGGGTCGGATATCTCCAACATGGAAAAGAAGACCACGAGCGCTATTCCGGCCGGACAGGGGCCGGAGATATTCGAGTGGGCACACGACTGGGTCGGCGACTACTACCAGCGGGAGTTCGTCGTTGACCAGTCCGACGAACTCTCCGTGAGTCTCGACCAGTTCACCGACGCCGCAGCCTCTGCCGTCCAGTTCGACGACGCCGTCGTCGGCCTCCCGCACTCGGCGGAGACGGTGACGCTCATCTACAACACCGATATCGTCGCTGAACCACCTGAAACTATTGACGACATGGTAGCGGCAATGGAGGAGTACCACGACCCGAGCAGCAGCCAGTACGGGCTCGCCGCGCCGTTCGACCCGTACTTCACGAGCGGGTGGATCCAGGCCTTCGGCGGCTACTACTTCGACCCGGAGCAGGACCCGGCGCTCGGGCTGGATGCCGACGAAGCTATCGAGGGGCTTCAGTTCGCTCTCGATACCCTCCGTCCGTACATGCCCGACGACCCGAACTACGAACCGCAGGCCGCGACGTTCTCGGAGGGCAACGCCGCCTTCGCAGTCAACGGGCCGTGGTACCTGGCGACGCTGAACCAGAGCGACGTGAACTACGAAGTGGCGACGTTCCCAGAGATCGACGGCGGCGAGGTGACGCCGTACACCGGTATCTCGATGTGGTACTTCGCGGACGCAATGAGCGAGGGCGGAGCCGATGCCACGGCCGCCCGGAACTTCGTCGAGTGGTTCGCTACCAACGAGGACCACGCCACGCGCCTCGCTCAAGAACAGGGCGCGATTCCGGTGCTCGACAGCCTCGTCGGCAGTGACGATCTTCCTGACCACGTCCAGACGTACTCCCAGACCGTCAGTCAGGGCGTCCCGATGCCGACCGACCCGCGCATGAACAAGGTGTGGTCGCCGCTCGAGAACGCCCTCATCGAAGCGTTCAACGGCGACGCGAGCGCCGAGGACGCACTGACGACCGCCGCCGAAGAAATCCGCAGCAACTGGGAGTAAGAACTGCCCATGAGTACCGTTTCACGAGCGGCGGACCGGATCGAATCGGTCCCGTTTCTGACGCGGGACGACGCGTCGTTACTGCTAGTACTTCCGGGGCTGTTTGTCTTCTCGGCGTTCATGCTGTTCCCGGTCCTCTACCTGCTGGGGATCTCCTTTACGAACGCAGAGCCGGCCAACCTGTTCGCCGGCGAGGGCGTCGTCGCCGTGCTCACGTTCGGCGACGCGCTGTTCGTCGGGCTAGAGAACTACGCCGACGTGCTGACCGACGGCCAGTTCTGGAACTCCTTCGGCGTCACCTGGCTGTTCGTCGCCACGAGCGTCACGCTCAAGATCGGGGCGAGCCTGGCTATCGCGCTTATCGTGACCAGTGACCTCGTCCGCGGCAAGCGCGTCCTGCGCTCGCTTATCATCTTCCCGATGGGGCTGCCGCCGATTTTCACCATCACGGTGTGGCGCGGCATCTTCAGCTCCGCCGAGTTCGGACTGATGAATCAGCTACTGACCGCGTTCGGGGCGAGTTCGGTCGCGTGGCTCTCGGGCCGCTGGACCGCCTTCGTCGCGTACAACGTCACGGAGGCGTGGCTGGCGTACCCGTTCATGGTCATCATCACCGTCAGCGCGCTCCAGGACGTACCCGAGGAACTCCACGAGGCGGCCGTCGTCGACGGCGCGGGGTTTCTCGCACGCTTTGCCCACATCACCCTGCCGTCGATTAAGCGGCCCGTCCTGTTCGCGTCGATTCTCACGTCGGCGGCGTCGTTCCAGCAGTTCCTCATCCCGTTCGTGTTTAATCAGGGCGGCCCGGCACGGGCGAACGAACTCATCGTCGTCTACGGGTACCGCGAGGCGCTGTCGTTCCAGCAGTACGGCCGCGGCGCGGCAATCAGCATCATCGCGCTCGCCTTCATCGGCGCGTTCATGTGGCTCAACGTGAAGAAAGGCAAACTCGCAGACGGGGTGAACGACTGATGTTGCTCGGTGCAATCGCCCGGAAGCTCAGCGACGATGTCAAGACGCTCGCCACGATGCCCGCCCGAACAGTTCGAAAGTGGTCCTACACCGTGCAGGCCGTCCGTCGCGGTGAACTGCCCGCTTCGGCAGTTCTGAAGGTCATCCTCTCGACCATCGGCGCGACGCTGGTCGTGCTGGCGCTCCTCTTCCCGATCTACTGGATTCTGATGGCGGCCCTCTCCGGCTCCGGAAGCTCGCTGTACACGTCTGAGAGCTTCTCGCTGGTTCCGTCTAACCCTACGGTCAAACCGTTCATCTGGGTTATCGGCGACCTCATCGTGCCGTCGTACTCGATCTCAGCGGCCATTCCGTTCACCGACCTCGCCTTCGTGTTCCAGACGCCGGGGATCGAACTGCTTGACGCGTCCGACTACGGCGTCGATCGCCCGTCGGATTTCAAGCACTTCCTCTGGAACAGCCTCATGGTGGCGATTCCAACCGTGCTGATCGCGATGTCGCTCATCATTCCAGCGGCCTATGCGCTCTCCCGCCGTGAGTTCCTCTTCCGACGGAAGATTCTGTTCCTCTATGTCCTGATGACACAGGTCGGTGGCGGTCTCGGTGTCGCCCTGCTCATCGGGATGTATGCGCTGTACGTTCAGTTCGGCATCAACGACAGCAAACTGGCGCTTGCGGTGTACTACGCGGCGACCGCCGTGCCGTTCAACACCTGGCTGCTGAAGACCTACATGGACGGCATCCCGGTCTCCTACGAGGAGGCCGCCGTCGTCGACGGCGCGCCGCCGTGGCGCGTGGTGACGGAAGTCATTATCCCGATGTCGACTGCCGGGCTGGCGACGGTGTTCATCTTCGTCTTCCTCACCGGCTGGACGGAGTTCGTCGTCGCCCAGACGCTACTGGGGACGGAGAACTACACCCTGCCGGTCGGTCTGTACGCGATGGTCGACGAGTACTCCATCCCGTGGGCGCGCTTCTCCGCGTTCGCGCTCACCTTCGCCTCGCCGATTATGCTCGCGTACCTGTTCGCCCAGCGTTACATCGAGGGCGGCCTCTCCTTCAGCGGGATGGAGGGGTAGCGGCCACCCCAGTCGTCATCCAGCAGCCCTCGTAGGGCGCTTCGGTCTGCTTTTCGACCGTCCAGCGGTAGCTCGTCGTCGTTCCGTTCGCATTCACGACCGTTACCGGCTGTGACGCGGTGTCGCCGTCGCGGTCGAGCGGCCCGTACCGCACGCCCGTCGCGTTCAGGAGCGGCTCAAACCCGCTCTGGATCGTTCGGACGAAGTTCGAGTACGGTCCCGTCAGGTCCCGGTTCGATGGCGCGGCGAACTGCCAGGTCGTGTTGATACCCTCGTTCGTCGCCGGGTCGTTGTTCTGCAACGCGAGGACCTGGATGTGGACGACCAGCCCAGGCGGTCGCTCGCAGTTCGGCCGCAGTTCGAGGACCCGCGGCTGTGTCACGGCCGATCTGTTGGTGTCGACGGAGACGTTGCCCCAGTACTCCCGCCCGCCCGCCGCCGGTTCTGCCGCTTTCGCGTCCTCTGTTGGCACGTTGGCGGGCGTTATCGTCGCTTTCGACTCCGTCGAGTCGCCACCACCGAAAAACGCACCGCAGCCCGCCAGTGCTACGACCGCGGCAAGTGCGACGAGCGCCAGCGACCGAACGGCTGTCATACCCCTGTATTGGGGTGACGCTCCTTCGATGTTCCGTCGCCGCGTCCGCGCGCTGCTTCGCTTGGCAACGGTCGACGCCGTCAGCCGAGCTGTTCCTCAACCGTGTCCACGTCGGCTGGTTCGTTGACGTTGTGACACCACCCCTCCAGTTCGACCGCCTCGACGCGGTGGCCGGCACTCAGCAACAGGTCGATTGCGTCGGGGAGTTCGTACTCACCCCGCTCGGAGGGACGTATCAGCGCGCAGGCGTGGCCGATAGCCGGTTCGAACACGAAAAAGCCCCGCGCGACTAGCGTTGACGGCGGGTCCGCCGGCTTCTCGACGAGGCCAGTCACCCGTCCTTCCCCGTCCGTTGTGACGACGCCGGTCGACCTAGCCTCGGCCCGGGACACGTCCTCGACCAGTAGCGTAGCGCTGGCGTCGCTCTCGCGGTGGCGGGCGAGCGCGTCGCCGACGTTCGCCCGGCAGACGTTGTCGCCGTTCAACACGACGAAGGTCCCGTCGACGGCGGTCCGGGCCTGTTCGAGCGCGTGGGCCAGCCCCAGCCGTTCCTCCTGTCGGACGTACGCTATCGGCGTGTCCCGGTACTGGTCGCCGTAGCGGGCGACGATGTCGTCGCCGCGGTAGCCGACGACGACGACCAGGCGGTTGACGCCGACCGACAGCAGCGTCTCGAAACAGTGGGTCAGCAGCGGCTGTCCGGCCACCTCGACCAGTCCCTTCGGCTTGTCGGCGGTGAGCGGTCGCATCCGCGTTCCCTCGCCGGCGGCGAGTACGACACCGTCCATGGCCGGCCCCACGCCCGCGCCGGCTAAATGCCTGTGGGCGAGCGGGTTTTGATTCTGGCCCGCCACCGATCCGTATGGCGGAGAAGTGTGATACCTGCGGCCGGTCGGTCAGCGTCGGGGACGCGATTCGCCGGGAGACGTTCGGCGACCTCGATACCGAGCGCTGGCATACTGTCCGGACTGCGGTGCGCGGCTCCGGACGATATTCGTCGGGCCGGACTCGTAGCGGGGAAAGAGACACGTGGCAGCGGCGTGTGAGTCAGACACATGGAAGACGAAGCGTGGCGGTCGGTCGACATCATCAGAGACACTGACGGCGTGCCGCATGTCCTCCAGCAGAAGGTGCTGGTGTTCACAAGCGGCGTCTCCGAGGAGTCGGCTGGCTACACGAAACCGGCGCTGGAACACCGCCTGGTACCACTCAAAGACCTCACGAAATTCGGGCAGACGTGACCCGTTCTCGGGGCCGTCAGCACGTCGACCGATAGCTTAGGTGCGTGACCGGTTGGGCAAGAAACACCTCGGGATACACTTTTGCGCCCGTCGGAACGAGTATCCACAATGGCGGAACCGCTGTACGTCGGCGTTGATCGGAGCGACGAGTCCTGGGTTGCTGTCGCGTTCACTGGCGACGGCTTCGACCACGCGTCGGTGTTCGACAGTATCGGTGCGTGCTGGTCAGCCTATGACGAGCGCGCCCGCCGGATTCTGGTCGGCGTCCCAATCGGACTTGTCGAATCCGGCGAGCCGGACCGCCGGTGTGACGAACTCGCTCGGTCCGTTCTCGGTGCGCGCAGCTCGACCATCCACACACCGCCGGTACGGGAAGCGACGCGAAAACAGCGCTACTCGACGGCCAATCGCGTCCACAAGCGCAAGACCGGGCACGACCTCTCCGAGCGGGCGTTCGAACGCAGCGACAGCCTCGCCCGGGTCGATGAACTCCTGCAGGAACTGCCCGAGGCCGCCGCCGCTATCCGAGAGTCTCACCCAGAGGTCTGTTTCCGGGCGTTCGCCGGCGAGCCGCTCAGTTACTCGAAGCGCACCGCCGGGGGATACGCAGAGCGGATGCGGATTCTCGCCCATTACGACCGCGACGCTGCCCCGACGGTCCAGAAGGCCGCCGAAGCGACTGGTGGCACGGCAGTGGCTATCGACGACGTGCTGGACGCTGTCGTCCTCGCGTACACAGCCGTCCCGGATGACGGAGAACTGTACACGCTCCCGCCCGAACCGCCGCGGGACGCGGCGGGGCTGCCGATGGAGATCGTCTATCGGGCGGCGTCGCCACTGCTCACGTAGTGGCGTGTCTCGCCGAGTGCCGTTGCTCGCCGTGAGTTGTGTGCGTGCCAGCGACACTGCCGTGCGTGCGTACACCGCGACCGCTGACAAGTGATTATAGTGCTAGACTGCAGACAGAACCGGTCTTACAGTCGCGTGAGGTTGGTCGCACGCGGACCCTTGTCCGCCTGCTCGATGTCGAACTCGACTTCCTGCCCCTCTTCGAGGTCAGGGCCGCCGACGTCTTCCATGTGGAAGAAGACGTCTTCGTCCGCATCGTCGGTCTCGATGAAGCCGTAGCCACCAGTGTCGTTGAAGAAGTCGACAGTGCCTGTCGCCATCGTTAGAGCCTCGTGACGTTGTTGGCGCGCGGACCCTTGTCCGCCTGCTCGATGTCGAATTCGAGCTCCTGTCCTTCCTCGAGGTCCGGGCCGCCGATGTCTTCCATGTGGAAGAAGACGTCCTCGTCCGCGTCCTCAGTATCGATGAAACCGTAACCGCCAGTGTCGTTGAAGAAATCAACCGTTCCTTTCGCCATTGCAACCATAGAGATGCCAGCACCACGGATAACAGTGTCGGTACGATACTCTGGTAGGAAACAGAGAAAACCGCCCGCGGTCTGGCGATTAGGGAGTGTGTAATACTGGCACACCACACGCGTCGGCTGATCTCCCGGCTGGCTGTCGACGCTTCGGCGTCGCGCTCGGTCCTATCATTTCACTGATCGAATGGAATTAGCCATTCGAGCACAAGTCGTAACTATGTACCGCGGTGTCCGGGCCCGCCTTGCGCCGTGGCTGCTCGCTGGCTTCGGTCTCGCTTTTACAGGTGTGGCCGTCGTCTGGCACCTCGGTATCGAGACACAGCGCATCGGACAGGTCGGTGGCCCCGTGCTTGCACTGGGCCTTGACGGACTACTGCCGCTGGTGCTGGTGTATGGCAGCTATCGCCTCGTCTCGTCGTCGACACCGGGTGAGCAGATCTGGACCGTTTTCGTCTGGAGCGTCGCTGGCAGTCTCGCAGTCGGGACGGTCATCGGTTTGAGCGTGTTTATCCGTATGATGGAGGGCCGAACGATCGCCGAACCGGTGTTCGTCACCCTGTTGGCGATGGAGACTGGCGCTGTCACGGGACTCATCGCGGGCACGCTCGCGGTCCGGGCCCGTCAGGATGCCAGCCGTGCGACCCGAACCGCGAACACGCTGTCGTTCGTCAACGACCTGCTCCGGCACGATATCGCGAACGGACTGGTCGTTATTGACGGCCGGGGGACAATCATCCGGCGCAACGCCGACTCGGAGACGATTCAAACGGCAGCGGACGCGATTCGTGAACAGGTAACCGAACTCGACAGCCTGGTCGACAACGCCGGGGCTGTCGTCGAGACCCTCGGTCCCGACCCGACCTTCGAACCGACTGACGTTGTCGGAATCGCCGAGGCGGTGATACAGCGAATCGAGCAAACACATCCCATCGCTATCGAGTTTCAAGCATCGGGCAGCGCGATGGCACGCACAAACGAGGCCGCCCGCCCGGTTCTCCGGAATCTCATAGAGAACGCTATCGAACACGGGACGCCAGCGGCCGAACTCTCCGCCGAGGGGACCGCGACGGACGGGGCAGCGCTACAGAGCGAGGCACCGCGAGCGGAGGCCGGCCAGTCGACTGGAGACGAGCGCGATCACCCGTCGGTGTTCGTCGCGATCCGCGAAACTGGCGATGTCGTCGAGATTCACGTGGTCGACGACGGCCCGGGGATTCCCGACGACCGGCGTGACAACATCTTCGACCCGCGAGCGGGCGACACGCACGGCGGTGGGCTCCATCTCGTCGAGACGCTCGTTACCAGCTTCGGCGGCGACATCTACCTCGCCGACTCCGCCAGCGAATTCGACACGGACTTCGCCGACACCGACCTCGACGGCGCGCACTTCGTTGTCGAACTCCCGCGAGCGTGACACAGTACCGCACGACCGACGTTTCTTGATTGTGGGGGGCACAGTGGGGGGTATGTTCCCTCGCTTGCGCGCACAGGGTCCGACCGTACTCATCCCGCTCGCGTGGCTGCTCGTGGGACTTGCGCATCTCGACGCGGTCACTGAGCGGACAGTGCTGGCGTTTCACGTCGTCGCCGCCGTCCTCATCGCTGCGTTCGCCGTTCTTTCGTGGGACGAGATGGTAACTGGCGTCCTCCGTATCTGGCGCGATATTCTGCTCGTTGGACTCCTGCTCACCGTCGGCGGCATCGTCGGTTTCCTCTACTCTCCGCTCCGGGTTCCGTTCCTGACGACGACACTACTGGGGTGGATGGCTGTTCCGGGCGTCGGCCTCTACTACACTGGGAAGCACGTTCCGGCAGGCCAGCGGGCGTACACGGCCGGCGCAGTGCTGAGTGTTCTCGGTGCGGCAGTGTACGCTGGCGCGCTGTTCCCGCCGGCGGAAACCGCGTTGCTCGCCGGCATCGGACTTGCGCTGGTCGGCCAGACGGTCGGCATCGTTCAGGCGGTGCGCCAGCCCGAGGAATCGTCAGGCTAGGGCTGCGTCGAGCTTCTCGACTGGATGCGGCGGCTCCCCGTCACTTTCTGCCCAGTCGTCCAGTTGCGTGCGACAGGACGCGCCGGGCGCGACCACGGTGTCACCGCAGCTGTCGCCTATCTGGTCGAACAGTATCGAGCCGATAGCTTTGCTCATCGAGAAGTGCTCGGTCTCGTAGCCGAAGGAGCCGGCCATGCCACAACAGCCAGAATCCAGCGGGTCCACGTCGTAGCCGGCCCGCCGGAGCACGCCGACGGCGTGGTGGTCCTTCTTCGTCGCCTTCTGGTGGCAGTGGCCGTGGTAGGTCAGCGTCTCGCGCCCAGCGTCCCAGTCGGCCCCCTCGTCCAGCCGGAAGGTGTCGAGGTACTCACAGACGCCGTACGCGTTTTCGGCGAGCACCTCCACGTCCTCCCCCGAGAGCAGGTCTAAATAGTCCGACTGGAACATCACGGCGTCGCTCGGTTCCACCAGCACCACGTCCCAACCCTCCTCGACTGCGGGAACGAGCGCGTCGACGTTGTCCCGCGCAGTGGCTCGGGACTGGTCCAGAAACCCCTTCGAGTGGGCCGGCCGGCCGCTGTCGGTTCGGTCAGCCAACTGGACGTGGACGCCCGCGGCTTCGAGCACGCGAACGGCGGCTTTCCCGACCTCGGGGTGGCTGTAGTTCGTGTACGTGTCAGGGAACAGCAAGGCTTGCCGCTCGGCATCGCCGGCCGGGACCTGCGGGCCGCGGTCGTCGAACCAGTCCTGTAGCGTCCTGCGCTGGAAGCTTGGAAGCGTCCGCTCGGGGGCGATGCCGACCGCCTTTTCGAGGACAGTGCGAGCGCCCGGCACCTTCGTCGCGAGGTTCGACAGCGGCGCGAACGCGCTTCCGAGTCCGGCAAGCGCATCGATGTTGGCGAACACCTTGTCCCGCAGGCTGGAGCCGTGTTTCTGGTGGTGGGCGTGGGTCACCTCGGCTTTGAGCTTCGCCATGTCGACCTCGCTCGGGCAGTCCTTCGCACACCCCTTGCAGCCGATACAGAGGTCGAGCACCTCGTGCATGAATTCCTCGTCGGTGGGATCGTCCGGGAGGTCGCCGCTCATCGCCTGCCGGAGCATGTTCGCCCGGCCCCGCGTCGCGGTAATCTCCTCCTCGGCGGCGCGGTAGGTCGGGCACATCACGCCGCCGGTGGTCTCCTGTGGCCCGCGACAGCCGCCACAGCCGTGACAGAGCTCCACCATCCCCTGCATCCCGTTGTCGTTGTCCCACTCCAGTGCGGGGTCGAAGCCGGCGTCGAACTCGTAGTCGGGAGAAAAGCGGAGGTGCTCGGTCATGTCGACCGTCTGTGCCCGCTCGGGTTTCGCGCCGGACTCGACGGCGCTGGCGTCGACGCCGACGACCTGGCCGGGGTTGAGCAGCCAGTCGGGGTCGAACGCGGACTTGACCTCCCGGAACGTCTCCCAGAGGTCCGGGCCGTAGAGTTTCTTGTTCCACTGCGTGCGGGCGCGGCCGTCGCCGTGCTCGCCCGAGACGCTCCCGCCGTATTTCACGACGAGGTCCGTCACCGCGTCGGCGATGGACTCCATCGTCTCGACGCCCTCGACTGTCTTGGTGTTGATGAGCGGGCGGATGTGGAGCACGCCGGGCCCGGCGTGGGCGTAGAAGGAGGCGAAGGTGTCGTGGGCCTCCAGAATCTCCTGGAAGTCGGCGACGTACTCGGGGAGGTTCTCGGGCGGGATGGCGGTGTCCTCGATGAACGAGCCGTGTTTCTCGTCGGTCGTCCGCGAGAGCAGGATGGGGAGGCCGGACTTGCGCATCTTCCAGAATTTCTCGCGCTTGGCCTCTTCGTGGGCCTCCATGGCGTCGAAGGCCCGCACCGGCGCGTCGACGACGGTCCGGCCCGCCGTCGGGTCGGCGTCGGGGGCGACGCCCTCGGTCCGGTCCGCGAGCAGGTCGGCGACCTTCCGGCGGCCGCTCTCCTCGTCGTCGGCGTAGAACTCCACGATGAGGACCGCCCGGGTCCCGTCGGGCAACATGCCGACCACGTCCTCGAACTCGGCGGTGTCGCGGGCCAGATCGATGAGCACGTCGTCGAGTACCTCGACGGCCGCCGGGTCGTGTTCGAGGATGTCCGAAACGTCTTCCATGGCCTCGATGAGTCCCTCGTAGGCGATCAAGGCCATCGACTTGGTCTCGGGAATCGGCTCCAGGGACACCTCGGCCTCGGTGACGATGGCAAGCGTGCCCTCGCTGCCGGCCAGCAGCGAGGCGACGTTGACGGTCCCGTCCTCGGCGTCTTCGAGGACCCAGTCGAGGTTGTACCCCGAGACGTTGCGCTTCAGGTCCGGGTAGTGGCTCTCGATTTCCTCGCCCTCCTCGGCGAGTATCCGCTCTATTTCGGCGTAAATCCGGGCTTCGAGGTCGCCGTCTGGGTCCGCCCGGTCGCGGAGTTCTTCGCGGCTAATTTTGCCGAAAGTCGTGACAGTGCCGTCCGCGAGGACGACCTCGCACTCCTCGATGTAGGCGTCGGTCTTGCCGTACTGCAGGGAGTGCGCGCCGGTGGAGTTGTTGCCGATAGCGCCCCCGAGCACGCTCTTGTCGCCCCATGCGGGGTCTGGAGCGAACTTCAGCCCGTGGTCGGCCAGTTCCCCGTTCAGATCGCCGAGCTTGATGCCCGGCTGCGCTCGCGCCCGCCGGTCGTCCGGCCGCGTCTCGACGAGTTCGTTCATGTACCGCGAGAAATCCAGCACGACGGCCTCGTTGACGGTCTGGCCGGCGAGGCTCGTCCCGCCGCCCCGGGGAAGAACCGGAATCTCTCGCTGGGCACAGTAGGACATGACCGCGGCTACGTCCTCGGTCGAGCGCGGGTAGACGACGCCGATGGGCAGTACCTCGTAGAGGCTGGCGTCGGTCGCGTACAACTGCCGCGAGTACTCATCGAACCGGACCTCGCCGTCGATACGCGTCTGCAGGTCGTCTACGAGACCGGACCGGGCGACGGTGTCGTTCTGATAGTCGTAGTTCGATACCTCGTCGGCCGAAGGGTCCATCCGGGTGCCGGAATCGGTTGCCATGGTTTGTTTCGTATCCAGCCGCCCGGCCACCGACGGACCGGGTACTCGGCGGTTTGCTCTGGCTGTTCTAGCTGTACGCCTGTCAAAACAGTTCCGCTACGGCCCCCTCTCACGCACACCCGACCCGGTCGAGTGCCGATCCGTTACGGCGCTTCTATATTTCCGTGATAGCATGTGTTACGCAATTGTTAATATAATCACGAGCGTATATAATGTGATTATGACACACAAAGACGACCCCTTCGAGACAATGCTCCGACTCTTTGCACAGACACAACGGGAGATGATGGACGACAGTTTCGGCCGGTGGACAGGGGCCGATTCGGGACGCCGAACGGACAACAGTCCCGAGTACCGCACTGACCGACCGGTTAGCACACACTCGGACGACCACCGCCGACACGGCATCGACACGAACCTCCACGTCGACGAGACCGACGACGGATACGCCGTGATGGTCGACCTCCCGGGCTTCGAGCGGGACGACCTCTCCGTTCGTTTCGACGACGGCGTCCTCACAATCCAGGGTGAGAGCACGGTTGCTGAAGAGACCAGCGCCGGCGCTCGCCGACACAGCCGACGAGTCGCCGAGCGAGTCGCCGTTCCACAGCCGGTCTCAGACGATGCGATCACCGCCACCTACCACAACGGCGTTCTCGAAATAACGCTGCCACGCGCGGCTGACGCCGACGATTCGAACCGAATCGAAATCGAATAGGCCTTTTTCAACAACTCTCTGTCGATAGTAACTGAACGGGCAGTGATATCATCTTTAGTAACCTGTTATCCTGAGCCAGCGATTGTCAATTTGTCATGTGGTTGGCGAGCGCCTCGGATCCGTCGCGTGACTACAGATCGACCGTCACACGAAGTTCGCTGTCAGTTACCGTTCCGATGGCGTCAGCAGCGATCTCGATGTCGTCCTCGTCGGCGTCACCGAACCCGAGTCCCTGCACCCAAGCCTCGGTGAGGTCCGGGTCCGGTTCGACATACGCGACCTGCTCCTTCGGGTCAACCTCGGTTACGATGCCGATCTGTTCTCCCTGTGCGTCCATGAGAAACTTCCCTTCGTCTTCTGTCGATAGTACTGCCATTTCGTCTGACACCACTGGCCGGACCAAGTAATAAACGTCGGTCACGGCGGCACAGTCTCCGTCTCCTTTTGAGCCTGCTGTCAGCCGACATCCGCCCCTGCCGCTAATACCGCGAGAAGTTCTCGTCGGGGTAGACCCCTTCGTCGGTGATATCGACCACGTCCAGCGTCGCCAGCCGACTGAGGCGGTCTGCCGCGTCCCCTTCGTCGACGCCCAGTTCCACCGCCCGTGCCAGCACCTGGCCACGGGTGGGCACGGACTCGATGAAGCCGTCACTGTCTGTCTCTGTCTCCTCTGCGATGATCGCCTTCAGGATGGCCCCGTGTTCCCGCTTCGACGGTGTGGTGCTGTCACCGGTCCAGTCCACACTCAGTGTCCCATCTTCGTTGAGGTGGGAGACGACGAACCCGTCCGGCAGCGCTTCCGTCACCGCCGCCACCAGCGCCGCCCGGTCGAGGCGCGCCTCGAACCGGAAGCGCCTGCCGTCTCTGGACTGCCCAAGGCTCCCGACATTCGTCCCCGCTTTTGCTATCGCCTCCGAAACCGCGTCAGCAAGCCGCTCCTGTACTGACGCCGCGACGGCACCCCGTTCCGCGCTGAGGGCGGTGAGTTCGTCGGTCAGGGTCGCGTGGCGCTCCATCTGCTCGTGTGCTGACTTTTCTGTCATACCCATGCTACTCGTCGCCACGAACGTACCTGTTCCGGCGGCTGAGTCAAGTCAATAGGGCAGCGCGGTAGTCGCTACTTGATCACCTCGTCCAAATCCGCTTGAGAGGGTCGTTACTGCTCACTTAGTTCGTGGAAAAATGCCGCCTCCCGGATTTGAACCGGGGACAGCTCGATCTTCAGTCGAGTGCTCTCCCAGTCTGAGCTAAGGCGGCGTGCACTCCAAGCGATGACGAGGGTAGAAAAAAGCATTTCGAAAGCGGGCGCAGATTATGTGGTATCGACGAGTGGTTCGGCCGCCGATTACGGGAGAAACAGGTCCGCGCTGTCGAACGTCTCGCCACAGTCGTCACATTCGTACTCAGTACCATTGGTCGTTGAGACGTGCCCGCTACAGGCCGGACACGTCGAGCCGTCTATCATGCCACGCACTACCACTACTCCGGATATATGGGTTACGGGCGACTATCAATCGAGATAGAGGGCCTGATATTGGGAGTTGGCGGCTGCGCGTGGGCGCTTGCCCCGCTGGAGTTCAAACTGAGGCCGAAAGCGGCGAGGCGTAGCTGGCTCTACCACAACTGAGCTTGGAATTGAATGCCCCAAGGAACCCAGTTGTTCCGGGGCGTCCTCGTGAGCGAAGCGAACGAGGGCTCGGGAGAGTAGTGCCCTCTCGGTGGAGTCGAACCGACGGAAGACTCACTGCGTTGCGCGCGACTGGCAGGAATCGAATCCACTGAGACCGTCCGCTCCTCACGTCCGTTCGTCGCAGGATGGGTCCGGGCGGATTCGAACCACGGTCACTCCGCGCTGCTTCGTTCCCTGATTCGAACCGTCCAGCCGCATCACACACGCGGCGCTCGTCAATGAGCGCAGCGAGAGGTTCAGTGGGTCCGGGCGGATCCGAACCGAAGGAAGACTCACTGCGTTCGTCTTCCAGGGTTCGAATCACTATCCCCCACACAGACACCGCTGGCTCCTCGTTACACTCGCCGCAGTCGGTGTCAGAAGTGGGTCCGGGCGGATTCGAACCACCGGCCTCGGCCTTGTAAAGGCCACGTCATAACCAACTAGACCACGGACCCGTACTCCACCGTTTTCCATCGGCAGGAATAACGCTTTCTCTCTCAGTCGACAGTGGGCACCGACAGTATTACCCACGGCCTGTCCCTCACACGGAGTATGCAGCGCCCTGCCGTGGTTGTCCTGGGAGCCGTCGGGCTTCTCGTCGCCGCCGCCGTGGTCCTCCAGACCGGGCTCTGGGTCGAGGTGCTGGGAACTGGCGAGTACGAGGAGGGGACAGTGACGGTTCGAGAGGGAGCGACGACGGCGACGACACCGACCGGGACGGACGCTTCGACGCCGGAGACGACCGTCGCGGTACGTGAAGACAACGCTGGGGAACCACTGGGCACGGTCGAGGTTCGCATCGCACAGACGTTCAATCAGCGCTATGTCGGACTGAGCGAGACCGAGTCACTCGGACCGGACGAGGGAATGCTGTTCGTCCACGAGTCCGAGGGGACACACACCTACGTCATGCGGAACATGTCGTTCCCGCTCGATATCATCTTCATCGACGCTAACGGCACTATCACAACGATCCACCACGCGCCGCTCCCGCCGGAGGGCGAACAGTACAGCGCGGAGTATCCGGGCTATGGGAAGTACGTCCTCGAAGTGAACCGCGGGTGGACAAACCGAACCGGCGTCGAGGTCGGCGACCGGGTCGACCTGCCGCCCGAAGCCACGTAGCCCGACGACCTTTTGCGGGTTCGGCCCCTGAATTCGATAATGGATTTCGACGCGGGTTCGGACGACGACGTGTTCGAGGACGCCAGGGAACGCGTCGACCGGCCGATGCTCAGACTGTTCACCGGCTACGGCCGGGGGCAGTTGGGGGCGTTCGTTGTCGGCCTCTGCAGTTCTATCGTGGCCCGGATGCTGGACCTGCTGCCGCCCATCCTCCTCGCGCTGGCTATCGACGCCATCTTCCTCCAAGAGACCGAGTACGGGCTCTTCCTGGTTCCCGACGCCTGGATTCCCAGCGGCCAGGGGCCGCAGTTGTGGCTCACGGCCGGCATCATCGCCGCCTCCTTTGGCCTCGGGGCCGTCTTCCACTGGAGTCGGAACTGGGGCTGGAACAAGTTCGCCCAGCACGTCCAACACGCCGTCCGCACCGACACCTACGAGACGATGCAGCGGCTGAACATGGACTTCTTCGCCGACAAGCAGACCGGCGAGATGATGTCGGTGTTGTCAAACGACGTGAACCGGCTGGAGAAGTTCCTCAACGACGGGCTCAACTCCGCCTCGCGGATGATAATCATGGTCGTCGGCATCGCCACGTACCTGTTCTATATGAACTGGCAGCTGGCGCTGGTCGCGTTGCTCCCGGTGCCGCTTATCGCGGTGTTCACCAAGCGGTTCATCGAGACTATCCAGCCGAAGTACGCCGAGGTGCGGTCGACGGTCGGAAAGCTCAATTCCAGACTGGAAAACAACCTCAGCGGCATCCAGATAATCAAGACCGCCAACACCGAACCCTACGAGGCCGACCGCGTCGAGGACTCCTCGGCGGACTACCTCGACGCCAACTGGGACGCCATCGAGACGCGCATCACCTTCTTCCCCGGCCTCCGACTGGTCTCGGGCATCGGGTTCGTCGTCACGTTCGTCGTCGGCGGGCTGATGGTCACCGGGCAGGCACCCGGCCCGCTGACGGCGCCGCTCTCCCGCGGGCAGTTCGTCGCGTTCATCATTTACACCCAGCGGTTCGTCTGGCCGATGGCGCAGTTCGGACAGATTATCAACATGTACCAGCGGGCCTACGCCTCCGCCGAGCGCGTGTTCGGGCTGATGGACACGCCTGGCCGCCTCGAAGAGGCCGAAGACGCGCCGCCACTCGCCGTGACCGACGGGCGGGTAGAGTACGATGACGTGACCTTCGGCTACGACAGCGACGACCCGGTGCTCTCGGACGTCTCTTTCGAGGCCGAGGGCGGTGAGACGGTCGCGCTCGTCGGCCCGACCGGCGCGGGGAAATCCACCGTTCTGAAGCTCCTGCTCCGGATGTACGACGTGGACGAGGGCGCAGTCCGCATCGACGGGCAGAATGTGCAAGACGTGCAGATACAGAGCATCCGCCGTGCCATCGGCTACGTCAGCCAAGAAACGTTCCTGTTCTATGGCACGGTCCGCGAGAACATCGCCTACGGAAGCTTCGACGCCACCGACGAGGAGATCGTCGCTGCCGCGGAGGCCGCCGAGGCCGACCAGTTCGTTCGCAATCTCCCCGACGGCTACGACACGATGGTCGGCGAGCGCGGCGTCAAGCTCTCGGGCGGCCAGCGCCAGCGCATCGCCATCGCCCGGGCGATGCTGAAAGACCCCGAAATCCTCATTCTCGACGAGGCGACCAGCGACGTGGACACGGAGACGGAGATGCTCATCCAGCGGTCGCTCGACGACCTGACCGCCGACCGGACCACGTTTGCCATCGCTCACCGCCTCTCGACGGTGAAAGACGCCGACACGATTCTCGTCGTTGAGGACGGCCGCATCGTCGAACGGGGGAGCCATGATGAACTGCTTGCCGCCGACGGCCTCTACGCCAACCTCTGGGCAGTCCAGGCCGGCGAAATCGACGAACTTCCCGAAGACTTCGTCGAGCGGGCGATTCAGCGCCGGGCGCGGACGGATGCCGACGACTGAACCGGCGAGGACTCCTTGTCCGAGCCGTCAGTGGTCGGCATTAGCTGATGACTGAAGGGGGAGGACGCTATGTTCGAGCCGTTTGGCTCTGCTGACATCTTATTCTTCAGATGTGGCGCGGCCGACAGCTGGTCGCCGGAAATCAATGCCCCGAGGAATCAGAGTTCTCTTCTGTCACTCTGTCCTGTCGGTACTTGGCGGTGCTAGCTGACCCACACTCACAGACGACAGCACGCTCCCACAGCTCAGACAGTAGTTCTGCCGCGACCGTCGACTGACCCTCGCGTGACAAACAGATACGAGACGACGAACGAGACTGCAAACAGCGGCGGGAGAGTCAGGGTTTGCGTCATCGGATCTGGCGGCGTGACGAACGCCCCGAGGATGAATGCGAGGAGAACAGCAAGCGAGTAAGCAGTAACTATCCGTTCGCGCCGGTCGGCTGGCTCCGAGCGCGACTCCCAGTCGTGTCGGACGTAGCGGACCCAAACGTAGTAGACCAGCCCAAAACCTGTATACAGGAACAGGAACGTCCAGAGAGTTGAGCCGTTACGTGCGCTGGCCTCTGCACGGGCCCAGTAGCCCAGTGCGATGAGATTTCCAACGTAGATGACGGTCGTAAGCGCCAGAGCAGCGCCGATTAAAGACTGTTCAACGGCGAACGGGGCGGATTGCACAGGTCGCAGTCGTTTTCAGATGCGTATAGGCTTTCGGTGAGAGACGCCTCGCTGGTTCAACAATTCAATAGCAAAGACGCCGATTTCTACCCGGCCGAACGCAAACGATTATTACGTGTCATATTGTAATATTATCACATGTCAACCACGTACCTCGCTAGCATGGGACTAATGGGCGCGTTCGTGGTGGCGGTGGTCGCATGGATCGTTCGCGGGCGTGGCTGGTACCAGTACAGTCCGGGAGCGTCGACGAGCGCCCGGTCCACAGCGGGCGAGCGCGAAGACCGCTTCGAGACGTATGCCGACCAGCCGATGGCCTGGGTAGGCGCGTTCGCGGTGCTGGTCGTCGGCCTTCTCGTCGGTGTCGTCGCCTCTATTTCCGGCCCCGTCGAGGTCCAGTCGATAGCGGGGCTGGCGGTCGCTATCGTCGGGGGTGCGGGCCTCTGTGGATACCTGCTGTTCGGCGTGTACCTCTCGGCGACGCGCCGTGGGCACCCCCGCTCGCTGGCGGTCGCCGAGTCTGCGACGGTCGCGGGCGTCCTCTTCCTCATCGCGGTCAGCTTCCAGCTACTGGCCTGACCCCTTCACAGTATCGAGTACGCCGCTGCACCGGTCAACGCGAGCGCAGCGACGGTGCCGCCGAGGACGAGGTACGTGACGGCCCGAGGTTCCCAGCGCAGGTGCTGGTAGTACGCGGCGACGCCGACGGCCTTGACGACCGACAGTACCATGATGAGCGCGAAGGCGACCCAATAGGCGCTGTCGACGAGGCCGGCGAACTCAACGACAGCCTGCGCGGTCGCGAAGGCGAACAGTACGACGTATATGACGGTGTAGCCTTTCCAGTCCATGGTTATAGGATGTAAAACAGCGGGAACAGGAACAGCCAGACGATGTCGACGAAGTGCCAGTACAGCCCGAAGTACTCGATGGCCCTGTCGTCGCCCTGGTAGGCCCCGTTCCAGGCCCTGACGACCATGTACGCACAGATGATGAGCCCGATTGTGACGTGGGCTCCGTGCAGTCCAGTCGTCAGATAGAACGTCGACGACGCGATGTTCGTCGAGAGGGTCCACCCGTTCGGGAACGCTTCGCTGTGGATGTGGAACAGGTGCTGCCACTCCAGCCCCTTGTTGATGAGGAAGCCGACGCCCAGCGCGAACGTCCCGACGAGGGCGGCGACGGTCCCGCGCTTGCTCTCCCGCTCGGCGGCGACCATCGCCAGCACGACGAGGAAACTCGACGTGAGCAACAGGTACGTGTTGATGAGGCCGGGCATCGTCACGTGCTCGGCGGGGATGAGGTCGTGGTGCCAGGCCGTCCAGCCGTAGGCGACCCGGACGAAGGCGTAGGAGCCGATAAAGGCCCCGAAGAGGACGATGTCGCTCGCCAGGAACGTCCACATCCCGAGCTTCATCTTCTCGACTGACGAGAAGGGCCACCGTTCGGCGATGGCCATCTCCGGCGCGTGGAACGGCTCGCGGGTCATCCCGACGAGCGAGCCGAACGTCACGAGGCCGCCGATAGCTGCCATCGACAGGTACACCATGCTCCCCGTCCGCACGCCCGAGAGGCCGAGGAACGTGACGAACCCGCCGAGGCTGACGAGGAACGGCCAGAAGCTCGCGTGGCTGGCGTGTTCCTCGCCGGCGGTCTCGTGGGCCGGCTCCATCGCGGTGGCCGTCGCCGCGGCTCTGGCCGTCACGGCCCCGCCGTCCGTTGCGGTCCCGCCGTCGGTCGCCGCGTGGCCGTGGGCCGCAGCCCCGGGCGCACTCTCGGTCCGCTCGGCCACCGTCTCGTCGTCGAGGAACTCCAGTTTCCCGGTGGCGTAGCTGGGGACGCCCGGGAAGTTCTCCAGCGGCGGCGGCGACGACACCGCCCACTCGGCGGAGGTGGCGTACTCCCAGGGGCTCGGGCCGGCGTCCTCCCCGCGCCAGAGACTCACGAAGAGGTTGTAGAACATGAGGAGGAAGCTCGCGCCCAGCACGAACCCGCCGACGGTCGCCATCGAGTGCCATATCTGCAGGCCCTCGGGGTAGACGAACACCCGCCGCGGAGTCTCCCAGGCGATGAACATCGGGAAGTACAGCAGATTGAACCCGAGGAAGTAGACGCCGAACTGTATCTTCCCCAGGCGCTCGTTGTACATCTTCCCGGTTATCTTCGGGTACCAGTAGTACAGGCCGCCAAAGAGGGCGGTCGCGCCCGCGACCATCACGTAGTGGAAGTGCGCGACGACCCAGTAGGTCCCGCGGAACTGGTAGTCCAGCACGATAGCCCCGAGGAAGACGCCCGTGATACCACCGATGATGAACAGGATGAGCGCGCCCAGCGAGAACAGGAACGGTGTCGTGAACCGGACCCGCCCCTTCGCCATCGTGTAGATGAGCGAGAACACCATCAGGTCGAACGGCAGGGAGATGCCGATGGTGGTCGCCATGAAGATGGTCTTGATGGGGAGGTTGATGCCGGTCAGGAACATGTGGTGCATCCAGACGACGAAACTCTGGATCGCCACCAGCACCATCGAGATGATGAACCACTTCCGGCCGACGAGTCGTCGGCCTGTGAAGGTCTGGAAGCACTCAGCCATCACGCCCAGCGCGGGGAAGAAGACGATGTACACCTCCGGATGGCCGAAGAACCAGAACAGGTGCGCCCACAAAAGCGACGCGCCGGGGTTGTCCGCGTCGGTCGCCATCGTCGTCCCGTCGATGGAGTACTGGAAGTAGGTCGTCCCGAGGATGTGGTCGGAGGCGAGAATCATCAGCGCGGCCAGCAGCGCCGCGAAGGCAAAGAGCATCATCCAGACGGTGAGGTTGATAGACAGCGAGAAGATGGGGATGTCCCGCATCCGCAGGCCCTCGGCGCGCATGCGGTACATCGTCGTCAGGAAGTTCACCGACCCCAGCGTCACGGCGGCAGTGAACATGATGAGCGCGAGCACGACCGAAGTCGCGCCCAGCCCCTCGCCGGGGATGTAGGCCGGCGTGTTCAGCGGGGCGTACATCGTCCAGCCGCCGGCGAAGGTGGTCCCCTGGAAGAAGGAGACGCCCATCAGGATACCCGAGAACAGGTACAGCCAGTACGACAGGGCGTTCAGGCGTGGGAAGGCGAGGTCGTCCGCGCCGATTTGCAGCGGGACGAGGTAGTTGGCGAACCCGAAGGCGAACGGCGAGATGAACCAGAACACCATCAGCAGGCCGTGGGTCGACACCGCCTGATTGTACCCCATCGACCCCAGCAGGTCAGCACCCGAGGAAAGCAGTTCGAGGCGGAACAGCAGGGCCAACACCCCGCCGAAGACGAGGAAGAACAGCGCGGTGATGAGATACAGAACGCCGATGTCCTTGTGGTTGGTCGTGAGGAACCACCGGCTGACCGACGACTTGGGCGGGAGGCCGTGGTCGTGGCTCACGCGCCGACACCCCCCGCGGTCGCGTCGGGCGCAGTGCCCGCGGTCGGCGTTCCGAGGCTTGCCGACTCAGTCGTCCCGTTCGCCGCCTGGCCCCCGCTCTGTCCGGCGGTCCCGTTATACCAGTCCCCGTACTCGTCCTGGGAAAGCACGACCACCTCCGCCGTCATCAGCGAGTGGCCGCTGCCACACAGTTCGTAGCACTTGGCGGTGTAGGTCCCCGTCTCGTTGGCCGTGAACCAGGCCGAGGTGTACTGGCCCGGCACGGCGTCGGTCTTGACCCGCACCGCCGGTATCCCGAAGTTGTGGAACACGTCCGTCGAGGTCACCCGTAACCTGACCACCCGGTCCTGTGGCACGTAGAGCGTGTTCGTCGTGTGCCCGTTCGGGTAGATGAAGTCCCAGCCGAAGCGGTACCCCTCCACGTCGATTTCCAGCGCCTCCTCCTGGGCCGGGTCGGGACCCTGCTCGATGTACAGCAGCTGCGAGTACGTCCAGGCGATGAGCGAGACGACGATGATGGCGCTGATGCTAAAGGAGTAAAACACCTTCCGACCGCCCGAACCCCCGGTCGGAAGCTCACCCATCTCGGGCCGCTCGACCTTGTCGGCGTACGGGTCCGTTCCGCTTCCGTCGTCGCGGTACTTGAGCGCGTGGTACATGGTATAAGCCACGACGACCACCCCGACAGCCGTCCCCAGTAGCAGGAACACCTCGAATATCTGGTCGAACACTGCGCTTGGTGCCCTGACGTCGCTACCGTGCAAGGGAAACACAATCGCGACAAGTGTTATCATGGGTCCCGGCATTATCTTCATGATTCTTCCCACCCTGTAATAGGTATTGGGGACAGATAGTTGACATATACTCTTCCCCTCGACGTGTGCGAGAACCTTTTTACCCACTGGCATGTTACACCACACCATGGAAGATACGTCATCTGGCGTCGAGGACCCGCCGATCAACGACGACGGTCTCACTGAGGCCGAGGAGTTTGACAGTCTCGCCGGGATTATCGCCGACGGCGTCGTCGGGGCCGCTGGTGGACTAGTCGGGACAGCGATGATGACGGTCGTCTTCCTCATCGCCCAGTCACTGGGCGCGTTCAACCTCGACGACTTTGCCATCCTCACCGAACTCGTGGGTTTGACCGGCTACGTGCCGGAAGTCCTGTTCGGGTTCTTCATTTTCCTCGGCGGCGGCATGTTCCCGTGGCCGCTGCTGTTTGCCTCGCTGAAGGCGTACCTCCCGGGCCAGTCCGACCACGTCAGCGGCGCGTTCTTCGGCGGGGCCATGTGGACTGGGTTTGTCCTCGCCTTCTACACCGGCCAGTCCGGACTCACGCTGGTGCTGTATGCGGTGCTGACGCTGGTCGCGCACGTGGTCTACGGTATCGGCCTCGGCGCGGTGTTCAACTACTTCTCGACCCGCCCGGACTCCATCGTCTGAGTCGCCTCGCTGCTGTGTTCCAGCGAGAGAACGGCGTCGCGACTCCCGCCGTATCGGGCCCGATTACGAGGTGATGCTGGTCGGTCAAAAGTCGCTGGACGACGCGAGTAGCGCGCTGGCTACCGGCGAGAACGTAGCGAGCATACGCCGGAATGTGACTCCCGAACTCAGGCTTCCGCTTCTGCGTCGGCGTCCGCCTCTGTATCCGCCCCGTCGTCGCCCTCGAACTCTTCGAGCGTGCTGCGAAGCTGTGGAATCGTCGCTGTGAGGTCGCCGACCTGCTCGCGAGCGTCGTCGACGTCGTCGATGAGGTCTGCGATAGTCTCAATCTCCTCCGCAAGGTCATCGGCGTCCTCGAAGGCGTCTGCGCGTTCGCCCATCGTGTACCACTTCTTCGCGTCGCGGAGATGGTCCTCGGCATCGCCCACGTCGAGTGCCGTTTTGAGCGAGTTCAGCACACCGAGCGTGTTGTCGGCCTCCACGTCCCAGACAGAATCGGCCTCTGGGAGCGCGTCCCGGGCCTTCGCCAGTGACTCCTCAACATCCGTGCGCATTTCATTGGCCGCCTCGCCGAACAGTTCGTCGTCGTCCAGACTTGACTGACTCATACAGAACGATTGGTGTGGTGATGGGTTAAAAGCCCGCCTGAAAGTGAAAGTGAAACCGCAAGACGTGGCCGTCTGGTCAGTCCTGAAACCGAAAAGGCATTGTGGCTACTCGGCCCGGATGTCCGAGCGCACCTCGGGCATCGGGTCCATGTCGGCGTCGATGTCACCCAGCACAAGCATCGCGTAGTACCGGAGGAACGTCGTCAGCGGGACCTGAATGAGCGCACTGAGGACGATGAAAACCAGCCCGCCCAGCAGGCCAATACCGCCGGCCAAAACGACTCCGATAGTTCCCTGAACGGCGAGATACAGCCCGAACGCGACGAGTCCGACAGGAATCGCGACGATGATGAGTGCGATAATACCGAGAATCGCGCTGACGATACCGACACCGATCTGAAGGACGATGGAGAAAAACAGGTAAGCGAGGTACTGCTTCGGGTGGCTCTTTATTGACCCCCAGAGCCGCGACCACCCGGAGAGAACGCCGTCGTTGTCTGCCGTCATCAGCGGAACGACAAACACCGTGGTGAATCCGAAGACGATACCGTAGGTTATGGCCAGTACTGCGAACACGGCGATGAACAGCCCCGACAGCGCGAGGACACTCGACGCCCCGACGTTTGCGGCATCACCACCGAGCACCAGGAAGAACCCGGCCGCACCGAGCACGAGGGCAACGCCGAGCCAGATAATTCCGAGTACCAGCCGAAACAGGAGCAGCCGTATGCCGTCCCCGACGTGTTCGCTGAAATACTGGCGGACGTGTATCTCGCGGTCGATAAGCGCCTGCGTCAACACGAACTCCATGAAGTTACTCAGGATACCGTATGCGAGCCCCAGCAGGATGAACAGGCCGATAATGGCGAACACGAGAAGTCCGGCCCCGGCGAGTAGCTCGTCCGGCGCGCCGGACGGGACGCCGGGTTCGGAGACCTGTCTCGTGAGGTCCCCCGGCAGGGACAGCACAGCTTCAAGCGGCGCGGTCAGCTGAAACCCGCCTCCCGGGCCGCTGGGGCCGCTTGGCCCGCCGTTCCCACCGAAATCACCGAAGTTGCTGAACGACTGGACGTTGTTCAGCCCGACACCGCCGCCACCGATGAAGAACACGACGAACGCCATTCGGAGCCACGTCCATTTCTCGAACGGGAACAGAAACGACTTCGTCGCGTCGATTGCGTCGTCGATATCGTCGACTGCGTGGAGGGCCATATCGGAAGTCTCACACTCCCCTCTGGTAAAATTTTCGGGGCTGTGTCAGGCATTCTGGCCGCTCGCTGGCTATTTTACTCTTGCACTGCGTCGACCTGCATCAGCGGGTACCCGTCCTCCATCGCCATGCTGGTCTCGACTGTGACCCCCTCGTATTCGATGCGCATCTCGACGTCGATGAACCGCCCGGTGAGTTCCGTGTAGTCCGCACCCCCCTCGGCGATAGCGTCTTCCAGCGCATCCGCTCGGACGCTGACACTGACCGCCTCACAGAACGGCTGATTCTCGATAGCGTCCTCCATCGCCGCCGCGAGCGAGTCGGCGCTGTCCGGGCTGATCGGTGTCCCTGCGAACTGGTGATACAACGACCCGAACTTGACGCCCGCTTCGAAACACGCCTCTTGCGGAGCTGTGGGTTCCATACAATCGGTCCGGCTGGGCGACACAAAAGCGAACCGCAAGCTACCTATTGCGTGCGACGTATCGTCTCATACGAATGGACGACCCGGTTCTGCTCACCGGCGCTGGCGGTGCTGTCGGGGCGGCCATCCTCGAGGGACTCGAGGACGCCTACGAGTGGAAACTCATGTTCCACAGCCCACCCGCCGAGGAGCCCGACCACGAGTACCTCGTCGGGGACGTGTCCAGCGAGGGCGACGTGGCCGCGGCGATGGACGGCGTCGGCGCTGTCATCCATCTGGCCGGCGACCCCCGGCCAGAAGCCCCCTGGGACTCCGTCCTCGAAAACAACATCGACGGCACCCAGAAGATGTACGAGGCCGCTGTCGATGAAGGCGTCGAGAAGTTCGTCTTCGCATCCTCGAACCACGCCGTCGGCTCCTTCGAAACGGATGAGCGCACGCCAGAGATGTATCGCCCGGACGACCAGTACCGCCTCGACGGGACGGAACTCCCCCGCCCCGGAAACCTCTACGGCGTCTCGAAAGCCACCGGCGAGGTGCTGGGCCGCTACTACCATGACCAGTACGGCCTCTCCGTCTGCAACATCCGCATCGGCAACCTCACGCGCGGCCACCCGCCCATCGACTACGAGCGCGGGCAGGCGATGTGGCTCTCCTACCGGGACTGTGCCCACATCCACGACTGCGCGCTTCAGGCTGACTACGAGTACGAGATCGTCTACGGCATCTCCGACAACGACCGGAAGTACTACTCCATCGAGCGCGCCAAGGAAGCCCTCGGATACGACCCGCAGGACAACTCCGCGCACTTCGACGGCGAGGAACGCGTCGCCGAACCGGAGCCGTAGGCATCTCCTACCGCCCCGGTCGCACGCTATCCCGAGCCGTCGAACAGCCCACGCACGTCGTCGTCTTTCTGCTGTTCTAGTTCGACGTGGTCCCGGAGCCGCTGGTAGACGACGGGCCGCTGGTCGCGCTCGCGCACGAACGAGAACAGCATTCCGGTAAACTGCGAGCCGCCGTCGCTGTCGAGTTCGCTCCGCGCACGGTCGACAGCGGCGTCGATGACCGCCTCATCGTACCGGCCCGCTTCCGCAAGCACCTCGGCGGCGATGGCCGTCGCGCCGAAATCCAGCGCGTCGTAGCCAATCGCTTCGCCGTCGTGTGTCAATGTCGGCGGGTCCGCCGCCGCGTGGTGGGGGCCAGCCGCCGCCTCGTCGAGGAAGGTCCGCACGTCCGCCAGCGCCACACCGCGGTACGGGTCGGGCAGGCCGTTGAGGTACTCCGCCGCGCTCTCGGCCAGCCCGCGCGCGCCTGACCAGTTCTCCTCGCTGGCGTGGTGGACGACCGCGGTGAACTGGATGAGACCGTGCAGGAAGCGTTCATCGTCGCCCGAACCGAGGTCCAGCCAGTACTCCTCCCACGCATCGTGTGCGGCGTGGTAGCGCCCTTCGTTGTACACTGCAATGCCGGCACGGAGATGGTCGCGCACAGGGGTGTGTTCGCCTCGTGGCCGGAAAACCACATCGGCGTTTCGACCAGAGCGGGACGCTGTGGCTTCGGGTTCTGGTGTCGGCAGAAACGGCCCGCAGCACTGACCGCTCGCTACGCCCGCGGTGTTGTACTGTAGAGAAACGTCCGGACGGAGTTCCACGCGAGCACCGCGAGCGTGGAGCACGTCCGGTCGTGAACGCAGTGAACGTCCGGACGGAGATTTGAACTCGCCGAGAAATGCTCGCTTCGCTGCGCGTTCCTCGTCTGCTCAGATCTCCGCGTAGAGTTTCGCCGACACCTGTGACTGCTGTCGCTCGCCGTTGGATGTCGGCAAAAACGTCCGGACGGAGATTTGAACTCCGGTCCCTGGCTCCGCAAGCCAAGAGGATAGTCCACTACCCTATCCGGACTCATATCCAGAGAGGGTGGTGCACCTAAAAAGGGTGACGATTCGTGTGCCGTCACGCGACGTGTCGACACACGTCGCTACAACGCTGGTTTGAGCGACCGGGAAGACCTTTCATTCGGGATACATTATGGCAGGTATGAAACGGCGCACCCTCCTGCGATACGGCGGGCTCAACTGCTCGATAGCGCTTGCCGGCTGCTCTGGCGATGCTCCCGGAAGCGGGGAAACACTCACAGAGAGTCCGAGTGATCCTCCGAGTGTGAACGAAACGACATTCAGCGTTACTAGCCGACAGTCTGGGTCACAGGTGAGTTCGGCAACAGTGACTTTCGACGGGGACCGGGTCGTCGTCGAAGGCACTATCTGGGGCGCTGACGGGTGCAAAACGGCCGACCTGACAGATGCTACGTATGATTCCGGCTCGAATGAACTGAGTATCGGCGTTGGACCGACAGAGATGACAGACGCTGGCGATATGTGTACCCAAGCTATTATGGAAATTGACTACCGGGCTACGGTGACGTTTGCGAACGGCCTCCCCGGCACAGTGGTCGTTTCTCACGACACTGGCGACGGCCAGAGTACTGTAACAACAGCAACACGCTAACGGCGACTCGTGTTGCTGTCACTGCGGTGGCAGCTGCTGTCGAGTCAGCCGACAAGGGTTTATATCCTATCCCATGACCACCATCGAACAATGGACGGACGACCACCGAAATCGACCGACAGCGGCCGCTCGCTCGCCCAACGACAACGCTTAAGCGCGCCCCAGCCCAGCGTCCCATAGATAGATGGGTGCGATAGAGGACATTTACGAGGACTTAGAGACGGACGTCCCCGAGGAGGAGTTCCGCGAGGCCGTCGAGGAGAAGGTCGAGCAGATGGGCGGGCTCGCCGACGAGGAGACGGCCGCGATGCTGTTGGCCCACGAGCTTAACGAGAACGAGGTCAACGCCATCGCCGATATCGAACCCGGAATGGACGAGGTCAAATTCCTCGCCAAGGTGATGGCTATCGGCGACCTGAAGACCTTCGAACGCGACGACGAGGACGAAGACGGCCGGGTCATAAACGTTGAGGCCGCCGACGAGAGCGGCAGCGTCAGGCTCGCCTTCTGGGACGGCCAGGCCGTCGATATCGACGAGGGAAAGCTGGAGGTCGGCGACGTACTCCGGGTGAAGGGTCGGCCGAAGGACGGCTACAACGGGCTGGAGGTGTCCGTCGACAAGGCAGAGCCGGACGAGGACGCCACAATCGACGTGGAACCGGGCGCTGGCTCGTCTATCGACGCGCTGACCATGGGGCAGTCCGACGTGACGCTGCGCGGGCTTGTGCTCGATACCGACACGATACGGACCTTTGACCGCGACGACGGCAGCGAGGGCCGCGTCTCGAACCTCACTCTCGGTGACGAGACGGGGCGCATCCGAGTGACGCTGTGGGACGATCGCGCTGACCGTGCCGAGGAACTCGATGCTGGCGCGGCTGTCGAAGTCGTCGACGGCTACGTCCGGGAGCGGGACGGCTCACTCGAACTCCACGTCGGCGACCAGGGGGCCGTCGACGAAGTGGACGACGACGTGACCTTCGAGCCCGACGCCGACCCGATAGCGGAGGTCGAACTTGAGGAGACGGTTGACATCGCTGGCGTCGTCCGCTCGGCCGACCCCAAGCGGACGTTCGACCGCGACGACGGCAGCGAGGGGCAGGTCCGGAACGTCCGCATTCAGGATGCGACAGGTGACATCCGCGTGGCGCTGTGGGGCGACAAGGCGGACAAGGACATCGCGCCGGGCGACGAGGTTCTCGCAGCCGATGTCGAGATTCAGGACGGCTGGCAGGACGACAAGGAAGCGTCGGCGAGCTGGAACTCGACGATTGTCGTGCTCGACGACGGTGCGGACTTGGCGACGGGTGGCGCAGGCGGGGGAGCCAGCGTCGAAACGACCGACGCCGAACACGCCGGTCTGTCAACTTTCGGCGAGGAAGCGGACGATGCTGACGCCAGCAGCAGTGACGAGGCGGCCGCTGTCAGCGCCGACTCCGGCGACACGTCGCCGGACGGCGGCGCACAGAGCGCTGGCCAGCAGGTGGAGTTCACCGGCACCGTCGTCCAGACCGGCGACCCGGTCGTGCTCGACGACGGCGAGCAGACGATGAGCGTCGAAACCGGCGAGCGCGTGCAGTTAGGGCAGGAGATAACCGTCCGTGGCGAACTCCACGATGGCCGCCTCCACGCTGAGGACGTGTTCTGAGTCGGCGAGCGACGCTACGGAAACTCTTAAGACCGCAACACTCCCGGGTTTGGGTATGAGTGTCGAGCTACCGTTCGCACCGGTGGACGCGGTCATTCGGCGGAACGCGGACGGGCTCCGGGTGAGTGCCGACGCTGCGGAGGAACTGGCTCGTCGAATACAGGAGCACGGCGCCTCGTTGGCCGTCACGGCAGCCACGGAGGCCACCACGGACGGTCGAAAGACGCTGATGCCGTCCGACTTCGGTATCGAACAGGTTCCGGAGAAGGACGGTCTCGAACTCCCTGTCGCGCCGGTCGACCGCATCGCTCGGCTCGACATTGCTGACGACTACCGCGTCGCCATGGACGCTCGCGTCGCGCTCGCATCCATCCTCGAAACGTACGCCGACGAAACGGCTGCCGCGGCCGCCACGTTGGCTCGTCACGCTGATCGCCGGACGATCAAGGCAGCTGACGTCGAAACGTACTTCGAACTCGAACAGTACTACTGAATGAACTTCGGTTACCGCGAGGTCTGTCTGGACCACGACACCGGCCCGCGACATCCGGAGAGTCCCGACAGACTTCGAGCGATACGGCGCGCGCTCAAGGAGAATCACGGTGTCGAGTACGTCGCCGCCGATGACGCCGACATCGACCTCGTACGGACGGTCCACGACAGTGATTACATCGCGGAGTTCCGCGAGTTCTGTGACGACGGCGGCGGGAACTGGGACGCCGACACCGTCGCGGTTGAGGAGACGTGGGACGCCGCGCTTGCCTCGGCCGGCCTCGCCGTCTGGGCGGCGGAAGCTGCGCTCGACGGCAACTCCGGTCGTAACACGCCGTTCTCCCTCGGCCGACCGCCTGGCCATCACGCTGTCGGCGACGACGCCATGGGCTTTTGTTTCATCAACAACGCGGCCGTCGCTGCACAGGCCGCCCTCGAAGCCAGCGCCGACCGCGTCGCTATCTTCGACTGGGATGTCCACCACGGGAACGGCACACAGGACATCTTCTACGACCGTTCTGACGTGTTCTACGCCTCGATACACGAGGATGGGCTCTACCCCGGAACCGGCGACATCTCGGAGACCGGCACAGGCGACGCTGACGGCACGAACCTCAACGTAAAGTACAAGCCCGGTGCTGACACCGCCGACTACCTCGCCGCTATCGACGAGTGCATCGCGCCGGCAATCGAGGACTACGACCCCGATCTGTTGCTCATTAGCGCCGGCTTCGACGCACACGAACACGACCCCATCTCACGGATGCGTGTCTCTACGGAGGGGTACGGCGCGATGACCGACCGGATGCGCTCACTCACAGACGCCTGTGACGCCGCGCTGGGAATCATCCTTGAGGGCGGCTACGGCCTTGATACGCTCTCGGACTCGGTCACGACCGTTCACGAGGTCTTTGATGGCTACCAGCCGATGGAACCGGACGACGATGTCAGCGACGACGCCCGCGATGTTCTCGATGACCTCGCCGATCAGGGCTTCGGTGCGAAGTAGGTCGACAAATCGACGCCAAAGCCGTCGGCAAGCGTTGCGATGTCTGAGCCGACCAGTACGTCGTACCCATTCTCAAGTGCTGACTCGATCCGCGGCCCCAGCCCAACGTCGTAGACTGCATCGCTCGACAGGAACCCAGTAGCTGTAGTGAACGCCCGGGGTCGCTCGACGACGTAGCGGCTGCCGTCGATGAAGGGCCCGGCGACCTCGTCGTCGCCGTCGTACTTCTCGAAGAACCCGCTCGCGTGCTCGCGGACGTGCACCGGCGGCCCCTCGTGGCGCTCGACAGCCGGCCGCTGGGCGACGGCGAATTCGAGCAGCAAGACGGCGTCCCGTTCCCGGCGCTCGCCGTCCGGCGCTCCCTCCTCACCGCTGTCGCCCTCGACGAACGCGGCTGACCGCAGGACCTCGAACCCGCGTCGGTCGAGTTCGCTGCAGAGCCCGTCGAGAGACTTCCGGAGCTGTGGCCAGAGTTGGTCGTCGACGACATCTGGGGCCGCGAAGCGAAGTGCGACTGGCGTCGTCGCCCGCTGTGACACCACGGCCTTGATGTCTGCTGCTGTGAACGGGTCCGGCTCGGTCTCGGTGAACAGCGACGCCCGCGGCTCGGCGAGGAGGTCCCGGGCGTAGTGCTGGAGTGTGGCAACGTTCGCGGCCGACAGCACCGCCGCGACGTTGCGGTCCGGGTCCGTCGGGTCGATGACCACCAGCGGGTCGTCGAACGCCTCGGTCCCGTGGCTCTCGGGGTCGAGCCGAACCGGCGGGTGCCAGTCCGCGACTGCCTCGACGAACCCTCGGAAGCCGCCGAACTCGAGCACCAGCAGCTCCGTCAGGTAGCCCGAGAACCCGCGCGTCCGGAGGTCGCTCCCGTAGACCCCGATGCCTTTCAGGAACTGCTTTGCCACCCGCACCTCGCCCGCGCTGTCGTCGTCCAGACGCTCTTGCAGATATCTGGTGTGAAACGGCGTCCGGTCCACCGCGGACTGGATTTCGGTGGCGTCCGCGACCGCATAACAGGGCACCAGGTCGATCGCGTATCCCTCGCGTTCGCCGACGACGTAGGGGTGTTCGGCGTACTCCTCGCGGCCCTCGGGTAGCACCGCGTGCCCGACCGTCAGTCCGTACTCCTCTAGCTGCTCGCGGTCGAGCGACGCCGGGAAGCAGACGAATACGTCTACGTCCCGGTCGCCGGCGGTCCACGTTCCGCGGGCCGTCGACCCGACCTGAATGACTTCGGCATCGACCGGCAAGTCGGCGACCGCCGCCTCGGCGTCGGCTATCACCGCGTCGGCGACCCGCTGTAACTGCGCTCGTTCGTCGTCGGTCGGCGAGACCCGCGCTCGCACGTCCTCGACGACGGCGTCGAACTCCTCGCTCATACCGCCGATTACGCACAAGTGCGTGAAAGCGTGTCGATGCCGGTCGGAAACGAAAGCCCTAATTACCAACTCTGGCAATGACTGAATGCGTTCGCGCCGCCGTAGCTCAGTTGGTAGAGCACCTGGTTGTTACCCAGGTTGTCCCAGGTTCGAGCCCTGGCGGTGGCGTCGTTCTTTCACTCACTAACTGACAAGCGCCGGACGGCTGCTGCCGTCGGCTTTTCGGGTTGCTAGACGGTGAACGCACAAGCGATGCATGACTGTCTCTGTATCGGCCTGCGTGCGTCTCCGAACCCCGCTACTCCAACCCGACAGGCTAAAGATGCGGACTCATCAACACCATTCTGAGGGGCCCTTAGCTTAGTCTGGTTAAAGCGATCGGCTCATAACCGATTGAGCGCTGGTTCAAATCCGGCAGGGCCCATCCAGTTTCTGCCCAAAGCGTATCCGATACGAACCGGCAGCGATAGGTGTGCGAACGGGTGGAGAACAGCAGAATTGGGGTGCGAAGACACCCCCGCTAAATTCTGAGTTCAACAAGCATCTTGTTGGGGGTAGCCGCCGTCTGGCGATTTTGCGATTCGGAGGTGCGGGCGATGAGTAAGGCGTCAGCGCCCACTACGCTGCCCCAGAAGGGCGTGCGGAACCGTTCGCAGTACGCGGACACGCTACACCGACTCGATCCGGACGCTGACGAGCCAACACCCGCCTGTCCCGAAGCCGATTACCGGAGTGACGCGGACTTCACGGAGGTTCCCATTGCCGCGTATCGACCCCACTACAAACTCTGTGGGAACCCGGAGTGCTTCGGAGGTGACTGGCGGTGAGCCCCCAGTCCTCTCTTTTCGACTACGAACCGGACCTGTCGCCGCTGACTGACGCCGAGCGAGAGGTGTACGAGGCTGTGGGCATGGGCCAGTATGGGCCCCGCGAGTACGCCCGCCAGACTGGCCGCTCGCCCGGTACTGTCGGGAATCTACTCCGTCGAGCCCGCGAGAAAGTGGAGGTGACTTCGGCATGACGGGGTTCGTCCGAGCATCCCGGCTGTACGATGTAGACGCGGGTGAACCCCTTCAGTTCGACTGGACAAATCACCAACCTCTCGCACAGAGTCAGGCCGAAGTCGAGCAGGCCGTCGCGGAGATTGAGGCCCGGAGGTAGGGATGTCGCGGCATCTCAAATGCGCCCCTCATGAGGGCGACGTGCGCTTTACGATTGGTGTGCATCCCGATCCCGGCGTCTCGGACTACGGGCTGAAACCCTACTACGCGATGGATTCGCTCATCAAGGAGTGGGGAGACCGGTGGGAGACCGAAGGCAAACCCACGCGGGATATCGAACTCGCGGGTGAGACATGGGCAACCTGTTTCGACTACTCCGAGAGCGGGCTGGATGCCTGGGATAATCCGGAGTTCCAGATCCAGAACGTCCGCGAGTTCCAGTTCTACTTCGTCGCGAAGGATTCGCCCACGTACGAGGGGAAGCGGGCAGATCGGGACAAGCGCGTGAAGGGTGGGACGATAACCGTCCGCCCACGGTGGCCGAATCTCACAGCTGATGGGGAACCTGTCTCTGTGCCCCAGTACGGCGAGCCCTACATCGACGTGCAGGTACAGGCGTCCAACATCCCCCACGAGCGGTATCTGTCGCTCGTGAAGCGCGTGATGGACGCCTACGGGATTGCCGCGCGGTACTTCGACAACCCACACCCGGACAGCCACATCAACGATCTGGCCTACTACGTCCGGTTACACCGCGAAGACAGCGGGCCGCTGTACGCGCCGGATGGACCGATAGCACGCTGTCACACACTCATTCAGGGTGACCGGTCAGGGTATCGTAAGCACGTCGAAGACAACACGAAACTGCCCGGCTACTACGTCACCGCGACGGTCGAAGACGAGAAAGCCGACCAGCTGGTCCGTGGGCATGGGCTGGGGAAGGAACTCAAACACTACTATCCGAACCATCCGGACAACTACGAACCAGATCAGGCGCCGTATCATCCGAAATTCGAGGTGTCCTACCAGACCAGCCGAACCGAGCAGACCGTTCGGTGGGACGACCTCGACGACGCCCGGCGTGAGCTCGAAGAGACGATCTTGAACTGTCTGGACTGGTGTGGGCTGGCGACGAGTGCCGAGAGCAGCGTGTTCGTCGATTTCGATCCGTTCTGGAACATCCGAGATACGACGGAAGCCCGGAAGTTCGTGCAGTGTCCGCTGCCGAAGATCGAAGACGACCAGGAACATCGCGTGATGCAGCTGTGGGGAGACATGACCACTGCCGACCGCGACGTGACGGAACTGCTACTCACCGACGGTGGGAAGGTCTCACCACAGAAGGCAGCCGAGAAGACCGGCTACACGTACCGGACTATTCGGACTGTCATCCAGCGGATGGAGGGGCTGATCGAGCACACCTACGGCGAGATGGAACTGTCCTCGAAGAAGATTCAGCAGGAGCTACTGAAGCGAGTCCGTGCAGCGGGCGAGCGCTTCGAGCAGGAGATCGGGAGCGCTACGATGGAGCTGGCCGACGCGGCCGAAGAGCGTTCCCGGTCACGGTGGGCGCGAATCCGCCGGGAGTATGCAATCACGGAAACCGATGCTGGCGACTGCCGGAAACTGCTGAAGGTGGGTTACACGCCTGCCGACTTCGAGGAAGCACAGACCATCATGCGCGAAATCCAGACGGCCTACACCGAGTGTGTCGAGGAGAATACCTACGGCGTTCACGTCGTCGTGGAAACCGCGGAGACCGGCCGTGAGCGGTTCCGCGATCTCTCGAAAGCCTTCGAGACAGCATACCGCTCCGGCGACTACCTGCGTGAAGCGCGGGCGGCCGAGAAGGGCCGCGAGGGCTTCGACTTCGAGGCGTGGCGGGCGGCCGGCTGCCCGCCAGCTGACGAGTGGCACGGAGGGTAGCGTGCCACCTGCATAGAGGCATCACTGTCCAACACACTGATTTTGCGGCAATACTGTGCTCTTCCCTCCGAAAATCGCGCGTCGCGCGGCTGGGTTCGCTCCCGTTGGTCACGTCACCCAGCCGCGCGACCAGGGGGAACCCGGTGCGCAGGCTTCCGGGTTCCCCTTAGTCGTGTGGCTAAGGCCACATCATCAAAATACACCGCACTTCTATGCTGATAGAGCTACGCTTTCCTGAGCCGAAACTCAGTAACCACCGAGAGGATCATAACAAATATTACACTACCGACAACTCTCAAAGCTCCAAGCTGAGATATTGCTGTTAAACCGATAATGAACGAAATGAGCGCCAAACCTACTAGATTCCATAGGGTAACCCCCATATCAATATATGAGTCAGAATCCATATACTTCACACTATAAGTACCAAATGCAACAAGAAATGAAAAAACAGACACATACCCTTCGACCGGCCCATTTGAATAAATCACAATACTGGTTACAATGATTACCCCGACGGTACCCGTTAATGTACGGAACTTCTTTGGAACCTCTTGAATATGTTTCTGTTTAATAATGCCAACAATAGCGAAGGTTATGAAATATTCAATGAGGAAACCGGACATCACGGACACTGCTGCAGTTATAATACTTTCCAGAAAATCGAAGTCAACCAGATCCTGAGTAATCCCTGCTACGATTACAATTGAGATACCTATCGAAATTTTAACCTCTGTCTCATCTGCATTCTTATACTGGTCTTTAATACATTCAATCATAGATATATTTTATATTATAGAATATATGTTATTAGTATCTATTGGAGTTTGGTATCTATTATGACAGAAACAATTCTATTTTGATTTTGGCTTGTTGAGAATCACGATGTCTTCCACCATCATGCCAATTGAGAGTCGGAAGACGTGACGAGTGACGCATCTCCCACTCTAACACTTCTACACCCTGCCCACGTACTCGATACACACCGAAAACGTACCGTCCATTCTCGGCTCGCAGTCGCTTGTGATACTGGTCGTAGAGCTTGAATGTCCCCGGCTGGCCGTCAGCATGCCGATGCATCGCGGCCTTGATCTCAACAGGCGTTCCGTCTGGTCGCTTCGCGTCGTGCCAGCTGCACCGATCTAGTTCGAGGTCGTATCGCTCGGCGGCTTTGCGCTCGACGAGCGTGCCGTAGTGATTGGCTTTGTGGCTTCGACTCATTCGCGCACCTCGCGTGCATCATATATAGATACTCCTCCGGGCTGTTCGTGGCCGTTGCCCATGGCTCGCGCGTGCTCGCACCGCGAGCGCACGCCATGGGCCAACAACAGGGCTACGCCGGGGGGTTGGTTGTTGTTGGGTTGCTCGAATCCTCTCGCTGTCATGCGGTTAGTTCCGTTACCTCACCAACCACGTTTCGGTGCTCACCGTCGTCCTGATACTCGTTCCAGCGTTGTCGGACCCATTCGGCGCTGTACGGCACGAAATCGGCGATTTCGTGGTTTGGTCTGTCCGGTTCAGATTCCTTGGCCGTGATGACCGTGTAGATCGCAAGCTTTCGAGAGAGGGCTTCTGGGTCCACCTCGTCGCCATCGTCTTCCCCGCTTGACCACGACCATGTGGTCGGTTCCTTGTCGTCGTAGCGCCAGTCCGTTTCGGGGATACCCGACACGGAGAAGATCGGGTTGACGCCCTTCCGGTTCCGCACGTCCTCGTAGAAGGTCGCTTCTTTCAGCCCCTCCTTGTGGACACAGACACCGAGTTCCCGAACCAGCGGATGCACGTCCCGGCCGTCGTGGCCGATGATGATGAGCGAACCACCGTACTTCCGGATCTTGTAGGTGAGTGGCCCGAGTTTCGTCTTCGTCTCGTAGCCGTCCGACCCACTCCCGCCCGCGTTGCTGCTGGCCTCGTCGAAGATGAACAGTTTCGGGACCTGCTCGTTGTGCATGGGATCGCCGTCCTGTTTCAGCCACTCGTTCAGCTCGCCGTAGTTGGCGAGCCAGCCGTCACGACGATCTCCGTCCGAGTCGGTCCACTCGTCGGTTTCTTCGAGTGTGCGAATGTTCGATGCAACCAGAGCTTCCGAGGGCTGCTGTTCCTTCCAGAGTTGCCCCAGCAAACAGGCGAAGTTCGACTTGCCTGTACCGGGTTCCGCCCACTCGTAGAACATCGGCGCGGGACCGGTCATCTGTGCCCGGAGCTGGTCGATAGCCTTGATACCGGAGATATCGGCCCGCTGGCCGGCGTCTCCGGTGAAGTGCTTGAGCGACTGCATATCACCGTTCGCCATGGCCCGCCTTGCTGTTTCAGTGCCTTCGATGCGGACGATCTCCCGAACGTGCGAGAGGTCCTTTGCCTGACCGGGCATCTTCTCTGGCTGGTCGCAGTGCCGCGGATCGTAGTGGGTTTCGAGGATAGAGAGATAGCGTGATAGCTTCTCATCGCGGACGATTCCGGCGTGCTGGTGAACCTCATCGGGATCGCGTTGGCCGTAGCCGTCCTGATACTCGCGGAATTGTGCGGGCGTATAGAGGTCGCTATCGTCAGTCATCGTTTAGTCGTGGGTCCTGCGGTTGCTCGTTGGCCGGTTCGTCCTGCCCATAGCCCACAGCGGCGTCTGCTGTTGGGTCGGGAGCGTCGGTGAGGTCGTGGATAGTCGGTGCGTCTTCGGGATTCTCGCCGTCTTCGATGAGGTCGCCGAAGGTCTCCTTGGCCGCCGTCTTCTGGATCATCTGGCCGCGCTCGTTGGCTTCGGCGTCAGCGGTGACGAGTTTCTTTTGCAGCTCGACGCTGCCGCGACTCCACCGGCCACGGATAGCCGCCAATTCCTCGGCACGGTCGATGAGCCAGCCGTGAATATCCTGCATCTGCTTCTTGCTGGTCATCAGTTGGGTGTCCTGACAGCCTTCGAGCCAGACGCCCTCGACGCGGAGCTGGCCGATGTCTTCCAGATACTCGTACTCGCGGACGGCCCACGCACTGCCGCCGTTGACAGGGTATGGATCCGGGCCGTCGATTTCTTTCTCACGCCAGAGTTCCGGCGGGACATAGTACTTCTCGGTGGTGTCCTCGACGGCGTTGACGTGGTGGACTTCGACCCAGTTACGCCTGCGAAGCCAGCGGGCGATCTTCGCCCCGACGAGATAGCAGGGAATCGCCAGTACAAGCCAGCCGACGGCGATGGCGGGAATCCACGTCGGCAAGGTCGGCAGCTGCGGCTGGTAGTAGGCGAACAGCACGGCCGCACCGGCGAGCATCCCACCGATGAGTAGCTTGTACTCGGCAAGCAGGTAGACAAGCCGGTCACGGTTGTTCTGGAAGGTCGGTGCGGGCTTCATGCTACCTCCGGCCGGCCGTTTTCGCCGCGAATGACGTTGTAGCCGGCGACGATCATCCAGATGAACGCGACAGTCGCCCCGGCGAGCCACGCCTGCAACGACGACAGCGCGCGCAGGATGTCGAGCCCACCACCGGAGGGCTGTTGGACGATTTCGGCGTACAGTGGAGTGTTCGCCGTGGAAATCGCCACACCCACATAGCCGTCCTTCTCGGTGACGGGAATCTCGATAGTGGCGGTATCATCCGAGCGCAGGGCGACCGTGCGGACGGGGATCTTCCCGCCTTCCTGGAAGCGGCCGGCGTCGGAGATCGTCACGGTCTGGACTGCGCTCGACCGGAGGGTGATGCGAGCGATACCCTTGTCCGGTAGATACTCCGAACCGACGATCTCGGTCTGTGCGTCAATGCGTGTGGCTTCGGTGGCGTTTCCTGTGGGCTGTGGGCCGGATGTTTCAGCAGGGAGGTTGCCCGCGGACTGTGCGGCGGTCGGAGCGCTGACGCAGCCAAGGCTGACCACGAGCAGCGCGACGAAGAAAATGGAACGCATGGGTGGTTAGTCCTGAAGCACGACGATACCGAGCAGTGTGCCGATCACAGCCAGCGCCACGACGGGCGGAACACTGCCACCACCGAGCAAACCACTGCCAGCAGACTGTTTCAAGGCTTTCTCACGAGCTTCGATCTGTGCCCGCTTGTAGGCGAGGTCCTCGTACTGCTGTTTGAGTTCGGTGACGTTCGAGGTTTCGTAGGTGGTTTTCTGAATTGTGACGTTCCGGACGGTCTGGCCGTCCGTTGTGGTGATATCGTCCACCGTGAAGTTACTCTCCAGTTCCACGATGCGGTCACTGGTGACGACGTACTGCGTGCCACCAATCTGGTTCGGGTTGTACGTGTTGTTCGCCTCGAACTGTCCGCTGGCAGGGTTCTCTTGAGAGAACAGCACGCCTTCGTACTGCGTGCCGGATTCGGTGGTGATGTTGAAGCTCCCGATTTGGTCGAAGTTTTCCGGGGAGTTCTGTCCCATCAGGGTGAGTTGTGCGGCGGTCCAGCCTTGGAAGTCGTCTCCGGCGGACTGCTGGTTTGCCAGTACATAGGGATCGACGAGGTCGCTATTGTTGATATCGCCGGCCTGATAGGCGCTATAGGTGTTTTCCGCCAGCGTGTCCATCTCGTTCTGGATCTGCGTATTCTGTGATTCTATTTCGGCCCATTTGGTGCTGTAGTCCTCGAAATTGATGATTTCGAGGTTGTTGTAATTATCATTCGGAGCCGTGACTCTGAGTCCTTGGGCATATTTTGACCCATCACTGGCTTTTGTGTGGTTAACCCGCCCAGTGGCCGGACCAACGTGAGTAGTGGCAGGAGTGACACCATCGTAGAACTCCCGGTGTTCCACGTATATGGTCCGATACTCGGTTGTTTCGCCATTTACAAGCGAGATGGTTTCTGTTTGGGAACCGGACGGGTCGTAGATAATATAGGCATCTCGCCCGCCTCCGCCGACCCCCTTCACACCGAGGTCGGGGGCGGTGCTTGCGTCAGGACGTGGCGGCGCAGTTAAACCGCTCTCACTTTCCATAATATCTGCAAGATATTCGGCGTTTGTGGCCTGTTGAGTCCACTCAGCCGCCAAGTTTTCCTGCTTCGTGGCGTAGTAGTCTGCCACGGCAGACTTCGCTTCGGTTTTGGCCGCTGCTTTGCTACTCCCGTTGTTGAGGGCCTTGATATAGGCGTTCTTGCCGATGATGCGGGCCTGAGTCTTTGTATCTGACAGGTAGTTGTCCAGCGTCGTGTGGTAGTTGTCTGCCTGCTGTTTGCTGTTCTGAGCGGACTGGTACGCATCAATATGCGTTTGCTGTGCATCTGTGCCGGTCGTGTTGACGGTTGTACTACCGGGCTGTGCCGTACAGTCAAGATTATCGACGCCGGAGACCATGTTACCGATTCGGTCGGATGTGTCGCAGGTCAAATCAGAGTCGCCACCGGTAGTCCCGACGACGGTCCGAACGAGATTTACGCCGCCGAGAAGCCCGCTCTTGGAGTCGAACGTCGGTTCGCCGCCAGAGTAGTCAGAGACGGTGACGTTCACCGATTCATACGCGCCGTCGTTGAAGAACAGCAATTGATTTTCTTTGAGGTTCGCGGTGTTGTACGTTTCGCGGGCTAACACGGTCGTCCCGGTGGACGGGCCGCCCTGCGTGGTGTACTTGACGGTGAACTCCGTGCCGCCGTCGAGATTGCTGGTGTCAACAATCAGTGTCGTTGGGGAGCCTGTGTACTCGTAGGTGACTGGCCCGCTGTCGGTGGCTGTCTGTGCCAGCGCGGGACCGGCGGCCCCGACGACGGCGGAACAGACGATGAGCGCGGCGAGCAGGACCGAGCGGGCACGGGTCACTGCTGACGCCCCCCGTCGGCTTCGACCTGCTCGACGCTGGCGCGAACCTCTTGGTCGTCAGCGCCGGCGGCGGTGTCCTTCTGCTGTGCGTGGTGCGCGGCGATCACGCCGCCGGCGACGACGGTGGGACTGACGACGGGGAGCGGGGAGCCGATGACAGCCGCGGCAATTGTGGACCCAGAGATACCGATGACGCCCATAAGCCCATAGCTGAGTATGCGGTCCATCGGATTCACCCCAGGTAGCTGATGACGTAGTAACCGGCGGCCTCGACGGCAACGACGACAAGGCCGATAGCAGCCGAACCAACCACGATATCCTGCGCGCCGAGGATGTTTAGCCCAGTGAATAGGACGATGACAAGCGTCCCGAGCGCGAGGTAGGTTTCGACGGTGGCCGACCCCTTAGCGATGTCCACGATATCGGTGTCGAGCTGGTAGTTCTTGTTACGACTCTCGTTCACGCGGTTGGTGGCATACGCCATCGCCAGGGCGGCAAGCGACAGCAGAAACGCGAGATCGATGCTCGTGCCCTGGACGGTGAATACAGAGGCGGCGAGGTCGTAACCGAGCAGACTGATTGAGGCGATACCGTTGGTGACGAACGCGCTGGCGGTGAAAATCACACCGGCCAGGGCGTCTTCGATGTCTATCTTTCCGAACATAGGGTACCGTCCGCTTTGAGCGGACGAGAGAGTGGCCGACGTGTTCCGGAAAAAGTCAGGTGGAACGTTTTGTTCACTGAACGAGAATATAGAATCTTTCAAGAATTGACAGGAACAGTAAGAAAACGATTGCAAAGAGGAGGAGAAAAGCAGCAATTGCTGCTCCATAAGAAAATGAAAGAAGAATCAATTCGACTGGATCTCCACTTGTAAACTCAAATAACATTGACACCTGTAGATTTTGACTTTGTAATAAATATCCAGAAAACAGTGTAGAGAGGAAGAGCGATACAACTGGAATCGTTATAAGATATAAGCTGGCTTTAATAAATTCTACTGCGCTGGCGTTATGCATATCTGTATTGCTATCTATCATCCACGACGTTTTTTCGAACAGTAATATTGTTATCGGAGTGCCCAATAGGAATGACATTATCCTCAGAATATACAAGAATGAGCTAATATAATTCGACGCAATCCCTATAATAGATATCAGTAGGATAGAGAACGGAACTATGAACATAATAAACTCCACATTCCGCCACTGTGGGAGTAATATGTGATCCAGAAAATTGACCAAAAACCCATATTTATTGTTAGCTTTCTTCAATAGTGCGTAAGATACGAGTAAAAATAGAGTTAGAGACGCAGCAAATCCGGTTTTCTCAGGCCAAGAGCTACCCTCTCTCACCGATAGCCTTAGGAGATATATCGACAGAGCAGCGAATACGCCTAGAACCGCAAAAAGAGAGCGGGAGTTTTCAAAAAAATCGCCTATTTCAAAGTCATCAAACTGTTCATCCTCTTGCTCTTCATCAGGAATACTTTCATCATAATCAACGTTTCCAGTAATAGCCATATACCTAATCTTATGTTATCTGTGAAATATCCTTCCGACGCTTGTGGCTTATTCCACGGGGTTGCAGCTCGAAGATCGTGCTCGACGCGATATGCACACGAGCGGGAACTGGCCGTGTGCATACTCGCAACCAATCGGGTGGGAACGTTGATGTGATCGTGCCGCGATGGGCATGGGCCGCAGCGGTCTTTATCAGTAATCGGGCTTCGAGTTAGTCGAGAATACCTGTCTTTTGACCTCGTGTTCACGAGCAGGCTGTATGCGAATCCGTGAAGACGGTAAGCACGCGCATCGCACGGACACCATTGAGCAGGCTGCTGAGTTTTGGGACTGCAACAAGACGAAAGCACTCATGCGATCTGCGGAGTTTTCATGGCGGATTGACGACGGAATACGGACGGTTTTGAGTCGAGACGATCTAACTGTCCGGCAAAAGTTAGAGATTGCCGATACCTTGCATGTCCCCAATATCTACGAGGTCAACATCAAGGAGACAGTTGAGATTAGAAAGTGAGCAGCTACTTGGGCTCGTTTAATTTGGCAACCTGTTCTGATATAGCACGAGCGACAGCAGCCTCTCCTTGCGGAAATGACCACGAGCGGTCAGGAAGATCACCAGCTCGACGAACAGTCGCAGATACTTCACCACTTGTTCGAGTTTGAGCAAAATAGAAGATAGCGGCTGCGATGACAAGCAGTGTGACCCCTGAAATGAGGGAGAAGCCAGTGCTGTCCGTTATTCCAAATATAAGTCCGAATATACCGAGAGTGGCTAATATTCCAGCGAGAACCCACTCACCAATCGGATTTTCAGTATCTTCACTGCGTCCATATTCTGTACCGACGACATAATCGCTGGTCAATAGAACGCTCGTAAGGGAGGTATCTTGACCACGATCATCTTGATGATGTTCTAACTCGATAACTCGACGATCAGTGACTGCAACAGTCTGCCGATCACTAGTGTGCGCATCAATTAATTGCTCACCACTCGGAATGTGGGGTTCAAGTACCCGACTTTCTGATTCAGAGACGGCTCCCATCATCTGATTTGGAATGGGGAGATGTCTTGTAAATAGCCCCGAACTCACCTGTCGATATTATTAGTCGTGAATTGAAATTAATGATGGATCTGCGCCTCAGACCATTACCGACTGACGCGGACATTCTGAATGTGGGACTGTATGAGCTGTCAGGCTCATGTTGATACTGCCGTGCAAGATACAGAGGATGAGTTCAGCGGACGATTTTCTGCGGGCGACGTACTGGTCAGTCCTGCTTCTGAATCATTCCTAAGTGGATCAGGAGTCCCAATATGCCCAAGAATCCCAGCAAGATACCGCGTAGTTGCGGATTCTTGAGCCCTCGTTTCTCTGCATCTGAGTAGACATAGTACCCGACGGTGGGCCAGAAAATGAGCAAGTAGAGCCCAGCGCGGATGAGGAGGTCATTGTACGCGGTCAGCAAATCCATCAGAGACTCACCGCCGTCTTCATGGGAACCATATTCGATTGTTCTTTCCTGTTGAAAAGTAGTTTTGGAGGAATCGGACTATTGAGGCCGTGACCGACTCGCGTGCTGTATTCCTCAGGACTGCTGAAACATATCACCGGCTGAAGGTTTTGGCGAGGCCTATCAAATCCACTCTGTTCACAATACCCTTCTAGCTGATGGGCGCGGCTGATTACTGGCATCTAACCGTCCTTCCAGATACCGTAGCCCATACCCCGTGATATCGTAGTTCTGGAACTGACGAGTCAGCGGTTCGATCATCTGTGCGTACGTAAGCATCCGGCAGCGTTCACGCACACGGCCCACAGAGGCACGGAGCGATACCTTCTCGGCAATGTATTGCGGTGATGACCAGCCTTCGTCTTTCAGTATTTCGAGGATTCGTTCGTCGAGCGGGACCATCCATTTGGCGGGCTTGCGTGACATGATTCAGGGCAACGTCGTCAGCTGTTGATACCGGGACCGTCAGTAGCGTCAGCTCCATTCTCCTCGTCGGCGGAATTTCCACGGTTGATGTACCGCTCCTTTCCTGCGTCGTACTCTCCGTTCAGATATGCCTCCCCTTCCTCAGTGATTACATACACCCCGTTTGCCAAGGGTTGGAGGAGGTCGTGATCAGCGAGTTTTTTCAGTCTTCGAGAGACTGAGGATTTCGAGATCCGTATCTCATCACGATCTTCCAGTTCTTTCGGCGAGCCGTTTCCTTCCTCGTGGATGATCTCAAGGATTCTGTCGTCCCAAATTGTCATCCACGAGCCAGACTGTCTCATTGGTTGCCCGTATGGGATAGCATCTTGTTTGTACTGGTAATGTTCTACCTATCTCATATAATACTGCTATTGAAACAGCGTTGCATTTATGCAACAGTAGGTACTTGGTAAGTATGCGAAGCACCCGATTCGGTCGAAGATGACTCTCCTTGGTTCGTGACGAACGGGCGGTCTGGTACACCGCCCGAAAAGGTGGCTTCGCGCTCTGTAGGCCATGAGCGAATCCACCATTACGGGGCTACAGCCCCGCACGAACACCGAAGCATCGCAATCGAATAGTTCTGACGACGGCAGTTGCGCCACCTGTCGAGGTGACGCTGACGGGATTGATGCACGGACCCTCAAGCCGATTTGTTCAGACTGTGCGGCCCGCAGCTTTGACGATGGGCGGTCAGTGCGCGGAGGTGAGAAGGCGTGAGTAACGATCTCCAACCACTGGAACCGGGCCGAGCCGTCGATATGTATCTCAAAGCCCGACAGGATGAACTGACCGAATCAACGATCCAGTCACAGGAGTATCGGTTAGAAGCGTTCGAGCAGTTCTGCCGCGAAGAGGGTATTGAGAACCTGAACGACCTTTCGGGCAGGGATCTGTACGCCTATCGTGTCTGGCGGCGTGAAGGAAACGGGAAGGGCCGCGACGAGATCAAGCCCATAACCCTCCGCGGGCAGCTGGCCACGGTCCGTTCGTTCCTCCGATTCGCTGCTGAGGTAGATGCGGTTCCCGAGGATCTTCGGACGAAGGTCCCGCTGCCGACCATCAGCAACGCTGGTGAGGTGAGTGCATCTACGCTCGACCCCGAGCGCGCCGATGTGATTCTCGACTACCTCCAGATGTACAAGTACGCATCACGAATCCATGTTATCGCCCTGTTGTTGTGGCACACTGGAGCCCGTATGGGTGCGATTCGTGGGCTGGATATCGATGACTGCGAACTCGAACAGGACAATCCGGGTATCCAGTTTGTCCATCGCCCACAGACCGATACGCCGTTGAAGAACGGGGAGAAGGGTCAGCGCTGGAACGCTATCAGTGACCACGTCGCCAACGTTTTGCAGGACTACATCGACGGGCCGCGTGAACCGGTCTTCGATGAACACGGGCGTCGGCCGCTCGTTACGACTTCGCAGGGTCGTGCTTCCACGTCGACGTTCCGGACGACGATGTACAGAGTTACCCGGCCATGCTGGCGGGGAGCGGAATGCCCGCACGACCGCGATCCGGAGGAGTGCGAAGCTACGTCGAATCGGAAGGCTTCGACGTGTCCATCCGCTCGGTCACCACACGACGTTCGGAGTGGCAGAGTCACTGCGTATCGACGTGAGGATGTTCCGCGCCGTGTGGTGTCGGACCGACTGAACGCGAGCGACCAGATTCTCGACAAGCATTACGACCGGCGTGGCGAGCGTGAGAAGTCAGAACAGCGCCGCGATTACCTCCCTGAGGTGTAACAATGATTCACCGACTTACTTTTAGTAACCACATGACGGAACCGCGAAACCGGCAGGGCCCATCTCTGTTGTCTCGAAGTCGCGTATAAGAGAGCTCTGCTGAATCGAATGGTGCTATCGCTCCGGGACCGCTCTCGCTCGCGGTTCGCTGCTCACTCATCAACAACCACGACCTTGACCTGCTGGACGCCGCCAATCGCCCGGAGTTGGTTGGCTAACTCCGTGATTGTGTCGCCCGCGCCCTCGACGACTAGCGTTTCCATACAGGTGTCGTGGGAGAGATGGATGTGCTGCACGGAGGTGATGATGTCGGCCATCTCGTGTTGGACGGTCTGGAGTTCGTCAGCGATGCCCGAGACGTGGTGGTCGTGGACGATGACAATGGTTCCGTGGTGGTGTTGTTCATCACCGGATTCCCATTCGTAGGTCGCAAAGAAGTCACGTAGCGAGTCGCGTATCGCCTCCGACCGGCTCGCGTATTCCCACTCGTCGACGATGCCGTCGAGTCGTTCGACCATCGACGATGGAAGTGTCAGGCTGATCCGGTCGAGATCCTCACTCATGTGTGCCGATAGGGACGGGCCCGCATATGGGTATCCGGGCTTCGGTAATACTCACCCGCCGGCAGTAATACTGCCCGATGAAAAAGTATTATTACCGGGCCGGAACCAGACTTGGGTAGCATGCATATTCCTGACGGATATATCGATCTGCCGCTTGCACTGCTGTTCGGTGCGCTTGCGGTCGTCGTTCTGAGCGTCGCTGCAAAGCGCGTCAACGGTGAGATACCTGACACTCGTGCACCGTTGCTCGGCGTCGTCGCGGCGAGCATTTTCGCCGCACAGATGCTCGACTGGCCGATTCCGGGCGGTACCAGCGCCCACTTTGTCGGGGGCGCGTTCGCGGCGATTCTCCTCGGTCCGCATCTGGGCGCACTCTGTGTCGCGACTGTCGTCACGATTCAGGCGCTCGTCTTCGGCGACGGCGGCATCGTGGTGCTCGGCGCGAACGTGTTCAACATGGCTATCGTCGAGGTGTACGTCGGCTATGCCATCTATCGTCTGCTCGTCCCGTACGGTGAATTTCGCGCTGCCTTCGTCGCGGGGTGGCTGGGAATTACGGCCGGCGCGCTGACCGCCGCGCTCCAGCTTGGTCTCTCCTCGGCGTTCCAGTACCAGTTGTTAACGACACTGTCGATAATGGGCGTCGGGCATCTCGTGCTGGGGCTGATTGAGGGTGCCATCACCGCCTCGGTGTACCGGTACCTCGCTCGCGCTCGCCCTGACCTCCGGCCCAACGCCGCACCGGAGGTGAGCGCGTGATGGTACCGGACTACCCCGACTGGCTACCCCGTGCGCTCGCCGCGCTACTGGTCCTGACCCTGCTCGCGCCGGTGTTTGGGTGGGCGGCTGGCCAGGTTGGCTACGCCGAACCGCTGGAAAATGCCGCCGAGGCGACCGGCGCGACAGAACACGCCACCGCCGTCGGGACGGCGCTGTTTCCGGACTACGGCGTCCCCGGCCTCGGCGGCGCGACTGGGACGTTCGTATCGGCTGTCGTCGGGACCGCGCTGACGCTCCTCCTCGGTGCCGCTATCGGACGCGTACTCGGAACGGACGTCGACGGACGGCAATAGCGCATGTCCGGCAGGGACCTGCTCGACCGGACGGTCACAGCGATTGCGGCCAGCGCCCAGTGGTTCCTGCTTGCTGAGGACCTGCCGGATCGAGACGGGTTCCTCCAGGCCGTTACGCCGACTGTCAAGCTCGTCGGTATTGCGACGCTCGTCGCGCTTACCGTGACACAGCAGGCGCTGGCAGTCGTCAGCGCGCTCGCGCTCCTCGCCACAGCACTTGCGGCCATTTCTCGGGTGCCTATCCGTACTTTTCTGGGTCGTCTGACCGGTCCACCGGTGTTCGCGTTCGTTGTCGTCGCCCCGCAAGCGTTCTTGATGCATGGCCCCTCGCTGGGGTCGCTTCCCCTCTCGGCCGCTGGCGTCGACTATGTGCTCACGTTCGCCGTCCGCGTAACTGCGTGTGTCGGCTTTCTGTCCGTGCTGCTGTTGACGACTCGCTTCGCCGACCTGCTGGCGGCGTTTCGCCGGCTTCGGGTCCCGACGATCGTCGTTTCGCTGCTCGGAATCACGTATCGCTATCTCCTCCTCTTTTTTGCCGAACTCGAACGCATGGTTCGGGCTCGACGGAGCCGAACCATCGCCGAGCCGAGCCTCCGCCGGAACTGGCGCGATTCGGGGCACTTCGTGGGCTCGTTTCTCGTCCGGAGCCTGGAACGCGGCGAGCGGGTCCAGCGGGCCGCCCGCGCCCGCGGCGGCACTGGCCCGACGCCGGCACAGCCCCGGAAACCGCTCGGGCGGGCCGACCTCACCTTCGGTTTGATCGTTGCACTCGCTGTCGCGGTGGTGGTTGTCGCGTGACTGCTATCGAAGCCACCGACCTCTGCTACGCCTACCCTGACGGAACGCTGGCCGTCGACGGCGTCGACGCATCCATCGAGCGCGGCGAGCGTGTGGCACTGCTCGGTCCAAACGGGGCTGGCAAGTCGACGCTGCTGGAACTGCTGGGCGGTCTGGTCGACCCTGACGGCGGGCAGGTGCGGTACTTCGGGGAGACGACCGACGCCGACACTGTCCGCAGTCGCCTCAGTGTCCTCACGCAGAATCCTGCCGATTACCTGTTCAATCCGACCGTCCGGGAGGACCTCGCCTACGGGCCGGCACAGCTCGACTGCGACCGTGCGGAAGTCGACCGCCGCGTCCGGCGAGTCGCGGACCGGCTTGCCCTCGATGGCCTCCTGTCGAAGCCGCCGTTCCGACTTAGCGGGGGTGAACAGCGCCGCGCCGCTCTTGCAAGCGCGCTCACCGTCGAGCCGGACGTGCTGTTGCTCGATGAGCCGGTGAGCAACGTCGACGCCGCGAACCGGAGAACGATTCTCGGCCTGCTCGACGAACTCGCGGCCGATGGCGTCACGCTCGTCGTCTCGACGCCGGACACCGAACTCGTCCCGCACGTCGCGGACCGGGTTCTGTTGCTCGACGATACCGGCGCGGTTGCCGCGAGGGGGACGACCAGACAGATCCTGACCGACACAGAGTTACTTCGGGACTGTGACCTGCGTCCGCCACAGGTCGTCAGACTGTTCGAGGGCCGAACAGAGAACGTGCCGCTGACCGTCGACGGGGCTGCCGAACGGCTGGACACGGACGGTCCGGATACCGTGGAGTGATAGTCCGGGTCCGGGGACGGACCTCTACCCGGCCGCTGTCATTCCGAGGCGAGCAGGCGGCCGTGCACGTCGATTTCGCCGTTCCGGATCCGGGTGCTGCTGATTCGCGTGCCGTCTTCGGCGACGACGAACGGCGGCGTGTGGATTTCCAGCGGGTGGAGCCCCGCGTCTCGCCGCTGTTGGTTGAGTTCGTAGGCGCGGCGCTGTGCCTTCGCCTCCGGCGAGGCGACGAGCGCATCCACGTCCGCCCGTGTCGCGGCCGGTCCCTGCGTGTCGTCTAACCGGACAATCTCATACGTGGCGGTATACGGCTCACCCAACTGGTCCAGCTCGGACGCGAGCGCGCTTCGACGGTCATCGTACGCACCCAACTGTTCGACGTGTGTCGGGTCACTACGCGTCTCTGTGGCCAGTTCAGGGCTGGTCAGACCAACGATGACGTGACCATCGCCGCTCCCGTCGTGACTTGCGGTCTGAAACGCCTTATGCAGGAGCGCCCGGTGGCCGTTGTGAATTGGTGTGAAGGTCCCGCCGAGAATCGCTGTCCGGTCCGCGTCTGCCATACGCGAATGTCCCACCAGCGTCATATATAATTGCTGTCCGTCGCATAACTCCTCAGTCCCAACGGTCTCTACCGACAGTAACCCGGTAACACTCGCGTCAGCAGTCATTGAAGTAGTTTCGGCACGTATCGATACCAATGACTAACGTCACCCCGACACCGGGTATCCACCACGTCACGTGTATCGCGAGCGACCCACAGCAAAACATGAACTTCTGGGTCGAAACACTCGGTCTCCGGCTCGTCAAGCGCTCGATCAATCAGGACGATCCCAGTACGTACCACTTCTTCTTTGCCGACGCCGAGGGGAACCCAGGGACGAGCATGACCTTCTTCCCGTGGGAAAACCACGCACAGGGCAAAGTCGGCTCCGGACAGGTCTCACGCACAGCGTTCCGCGTGCCGGAGGGCAGCCTCGACTACTGGGAGGACCGCTTCGAGGAGTACGGTGTCGACTACGACGACCGCGTCGAGCGGTTCGGTGAGACTGTCCTCCCGTTCCGCGATCCGGACGGACTGCCGGTCGAACTGGTCGAAGTCGAGATTCCTGACGACGACCCGACCGAGCCGTGGACGGCGTTCGTCCCCGAAGACGCCGCCATCCGTGGCTTCCACTCTGTGACGCTGTGGCTGGCTGACCCCGAACCTACGGAGGAGCTGCTCCGGACGATGGGCCTCGAAGAAGTCGGTACCGAGCAGGCACAGGGCGACACGCCCGGCGACGAACGGACTCGATTCGCCGCGCCGGGGGCCGTTGGGACGTACGTCGACGTGTTGCCGACCATCGAGGGCGGGCGGCAGGGCCACGGCACGGTCCACCACGTCGCCTTCCAGACGCCGACCGACGAGGACCAGCAGTCGATGCGCGAGGCCGTCCGCGGGGCGGGGCTGCGCCCCACGTCGCAGATAGACCGCCACTGGTTCCGGTCGGTGTACTTTCGTGAGTTCGGCGGCATCCTGATCGAACTCGCCACCAGCGACCCCGGCTACGACAGCGACGAGCCACTCGACGACCTTGGTGGCCGGCTGGTGCTGCCCGGGAAGTTCGAGGACCGACGCGAGGAAATTGAGGCGGGGCTCACAGACGTGACGATTCCCCAGCCAGCGGCCGCCGAAGCCGGCGACTAACGCAGACGAGACGACTGGTATCCGCTTCATTCTATCTGTTAGCCTGCGAGTAAATATGCGTGCCCGGGGTGTCTCGTGTTATATGTCCACAGAGGGACAGGAGTACGTTATCGCGCCGTGGGGGGAGAGTAAGTGTGAGACGACCGACGTGACGGTCGACCTGCCGTCACGAGACATTGCGGCGCAACTGGAAGTCCCGACAAGTGTGCTAGACCGAATGGCACAGCTCGGCGACGAGCACGACATCCCAGTGACGCAGGCGCTCGGGGAGCGACTGGAGATTAACCGGGCGCGGGTGTCGCTCTATGCCGCGAAGTCGGTTGATGATGTGGTCGCCGTCAAGCAACACCTCACTGACGCCCGCGAGTACCTGTCCGGTGTCGAGGCGCTCGATACGGCCGACATCGAAGCCGACATCGACCACCTCTGGACCGACGAACTCGGCAGCGCGTAACCTCGTCGGTGGGGTGGGTACCGGAGTGAGAGCGGCTATCTGTTGCTCTCGTTGCATAGAAAGCCGGTTTATCAGCAACTCCCAATAGACGGTAATGAATGACGGTACGATACGTGATATAGAGAGCTTCTCCCCTTTTCAACGGGCTAGCGTCCTATTTCCAGCTGCTCTCTCAATTCTTTACCGTCAGTCCGGAGTTTACAGTAACTTTAATTCCCTGAGTGTCTCACCTGTTCCCGTGGAATTATAATGAACAATAACAGACAGCTGTGGATCGTAGCTGCAGTGTCGTTGCTCCTGATATTCGGCGGCAGCGGCCTCGCGTGGACAGTACAGACCGACGGCGGGTCCGTGGAGGTCCGCGACGTGCGGTTCTCTGGGACCAACGGAACGATGATGAGCGGAACGCTGTACATCCCTGAGGAAGCCAGCAGCGCGTCCCCGCAACCAGGGGTGTTAGCCGTCCACGGGTACATCAACTCGAAAGAGACCCAGTCCCCGTTCGCTATCGAGTACGCACGACGGGGTTTCGTTGTCCTCGCTATCGACCAGACCGGTCACGGCTACTCTGACCCACCGGCGTTCAAGAACGGGTACGGTGGCCCTGATAGCCTCGAATACCTCCGGTCGCTGGACTACGTCGACAACGAAAACATCGGCCTCGAAGGGCATTCGATGGGCGGCTGGACCGTCGTCACGGCGGCCGCGGCCCACCCAGACGGGTACGAGTCGATGGTTATCGAGGGGTCATCGACTGGATCGAACCGCGCTCCTGAAGGCACTGATTCGTTCCCACGGAACCTCGCCGTCGTGTTCAGTGAGTACGACGAGTTCTCCCCGCTGATGTGGGGGACGGCGAGTGCGTCCGACGTTGAGCAGAGCGACAAACTCCAGACGGTGTTTGGGACGGACAGCGCCGTCACGGAGAGTCGCACCTACGGGAGCGTTGATGACGGCACTGCACGGCGGCTATACACGCCGGCAACGACTCATCCCGGCGACCACTTCTCGACCGCAGCCATCGGCGCGTCCATCGAGTGGCTCCAGCTAACACTTGAGGGCGAGGACGAGATGGATCCGAGCAATCAGGTCTGGTACTGGAAGTCGCTGGGCACCTTTATCGCCCTCATCGGTGGTGTGCTGTCACTGTTCCCGGCTGGTGGTCTGCTCGTCGAACGGGCATCGACCGACAGACTCCGGCGCGAGTACCCTGAAGGGAAGGGGATGACCGGCGCGAAACGCTACGCGGCGTCGCTACTTGCCGCCACCATTCCGATTGTGACGTACTTCCCGCTACAGGACGCCGCACCGGCGATAATCGGGCTCAGTTGGCTGTTCCCACAGCAGATCAACAACGGCGTGATCGTCTGGGCACTGGGGAACGCGGTCATCACGGCGGTCCTGTTCGCGGTGTGGCATTACACGACCAACGCTGACGACCCGTCGGTTTCGCTGGCGAACTACGGGCTTGATACGGGCGACGGCGCGCGGACGGTCGGCGTCTCGGTCCTAGCCGGCGTCGCTACCGTCGCCGTGCTGTACCTGCTGGAAGCCGTCGTGGCGTTCCTGTTCCAGACGGACTTCCGCATCTGGGTGTTTGCCATCAAACTCCTCTCCCCGGCGCAGTTCCGGATCAGCTTCTCGTATCTCCTGCCACTGTTTGCCTTCTTCGTCGTCCTCGGCGCACTCTTGCACGGTCAGCTCCGTCCCGAGGGTGAGTCCCGGTCGCTCCGCCGTGCAATGGCGACGAACTGGCTCATCGTCGTCGGCGGGTTCGTCGTGTTGTTGGCGGTTCAGTACGTCCCGCTGCTGTCCGGCCGGCCACTGCCGCTTGGCCACCCGTTGCTGACAATTCTGGCGCTACAGTTCGTCGCCCTGCTCAGCATCGTATCCTTCGTTAGCACCTACTTCTTCAGGAAGACGGGTCGGGTCTGGGTCGGCGCGACGATCAACGCCGTCCTCGTGACGTGGGTTATTGTCGCCGGAACCGCGACGCAGTTCCCCGTCTAGATCCGGCGTTTCACTTTCTTCTCGGTTCTGTCCGCCAAGTCGTGTTTCGGTTGTGACGACGCACAGCCGAAATCCGACAGTGGTTCAGTCGTCGCTCATCACACCCTCGGCGACGGCCATGTCCTCGACTGTGGGGTCGTCCTCGGATGCCCGGAGGACGAATCGCTTGCGGATCAGGTCGGCCGCGTAGATGGCTGTCCCCAGAATGATGAGCGTGTCACCGGGGAGTCGCGCCCAGAACAGCGTCTGGACGAGCGGCTGGTTGTAGAACGCTACGCTCCGGGCTGCGGCATAGCTGCCGGTGAACGCCGCCTCCAGCTGGAGGAAGCCAACGGGCAGAACAGAGACGAACACCATCAGCGCCAGACCGACGTTCCAGCACCAGAACGCCGCCCGGAGCCAGGACCCGTCCCAGCGACCGGGTTTGATGGCGAGCTGGAGCATGTAGGTGACCATCCCCAGCGCGAGGAAGCCGAAGGCCCCGAACATCGCGGCGTGGGCGTGGCCGACGGTGAGGTAGGTGCCGTGCTCGTAGTAGTTGATGAGCGGGAGGTTGATGAAGAAGCCGAGCACGCCGGCCCCGACGAAGTTCCAGACCCCGCTGGCGATGATGAACATGAACGGGAGTTTGTAGGGGAACCCGCCGGTCTCGGACATCGCCCGGTACTGGCCCAGCGCCTCGTAGAGGATGAACACGAGCGGGAGCAGTTCAAGTGTCGAGAACACGCTCCCGATGGGGACCCACATGTCGGGCATGCCGACCCACCAGTAGTGGTGGGAGACGCCGATGACGCCCGTACTCATCACCAGCAAGGCCTGAAGCATGACTGCCTTCTCGGCGCTACGGCGGCTGAGCAGGTTCATCGACACTAGCGTCAGGCCAATGATGGCGACGATGAAGAACTCGAAGGCTCCTTCGACCCACATGTGGACGACCCACCAGCGCCAGAACTCCGTGACGGCGATGTTGGTCTCCGGAGTGAAGAAGAACCCGGCGGTAAACAGCAGTGCGATGGAGCCGCCAGCGTACAGGATCATATGTGCGAGGCCGAACACTGGCTCGCGGTCCAGCAGCGGCTTCAGACCGCGAATCGAGAGGACGGCCCACAGACCGAAGCCGACGAGCAGCCCGACCTGCCAGACCTTCCCGACTTCGAGGTACTCTAGCCCTTCGTTGCCGACGAGCCACCAGAGGTCGCCGAAGTAACCGTGCGAGCCGAGCCAGATGCCGCCGAGGCCGCCGACGGTGACGACGACAATCGCGACGAGCAACGCGTCGATGTAGGTCGACTGGCGTTTGGGTTCGTGGCCGGTCAGCAGCGGCGGGAGGAACAGGCCCGCGCCGAGCCAGGTCGCGGCTATCCAGAGGATGCCCAGGTCTATGTGCCATGTCTTCGCCATAGCGAAGGGCAGTAGCTGGAGGATGTGGACGCCGAAGATTTCCTCGATGCCGAAGAAGCCGGCCCGTTCGATGTAGAAGTGCGCAAGCAACCCACCGAGTAACACCTGCGCGAGGAACAGCCCGGCGGCGACCGGGATGAACCGCAGGGCGGCCCGCTGGCTGGGGAAAATGCTCACGTCGCCCGGCTCGGGCACCGAGAGGTCTCCGGCGGACGGCTCAGGGAGGCTGACGGCGTTGTAGAGCCAGATTCCGCCACCGGCAGCACCGACGAGGAGGACCATCGCGATGACGCTCCAAGTCATCGCCGCGCCGGTCGCATCGTTCCCGGCGGCGGGCTCGTACGGCCAGTCGTTCGTGTAGGAGTGTTCGCCGCCCGGACGGTCGGTGTGGGAGAACCACGCCGTCCACATGGCGAAGTCGGCGAACTGCCGGGCATCGGCTTCAGAGTCAATCATCTCCTCGGGGACGCCCCGCTCGTGGCTCCCCTCGTGATACCGCTCGACGTACTCCTGACGGACCTGCTGGTGGGCGTACAGTTCTGCGGCGGAGTACTCGATGTTCCCGCCGTCGTACTCCCCGCTGAGGTCCTGTTTGACGTCATCGTCGACGGCAGCCTGTTCAGCCGTCGACAGCGAGTCGTACTCGGTCCCGTAGCGTTCCTCGGCGTAATAGGTCCGCATGTGCTGGGTTTTCAACTCCAGCGCGTCGGCGGTGTAGTCCGCGCCGTAGTACGCGCCGTTCCCGAGAATCGACCCGTGGTTCATCAGTCCGTTCTTCTGGAACGTCTTCTTGCCCTCCCGGATGTCCGCACCCGTGAGAACGGTCTCGCCGTCGGGTCCGACGACTTCCTCAGGGATTGGCGGCGCTTCCTGGTACGCGATCCACGCGCCGGCCCCCATGACGACGAGGTTGAAGACGAACGCGGCGGCGATTACCTTCGCGATTGTTTTGCGTTTGAGCTCCATGTGGTTGGAACTCCAGTACCCCAAAATAAGAAGGGGGTAAGACGTTCCCAGTCGCTGGCGACGGGGGAGAACATGTTCGCCCTGACAGGGACCAGTGGTGTTCTGTCCCCGGATTCGACGTGGGACGTAGCGGGGTATCACAAGGCAGATTACTACCTGCCACTCTCACTCTGGTATGCGCCGTCGCCGCTTCGTCCAGACGCTCGGGGCGTCTGCACTGGTCTGGAGCGCAGGCTGTACCGAGCAGTCGGACGACACAACACCGGCCTTCGAAGTGTCGAGCCCCGCGTTCAGTTCCGGGGACACGCTTCCGCCCCGATTCACCTGTGACGGCGAGGGCGTTTCGCCTCCATTTGTCATAGAGCGTGTCCCGGAGCCGACGGCGGCGCTGGCGGTCACGGCTGAGTACGACGGCGGCGTGTTCAGCCAGCCGGTGTTCTGGACGCTGTGGAACGTCCCGCCGGAGACCGAGCGGATTCCGGCCGGACTCCCCCGCAAACCGACCCTCGATACGCTCGGCGGCGCTCGACAGGGAACACAGCCCCCAAACGAGCCGGGGTATGAGCCGCCGTGCCCACCGGCCGGACAGCCCTACGAACACCGGTTTCAGGTGTACGCACTCGGTGAGAAACTCTCTATCGAGGGCGGAACCGAACAGGAAGAAGCGTCAGAGACCATCGCGAACGCGCTTATCGCAAGCACTCGTCTCACTGTTGATTACACCCACCCGGCCGGGACCGACAGCTAACGTGTGAGTTCGCGGCCCACCCGAATCCAGTACATCGTCTGAACGACTGCCTATCTGCTGTCTGCCGTTTGGACGGCTCTTGAGTGACACGGCTCGCTGTGACCGACCAGTGCATGCTGTGTGGCGCGCAGCTAATTGTGGCAATGGTTCACAATACCATTAAACCTATATACTGATGTGTTATACCATATCATGTATGGCGTCCGCACCGAGTAGTGACGATATGTTCGACGAGTTCCTCTCCCAGCGTGGCCACGACGTGGACCAGAGTGGTTGGGAAGAGAGCTATAACAAGAAGCAGTGCCCTGATTGCGGCGGTCTTCACGAGTCGACAGCGGCACAGTGCTCGGTGTGTGGCTGGACACCGGTACGGTAAGGATACTCCGTTTTTCGGTCTTCCACCTTCATCCAGCAGCGGCAGTAGCGACCGGCAAAACCGGCAGTTTGCTCTCTGTCGAGTCGCACCTCACGCCGTCGCTTGTCGGGACAGCACCGGTACAGACAGTCGGAACTGCGCTACAGTGTAGAAGGAAATGGGGAGTCTTTGCGTGGCCAGCCGACGGTTGGGGGGTCGTGTGCCGGCGGGCCGACCGGTTCAGAACCGACAATTGGGGGGTCGTGTGTCGGCGGACTGACCGGCCTGTGGTGGTTACAGCGAATCAAGCGCCGCATGGAGGAACAGCCCGAGCGCGAGATGTTGGTACGCAGACGTCGCGATCTGCTCTTTCGCAGCCGCATCGTCCGCGATTCCGTACTGTTTCGTCTGGACGAGTTCGTGCATCTGGAGCGTGCCATCCGCTTCTAACTCGTGCAGCCGGGGGTACACTGTCCCCGGACTCAGTTCGGCACCGAACTGGGCGTCCAGTTCCTCCATCAGTCCGGTCCCGTGGGTGCCACCATCGGCGACTGCGATCATCGCCAGTAGAATCTCTTCCAGACTCTGTGTGACGATTCCGTCATCAACCGCGGTTTCGCCGTTGACGACGTCGTCAATGACCGGGTCCAACAACGACTCCGTGATGGCGTCACGACTGGGTGGGTCATGCGATTCCGGGCGCTCTGTATCGCCGAGAGGGGTCACTCGCTCATCGGCGCTCTGGCCCTGCATCTTGCCCGTCGTCACGCGACGGAGGTTGTCTCCGGACATCGTCTCACCTGAACGCAATCCGCAGTGAGTGCTACAGGGGCTATCATAATATAAACGGGGCAGTGTTTTCTGAGCGTGAAATCACCACAGTGCTCGAAAACGCTTATATAATATGACGCGAATCTTGGTGTAGTGGCTGAGGAACAGAGCATCGAGGAGATTCTCGATACGATCGGCGACCAGCACGCACGCCGTGTACTCGCCGCGATCAGCCGAGAACCGCAGTCGGCGAAGGAACTCGCGGAGGAGTGTGACCTCTCATTGCCAACGGTGTATCGACGTATCGAACTGCTCGACGAGTACGACCTCGTCACCGACCGGACGCTCGTCGCCGAGGACGGGAATCACTACAAGGTGTACGAGTCCAACTTCGAGTCGACGGTCATCTCGCTCGAAGACGAGGAGTATAAAGTACGCATCTATCGGGAAGAGAACCTCCCGGACCGGTTTAGTCAGCTCTGGGACGAGCTGAACCCGGAATGAGCGTGTCGACCAGTGGACGGGTGACCACATGACGACCGGCGTGACTATCGCACGTAGCGCGCTCATCCTGATGCGGATGGTGGTGTTCGGGCTGACACTCGGTATCACGCTGATTAGCTTCCAGGCCTACCGGAAGCGGCCGTCGGAACGCCTCCAGTACGCGTTTGTCGGGTTTGCGTTCATCAGTATGGGTGTCGCCATCTCCAGCGTTATCACACAACTGAGCGCCGGCGAGACCGGTGCCATCGTTCGCGTGTTCTTCCAGATGGCAGAGACGATCCCGTTCATCATCGGGTTCGCGATGCTGTACGTGTCGCTGTACCGGTGAGAAATCCGTTCGGGTGCACCGGTCAGTTGTCGTCCCGGTAAAGCACGTTGTTTATTTGGCCGCGGTTCCACTACATGTTCAATGACTGATTCGACCACCGAGGTTGTCCGCCTGTTCGGTGGGCCCGGTAGCGGGAAGACGACGGCGCTGCTCGACCGCGTGGACGAACTGCTGGAAGACGACGACGTAGACTTCCGTGATGTACTGGTTGTCTCGTACACGCGTGCGGCGGCCGCCGAGATCCGTGAGCGACTCGCGGACCGACTCGGCCTGTCTCCTCGTGCTCTCCGCGGGAACGTCTGTACGATGCACGCGAAGGCGTACGAACTGCTGAACCTCTCCCGTGGCGACGTCGTCGGCGAAGACGACAAGGAGGCCTTCTGCGAGGAGTTCGGTATCGACTACGAGGATGAGTACGAGGGGTCTCGGCGTCGGTCGGCCCGCTCGACCACCCTCGGGAACAAGATTATTGCGACCAGTCAGTGGCTCCAGCGGACCCGTCGCGACGTGGCCGACTGGTACGACGTCCCCTTCAAGTGGGACGACGAGGAGGTCCGGCTCCCGCCGGAAATCGACGACAACGCCCAGACCGGCAACAAGTACACGCCGACCTGGCCGACCGACGACGACCGCGTCGATGTCCCCAGCGCCATTCGCGGCTGGCGCACCTACAAGGGCGAGAACGACCTGACCGGCTTCGCCGATATGCTCGAGCGGGTCGCCCAGCGCTCGCTGCTCCCCAACGTCGATTACCTCATTATCGACGAGTTTCAGGACATCACGACGCTGCAGTATGACGTGTACGACGAGTGGAAACCACACATGGAGCGGGTGCTCATCGCCGGCGACGACGACCAGGTCGTCTACGCCTGGCAGGGCGCTGACCCAGACCTCCTGCTTGAGGAAGTCGTCACCCAAGACGAGGTGCTGCCCAACTCCTACCGGCTCCCCTCGCGCATCCTCAACGTCGTCAACCGCGAGGTCCGCCACATCGAGAAGCGCCAGGAGAAAGACCTCAATCCGCGCAAGGAGGGCGGTCGCGTCGAAGCGGTCCAGAACCCCTCGATGTTCGACCTCTCGCGGAACGTCACCCGGACCATCGAGCAGTCCGACGAGACGGTGATGGTCCTGTTCCGGGCCCGCTACCAGATGTTCCAGTTCATCGACGAGTTCATCGACAACGGAATCCCCTTCTCCTGTCTCACCGACCAGCGGATGTGGACCGACCGGCTCACCCAGTACGTCAACGGGCTCGAAGCCGTCGAGGCCGACGAGCCGCTGACGGTGCTTGAGGCCCGCCGCCTCGCCGACATGCTCGTCGACTCCGCGTTCGGCACCGGCGAGCGCGACGACCTCTTCGACGCGCTCGAAGAGATAGACGAGGCCCACGAGGACCAGGACATCGCCGACATCGAGATCGAACCCGACGTGGTCCATGAGCACGTTCCGTTCCTCCCCGACGCGGCCTCGGCGGGCGATATGCTCCGGAAAGTGACAAACTTCCAGGAGCGGACCGTCGACGCGTACTTCAGCGGAGACTACACCGGGATGGACGCCGACCGCGTCCGCGTGGGCACCATCCACTCCGCGAAAGGTCGCGAGGCCGATCACGTGTTCGTCGCGACGGACCTCACGGAGAAAGTCGTCGAGCAGATGGCCGCCACGGTCGACCAGCAGGGTATCGAGGTACCCGGTATGGATGAGTTCACGAAACACACCAGTCCCGTGCCGACGCTGACCGACAACGAACGGCGTGTGTTCTACGTCGGGATGTCCCGCGCTCGCGAGCGACTCGTGCTACTCGAGAACCTCGTCGACGGCGCGCCGACGCTCCCTATCGACGTCTTGCTGGAAAACGAGCCAAGCGACCGCTCCATCGAGCAACTGCTTGACGACGCCAGTGAGACCATCGCGGCCGACTGAAGCGGTCACTCTTCTCACTCGTCGATGGTCCCACCCTCTAGGTAGTATCGCGTCTTGTCACGCGTCGACTGGGCGACCTTGGTAAACGTGACAACCCGCTGGTTGCCATCCGTCTCGTCACGCTCGATATGGAGTTCCAGGCCCTGATCGCGGAAGTACGACAGCAGGTCGGCGATGGTTTTCGGGTCGCCACGAACGGTGTGTGTTTCGCCGACCGGGTCACCTCTGTCTACCGCCCGTATTGTTTCGACTGCAGGCTGAAGAATGGCTTCACCCAACTCCTGTGCCCGCTCGCGAATCGTTGCCGGCGACTCGCCGCGCTCGACGGCCTGGAAAGCCTCCCGTATGACGCGGGTGAAAACGAAGTCTCGCCCGTAGTCGAATGGTAGTTCGAACGCGTGTTCAAGATCGGCCCGATGGATCGCGCTCGTCGTGTACTTCAGCGCCGTCTTCCCGTCCGTCGATTTCAAGACAACGCCTTCCCGGTCGCGAGCGTTCAGATCATCGATCCGTTCGCGGGCGACGTCGACGGCCGCTGCCGGGGTGTAGGTCCCGTAGTGGTCGACGCTTTCGAGGCCGTAGGTCTCACACCGGTCGAGGCGCCGTTCGACGCCCATCGGCGTCCCGCTCTCGCGGTGGCGGATCCCAAACACGTAGAATCCGACCTCCTCGACCTCGCTGTACTCGTGGTCGGTGTAGGGGTTCTCCGGCCCGACGAGTTCGCCACACAGCATGTGCTCGGGGTGGTCGTCGAAGAACGCCTCGGCGTCGAGCAGCGCCTCGACCTTCCGCGTGGTGTAGGGACAGACGAACCCGCTCCGGGTGAACGCGAGTAGGTCCCCGTCGATTCGGGCGACCCTGACGTTGTAGCCGTTGAGTTTCTCCTCGATGGCGACGGGTCCCTCGAAGGTCTCCCGAACCGCCGGTTCGAGGACGAGCGCGCGCGGCATCGACGGGTAGCCCCGGACGACCACGTCGTCGACGAGCGCCGTCCCGCGCTCGATGCCGTGGCGCTCGTCGCTGAGGTGTCGGTACCGCTGGCCGCGGAACCACTCGGTGTCGAAGTGTTCCAGCAGGTCCGCGGGGTCGGCGTCGACGTCGAACAGCGACCCCCAGTCTCTCGACATACGTGAGGGTTGTTGACATGACACCAAAATTCTGCTGGCGCGTCCCGCCCGGCGGGACTCGCCAGAGGGCATTAGTTACCGGCTACCGTAGCGCCGGTATGGTCGACCGCCCGCTCAAACAACGGTTCGTCCTCGACACGTCGCTGTTTCTCACCCCGGAAATCAGGAGCGGCGACGAGGACCTGGAGGCGGCCTGCCTGGAACTGCTCGACCTCATCTCGGAGGCGAAACTGGTCCACAACATCTCCTGTTACATGCCGCCGTCGATACAGGCGGAACTGACGACGATGCTCGAAGACCGGGCCATCAGCGACGAGGTGCTGACGAAACTGGACACGTGGGTCATTACGAAGTCCCCGGCCCACCACGAGGTACGGATTCCGGCGGCCCACGTCTACGAGTTCATCGACGAGATGTCCGAGCGGGTGGACCGCGGTCTGCGCGTCTCCGAGAAGGCCGTCCGGAAAGCCGAGGAGTCGCGGGCCGAAACGGTCGAGGAACACGACCACATGACGGAGGTGGACAAGGTCATCTCGGACCTGCGCGACGAGTACCGGGACACGCTCCGGCAGGGCGTGCTCGATTCCCGCGAGGACTTCGACCTCCTGATACTCGCACAGGAACTGGACGCCGGCGTCGTCACGGAGGACCAGGGCATCATCAACTGGGCGGAGGACTTCGGCCTGCGGTATCTCAAGGGGCGGAACTTCCCGTCGCTTCTCAGGGAGTACCTCGCGGCCGACGACCCGGACCGCTGGCGCGACGAGACCTAATCGTCGTCACGGTCCGGCGAGTTACCGCCGGGGAGCGCGCTGCGCGCCCGTCCGACGATTGCGCCGGGGATGTCCGTCGGGGAGGGGGCGACCCACTCGATGACCAGTAAGGCGGCGGCTAACCCGAGAAAGACTGCACCGATTGTCGTCTGGCCGCGGGCGATGTTGTCGACGCCGAGGAGGGTGACCCGCGCGGCGAGTACGACCGCGACCATCAGCTCGATTGTCCCGATGAGCCCCCGTGCCATCGGTCGCTGTAGACGGTGCCCGAACAAAAGCACCGCGCCTGCGTGACGCCCGCGGCCACACCAGTTCGTGGGACATACGTTCAAGTCGCTGCCGGCTAAACGTCGCTGGTATGCTAATCGGCATCGTCTCGGACACACACGACAACGTGTCGCAGGTCGAAGCCGCAGTCGAGACATTCGTTGATGCGGGCTGTGAGACGGTCGTTCACTGTGGCGACTTCGTCGCTCCGTTCTCGGTGACGCCGTTCGACCGCAACTGGTCGTTCTACGCCGTCCGCGGCAACAACGACGGCGAGTGGGCGGTCCAGTCCACCGTCGCGGACTTCGGCACGTACTTCGGCGAGATGGGCGAGGTGACCGTCGACGGCCACGACATCGCGATGTACCACGGCACCAGCGGCGAGATCGTCGACGCGCTGGTCGAGTGTGGCACCTACGACTACGTGCTCCACGGGCACACCCACGAACGCGGCCACGAGGAGCGCGGGGGGACGGAACGAATCAATCCCGGCGGCATCTCGATTCCGCCGGCCCCTGAGCCGTTCTCGGTTGCGACGCTCTCGACGGTGACCGGCGAGGTCGAATTCCACGAACTGGGGTGAGAATCAGTCGTCGGCGTGACTGTCGACGCGCTGTGGGCTGCCGTCGTGTTCGACGAGGCCGCGACCGACGCCGAGAGCTTCGTCGGTGCGTCGGATGCTCTTTTCGGCGCTTGCGGTCCGCTCGGAGAGTGCGCGGACGGCGTCGATATTCTCGGGCACCACGTCGGCTTCCTGGTGGATGGCCTGGAACAGGTAGAGGTCCCGTCCTTCGACCGTGATGGATTCGGCCCAGATACAGTTCTCCCATACGTCACCGCGCGGACGACCGGCGTCGCGAGTGTACTCCTTGAGCTTCCCCGCACCGTCGATACCAAGCGTCTCAGGGATAAGGAACAGGCGCGACTCGTCGGCGAGGAGGGACGTGACTTCTTCCGTCGTTGGCTCGCTTTCCAGCGTGACATTGACGCTGTGGGTATGCATCTGCGTCGTCGGGACCTTCATTCCCATCGTGTCGATGTCGAGGTCGGGAAAAATCGTCTGGACGTCAGGACCGTGGTGGGAGGGGATTTCGACGGGGTCGGGAAGTGTATCGTTGATCGGGCCGCGACCGGTCTGGCCCGGGTCAGCACCACGCCGGACCAGTGTCACACGTGATTTTTCAACGCCGTATGATTCCTTGAGCGGTGCGAGGAGGCGTGACAGGCCTGTTGTATTACAGGAGACAACGCGGGCCGTGTCAGCCCCGACCGCATTTTCGTAGTTGGCGCGAGCATTGAAGCTCACATCTGCCACAGCAGCGTCTTCCCCACCTTGGAAGATGGCTGGCGTGTCGTGCTCGGTATACAGCGACGCGTTAGCCGCGCCGACGCCACTTGGCGTGGTGTCGACGACCACGTCGCTCGTCTCGATGAGGTCATGGACCGTCCCGGCCGTCGCGAGGTCGGCGTCCTCGAACGGTTCGCGGCCGTCCGCGGCGTAGAGGTCGTAGCCGCGGTCGTCTGCGATAGTTGCCTCGAAGTTCGGCGAGCGCTTTGCGACGCCCGCAACTGTCATATCTGGCTGGACACGCACCGCGTCAGCGACGCGTTTCCCGATGGTGCCGAAGCCGTTGATGCCCACGTGGAGCATACACGTCCTTTCCTCCGGGGAGAGTATATTCTTTGTGATTAATATACGGAGAAATTAACTCAGATAGTTGTACCTCTGGACATTGTGAACTTTTAACACAAATTATCAGAAAACACTGAGCTGTAGTGTGTTTCGGCGGCGTACGCCGGCAGTCTATCAAGAGTTATTCAGGCGGAGTACGCACTTAGTTGTATGGACAACTCGTCGCTTCGCGCGCCCGCCGAGACTGCCGTCAAACAGTGTCTGAACCTCCAGCCTGACGAATCGTGTGCGGTCGTCACTGATGACCAGCGGAACTCAATCGGCGAAGCGCTGTATCGCGTCGCCACAGAGATTACTGACGACTCCGTTTTCGTTCGCTATCCGCCGGGTGAGCAACACGGCGCAGAGCCGCCCGCGCCGGTCGCCGGCGCGATGAAGACCGCTGATGTCGTACTCGCGCCCACGACGAAGAGCCTGAGCCACACAGAAGCCCGAACCGACGCCAACGAGGCCGGTGCCCGCGTCGCGACCCTGCCCGGGATTAGTGAGGGCGTGTTCCTCATGGGGTTAGACGCCGATTACCACCGTATCGAACAGCACTGCGAGGACGTGCTGGCGCAGGTCGAAGACGCTGAGGAAATTCGCGTCACGTCACCCCAAGGGACCGATATCACGTTCGGCATCGGTGCGCGCGAGTGGCACATGGACACCGGCATTGTCCACGAGGCTGGCGAGATGTCGAACCTCCCCGCTGGCGAGGTGTTCCTCGCCCCTGAGACGGCCGACGGCACATTCGTCGTCGACGGGACGATGCGCCCCCACGGCAAACTCGACGGGAAGCGTCTCACCTTCGAGGTTGAGGACGGCTACGTCACGGACATCGACGACCCCGATATCCGCGCACAGGTCGAGGACGCTGCCGAGGAAGTCGGCCAAGACGCGTACAATCTCGCAGAGCTGGGTATCGGCACGAACGTCGCTGTGACCGAACTCGTCGGCTCTGTTCTTCTAGACGAGAAGGCCGGCGGCACTGTCCACATCGCTATCGGCGACGACCACGCAATGGGTGGCGACGTGCACGCGCCGATCCATCTGGACGGAATTCTGACGGAGCCGACCGTGTATGCGGATGGGGAGGAAGTGGAACTTCCTCGGGTAAAGTGAGCGGCAACGCCGCGAACACGGGGAGGTCGTAGACCTCCCGGAGCCGAGCGGTGAGTAAAATGAACCGCGAGGCAGATGTGGCAGTGACATTTCCTCGTGTAGAGTGACCGACCCGGGGCCAGAACGGAGTCACGACAGACAGGAATGGAAGCGTGGGTCGCCCATGCCGACCGCTGATGGTTTCTCCTACTCGTGTTCGTATTCCATCTTCACAGCATATCCGACGATGAGCACCGCCCAGACGAGAGATCCGACGAGGACGAGGTCGAACGGGACTTGGTAGCCGAGGTTCCAAGCGAGCACGAGTCCGTGTATCGCCCCCATGAACGCCATCGTTGCGACGGTGACCGTGGCCGCTACTTGCGGCACGTCCGGCGGGTCGTAGCGGAACGCCCCTTTCAACACAATGAGGGTTCCGAGCATCAGCGCCGGCATGAGAACGACACCGACCGGCTTCGAGACGTAGTTATCGGGCGTGCCCGACGCGGAGAAGTGAACCGCGACTTCGGCGGGGAGGCGAGACCAGACCGCCACACCGGCCATGGCTGTCAGGGCGATGATGGCACCGCTTACGATGTCGGCACGGCTCTGTCGGCGCGCCATACCTGTCGTTCGATCCGGCGGCTCAAGAAAGGCAGCGTGACTATGCGAGACAGAACCACGAGCAGCGCCGTGGCGACGACCATTTACGGGAGCGCAGTCAACGCCTGCATATGACAGACGCTACACCGGGCGACCGCATCGCCCTCCCGTGTCCGGCCTGTTCGCCGGACCTGGAAACGGTTCACGAGGTGCTGAAGCCGGGCGGCCACGTGACGGTCCGCTGTACGGACTGTGACCACGTCCACAAGGAGCAACTGCCAGAGGAGGAGACACTAGAGCGAAGCGTTGTCGTCTCACAGGACGGCGACTCCTTCACCGCAGAGGTCGACGTGCCGGCCGAAGAAGAGCTGTCCGTCGGCGAGGAGTTCTTACTGGAGACCGAAGAGGCCGTCGTGACCGCCCGCATTACCAGTTTAGAGACCGCGGACGGCCGCGAAGACGAGGCGGCCGCCGAGGACGTCGAAACCATCTGGTCGCGGGCCGTCGGCAACGTCTCGGTCAACGTCACGATGCACCCGAAAGACGGCACGCACGACGAGACCGAGAGCTTCAAGCTCCACGTCCCCGGCGACTACGAGTTCGTGGTCGGCGAAACCGAGGAGTTCGGCGAGGAGGAGTTCACCGTTGAGGGGATTCACGTCCGCGACGACGCCCACGGCTACGACCACGAGAACATGGACCACGACGGCGACATGGGTATCGCGAAGGACATCAACCGGCTGTACGTCAGAGACGAGTCGACCACGGCGTGGTCGGCGTGGTAGGATGGCGGACTGGGACCGACAGCGGTCGCGACTGTCTGACCGTCTCCGAGAGCGGGTCGCCGACGAGACCGTCCTCGCGGCGATAGCGTCGGTCCCCCGCCACCGGTTTGTCCCGACCGACAGGCGACACGACGCCTACACCGACCGCCCGCTCCCGATTGGGTCGGGCCAGACGATTTCTGCGCCGCACATGGTCGCAATCATGGCCGAGTTACTCGACCTATCTCCCGGGGATCAGGTACTGGAGATTGGTACGGGATGTGGTTACCACGCCGCGGTGACCGCCGAACTAGTCGGTCCCGAGAACGTCTACAGTGTGGAGTACCACGCATCGCTGGCTGACGAGGCCCGTGATACACTCGAAGTGACCGGTTACGGAGACGTCTCCGTTCGCGACGGCGACGGCAAGCAGGGGTGGTCCGAACACGCGCCCTACGACCGAACGTACCTGACCTGCGCCGCGCCGGAGTTCCCCGGTCCGCTCGTCGACCAGACCCGCGACGGCGGCGTCCTCCTAGCCCCGCTCGGCGACGGACAACAGCGCCTTATCCGGGCGGAGAAACAGGCTGACGGCACGCTCAACAGAGTCGACCACGGCGGGGTTCGATTCGTCCCGCTCCAGTAGCGGTTTCGACAGACGTGGCCGTTGTCGCGCCATTGATATAGCTCTGGCCGAATATAGTGATATGGATCCGGCGGTACTGCGGGACGACATGGTCGACAGCCTGCAACACGACAGTAAGGGTGTCGTCCGGAGCGCGTGGCTGTCGACAGCGATGCGCGCCGTCCCCCGCGAGGCCTTCGTCGGCGAGCAACAGGCCTACTCCGACCGCCCGTTCGAACGCCTTGGCACGCGCGTGCTCTCGCCCAGCACCGCCGGCCGAGTGCTCGAAGCCCTGTCGCCCGAAGAAGACGACGACGTGCTCGTGGTCGGTGCCGGCGTCGGCTACACGGCCGCGGTGCTGGCAGAACACGTTGGCGCGGCCAACGTACAGGCGATAGACATCACGCGGCGGCTCGTCGTCGAAGCGCGCCAGAACCTGGCCCAGGCGGGCTACGACGCCGTCCTCGTCGACCGCCGCGATGGGGCCGACGGACTGCCCGAGTACGCGCCCTACGACCGAATCCTGCTGGAAGCCGCCGCAATCGACCCGCCCAGGGCGCTCCTCCGGCAACTGACCGACGACGGGCGGCTGGTGATGCCGCTGGGAACCGGCGAGCAGTCGCTGGCCGTCGTCGACGCTGACGGGTCGGTCGAGCGACACGGCACCGTCGCCTTCCAGCCAATGCTCGTCGAGGGCGAGCAGGCCGACACCGTCGAGCGCAACCGGACTCACCGCGAGGACCGCGAGCACGCCCGCCGGGCGGCCCAGTCCCGCGCTGGCTGGGAGCAGGAGTGGATAGACTGGGACGGCTAGGGCGACCTGACGACGAGCAGGTCGGTGTTCGAGCGGGCGTCCTCGTAGCTGCTGCCCGCCGGCGGTTTCACCTCGAACGTGACTGTGCCGTCCTGTTGATTCGGCCCGAGCGACGGCGACAGCGAGAGGGTCGCGTTCCCTGCACTACCTGTTTCGCCGGTCTTGACTGACGAGAGCGTCGCCGTCCCGCTTTTGGCGACGACCGTTGCGCCGGAGACGGGTGACCCTTTCGAGTCGACGACAGTGACAACGATGTCCTGTGACCCCGGATTCGCCACTTCCGGGTGTGGCTCAACGTCGATCTCCGTCACTTGTAGCGTCTCGATTCCCGAAATAGTACTCATCATCACGGAGAGGCAGGCGACGCCGACCACCAGCGCGATAACGAGGCGAATCGGCAGTCCCTCGATAGCACGTTCGTCGCGCCACAGCGAATCTGACATGGACAGGCGTGGTTCCGAACTCGTATTTGAACCCTTGGACGAACGTTCAAATACCGGAAGGGGTCAACCGCCGGCATGGTCGTTCTCGGGCGCGGGGAAGCGACGGGGGCAACGACGCGGCTGGGCCACTATCGGGCCCGCGATGGAAGCAGCAGTGCTCCAGTCAATCTCGATGTCGACCGGCCACACGTCGGTCTCGTCGTTGGCAAACGTGGGTCGGGGAAGACGTACACGCTCGGCGTCTTCGCCGAGGGACTGATTGCCGCTGAGGGGGTCGCCCCGGTCGTCATCGACCCGATGGGGGCGTTCACGCCGCTCGGAACTGCGGATGTGTCTGCGACGGTCATACATCCCAGCGTTTGCGCGAACGCGCTTGACCCGCGCCAGTGGTGTACGGTGCTCGGCCTCGACCCGGAACGAGGTGCAGGCGCGCTTGTGTGGCGAGCGGCGAGCGAGTGTGTGACACTCGACGGGATGCGCTCGTGGGTAGCCGATGCGGATGCGGCGGCGAGTACCGCTCGCGCGGCAGCGAACCATCTCGCGCTCGCCGCGTCATGGGACATCTTCGATGCTGCGGGTATCGAGACAGAAACGCTGTGCAGCGATAGCCTGACAGTGTTCGATCTGTCGGGACTGGCCTCTCGACCAGCCAGCACGGTCCTCGCTGCTGTCGCGACTTCGCTGTACGACGTTCGGGTGGCCGAGCAGACGTGCCGACTGCCGTGGCTATTGGTCGACGAAGCCCACGCGTTTACTGACGGCGTTGCCCGGCGTCCGCTTCGCCGTCTCGTCACGCGAGGCCGCCAGCCCGGTGTGAGTTGTGTGCTGGCGACACAGCGACCCAGCGCGGTCCCGGCGACAATCGTCTCTCAGACTGATCTGCTCGTCGCACACCGACTGACGAGTACGGCTGACATCGACGCACTACAGGCCGCCCAGCCGACGTATCTCGACGGCGATTTCGCGGCCCGGCTTCCGGAGACGACCGGTGACGCGCTCGTTGTTGACGACGGCACCGAATCCGTCCATCACGTGACTGTCCGCGAACGGCGGACGCCCCACGGCGGCGAGACCCCGCGGGCAAGTGACCTCGGCGCAGACAGAGAGCAGGACTGCTCTGTGGCACGTTCTGAAAAATGACGACTCTATGAGTCACACGGCCCGCACGAGGCCCCAGGCCAGTCCGATTCCAGCCAGCGCACAGACGAGGTTCCCGACAGCGTTGCCCACAGCCAGCCCTACGTAGCCGTCCTCCCACAGTCGGACTGTCTCTACCGAAAACGAGGAAAACGTCGTGAACGATCCGCACGCACCGACACCGACAAGCAACGCCGCGTCACCGGTCACACCAGCGAACGTGACCAGTCCCAAAACGAAGCTTCCGACTGCGTTCACTGTGAGCGTCCCGAGCGGGACCGGTTCTCGCTGGACCGCTCCCGACAGATAGTGGCGACAGAGTGCCCCGAGTGCCCCACCGGCCCCGACCAGATGCGCCGATTCGATAGCGACCATCAGCGCTCGCCTCCGGTGAACAGCCGGACGGTTTCACGGCCGACAAGGACGCCGGTAAACCCCAACGCGTAGCTCCCAACGACGTTCGCAACAGCCCACTCAGGCGTCAATACTGTCTCTACCGCGAACGTGCTGTAGGTGGTGAACGATGAGAGGAAGCCGGTCGAAGCGGCCAGTTTCGTCTCGCTGGCCAGTGCACCGACCTGCAGTCCCTCGTACACGAGCACACCGAGCGCGAAACTGCCACAGACGTTGACCAGCAGCGTCCCCTGCAATCCCGGAAAAAAGAGGCCGACGAAGTACCGAAGGTTCGAACCGGCGAACCCCCCGAGGCCTACGAGGACGATAGTTTCGACCGTTACTAGCGGGTTGGTATCCGCCATTTTTACTCTCCGAGTATCTCCGCCAGCCGTGCTTCACCGAGTGTGTCGACGAGCTGTGCGAGTTCGATAACTCGCTCTTCGCCGAGCGTATCCACGAGTTCACGGATTTCTGCCGGGTCGAACGTCCGGGCGACGTAGCCGAGATTCTCTACCATTCGCGTGGTCCGGTCTAGCGTCTCTTCGTCGGGGCGTAGCGTTAGCGGTCGGTTCGTGAATTTCCCGTTTTCATTGAAGTAGCAGAACCGCAACTCGGCGGTGTCGCTGTCATCCGGATCGACAATCTGCAAGACACCGTACCCACTGTCCCACTCGTCCAGTTCGACCTCAAGTAGCGTTTCGTAGCGGGTCACAGGACTTGATTCCAAACACATCGACTTATAGATTGGCATGTCGAAAACAAAAACAAGCGATATAAGTTACAGATCATAACAAAACAGAAGATATTCGAGAACGATCCGAACTTCCTCGGCGATAACGCTGTACCGGAATAATATTGGTACAGATGTTATTCCGGAATCGCTGTCGGCGTATCGACGGTCTGGTGTATCCCATCGTGCCGAGTCTTCCGTAGTAACCCATCGTCGGAGACACCAATGGCTAAAATGGTTTTCGGCAATGAAATTATTTTTATAGCCGCTCCAACTACGGCAGAGCAATGCCAGAATCAAAACAGGGATCTAGTGTCGCCCATTTTGATGTCACCAATATCGGTGGGATCGATGAGACAGCAGTCGATATACCACCGGGCGTGACTGTCCTGACGGGGAAGAATGCCACAAACCGGACATCGTTTCTACAGTCTATTATGGCGGCGATGGGAAGTACGCAGGCCACACTGAAAGGCGACGCCGACGAGGGGAGCGTTGCCCTCACGTACGGCGATGAAGTGTACGAACGGACGCTCACGCGAGCGGGGGACGCTGTCCAGTTTGACGGTGAGAGTTACCTTGACGATCCATCGGTCGCCGACCTGTTCGCGTTCCTCCTCGAAACCAACGAGGCACGTCGGTCGGTGGCTCGCGGCGACGATCTCCGCGAAATCATCATGCGGCCGGTCGACATCGACGCGATCCGCTCGGAAGTCGAACAGCTGGAAGCGGAGAAAGGCGAAATCAACGACGAACTCGCCACGGTTGAATCCCGCCAGCGCGACCTTCCGGACCTCGAACAGCGCCGGACCGAACTCCGCGAGCAGATCGAAGAGAAACGCGAGAAACTGGCCGAGCGCGAGGAGGAGATAGACAACAGCAGCCGGGATATTGAGGAGAGCCGTCAGGAACAGGATGTCCTCGAAGAGAAGCTCGACGAGCTCCGCTCGACGCGGTCGGACCTCGAATCTGTCCGCCGGGACATCGAGGCACAGGAGGAGAGCATCTCCTCGCTGAAACGCGAACGGGCTGACCTCGAAGACGAACTGGAGGAACTGCCAGAGACGCCGATGGGCGACCAGCAGCACCTCGAAGACGAAATCGCAAGCCTGCGTGACCAGCGTCAGCGGCTGAACAGCGAGATATCCGACCTCCAGAGCCTGATCCAGTACAACGAGGAACGGCTCGAAGAGGAAGACTACGACGTCATCCAGTCGCTCGAAGACGCGCCCGAAGGCTCCGGAGGCGCGGTGACAGAGCAACTTCTCGAAAGCGAGGACGAGGAATCTGTCGTCTGCTGGACGTGTGGCTCGACGGTCGACCGCGAGCAGATCGAAGACACGGTCGACCGTTTGCAGGATCTCCGCCGGCAGAAAGTCGAGGACCTCAACGACATCAAGTCGGAACTCGACGACCTCAAGACCGACCAGCGCGAAGCCGAAAAGAAGCAGCGCCGCCGCGAGAACGTCGAACGGAAGATACAGGAGACCGAAACGGAGATCGAACGCCGCGAAGAGCAGGTCTCCTCGCTGAAAGACCGGCGCGAGGAACTGACCGAGGATGTCGAGTCGCTGGAAGACGAGGTCGACAACCTCGAATCCGAGGACTTCGACGAGATCCTCGCGCTACACCGGGAGGCGAACCAGCTCGAGTTCGAGATCGATAGTCTGGAGTCCGACCTCGATGACGTGTCCGCTGAGATTGAGGAGATCGAGGAGCTGGTCAATCGGGCCGACGACCTCCGTGAAGAGCGCGACGCCCTCGTCGAGGAACTCACCGACAAGCGGACGAAAATCGACCAGATCGAAGCCAACGCCGTCGACCAGTTCAACGAACACATGGACGCCATTCTCGGCATTCTGGAGTACGAGAACCTCGAACGAATCTGGATCGAACGCATCGAGCAGACCGTCCGCGAGGGGCGACAGAAGGTCGACCGAACGGTGTTCGAGCTCCACATCGTTCGAACCACCGAGAACGGTGCGGCTTACGAGGACACCATCGAGCACCTCAGCGAGAGCGAACGCGAGGTGACCGGCCTCATCTTCGCCCTCGCGGGCTATCTGGTCCATGACCTCCACGAGAGCGTTCCGTTCATGCTGCTTGACTCGCTGGAAGCCATCGACTCGGCGCGGATCGCCGAACTCGTCGAGTACTTCGCTGACTACGCTGAGCATCTCGTCGTGGCCCTCCTACCGGAGGACGCGCAAGCGCTGGACGACGACTTCAACCGCATCACCTCGATCTAACCCCGTAGTCTTTTATTTCCGGTTACCGTACGTGGGACCAACAGATGGCGAATACGACAGACGGCCGGCCGTCGAGCAAGGTCGCTCGACTTATCGACGAGTATGAACTTGATGGACTCGGTGCGGAGATGGAGGCTCGCTGGACGGGTGACGGTGAAGAGCGGATGAGTCTCCGTGATCTGGCGGAGTTTTTCAACAAGCGTCTCCTCGAACGTGAACTGGTTGATGCGGGCCTGAGCGCGCTTGAAAGTGACGTAGAATCGACCTACGAGAACCTCACTGGTGACGACATCAGTACGGGTGTTCGGACTGACACCGTCAATCGACTCGAGCGCAATGGCGTCGATGTCGACCGTCTCGAAACCGATTTCATCACCTATCAGGCCATCCGGTCATATCTGAAGGAATGGCGCGGCGCGGAGTATCAGGGGCTGTCCGACGACGAGAAGATCGAAAAGGACCTTGAAAGTATTCAGCGACTCTTGACCCGAACGCTGTCGGTCACCGACCAGCGTATCGAGAAACTGCGCGATACGGGCCGCATCGACATCGAGGACTTCGAGGTATTTCTGGACGCACAGGTGCTGTGCCAGTCCTGTGGCAGCCAGTACGCCGTCGCGGAGTTTTTCGACCAGGGCGGCTGTGAGTGCCACCAGGACTGAGTCGACACTTTGGACTCTCTCTGACTACGCCGAGGTACCCGCAACGACGCGTCGGCAGTAGAACAACCGATAGCAATTGTGATATCCAACGGAACAAACGATTCGAGGACACCGAGCTGCCGTAGAAATAGAACCGTACTGCCGTCCCGGGAATCCGCCGTCGTAGCTGCTTACTGGGGCACACAGGGCTGAAGACATCGGGGGCCATTGGAACGGTCATGGACCCAGGCGACCTCCGAGCGTCGATTCCGGCACTCGAACGGTGTACGTATTTCAACACAGGAGCAAGCGGGCCGACACCCCGCCCCGTGGTCAACGCCGCAACGTCGTTTCTCGAACGTCACGCTTTCGACGCGCCCGCGGCTGAGGGGCCCTATACGGTTGCGTGGGACGCTATCGCGGCGGCCCGCGAAGTCGTCGCCGATCATATCGGGACCGACGCCGCCAACGTCGCGTTCACTCGCAGTACCGCCGACGGAGTCAACACGGTCGCAGGGGCCATAGACTGGCAACCCGGCGACGTGGTAGTCCGGACCGACCTTGAACACCCTGCCGGCACGCTTCCGTGGGATCGACTGGCCGACACCCACGGTATCGAGGTCCGGGTGCTGGAAACAGACGGCGGACGACTCGACATGGCAGACGTGACCGACGCCGTGGCCGACGCCAGACTGGTGGCGCTGAGTTCACTCTCTTGGACTCACGGGACCAGACTCCCGGTTTCGGCCGTCGTCGACGCGGCCCACGACGCGGGCGCACAGGTACTCGTCGACGCCGTCCAGTCTGTCGGGCAACATCCCGTCGACGTGACGGAATGGGGTGCGGACTTCGTGGCCGCGGCGGGGCACAAGTGGCTGCTGGGCGTCTGGGGCGGCGGGTTCCTCTACGTCAACCCGGACGCGTATGACCGACTCCATCAGACCCGCATTGGCTATCGAAGCGTCGAAGACCCCGGCGCTGACGGTTATGACTACTACGAGGGCGCGCGCCGATTCGAGGTCGGCACCACCTCTCCAGCTCCCTACGTCGCGCTCGCACATGCCATCGAAACGGTCGAGGCCGTCGGGTTCGACACGATCCAGCCCCGCGTCGAACGGCTGACCGACCGGCTCAAGGACGGGCTTGGTGACCGACTGCTGAGTCCCCGTGACTACGAGTCGGGACTCGTGACGTTCACCGCCGATGACCCCGAGGCGACCGTCGAGCGACTCGCGGCTGAGGGCATTATCATCAGGTCACTCCCTCATCCTGAGGCGCTCCGGGCGTCCGTCCACGCGTTCAATACGGCCGACGACATCGACCGCTTGCTCGACGCGCTATAGCTTTCACAGCACCCTGTTGTGACTGGCGTTACAGCCCCGGACTTTCTTGTCTCGACCGGCCGTTCTTCCTCGCATGGCGACACGCCCCGTCGTGACGTGCTTCCTGCGTAGCGAAGGCGAGGTGCTGCTGTTGCGCCGGAGCGGTGCGGTCGGCTCGTATCGGGGCCAGTGGGGTGGTGTGGCGGGACACGTTGCCGACGACGCCGGGCGGGACCGGGACCCGGAGACGGCTGCGCGGGCTGAAATCGACGAGGAGACCGGGTTGGCCGACGCGGTGACGCTCGTCCGGCGCGGCGACTCATTGCAGGTCGCAGACGACGATCATGGGGTTCGCTGGCAGGTTCACCCGTTTCTGTTCGACTGCGAGGCCCGCACAGTCACGACGAACGAGGAGACGACCGAGACCGCGTGGGTCCACCCGCCTGAAATCCTGACCCGTGAGACGGTCCCGCGGCTGTGGACCGCCTGGGACCGCGTTCGGCCGCGAGCGGCGACCGTTCGCGAGGACCGAACCCACGGTTCGGCGTGGCTGTCGATCCGGGCGCTGGAGGTGCTACGCGACGAAGCTGCCCTGGCCGACGCCGGACGGAGTGACGACCTGGAGACGGCCGAGCGGGGCGGCGACGACTGGAGCGCGCTCGCCGCCCTCGCCGCCGAAATCCGCGAGGCCCGTCCCTCAATGGTCGTCGTCGCCAACCGGGTCAACCGAGCGATGGCTGCTGTCGCCGACCAGTCGCCGGCGGCCGTCGAGCGGGCCGTTACGGAGTCGCTGAACCACGCGGTTACCGCCGACCGCGTGGCCGCCGCCGTCGCCGCCGAACACGTCGGCGACCGCCTTGCCACGCTGTCTCGGTCTGGGACAGTCCGCGCAGTGGTCGACGCCACTGCGCCTGAGGCCGTGCTCGTCGCCGAGTCACGGCCCGGGAGTGAAGGCGTCGGCGTCGCAGAGACACTCGCTGGTAGCACTGCCGTGACACTGACCACCGACGCGGCCTTCGGCCACGAATTGGATGCGTGGAGCGCCGACACGCTCGTTGTCGGGGCCGACCGCGTCCTTCCGGACGGCCGCGTGGTCAACAAGGCCGGAACCCGCTCGGCGGCGCTGTCGGCGGCCGCCGCGGAGGCGGACTGCTACGCGGTGTGTGCGGCGGACAAGATCGCACCACGCGCTACGTGGGACAGCGAGGAGCGAGAGCCACAGGAGGTGTACGACGGCGACACAGACATCGCCGTATTGAATCCGACTTTCGACGTGACGCCGGCGTCGGCAGTGACGGTCGTCACCGAACGCGGCGTTCTGGAGACGAACGATATTGAGGCAATCGCAGACGCCCACCGGGAACGGAGCGAGTGGACCGAGCGCCGGTGACATCCGAGACCGAAAGTCGCTTGCTCAGTGCTCGTCTAGCACGACCGGCACACCAGCTTCGGCCACGTCGGCGGCGAACTCACGGGAATCGGCTTCGAGGTTCGAGAAGGTGTTGTAGTGGACTGGCATCACGAGGTCCGGGTCGATGGTTGCGGCAAGGGCAGCGGCCTCGTGGCGGTCCATCGTCGCCCGCGGGCCGATGGGCGGACACAGTAGCGAGACGTCGAGCGTTCGGTGTCCGGGCAGCACGTCCGAATCCCCCGGATAGAAGGCTCTGGTCTCCTCGACAGCGATCATGAACCCACAGCCAAAGCCCTCCGGGTGGTACGGGCTGCCATCTGGCCGCGTGTGTGGGCCGTCCGGTTCGTTGTACGCTGGCGTTGACCATATCGGCACATCCCCGACTGTCGTCTGTGATTTCATTCCGACTTCGACAACGTCGTAGGGCAGCGAGGACAGCGGCGGGAGGTCCCGGTCACCGACGCGCTCATCGATACCCTCGTAGGCAACAACGGTCGCGTCCTCGCTCGCGACGCGCTCGATACCATCAGGGTCATAGTGGTGGACGTGGGTCACACAGACAACGTCGCCGTCTTCCGCACGGTAGTCGCTGCTCGGTGGATGACCGATCCCGTCCGTGTGGGGTTCCCACTCGCCGGTGAGGACGCCGTAGCGGCCCGGGTCGACATACACCACCGTGTCGTCGCCGGCGAACCGGAGCGTCGCGTACCCCAGCCAGTCGACGGTCAGCCCGTCGTGTCGAACTGTCATTGACTGTCGATACGCGTTACACCCTGAATAAGTCAGCTACTCGTGGGCGTCGCCACTCGGCAGAAGATATACCCGAGCGCTGCCCGTCTGCTCGCCCGTGCGAAACTTCCACATCACGACGGTCTGGGGCATTCCGATACGGGTCAACATCTCACTGCTGATTTTCCTGCCGGTGCTGGCCTGGATTATCGGCAGCGGAGCACAGATATCTGTGTATGCCGGTATCGTGAGTGCCCTGTCGGGCGTGCCACTCGACCTTACGGTGCTGACCGCGGGCCAGACACCGTGGCTCATCGGCACCGCCGCGGCCGTGGGCCTGTTCGCCAGCGTCGCCCTCCACGAACTGGGCCACGCATGGGCAGCGATGCGCTACGACCTCCGGGTCGAGTCCATCACGCTCTGGATTCTTGGCGGTCTCGCCAACCTCGAAGCCATGCCCAAAGAGTGGAATCGGGAACTCGTCATCGCGCTGGCCGGCCCGGCCGTGAGTATTCTGACCGGGCTTGCCTGCTACGCCGCACTGTTTGCCTTGCCGGCGAGTGCGCAGGTGACGCTGTTCGTTATCGGCTGGCTAGCCGTCACGAACATCTTTCTCGCTGTGTTCAACATGCTGCCGGCCTTCCCGATGGACGGCGGCCGCGTGCTCCGGGCACTGCTCGCACGAAAGCGGCCGTACGCGACGGCGACCCGAATCGCCGCTCGGGTCGGGACCGGGTTCGCCGTGCTGTTCGCCGTCGTCGGCGTCCTCTCGTTCAGCCCGCTGTTGCTGCTGCTCGCGCTGTTCGTCTACGGCGCCGCATCGAGCGAATCCCGTACCGTCGCCCTGGCAGCGCTGCTTGAGGGGCTGACCGTCGATGACGTGGCTAGCCCACTCGACGCGACTATTGAGGCCGACGCAACTGTCGAGGATCTCGTCGACCGGATGTTCGCTGGTCGGCGGACCGAGTTCGCCGTCACGCGCGGCGGCGACGTAATCGGCGTCGTCACAGTTGGCGACTTCAGGGCACTCTCGAAGACTGAACGCGAAGCCGACACCGTCGCCGACCTGATGGACACTGACCTGCCGCGCTTTGCCTCAGAGACGGCAGCCTTCGATGCGCTCGTCGAACTCGACACCGCCAGAGCCACTGCCGCATTCGTCGACGGCCCCGAGGGAACCCGCGTTGTCTCCCGGGACGACTTCGCCAGCGCGATGGAGATGCGGCGGCTCGTCGGCTCGCCGGAACCGTTCTAGCAGCGTGGCTGAGGCATCGAGACGTTTTCGAATTGGGTCAGCGCTCCCGCTCTAACGGTCGGTACACACAAGAGGGGGCGACGTGCACTACTGGACAATGCAATCCGGGTTTGTCGACCTGTTTGTCGACCTCGTCGGCACCGACCCGCTGATAAACGGCCTCGTCGGCGGGGTCATCATCGCGACGATGAACCTCTTCGGCGCGTCGCTCGTGCTGGTCTGGCGTGACCCCTCTGAGCGGGCGCTGGACACGGCGCTTGGGTTCGCCGCCGGCGTGATGCTGGCCGCTGCGTTCACGAGCCTCATCATCCCCGGCATCGAGCAGTACTCGGGCGGCAATCCGATTCCGACGCTCGTCGGCGTCGCGCTCGGAGCGCTGTTTCTGGATCGCGCGGACGGGCTCGTCCCGCACGCCCACTACCTGCTGACGGGAAGCCGCCGGTCGGACGCGGCTAACCCCGGCCAGGACCTCCCGGTCGACGAGGCCAAACTGACCGGCGTCGTCCTGTTCATCCTCGCCATCACGCTGCACAACGTCCCGGAGGGGCTGGCCGTCGGCGTCGGCTTCGGCGCGGCCGCCGGCGACCCGCTCCAGTTGGGGAGCGCGCTCTCGCTGATGCTCGCTATCGGCATCCAGAACATTCCCGAGGGGCTGGCCGTCTCCGTCGCGGCGACAAACGCGGGGCTGGACCGCCGGCTCTACGCCGTCTTCTCCGGGATTCGCTCCGGCGTCGTGGAAATCCCGCTCGCAGTGCTCGGCGCTGTCGCCGTCGTGACCGTCGAGCCACTGCTCCCCTACGCGATGGGCTTTGCGGCGGGCGCAATGTTGTTCGTGATTTCCGACGAGATAATCCCCGAGACGCACCAGCGCGGCTACGAGCGGGTCGCCACGCTCGGGCTGATGGCCGGCGTCATCGTCATGCTGTACCTTGACATCGCGCTCGCGGCCTGAACCGCGTCACTCGTCGTAGGGCCAGTTCGGGTCGCGGTCGAGGTCCGTCGGCGTCTCGCAGTCCCCGGCTTCGTCGGGCGAACACGCCCCGTGTTCGCGGAAGTTCTCCCGCGCCTCGGTCAACGAGACGTGGTTCGTATCGCTGACGAACTCCGCGTCCCCGAACTGGATGGGGTCGTCGAGCCAGTGACACACCGGACACATCTCGTAGGACCCGGGCCGGCCCTCCGGGAGCGTCTGGTAGCCACAGCACGGGCAGTAGCCGAGCTCCCGTGCGGCTGGATTACCGGGCGTCTCGGTTGACATATTTCGTGGTATGTGTCTTCACACCATAGAATTATCGAACCGCGATGCATGACTATTGCCGTGACGGACTACTCCGACTGTGCGTCCTCGACTTTTTCGGCGTACTCCTCCAGTTCGGTGGCCAGTTCGCGGGCCTGGGCCGCCGACAGCGTCACCGAGTCAGCGTGGGGCTTCACCGCGTCGAGGTCGGTGTTGTCCATCTCCAGTTGGAGTTCGACGTGGTCCGGGTTCTTCCGCGGCGCGGTCACGTTCAGGACGGCCAGGGCCTCCTCCTCGAAGCCGTGGCCCTCTACCTCACCGTCGAGCAAGTCGAAGGTCGTGTACGCGTTGACCTTCATGATGCGGTCGACCATACGCCGCGTAGGCGGGCCGGCGACTTAACGCCCGTTACTCGTCCCCGACGCCCTCGTAGCCGACCCGCTCGGCGTCCGACGCCGCGCGCTCGATGGCAGAATCAAGATCGAACTCCCGGACGACTTCGCCGTCCCGAACCAGTGGCCTCATGAGCGACTCGGCCTCGGCCGGTCCCTCGCGGTCGGCCAGCCCGACGTGGTGGCCGCCCGATTCGGTCCGGTACACCGACTTCTTGCCGGTGAGCTTGCCCCGCTTTGCCGCCGGCTCGCCGTCCACCTCGACGATGTCCAGCGCGAAGTCCAGCGGGTCGGCGTTGGCGACGTAGCTCCCGACGCCGAAGCCGTCGGCCACCTCCCGGAGTTCCCGGAGCGTCGTCGGCGTCAGCCCCCCGGAGAGGAACAAGTCCACGTCCTCGTGGCCGTAGGCGTCCAGCGTCCACCGGACCTCGCGGACGATGTGCCGGAAGTCGCCGCGGCGGGACCCGGTGGTGTCCAGGCGGACGCCCGCGAGGTCGTCGATGGCCTCGGCCGCCCGCAGCGCCTCGTCGGCCTCGTCGCTGTAGGTGTCGGTCAGCGCGATGCGGGGCGTCTCCTCGGGGACTGCCTCGTCGAACGCTCGCCACGCCGCCTCCTGGTTGCCTCGGCCGAAACATATCATCAGCGCGTGGGGCATCGTCCCGCCGGCCTCGCGGCCGATGACCTCGCCGGCGGCGACGTTCGAGATGCCGTCGAGGCCACCCAGTAGCGCCGCCCGCTCGACCATCGCCCCTATCGAGGGGTGGACGTGGCGCGAGCCAAAGGATAGCACCGTCGACTCCGGCGCGGCGTGGCGCGCTTCTAACGCCCGCGTCGCGATGCCTGTTGGATGTGAGAGAAAACCGAGGAGCGCGGTCTCCAGCCGACAGAACTCCCGGTAGGACCCCTCGATTCGCATCACTGGACCGCCGTCGAACAGCTGTCCTTCGGGGAGCGCGTCGGCGTCGACGGCGCGCCCGTCGAGCAACCGCGCGGCGTCTTTCAGCCCGGCCAGCAGTTTCCAGGTCCCCGTCGCGAACTGGTTGGCCGTCACTTCGGCGACCACGTCCGGGTTCTTGCCCGCGTGCTCTAGCGCCTCCATCGTCCGGTCGAAGTAGGCGTCGGTCGCCCGCCCCTCGCGGATGGCCGCGGGCGTGACGACGTCGAACTCCTCGGTCATTGTCCCGTGTTCGGCCGTGCGAGGGAAAAAGCGGTCCGGTCGACGGTCGCGCGCCGGCGCTCGCGGGACGCGCCGACGGAGCGCCGTCCCAAACGCTTTCCACGCCGCCATCGACTTCAGCCGGTTCGCGTACCGACGGGTCGTCTGAGGCCCGCTACTCTTCGGCCCGGTGGATGTCGTTCAGGTCTCCCACTGTCGGTCCGTTGACGATGCGGACGGTCTTGCCCGACCGGACCACGCGGAAGGCGTCGTTGAACTGGTCGTCTTCTGGGACGACGTAGACGTTACTGCGGGGCTGGCTGGCGTCGTGCTCCTCTGTCAACGCCGCCCGGTAGGCCTGTTCGAACTCCCTCGCGTCTTCCTCGGTATCCCAGCGGGTCTCCCAGACGTAGCCGTAGCCGCCCGAGCCGTTGCGGTAGGGCACGACGAGGTCACCGCCCCAGCCGGCCGAGATATCGCTCTCATAGCTGTAGCGGTCGGCCTCCACCTGCCCGTTGTGGTACATCATCGCGTAAATCGAGGTCTCTCCAACCGTGTCGCCGACCGGGTCGTGGTCGAAGCGACTCCACTCGTCGGACGAACGGTCGGTGACACTGACGTTCACGGGCTTTTCGTCGGGGTACTTGTCCGGGTGGAGTACCTGCTCGGTGCTATCCGGGAAATCGTCGTGCAGCTCGTCGACAGCGCCCCAACCGCCGTCCGAACGCATCTGATCGACGAACCGCGGCCCGGTGACGTAGGGCTGGTAAAGGACGGTGAACAGCCCCTCGTTGTAGCTCGGCTCCTGGCTCCCGCCGTCGCCGTCGTCGCTGCCGCCCCCGCTGTTCGTCCGGTCGGGGAGCGCGATGCAGCCCCAGCCGTCGCCACAGCGGCGCTCGTAGAGGATGCGGACGTAGTTAGCCTCGCCCTCTGTGACACCCTGTCGTGACAGCTGCGTGTCCTGCGTCTTTGCGGAGCCGTTCAGCCCGAAGTGCTGGTCCTGCAGGGCGTGGACCAGTTCGTGTGAGAGCGTCCGCCGGTCGATCTGTGGCGTCTCTGTCGGGCTGACGATGACAATCTCGTCCCGACTCGGCGAGTAGTAGCCCTGAACAGTCGTCGACAGCGTGTTGTCGATTTCCTCGCTGCTGCCCGAGTCCTCACCGATGAGCAGGAGCGCCTCCCACACCTGGTCGTTCCAGGGGTCCTGTGGACGGCTGCTGCCGCCGCTGCCGTTGCCTCCAGAGCGATTCTGGTACTCGGCTCGGGAGATAACCGAAACCGGGACCGAGTCTTTGAACTCCAAGTCGCGGACCTGCTCGACGCGGGCCATTGTCCGGGCGACGACGGCCTCCCGCTCGCTCTCGTTTAGCCCGTCGCCGGTCGTCACCGACACCGGGTCGTCGTACCAGTAGCCGTTCTCGTAGCCGATGGCGTCCCCGCCGGTCGGCGTCTCGGGGTGGTCGCTGCCGCCGAGGGAGGGGACCGTACAGCCCGCCAGGACGACCGCCAGCGCAATGAGCAGTTCCTTACGCATCGTGGACCTCGCTCAGTTCGTCGGCTGTCGGTGCGTTCGCGACGGTGACGGTCTGCCCGTCGACCCTGACCGAAACAGCGTCGGTGTAGGGGCTGTCTTCCGCTATTATCCAGTGCCCCTCTCCGGTTCGAGTGCCGCCCCAGTGAGCGATGACCGCCGTCCAGGCATCGGCGAACTCGCGAGCGTCGGCCTCGCTGGCCCAGGTTGTCTTCCAGACGTACGCCGTCTCGTCGCCGCTCTCGTAGACGTGCATCCGACCGCCCTGCCAGCCGTCGGTGGCGGGCAGGTCGTAGTTGTACGGGTCGTCACTGTCCAGCGACCCGTCCTCGTAGTTGATGACATCTCGCGTCCGGACGACGCTCGACTCGTTGTAGTCATCGGCGATGGTGTACGCCATCGACCCCGCGATAGCTGACGGGCCGACGACGGCGTAGTCGGGACGGTTGCGGTCAGTCGAGGGTCTGACCCGCTCCCAGTCGCCGCTGGACTGGTCCGCAAGCGAGACTGACTCGGGTTCCCACTCGGGGTAGCGCCCGGGGTAGGTCACTTCGGCGGCCCCGTCGGGATAGTCGTCGTAGGCGTCGTTGACGGCGCTCCAACCGCCGCGTTCTCGAAGGTCGCCGACCAGTCCGGGCCCGTCGCTGTAGGGGAAATACTGCATGAAATTGATGCCGAAGTGGCGAGCACCGCCGCCACCGCCGCTCTGGGCAGGCCTGTCGATACAGCGCCATGCCTCGCCACAGCGGTCGGTGTAGGTCTGGGTGACGGCGACGGCGTCGCCTTCGACCACGCCGTTCCGACCCTGCACCTGATCCCGCGTCCGCGCGTCACTTCCGAGGCCAAAGTGCTGGTCCTGCAGCGCATGGACGAGTTCGTGGGCCAGCGTGCCCCGGCTAATCGTCGGCGTTTCGGAGTCGCTGACGATGACGATTTCACCGCGCTGGCTGCTGTAGTAGCCCAGCACGCTCTCCCCGCGATTGCTGTTCTGGACGGCGATGGAATCGCGGTCCTCGCCGATGAAAAACAGCGCCTCGAACTTCGCGTTGTCGAACCGGCGCAGCGAATCGCCGACCTCGCCGCCGCCCGTGTTGTTGCGGTACTCAGCCCGTGAGACGACGGAGACCGGGACTGTCTCTTTGAACTCTAGCCCGCGAAGCCGCTCGACGCGGGCCATCGTCCGGGCGACGACGGCGTCCCGCTCCGTCTTGTTCAGTCCGTCCTCGGTCGTTACCGACAGCGATTCGTTGTACCAGTAGCCGTTCTCGTAGCCCAGCCGGTCCGTCGCAGGCGCTGCCGGAGCGGAGCCGTTGTTCCCGTAGTCGGTCGCGGGTTCGATCGGCGTCAGATCGACGGTGCTCGACTCCGCCTCTGGCGACGCGGTGGGTGCCTGACACCCCGCAAGTAACAGCACAACGGCACAGAGAACGACGAGGGCGAAAGGGCGGCGCATCTACTTCCACGGTAGGTTACCACAGTGAAAAGTCACACGCTCACTGTGGACACATTCGTCCGGCAGAACGAATTTGTGCGTCTGTTTGCGCGTCTGAACTACCGTCGGAGTAACTTTCGTAGTCTCGCCCCGCCAAAGCTCCCGTATGGAACTCGACCCAGCACAGACCGCCCTGGTCGTCGTCGATATGCAGAACGGCTTCTGCCACCCCGATGGAAGCCTCTACGCACCGGACAGCGAAGCGGCCATCGAGTCCTGCACCGAACTCGTCGACCGTGCCCGTGACGCTGGCGCGAAGATTGTGTTCACCCGCGACGTGCATCCGCCCGACCAGTTCGAAGACACCCACTACTACGACGAGTTCGACCGGTGGGGCGAACACGTCGTCGAAGGTTCTTGGGAGACTGAACTCGTCGAGGACCTCGACCCGCAGGACGAGGATCTGGTCGTCGTCAAGCACACCTACGACGCCTTCTACCAGACGGAACTCGAAGGCTGGCTCGACGCCCACGGGGTCAAGGACCTGGCTATCTGTGGCACGCTCGCGAACGTCTGTGTGCTCCACACCGCTTCCAGTGCCGGCCTGCGCGACTACCGCCCGGTCCTCGTCGAGGACGCCGTCGGCTACATCGAGGAGGAGCACCGCGAGTACGCACTGGACCACGCCGAGTGGCTGTTCGGTGAACTGACTGACCGTGACGACCTCACGTTCGCCTGACCGATGGGCGAGGACCCGGTCCACGGCGACGTCGGCGAGGTCGATGACGGTCCCGAGTACGACCTGAATTTCCGCAACCACCCAGAGCACTACCGACACACGGCCGATGAGCAGGGCGCATTCAAAATCGAACCGTACAAGAGCGAACTGCTTCCCGACTGGACAGTCGCCGACCTCGACGGGGCGACGACGGCCGCCGAATCTATCCACGACCGCTACCGTGAGTACCGCGACAATGGAGAGTTCGTCGGGATGGACATGGCTCGCAAGTACCTCCAGATGGGGTGGACGCGGGCGATGCGCTACGCAAAATATCCGGGCGGGCAGAAATACGTGGACGGCGAGCAACGCGAACCGCAGGAGTGGTACGACCCGGAGAAACGCGAGATAGCGCTGGCGTACAAGGAGCACCTCGATGCGGTCCGCGAGGACCCGGCTTACGAACAGGCGAGGCAGGCCCACGCCGAGCGCTACGGGGAGTCGTAGCTACGCGGCGTCGTCGCCAGTCGTGTCCCGTTCGATACTCACCCGCACCTCGTCGCCGACGGCGAGGTCGACCTCCTCGCCGACGAGCTTCGCGCCGAAACGCTCGCGGCCACAGAACAGCGCGATACCTGTTATTGGGTCGCCGTTTGCCAGTACGGTCAGGTCGTCCCACGCGACCGTGCGGCCGTCGGCTGTCCCGACACCCGCTCCGGCGATAGCGGCGGCCGTTGTCCCGTCACTGGACAGCAATCCCCCGCCCGAGTAGTGTGGCAAGCCGCCGTCGAGGACGCCTGAATTGTCGCCGTCGATATCGTTAGCGATGCCAGCGAAGGAGTCACCGGGTGCTGGATGGACCGGCTCGTCGAGTCGGACCCACGTTTCGCCGCCGGCGACGACGGTCCCGGTCCCGTCCCACGACAGCGGCGTCACGTCCACTGCCACGTCGACCGGCAGCGACCCCGACGCCCGGTAGGGGTTCGTGCCGGGGTCACGGAAGCCGAGATGGATGTGGTTCGGGACCCACGGGGCGAAAAAGCCCGCCCGGACCAGTTCTCCGAGGTCGTCGCCGACGGTAACCGTCTCACCGGGTTCGACGGCCGGGTCGACGTGCAGTAACCGCGCTACAGTATCGCCAGTATCAATCACGATGAGGTGGTCGTGCTCGGCGGCGTAGGCCTTCGGTGGGGCCTGAACCGTCTTCGTATCGACGACCTCGCCGGCGACCGGCGACGGCGCGCGCTCGCCGTCGGGGTAGAGGTCGATGGCACACCCCTCGTCGTGGGCGTCGAACGGCGAGTTGTACAGGGAGAACCGGTAGTACTGGAAGAGCACGTCTCGCGATATCGTGACGACCATCGGCGGCGATTAGGCGTGTACCGGTATGGCTCTGTCGTCCAAGCGTTCAAGACGGATGACGTGACCACTGGTTCGTGTGCGCTGACGACCACCGCGGCGGGGGCAGCGGGTGTGCGACACGTCCCGCCGCGACGGCCACGTGTCGCCTGTTCGCTCTCTGCCGTCGAGAGAGATTCGTCTGCTGAACTGGCGGACCGTTTTAATCCCAAGGGTCCGTACAGTCTGCCTATGCGTCTGCTGCGGGGTCGCACTGCCGACCCCGAAACCGACTTCGAGCGGACCCGTGAGATGGCCGAGACGGTCGCCGAAGACCGCGAACCAGCCCTGCGAGCCTGGCGACCGCACAGACAGGTCGCGTTCGGCCGCCGTGACGCGAACAGCGACGGCTACGACCGAGCGTGCCGGGCTGCCCGCGACCAGGGGTACACCGTCATCGAGCGCGCTGTGGGGGGCCGCGCCGTCGCATACACCGGATCGACCGTTTCGTTCTCTCTCGCCGTCCCGACCGAGGACCCGCGAGGGACGATCGACGACCGCTACGAGTGGACCAAAGCCGCTGTAAAACGTGCCCTCGATGACTGCGGTATCACCGCTCGGACCGGGGAACCAGACGCCGCGTTCTGTCCGGGGAGCCACTCGCTTCAGGCTGACGGCAAAATAACTGGACTCGCCCAGCGCGTCCGCCAGTCTGTCGCCGTTGTCGGCGGCATCGTCGTCGTTCGAGACCACGAGGCCATCGCAGGGGTGCTGGCCCCAGTCTACGAGGCACTCGATGTCCGGTTCGACACACAGAGCGTCGGGAGTGTCGCTGATGCTGGAGGCACCGACGACCCTGACCGAGTCATCGCGGCGCTGGAGCAGTCGCTGGCTGACGGCCGCGAGGTGTCGGTGAGCGCTATCCGAGAGACTTAGGGGTGCGCCCGGCCGACAGGGCGTATGCTCATTCGTAACGCGACGCTGCCGGACGGCCGCCAACGCGACGTTCGGGTGCGTGGCGAGTCAATCGTCGAAGTCGGCCGCGATCTCGCCGCGTCCGACGAGCACGTCATCGAAGCGACCGGCAAGCGGCTGTTTCCGGGAATGATCGACGCCCACGTCCACTTCCGCCAGCCCGGCTACCCGCACAAGGAGACGTGGGAGAGCGGGTCGCGGGCCGCGGCAGCCGGCGGCGTCACAACCGTTGTCGACCAGCCAAACACCGACCCGCCGACTATCGACGGCGAGTCGTTTGACCAGAAAGCCGAGTTCGCTGCTGACTCTATCGTCGACTGGGGTATCAACGGCGGCGTTACGGCCGACTGGATTCCGAACGTCCTCCTGCGCCGTCGCCTGTTCGCACTCGGCGAGGTGTTTCTCGCGGATTCGACCGGCGACATGGGTATCGAGGCCGACCTCTTTGCCGATGCGCTGAACGCTGCCACCGACAACGACGTACCGGTCACGGTCCACGCCGAGGACGCCGACTACTTCAACGACGATGCCAAGGCCCGCGATGACGCCGACGCATGGAGCGCGTTCCGGACTGCAAAGGCCGAAGAGAAAGCCGTCGAGCGGGCCTGTGCAGTCGCGAAAGAGCACGACGCGACGATACACATCGCCCACACGTCCACGCCGGAGGGCGTCGACATCGCCAGCGAAGCCGGGATGACGACCGAGGTAACGCCACACCATTTGCTGCTTTCCCGGCGTGACCTCTCTGAGCTGGGGACCTTCGGGCGGATGAATCCGCCCCTGCGCCGCGAGAAGCGCCGACAGAAACTCTACGAGCGCGTCGTCGACGGCACCGTCGATATGATTGCGACGGACCACGCCCCACACACTCGCGAGGAGAAAGACGCCAGCATCTGGGACGCGCCCTCGGGCGTCCCTGGCGTCGAGACGGTCCTCCCGCTCCTACTGGCCGAAGCCCGTGACCCGGACAGCGGGCTCACCTACGAGCGCGTTCGCGACCTCACCGCACGCAATCCTGCCGACGTGTTCGACATCCAACAGAAGGGGGCCATCGAAGCCGGAAAGGACGCCGACCTCGTGCTCGTTGACACGACCGAAACGAGCGATATCAGCGGTGAGACGCTCCACTCGAAATGTGGCTGGACGCCGTTTGAGGGCTACGATGCGGTGTTCCCTGAATGGACGATGGTCCGGGGTACAGTTGTCTACGAGCGCGGCGACGCGCTGGACGCTGCCGACACAACAGCCCAGGAAGATGTGTTCTACGATCATCAGGGCGAGAACGTCCGGGGCGCGGACAGCGAACGACTAGAATAACGCCGCGACGACCGACGTCCCGACCATTATCCCGCCGCCACCGCCACAGAGTCGTGCCATCGCCCGCCGCGAATCGCGCTCGGTCCAGTTGCTCCGTGTGTCCATGTGTTCCTGCATAGCTTCGATGCCGCGGCCGGCGAGTATCGACCCTGACCAGCCCAGCAGGCCAAAGCCGAACACCAGTGCGCCGAGAGCGAACACCGTCGCTTCACTCGACCGTGCATCACCGGTGTACAGCGTCCAGCCCGCCATGCCGAGGCTGCCAAGCAGGAAGCCGACGCCCAGCCCACTCCCAACCAGTCGCGCCCGGGCCGCGACGTACTGCCGGAGCCGCGGTGGGTCACCGCGCTGGGCCATCAGTCGACCGCTTCGCGCATCCGTGGATCGAGTGCGTCGCGCATTCCGTCACCGAGCAAGTTGAACCCTAGCACGGTGATAGCGAGGAACAGCCCCGGGAAGAAGGAGAGCCACCACTCCCCTGTCAGGAGGCCGTTCTCGACACCACGGGATAGCATCAGGCCCCACGACGGCGTCCCTGCCTGCGCACCGAACCCGAGGAACGACAGCGCCGCGAGGTCGATGATGGCGAGTCCGAAGTTCAGCGTGGACTGGACGGTAATCGGCGCGAGCGTGTTCGGCAGGATGTGCCGGACGAGAACCCGCGGATCGGTCGCGCCAAGCGCGACCGTGGCGTCGACGTACTCGTCTTCGAGCACTTTGAGCGCGGCCCCACGGACGACCCGGGCGAACCGCGGCGTGTACACCAGCACGAGCGCCACCACGGCCCGCCAGAGACCGAGGTCCCGCGGGAAGATGGCGACCAGCGCAAGCGCGAGCAACAGCGGCGGGAACGCCAACAACACGTCCATCGTCCGCATGATGACGTTATCGGTCACGTCGCCGTAGTACGCCGCGATAATCCCCAGACCGACGCCCACGGTTGTCGAAGTCCCGACTGTGATCGTCCCGAACTTCAGGGCCAGCCACGCACCGTACAGGCTCCGCTTGTAGATGTCACGAGCCGCCGCGTCCGTGCCGAACAGCTGCTGGTTCGCGGGCGCTGGACCGAGCCAGCCGGGCGGCGCGCGGTCGGCAATCTCGGTGCCCAACTGCGAGCTCGTGAGCGCGCCGAAGTCGTATGTCACGCGGGCGTAGATGGCGACGGCCGCCATGCTGAGGATAATCGTCAGCCCGACGACGGCGAGGCGGTTCGTCAGCAGGTCGGCGAGGAACGGAGACGCTCGCAGGCGTCCCAGCGTGCCCCGTGTCTCGGTGTCCGTACTCATTGTTGAATCCGTGGGTCGAGGTAACTGTAGGTGACGTCAACGAGGAGGTTCACGAGCGTGAACAGCAGGGCAAAGGTGAGCACTGTGCCCTGAACCACCGGGTAGTCAGAGACGCCGATGGCGGTGACGATGGTCAGCCCCATCCCGTTGATACCGAACACGGTCTCGGTCAGGACTGCCCCGCCCAGCAGCGTGCCGAACTGGATACCGATGACGGTGACGACCGGAATCAACGCGTTCCGGAAGCCGTGTTTCATCAGCGTGATCTTCGCACCCTGCCCTTTCGCCCGCGCGGTCCGGATGTAGTCCTGCCGGATGACTTCGAGCATCGAGGAGCGCATCATCCGGGAGATGAGCGCCGTCGAGTAGACGCCGATGACCACTGCCGGCAGGAACAGGTGATGGATCGCCGAGAGGAACGCTTCGGTGTTCCCGAGCAGAATCGTGTCGACGGTTATCATCCCAGTCAGGGGCAGTTCACGGCCCAGCAGCGTCCAGGTATCGGGGAGGAATAGCGTCGATTTGATACGGCCGCTGGTCGGAAACACGTCGAGATAGGTCGAGAACAGTAGGATGAGCAGCGGTCCGGACCAGAATATCGGCACGGAGATGCCGGTCAGCGCACCGATTCGGGTGACGTGGTCCGTCAGCGAATCCTGCTTGACTGCCGAGATAATGCCCAGTGGCAGACCGAGCAGGATGCCTGCCGCCTGGCCGTATATCGCGAGCTCGAGCGTGATTGGGAGCCGGTCTGCGATGACCGAACGAACGCTGTTCCCGCGACTGATGCTGTAGGACTGGCCGAAGTCGAACCGCGCCGCGTCCCACAGGAAGCTCAGGTACTGCTCCCAGAGCGGCCGTCGAAGTCCCAGCTCAACACGTATCTGTTCTAGCTGTTCGGCCGACGCTCGCTGGCCGGCGATGACGATAGCCGGGTCGCCCGGGGCCAGGTGGAGAATCGCGAAGACGACCGACGCCACGCCGAACAGCACAGGGATGAGCAACAGCAACCGCTTGATGACGAACCGTGGCGGTACCACCGGCTCGATCAGCCTGAAAAGAAACTGTGTCCAGTTCATTCGAAAGTTCTCTTGAAGCGCTACTGCAGCTCGACCGTGTTAAGATACGGGCCACCGACGGAGCTGACCGTGTAAGAATCTTCGACGACAGCCTCGTTGACCGCCCGGAGCGTCTCTGCGTAGTCGATGAACACCCATGGTGACTCGTCGTAGGCGATCTGTGCGGCCTCCTCGTACATCGTCTCGCGGTCGCCTTCGGCGTAGGTCCGCTGGGCCTCGCGGACGAGCTCCATGTAGTCGGTGTTGGCCCACCCGGAGACGTTGAGCGTCGAGTACCCCTCGGTGTCGAAGCTGACCCAGTCCTGGCCGTCGGGGACGGCGTCCATCTCGACTTTCGGGTCAAGCAGGACGTACATGAAGTTGTCCGGGTCGGCGTTGTCGGTGTACCAGCCGAGGAAGCAGGCGTCGTGTTTCCCGGCGGAGGTGTAGTCTAGGTACGGTCCGAAGTTGGAGAACTGGTTGATGTTGACCGTCAGGCCGATGTCCTCCAGGTCGGATTTCACCTGGTTTGCGGTCTGGACCGGGCTGGGGTTGTATCCCCGGGGATTCGAGAACGTCGCGAGTTCGAACTCGAAGCCGTCACCGTAGCCCGCCTCTTCAAGCAGTGACCGGGCCTGGTCTTTGTCCGTCGAATACGGGTCGAGGTCGTCGTTGTGCCCGAGCACGTCGGGTGGGAGTGGCTGGGAGGCCTGCGTTGCAAAGCCCTGATAGATCTGGTTGACGATGGCCTCGGTGTTGACGGCGTGGGCGATGGCCTGGCGGACCTGCCGGTCCCGGAACGGCTCGAACCGGGCCATGTTCATCGCCATGTAGCCGTGGTTGATGCCGTTCTTCCGCAACAGCGTCGCCGTCCCGCTCTCCTCTGCGCGCTGGAACCCGGAGGAGTCGAGGTTGTCCGTGATGTGTGAGGCCCCGTTGATGACGTCCTGTACCCGCGTGCTGTTTTCGGTGATTGTCTTGAAAATGACCGTCCCGACGTTCGGACCGTCGCCCCAATAATCGCCGTTGGCTGTCAGTCGGATGCGCTCGTTCGGATTATCGAGCGTGTCGAACTGGAAGGGGCCGGTCCCCGCAGGTTCGGCTCCGAGGTCAGCCTGACTGTCGCCCATCGCTTCGATCTGGGCCTTCGAGAGGACGGCCGCGGCGAACATCGCCAGGTTCCGCAGGAACGGGGCGTACCGTTGCGTGAGTTCGATCGTCAGTTCGTAGTCCTGGCTCGCGTCGACGCTCTCGATCCAGTCGCCCAGCGTGAACGGGCCGTACCCCGACCGCGTCTCGTCGCCGAGGTAGTACTGGTAGTCGCTCTGGGTGAACCGCTGCCAGGTCGCCTTGAAGTCCGACGCGGTGAACTCCTCGCCGTTGTGGAACATCACACCCTCTCGGAGCGTCAGCGTCGCGGTGGTTCCCTCGAGAGAGTAGTCGGTTGCGAGCCCATCTTCTAGCTGGCCGCCGCTTCCGGCCGCAAACTGGATGAGCGTATCGAATATCTGGTTTGTGACTTTCGCGACTTCACCGCTAGTCGTCTGCTGTGGGTCGTAGTTCTCCGGGTGGTCGCCGCGGGCGTACACGAGCGTCTGGTCGCTGCCCCCGTCGCCGCCGTCGCCACCATCGCTTCCAGTGCCGTCGCCACCGTCTCCACCTTCGGTTCCGCCACCATCGCCGCCGTCGCCGGAACAACCTGCGAGCGTTGCGGCCGCCGCGGCACTGCCGGCCGCGGTAAGGAAGCTCCGTCTGTCCAGAGAATCACCGGATGACATGGGACTTTGTTCAAACAGATCTATTATAATTGTACCGGATAGAACAATGATTCTGTTATATATCTCCTGAGAGTTATGTGCAGCTAAGTAATATTACTCAGGTGCTGTCGCCGTCTTCCTGTTCGTAAAGGTGACAGGCTGCTGGGTGGGCGTCCGGCTGGAGTTCGGGATGTTTCGTCTCACAGACGCTCTCGAATCTATCGCGTAGCACCGACGCGGCGGCGTCCCAGTCTCCGTCCGCGAGATGCTCGATCGACGTTTCGACGACGCGACGATTCTCTCCGGTCAGGCTCGTTTCGAAGAACCGGTCGACCATTGTCTGTTTGAACGCTGCCACCGGCACCTGTTCTGTACCGTTTGGCGCTTCAGCGAGGTCCGCGCCACCGTCCGTCGCCGCTGTGGCGCTGTCGGCTTTGCCGGCCTGCTCCCGAACCGCATCGATGGCGATGGCCTCGTCCTCAACCCGCTGCCGGTAGTCCATTACCTCGCGGTAGGTCTCCTGTTCGATATCGATATCTGGCGGGATGACCTCGGGACAGCGAGTTCGGAAGTGACAGCCCGACGGCGGGTCAATGGGCGACGGGACATCGCCTTTCAGCAGTATTCGGTCGGCCTCGACGGTCGGGTCCGGCTCCGGGATCGCCGACATGAGCGCCCGCGTGTAGGGGTGTTTCGGGTCCGCGAACAGGTCCGGCGTGTTGGCGATTTCGACGACCTCACCGAGATACATCACGGCGACGCGGTCACAGATGTGGCGCACCACACTGAGGTCGTGGGCGATGAACAGGTACGTCAGGCCGAACTCATGCTGGAGGTCTTCAAGGAGATTGATTATCTGGGCCTGCACGCTCACATCCAGCGCCGAAACGGGTTCGTCACAGACGATGAAATCGGGGTCGACGGCGAGCGCGCGAGCGATGCCGACTCGCTGGCGCTGCCCGCCCGACAGTTCGTGTGGATAGCGGTCGTACTGGTCTGGGTCGAGCCCCACTGCCTCCATGAGGTCGGCCACCCGTTCGACACGCTGCTCGCGGCGGGAGCCGTCCCCGGTGTCCGCCGGGAGGTCGTGGATTTTCAGCGGCTCCATAATCGTCTGGCCGACGGTCATCCGCGGGTCGAGGCTCGACATCGGGTCTTGGAAGATCATCTGCAGGTCCCGACGGACTTCCCGCAGACCGCCCTTGTCGAGCTCCGAAAGGTCTTGTCCGGCGAAAACAACCGTTCCGTCTGTCGGCTCGAGAAGCCGGAGGATGGTCCGGCCGGTCGTCGATTTCCCACAGCCGGACTCGCCGACGAGTCCCAGCGTCTCGCCCTCGTAGATGTCCATCGAAACGCCGTCAACGGCTTTGACTGACTCCGGTTCGTTGCCGATGTACTTGTCCAGCAGGTCGTCGGCCCGCGAGAAGTGTTTTTTCAGCCCGTCGACCTCCATGAGCTGTCTGTCCGTTCGCGTCGTCTCCGTCGCGGCAACACCGGCGTCGCCGGTGCCGTATTCGTCCGTATCGAACGATTCGAGGATACATTTCGAGCGGTGGGTGACGTCGTCCGGCCCGTGCTGGAGATATGGAATTTCGCCCTCACGACACTCCGGCTGAGCCCACGGACACCGGTCGGCGAAGTGGCACCCTTCGGGCATGTCGATGAGGCTGGGGACGTTCCCCTCAATCGGAGTTAGCCGGTCTGTCCCCTCGCCGGGTATCGATTCGAGTAACGTGTACGTGTACGGGTGTGACGGGTTCTGGAAGATCTCCTCGACCGGTCCCTCTTCGACGATCTCGCCGGCGTACATCACAGCGACACGGTCGCAGGTCTCCGCGACGACGCCGAGGTCGTGTGTGATGAACAACACCGACATCCCGAGGTCCGCCTGCAGGTCGTCGATGAGGTCCAGAATCTGGGCCTGAATCGTCACGTCGAGCGCCGTCGTCGGCTCATCGGCGACTAGCAGCTTCGGTCGGCACGCCAGCGCGATAGCGATGAGCACGCGCTGGCGCATCCCGCCGGAGAACTCGTGGGGGTACTCGTCGACGCGGTCGGCCGGTTCCGGGATACCGACCTCTTCCAGCAGTGAGATGACATCCGAACGGATCTCCTCGTCCATTTCGCCGCTCCGGCTGATCGAGGGCGTGATTTCACGGACGGCGTTGAACCACGAGTCGTTTCGCTTGTTCCCGTAACGGTGGAGGCGAAGGCTCTCCGCGACCTGTTCGCCGACTGTTATCGCGGGGTTCAGCGATGTCATCGGGTCCTGGAATATCATTCCCATATCGCCGCCACGGATGTCCCGCATCACCCGCTCCGGGGCTGCCGTCAGATCGACGTAGCCGTCGGTAATCGTGACGGGCGCGTCGCCGCTCTCCGAGAGAGCTTTCTTCGGGGCTTCCCGGATGAACTGTGTGGCGAGTGTCCTGTCGTCGGCTGTCGTCTCAACCGATTCGGGGAGACGACTCCGGTCGACCGTCGCCGCGTCGATAGTGATGAAACCGCTGTCGCTGTCCTCTGTCCGTACGGCTTTGGGATACTGCCGGGACAGCCGCGTGACGGTCTCAACTGCGCCGAACCGGATCTCCCCACCGGCGATGTGACCGGGGTCATCGACGATATCCATCGCTGATAGCGCTGTGACGGATTTCCCCGATCCGGACTCGCCGACCAGACCGACGGTTTCCCCCTCCCTGACGGTGAGGTCGATGCCGTCGACGGCTTTGACGGTGCCGCGGTCCGTCTCGAACTGGGTTCGGAGGTCAGATAACGTTAAGAGGTCGCGCATCTGTCCCCCACTTCTCAAAATACCAGTAAAACTGTTGTGCCACTATCCCACCAACAATTTATCCCGGCCGCCGCCACACTCGACGTATGAACGACCCTGCCGACCCCGAATCTAACCCCTTCGGCCGTGTCGTCGGTCACTGGGAGCAGGTCATCGACGACATGGCGGCGACGGCAACACAGTACCGCGACGACGGCCGCGAGGCTATCGAACTCCACCCTGGCGACGTGACCGTGCTGACCGGTGAGCCGCGGACAATGGCCGAACAAACCGGCGAGTACGAGCCAGAGACCCGGCGACTCGGCTTCGATGTCGTGGTTTCCGGCGACGAATTCCGGCGGGTCGCCGACGCGCTCGAAGACCGAACCGTCGACCGCTCCGAGGTGTTCCGGGCGACCGGCGACGGGATGGTGTTCCTGCTCGTCGCGCTGGAATGTGGCGACGACCTCGCCGTGCTCGTGCCGCTGTACTACGACCAGACCGACCGCGCGGACCTCTCGCAGGTCGCCGACGACCACGGACTGTACTCACATATCCGCCCGCTTACCGACGACGAGGTGGTCACCGTCAGCCACGAGGACCCCGAGCCGTTTTTCCCAGGCTGAACCCCGTCCGAGAGCGGTCACCGACTGCGCGACGGCGACCTCTCTCGGACTCGGGTCAGCCGGTACGCCGGCACGTCGAAGACGATGCCATAGAGCAGTCGGTTGCCGATGACACCGACACCGAAGCCCGAGAGGACGGCCGAGAGTACGAGCGTTATCGGCGACCCGGAAAGCGTTACGAGGCCGGCGACAGCCCCGGCAAGCACGATGAACGACGCCAGTGCAGCGACCTCCGGGTAGACACCCGGGACCGCGTCGTGTTCGACGACCGCCATCGCGATTCCCGTCAGGAGTCCGAACCCGACAACCACCGCCAGTACATCGACCAGCGCTGTCCCTGCCTCCGCATAGCCGAGCACCGCGCCGCCGATGCCGATGGCCAGGTCCGTCCGTAGCACTTTCTGTGTCGCTTCGTGGGCCGACATCGACGGCTGTGCATCGGGGTCGATGTCGTCCATCTCAGCCCTGCCTACTCGTCGACCTGGAACTCATTGCCACACTCCGGACAACACACCTCGTCGTGTCGCAGCGCCGCCGACTGCTCGCGGACTTCCCGCATCACCGAGGAAATCCGGTCTTCAGCCTCCATCTCGTCCTCGACGGCGAGGTCGACGCCCTCAACTTCGAGGAGGAACTTCGCGACCTCGGTCGCCTCGTACATCACGTCGTCGAGGTCCTCAGCGGTGAAGAAGTCACACATCGCACCGTAGAGGAACGTCGCCCCGGCCTTCCGGACCTTGTCCTCGAAGGCCGCGCGGGCCTGATTGACAGCCTGTGGGGTGTACGTGTCCGTCATGAACGGGACGAGTTCGGGGAGGTTCTCTCCGATCTTCGTCATCTCGACGCCCGTTTCGGTCCGGAAATCGGCACAGAGACGGGCGATAGCCCACTCACGGGCGGTGATGTACGTCCGGTCCCGGAGAAAGTCGTTTGCGCGGTCGTAGGTCCCGCCCTCAATTTTCTTGAATCGGTCGTACTTCTGTACGTCCGACGGGATGTCACCGGCTTCCGACACCGGCGTCTCGCTGCCTTGATCGGACGGGTCTGACTCTTCAGTGGCCGACTCGGTGGGGCTGCTTCCCGTGGTGTCGCCATCGTCGGCCCCGTCGTCCGCGGCCGCCGCCTCGCCCGGCTGGTGGCCGGCCGAGCCATCGTCTGCCGCCTCGACATCCGTCTCGTCCGGCGGTGCGCCCTCAGTCATAGCCGAGCATGCGTGCCCGCGGCGAAAAAGGGTATCGCCGTATCGCCGCCGTCCCGCTGTCGTTGTCTTCTTCCAACAGTTCAGCCGGGTGGCTTTTTTACCGCTCCCATACATGGCCCGAGTATGAAAATACTGCTCGGTGTCGGGGGCAGCGACCTGTCCTACCAGGCACTGACCGAAACACTCGAACGCGTCGCCGAAACAGGTGACGAGCTGACTGTCGCTGTCTTCGAAAACGAAGACAACGACGCCGATATCGAGGCGGTCCAGCAGCGGATACAGGAGCACATCGACGAAAGCGGGCTCGAACCGGCGCTTCGACGCGTCGAAGGCACTTCTCCTGGAAGTGAGCTGGTGAACATCGCCGAGAGCGAGGGGTTCGATAGAATCGTCCTCGGTGGCGGCGGTCGCTCGCCGCTCGGGAAGATACAGCTCGGCCCCATCGTCGAGTTCGTCCTCCTGAACGCACAGACGCCGGTGACTCTCATCCGATGACTCGCACGTACCCAGACGAATCCGCCGAAGCGTTCCCACAGCCACCGCGGACGCTCACCGACCGTGAGGACCGTTCCATCGACGTCATCCCTGCCGACGACGCCGACACGCAGAGTCTCGTCGAGATGTATCTCGACTTCGACCCCGCCGACCGGGCGCAGGGTATCCCGCCGGTCAAAGAGGAAGCTATCCGCGAGTGGCTCGAAACGATTCTCGACGGCGACTGTGTCAACGTCGTCGCCAAACACGATGACACTGTTGCCGGCCACGCGACGCTGGTCCCGGACAACGAGGACGAGCACGAACTCGCTATCTTCGTGTTACAGAGCTACCAGGGCGCTGGTATCGGAACGGCACTGGTCGAGACGCTGCTGGGGTACGGCCAGGCCGAAGGTATCGACCACGTCTGGCTCACCGTCGAGCGGTGGAACGACCCGGCGATATCGCTGTACGAGAAGGTCGGGTTCGAGATCAGTAGCGCCGAGAGCTTCGAGATAGAGATGGCGATCCGGCTTTAAACTGTAAGGACCGGCTGGCTGGCGTACTCGATGACGTAGGTCGCCGCGCGCCCGACGGCCTCTTCGCTTCCCTCCTCGCGCGGGACGACGATGAAATCCGCGTTGACGTCCTCTGCCACGTCGAGGACGACACTGCCCGGTGTTTGCATCAGTCGCGTCTCCGAGAACGCGGTCGCGGACGACGTTTCGAACGCACCGTCGTGGGCGTCGCGGAACCGCTCTCGGATGCTCTCAGTGAACGCTCGATGCTCCTCGGCGATCGCGGTCGCGCTCACGTTGCCGCTGTCGATATCCCGGTGGAGCCGTTCGTCGATGACGAACAGCAGGTGGAGATCGGCGTCATACCGCTCCGCGACGGCGATCGCGTACTCGGCCGCTCGTTCCGACTGGTCGCTGCCGTCGACCGGCGCGAGTACGAGGTCGATGTCCATCACTCGCCACTGTGACCCCGGCCGGCAAAAATCCACCGAGGTTCGCGCCACCCCGCAGTGGCATCCGGAGCGTCCCTCGCCGTGACCAACAGTGTATTTAGTCGCGGCTTCGATGCGTGGTGTATGTTCGATACGGTGGTCATCGCCACGGACGGCTCCGGCAGCGCAGAGCGGGCCGTCGAAGCGGCGCTGGACCTGGCGGCGCGCTTCGACGCAACTGTCCACGGGCTGTACGTCGTCGACACCGGCGAGGTTGAGACGACTCCCGAAGAGGTTCGCGAGGCGCTGGAGCGCGCGCTGGCGACCACTGGCGGCCGCGCCCTCTCGTTTATTCTGGAGGCCGCTGACGCCGAGGCAGACGAGGAGCTCGTCACTGCCGTCCGTGAGGGCGACCCGGCCGACGAAATCTCCAAGTACGCGGTGGAACACGACGCAGATGTCATCGTCAGCGGGACCCGCGGCCGCCACGGTGAACACGGGTACCTGCTGGGGAGCGTCGCCGAAGAACTCGTGCGGGAGGCCCCGATGCCGGTGCTGACGGTCCGTCAGCTCGAAGGCGAGCCGAATCCCGAGCGAACCGAGGTCTGACGCGCTGCTCGAAGCGCCACGGCATAGGCCACACCGTCCGATCGACAGAATATTTGACAGTAAGGTTATTGTTATCTGCCGCGTATAAATGCTGAGATGCATCGGCAAGTCCGCGTACTCCACGTCGACGACGACCCGGAGTTCGCTGAGGTAGCCGCCACGTTTCTGGAACGCGTGGGCGACGGCTTCAGTGTCGAGACGGCGGCGAACGTGAGCGAGGGGCTCGCGCGTCTCGCCGAGGCGTCGTTCGACTGTGTGGTTTCGGACTACGATATGCCTGAGACGAACGGTATCGAGTTTCTGGAGGCCGTCCGGGCGGAGTATCCGGACCTGCCGTTCGTTCTATTCACCGGGAAGGGAAGCGAGGAGGTCGCCAGCGAGGCTGTCTCCAAGGGTGTCAGCGATTACCTCCAGAAGGGACGCGGCACCGAGCGGTACACCTTGCTCGCGAACCGAATCCAGAACCTCGTCGCGCAACACCGCGCGGAGGCGGGGCTGGAGTCACGTATCGAACAGCAGTCGGTCCTGGCGGCGTTGGGAGAGTCTGCCCTCTCCGGCTGTGGGCTACAGACGCTGTTCGAGGAGACAGTGGCACTCGTGTCGGACGCCCTCGGCACGGAGTACTCCAAGGTGCTCGAATACCGCTCCGACAGCGACGACTTCCTGTTGCAGGCCGGCGTCGGTTGGCAGGACGGACTGGTCGGGAACGCGGCCGTCGGGGCCGACGAGGAGTCCCAGGCCGGGCATACGCTTCAGGTCGGCGGCCCGGTCGTCGTCGAGGACCTGCGCACAGAAGATCGCTTCCGCGGCCCGCCGCTGTTACTGGACCACGGCGTCGTGAGCGGTATCAGCGTCGTCATTGGCGAGACCGACGACCCGTGGGGCGTCTTCGGCACTCACTCGACCGACCAGATCACGTTCACCGACGACGACGTGACGTTCGTCCAGAACGTCGCCAACCTGCTGGGGACCGCTATCCAGCGCCAGCGGTCCGAGCAGCGCCGACGCGAGAGCGAGCGCCGGTTCCGCGAGATAGCGGAGGTCAGCCCCGACACGATATTCCGTCTGGACACCGACGGCGTATTCACCTACGTCTCCCCGGTCATCGAATCGCTGCTCGGCTACGCCCCCGAGGACCTCGTCGACACTCCATTCCAGACATACGTTCCGGACGAGAGCATGGAAACGGCGTTCGACGGGTTCTCTCGGGTCGCGGCCGGCGAAACCGTCCGCGAATTCGAACTGCGTCTTATCGACGCCGACGGAGACTTGATTGATGTTGAGGTCAGCGCCAGCCCGGTCACGCACGACGGATCCGTTCGGTTCGTACAGGGACTCGTGCGGGACGTAACCGAGCGGACGAAACGCGAGCGCCGCCTCCAGCGACTCAAAGCGCAGTACGAGACGCTTATCGAGAACCTCCCCGAGATGGGTGTGTTCCTCTTTGACCGCGACTGCCGGTACACCGTTGCTGGCGGCGGTGAACTTTCGTCTGTCGGCCTCACATCTGCCGACTTCGAGGGAGCGACGGCACACGACCTGTTCCCCGAGGCGATTGCCGACGAACTCGAACACTACTACCGCGAGGCGCTGGACGGCCGCTCCCACCGGTTCGAACAGCAGTACCAGGACAGGCAGTATCAGGTGCAGACGCTGCCCGTCCGGGACGACGACGGCGAGGTCATCTCCGGGCTGGCGGTCTCGGAAGATATTACCGAGCGGCGAGAGCGCCAGCAGGCGCTCGAACGCCAGAACGAACGCCTCCGGGAGTTCGCTGGCGTTGTCAGCCACGACCTCCGGAACCCGCTGAACGTCGCCCAGGGGCGGCTCGAACTGGCCCGGACCGAGTCTGACAGCGACCACCTCGACGACGTCGCCGCGGCAATCGAGCGGAGCCACCGGCTCATCGACGACCTGCTGACGCTCGCCAGCAGCGGCGACGAGGTCACCGAGACGGAGGCGCTCGACCTCGGGGCACTCGCCGAGGGGTGCTGGCGGAACGTCCCGACCGGCGACGCGACGCTTTCGGTCCGGACCGAACAGACGGTCGTGGCCGACCGGAGCCGGCTCGAACAGCTCCTCGAAAACCTCGCTCGGAACGCCGTCGAACACGCACGCCCCCAGTCGGCGATGTCGTCGGACGACACAGACGGGAACGCAAACGACCTGACGGTGACCGTCGGTGCGCTTGCGGGCGGGTTCTACGTCGAGGACACCGGCCCCGGAATACCGCCAGAGGAGCGCGACGAGGTTTTCGAGGCAGGCCACTCGACTGCCGTGAACGGAACCGGGTTCGGGCTTCGAATCGTCGAGCAGATCGCCGACGCCCACGGGTGGACGGTCACCGTGACCGACAGCGAGTCCGGCGGCGCACGGTTCGAATTCCACGGTGTCGAGACGGCGTGACCGACGCGCCGACACACCGCCGTGGCAGCGTCCTGTCACGGTCGAACCCGACGGCTTCTTGACGCCACGTCCGCTTGCTGGGGCATGGACGATTGGCTCATCGACGACGACCGCCTCTCTATCGGCCGCAAATCCGTACTCCCCGGTGAGGGGTTCTTTATTCCGGATTCCTACGAGGAAGAGCAGGCCGAGGCCGAAGCCGCCGAGACGCTGGACGACGCTGGCGTCATCGTTATCGCCGACCCGGACGCCGACGGGCTGGCCTGTACTGCACTGATTCGTGAGGCACACGGTGAGGGCGCACTGCTGCCCGCCGGCCCGCACGAACTCACGGAGGCGCTCGAATGGACCGCCGAGTACGCCGACCCCGGCGCGACCGTCTTCGTCTGTGACCTCTGTCCCGACCGCGAGTCCGACATCGCCCCGCTCGGCTCGCTGGTCGACACCGCCCAGCGGGTCGTCTGGTTCGACCACCACCAGTGGCCCGATGACCTCGCAGACGACGTGGATGCGGCTGGTGTCGAACGCACCGTCGGCGACTCCGACGAGGTGTGTACTGCCGACGTGGCGCTGTCGGAGCTCGACTACGACTTCGACGACCAGTGGGCCGACCTCGCCGCCGTCACCCGCGACCACGACCTCTGGATACGGGACGACCCCCGAAGCGACGACCTCGCGGACCTCTCGTACTGGAGCGAACCCGAGGAGTACATCGAGGCAGTCCGCGACCACGGCCCCGACCTCTCTCCGGAGTACCACGACTTCCTCGACGAGAAGCGCGTTGAAAAAGAGGCGCTCATCGAGAAGGCCGTCGAGCGGGCGGAACTCCGCGAGGTCGGCGAGTGGACGGTCGGCGTCACCTACGGCCGCTGTTCACAGAACGAGGTCGCCGAGGCCCTGCGCGAGCAGGGGGCCGACGCCGCCGTCATCGTCAAGCCCGCCGGCTCCGCCTCCATCCGCGGCACGGAGAACTTCGAGCGCGCCCACGAGGTCGCCCAGCAGGTCAACGGCGGCGGCCACCCGAAGGCCGCGGGCTGTAAGCCCGACATCTACGACGACATGATGGACTACGCTCACCACTGGACGACACAGGGCGCGGTGGCGAAGCAGGCCATCGTGGACGCGTTCCGACGGCTTCCCGAGGAAGGGGAAGAAGGCGTAGACACCGACCGCTGAACCGCGCTCGAACATCGAGAGAGCGCGGCCTTTTTCGCCCACGTTTTTGCCGCGAGTGGTGGCCGGAGGCCACCCGAGCGGGAAAAAGGTGGACTCGGACGACACAGGGCGCGGTGGCGAAGCAGGCCATCGTGGACGCGTTCCGACGGCTACCGGAGGAAGAAGCGGAAGGCGTCGACACCGAGCGCTGAGTCGGTAGAACCCGACAGGCGGACCCGCGAGCGAAGTGCCGGTGAGTCTTGCCCGACGCAACGTTGATTTATCTCTCCGCCGTCACTGCCGGGTGATGCCCGAGTCCCTCCACACGCGAATCGTACGCGAGACGGCCCTGCGACGGCGACTCGGAAGCGCCGTCGCCGTCGGCGCGACGCTGCTGGTCCTCGATGGCTCGATACGGTACGCAACGGCCGTGGCCGCGATGGCCTTCTGTGTCTGGCTCGCCGCCGACTCCGCGCAGGTCGTTGTCGGCGACTACGCCGACCACGTGGTGTTCGGACTGCTCGTCTTCGGTTTCGTGGCGTACACGGCCGCGGCCGCCGGCCCAACGTGGGTCGTCGTCCCCGGGGCGCTGCTCGGCGGCTGGTTCCTCCTCGACGGTATCCAGCACCTCCGCCACGGCGTCACCCGCGACGAGGTCGGGGTGCCGTACTCACACGACGGCGGCCCCGTGACCGGCCTGCCCAAGGCACTGCTCGTCCGGCTGGCCGAACCGTTCCTGCTGTAACTGCCGGCTACTCCCCGACGACCCACTTGTCGCTGTACCGTTCCCCGCAGGCACACACCGCGTAGGCGTGAATCACGTCGCCCTCGGCGTAGAGGCCGCCCACGTCCTCGTTCTGTTCCTCGGCGAAGGCGAAGACAAAGCGGGTGGTGTGGTCGACGTCCGGTTCCTCCTCGCTGACCGGACAGACCGCGCCGGTCAGGTCGTCGCTGATGTCGCCCTCGGTGCCCATCGCCTGCTGGGCAAGCCCCATCGGGTCGATACCGGTCGCCGACTGGAACGCGTTCCGGCCGTCCTCGCCCGGCAGGACGAGGACGTGGCCGTCCTCGACCTCGTCGGCGTACTCTGCCAGCGCGCCGGGGTTCGAGACGGCGTCCTCGTGGAGGAAGAAGAGCACGTCTTCGGGCCGCTCGCCCGCCAGAAACTCCGTGTGTTTGGTCATGCAGACAGGGAGTCACTCGCCGGGCAAAAGTGCCGCGTTCCTCCCGCAGGCCACCGCCCCGTCGTAGCCTCACTTTTAGGCACACTCACGGCATACAGTCACACATGACCGACTTCGCGGAGTACGTCACGGACATCGTCCACGAACCGACCCAGACCGAGGGCCAGGGGTTCGACCTGACAGTGGCCTCGGTGTACGAAATCGTCGAACCGGGGCGCATCGACTTCGGCGGCGGCGAACTCGAAACGGCCGGCGTCGCGCCCCATTCGAGCGAGAAACGAGACCCGGCTGACGACTACGAGTGGTGGACGCTACGGGGTGGCCAGTACCTCGTTGAGTACAACGAATCGCTGACCGGCGAGGCGACGGTGACGCTCCAGCCGCGGACGGAACTGCTCGAACGCGGGGCGACCCATCCGACGCTGCACGTTGACACGCTTTCGCGCGTGCCGCTGTCGGTCGGCGGCGCAGGGCTGAAGCTCAAGGAAAACGCCCGAGTCAGCACGATTGTGGCGGCAGACGAGCAGTGACCCATCCGGTCCCGACTGCTGCTTCTACCAGTACGACGGCGTGCTTCCGTACAGCCGCATAAAGTGAAACCGTTCGCTCACGGCCCGCGAGAGCGGGAGGAGAAAGTCACCAGTATCGGGGAACAGCGTGACACCGGAGATGAGGAGATAGACCGCTGTCAGCCCAGCCGCGGCACCGAGAACGGCAGCTCCGGTTGACTCGAACCCGCCGACGGCTGTGTCGAGGAGTACCCAGAACCCGACGACGGCAGCGACCGTCAGCGCGGTGAGCGCGTACAGCTGGACGGCCTCGCCGAGGACTAGATCACCGACCGCAATCGCGCTGAGATAGAGCGGGACGCCGGCCAGGACCGCAGTACCGAAGCCGACCACGGCCGACCGCCCGGCGGTTTCGAGGGCGCGCCGAACTACCGGTATCCGTATCATCCAGTAGACGCCGACTGCGTAGAGCGGGTGGAGATACCGCATCGTGAACATATGGTGTAGCGGGAGTGTCGTGAGCGCCAGCCCGAGTAACAACAGGACGTACACCACGGTGAACGCATCGACGACAGTAACAGGGGCCGTCTGTCCGGCGAGACGTGGCCGCCGGAGACTGGCCCCGCGAGCGAGTCGACGGGCGGCGAGCAGGGGATAGACCACGACGGCACCGAGCAGCGGCATCGATTCGAGGACACTGAGATTTACCGCGGCGTCCTGTGGCGGCAACAGACTGTCGGTGTACCCGTGTCGAATGAATATTCGACCCATCCGTTCGGGGGCAAGTAGGACGGCGTAGGACGCGCCGAACTGGCCGAGAATTCGCGACAGCACGCTGCTGCCGGAACCGGACTGCCCGCTGTTGGCGTCGCTCCCGGCCGTCACGCCCGCTCCGCCGTCGCCGCTGAGCACGTCACCGCTGTATTCTGGCAGTAGCCGGGGTGGTTGCAGCGGCTCGCCGGAGATGGCCAGGTTCGTCAGGAAAAACGGGACCAGCGAGACAGACAAGGTGAGTCCGACCACCAGCAGCTCCCGGGGGTCGTTGGACCGGGCGGTCGGCAGGTCGACGGCCGCGATGGCCACCAGCAAGAAGAACCCCTCGGGTGCGTGAACCCACGTCACGGGGCCAACCCAAGCGTAGGTGAGCGCCCTGAAGCGTCTGGCGACGGTCGCGGACGCAGCCTCCCGGCTTCGGTAGAGAGTGTAGAGCACACAGACCACAAACAGCGCGGTGACGCTGTGGCGCTTCGGCAGGCTCGCCCAGAACCCTATCGGCGTCGCGAACGCGGCCGTCAGCCCGGCAACCACGCCCAGCCGGTCGGTGTACAGACGACTGACCAGCCGATAGAGGACGACGGTAGTGAACGCCGCTGCCAGCGCCGTCGTACACTGCAGCGCCAGTAGCGGGTACCAGTACGGCGACAGCGGCGTCGCAACGAGTAGGTTACCGACGAAGGCGACGGCTCCGACGGCGGTCCCGATTAGGATACATAGCCGTCGTCGGTCAAGCCAGACGCCGGCACCGGCCGCCGCTCCAATGACGACGAACGACCAGAGACCAACCACTACGACCCGGACATCCGCCACCAACGAGACGGCTTCGAGTGCAAGCAGCCAGGCGGCGGAGACGACCACAATGCCGTAGTTCCGGCCGTACACGCGGCCGTCGACGAGGTACGTTCCCGGTGAGGCCCCGGACGCGGGGCCGTACACTGCCCGATCGATGAACAGGTGGCCGTCGGCGACGCCGACGAGCGTATTCGCGAACGTGAACTGGTCGTTCGAGAAGAACCCGAGCCGCCAGTAGAGTCCGAACCACGCGAGCGCAGCGAGACAGAGTGTTGCCCCGATGTAGTTCCCGAATGCCACACGGAGCACTGCGACCCCGAAGGTGTCGGTATCGACGCCGGTGTCAGGCGTGAACCGCTCGCGGACGCTCATTGCTGGACCTCGATTGTTATTTGCTTCACTGTGATCTGGCGCTCCCTGTCGCCTTCCCGGATCCATATTGTCAGAACCGCGTCGTAGCTACCCCGGTTGATCCGTTGTGGACTGATGCCGATGGGCTTCGGCCGGAGTCCCATCCGCGTCCCTTCGGTCCCGGCCAGCTCGTACCGGCTCGTCGCGGTGATCCACAGCGACGGAATGTCGATGGTGTACCTGACGGCTGGGTTCCCAGCGACACGATCTACGGTCAGCACTGCTGGCGGTGCGTCCAGATGGTACCGGCCGGACCCGAACCGTCCCCGTTCGAGGGTAACCTGTTCGGTCGGCACAGAACCGACGGTCACGGCGGTGCTTCCGTCACCCACCGGCGGTCCCTCCTGTGTGACGTCCACCGCGCCAACGAGTGGTCCCGACGCGACGGCGAGAATAGACACGAAGAGCGCGAACGTGGCCGGCACCACCCACTCAGTCATGGCGTACCCGACATTGACTACCGTCGTATTTGACTCTACGGTAGTGATTATCGCTTTGGATAACGCGGCTCGGAGACAAGCAGTCAGGCGTTCACGTCTTCGAGGTGGCGGCTGGCGACGATCTTGCCAGTTGGCGTAAGCGTCGGGCCGTCAGAGCCGTCCTGTACGAGTCCATCGGCGGAGAGGTCCTGAAGAATCATCGACACCTGTGAGGAATCTTTGCCGAGAATACTCGCCAACGGCATCCCGTCCATCTCGCCGGTCGAGTACATGGCGACCAGCACCTCCTTCTTGTCCTTCGTGAGCTCGACGTCTTTGAGCTCCTCCATGAGCTCGGCGTACTCGCGGCGGAGATAGCGCCCGAGGATGGACATCTTTCGGTTCGACGCCATCGCAGCCAGCGTCGTCATGGCCGTGCCGTCTTTCATATGCCGGACTGTCAGTACCGGCCGGCTCTTGCCGTTAATTTCCCGCGTGTTCCGGTCGAAGTCCGACACCGTCTTGAGGTCGACAGCGAACGACCCGTCGCTGCGCCGGAACTCGACGTTACCGGGCGTGAGAAACAGCTTCGCCGTCTTGAACGCCTCGTCGGTGACGCGACCACCGACGCGGGCGCGCTCTTTGACCGTCGTTTCGGTGCCGTTGATGATCGCCTTGAACAGCACCGTCCCAAACTTCTCGATTTTTTCGTCGCCAGCTTCGATGGCTGCGACGAGTCGCTTCCCTTTTCGCTCGAAGGCAATGGTCACCGTCGAGTCGAAGAAATCGCCCAGGTCGGGCGGGACCTGCCCGATGGCGATATCGAAAATCGAATCCAGTGGGATCGTCAGCTTGTCGTCTTCGCTCGCGGCCAGCACCAGCCGCTTCTGGGAGAGGACGATCCGACCCTTGATTGGGTCGCCCCGACCGGCCACTTCGGAATTGAATTTGCCGACGAAATCCGCGATCACTGATTCCGACATTCGTCCGTTACCTGATGTACATCAGCACTGATATTGAGCGTTTCGCGCGAGTATCAGCAGCAAAAATCGGGTTCACTCGGGAAAACAGGGACCACTGACGTCAATTATCGAGATTTCGAGCGATATCTGACAGCGAGGCGTCCGGTCCGCCGGTCGCTGTATAGACGACGCGCTTGCCGGGCGTCCGGAGGCCGTACTCGGTTCCGTCGGTGACCACGTCGAGGTGCGCCGAGCCGCCGAGCGAGATACCGCTGTTAGCAACCCACTCCGCGAGGCGGTTCGTCCCGTCCCGTTCGCGAGCCAGGCGGCGGTTGTCGGCGACGTGTGAGATGACCGGCTCGCCGTCGAGGTTCGTCTCGACGACAGCGTGGTACCGGTCGCCGTCCAGTGCAAGACGGACGGTGTCGCCGTCGTCGAAATCGAGTTCGTCCGGGAGTACAACCCGCGGTCGGTCGGTTCGGCCGACCGACTCGACGGGAACGCGATGCGTCTCGACGGTTTCGTGGTCACTGGGAACGCGGTCCGGCACGTGACTTACTCGTCGTCGCCGAGAAGGTCGGCCACGTCGTCGCTGCCGCGGGCCGTGATCTTCGCGTTGATCTGGCGCGTGTCATCGCTGACCTCGCGGCCGCGGACGGTGATCCGCTTGCGCTCGCCGTCGGTGGTCGGCTCGAAGCCGACGCCGCCATCGGACATGATCTCTTTCGTCATGACGCCGCGAACGTCAGGTCGCATCGGTCGGCCGGAGGTGTCCGAGCCGCCGGTCAGTTCGAGCGTGTACCCGTCGAGCCCGACGGCCCCGCCGTCGACCTCGTCGCCGAGCTCGCGGCCGATGAAGCGATTTGCGTCCTGTCCGTCAACGTCGATCTGGTAGGTGTGGCCGTCCTCCGGGTCGGAGACGGCGACCGTGAATTCTGCCATACCTGTTCTCAATCAACCGCGCTTCAAAAACGCGTCGAACCGTCCGTCCCGGCCACACGGTCTCGTTTACTGGTCAGCCATCGCATCGCTCGCAATCGAGCGGCCACGGGCCTCCAGCTGTACCTCCCGGCGTGTCCGGACCGGTTCGAGGATATCGGCCTCGATCAGCCTGTCGTACACGGCTTCGACTTCCTCGATCTCCATGTCGACGAAGTCCGGGATCTTGAACGGTGAGATGCCGGAGTACAGCGCCATCAGCACCTGCGTCTCTTTGTCGGAGAGGTCCACGTCGTCGGCGATATTGCGCTGCTCGCCCTGCCGGACGAGCCCCTCGATGAGCGAGACGTGACGCGGCGTCCCCGAGATGTGGGTCTCGACGCTGGTGCCCTCGATGGTGTGTTCGACCTCCAGCAACGGTCGCTCGTCGCCCCGAATCGTCTTCTCCTTGGCTTCGACGGTCCCAACGTCGTCGATGTCCAGTTCGACGAACGTACCGCTGGCGATGGCCAGATTGATGCAGTCGCCGTCGAGCTTGAGCCGCCCCTTCTCCCAGCCGCCGTCCTGAACAACGCCACCCTTGACTGCGGGGTGGTTGACGAGGACAACGGTCTGGTCGAGCAGCGTACTGTACAGTTTCTCCTGGAACTCCTCGGCCTTCTTTGCCGAAATGAGTGTCACGTTCCGGCCAGCCTGCACCTTGATGTAGCTGTCGACCTGTGCGAGTGGCTGGTTCATCTGGCTGGCCGTGACGCTGCTGACCTTCGATAGCGGGATGGTCCGCTTGCCGTCGTTGGTTGCAAGGACGAGCCGCTTGTTCGAGAGCAAAATTCGACCGGGTAGCCACTCGATGTCGTTGCGTTTGCGCCCGTCCGAGACGACCTGGACGAACTTCCCCTTCGTATCGACCAGTGCGTGTTCTCCGTCACTCATCGGTTAGCCAGCTATCGCTCTCGTGTACGCCCCGCCGCGTCTTAACCCACTCGGCTGATTCATCCGCGGCCACCGAGCTTCGAGATAGCCGAGAAGGCCTTCTTCCGGACTACGTCGTGTTCCGTCTCGTCGATGAGTTTATCCAGCGTCTTCCGGGACCGCTCACCCCCGACCTTCCCGAGCGTGAAGATGGCCTGTCCGCGGACCTCGGGGTCGACGTCGTCGTCCTGCACGATTTTGAGGAGCCGCCGCTCCACCATGTTGTCGTCGCCGCCGAGTTCGGCGAGGCTCGTGGCGGCGAACTGCCGGAGCATCTGGTCGTCGTCGCTGAGCGCATCGACCAGCGATTCGATGACGCGGTCTCGTTCCTCCTGACTGGTGACTCGGCCAAGCATCCAGGCGGTGTTGCGACGCTGGGCGGCCTGCGTGCTCTCTTCGAGAATCTCGACCAGCGGCACGACGACGCTCCGGTCGTCCGTGTTCGAGAGCTTCTCGACGACGGTGTCCCGTATCTCGTGGCTCTGGTCGGTCGGGACGTTCGACAGGAGCTCGATGAGCGAGTAAACGGCCGTCCGACGGACTGCGGCCGAGTCGTCGGAGAGTGCTTCGATGAGATAGTCGACCGGCCGGTCGTTGCCGAAGTTCCCGAACGCGCCGACGGCGATACGCCGGACCCGCTCGTCGTCATCCTCGTACAGCGGCAACAGCGCCTGAAGCGCCTGGCGGTTCCCGATGTTGCCCAGTGCGTCGGCAGCTTCGCGCCTGACGCCGGCCTTCGGGTCCGACAGGACCGATTCCAGCGGTGTCGTTGCCCGCGAGTCGCCGATCTTTCCGGCCGACCGGGCCGCCCGCGCCCGTACTCGCGGGTCGGGGTCCTCGAAACGCTCGGCGAGCTTCGGGACCGCGTCGGCCTGGTCCAGGTTTCCGAGACCGTTCGCTGCTGCCATCCGGAGTTCCGGTACGTCGGCGTCGAGGACCTGCATGTACGCTTTCGCCTTCACCCAGTCGGCGGCGTCGTCTTCGAGGTCGACGCCGGCCATACTCCCGATGAGCTGTGTGATTGCGTCGCCACCGAGTTCGTCAAGCGAGTCGATAGCCGCGCCGGTGATCGCGTCGCTGTCGCTCTGGGCCGCGTCCACGAGTGCGTTGACAACGTCGCGCCGGTCGTCGTGGTCGTCGAAGTTTCCCAGTAGCTCCGCGGCACGGGTCTTGACTCGCTCGTTGTCGCTCTCTCTGAGGAGGCGGATGAGTTCCTGTGCCTTGCCGTCCCGTTCCAGTTCGTAGAGGCTCATTGGTCGCTACACACGCCGGTAGATGCGGTGTCGTTTGTCGACCGCGTCGAAGGAGTCTCGACACTCCGCGGGCAGCGTCTCGGTCATGCCGATCATGAGATATCCGCCCTCGCGGAGCGACCCGCGTATCGTCTCGAAGATGGGGACCTTGAACTCCGAGTCGATGTAGATGAGGAGGTTCCGGCAGAACACCAGATCGAAATCGCGCTTGGGGTCGCCCCGGATGAGGTCGTGTTGCTCGAACGTGACCATCTCCTTGACCCGGTCCCGAACCTCAAACGTGTTGCCGTCCTGCTCGATGTACTTCGTGTAATCGTCCAGCGGCTCCAGCTCGTCTGCGATGTCGGTCGTCTGGGAGGTCGCATACGTCCCATCGCGGGCTTCTTCGAGGATGTCGGCGTTGATGTCCGTCGCCGTGATCTCGACCCGGCGGGCGTCAATCTCGGGGTCGTCGAGTGCCAGCATCGCCGCCGAATACGGCTCGCGGCCGTCGGCACTCGGGGCCGACCAGAGCCGCACGCGACGGTTGTTCTCCGTGAGTTCTTGCAGGACAGGCCGCAACCGCTCCCACGCCTCCGGGTTCCGGAAGAAGCCGGTGACGTTGATCGACAGCGAATCGAGCAACTGCTCACGCTCGCCGTCGTCGCGCTCCAGCAGTCGCTGGTAGGACTGGTAGTCCTCGATGTCGGTCCGCCGCATCCGTGCGGTGATGCGTCGGTCGAGATACGAGTCGTTGTAAAAGCCCGACTCGAAGTCCATCTCTTCGCCGATGAACTCCACAAGGTCGTTGAAGGTGCGCTCGTTGCCTTTGTTCATAGCGTCACCACGTCGAGGATGTGGACGATGTTCCCGTCGCCCAGCACGGCCGTGCCCGAGAGGCCGGGCGTTCCCGAGAGGATGCCCTCAAGGGGCTTGACGACGACCTCTTCCTGACTGTTGACCGAATCACAGTGGAGCGCGACCTGCCGCTCGGACTCGCGGATGCGGACGAGCATCCCGTCGCCGTTGGCCGTCTCTCCTTCGATATCGAAGGTGTCGTCGAGGTGGATGACCGGGTAGATCTCGTCGTTGTGTTTGATGACCTCCTGTCCGTTGACCTGCTTTGCCTCCTCCGTCCCCGTAATCTCGTCGACGTTCTTGATGGGGACGCCGTACTCCTCGCCGCCGACCTTGACGAACAGCACCTTGACGATCGCCATCGTCACCGGGAGGCGCAGTGAGACAGTCGTTCCCTCACCCGGTTCGGAGTCGACGCTGACCGACCCGTCGAGCTGGGAGACCGTGTCGTGGACGACGTCCATCCCGACGCCGCGCCCGCTGGTGTCGGTCACTTCGTCGGCCGTCGAGAAGCCGGGATGGAACACGAGATCATACACCGCGGAGTCGTCCATCGCGTCCAGTTCCTCGGGCGAGCGGACGCCTTTCTCGATGGCCTTCTCTCTGATTCCATCCACGTCGAGCCCGGCCCCGTCGTCTTCGACTTCGATGATAACGTGGTCGCGTTCACGGGATGCCCGGAGCGTGATGTGGCCGGTCCGCGGTTTGCCCGCCTGCTCGCGCTCCTCTGGCGGTTCGATGCCGTGGTCGACGGCGTTTCGGAGGATGTGCATCAGCGGGTCCGAGATCTCGGTGAGGATCGTTCGATCGAGTTCGATGTCCTCCCCCTCGATCTCGAACTCGATGTCTTTGTCGAGTTCGCGTGCGAGGTCCCGGACGAGTCGCGGGAACTTCCCGACGACTTTCTTCAACGGGATGAGCCGCATGTCCATCACCGTGTTCTGGAGGTTCGCCGTGATCTTGTCCAGTTCGTTTAGTGTCTCACTGGTCGAGTCGAGGTTGTTCTGCTCAACGCCTCGCCGGAGCTTGATCCGGCTCGTGACCAGTTGCTCGACGAGGCCGTGGAGGTCGTCGAGCTGGTCGACGTCGACCCGCACGGACTTGATTTCGTCGACGCTGTGTTCCTCTTCCGCTCCGGGGTCGGGGTCCGCGCTTGCGTCCCCGCCCGAACCGCTATCGCCGTCGTCGGTGTCTCCGTCGCTCACCAGGTCGTCGGTCACGTCGGTCACGTCGAAGTTGTCGACCTTGCCGGTCGTCCCGAGTTCGGCGTCGACGGTTGCCGCATCGGGGCCGTCGAGATACAGAACGAACGTGTCCTCGAACTCGCCGTCCTCGATATCGGCGCGGCTCGGACTCGAATCGAGAACGTCGAATCGCTCCTCGATGGATTCGACGGCCAGCATCGAGTCGACGCCGAGCATGTCCGACTCCCCGACGCTGATTTCGGCCTGCAGGACCTGCTCGTCGACGGCATCGCCATCGATGTCGACATCGCTGACGCTCGCATCCGTGGTGAGCGACTCGTCGCTGTCCGACGAGTCGCCGTCGTCTCCCGCCTCCGTGCCGCCCGCGGCGGCGGCCCCCTCTTCGAGGACGGCGCGGAGCTCGTCGACCATCTCGTCGGTCTCCGTCTCCGATTCGCCGTGCTCTTCGATCTCACCGACGATGACCTCTATCTGGTCGACGCCGGCGAAGACGAGGTCCATCAGGTCCGGTGTGACCTCCATCTCGCCCTGGCGCATCTCGTCGAGCAGGTCTTCCATCGCGTGCGCGAGATTCGCCGCGTTGTCAAAGCCCATCGCTCCGAAGTTGCCTTTCAGCGTGTGGGCTGTCCGGAAGATCGAATCCATCGCCTCCGTGTTGGAGGGGTCGGATTCGAGTTCGAGCAGTGAGTTGTTGAGTTCGGTAATCGCTTCTTCACTTTCACGGATGAATGCGTCTAGATACTGGTCGTCCATTGTCAGGTCACCTCAGTAGTAATCGTGTCGATGATGCCGTCCGCAATGTCGTCGATCGGCAAGACAGTGTCCACACAGCCCGTCTCGACGGCGCGTTTTGGCATGCCGTACACCGCGGACGTGGCCTCGTCCTGTGCGATGGTCTTGCCACCGGCCTGCTTGATCCGCCGAATCCCGTCCGCGCCGTCCTCACCCATTCCGGTGAGGATGAGCCCGACGAGCGGGTCGTCGATTGTCTCTGCGGCCGTTCGCATCGTCACGTCGACGGCCGGACGGACGCTGTTGACCGGGTCGTCCTGTGTGAGCTTTGTCCGCAATCGCCCGTTCCGGTAGTTCTTGACCTCCATATGTTGGTCACCGGCGGCGACAAGGCCCTCACCGCCGCCGATGCGCGCCCCATCGGTGGCCTCCCGGACCTCGTACTCGCTTCGCGTGTTGATCCGCTCGGCGAACCGGCCGGTGAACCCCTCCGGCATATGCTGGATGATGAGCACCCGGAGGTCTGCCTCGATGGGGAGGTTCTCCATTACCTTCTCTACCATCTTCGGGCCGCCGGTCGAGGAGCCGATAACGAGCGTCGGGTTCGCAACGGAGGCTGTCTGACCTGACGAACCCCCGGTTTCTGTCCGGTCAGTAGCTGAACCGCCGGCTGTTGTCGCTGTCGCTCCACTGTCGCTACTTGTCCCGCCGTGGCTGCGCGTCGCGCCAACGTCGACCGCCGCGACGGAGCTGACCATCTCGACCAGCTGGTCTTTTAGCCGTGACATCTCCATCGACACCTCACCACCCGGCTTGGTGAAGAAGTCGACCGCACCCTTATCGAGCGCTTCGAACGTCACGTCGGCGTTTTCGTCGGTGTGTGCCGACAGCATCAACACCGGTGTCGGAGACTCAGACATGATGCGCTCCGTGGCTTCGATGCCGTTCATTACCGGCATCTCGACGTCCATCGTCACGACATCGGGTTGGTGTTCGACAACGGCTGACACTGCCTCCTCGCCGTCACGCGCCTGCGCAACAACAGTAATACCGCCATCACTGAGGATATCAGAGATGACACTCCGCATGAAGTGAGAGTCGTCTGCGACCACCGCGCGGACACCATCTGCCATATCACCAACGCTCCCGTCGGATAGGAGACATTGGCGAACGAGACATCCTCATACCTACTTCGAAATCCCGTTCGGCCCCGAAATAAATACTCCGCCCACGTAATCAAAGTTGATAGCCCAGCAGGCACCTTTATGCGCTCCTATCTGCGACAGTGTGGATAAGAACCGCAATGGCAGCACAGTCAGCCACCACCGGCCAGGTACTCGAGTTCCAGCTCGGATCGGAAACGTACTGCGTGAGTATCGACTACGTGACTGAGATCGTCGACATCGGCGAGCTCACGTCCGTCCCGAACGCCCCGGCGCACGTCCGTGGTGTCATGGACCTTCGCGGGCGCACGACATCGATCGTCGACCCGAAGGTCGTCTTCGGTATCGAGGACGAGGGTGCGGAGAAGCGTATCATCGTTTTTGACCCGGAAATCGTCGAAGAACAGGGCGCGGCCGGCTGGCTCGTCGACGAGGTGTATCAGGTAGTGCAGGTCACTCCGGAGCAGGTCGACCGGTCCCCTGCGAACGACGCGGGCTCGATTCGCGGCGTCATCAAGCGAGATGACAGTTTTGTTATCTGGGTGGACCCCGCCATCGTCCACGCTGGTGACTGATTCCGGTCTGTTTAGCGACACACCAGCAAGACTTTTTAACATTCCCGACAGAGAAGTATCTAATCAACTTCCAGTTCCTTCCGAAACTATGATTGAGCAAACCAAAACGGGGATCGAGGGCCTCGACGACATTCTGAACGGCGGCATTGTAAAGAACTCGACGACACTGGTGAGCGGCAACCCCGGCGCCGGGAAATCGATCCTCTGTCTCCAGTACATCTACAACGGCGTCGAAAAGTACGACGAAAAGGGCATCTACCTCTCTTTCGAGGAGGATGAGTCGGACCTCCGAGAGGCCGCCGAATCCCTCGGCTTCGAAAACTGGCAGGACCACGTCGACAACGGCGATATCAAGGTGTACGACAAGCAGGTCCTCCTGCGTGAGAACGACTTCACGTCCTCGCTGGATATTCTGCTGGAGGAACTCGAAGACGGAGACTACGACCGACTGGTGCTTGATTCGCTTGCCATGTTCGAACTGTTCTTCGAAAATGAAAAGGAAAAACGGACCTACCTCCTGAAATTCACCGACATTCTCAGTGACAGCGGCCTCACGACGCTGATGACCAACGAACAGGGGGCCGTCTTCCCGGATACCGAAATCGGACTCGAGAATTATCTGACTGACGGCAACATCTATCTCATCCAGACCCCGACCGACACCGGCGTGAACAGATACGTCTGGGTCGCCAAGATGCGAAAGCAGAACATTGAGACTGACATCTATCCGATGGAGATTGACCGCGGCGGCATCGATGTCCACCAGAACGCCAGCGCCTTCTCGATGATGAGCGAGGAAGAATCACCAATTTAACGATAGGATAGAGCCATTATTACTCCGTAGAACGACGGGTACAGCGACATAGAACGGCGTTTCTGTACGAACGCACTGCAGCGCGTGTTTGTCTCCCTTTCACTCGATATCACAGGCGATAGCTTTATTATCGACTGAATTTATTATTTGATAACGATGGATTCAGGGGAGATTCTTCAGACGCTTGGCAATAAATACAGTGCCGAAATCCTTGACGCGACAGATGAACCGGTCTCCGCACAGGAGCTCAGCGACGAACTCGGAATCCCCATCGCGACGTGTTACCGACGCATCGACGAACTGACCGAACACGACCTCCTGGAACTACACGACAACATCCTCTCTGACGACCGCCGGCGTATCAAGGTGTACCGGCGGAACGTCGACGAGGTCCGGGTCGACTTCGACGACGAACTGACTGTCCATATCGAAGAACGGTCGGAAGTGACCAACAAACTCGACGAGGCGTGGCGGACCCTATCCGAGCCGTAGAACGTCTCCTCTCGACGTTATCACGAAAGATATTTTCGAGCGTGGATTTAATAATGGGTTCGCTGTAGCACTGTACAGTGCTGATGATAGAACTTCTCTATGCCATATCGACGCTGGTGTTCGTCGTCGCCGGACTGACAATGGTGGGGATGGCCATGCGGGCATACATCCAGACGTCTCGGCAGGCGATGCTCCACCTCTCGGTGGGGTTTTCGCTCGCCATCGCGGGCGCGGCTGCGACGATGATTAGCGCGTTCATCAACGACTTCGAGGGTGTCCGCTCGTTGCTGTTAGTCAACAGTGGGTTGACGACCTTCGGCTATCTGTTCGTGATGTACAGTCTCGTCACGTACGAGTGACTACGCGTTTCGGCTACACCAACTGACCGACCAGCCTGCGACTGGAGCCTCTCTCTGTCGACGATGGTCTCGATGTACATTTTCTATCTACCGAGCCCCAACCAGGCCAAATGTACCACACCTCTCGACTACACACCAGACGACCATTTCCATCGCTGATACCAACTTACGGAAGCGATTAAATCTGATTCTTGCAAGCGACGTGGCTTGCCTATCTTCTTCAGGTCAAATGATAGGCGTTCTCTAGGCAAATCCCTCTCACAGCCCCTCAAAACCTCATTATCAGGTTGTATAATTTGGGGGGAGGTATTATTACTGGCGAAAAGAACGGTTGCATAGGGTCAGACAGACCCGGATCAACAATGCTAACGGAACTAACGAACGACGACGACCGCGGGCAGGTCGGTATCGGCACCCTGATCGTGTTCATCGCGATGGTGCTGGTGGCGGCAATCGCTGCGGGCGTCCTGATTAACACGGCTGGCTTCCTCCAGAGCAGCGCCGAGGAAACCGGACAACAGAGCAGTGACCAAGTGACGAACCGACTGCAGCTCGTCAACGCCGTCGGTGAAGACATCACTGATACTGGTGTCGGTACGGTGAACCTAACGGTCAAGCGTGCCCCCGGTGCAGCCAACATCGATATCGGAAGCACGATTGCTCAGTGGGTCGACTCCTCAGGCTCGTACGACCTGACTGTTGAGGATGGTGCTGAAAGGACGGCAGACGGAGAAAACTTCGGCGTCACCCAGGTACAGGACGACGACGGCTCCATATCTGAGAGCCAAGTGCTGAACGACCCGTCTGACCGAGCCCGACTCGAGTTCGATACGTCCGCCATCCGCGGCAGCAATCTTGCGGAAGGTTCAACGGCAACTGTCCGACTGAACACCCAGTCTGGTGGTACGACGACCGTTCGACTGGTCGTTCCGGAGACCCTGTCTGGTAACTCCGCAGTCAGCCTCTAAATTCGGTCATCTATTCGGTTTGACGCAGTTCTCTTTTCACCCACCCTGACCAGCGACGGAGTTATACGATAGCCTCACACACTAGTAGCTATGGCTCGGCGGTCAGACGAACCGAATCCGGAAGAGGGCAAGGTACTTTCGCCCGAAGAGCTCGATATCGCCGACGACGAGCACGTCACTGAAATCGACGAGGGTCGCTACGTTGTTTCGTCGGATGTCCGCACCGATGACACCTACGGGAACCAAGTTTCGTCGGATTCGGCGTCTGAATCACCGCCGTCTCCTGCACCAGACCCGGAGCCGTCGACGCCTGAATTCTCCGACGCGAACGTCCACGAGTGGCTTGCCGAACAGATGGCCGACTCGAACGCCAGATACGGCTTCGACGTGACTGCGAAGTTCGACGGCGACGTCGACCAGCAACAGCTTGCTTCCAACGACATCGTCACTGTGTTCGAGAGCTTCATGCTCTGGTACGGTCGGCAGATGGACGGGTCGACACCGGTCGAAGAAGTGCTGGGTATTCTGCTGTCGGAATCGAACGTTCCGGTTCGCTACCCGCCAGCGGTCATCAAGCAGCTCGTCCGGTCGACACAATTGACGCCGGACGATTCCATCGCTGATCTCTTAGAGGCCGTCGAAGATGCCGACGGTGCCGAACTCTGATACGGGCCGCCTATACGTGATTGCCAAACAACGACCTGCACTCGAGTAGCTGTCGCGGCGAACAGGGACAGCAGTCTGTCCAGCCGACGGGGGATTTAAATCCGGGCGCAGCAGTGTGTAGGGTAGATAATGGTCCTGCGTCAGCCGCCGACGGTCGTTGCCCTGTTTGTTCTGGTAACACTCGTCGTGACGGGGCCGCTCGTCGGCGTCGACGCTGTCAGAACGCAGCCGACGACTATCGGTGACGGGACGGCGGTCATCAGTTCCGTCCAACTTCCCACATCGGAGATACGGATTACGGACGGCCGGTTCGGCACGGACGTTGCGTATCTCCGGGTGCCCGATGCCAGCGTAACCGTCGATTCCGTCACGGGCCGCCCGAGGCTGCTGTATCAGGTCGCGGTCCCTGCGCTCGATATCTCCCGCGAAGACGAGCAGGTCCTCTCGGAGGGCCAGTCTGGAATATACCGACTCGCACCGGGTGACAGAGCGGTACGACCGTCGTCGCTGGAGCGGGACGTGTACAGGGGCACCGTTCGGCTTCGGGTCCAGAGCTTCGAAACTGCTGAGACAATCGTTGCTGAAAACGTGACAGTGCAGGTGAAGCGATGACCCGAGACACCGAGTGGTTCACCGGTCGCTGTCGACAGTTCGGAACGGTTGTGTTCGGTGACCGCTACGGCTATGTCCTCTGGCTCGGTCTGCTCGTTACGTTTGGGCTCTACTGGCGTGTCGGCATTTTCATCACCGACACGTACACCACTGCCAACGCGCTCGTCGCTGTGTCGAACGGGCAGCTCCACATCACAGAAACGCCGTACACCCTGACACTCGGCGCACAACCGGGCCTGCACGAGTCCGGCGGTAGGCTGTACGGCCGAAACTACGGCCAGATCCTGCTGGCTGTCCCGCTGGTCTGGATACTTCAGGCACTGTCCGCGTTCATAACCCCCCGGCTATTGCTTCTTGGACTCTGGTCGGGCACTGCACTCGCTTTCGTGTCTCACGTCAGCGTGCTCGGACAGCGCCACACCAATACCGCGAGACGCACTGTTCTGTGGGTCGGTAGCAGTGTCGTCGCCGTCCTGTTTCTGACCGGCGCGCTGACAGCGACAGCCCTTCCGGACACTGCGCTCCCGATAGCTGCGTTCCAGATTTCAACGATGCTTGCAGCGGCGACGACCAGTGTCGTTCTCTACCGCCTTGTCGGAATCTGGCACGACCGCTCGGTTGCTCTGGGGGCTGGTGCTGCAATCGGTATCGCCACGTCTGTCGGATTTTGGGCTTCGCTTCCGAAACGGCACGTCATGGTGGGACTGTTGCTACTGACGTCGGTGTACCTGTTCGCTCGGAGCCGACTTGCGTATGCTGACGCTATGTTTCAGAGGGGGCTCGGCTTTCGCGCCGGTGCGTACGCCACCGCTGGACTGGTCACCTGGACCCATGCCTTCGAGGGATTCTTCCTCGTGGTGACACTGGCCATCATAGACCTTGTCACCGCAAAGCGGAATTCGCTCGTCCACCTCGCTGGTATTGGCCTCGCGCTCTTCCTCGGATCGCTCCCGATGCTCGTGACGAATCTCCTTATCTCCGGTAACCCGGTCAAACCGCCGCGGTTGCTTTCCGCTGTGGGGGGTGCAAACGTCGAGTTTACACCCGGCGGTGATACCGGAACGGGTGGCAAGAGCGCCGCTGGCGGGACTGAGGGTGCTGGTGCGGACGGCGGGGCTGGCGGGACTGGCGGGACTGGTAGTGGTGGTTCCACTGTGACGGGCGGTGAATCCGGAACGTCGATACTCACCCCGATTCTCGGCCTGTTCGACCGGATCATGGGACCTGCGGCCCCCGCGATGGTGTTCGTCTCGGATGCGGTCAGTCATGGCCTTGACGTGCTAACTACGCCAAAGCGAATGTCCCAGATATTCCTGCGGAGCGGCTCCGCGCCACGGATCAACTACGCCCCTAATTCCTACGAAGCGATCGAACTCACGATGCTCGAGGCCGTCCCGCTTTTCGGCGCAGTCGCGGCACTCCCTGCGGTCCTGGTCCGGTCAGCTAATCAGCGCATGCGGCAATGGAGTGTCCGTCCGTCACAGTACTCGCCCCGAACACAGACTGATCTGCTCGTTACGGCTCTCGCCGCTGTGTTCACGCTCATCTATCTGAGCCGTCTGCCGCTGCACACACAACTCACTGTTCGATACCTGCTGCCGACGGTCCCGCTCGTCATGTACGGCGTCGTTCGGATACCCGCAGTTCACGAAACCGTCAGCGACGCGAAGGAGTGGCTTGCCGGCGGGTACGCTGCGAGTACAATCGGAGGTCTTATTTTCGGACTCGGTGTCGTTGCTGGACTCGATCTGGCGCTGGGAGAGTCGGTACAGTTTCACGCTCTCCTCAATCTCGGTGGGGCAGCAGTCTGTGGCGGGACTGTGCTGGGTCGCACACTCGCTCCTGAACGGGTCCCGTCCAGAGCGGTCGCACTGGGCTTGGCACTCCCGGCAGGACTAACGACAGCGTACCTCCTCCTATCGGGGCTCGTGTACTTCCAGTATGGCTCCTTCGCGCTCGATTTCATCCGCGTTCTCACACGCCATCTCCCTGCGGTGTAACTGGGTTTCGGGACCCACCGATATCACACGCGATAATTTACGGGACACCTTTATCTAACTCATCACGATATGTAGGCTTGATAGGCATGCCAGACGTACTGATCGCCGACGATTCAGAGTTTATGCGTAACCTCCTCCGCGAGATTCTCGAAGAAGACCACGAGATCGTTGGGGAGGTCGAGAACGGTGTCGAAGCTGTCGAAGTGTTCAAAGAAGAAGGGCCGGACCTGGTGATGATGGACATCGTGATGCCCATCCGGGACGGCATCGAAGCCACGGACGAGATCAAATCCTCCAATCCCGACGCGAACGTCATCATGTGTACAAGCGTCGGTCAGGAAGAGAAGATGAAGGAGGCCGTGAAAGCGGGGGCTGACGGGTACATCACCAAGCCGTTCCAGAAACCCAGCGTGATGGAGGCTATCGAGGACGTCGTTCCCTCATAGATGAACGTCGATATTCAGTCGCTGGGCACGTTCAACCAACTCGCTCACGAGGGGGCCGAACAGGCCACGCAGTCGATGGGCCAGATGACGGGCATCGACGCCGTCGTCGACGTAACCAAGATTACGCTGCTCGACAGAGCAGATGTCGGCGAGGAACTGGCCGGCCGGGACTTTGTCGGGGTCGAGTTCTCCTTCGATGGCGTACTGGAGGGCGATACTGTCCTTGCCTTCGACGTGGACAGCGCCGGAACGATCACCGAGGAGATGATGCCCGGCAGCAGCGACGATGAGGCAATGGCCAGGAGTTGCATCAAGGAGATCGGCAACATCATGATGAGCGGGTTCATCGATGGATGGGCCGACTACGTCGGTGCGACCATCGACCATTCGCCGCCAGAGTATATCGAGGAGTCTGGCGGTGGCGTGCTCCCTGATACGCCCGTGGACGCCGACCACCAGCAGGTGTTCGTGTTCAAATCGGAGATCGAATGGATCGACGAGTCGGTGAACTTCTACATCTACATGCTCCCTGAGTACGAGTCGCTCACGGAGATGATGGTGGAGCACGTCGACACGGACGGCGACGCGATTCCCATTGACAAGCTCCAGACGTTCAACGAGATGACGACTCGGGGCACTCAGAAAGCCGCTGACAACGTCGAAATGATGACCGGTATTCCGACTGAGTCGGAGGTGACACAGATCAGCTTCGCTCCCATCGAGGACGTGCCAAAGCAGATCGGGACGGAAACGTTCGTCGGGACGGTCGTTGAGTTCACCGGGACGCCCAGTGGCTACCTTATGGTGTTGTTCGATGAAGTCTCTGCAATCAATGTTGCGGAGGCGATGATGCCAATTGAGGTGGACAGCGACGAGCTAACCGACCAGCACAAGGCCGCCATCGAGGAACTGGGGAACATCATGACGAGCGGGTTCGTCGACGGCTGGGCGAACGTCCTTCAGACGTCGGTCGAACACACGCCACCACGGGTCGTCCACGACATGGGTCGGGCGATTATGGATCCGCTTGCAGCGCAGGTCGGACAGTATCAGGAGCACGCGTTCATTATCGACTCCCAGATGCAGACCGACGACATCGAGTTCCAGGCTGAAATTCACGCCCTGCCCAACGAGAAAGAGTTGCGCGCCGCCCTCAACGACCTCGATGTCGAGCGGGCGACCGAGACGGGCGCGGATGTCGAACAGATATTCAAATAATGAAAGTATACGATGGTAGCCAAACAGAGAGCCCCGAACAAGGTACGCCCGAACGTATCAAGGTCGGCATCGCCGAGTACAAGGTGGCCACGGAACCGGCCGTGCTGACCACGAGTGGGCTCGGCTCCTGTATCGGGATCGCGATATACGACACCCGCAAGACGGTGGCCGGGCTCGTTCACGTTATGCTTCCGTCGGCGGCTGATATCGACGGCGGGAACCATGCGAAGTTCGCGGACACAGGCATCGAAGCACTCATCGAGGCCATGGCGGATGCCGGGGCGTCGACGGAGGCGATGGAAGCCAAAATCGCCGGTGGGAGCGATATGCTCGACTTCTCAGAGAGCGGCTCCTCTATCGGGTCGCGAAACGCGAAGAAGGTGCGCGAGACGCTCGAGGAACACGGTGTTCCCGTTGTCGGTGAAGACCTAGGTGGTGACCACGGCCGGTCCGTCAAACTCGAAGCCGACACCGGTAATTTCATCGTCAAAAGCGCGAACACTGACTCGATAACACTGTGATGTCTGTGAGCAGTCTCCGTGCCTGACGGTCGGCGTCAGACGGACGACAGCCGCTCGTCTGCCGGGGGCGCACTGGGACAATCTGTTCTCCAATTGTCTGACCGGAATTAATCTGAAATGTAAAAGGCTAGTACTTGGTCTGTTAATTTACGCTATCTGAGCCGGGAAAATGGGATATTATTATCAAATATGATACGCTAAGGGGAATATTCAAGAGTAGAAACGGCCTGATATACAAGAGATGAGTAGTCCTGCTCTCGTGCCGCTGGCTCCAGCCGTCTCACCGGAACTGGTTGGACTGGCACCAGCCCTCTTTGTCTTGCTAACCGGCGGGCTGGTTGGTATGAGCATCAAGAATATGTTCGATTCGATTCTGTCGGACGACGAGAGCGGGGGCACGAGTGAGGACGACGGTGACGGTGAGATGGCTGACGGCGGTCTGATGGCCGATGACGGCGGTGGTGGTGACGACCTCGGCGGTCTCGGCGGCCTCGACGATGGCGGCGACGACATGGGTGGGTTCGGTGACGACGAGTTCGGCGACATGGAGGACGCGAGCGGGCCAGACACCGACGAACTGGAACACCGGCTCGACGAACTGGAAAACGAGGTCGGAAGTCTCTCCTCAACGGTCAACACTGTGCGGACGGAAAACGAGAGCATATCCGAGTCCGTCGAAGAAACTGAGGAGAACGTCCGGAAGCTGCTCGACATCTACGAGATGGTCACCCGCGGCGTCAACCCCTTCGCCGATGATGTCGATGGCGGCATGGGTGGCATGGCCGAAGGTGGCGGTTCTTTCGGTCTCTTTGACGACGACGGGAGCGACGACACCGAGGAGGATATCGACGACGATGTCGCCAACGCCGACGCAGAAGGGTTCTTCGACGAGGACCTGACTGAAGACACTGGCGGTGATATGTCGATGGACGACGGCGGCGTCGACGACATGTTTCCCGACGACGGCGACGACATGGGCGGCTTCGAGGACGACGGCGGGTCGTTCGACGAGGAGTTCGGCGACTTCGACGACACGGAGGACGACATGAGCATGGACGATGGGATGAGCATGGACGACGAGGAGAGTATGGACGACGACAGCGACGACGGCGACGGCGGCAAATCGTTCGCAGAGCTCAAAGACGAGTACGAGTCCGGCGACGCCGAGTGGGCCGATGGTGAGGAACCCGAGGACGAACCTGACGACGATGCTGACCTGCTGGCCGACGAGGACGACGATCTACTCGGCGAGGACGATTCGGATGACGATGCAAGCGGGCTGGAAGACGACGACCTCTTCGACGAGGTTATCGAGGACGACGGGCTCGACGACGGTGAGGCGGCGACGGAATCTGAACCGGAACCTGAGCCGGAACCCGAGCCAGAGCCAGCCGTAGAATCGGAGCCGGAACCTGAGCCTGAGCCCGAACCTGTGCCCGAGCCGGAACAGACCACGCAAACGGACACGGCAGCCGCCGGTCACGACGATGCAGCAGCGGTAGACGACGACTCGGACGCAAGCGCGGACGACGACGGGAAACCGTACCTGTCGACGATGCCGGAGGGGTTCGCGGCGGACCTCATTATCGTCGAATGGCTTGAGTTCCTGGTCCAGCACTCGGGCTACCGCGAGACGGCTCGCGCAATCGACTACTACGAAACTATCGACTGGATCGACGAGTCGGTCGCGGACCAGCTCAAGGCGTACCTCCGCGGCTTCGACGACGTGAACGACACCGGGGATGGGTTGTCTATCGACCACCACACCGAGAGCTTGCACTACATCTCGCAGCTTGACAGTGACAGCGGCGCTGACGCCGTTGCGCTCTCGAAACTGGTGGGTGGAGGTGGTTCCGATGGGATTCAGCGTTAGCGGCTCGGCAGCCGTCATCTTCGTGGCCGCGTTCATCGGCTTCGGGATGTTCTACTCCGCGGCCGCGAACAGCTTCGAGCGCGTCAACGATGCCCGCGAGGACCAGCGCGACCGACTGCTCGATCAGCAAAACACTGACATCTCGCTTGTCTCGGCGACGTGGAACAGCAGCGGGAACGACAATCTCGTCGTGACCGTCGACAACACCGGCTCGGAGACGCTGTCGGTCGACGCAACCGACCTGCTGGTCGATAACGATTACCGCGCAGGATACGGCACGACTGTCGACGGTGACGGGTCGACGGACATCTGGGCGTCACAGGAGCGGTTGACGATTACCGTCTCCTCGCTCAGTAATCAGCCCGACCGGGTGAAAGTCGTCACCGAGAACGGGATCGCCGAAACGATGGTGGTGAGCTAACATGGCGAGCGTCTCAGTCTCACACCTGATCCTGTTCATCGCGTCGATGGCCATCGCCGCGAGCGTGGCTGGCGTCTTTACGAGCAGCATCGGCGAACTGAGCAACGCGGTTTCGGAACAGGGACTGGACGTGAGCAGTGACGTCCGGACCGATGTGGAAATCATCTCTGACAGCGGCAGCGACACGATATACGATAACGGCGACGAAACGATCACTATTCACGTCAAAAACACCGGATCAGAGACGCTAGCGCCGGTTCCCGGACAGCTGGATCTGTTCGTGGACGGGACTTTCGCCAGTGACTACACGGTGACGCTGGAGCCAGACGGTGGCAACATCTGGCGGCCCGGTGAAGTCGTCCGCATCGATATCAACGACAACCTGAGCAGCGGCGACCACCGCCTCAAGCTCATCGTCAACGGCGACGAGGAGGTGTTCGAGTTCAACACATGAGTATCGCAAGTACTGACCTATTCTCTCTCGGACTGGACGATCACGACCGGCTGAACAAGGAACTGGGCGGCGGTATCCCGCCCGGCAGCATCATCCTCGTCGAGGGGGACTACGGGGCCGGGAAATCCGCCATGAGCCAGCGGTTCACCTACGGCCTCTGTGAGGAGGGCCACGAGGTGACCTACCTCTCGACGGAGCTGACCGTCGGGAGCTTCCTCGACCAGATGCACTCGCTGTCGTATGACATGGTCGACCATATCCTCGACGAGAACGTGCTGTTCCTGCACGCCGACATCGGCGAATCGAACGCCCTCACCGGCGGTGACGAACAGTCAGACCGGAAGGAACTCCTCAAGCGGCTGATGGAGGCCGAGGTGATGTGGGACGCCGATGTCGTCGTCATCGACACCTTCGACGCTATCCTCCGCAACGATCCCAAGTTCGAGGCCCTCGTCCGGCAAAACGAGGAGCGCCAGGCCGCTCTGGAAGTCATCTCCTACTTCCGGGATGTCATCTCCCAGGGCAAGTGCATCATGCTCACCGTCGACCCGTCGACGCTGGACGAGGAGGCTATCGGTCCGTTCCGGGCCATCGCTGACGTGTTCATCGAACTGGAGATGATCGAGGTCGGCAACGACGTGCGCCGGCAGATTAACGTCCTCCGCTTTGCCGGCATGGGTGAACAGGTCGGTGACACCATCGGGTTCTCGGTCCGCTCGGGGACTGGCATCGTCATCGAATCGCGCAGCGTCGCTTAGAGGTGAGCTAAGATATGACAGATCACGGACGTGCGAAGCCGTCGGACGAACTTCGACAGATGGCAGCGCGGCGGCCCCACCTGCGGGACCACCTGAAGAAGTTCAAGCAGATCACCGGTGAATTCCCAATGCTCATCGACGAGGCCGACGACGAGTACGAGACGAACCGGCCGAACGTGCTCTATCCGGTCGGTGGCCCCATCTTCTGTCATATCTACGGCGACGTGGGTCAGGACATGAAGTACTACGCTATTGAGCCGGAACTCGACGAGGACGAGCGGGCCGTCTTCGGGAAGGTCCGGAACCGCCTGCTACAGCGTAGCGTCAACAAGCCCGCACCGGAAAACGAGGCCCAGTTCGACGACCGCATCGAGGAACTCCTGCAGGAGACGACCAAAATCAGGGACGAGGACAGCGACAGCGGCGTCCTCACGCGCCTGTCGAACCTGACCGACGTGAGCAGCGTCGAGGTCACACAGGAGACCTACGAGAACATCCTCTACCGGCTGAACCGCGACATCGTCGGCCTCGGCCCGCTGGAACCGGTCATGCGCGACCCGGCCAACGAGGACATCCACGTCATCGGCCGTAGCGAGTGCCACGTCGACCACGGGGTCTACGGCATGTTGGAGACGACTGTCGAGTGGCAGAGCGAGGAGGCATTCGACCAGTGGCTCCGAAACATGGGCGAGCGGATGGGCGACCCGGTCTCCGACTCGGATCCTATCGTCGACTCGACGCTCCCGGACGGATCGCGTCTGAACCTCATCTACTCTGACGACGTGAGCCTCAAAGGGCCTTCACTCACGATTCGTCAGGGCGACGACGTTCCGCTCTCGATTTTCCAGATTACCAAGTGGATGACGCTGTCGCCGCAACTGGCGGCGTACCTCTGGCTCTGTCTGGAGAACGAACAGACGGTGTTCGTCGTCGGGGAGACGGCGTCCGGGAAGACGACGACGCTGAACGCCATCACCTCGTTCATCCCCGACGACGCCAAAATCTACACCGCGGAGGACACCGCCGAGGTGCTGCCCCCGCACAACACCTGGCAGCAACTGTTGACTCGTGAGGGCGAAGACGAGGGGACCAGTATCGATATGTTCGACCTCGTCGCCGCTGCACTGCGGTCCCGCCCCGACTACATCATCGTCGGGGAGGTTCGTGGTGAGGAAGGACGGATGGCGTTCCAGGCCGCCCAGACCGGCCACCCGGTGATGCTGACGTTCCACGCGAGCGACATCGTGTCGATGATTCAGCGGTTTACCGGCGAACCCATCAACGTCCCCGAGACGTTCATGGACGTGGCCGACGTGGCGCTGTTCCAGAACCGCGTCAAGCAGGGCGATCAGGTCCTGCGCCGCGTGACCAGCGTCCAGGAGATAGAGGGGTACTCGAAGGAGATGGACGGCGTCGTCACCCGGCAGGTGTTCAACTGGGACCCCGTCGAGGACGAGATCATCTTCCAGGGGATGAACAACTCCTTCGTCCTCGAAGAGCAGATCGCGACGCTGCTCGGCTACGAGGACACGCGTGACATCTACGACGACCTCGAGTTCCGCGCGAACCTCATCGAACGCGCCATTCAGGAGGGTATTCTGGGGTATCACGAGGTCAACGACTTCATTTCGGACTTCCAGCGTGACGGCGTCGAAGGGATCCCGTTCAACATGGCACGGCCCGACTAACGATGGCACAGGGTGAAGCCGAGAGCGACCTCGATCTGACGATATCCGAGACGATCCAGTCGCTCGTTGAGTCCTACCGCCAGATGACGATTCCGCTGGAGCGGTATCTCTTTCTCATCCTCCTGCCAGCCGTCGCCTTCTTCATTATCTCGACGGTCGTTGCCCTACTGCTGGAGCAGCCCTTCGCAGTCAGAGCACCGATCCCCCTGCTCGGCTTCCTCGTGATGGCGTCGGCGATTTTCTACCCGAAAATCCTCCTGAGCCAGCGCAAGCGCGAACTCAACAACCGGTTTCACCTGCTCATCACGCACATGACTGTGCTGGCAACGACGAAGATCGACCGGATGGAGGTGTTCCGAACGCTGGCCGAAGAGGACGAGTACGGTGAACTCGCGATGGAGATGCACCGCATCGTCCAGCTCGTCGACACCTGGAACCTGAGCCTCGACGACGCCTGCCGCCGCCGCGCCAAGCAGGTCCCGAGTCGCGCCGTGTCGGACTTCTTCGACCGTCTCGCGTACACCCTCGGGGCCGGACAGGGACTCGACGACTATCTCTTGACTGAACAGGAGCAGATCATCCAGCACTACTCGACGGTGTACAAGAGCTCGCTCGACAGCCTGGAAGTGATGAAAGACCTCTACCTGTCGATGATTCTGTCGATGACGTTCGCGCTGGTGTTCGCCGTCGTTCTCCCGGTGCTGACTGGGACGAACCCGACGATGACCGTCAGCGCCGTCATCGTGATGTTCGTGTTCGTCCAGACCGGCTTCTACCTCGCCATCCGCTCGATGGCCCCCTACGATCCAGTGTGGTTCCACCCGGTCGACTACCCGTCGCCGATTGAGTCAAAGCTCAACAAGTCGATGGCCGCCGGCGTGGGGCTGTCGATGCTGCTCGTGTTCATCACGCTGGGCGGGATGCTCGGCATCTCGCCGGTCACGCTGAACGACCTCTTTTTCATGTTCGACGAAGTGCCGTTGCCGCTGTATGCCGCCGCGCCGATCACGCCGATGCTCATCCCTGGTCTCGTCTTCCGGCAGGAAGAACAGCGCATCAAGGACCGGGACTCGGAGTTTCCAAACTTCATCCGCGCGCTCGGTGCGACCGAGGGCGCGAAGCAGTCGACCACTGGGGCGGTGCTTCGCACGCTCCGCAAGAAAGACTTCGGCGCGCTCTCACCGAACATCGATAACCTCTACAAGCGGCTGAATATGCGGATTGAGCCGACATCCGCCTGGCGCTTTTTCACCGCTGACTGTCGGTCCTATCTCATCCAGACCTTCTCCGAGATGTATCTTATCGGCCGCGAGATGGGTGGGTCGCCAAAGCAACTGGGCGAACTCATCTCCGAGAACATGAATCAGGTGCTGCAGCTCCGCCAGAAGCGCAAGCAAGCGACGACGACGCTCGTCGGCCTCCTGTACGGGATGACTGCCGCGTCGACGTTCGCGTTCTTCATCGGCCTGCAGGTCGTCAACATCCTCGCGGGCATGTCGCTTGACCTGAGTACCGGGAGCCGTCTTGACGCCGCCTCGCTTATCAACACGAGCGTCTACAACATCCCGCTCATCGAGTTCCTGCTCATCATCATCATCATGTTCGGCGCGATGCTATCGTCGCTGATGATCCGGACTGTCGACGGCGGTCACAACGCCAATACGTACATGCACTTCGTGATGCTCACGTGGATCGGCGCTATTACCGGGACGTTCACGAAGTGGCTGGTGTCGCAGTTCCTCGCAATCTGAAGTACCTTTTTACTGCAGGGGGTTTCCTCGCGCCTGCGGCGCTGCGGGAACCCCCTTTGTAAAAATCTACGCTAAAAACAACCTCCGAGTCGCGGCCTGCGGCCGCGCTCGGAGTGAAACCGCTCGCTCCGCTCGCGGTACAGTAACAGCGCTACAACCGCCGGCAAACCTGCCCTTCCCCGGGTCGCGCCACGCAGGGCGCTCCCGGCCCACAGAATCATAACATCTATTCCCGGCCCACAGCACCGCAGTCCCGCGACGCTACCCCTCGAAGCCGTCTTCCCACCGGAACAGCCCGTCTCGCTGGACGACCTCGCCGTCGACTTCAAGACGCGACCCCTCGCCCATCGTCGTGATGAGGTCCTCGTGGACGGCGCTGTCGTTGCCGGACTCGCCTTCGGGCAGGCAGGCGTCGTACGCGCGCCCGAGCGCGAGGTGGACGGTCCCGCCCATCTTCTCGTCGAAGAGGATGTTGTCGGTGACGCGGTCGACGCCGCGGTTCATCCCGATACCGAGTTCGCCAAGCTGGCGGGAGCCGCCGTCGGTGCCGATGATTTCCTCGATGACTGCCTCGCCCTGCTCGGCCGACCAGTCGACGACGACGCCGTCTTTGAACGTCAGCTCGACGTTTTTCACCCGGCGGCCCTGTATCGTCATCGGCACGTCGAAGGTGACGACGCCGGCGGTGTCGTAGGGTGCGGTGAACACCTCGCCGGAGGGGAGGTTGTGCGAGTCGTAGGCCACGCTGGCAGCGGAGTTGACGGCGAGACGGCCGTCGATGTACAGCGTGATGTCCGTGCCGTCAGCGACGAGACGGACCGTCTCGCCCTCGTCAAGAATGTCTTTTAACCGGGCCTGTTCTTCGGCCAGCGCTTCCCAGTCCCGCAGCGTCGCGTCGTAGACGAAGTCCTTGTAGTCGGCGTAGGCCATCCCGGCCTGCTGGGCCATCGCCCGCGTCGGGTGCTGGGTCGACACCCAGTCGGTGTCCAGGCGGGCCTCCCTGATTCCTTGCCGGGCCGTCGAGTACGCCTGCCGCCGGTCGCTGTCCACGTCGGCCGTCTCGGTGGTATTCCGCGACCCCTTCAGGAACAGCACGCTGTCGGCTCGCTCGTACAGCGCCAGTTCGTACTCGGGGTCCTCGGTGAACGGCCTGTCGTGAGCCTGCAGATAGGCCCGTGTGAGTTCGTCTGACTGGTACGTCGACAGGAGATTCGCGCCGCGGTCGCCAAGCTGCTCTGCTACGGCGACTGCGAGGTCGTGGGCTCCGTCTTCAACGGCCACGACCACGTCGTCACCCGCGTCGATGCGAGCGCTCCAGTCGACGAGAATCCGAGCGTGTTCGCGTATGCGGTCGTCCATGCCCTCATCAAGAGTGGCCGGAACAAAACGGCGGTGGTCCTCGGAATATCACGTATGATGTGATTGTATTCCGTAGATTTTTTTGGATTCCAGAGCCGGAGTATTCGGTGCAGTACGGGACAGCGCTACGTGGCAATTGCTGGCTTCCCACGGCCGCTTCCGAGGCAGTTGGGTGGCGATGGCGCTATGACTGACGACGGCACGGGTGGTGTTCGTGCCACGGTTTTCTGTCGAACCGCAACCCCTACCTGTTCGGTCGGCGACTCCTCGGTATGGAACTTGGCGTCATCGGACTCGGACGCATGGGCCGAATCGTCGTCGACCGCGTACTCGAAGCCGGCCACGAAGTCGTCGTCTTCGATATCGACGAGGAGAGCGTCGCCGACGCGGCGGACGCCGGCGCTCGGCCGGCGTCGTCCATCGCGGACCTCGCGGAGAAACTCGGCTCGGAGAAACGCATCTGGCTGATGGTTCCGGCCGGAGACCCAGTCGACGCTGCGCTGGACGAGTTGGCTCCGACACTCGACGGCGACGACATCGTGGTCGACGGCGGCAATTCCTACTTCGAGGACTCGGTTCGCCGCGCCGAGTCGACCGACGCGGCCTATCTCGACTGTGGAACGTCCGGCGGTCCGGCGGGTGCAGAACTGGGTTTCTCACTGATGGTCGGCGGCCCGCAGTGGGCCTACGACGAACTGGTTCCCGTCTTCGACGCCGTCTCGACCGGCCCCGACGGCCACGACCGGATGGGACCGGCCGGCTCGGGCCACTATGTCAAGATGGTCCACAACGGTGTCGAGTACGCACTGATGCAGACCTACGGCGAGGGCTTCGAACTGCTGGCCAACGGCCGTTATGACCTTGATCTCGAATCGGTCGCCAACACCTGGAACAACGGCGCGGTCATCCGGTCGTGGCTGCTGGAACTCTGCGAGGAGGCGTTCCGCGAGGAGGGCAACGACCTCGGTGACGTGGCCGACCGCGTCGAGGGCGGGTCGACGGGGACCTGGACCGTCCAAGAGGCGCTCGAACAGGAAGTCCCGGTGCCGCTCATCTACCAAGCGCTGGCCGAGCGGTTCGGTTCGCGGGCCGACGACGGCCGCTTCTCGCGCCGCCTCGCGAACCGACTCCGATACGGCTTCGGCCGCCACGAGGTCCCTCGCCGGGAGTAACGCGCTCGCTGTGCCGTGACTCTGCGGGACCTTCTCGCCAGCGCTCTACCTGACTCAGCGCTCGGGTGTCGGCACCTGTCCGCGGGCGAGGACCGCCGTCCCCTCTTCCCCGTGCCAGACCAGTCTGACGGTGGCTCCGTTGGGTGCGTTCATTCCGAACTCATCGCCCGCAGTCACGGTGCCGTCCTCGTCTTGCCACGTCTTCGTCGGCCGGTCGTCTGCTTCGAGCGTGAGTCGCTCGGCGGCGATGGCGTCACCGCCCTCGTGCCTGACGACGACTATGGGGCCAGTCATCGCGTGATCGTACTCGATAGAAAACGACGTCTGCGGTGCTCTCGGCTCCTCGACGCTGTCTCCGACTCCGAGAACGAACGACCCCAGAATCGCCGCAATGATGACGATGAGCACGACCGCTACCACCAGGGCGCCGAACCCGGCAACGATTCCCACGAGTACCTTCGTAGAGCCGTCCATCTCGGACCAGGACTCTCTAATTCCCATACCTCTCGAACAGCATTAGTATTAATATATTTTTTGAATAATTTAACACTAATATCTTCAAGAAATGACTAGTCCGAGACGTGCGACAGGAGGCCCTGCAGGCGGAAACAACAGCTAATTAAACCAGTATTCCATAGCCGTGCACATGGTAGAACTCGTTGGACTCGCCGCCGGGGCCACGCTTACCCTGATAGTGGTCGCGCTCCACTACGCCAAAGGGACCGGTTGGGAGGCACCGGAAGATATCTCTCAGGAGGTCCTTGAGCAGCGGGCCGCGACAGTCCCCGAGACGGACTTCCCGGAGCCGTACAACCGCTCTATCGGCGGTGGCGGTGCCACAGCGATTCCGGCCGGTGAGGCCGAAGGCGAACTCGGCGAAGGCGAAGAGGTCGAAGAGGAGGACGACGGCTTCGACCCCGACGACATCGCCGACGACGAGGTCGAGTACTACGAAATCGAATTCGCCAAGGAAGGCGAGACAATCGAGGTCGCCAACAACGAGACGATTCTCGATGCTGGCGAAGAGGAAGGCTGGGACCTCCCCTACGCCTGCCGTGAGGGCCAGTGTATCTCCTGTGCCGGCCATATCGAGGACGGCCCGGCCGAGGACTACATCCGTCACAGCAACAACGACTCGCTGATGGACGACGACATGGAAGAGGGGTACTGTCTGACCTGTGTCGCGTACCCGACCAGCGAGTTCACTATCGAGACCGGCGAGTCGCCCTGACGGGTTCACAATCGTTAAGACGCGCAGTCCGATAGCGTTTCTTGTGGGCGGCTAGTTCAGCGGACAGAACGCCTGGTTCCGGACCAGATGGTCGGGGGTTCAAATCCCTCGCCGCCCGTGCAGCGAACCCGAGTTTTACGAGCGGTGAGCGAACCGGAAGCGAGGATTTGAATCAGGGAGTGTAGCGGTGCGAAACGACTGTGGTTCAAATCCCTCGCTGCCCGCTATTCTGCGAGGAGCGGACGTGACGAGCGAATAGCAGTATCAGAGCGGTTTGAACCCGGGGAATCGCAACGCCCGTCCCTGTTTCTCACGGCCCCGGTGACTGTCACGGCACGGGAATCGCCGCAACGTCCTTGAGGTTCCGACACAAGGTACGAACACATGCGTGTGCTCGTCGTGGGTGCGACCGGATTCATCGGACAGCGACTGGTCCGTGCCCTGAACGACGCAGGCCACGACGTGGTGGCGTTCTCCCGGAGTGCGAGCGAAGAATCGTTTCCCGACGGGGTCGAGCCGTTCGAGGGTGACCTCGGCGACCCAGACTCCCTCGATGGACTCTGCGACGACATCGACGTTGCGTACTACCTCATCCACTCGCTCACTTCCGAGAACTTCGCTGAGCTGGACCGTCGCTACGCCCGTCGGTTCGCGGACTCGGCGTCGGCCGCGGGCGTCGACAGGGTTGTCTATCTCAGCGGTATCAGCGGTGACGAGGAGAACCTCTCGCCCCATCTGGCGTCGCGGCGCGAAGTCGAGTCGGTGCTGGCGGAGGGGTCGTTCGACCTGACGGTACTCCGTGCGGCGGTCATCATCGGCCCGGAGAGCGCGAGCTTCCGGATCGTCAACGACCTGACCGACCGGCTGCCGCTGATGCTCGTCCCCAAGTGGGTCAGAACGCCGTGTCAGCCCATCGGTGTCGACGACGCGATTAGCTACCTCGTGGCGTTGCTCGATGCCGACGAGACCCGTGGCGAGACCTACGACATCGGCGGGCCGTCAGTGTGGTCCTACGAGTCGCTGCTGAAACTCACCGCGGCAGAGAAGGGCAAGCGACTGTTTATCATCCCCGTGCCGGTGATGACGCCGGGCCTGTCCTCGCACTGGCTTCGATTCACGACAGACGTACAGTACGCCATCGCCCGGCCGCTGGCCGAGAGTATGCGGAACCCGGTCACGGTTGACCCGGCAATGGACCTGCAAGATGTCGTGCCAATCGACCAGACGCCAATCAAGGACGCTGTCCGGAAGGCGCTCGCTGCGGCGTGAGGACGGCCATCGACGTGTCCCGGCGGAACCCCTTTGAGTCTGTCTGGTGCATATCCTTGCATGCCCGAATCGGTCGCCGTCACTGGCGGTAACGGCCGTGTCGGCACGCACGTTCTCGAATATCTGGATGCAGCGGGATACCGGACGGTCAATCTCTCCCGCGGTCGGCGCGACGAGACACACTCGGACGTATACATCGAGACTGACCTGCTCGATGCGGGCGAGGTGTACGGTGCACTCGCAAAGAGCGATGCCGACGCTGTCGTCCACCTCGGAATGGTTCCCACGCCCGACCAGACGCCGGGATACCGGACCTATGAAAGTAACGTCATGTCCAGCTATCACCTACTGGAAGCAGCCGGCGAACTGGGTATCGACACGGTCGCTCTGGCGTCGAGTTTCAGCGCCATCGGCGGCGGGTTCGAACCGGACGCCATCACGCTCGACTACCTCCCAATTGACGAGGACCACCGCCTCACGCCGTCGAACCCGTACGCAATGGGGAAACAGGCACTGGAGATCGCTGCCGACGGGTTCGCCCGCCGGAGCGCGGACGCACCCCAGACCATTACGTCGCTTCGGTTCCCGTGGGTGGTCGACGATGACTTGGCCCACGAGACGTTTGTCGAGGCCGACCGTACCCTCGCTGGACTCCGGAACTCGGAGCATTTCCATACCCAGCGTAACACGCTCTGTGGATATGTCCACGCTACCGATGCTGTCACGCTCGTCGAGGCAGCCATCGAAGCGTCGTTCGATGGCCACGAGCGGTTCTGGGTGTCGGCCCCGGACACGAGTGCCGAGACACCGAGTGCCGAACTCGCGGCGGAACTGTACTCCGAGGCCGACTACCGAGGACAGACGGGTGAGGACAGCGACCCGTATGCGGCGCTCATCGACACCTCGAAAGCCCAGCAGCTGCTCGACTGGGAACCGACGTGGAGCTGGCGACAACTGGCGTGAAGCCGACGGTGGCCCGTGCATCGCGCCGGACGCTGCCATTACCACGCCGCATGTAGCGGCCGTTTCATCCGGAACACGTTGCTAAAATGTAATGTGTATGTAACTAACAAGCATGAGTGACGCCGAACAGCCGTCAGAGAGCGAGACACACGACCATCACGAGCATCACGACCACGAGGGGCCGGGCTATGCCACTCCGCAGGCGGCCATTGAGGAGGCCGAGCGCGAACGGACCGCCTACGTGATGGGGCTGCACGTGGGTCAGGACGTCGACGCGCCGGACTTTCTGGCTGTCGTCGATGTCGACCCTGACTCGGACACCTACAGCGAAATAATCAATCGAGTCAAAATGCCGAACAAGGGCGACGAACTCCACCATTTCGGGTGGAACGCCTGCTCCTCATCGTGCCACATGGACGGACTGGAGCGCCGGCATCTCGTCATTCCCGGCCAGCGGTCATCTCGAATTCACATCGTCGACACCAAGGAGCGACGCGACCCTGAACTGACGAAAGTCATTGAACCGGAAACGGTGTACGACCACGACCTCTCCGCGCCCCACACCGTCCACTGCATCCCCGACGGTGAGATCCTTATCTCCATGCTGGGCGACGCCGACGGCGACCTCCCCGGCGGCTTTCTGGAACTGAACGACGACTTCGAGGTGCAGGGTCGGTGGGACCCGCCCGGCGAGATAGAGATGAACTACGACTACTGGTATCAGCCCCGCCAGAACGTGATGCTGTCGACGGAGTGGGCGGCCCCGAAAACCTACTACCCTGGGTTCGACTTAGAGGACGTTGAGGACGGCAAATACGGCCAGCATCTCAATTTCTGGGACTGGGAGGCTGGCACCGTCGAACAGACCATCGACCTCGGCGAGGACGGTCTGATTCCGCTCGAAGCCCGCTTTCTCCACACACCCGAGAGCACGCACGGCTACGTCGGCGCGGCGCTATCCTCGAATATCATCCACTTCCACGAATCGAACGGTGAGTATCATGCCGAACCAGTCATCGAGTTCGACGACCGTGAACACGAGGGGTGGGACATGCCGGTGCCAGCACTGGTAACGGACATCCTCATCTCGATGGACGACCGCTACCTCTTCGGGTCGAACTGGCTCCACAGCGAGGTGTGGATGTACGACATCTCGGACCCGTCGAACCCCCGGAAGGCCGATTCGATCTCTATCGGTGGCTACTTCGGCGACATTCAGCAGGTACAGGGCCGTGACATCGTCGCGGGTCCGCAGATGCTTCAGCTCTCACTCGACGGCGAGCGGCTGTACTGGACGACCTCGCTGTTTTCGTCGTGGGATAACCAGTTCTTCCCCGAGGAGGCCGAGACCGGCTCGGTAATGCTCAAAGCCGATGTGGATCCGCGGACGGGGACAATGTCGCTGGACCGGGACTTCCTCGTGGACTTCGGCGACCTGCCCGAAGGCCCTGCTCGTGCCCACGAGATTCGGTGGCCCGACGGAGACTGTACCAGCGACGTGTGGCAATGACGGCGGTGCGGGTGGGCAGCTGATGTCCGAGGTCCAGCTGGACTGGCGGGACAGCGACCGGACGGAGACGATTTTCGTCCCGGACGGCAAGACGATACTCGATGCCGCGGCGGCCGCGGATATCGGACTGCCGTTCGGCTGTCGAACCGGTGCGTGCGGGACCTGTACCGCTCGGCTGCTGTCCGGTGACGTGGTGCATCACCGCTCGCCGCGGGCACTCAAGGACCGACAGCTTGCGGACGGCTACGTCCTGCTCTGTATCGCCGAGCCGACAACCGACACGCATCTCGCCGTCGGCGCGACGGTGCAGGCCGAACTGGTCCCGAACCCCTGGAAGTGACGGGGAGCCGGTCAGGTCCGGTGGTGACCCGACAGCGCTTGCTGGAGTACCTGTCCCAAGAACCCGATGGCCGGGACGACGAACACCGTCGCGTGGACCCAGGCGTCGTACGTGATATCGCTCGGCTTGGTGACCAGAAAGAGGCCGTAGAGGACGAGCATCACGATAACCCACAGGACGGTGATGACCAGAAACGGGAGCGCGTCCCGGGCTGGGTCGACGACAGCGTCACGCAGTATGTTGGACATGCTTGGGGTGTCAAGCTGAAGCGCTAAAAGCGTACCCGCTACCGGCCGAACTCCGTTACCAGTTCGATACCGTCGGTCCCGTAGTCTGTCATCGCGGCCAGCCGCTCCGAAACTGCCTCTAGTGCCACCCGGCGGGTGACGAGTGCGCCGGGATTGAGCGTCCCGTCAGCGACCAGACGGAGGAGGTCGTCGTACCGCGACGGCGGCATCCCGCGTGAGCCGAGCACGTCGATATCCCAGCGGGTGATCCAGTCGGTCGGCAGCGCCACCTCGCCGCGTTCAGCATCGGTCGTCAGCCCGACCTGAACGTGCGCTCCTCGTGGCCGGAGACACCGAACGCTGTTCCGGCAGGTCTCGGCCCGGCCCAGCGCGTCGACGGACACCTCCGCGCCGCCGTCGGTTTCGGCCTCGATGGCCGCTGGCACGTCTGCCACAGCGCTGGCGTCGACGACGGTGTTCGCGCCCACGTCGCGGGCCATCGCCAGCGGGTCCTCGCGGATGTCGACGGCGATGACGCTCGCACCTAGCGCCGACGCGATCTGGACGGCCGCCAGCCCGAGGCCGCCACAGCCATGCACCGCGACGCGGTCCCCGGCGGCGATGTCAGCCCGATGTGCCAGCGCGTGAAAGGCCGTGACGTACCGACAGCCCAGCGCTGCCGCGGCGTCGAAATCAACGCTGTCGGGCAGCCCCACGAGGTTGTAGTCGGCCTGCGGGACGGCGACTCGCTCGGCGAACGCGCCCGGAACGTCGGACTCGAAGCCCAGCGCCCACCCGCCCGTACAGACGTTGCCGTGACCGTTTCGGCAGTAGCCACAGGTCCCGTCGCCGAGGTTGAACGGCACGACGACGCGGTCGCCGGCCGACACTGTCGTTACCCGGTCGCCCGTCTCGACGACGCGGCCCGCCGGTTCGTGGCCCAGCACCTGTCCTATCGGCACGTCGTCGTCGGCCCAGTCGCCGTGGCCCTGCCAGGCGTGCCAGTCGCTCCGACAGATGCCACACGCCTCGACCGCGACGACGGCCCCGTCCGGGTCCGGGGTCGGCGGATCGCGGTCCCGGACTGCCAGCGGTTCGTCGTACGCCTCAAGCACTGCGGCGCGCATAGGTCTGCTTCGCGCGCTCCGGACAAAATACCGGAGGCCGCCGTCGCTCGGGAGTGACTTTATGACTCGGACCAGCGATATCCGGACATGACCCTCCTCCCGGTGCTCGCTGCCCTGTTCGTGTCACCGGTCGCGGTCGCGCTGGTGTATGCCGACGCCGGGCGACGCGACCTGTCCAGCCGGTATCGCGCGGTCGCCGCCGCGACCGTCGGCGTCGCCAGTTTCGGCGGGTTCCTCGCCGCCGCCGTCTTCGGGAGCGGGCTCCTTTCGGCGTACCGCCGCCTGCTGGACCAGCCGGCGGTCGCCGTCACGCCGCTGGAGTTTCTCCTCTCCCTGCTCCTGTTCGGCCTCGTCGGCACCGCGCTGGCTGTCCTGGGGTACGGAGTCGCCAGCCGGTTCGGTCCGCTCGCGCCCCGGTAATCGCCGCGCCGGCCGCCGACCCCTACCTTCAAACCCGGCACGACCCCACCGAGAGGTATGGACGACACTGACTGGATAGGCGAGACCTTCACCAGCACGGTCGGGTGGGACCACCTGGAGAGGCTGGTCGACATCGGGAACCGGATGGCCGGCAGCGACGGCGAACGGAGGGCTGCCGAAGCGACCCGAGACGCGCTGGCGGCGTACGCCCGCGACGCTCGACTCTCCGAGTTCGAGATACAGGGCTGGGAGCGGGGCGACAGCGCCGTCCACGTCGATGGGTCACCGGTCGCGACACAGGCGCACGAATGCATCGCCCTCCCGCGGTCGCCGTCCAGCGAAGTGACCGGCGAACTGGTCGACGTCGGCCACGGCCTCCCGGAGGATTTCGAGGACGCTGACTGTGAGGGCCAGATAGTGCTGGCCCGCTCTGACGTGCCCGACTGGTACGACCGGTATATCCACCGGCGGGAGAAGTACTACCTCGCCGTCGAGGCCGGGGCGGCGGGGTTCATCTACCGCAACCACGTCGAAGGCGTGCTGCCACCGACCGGGAGCGTCGGCACGGCTGAGACCCCCATCGGCGAGATTCCGGCAGTCGGCGTCGCCAGCGAGACGGGCGCGCGACTGGGTCGCCGCTACGCCGGTGATGATGTCGCCCTTAGCGTCGACTGCGAGACGCCCGCTGCGACGAGTCAGAACGTTCACGCCGAACTCGGACCGGACACGGACGAACGACTGCTGGTGACCAGTCATGTCGACGCCCACGACATCGCGGAGGGCGCGATGGACAACGGCGCGGGGACGGCGATGGTCGTCGAACTCGCGCGGGCGCTGGCCGGCCGCGAGCACGAACTGGCGACGCGCGTGGAGTTCGTCACCTTCGGCGCGGAGGAGGTCGGACTCGTCGGCTCGAACCGGCTGGCCGCCCACGTGGCCCCCGACGACGTGACGGCCGTGCTCAATCTGGACGGCGTCGTCCAGGGCCGGACGCTGAAGTGTTTCACCCACGGGTTCGACGCGCTCGCGGCCGCCGCCGAGGACGTGGCCGACCGTTTCGACCACCCCATCTCGCTCACGCCGGAGCAGGGTCCCCACAGCGACCACTGGCCGTTTGTCCGGCGCGGCGTCCCCGGCTACCACGTGACCAGCGAAACCGGCGGCGAGGGCCGCGGCTGGGGCCACACCCACGCCGACACGCTGGACAAACTGGAATCCCGGACGTTCCGCGAGCAGGCCGTCCTGCTGACCGAACTCGCCGTGACGCTCGCCGACGGCTCTGTGCGCGCCGACCGCAAGGACCCCGCGGAGATAGCTGCCGCCCTCGAATCGCAGGACCTCGCCGAGGGGATGCGGATTACGGGCGACTGGCCCTTCGACGACTGAGACCCACTGCCGCGGTGGTCTCCGCGACTGGCGGCGGATACATACCAGATTTCTAGTATATCGGACCCCTCTCGTGTTCGGCAGTCCTGGTGTCTGACGATGGATTATAATGATTTACTCGGTATAGAAGTAACATATTCCGTAGGTTATTTACCATATGGGGACATGGAAACCGATGGCAGGTTGATTGGTCTACGTACTGTAGCCCGTATGTGAACGCCGTTACCGGCGTTCGCTGCCAAGCTCCCATGCTCTATCGGCCTCGCGGAGTCCGAGGCCGAGTCGACGTGAGTAACCACACCTGCCGTCGTCAGTCAACACCAACACCAATACCTGACACAACGGCCGTCCACGTGCCAAGACGGCCGCTGTGTCCACTTTCGGACATACTACTCCAAACACCGACTGGTAACGCAGACTGAGCAAAGCGGCACGTAGCGGCAGGGCCACTCTATGAGTCGTACGCCTGCGCTACGTCAGCCTTCGCCGACGGAATGACCTGCTGTTCGGCGTGGCGCATCGACCGCAACGCCTCGTCGGTGAATTCGACGTTGAGCGTGGGCAGGGCCCGTGCGAGACCGCCCAGCACCTCGCCGGGGTCGATGCTGAGTTCGAAGGCGAAGGCGTTCTGGTCCTCCCGCAGCGGAACGGAAAACTCGAAGTGCGTCTGAACGATATCCGTCGCCGTCTCCTGGTCGTATGTATCAGTGACAGCCGTCCAGAAGTCGTCGCTGTCGGCGGCGACCAGCGGCGCGAGGTCGTCTCCAAACGACTGCTGGCGGGCCAGCAGCCGCTCCCGAATCTGGTCTCGTCGGTCGCCACGGACAGTGTCACGGAGCGCGTTCCAGTAGATATCGCGGGCCAGCACGTCGTCAGCGTATGCGTCGAACGCCGCGTCGGTGGCAGCGTAATCCAGCACCGGCTCCAGCTGGTCGAGTATCTGCTGCTGGTAGGACTGGAGTTTCGGCCGGATAACGTGTCGTTCCAGCGGGCGGCTGTTGTTCAGCAGTTTGCCCGCAACGCGGCCGCCGCTCCCGTTTGACCCGCGAAGCACGGCTGCCACATCGAACGCCGCGTACGTCTCGTCGACGAACTGCGAGAGGTAACGCTCGAACTCCCGTTCGACGGCACGTCGTGTCACACCCAACCCTGTGGGCTGCAGTGACCTATCCCTTACGCCGATATCCGCGAACGATAGTCGCCTGTGAGATGGGACTCCCGTCCATCGCTTTCGACCGCTGTGTTCCGAGATCACTGCCGGCCACAGCCCGCCCACCCACAGGCGTCCGCACGGCGAGGGTACCACAGGTGCTGTCCGGGCTTGCGCCTCGGGTCCCCGCTGGACATCTAACACGGCCGTTATCACTGTGCGTGCCTAACAGCGTTTGTGTCCAGTGACCTGCCCAGCGACGTACACGCGGTGCTGACACAACTCGCTGAAGAGGGCGAGACGGCGATCAGCGGCGCGGAGTTCGATACGGCTCGACAGGCAGTTGCGACAGCCGAGACGGTCAGCCAGCACAAGCTCCCGGAGTGTGAGTTGCGCTCGCAGTTGCTCCACGGCTGCGAGCAGGTACACACGGCGCTAGATGACGGCCATCCCGACGCTGCCGCCGAGTATCTCCGAGCGATGAACCGACGACTTGCGGCCGTCGCCGACGATTCACTCTCCGAGTGACTTGCCACTCCCACTAACACGTAGCGCGGTCTTCGATGGTCGTCGAGCGCCGTCCCACGGTGAACGCTGTCCGTTCGTTCCCGAGGGGTGTCTCCACTGCGCACCTACTGTCGGACAGTGACGACTCGCCCCCGCTCGTCTCAGTTCTGTGTTACCGAGGCACTGGCTAGCCAGCTCCCGTGAGAGTTAAGCCACCGACCGATAATACCGTGGTATGTCTCAGGGACTATCGAAGGCCGATGACACGCTCGCCGACGCTGGCGAACGGAACCTCGTCGTCGGCGGTGATCGGCCGCTCCGTATCTCTGCGGGCCATCGATTGCTACATCACGACGGGAAATGCTCGCGCCCGCACGGACACAACTACGAAATAACGGTCCGTGTCACCGGTGAACTCACCGACGAAGGGTGGGTCGTGGATAAGGGAGACATCACGGACGTGGTCGACGAGTGGGACCACCGCTTCCTGCTCGAGGCCGGTGACCCGCTGGTCGAAGCCTTCGACGCCAGCGGCGATGGCGATGCCGTGGTCGTCCTCGACCACCCGCCGACGGCCGAGGTCATGGCCGCGATACTGGAACAGCGCCTCGCCGACCGCCTCCCGGAGACGGTGTCGGACGTCGCCGTCTCCGTCCGGGAGACCAGCGAACTCTGTATCCGCTGATGCCGGTCGCAAACGACACGCCCGGGGTCGACATCGAGGGGACCGACGCCGACGCGGAGACGGGCGACCTCCCTATCAACGAACTGTTCCAGTCGCTTCAGGGCGAGGGCCGACTGGCCGGCGTCCCGAGCGTGTTCGTTCGAACCAGCGGCTGTAATCTGCGGTGCTGGTTCTGTGACTCCTATCACACCTCCTGGGAGCCGACCCACGACTGGTTCACCGTCGGCGACGTGGTCGCGGCTATCGACGAGTACGACGCCGACCACGTCGTCCTCACCGGCGGCGAGCCGCTGATTCACGATTCGAGCGAGACCCTGCTGGCGCGGCTGGCCGACCGCGGGTATCACACGACGGTCGAGACTAACGGAACCGTCGTCCCCGATGCTCCTATCGACCTTGCCAGCGTCAGCCCGAAACTGGCCTCCAGTACGCCGACGGCCGACCGCGACCCCGACGGCGACGGCGAGTGGGCGGACCGCCACGAGGACCGGCGACTCGACGTGCCGACGCTGGCCGAACTCGTCGAAAGCTACGACACGCAACTGAAGTTCGTCGTCACCGGCCGCGAGGACATGGCCGAGATCGAGCGCCTCATCGACCGACTCCGCGACGCCGCGTCCGCACGCGTGGATGACGACGACGTGTTGCTGATGCCGGAAGGCCAGACGCGCGACCAGCTCGAATCGACCCGAGAGACCGTTGCGGACCTCGCACTGGAGTACGGCTACCGCTACACGCCGCGGCTCCACGTCGACCTCTGGAACGACGCACCGGGAACGTAACTGCCTGCGATACCACTTAGCATGACTAACGACACCCGCGCTGTCGTGCTCGCCTCCGGCGGCATGGACAGCGCCACGGCGGCGTACGAAGCACAGACCCGCGGCTACGACGACCTGTACCTGCTGCACACCAGCTACGGGCAAAACACCGAAGACCGGGAGTACGAGTGCGCCAGCGCGCTGGCCGACCACGTCGACGCGGCGGACTTCCTCCACGTCGAGACCGAGCACCTCACCCAGATCGGCGCGTCGTCGCTGACCGACGACTCGATGGCCGTGGCCGACGCCGACACCGACAGCGACGAGATTCCGAGTTCCTACGTCCCGTTCCGTAACGCGAACCTGCTGTCGATGGCGGTCTCCTACGCCGAAGCCAACGACTGCGGGGCTGTCTTCATCGGCGCACACAGCGAGGACTTCTCGGGGTACCCGGACTGCCGGCCCGCCTTCTTCGACGCCTTCCAGGGCGTCATCGACGCCGGCACGAAGCCCGAGACGGACATCGACCTCGTCGCGCCGTTCGTCGAGTGGTCCAAGACAGACATCGCCGAGCGCGGCGTCGAACTCGGCGTCCCCTACGAGGACACATGGAGTTGCTACCGGGACGACGAACCGGCCTGTGGGACGTGTGACGCCTGTGCGTTCCGACTCGAAGCTTTCCAGCGCATCGGCGAACGGGACCCAATCGAATACGCCGAACGACCGACGTACGCCGAATAAGCAGATTACGGGCGGTCGTCCACCGAGGAATTAGTCGTCAGCTTGGTCCCGAGCCAGTCCGTCCAGCACGTACTCCGCCGAGGTTCGCGTCGTCGCCAGCGGCACGTCATGGACATCACAGATACGCAGGAGCGCCGAGATGTCCGGCTCGTGAGGCTGTGCTGTCAGCGGGTCCCGAAGGAAGACGATGCCGTCCATCCGGCCCTCGGCGACTTCCGCGCCGATCTGCGTGTCCCCGCCCATCGGCCCGCTCTCCTTGCGCTCGACCGTGAGGTCGGTCTCGGCCATGATGCGCTTGCTCGTCGTGCCGGTCCCGACGAGGTCGAACGCCGACAGCGTGTCCTCGTAGCTCTGTGCCAGGTCTATCATCTCGGGTTTCTCGTCGTCGTGTGCGATGAGCGCGACGCGAGTCATACTTGGGGCTCTCGGGCCATCGACTTATCTCATTTGGACGGGGGCGTGTCAGCGCCGGTTACCCGTCGACAGAAATCGCTCCGTCAGCGGTTATTGTCACGTCGTGTCCTTCGACAGCGAACGTTAGCGACTCCGTCGTCCTCTCGCCGACGACTGCACGGAGAGACTCGCTGTCGACGTACGTATCAAGCCTGTCAATATCATCCGCAGCCAGATCTGTCGCTTCAAGCACCGCATCGGCAATAACATCTTCTGCGGGCTCGGGGCTCACCCAGTCGTCGGACCCCTCCGTGGCCCGGTTCCGCAGCATATACACAGTCCCCTCGTTCGAGCTCATACGCCATCATACGCTCCCTTCTCTTATAACAGCGGATGAGCTATTTCACTGTCTGAAGTAACCGACGTGCCGATGACGAACAACTCTTCGACACTGTCAGCTCACACGCGGCTACTTACCACTGTGTCGCCACAGACCTGTTGCTCACAGCTGGTCGGCGTCCCACCACCACCGCGTTCTCCCACCCGGAAGTTACTCTCTTCCGGTCACTCTGGCGGTGAGCCGACAAGCGGTCGCTCAGGGGCCGCCAGCGTGTTCTGGACCAACGTCCGGGTTCCCCGCCGGAGCCGCTCCGAAGCAGCTTGGCTAGAGATACCGAGTTCGGCGGCGAGGTCCGAGAGAGAGGACTCCCGCGGGACGGTGAAGTAGCCACGATTGAGCGCGAGCAACAGCACTTCTCTCTGTGGGTCCGTCACGCCGAACTGCGGGGAGGCTTCCGTGTCGTCAGTGATGGTCTGAATGTCGATGGTGATATCACTGGACACGAGCGCGTCACGGAACGACAGCACCGAACTCTTCTCGGGGAACCGGGCCCGGAAGACCCAGTCTTCGCCGGTCTGTGCGGCGCCGAGCAGGAACCCGTCCGCGTTCAACAACGCTTCTCCGATCGTGTCGATTGTCGTATCAGTCGTATGTAGGATGTACCAGTGACCATCTCCTTCTGCCGCTACGTGGGCATAGTCGGTGATACTCTCGTCCTGGGCCAGATTCGCTTCAATGGCGGGCCGCTCAACGGGGCCAATCCAGGCGACGGCACGACAGTCGCCGCTCTCGCAGTGCAGTCGCTGTATCCGTATCGCTGCTTTACTCAGCGTTTCAGCTGTTCGCTGCAAGAGGGGGGCGTCGATGTGAAATTCTACTATCATGTCTCACTGTCACGCAGCAACGATGATAAACCCCGGTCAGACAGTTGTCGTACCTGAAAACGGTGCTTGTGTAATTTCCGGGTACTGAAGGCTGACGGCGGTATGGACCGGGGTATAGTCGATTCAAGCACCAATGGATAGCACTCGGGAAATCCACTTAAATTCACAGCATGGCCTACCATGTCTCAACCATCAGCACCCTTTTGACTGCGAACGAGTACTAGTACACTATCCGCTCTGCCGACGCCTGCTGACACCATGTGTCGACGGTTCCACACAAGGCGCTGCGGTCGGACTTGACATGACTGACTCATCCCGCGGTCAATCGGAGACGGTCGGCATCGTGTTACTGACGGCTGTTATCGTCGTGCTGGTCTCGGTGCTGGGTGCCGGTGTTCTCTCGTCCGGACCACAATCGACCGCGGAGCCGCTGGTGGACCTCGACATAGATATCACGAGCACTACCGTCTCGATCACACACAACGGCGGTGACACTGTCGACGGCAGGTCATTCGACGTTATCATCCGAAACGAAACTGCGAGTCAGCGCTACGAGTCAGCCGTCACCGGCCCGTTCGAACCGACCGATACCGTGCGACTGTCTCATTCCTACACCGGCACCGTCACCGTCCTCGCCGTTGCTGTCGACAGCAGTACGGTCCTCGGTCGGGAGAGCCGGACGGTGGCTACTGATCCGACGCCGACCACAGACACCGCGACGCCGACTCCGGAGACTGAGACACCGGCTACGGAGACTGCGACGCCAGCTCCGGAGCCACCGGCTATCGATTCGGCGACACTCCCCGGAACACCGATAGATGACACAGAAGCTAACAACAACGTCGAACGCACGCTGACGCTGACTTTCGATACGGAGATGGACCGGACTATCGCGCCGAGCATCGAACTCGACGGCGTCACCGAAAGCTCGGCGACAGTAGTGACCGCGGACGGGACCTGGACGACGGCGAAAACGTACGAGGTCCCGATCCGGTTCGCCGACAACGACGTGGACAAGACTATCGACGTGACGGTATCGGAAGCGCAAGACGCCGACGGAACCGAAATGTCGCCACAGACTGCCCTATCCTTCGTGCTCGACAGTCGCTCGCCAGGCGACGTGAACAACGTCGTTGTCGAACCCGACGCCATCACCCAGGCGAACCAGAACGCCGTCGACGTGACTATCACAAACCCGGATTCGCTGGACGGTGACGAGACGGCACGCGTCACACTGACCGACCAGACCGGGACTGACATCACGCGGTCGGCGACTATCGACCCGGCGACTGACGAGACGACGCTGACGTTCGACACGAGTTCACTCGCCGACGGGACAGTCACGCCAACGGCGGTCGTCGAAGACGACGTGGGGAACCGCGGCGATTCCGTCACAAATGACCAGACGCCGAAGGACACGACCGCTCCGGCGGTCGATTCCTTCACCGCGACCGAGACCGGCAGCCGAACGTTCACTGTGACACTCGAAGCGACAGAGCAGACCTCGATTCAAGCGAGTGACGTGACACTGGGCGTGTCCGGACCCGGCACTGTCGAAAACGTCGAGCAGTTGAACCTCGACAACAGCGGCTCGTCGTTTACCTACAGAGTCAAGTACACCGTGAGCCAGCCCGGCGAATACACGGTCACGCTGTCGGAGCTGACGGACGCGTACGGTAACGACGGCGCGACCGGCCAGACCGCGACCGTGGCGCTGGGCGACGCGGCTGACTTTGTCAGGTACACCGGCGACGCAGAGACGTTCGGTGGTGACGGCTCTGGTGTCGCGCTGTCCATTGAAAACACGGCTTCGACGGCAGTCAGCGTCAGGAACGTCACTGTCAGTACGGACGCTGCCAGCACGCTGTTCGAGAGCGGGTCCGGTAGCACCCGGACTGACCACGAAATCCGTGTCGTCGGCGCATCGACGGGGGTCTGGGACACGAACAAGGAACGCAACGCCGGGAAAGACGGCTACCAGATCGGGAGCACGGCGGTGCTATCTGACGCCGCAATGGTTTCCGGAAATTCGACGGCTGAGGTCACAATGTATGAATTCCTGACCTCAGGAAAGGGTAACTCCGGGAAGCCCGTCGACATGGCCGGGGACGAAATCACGGTTACGCTCGGATTCAGCGACGGGAGCGAACTCACGTTCACTGTGACGCCGTAAGCGGCCCGTCGCAACTACAGGTTCTCGCCCTGATACGACCCCTCGTACGTCCCCTCGTGAGCGGCGTCGGCGAGCACGAGCTGTGCGATCCGCGCGCCCTGTTCGAGTTCTATCGGGTGGTGGACTTCAAGCAAGCCCTCGCCCCGCCCCTCGTAGCCGGCGTCCCAGACGGCTGTATCGAGCATGCAGGAGTTGCGAAGCAACGACGACCGGGGAAGGAGAAAACCGATGTGTCCATCTGGAATGACGACGCGGTCGGCGTACTCGACGATGTACCCGCCACGGTCGAGCTGATAGACACCGTCGCTGGGTTCGACTTCCCGTCGGTCACCGACGGTCTTGCCGTCGCGCTCAATGCGCCCCGGTTCGACCTGTTCGTAGATTGCCCCGAGCGTGAGGTCGACGCCGTTCGGTTGCACTTGTGGTTCTCTCAGGTCGCCGAGGGCATCGGCGACGAACCGCCCACTTTTGAACATACCCGGTTCTGTGCGAGTATCGTGGAAAGGCCTGCCGGTCTGGCCAACCGCTGTTCTGTCTCGTTGACTCGCTTCCGAGTGACGGACGGCACGGGTTTTTATATGAAAAATACGACGGAATACGCGGGATTTATACCGCCGCGCCATCCATTGACGCACGTTATGGGACAGACGCTTACGGAAAAAATTCTCGACGACCATCTCGTCGAAGGGGAACTTACACCCGGAGAAGAGATCGGGATCGAGATCGACCAGGTGCTGACACAGGACACGACCGGGACGCTCGTCTGGCTGCAGTTCGAAGCGCTGGGCCTCGAAGAGGTACAGACGGAGCTGGCCGCACAGTACTGTGACCACCAGACCTATCAGTTTGACTTTAAGAATACCGACGACCACCGCTTCCTCCGTTCTGCGGCGGGTACGTTCGGGGCACACTTCTCGCGCCCCGGCAACGGTATCTGTCACAACGTCCACAAGGAGAACTTCGCCGCACCCGGCAAGACGATGCTCGGGTCCGACTCGCACACGCCGACGCCCGGCGGCCTCGGCGAACTCGCCATCGGGTCCGGTGGCCTCGATGTCGCCGTCGCGATGGGTGGCGGCGCGTACTACATCGAGATGCCGGAAGTCGTCAACGTCCGCCTCGAAGGCGAACTGCCCGACTGGGCAACCGCCAAGGACGTCATCTTGGAGCTGCTCCGCCGGCTTTCGGTCAAGGGCGGCGTCGGCAAGGTGCTGGAATACACCGGGCCTGGCGTCGAGACGCTGACCGTCCCCGAGCGGACGACTATCACCAACATGGGGACCGAGCTCGGTGCCACCTCCTCGATCTTCCCGACGGACGACCAGACCAAGGACTACCTCGAACGCCTCGGCCGCGAGGACGTCTTCGAGGACATCGGCCCCGACGAGGACGCCGAGTACGCCGACGAAATCGTCGTCGACCTCTCGGACCTCGAACCGCTCATCGCCGAGCCGTCCATGCCTGACAACGTCGTGCCCGTCTCCGAGGTCGAGGGCGTCGACGTCGAGCAGGTCATGATCGGCTCCTGTACGAACGGTGCCTACGAGGACATCCTCCCGGCCGCGAAGATGCTGGAAGGGCGCAACATCGACAAGAAGACCGAGATGATCGTCGCCCCCGGATCCAAGCAGGCCTCCGAGATGCTGGCCCGCGAGGGCTGGACCGCGGAGATGATGGCCGCTGGCGTCAACTTCTCCGAGGCGACGTGTGGTGCCTGTATCGGCATCGGGCACGTCCCGGCCTCAGATTCAGTCTCGCTGCGGACGTTCAACCGCAACTTCGAAGGTCGCTCGGGTATCGAGGACGACAACGTCTACCTCTGTTCGCCGGAAGTCGCCACCGCGGCGGCCATCAAAGGCGAAATCGTCGACCCGCGGGACCTCGCCGACGAACTCGGCGACCTCGAGGCACCCGGGCTGGAGATGCCCGACCAGTACATCGGCAACTCCGAATCGGACCTCATCGCGCCGGAGAACGCCGTCGACGACGAACTCATCAAGGGCCCGAACATCGGCGACGTGCCGCTGAAGGACCCGCTGGAGACCGAAGTCGGTGGTGAAGCCCTCCTCAAGATGGAGGACAACATCACGACGGACCACATCATCCCGGCCACGCAGGACATCCTGATGTACCGGTCGAACGTCCCGAAGCTCTCCGAGTTCACGCTCTCGCGCGTCGACGACACGTTCGCGGAGCGCGCACTCGAAGCTGACGGCGGCGTGCTCGTCGCTGGCGAGAACTACGGTCAGGGCTCCTCGCGTGAACACGCGGCCCTGTGCCCGATGTACCTGGGTATCGAGACCGTCCTCGCACAGAGCTTCGCCCGCATCCACAAGGCGAACCTGTTCAACTTCGGTATCGTCCCGCTCACCATCGACGAGGAGACCTACGAGAAAATCGAGGAAGGCGACGACATCGAGATCGTCGACGACGCGGCCGAGGCCGTCAAATCCGGCCAGACGGAGTTCACCATCCGCGTGAACGACGACTGGGAAGCAACCGGTCAGCTCGACGCCTCCGAGCGTGAACGCGAGATCCTCGCCGCCGGTGGCAAACTCTCGCACACGAAGCAGCAACACGACGAAGGCGGCGCTGCACCCGCAGACGACTAGAGCGAGGTTTTGCAGAAACCTCGTATTGGGAACGGGACCGCAGGTCCTGCGAGCAGAGCGATTCCGAGCGTAGCGAGGAATCCTTTCGAAGTCGAACAGCGCTTCGCGCCGTGAGACAGCAGATCGCTTTTCGAGCAGTGAAGCCACAAACAGCGCGGCATCCGCTCCGGTCGAGCGACACATTCCTCGGTCTATCGGGAAACACACGCACAGAGAGATGTGGTTCGGGTACCGGCACAGGACGACCGGTTAGCGACAGCGCGAGACTGTCTTTTTCGTTCTCCATACTCGTAGCCGACGCTGTTTCACGGGAATGAGTGTCCCGGTTACGGCATAGCGGTCCCCAAGACAGACCCAGGTGGCGATGGAAAAGTTTGGAAAGAGGGGTGGGGGTGGGGGTGGTGGCACCCAAATGGGTGCATGCATAGATACACTCGTCAGAGTAAAGAACCTTCCGCATTTCTAACCATGGCAGGGTCGTATCGATGCATGAATTATCAGTACCTATCGACAAACAGTCAGAACTCGGGTATCTTCGGTCGGCGGTAACACATATGTAGGTCCACACCGAAATGCGTACGTGACAACGGTCGCTCCAGACGGGCCGGAGACGCCGGGTACCCCGGCGGTTCGGCGCGCTGTCCGTGCGGACCTCATCGAGGTCCACCGCGTCGAGCAGGCGTCGTTTCCACAGCCGTGGCCGTTTTCTGCACTGGAGAGCTATCTCGGCGAACCGGGGTTTCTCGTCGCCGAAACCGGCAACGACGATGGCGACCCGCCCGCCGTCGCGGGCTACGTCATCGCGGACACGGTGCCGAACCACGGTACCCCGCTCGGCCACATCAAGGACCTCGCGGTTCGGCCAGCGTACCGTCGGCAGGGGGTTGCGAGCGCGCTGTTGACGCGCGCACTCGAGGTTATCGGCGAGACGGGGGCCGGCTCAGTCAAGCTGGAGGTCCGGGCCGACAATGACGGCGCACGAAAGCTGTACCGGCGGTTCGGGTTCGAGCACCGCAAGACTATTCCGAACTACTACAGCAACGGCGAAGATGCGCTTGTGATGGTCCGACTATTATGACTGTGTCGGCTACGTCTGGCATTGTCTGAGCGCTGTGGTCGCACTCCCGTCGTCTACTGCCGGACGCCCCTTCGCAGCCAGTTCTCTCGCAGTACCCACCGCTCCGAGACCCCGACTGCATATACGGCTCCGCGTCCACGGTTCGCACACTGATGGGATACGCCTGTCCAGTGTGTGACGACCCGCAAGCCGACGACGTGCATCTGGCGAATCATCTCGCGTTTACGGCGATGACCGGCGGCGACGACCACGAAGCGTGGCTCGACGAGCGCGTCCCCGACTGGGGCCAGCTCGGTGAGGACGAACTGTCCACCGAGGTCGTCGAGTACGCCGAGGAGACGGAGTTCCCACAGGTGTTTGAAGACACCGTCGACCGCAGCGACGGGGGCCACAGCCATAAACACGACCACGGCCACACCGACCTGCCGCAGGGGGCGGACCGCCACCGTGGGTCGAACGCGCTCAGCGACCACGACAGCGAGGTGCTGGCCGAGGCGCGCGACCTGACGCGGGAGATGCTACGCGAGAGCGACAACGAGAGCGATGGCGACGCCACCGACGGCGATACGTCGGTCGACGGCGACGACACTGCCACGAACGAAGACGAAACCGAATAGTCCCGCCGGCGGCAAGGGGACGTATGGACACTGAGGGGCAGTTCGCGCCGGCATCGGCAGCCGAGGCCAGTGAGCGCTACGACGCGTTCGGGCCGACGGCGCAGGTGGTCGTCAAGGAAGTCGCGAAGGCGATGGGTCTCGACCCGGAGACCTACGAGGAGCGGGTCACCAGTGAGGTCATTGAGACCGCCCGCGACGTACTGTTCGCAGAGTCGCTCGCAGTTCAGGTCGGTTCGATGGCGGAGTTCGAGGAGTGGCGCGAAGACACGGACTGTGAGGTGACGCTGGTCGGCGCGGAGAACGTCGACCACGTCGCCTGGCACGCCGCCCCGTTCGCAGAGCAGGCCGTCGCGGCGACGTTTCAAGATGAACGCCGGGCCGCCGTCGGGACGCTCCGTCGGCAGGCCTTCGGCCGCATCTACCGCGAGGTCGTCTGATGCGTCCGGTCACACGGAACACCTTGCTCGGAATCATCGCCGTCGTTGTGCTGTTGCTGGCGCTGGGTGCGCTCCCGGGCCTCCTCAAGAGCGGCGACCCGTACTACACTGTCGCTACGCCGAGCGACGGCGAGTACAGCGTCGACAACGGCACTGCCATCAACTGGAGCACCCAGTCCGAGCGACGCTTCCCGTACACGAGCGCGGCGCTGGCCGAGGCATCCGCGTCGGCGGCCGGGCAGTCCGAGCCGTACTGGCGCGGCCCGTTCGGACTCAAGGGCGCGTTCACCCACTCGCCCTTTGACGAACGCGACGCCTTGCGACAGCAGTACGACGGGGCTGTGACCGACGACGGCGTCGTCGTCCGGCACAACGGCACGTTTTACCACGTCGCGGTCCGACAGGACGTATGACCCGCGAGTCGGCCCACGAGTGGCCCATCGTCGAGAGCAAACGTGAGTACGAGACCGGCTGGTACACCGGCGGCTACGACCGAGTTCGCCAGCCCGACGGGTCCGAGAAAGACTACTACTGGGCTGAACTGCCCGACGCGGCCGTCGTGGTGGCCACGACCGGCGATGAACTCGTCATGGTCGACCAGTACCGCCCGACCATCCGCGAGCAGTGTCTCGAACTCCCCGCCGGCATCGTCGAGGACGACGAGTCCTACACGACTGCGGGCGCGCGCGAACTCCGTGAGGAAACTGGGTTCGAAGCTGCCGGCGTCTCACTCATCGAGGAGTTCTCGTGTTCGACCGGCGTGCTCCGGCACCGCCGCGGCATCGTCTTCGCTGAGGGACTGGAACCGGTCGACCGGGAACTCGACGAGAACGAATTCCTTTCAGTGACGACCGTTCCCATCGACGAAGCGCTGCAGGTCGCCCGCCGCGAACCGGCCAACGACGCAACCATCGAAGGCATCCTGCTGGCACAGGCCGACGGTTTGCTGTAGCCGGTGAAGGTTTAGGCATCGCCCGCTAGCGGCTGGGTATGGACGGCGAAATCGACGCCGACGAGCTCCGGTCGAAACTCGACGAAGAGACGGTCCGGGTGGTCGATATCCGCTCGCCCGGCGCGTTCGAGCGAGGCCACATTCCCGGAAGCGAGAACGTCCCGTTCCCGTCGCTCGTTGACGAAGTCGAACGGTTCGAAGGCGACGACGAGGTCGTGACAGTCTGTCCGAAGGGGAAGTCTAGCGTCCAGGCTGCCCGGCTTATCGCGTCGTATGAAGGCTTTGATGGCGATGTTGTAAGTTTTGAACCAGGCCTGAACGGCTGGGACGGGCCGCTGGAACGTGCAACCGCTGACGGGGAGGCGACGGCAGACACTGCGGCTGTTGACGGAGATTCCGACGAAGGCCCTGCTGCACCGTTTTAGCTGTTGTTCGGGGTGAAATGGTGGCTCAGGAATAGTGCATCGTCACAAGGGGCTCAGCGGGGGTAACATCTCGTCATCGCCACCAGCAGGTCGTAGTCTCCCACTCGGGAAAAGTGCATCCGTTGCGGACGGCGTGAGTCGACGGACTGCCGGCACCTGTTGCTGGCAGCGAAGTGTCGCGCTGATCGTAGCGGACCACTGCCGACTTCACCGGTAGGAATACGGTCGTCTATATAGCGAACATATAAAATACCTATACGACGAGAGCAAACACTCCGGCTGAGTGTTCCGTGTCTAACACCGAGACAAGCCAGCCGCGAACCGAGCAGGCGCTCGCTGTCGTTCAACGAGAAATCGACTGTGTCGAGGCTGAACTGACGGCGTTCCGGCGCTTTCGGACCCAGCTTGTGTCTATCGAGCCGCCGGCACGAGCCGCAGGCACTGTCGACACATCTGGGGGAGGGATGTCGGCGCTCAGTGCCCGGCAGCCGAAACCCGATACGAACCTGCGTGCCGTCAGGGAAGCCTACCGAGAGACGGTTATGGCTGTGCCACATTTCGAAGCCGAGTACGATGACTCGCTGGAAGCCAACATGTCGATGGAGTTCGGCCCGGAACTCGGCACGCAGATCGCCACGGGAACGCGCCTGACTCCACAATTGTACGAGGCGCTGCTAACCGCAAGTGAGAGAGCACGCGACGAGCGCGAGACGCTGCTCCCGGCGCTCGAACGCGAGCGGGAGTCGTTACAGTCAGTGCGAGCAACGCTTGACAACTGTGAACGCCGCGGGGCCGCACTCGGTGCGAACGCACGCAGAACGACTGACCCGGCCCGACTCGACAGCATCGACAATCAGCTCGCCGAGATCGAAAGCGAGTGCGAGGCAGTGGCAGCGACCCGCCAGCAACAGCTTCACGGTCGGTCGACCGCCGCTCTCTCCGGTGTCGACGGAACCAGTCTCGTTCGGTATCTCTACGACGACTGTCCGGTGACGTGTCCGGCACTCGCTGACACCGTCGCGTGCCTCGAAACGCTCAGGCGGCATCGTCGCCACTGCATCGTTTCGACACGCTAAGGCCGCAGGGTGGCTGCGCCTGATTTGTATACTGTCGAGTGGTCAGGATTGTGGCCGCGGTGCGGCTTTCTGGAGCGCGCTCTCGGCGATGTTGCCGCCGTAGTCGGCGGTCCGGGACAGTGAGTCGACGACGAGCCCGAGCACCTGCGCGCTCTGTGGGTCGAACTCGCGGATCTGGCCGTCGACTTCGCGAGCGGTCTCGTCGACGTCAGGGATCTGACTCCGGGCCTCGTTTGCCAGTTCGACGGCCTCGTCGGAGTCTTCGGTCAACAGTGCGTCCATCGCTGTTTCGGGGACGGCAATGGCTTCGGTTTCCAGCTGATCGAGCAGGTCGGCGGTTTCGCCAGTTATCTCCCCAATCTCTTGGGAGAGGCTAGCGATCTTGGTCGCGTGGTCAGCGATACGCTCTAATTGGCGGGCGCTGGACTGGAAGTCGAAGACGGTCTCGCGCGGGAAGCCGATCTCGTTAGCCGCCGTCGGGTTCCGGAGGACGGTTCGGAACACGCGCGAAACCATGTACCAGAGCCGGTCCACGTCGTCGTCGCGTTGCATCACGTCCGCTGCGAGGTTGTCGTCGTCCTCGATGAGCGCCTCGACAGCATCGGAGAGCATCGTCAACGAGACCAGTCGCATTCGTGTGATCGCGTTGTGGACCGACAGTTCCGATGAATCGAGCAGGTCCTGCAGGACGACCCGGTCCGTCGTCTCCTCGATCATCTCCAGACCGACCAGTCCCTGGGTCGCATCGCGGATGATGCGTCGCTGCTCGGCCGTGATCCGGGTCGCTTCGAGTTGGATGATGTCGAAGCCGCTGACGTACATCGTCATTACCGCCCGCGTGAGTTCGTGCCTGTTTTCGAGCCCTTCCACGTCGAGACTCCCTTCTACGCGGCCGTTGTCCCGCTGCGGAGCGAGCAACAGTAGGTCCCGTTCAGCGTGGAATTCGACGACGCTGCCAGCGCTCACGTCGTTCTCTGTTGCCCACTCTTTGGGGAGGGAGACGGTGTACGTCGACCCGCCTGTCACCTGGACCTTGCGTGTCTCCATGTGACTGGCACTCGTTCACGGGATGGTATAAATCCACTCATATCTATATACTGTATCGGAGCTCTAATATTTGAGGACATATTGTCCGGCTACACGCCGATGATACGACGATATTCGCCGGTATAGGTAATTCAAACCGGTGAAAATGCTATATCTGGCGGCTCATCAGTATCGGTCATATTCGGGGCTCTGACGGCATGATAGCGGCATATTCGCTGCTATATGTCTACCTGTTTGTGAGTTTTTGCCATACCATATCTATATAGTAATACACCAATAGATATAGCTATCTTAGCAGGTTACTTATTACCTGTCCCGCTGGGTTCTGGTGATGGCGCACGATCCAGACGGGCTGTCAGACCTCGTATCGCGGCGGAAATTCATCGCAACAACGGGTGCGACCAGTATCGCTGCAATCGCCGGCTGTTCCAGCGGCAGCGACGGATCCGATTCCGACGGAAGCTCCGGCGGGAGCGCGGACACCGAGGCGGCGTCGACGGAGATGGACTCGGCGGAGACGGAAGCGACCGAAAGCTCCAGCCAGGAGAGCGTCGGCCCGCTCGAATCGGGCGGCTCCTCGACGGTGTACCCCATCGCCAACACGGCGGCGTCCTACTGGAACGCCAACCGCCCGGCCAGCGACAGCGAGTACTGGCCCCACGGCGAGTACGACATCGACACGGACCAGAACCTCGCCGATTACTGGGCCGGCCTCTACGGCTTCGAAGCCGGCGGCGAGGAGGGGCCGCCGTTCCAGTTCACCGTCGGCCTCTCCCACTCCGGGACCGGCGTCGAGAAGGTCATGAACGGCCAGAACGACATCGGTAATTCTTCCGGGAACGTCGAGGACGAACTCCCGGACCGTGACTCCTACGAGCAGTTCGTCGACCACGTCGTCGGGGTCGACGGCCAGCCGCTCGTGGTCTCCCAGGAAATCGCCGACGCCGGCGTCGAGAAGATTACCGGGGACCAGCTCAAAGCCCTCTACAAAGGTGAACTCACCAACTGGAGCGAACTCGGCGGTCCGGACCGCGAGATTCAGGTCCTCGGCCGTGTCAAAGGCTCGGGTACCCGGACCTCTTTCGTCTCCAACGTCTTCGGCAACCCCGAGGAGGACACCTCTGTCGCCAACCGCTACGGCCAGAACCAGCGCCTCGCACAGGCCATCGCACAGGCCGACAACGCCATCAGCTACCTCGCGCTGGCGTTCATCGACACCGACGGCCTGGCCCCCGTCGCCCTGGAGTGGGAAGGGACGACCTACAGCTATCAGGACGACCAGAACGGTCTGGACTCGAAGGCCTATCCCCTCTCGCGTGACCTCCACATGTACACGTGGGAAGGCACCTCGAAGAAGGAAGCCGCGGTCATCAACATGATCCTGTCCGACTTCGGTCAGGACACCTTCGTCGCGCCGAACAACTACTTCAAGCTCGGTGCGCGCCGTCAGGAAGAACAGCGCGCCAAGCTCCCCGACCAGGTGTAACCGGCCGGACGCAGTCTGACGATTTCGACCGTCTCGGTCGATTTTCAATAATATGACAGAAGACATACCAACGACGGAGAGTGAGTCGGTGTCGGGCGGGGGCAGAATCGACGGCGCAGCGCTTGCGGTCGGCGCGATAGCGACGACGCTGGCGGCGACGATTCTCGTGTTCCTGTTTCGGCCGGCGATAGCGCTGCCGATGCTACTCGCGTTCGTGTTCGTCACGGCGGTCGGGTGGGTCACCTATCAGGCCGAGGTTGCACGCCTGCTCACGCTGGTCGCGACGATTTTGACGGTGCTGACCGTCGCGTTTATTACGTTCTTCCTGTTCGCGAGCGCATTACCAGCGTTTCTCGAACACGGGCTTGGACTGCTACTGATTCCAGAACAGGGCGGGTCGGCTCGCTGGTTCTTCTGGCTTGACGCCGTCCTGCCGTCGGATTCGACGTACTGGAACCCACTCAGCGGGGCGTACTCGCTGATCCCGATGATCTGGGCGACGGTAGTCGTCACTCTCATCGCGGGCGCAGTCGCCGGCCCGCTGGGTCTGTTCGGCGCGCTATTTATCGCCGAGGTCGCCAGCGACCGCCTGCGGGAACTCATCAAGCCCGGCGTGGAGATTCTGGCTGGCATCCCCTCCATCGTCTACGGATTCATCGGTTTCCAGGTACTCAACGGCTTCATCCAGACGAACTTCCTCGACGACGGGGCAAGCTTCCTCATCGCTGGGGTTGTCGTTGGCGTGATGGCGCTGCCGACGGTCGTCTCCGTCGGCGAGGACGCCCTCTCCAGCGTCCCGCAGTCGATGGGTGACGGCTCCGTCGCGATGGGTGCGACCGAGTGGCAGACGATGAAAAGCATCTCTATCCCGGCGGCGTTCTCGGGCATCTCCGCGGCCGTCATTCTCGGCCTTGGCCGAGCCATCGGCGAGACGATGGCCGTCGCCGCCATCATGGCCTCGGGGACACAGTTCGCCGACCCGCTGTTCGATATCTTCGACGCCAACGCGACGCTGACGAGCCTGATTGCGACCCAGTACGGCAGCGCCTCGGAGAGCACCGTCGACGTGCTGTTCGTCGCCGGTGTCATGCTGTTCGTCATCGTCGCCGGCATGAGCATCGTCTCGCAGTACATCGAGCGACGTATGCAACGGAAACTGAAGGGGCAACAATGAGTGACGCTTACGCGACAACGGATCAGCTCGTCAGTGCGGATTCGAACATTTACGACCGCGGACTCGATGCGGCGATAGCGCTCAGCGTCGTCGGCTTCACGCTCGGGCTCGTCACGCTCGTGAACCTCGTCCCGCCCGGGACCAGCGGCAGTGCCCTCACCACGGCCCTCGGAACGCTGCTGGCCGTCGTCGTCGGAGCCGTCGGCATCACTGGCCTTGCCTCTTTCCTCAACGTCGTCCCGGTCACTTCACAGCGAGTCCGCGGCATCGGGCTGGGCCTCGTTATCTCGACGGTGGCGCTGACTGCTCTTGCCGCGACCCTTCCGGTGACGATGGCGACACTGCTGGGCACCGTGTTGCTAGTCGAGGCACTGGCGATCACTGCCGCCGGTGTCTCCTCCCGGCTCGAACTCGTGGACACGGAACCGAACATGAGTGCCGGCCTGCTCTCTGGCGGCGCGCTCGGCGCGCTCGGCCTCGCAATGGGGGCCGTCGTCGGGGGTTCCCTTGCCGGATTCGGCTCGCTCCTGTGGCTTGTCACCGCCGCCGTCGCCGGCGTCGGCCTGTTCCTGCTGGCGATCCTCCCTCGTGAGGACCTTGGTTCGACGCTCCCGACGGCTATCGTCGTCGGCGCACTCGGGCTGACAATCGTGACCGGAACCATCGGCGTGGGCTGGCAGTGGAGCCCGCAGACGCTCTCCGGTGGCTTCACCGGCGGCGCGGTCATCCCCGTGTTCCTCCTGGTCGGGACGCTGCTGTCGGCTTGGTCGGCCGCGAAGTGCCGCGCCGGGTTCGGTGCCCGGGGACGCGAGTACGGGGCCTTCCTCGTCATCAACCTCAACGCCTTCCTGATGGTGGCTGTGATGGCGACAATCGTCGTGTTCGTGACCATCAAGGGCATCGGCTACGCCGTCCACGGACTGTCGATCGGTGCGCTGACGGCACTGGTCCTCCTGTCGCCAGCTCTTCTGGCTACAATCCAGTTCGCTCGTTCGCCTGCGGGCACGACTGACTGGAACACTGGCGCGCGACAGCTATTCCGGATCCTCCCACTGGCGGCGGTTGGTTCGCTCGCTGCGGTGTTTGCGAGCGTGCTCGTCACCGGCACCCCGCTGCGGTACGCCTACACCTACACTGTCCAGGTCAACCGACAGGGACGTGCGCTCGATACAGCGCTCGCAGTGACGCCCAGCACGACGGTCGGGACGCTGCTGCTTGTCCTCCCGGCACTATTGCTCGCGGTCACGTTCTTCCGGTCGTTCGGCTCGCTCCGCAACGTCGGGACCCAGTCTGACCGAGCCGGCTCGATCCGACAGGCCGTCCCGACGGCAGTTCTCGCGATGGTCGTCCTCATCGGCTTTTTCCTCGCCTTCGGCCCGACTCCGTTCGGCCTCCCACTCAACGAGACGGTTGCATTCGCCGCTGTCGTCGCCGGATCGGTCGCCGCGGGCGGTCTCGCAGTCTCCCCACTCGTCGGCGTGCTCGCAAGCGACGGGCCGACGCTGGCGGAGAGCGCACAGCGGGAGGCCCCGCTGTTCACGCTGGGGGTGTTCGGCGGACTCGGGCTGTTGCTGGCGACGCTGCTGCTCCAGCCAGTTGCCGGCATCAATCCGCGAGTTGGTCCGGTAAATCTCGTGCCTGCGGTCGCGCTCGGGGCCGCTGTGGCCTCGCTCGCGCTGGCGACGCTCACCACGGCTGCAAAGCGGTCCAGCGAAGAGACGATTACCCGCCGCCTGCTGACTGAGGAGACGCGACTCGGCCTCGTCGGTGCGGCCGGCTTCACCGCGCTAGTGGGCCTGCACGTAGCCGCTACCGGCACATCGTTCAACGTTCTCGGCGTCTCCATTGCCAACGAGGGGAGCCTCTCGTGGCCGATGGTGATGCAGGCCTACATTCCGCTGGGAGCCGAGCCCGGCGGTATCGTGCCTGCGATCATCGGCACGGTGTGGCTGGTGATCGGCGCAACGCTGTTCGCCGTCCCGCTGGGTGTTGGTGCGGCAGTGTTCCTCACCGAGTACGCCGAGCAGGGCCGATTCACTTCGGTGGTCGAAATCGCGACAAACGCGCTGTGGTCCACGCCGAGCATCGTCTTCGGTCTGTTCGGAGCAGCATTCCTGATTCCCCGGCTTGGCGGCGACGAGTCGCTGCTTGCCGGGATGCTGGTGCTTGGCTTCATGCTCCTGCCGCTGGTGCTCATCACCTCGCGGGAGTCAATCAAGTCGGTCCCCGACGAGTACCGCGACGCCAGCGCGGCACTGGGTGTGACCCAGTGGGAGACCATCAAAAGCGTCGTCCTGCCGGCGGCGATGCCGGGCGTCATCACCGGCGTCATCCTCGGCGTCGGCCGCATCGCTGGCGAGACTGCCCCGCTCATCCTTGTCCTCGGCTCGACGCTGAACGCGACGGCCGCCGTCGACGTCATCGACGGCTTCCGCTTCGTCTCGGGGCCACCGTTCATCGTCAATGACGCCTTGCTTTCGGCCTCGGCGTCGCTGCCGACGCAGGTGTGGGCCGTCATCGCGGCCGGGGTGTCGGGGTCGCCACAGATGGGATGGGCAACAGCGTTTATTCTGCTGATCGTCGTGCTGACGTTCTACGCAGTCGGTATCACGGCGCGGACATACTTCCGGAGGAAACTCAACTATGAGTGATAGCATCAACACGGAGCCGAGCACGGACACGCAAACGAACAGCGGACAGACAGTCGACACCACCTCGCCAAGCGCCGAGACGACGGCCGGCGAGAGCGACGAGCGGATCCGCGAGGCGTGGCGGCAGTACGACTTCGACGGCAAATCGAAGCTCTCGGTCGAGAACCTCGACGTGTGGTACGGTGATGACCACGCGCTGAAGGATGTCTCGATGGAGATCCCCGAGAACAGCGTCACGGCGCTTATCGGGCCATCCGGCTGTGGCAAGTCGACGTACCTTCGCTGTCTCAACCGCATGAACGACCGCATCAAGGCCGCCCGCGTCGACGGCTCGGTCGAACTCGAAGGGACCGAGATCTACGACCCCAACGCCAACCTCGTCGAACTGCGCAAGCGTATCGGGATGGTCTTTCAGTCGCCCAACCCCTTCCCGAAGTCCATTCGGGAGAACATCTCGTATGGCCCGCGCAAGCACGGCGACATCAACAAGGGCCTGCTCGCGCGCCTGTTCGGTCGCGACGACACCGAGGCAGAGGCTGAACTCGTCGAGCGCTCGCTGAAGCAGGCCGCGCTGTGGGACGAGGTTAGCGACCGACTGGACGACAACGCGCTCGGCCTCTCGGGCGGGCAACAACAGCGCCTCTGTATCGCGCGCTGTCTGGCCGTTGACCCCGAGGTCATCCTGATGGACGAGCCGGCCTCGGCGCTGGACCCCATCGCCACCTCGAAAATCGAGGACCTCGTCGAGGAGCTGTCGAAGGACTACACGGTCGTCATCGTCACCCACAACATGCAGCAGGCGGCCCGCATTTCCGACCAGACGGCCGTGTTCCTCACCGGCGGCGAACTCGTCGAGTACGACGACACCGACAAGATATTCGAGAACCCCGAGAGCCAGCGCGTCGAGGACTACATCACCGGCAAGTTCGGGTGACCCATGTCGCGCGAGTCGTACCAGCAACAACTGGACGAACTCCGGGACGGCGTGGTCGGGATGGGCGATCTGGTCGTCGAGCGACTCGAATCGGCGCTCACTGCGCTCCGGACCGTCGACCGGGAGATGGCGCAGTCTGTCATCGATGGCGACAAAGAAATAAACGAGCTGTACTTGACGCTCGAAGCCGACTGCATCGACCTCTTTGCCCTCCAGCAGCCTGTCGCCACCGACCTGCGCTTCGTCGCCGCCTCCTTCAAAATCATCACCGACCTCGAACGCGTCGCGGACCTCGCCACGAACCTCGCGGCCTACGCACAGTCGGCCGACCGTCGACTTGCCCCCGAGGTCGACGTCGACACTATCGGCCGCGAGGCCACCGACATGGTCGAGCGTAGTATCGACGCCTATCGACTGGAAGCCGTCGAGGACTGTCGCGCTATCGCGGCTGATGACGACGCGCTCGATGCGCTCTGCCAGCGGGCCAGCGAGACCGTCGCCCGGGACCTCATCGAACGGGAGGCCGACGGCGACGACGGCTGGGCGGTCGAGCAACTCCTCGACGACGTGTCCCGGCTCCTGTTGACGGTTCGGGACCTCGAACGCGTCGGCGACCACGCGGTCAACATCGCGGCACGCACGCTGTACATGGTCGAAACCGACTCAGAACTCATTTACTAGCTATGGAAACCCGAAAGATACAGACCGTCGGCGGCGGCACGTACACCGTTTCGCTCCCAAAAGAGTGGGCCGAATCGGAGAACTGTACGGCCGGAACGACGGTGAACCTCCACACGCACATCGACGGGCTCCTGGTAATCCAGACCCCTGAGTCACAGACGACGGCGCGGAACCGCCTCAGACTGGAAGTCGGCAACGACGACCCGGCGGAAATAGAGCAGCTGTTGCGGGCGGCCTACGCCGCTGGCGTCGAATCTGTCGTCCTTGAAGTCCCCGATGGCTACAGCGACGAACAACACCGGGCCATCGAACGCGTCACCCGGAACCTGACAGGTGTGACCGTCGCTGAGGCGACCGAGTCACAGGTCACGGTCCGGACGATGCTCGATGCTGGCGAGGTGTCCGTCAGCCAGTCGGTCCGCCAGCTCCAGTTCGTCGCCCTGTCGATGCACCGGGACGCGATGGCCGCGCTCACGACCGGGACGACCGGCGACCGGTGGGCCGACCGCGACGAGCAGGCCGACCGGCTGTACGCCATGATAGACCGCTACTTCGAGCGCGGGCTGGCCCGCCTCGACGAGATAGACGCGCTCGGGCTGACCCGTCCCGAACTGTTCACCCTCTGGGGGACCGCGAACGAACTCGAACGCGTGGCCGATCACGCCGAGCGCATCGGGACCGTCGCCGACCGACTCGACGGCCAACCCGACGAACGTATCATCACAGCCCTCGACAGCATTGCACAGGATGTCCACGCCGTCGTCGAGGACGCTGTCCGAGTGATCATTGGCGACGCCTGTGTCGACACCGCCCGACAGACACTGGCCACGCGCCGGGACGTTCGAGAGCGGATAACCAGTCTCGACCGACAGCTGTTCGAGTCCGGTGACGCCGACTACCGGCTCACGCGCGCCCTCGACAGCCTCGCTAGAACGGCGGAACACGGCGGTAATATCGCCGAGTTCGGGCTCCGGATGGCTGTTCGCGACGGCGCGCTCTCGGACCCGGCAACTGACACCGACGAGGCAAACGCGTCGAGTTCGACAGCTGAAACAGAGTCCTGACCAACGCACAGCACACAAGAGTCATCGGTTCCGAGACTGGCTATGGTTGACTGGGACGTGTATCTCGTCACGCAGGCGTCGCTCTCGGCAGGTCGGAGAACCGACGAAATCGTCGCAGACGCGATTGACGGTGGCGTCGGCGTCGTCCAACTCCGCGAGAAGGACCGGACCGCGCGCGAACGCTACGAACTCGGTCGGGAACTGCGGGACCTGACCCGCGAGGCCGACGTCGCGTTCGTCGTCAACGACCGCGTAGACATCGCACAGGCACTCGACGCTGACGGGGTCCACCTCGGCGACGACGACCTTCCTGTTCCGGTCGCGCGTGACTTGCTGGGCGAGGACGCACTCATCGGGCGCTCGGTCTCGACTGTCGAAGACGCCCGGGAAGCGGCGGCGGCCGGCGCGGACTATCTTGGCGTTGGTGCAGTGTTTGCTACCGGCTCGAAAGACGACATCGATGACGACGAGTACGCCATCGGCACCGAGCGAGTCGCTGCTATCGCAGAAGCAGTAGACATCCCGTTTGTCGCTATCGGCGGCATCACGGCCGATAACGCCGTCGAGGTCGTCAGAGCGGGTGCGGACGGGGTCGCTGTCATCACAGCAATCACGCAGGCCGACGACCCGACAGCGGCGACGGACGCGTTACACAGTGCCGTCGAGCAGGGGCGATAGCACTGGCTTGTTCGCGGTACCACCGAGACAGCCCGGTTTGCGGGCGGCGCTCAGATACCGAGAAGGTCGGGCGCGACGAGGGCGACGACGACGAGACAGAGAAACACGAGAATCGCGACCGAGCGGAGGACGCCGGCTGTCTGTCGTCTGCGCTTTGGCAACACCTCCGCAACGCCCGCTAATCCGGTTCCGACGACCATCGCGAGTAACCAGCTGTCCGGGACAGCACCCTCGGTAACCCAGGCGGACACGTAGAGACCGGCGAAGACAAGTGACCCAGCGAAGTGGACGAGAGCAATCCGTGGCCCGGACGGTTCGCTGAACACAGCGTTGCTGATACTGGAGGGCATCAGCGGTGAGATGCGTCCCAGAATTAATAAATTGCGGTGGTAGCCGCGACAGAGGGTCTGTCGTGTCCAGACCGCTACGCCGACTGCTGCAGCTTCTCGCGTAACTGTCGCTCGTCGACGTGGTACTTGAACGCCGGCGACTCGTCCACGAAGACGTAGGGAACGCGCTCGCCGTACTCCGCCTGAAGCTCGGGATCTTCGTCAACGTCGACGAGGTCTAGCGCGATAGCGACTTCCTCGTCGTCGGCGACTTGCTCGATTGTCTCGATGGCCTTCTCACAGAGATGGCAGTCCTCGCGCGTGTAGACGGTGATCGACACGTCGCTCATCACTGGAACACGGGGGCGACAGCATAAGACTCTCACTCTCCCGTCGGCGATGGGTTTCAGTGCTTCGCGCCCGTAGCTCCCTCAATGACAGGCTGGACTATCGAAGACATGCCCCCGCTGACGGACCGAACCGTGGTCGTAACCGGCGCGAACAGCGGGCTGGGACTTGAAGGCTCGAAGGCGTTCGCTCGCAGAGGCGCGACGGTTGTGATGGCCTGCCGGAGCGTCGACCGCGGTGAATCGGCCGCAGCGGAGATCCGCGAAGCCGTGCCGAACGCGACGCTCGATATCCGTGAGTGTGACCTCGCGGACCTCTCGAACGTCGAATCCTTCGCCGACGGCCTCCAAGACGACTACGACGCCGTCGACATTCTCTGTAACAACGCCGGCGTCATGGCGATTCCCCGGAGCGAGACGGCCGACGGTTTCGAGACGCAGTTCGGCGTCAACCATCTGGGTCACTTCGCCCTGACCGGGCACCTCCTTGACCTCCTCGGGGCCGCCGACGGCGAGTCCCGAATCGTCACGCAGTCCAGCGGTGCACACGAGATGGGCGAGATTGACTTCGACGACCTGCAGGGCGAGCGCTCCTACGGGAAGTGGTCGGCCTACGGCCAGAGCAAGCTCGCCAACCTCCTCTTTGCCTACGAACTCCAGCGCCGGCTGGGCAACCACGGCTGGGACGACGTGATAAGCGTCGCCTGCCACCCCGGCTACGCCGATACCGACCTCCAGTTCCGCGGACCCCGGGAGATGGGGTCGACGCTGCGAACCGCGGCTATGGGCCTCGCCAACGCTGTGCTCGCCCAGTCCGCCGAGCAGGGCGCGCTCCCGATGCTGTACGCTGCCACCGCCGACGACGTCATCGGCGGCGAGTACGTCGGCCCCGGCGGCCTGCTCGACATGCGCGGCCCGCCCGAGTTCCAGCAGTCCAACGCGGCCTCGCGCGACGAGGCGACCGCCGAACGGCTCTGGGCGGTCTCGACCGACCTCACCGGCGTCGAGTACGACTTCGAGCGCGCGTAAACGGTTATTTCTCGGGTGCGGACGTGCTATGCCAGCTCCGGGCCGTTCCTCCGCCTCTTCGCCTCGCGCTCGCCGCGGTCGCGGGCGCTGCCGCACTGGCCGTCGGTCGCTGGCTCGCCCGCCGTCGGGGGACCGGCGACTGACCCGATGTCACCACGCTTTCCTGTCCGGCTGGTGAACCCTGGCGGTACATGCAACCAGTCGAAATCGCGGCCAGGCTGCTTGCAGGGGTCGCCCTGATCCTCGCAAACGGCTTCTTCGTCGCCATCGAGTTCGCCCTGACCCGGGCCAGACAGTACTCGGAGTCGGAGTTCGACGAACCCGGCCTCCGTCGGGCCTGGGAGATGACCGACGACCTCGAAATCTACCTGACGAGCTGTCAGGTCGGCATCACCGCCTCCAGCATCGCGGTCGGTATCGTCGCCGAGCCGGCGCTTGCGGCCATCTTCGAGCCGTACTTCCAGTCCTCCGCGCTGGCCGGCGTCGGGGCCGGCGCGGCCATCGCCTTCCTCATCATCAACCTCGTCCACCTGACCCACGGCGAGCAGACGCCGACGTACCTCGGCGTCGAGCGCGCGAAGTTCGTCTGCCGGTACGGCGCGACGCCGCTGTACTACTTCGCGTGGGTCATCTCGCCGATTATCAAGGTCGGCGACGGCGTCGCCAAGTGGACGCTGGGGCTGTTCGGTGTCGAGATGTCCGGCGCGTGGCTCGAAGCGGAGGTCGACAGCATCGAGTCCCGGGCCGAACTACGCAACGAACTCGGTTCCGTTCTGGACCGCGGCGACGTGCCCGACGAGCGTCGTGAGGAGATTATTTCTGCGTTCCGCGTTGGCGACCGTGAAGTCGGCGACGTGATGGTGCCCCGCGAGGACATCGTCGCGCTGTCGCCGACCGACGACGACGTGACCAACGCCGAGCGCATCGCCGAGACGCCCCACACCCGCTACCCGCTCGTCGGCGAGACGCTCGAAGACTTCCTCGGCATCGTCTACATCCCGGCGCTGGTCGACGAGCGCGAGGAACAGGACGGGGCGGGCGGCCTGCTCGACGGCATCGACCTCGAAGCCGTCGCCTCGCCGCCGATGACGATGTCGCCCGACACCACCGTCAGTGACGCCATCGACCAGTTCCAGGCCGAGCGCCAGGAACTGGCCTTCGTGCTCGAAGACGGCGAAGTCGTCGGGCTGGTGACGGTCACGGACCTGCTGGAGGAGGTCGTCGGCGACATCCAGGACCCGATGGACGCCGAAGCCGGCGTCGAGTGACGCTGAAAGTACTACCGGTCGACGACACTGAGGCCTGACGGCTACCGCGGCGGCGTGTAGACGTTGACCGTCTCTAGGGGCGTCTCCGTCGTTCTCTATGCTGTGGCGTTTGCCGGCCTCCATGACCACTTCGAAGTAGCGGTCGAAGTCGAGTCGCGTTCGCTCCATACGCGCCGGTCTGTCGTACCGCAGCCCCACTCTCGGGACGCTCAGTCCCCGCCCGCGAGCCGCCCGACCCGGCCGGTGAGCCGGGCCGCGATGCCCTCGAAGTGGGCGGTGCTCCAGCCCGCGACGACGAGCGCGCCGACCGTGTTGAACACGAGGTCGTTCACGATGTCCCCCGTGCCGTACTGTGCCAGGACCGCCTCGCCGCCGACCACCGACGCGAGGCCGCCGCTTGCGAACTCAAGTATCTCCCACCCGACGCCAACCGCGAGGACAAACAGGACGACGAAGGTGGCGCGGAACCCGCGGTTGAAATCGACCGCACGGGAGTGGCGTTCGACCGCCCGCGCGACCGCGTACCCAACGCCGGCGACCAGCGACGCCGAGACGGCGTGGGCCAGGCTGTCGTACCAGCCAAACGCTTGGTACAGTTCGAGCGCGCCGGCCGCGTGCAGCGTCGACGCCACCGTGATCCACAGCACAAGACCGGTGTCCATCGCGTAGTCGTATTCCCGGCGGAACAGCGCCGGCAGGAACGTTATCGCCAGCGGGCCGGCGCTGTTGACGAACAGCGTCACGTTGCCCCGGACGAGCGCGAAGGCGGATATTACCCCGAGGACCGCCTGTAGCGTCCGGACCGCGATGCGGTGGTGCTTGCCGTCTCCGGGAAGGGACGTACCCGACTGGTCACGTTCGGATGGGTCTGCGCCCGAGACGCGCAGTCGGGCGATGCGCGCCGACCGTTCGAAGTACAGTTCGAACACGACACCGGCGATGATACCGGCGGTCGCTGCAGTGACGAGGTCCCACATCAGCTCCGTCTGCCCGTTGAGGAACGCGGTTCCCAGTAGCGTGTCGGTCGCATAGATACCGACCGCCCAGACGCCCGCGACGGCCATCGTCACGATGACGACGAACACCGTTGCGAACCGCGGCGTCATCGTCAGTGAGGTACACGCATCGAGGACAACGGCCAACAGCAGTGCGACCCCGGCGATTACGAGGAACGGGGTGACCTGCGGGAAACCGCCGACCGTCCGGACGAGTACCGGGACCGCGACCAGTCCGAGCAACTCCGCAGGCACCGTCGTTTCGAGATTCCGCGTGGCGAACGGAACCGTGACCGCGATACCGACGAGGAGTGCCGTGAGCACTGCCCACTCGAATTCGCCACCGGCCAGGAACCGTCCGACGCCGCCGATGAGAATTCCCGTTACCGTCCACGCGCCGAGCGCGTCGAGCCGGTGGGGACCGATAAGAGACTGTAGCGAGCCCATCACGACGTGAATACGACACGAGTCGTAATCAAAGCACGGCGGTTTCCTGACAGGCTTCTGGAGTTCATCGCCTCTATGGCCCCTGTCACGCGACTGACCGACGGCTGTCTGACGAGGATATATTTCTCTGGCCGTTCAACTCCCCGTAATCAATGGACGAAGCGTTTCTGGACCTCGAATCGATCGAGGTCGAACTGGACGAGGAGTTGCTCGATGCGATTGACGACAAGGCGTTCGCCGACCACCGCGACAACCGGGACGCCGCGATTCGCGACCTGCTCGATGAGTGGCTGAAACAGCGCGCCACCGAAGACGCGAACGAGCGTGACTGAGCGAGGCCGAGGTCGCCTGCGTGACAGCCTACTGGAGGGTGACGGTCTCGCCTAATTCGGGCGCGGTCGCGTCGTAGCCGTCTTCGCGGAGTGTGGTTGCAAACGCCTCGCAGCGGTCGCCGTGGTTCACGAGCACCGGCGTGTCACGATAGTCACCGAGGTACGCCAACAGCCCACCGCGGTCGGCGTGTGCCGAAAAGTCGTACTGCTCGACGCGCGCGCTGACAGGCATAATCCGCCCGTCTATCTCGGCACTACCGGTCTCTAGCAGGTCCCGGCCCGGCGTTCCCTCGACCTGATACCCGGTCATCGTGACCTTGTTCATCGGATTTCCACGGACCTCCGGGATATACGTCATCGCCGGGCCGCCCGAGAGCATCCCGCTGGTGGTGACGATTGCCGCCTTCTGGTCGGTGATACGTTTGCGCTGGCCGTCCTTGCCAGTCACAAACCGTGCGTGCGATTTCGCCCGCCGGAACGCGTCGGCGTCCCGGAGGAACTCGGGGTACTGGGCGAGCATCTCGGTCACCTCCTTACCCATCCCGTCGACGTAGCAGGGGATGTCGTGGGCCTCGCAGACGAGCAACATCTCCTGTGTTCGTCCGATGGCGAAGGCGGGGACGACGACGGTGCCGCCCTCCCAGAGCGTCGTTTCGACGCTTTCGACGAATCGACCCTCGACCGTTTCTCGGAGTTCGTGGTCGACATCGGAATAGGTGCTCTCACAGATGACCGTGTCCGCGTCCGGACGGGCCGTCGTCCCTGAGACGAGGCGCTGGTCGTCGGTGTGGAAATCGCCCGTGTACAGCAGTCGGGTGTCGCCGTCGTCAACGAGAACGTGTGCGCTTCCCGGGATGTGGCCGGCGTTGTAGAAGGTGACCTCGTAGCCGGCGGCCTCGAACGTCTCCCGGTAGCCGTGGGTCTCAGACACCTGCGTCACCCGCCTGACGTTGGTCTCGGTGAACGGACAGTTGACCGTCCCGCCGTGGAGCTTGAGCGTGTCACGGGCGAGCGTCATCGCCAGTTCGTACGTCGGCGGCGTCCAGTGAATCGGTGGTCGCGCGTCGCCCGATACCAGCGCCGGGATGGTCCCGACGTGGTCGAGGTGGCCGTGGGAGACGACGACGGCGTCCGGCGACGGCGTCCGAACCGGAAACTGTGGCGGCGAGTCGGTCAACATCCCGAAATCTAGCAGTAACGACTCGTCAATGAGGATGGCGCTCCGACCGATTTCACCCGCCCCGCCGAGAAACTGCACATCCATTATGGGGACAGACGCATCGCGTCCGTTTCCGTTCGTCGGTTCTGGCCGGCTCGTGTCGTCAGCCGCCGGGGCAGCGTAATATCTATGAACCAGAACACGACGATATATCGACGCTTAGTGGCTATGAAAGCTCAAGGAGCTATTTTGCGGTACTGTATTGTGTGTGGCTAACATATCTGGTGGGCAGTGTTACCACCCTAGCATAAACAATTATTATACTCGGGGCACATTGTTCACTTGTCATGGCGACACGCCAGCAATCCCCGACGACGTACCACACGTGCAGTTGCGGTGAGGAGTTCGACACGACGGAGGAACTCCTCGAACACGCACGAGAGGCACACGGGCTTAGCGTACACTAACTGGCGTCGCGCCGCTTTTCGCACACAGGAATCCCGACAGCAACAGGTCAGGACGTTTTGTCGATGTCCTGCCGAACGCTGAACCGCGCGTAGCCGCCGTGCGAGAGGTCAAGTGCACCCAGCCACCAGTTCCATCGCTCGGCGAGTTGATACTCCTCGGGCGCGTCCGCGAGGTTGTCGATGACATCTTCAACGGTCAGTTCCGCCCCGAAGTCGGTCACGAACTGGTCTGATTCCGAGAGGTCCCGCGCCTGTCTGGCGACGACCGTAACGATATCCGGGTCGGCGTCGAAGGCGTCGCGGAGTTCCCGTTCGAGTTCCGTTCGGTCCACACCCGCGTGTAGGATGCGCATCTGACTTGAATGTACGGTTGGGAACGCGACTGGCTTTTCGAGCCGTGCCGCCCGGAACAGATGTCACTGTCTCAGGGACGCCATCGCTCTCGAACAGCGCCACAAAAATCCGAAAGTAAGCCGTTACCGCTCCGATTTGACGCGTCGTATGCTGCCGCTTACTCAGCTTCGTCCTGCTTCACGGTTCCCGGTGGTCGCCGTTCCGATTCGAGGCCCCGCGCGCTTGCGCTTACTCAGCCTCGCCCTGCTCCACGGGTCGCCCTGCGGGCTCCCCGCTCCGCTACGAAGCGAACGCCTTCGCTATGCTCAGTCGTCCGCTTCGCCTTTCTCGATAGGCGCACCAACCAGATTGCCCCATTCAGTCCAGGAGCCGTCGTAGTTGATGGTGTCGTCGTAGCCCAGCAGTTCGTGCAGGGCGAACCAGGCGACCGAGGAGCGCTCACCGATGCGGCAGTAGGCGACCGTCGTGGAGTCGCCGTCGATGCCGTACTCGGCGTAGAGTTCTTCGAGTTCGTCGTAGTCCTTGAACGTCCCGTCGTCGTTGGTGACGGCCGCCCAGGAGATGTTCTGTGCGCCGGGGATGTGGCCGCCGCGCTGGGCGGTCTCCTGGAGTCCCGGGGGTGCGAGGATTTCGCCGGAGTATTCCTCGGGCGAGCGAACGTCGACCAGCGGCAGTTCGCGCTCGATGGCGTTCTCGACGTCCTCTCGGTAGGCGCGGATGGACTCGCGCGGGCCGGAGGCCTCGTAGTCGACTTCGGAGAACTCGGGGACCTCGTCGGTGAGTTCGTAGTCGTTCTCGACCCAGTACTCGCGGCCGCCGTCGAGCAGCTTCACGTCGTCGTGGCCGTAGTACTTGAACTGCCAATACGTGTAGGCGGCGAACCAGTTGGAGTTGTCTCCGTAGAGAACGACCGTCGAGTCCTCGCTGATGCCGTGACTGCCAAGCAGGTCCTCGAAATCTCCCTTGTCGAGGATGTCGCGTGTGGTCTGGTCCTGAAGCTGTGTCTCCCAGTTGAAGCCGATCGCCCCGGGGGCGTGGCTCTCGTCGTACAGTTCCGTGTCGACGTCCACTTCTACCAGTCGGTGGGCGGGGTCGTCGCTCTGGAACTCGTCCAGATGCTCGCTGACCCAGTCGGCCGAGACGAGCACGTCGTTAGCGTAGTCAGTCATAGTGCATCGAAGCGTAAGTCTACCAGACATATATTACTACGACTTTCGGCATGTTCGGCCACTCGTCCACCGTGTCGGCAGACGTTGCCTCTACTGAGCACTGTCGCTATTCAACACGTCCGCCGCCCAGCGGACAGGAGCCATGGCGTTCCATGTCCGGATGTGAGCCCTGCTGTGCGTGCGCGAAATGCGGCAGCATTTGCACCCACCTTCGACCGCACATGATGAGAGTTTTCAAGCGGACGGAGCGGTTACGCGTGGACGATGACTGATTTCGTCTCTGCGGAGTGGGTGTCGAGTCGGGGCGACGACCTCCGGGTGGTCGACGTGCGAGACGCGTGGGAGTACGACGGCCTCGGACACCTCCCGGGTGCGGTGAACGTACCCTTCGATTCGTTCCGTGCGGACGAACACGGCGCGGAGTCCGATGCTGGCGAGGGAATGCTGCCCGCCGAAGACGAGTGGGCACGGTTGCTCTCGGAGGCCGGCATCTCGCCGGAGAGCGAAATCGTGGCGTACGACGACCACCACGGCGTCTTCGCCGCGCGGTTTCTGGTCACCGCAGAACTGTTCGGCCACGACCCCGACCGACTCCACCTCCTTGACGGCGACTTCTCCAGTTGGCAACTCGAACGGGAGACCTCGAGCGAGACGCCCGATGTCACACCGACCGACTACGCCGTTCAGCGGCCGGCGTCGACGCCGCTGGTCGGCCCGGATACGGTCGCTGAGGCGGCGAACGACTCCGACACGGTGCTGGTCGACACCCGCGAGGACGAGGAGTACGACGCGGGCCACATCCCCGGTGCGGTCCTGCTGGACTGGCGGGACCTCGTCGACGACGAGACGCGAGGCCTGCTCGCGCGCGAGGAGGCGCTGTCCGTTCTCGAAAGTGCCGGCGTCGCCCCCGAGAAACGTGTCGTTCTCTACTGCAACACCGCCCGGCGCATCAGCCACACGTACGTCGTCCTCCGGCATCTGGGCTTCGAGCGGGTGGATTTCTACGAAGGGAGCCTCACTGAGTGGGAAGCACAGGGGCGGCCGCTGGAGACGAACTGAGGCGTCGTCGCGCTGGCATACTCTACATTACGTCAGTTTCTGCTGGTCGCCCTGCCGCTCGCTGGTCAGTAGCGACGACAGTTCGACCAGCAGCGCGATGACGACCGGGCCGGCGATGAAGCCGATGACGCCAAGCGTCAACACGCCGCCAGTGAATCCGACGAAGTAGAGGCTGGCCGGGAGACCCGTCGTGTAGCGGGCGAGCTTCGGTCTGATTACCGCATCGGGGAGGAAACCGACAAAAACGAGGCCGAACACGGTCACCAGAACTGCCCCGGTGATGTTGCCGTTGATAACATCCGCGACAGCGATGGTGAGGACGACGACGCTGGGGCCGATGACGGGAACGAACTGCAGAATACCGGCGACCACTGCCAGTGCGAACGCGCCCTGATAGCCCAGCAGCCAGAACACGACCCACGCCACGACGAAGGTCCCGAACGCCGTCGCCGCCTGAAGCACGTAAATCGCGTACAGCGTCCCCCGGAGTCGCTGATGGAGTCGGTTGACGACCTCGTGATACGACGCCGGGACCGTCCGATAGACGGCCGTTTTCGGAGCCTGCGGCTGCCAGAGCATCGCGTAGACGAGGATCGCAAACAGGACGGCCTTCAGCGCCAGCACGGGCGATTCAGCGGCTAAATCCACCGCGACGGCCGTGAGCGTCTCTCGGGCGGCTACTAACGTCGGATCTATCTCGATCGGGTAGCTGAACTCGCCGAATTCGAGGGTCACCATCGACGGGAGCTGCTGGAAGAAAGAAAACAGGTCGCGGCGGCGGAGATACAGCACGGCCCCGAGCGGGACGATGATGAGTGTGCCGCTGATGAAGGCGATACCTGTTGTCACAGCCGCCGACAGTCGCCTGTTGAGTCCGTGGCGTCCAAGCCATTCCGAGACGGGGAAAAGCACGTATGCGACCGTGATTGCGAAGAAAATCGTCGCTAGCACCCGCGCGAGCAGAACTCCTGTCAGACAACCGGTGAGGACAAGCAGGCCCGCGAGGACGTAGGTACGTCGGCGTGTTACCACGCCCGTCTTTTTCCATCGGCCGGTAAAAACGTTACCCGCAAACGCCAGCAGGGTAACACGTCTGTCAGGACCGTGAGAACAGCGCCGCTAGCTGTTCTCTGGAGAACAGCGTTGTCGGCCGGTCCATGTGGACGCCGATCTCGCCTTCGAAGGCTTTCATCCCGACTTTCTGTATCGGTTCCGGTGCGGAGTAGCCCGCCCGAACGGCGTGGCCGAGGCGGATCTCCTGTCGAAGGTCGTCGCGCCACGCGCGCTCGTACTCGCCCAGCGTCGCCGGGTCGTCGGGGTCGATTTCTCGGGCCGCGTGGTCGGCGGCAGTCATGCCGTATCGGATGCCACCGCCGGTGAAGGGCTTGGTCTGGGCTGCGGCGTCACCGATGAGAAACGACCGTCGACCGGTGACTCGCTTCGGCGGGCCGATCGGGATAAGTCCAGAACAGCGGTGGTCGGTTTCGACGCCGTAGCCGTCGACGAACTCCTCGAAACGGCCGCGAGCGTCAGCACCCGGTGGTACCGCCAGTCCGTACTCGACGCCGGCTTCGCCTCGTGGAATGCGCCAGGCGAAAAAGCGCGGGACGGTAAGGTGCACGTCGACGAAATCGCTGTGGTCGACCTCGTCGCTGAACCCGAGGACGCCGTGCAGTAGTTCGTCGGGTTCGGGCAAGTCCAGTTCCCGCCGGACGCGGCTCTTCGGGCCGTCACAGCCGGCGACCATCTTCGCGCGGTGGGTCTCGATGCCGTCGGGTCCGCGGACTTCGACGGTGACGCCATCTTTGTCCTCAGTGACGCCGACGACCGAGTGCTCCTCGCGGACCTCGGCACCGGCGCCACGGGCCACTTCGGCGAGATGCCTGTCCAGACCGACGCGGTCGATAACGTTCGATATGACCTCGTCCTTGTAGAAGGGATGGTCCTGACTGCTGGGACCGCCAGTGTGAAACCGAGCGCCCGAAATCTCGTTCTGGAACAGGTCGTCGCGGGCGTCTTCGGTGAACTCCCAGATATCCGTGCTGACGTGACCCGAGCAGGCAAGGGGCTTCCCGACCTCCCCCTGTTCGAAGACGACCACGTCAAGCCCCCGCTCGGCCGCCCGACGCGCGTACCGCGACCCGGCCGGTCCCGCCCCGACGACCACAACGTCATACATACACGTTCTCTCGGTGTCACGAACCAAATACCTTCTCGATTCGCTCGCTCCCGGTCAGCCGCCCGCGGCGGGGACCCGCGGATGGCCCTGCCGCTCGGCCAGCCAGCCGCCGAAGCGGCCGGCGAGCGCGCCGCCGAGCGCCGGAATGAGCATGGCGAGCGCTCCGACCGACAGCCCCATCGCGACGCCGACGGCCTGGAACCACAGCGGGTTCGCCACGGAAGGGATGGACCACACGAACTCGGCCACCCCCCACAGCGCCGGAAGGCCGCCGACGAAACCGGCTCGCAGTCCGGTCGCAGTGCCGTTTCCGCCGCGGCGCTTGACGAGGTAGCCGGCGAGCGCGCCGCCGACCACAACCATGTTGAACATGATGCTGTCCGGGGACTGAATCACCTGCAACGCGGTGAAGGGGGCGGCCAGCAGCCCGCCGAGCAGGGCGCACGTCCACGTATCCGAGCGGTCGAGTTGGAGGGACATCACGGCACGGTACGACGGCCAGGTGCATCAGTGTTCTCCGCTGATATGTCATGGAATCGTTGCGAACGGCGGCCGTGTGGCTGTCTGCGGGACGCCGCTCACCGGAGCACCGGCGAACGCGACGACGGCGAGCAGGAGCGGGCCAAGCGCCACCGCGATGCACTGCCCGTGACCGAGCGGTATGCGAGATAGCTGACACCGCCACGTCGCCGGTCGAAGCAGGGCGTATTTGTCGGTGTAGCCCCTGTCGTCGGCTATGGCAGAGTACCAGCCCGGGGTGTGTAACATCGGAGCGAACCAGCGCCGCGCCCGGCGGCTGTCGGCCGTCGGGTCGTTCGCCGTCGCTGCTGGCATCGCAGTCGCCGTCGGGGTCGGCGCAGTCCCTCGACTGTCGCTGTGGGCGACTGTCCCCTTCATTTTTGGCGGGTTCCTCGGCGCGTTTCAGGATTACTTCCAGTTCTGTGTCGCTTTCGGAGCGCTGGCCCGCTACGACCTCTCGGGGTCCGGTGGGGAAAGCGGACGCGTCGGCACGAGCGAGGCCGTTCGCGCTGATCGGCGAAAAGCGGCGAAAATCATCCTGCTCTCGGCTGTTGCGACGGTCGTGACAGCCGGCATCGGGTCCGTGGCTGTTACCGCCGTGTAGGGCTTCTGTCCGCTGTGTGTTCTGTTTGTCACCAGAGCCGCTCAGGCGGTGGCGGTATCAGATGACGGCCAGCCCGCTCGGGACTTGCTCGTAGTCGCTCGGCCAGTCCCCGCCGTCGAGGTCGTGTCGCGTCCACGCGTCCCCGCGGTTCGACTGGAACAGCCCGTGGTTCGTCAGTGCGAGGAAGCTGCCGTCCGGGTCGGCGGCGAGGACCGGGCGGGCCAGCCCACCCGGACCCGGCAGGCCGTCCATCGATTGTGTCCACCGCTCACCGTCCCACCGATACACGTAGCTCTCTCCGTGTGTGCTGTGCGCGGACTGTGGGCCGCTGGCAGCCGAGACGACGACGCGGTCCGGGTCGTCGGGGTGGACAGCCAGCCCCCATACGTACCGATGGGCCAGCCCGTCCTGCGGGTGGGTCCACGTCGCTCCCCGGTCGGCCGACAGCGCGAAGCCGTCGCCGGCGGCGGTGTACACCCGGTCCGGGGCGTCTGGATGGGTCGACAGCGTGTGGTTGTCCCGCCGAGCACCGTCGGGATGGTCGACCCACGTTTCGCCGCCGTCCGGACTGCGGATGAACGCGCCGGCCTCGATAGCGGCGTACACCTGCGCCGGGTCGTCTGGGGCGAGCGCGAGCCAGCGGACGTGGTGGGTGTGTGGCCGCGGCGGAAACGACCACCGCGACGCCGTATCGAGGTCGGTCAGCCCCGGCCGCTCCGTCCACGTCTCGCCGCCGTCGGTCGAGCGGTAGACGGCGCTCGGTTCCGTCCCGGCCCACACCATGTCAGGGTCCTGTGAGCTGACTGTGGCGCTCGTCACGCGGTCGCCGGCGTCGAGGACCGATTCCCACGTCGCGCCACCGCCGGTCGTCCGCTGGAGGCCGGCGTCGGCGGTGCCGACGAAGGCCCGGGCCGGCTCGGCCGCGCCCGCGGCGACACACTCGATGTCGTGGCCGAGCAGGCAGTCGTCCCAGCCGGTCCCGCTGCCTCCGACGAGGACGCGGTCGCCGAGCGCGGCGTAGACGGTGTCCATAGACGACTGTACGATGCCCGAGCGAAGAAAGCTGGTGGTGGTCAGCGGCTCACCGACCGCGTCAGCGCGAAGACGTACAGCGCGACGAAAAAGCCCCCGAGGAACGCCTCCGACTGGGCCAGCAGGCTCACGGTGGGGTCGCTGACCTCGCCGACGCCGCCGAGGAAGAAGGCGATGAACGACCCGAGGCTGAGCTGTGCGTACTGGCCGACGCTCCCGAACAGGTCCGGCGCGATAGCGACGTACAGTCCCGCGTAGGCGGCGATGAGCGCCGCGGACGCCGCGAGCGTGTACGACGCCCGCTCGCCGTAGCCAGTGGTCACGAACAGGAACGCATTCATCCCCCAACGGGCGAGCGCCCGACCGTCGATTGCGCCGTGTGGACACTCCCACTCCTGAGTCTCGCCGTCGGACTCCGTACGGTCGTCGGTGTACGTACAGCGACTCCCGGCGCGCCCCGACCAGGCCATCGTTGCCAGGAACTGTCTGCAGGCAGGCATAAGCGCTTCCACACCCGTCCGGCCCGTCTGTAGCCGCGGCCGTGCCTACGGCGTCCACCAGCGCAGCCCAACCATCACGAAGACGATTGCCAGCTGCATCAGGCCCTGAAGTCCCCCGAGCTTGGCGTTTCGCATCCCGATTTCCGAGACGAGGTCGACGTCCGGGTTCTCGGAGACGACCTGCCGGTAGATGCGGACCTCGCCGGGCAGGATGACGCCGAAGCCCTGCACGGACAGCAGCGTCACGATGGCCAGCGTGGCGACTATCCACCACGAGGTCATCGCGAACTGCGGGAGCGCGGTCGCCAGATACGCCCCGGAGCCGAGGACGGCCACGCCGAGGACGCCCAGCGTCTTCGGGTCGGTCAGCGCGTCGAACTGGTAGCCGATGAGGAGGACGACGGGGATGAGCGTCGCCGCGGTCAGAATCGCCAGCCACGGGTCGGCGTTGGGGAACTTCCCGAGCCGGAGCGCGAGCAGGATGCCGCCGCTGATGGTCACTGTCGCCAGCGTCGGCATCAGGAACGTCATCTTCGGCGTGAACGACGCGAAGAAGTCGGCCCGGGCCTCCGGCTCCTGGCCGCCCAGGACCGGGCCCAACACCAGCCCCATGAACAGGTCGATACCGGTCCACAGCACGCCGGCCATCACGTGCACGTAGGTCAGCGCCCGGATGTTCCCGCTGGCGAGCGCGCCCGCGAAAGCCAGCAGCGGGACGGCCACCGCCCCCGCGGCGAAGGCCGGGTTCGCCTGCCTCGCCAGCCCACCGATACCCCGTTTCCGCTCGACGCCGTCCGCTGTCGACTGTGCCATGGCTGGCTCTATCAGGTTCCGCCGTCGACTAAAACGTTGGTGGCCGCTTCGGATATCGCCGCTACACTGCTGACCGAACCGCCCGACCGCACGTTTAATGCAATGCGTTGCGTCGTATTACGCATGGAGAACGTCACCACCCGTATGAGCGACGAGGAACTCGACCTGGTGGCGCGACTCGCCGACGCCACCGACGCGAGCCGCAGCGACGCCATTCGACAGGCCATCCAGCGGGGGGCCAGAGAGGAACTGATTCGGGTCGCCCTCCAGCGGTATCAGGACGGAGAGGTCGGGATGCGCGGTGCGGCGGAGTTGGCAGGGCTCACCATCGCGGAGATGATGGCCGAGGCCAACGACCGCGGCGTCATGACGAACTACGACGAGGCCGACCTGGCCGACGACGTAGACGCGCTTCGATGACCGGCGGCGAGCGAACGGTCCTGGTCGACGCGAGCGTCCTCATCACGCTGGCCGATACCGGGAGCGCTGCCCTGCTCGCCGGACTCGACGGCTCGGTCGTCGTCCCGGACCCCGTCCGCCGGGAGGTTACCAGCGACCCGGCAGCGAAAGCCCTGTCCGACGCCATCGACGACGGCTGGGTCACCTGTCCGCAGTCCGTCTCCACGGCGGCCGTCGAGGAGGCAGCCAGCCACCTCGGTCGCTCTGACGGGGACCCGCGAGGCGATGCCGTACTGCTGGCTCACGCGCTGGTCGCCGCCGACCCCGTTGTTGTCACCGACGACAAGCCGCGCCGACAGACCTGCAAGGCGCTGTCGATACCGGTCGCCGGGTCGATTGGCGTCCTCGTACGGGCCGTCGAACGGGGCGACATCGAGCCCGACGACGCGACCGAGACGCTCTACGCGATGGACGAGGTCGGCGCGCGGTTCAGCGCGAGCCTCGTTAGAAAAGCGGAGCGGCTCATCGACGACGCGGCCGATTAGTCGTCGTCAGCCGCCGGCTGAGCCACGTCGCGGTCGGCGCGTGGCCCCTCCAGGTCGACGTTCGGCAGGAGGTCCCGGAGGTACTGCCCGGTGTAGGAGGCTTCGGTCCGGGCCACCTCCTCCGGGGTCCCCTCGGCGACGAGTTCGCCGCCGTTCTCGCCGCCCTCCGGCCCGAGGTCGATGATGTGGTCGGCGTTTTTCACCAGGTCGAGTTCGTGCTCGATGACGACCACGGTGTTGCCGTCGTCGGTGAGCCGGTGGAGCACGTCGATGAGCTTCCGTTCGTCCTCGGGGTGGAGGCCGGTCGTCGGCTCGTCGAGCAGGTACAGCGTCTCGCCCGAATCCTTCTTGCCGAGTTCTTCGGCGAGTTTGACGCGCTGGGCCTCCCCACCAGAAAGGGTCGTCGAGGGCTGGCCCAGCCGCATGTAACCCAGCCCCACGTCTTTCAGGAGTTCGAGGCGGCGGCGAATCCCCGAGTGGCTCTCGAAGAAGTCGTAGGCCTCCTCGACGGTCATCTCCAGCACGTCGGCGATGGTCGCGCCCTTGTAGGTCACGTCCAGCGTTTCGTCGTTGTAGCGCGCGCCGCCGCACTCCTCACAGGGGACGGTTACGTCGGAGAGGAAGTTCATGTCGATGGTGACCGTGCCCTGACCGCCACAGCCCTCACAGCGACCACCCTTGACGTTGAACGAGAAACGCCCCTTCTCGTAGCCCCGCTGTTTCGCGAGGCTGGTCTCGGCGAACAGTTCGCGGATGTGGTCGAAGACGTTGGTGTAGGTCGCCGGGTTGGATCGGGGCGTGCGGCCGATGGGCGACTGGTCGATAAGCCGCACCGTCTCGATGTCGTCGAGGCCCTCGATGGCGTCGTGCTCGCCGGGGTTCACGTCGGTGTCGTTCATCCGCCGGACCAGCCCCTTGTACAGCACGTCGTGCATCAGCGTCGACTTGCCGGAGCCGGAGACGCCGGTGATGGCCGTGAACGTTCCCAACGGGACGGACACGTCGAGGTCCGCGAGGTTGTGCTGGCGCGCGCCCCGGACCGTGAGTTCGCCGTCGGCCTCGCGGCGGCTCTCGGGCACCGGAATCGTCCGTTCGCCCGAGAGGTACTCCCCGGTCACCGATTCCTCGGTTTCGATGACCTCGTCCATCGGGCCGTTGACGACGACTTCGCCGCCGCGCTTGCCCGGACCCGGCCCCATGTCGATTATCTGGTCGGCCCGGCGCATCGTCTCGGTGTCGTGTTCGACGACGAGCAGGGTGTTACCGAGGTCCCGCAGTTCCTCCAGCGTGTTCAGCAGGCGGTCGTTGTCCCGCTGGTGGAGGCCGATAGAGGGTTCGTCAAGGACGTAGAGGACGCCGACGAGGCCGCTGCCGATCTGCGTTGCCAGCCGGATGCGCTGGCTCTCGCCGCCCGACAGCGTCGATGCTTCGCGGTCCAGCGTCAGGTAGTCCAGTCCCACCTCGGTCATGAAGCCAAGCCGGGCCCGAATCTCCTTCAGAATCTCCTCGGCGATTTTCCGGTCACGGGTAGAGAGGGTCGCCCCCAGGCCCTCGAAGTGTTCCAGCGCGTCGCTGATGGACATCTCGTTGACCTCGGTGATGGCGGTGCCGTCGACGAGCACCGCCCGGGACTCAGCCTTGAGTCGGGTCCCCTCACAGGCCGGGCACGTCGTCGTCGCCATGAACTCCTCGATGTGCTCGCGGGCGCGGTCGGAGTCCGTCTCGACGTGGCGGCGCTCCAGGTTGGGGATGACGCCCTCGAAGCGCTCGCTCTTCTCGCGGGTGCCGTTCTTGGTCCGCCACTGGAAGTCGACGATGTCGTCGGTACCATAGAGGAACTGCCGCCGAATGGACTCGTCCAGTTCCTCGAAGGGCGTCGAGAGGTCCACGCCGAAGTGCTCGGCGACGTTGTCCAGTTGCCGCGAGTAGTACGTCCGGTCGTAGCTCCAGGGTTCGAAGACGTGCTTGAGCGGCTTCGAGGGATCGGTGACCACGAGGTCCTCGCTGACCTCCTTGGTCTCGCCCAGCCCCTCACACTCCGGGCAGGCCCCGTGCGGGGAGTTGAACGAGAACGACCGCGTCTCGATTTCGGAGATGTCGATACCGCAGTGCGTGCAGGCGAGGTCCTCGGAGAGTTCGACGACGAGGCGGGTGCGTTCGTCCGCGTCGCCCTCGTCGCCGTCGGCCAGGTCGCCCGTGGCTCTGGCATCCGACCCGCCGAGGGTCTCGGCCGCGCCTTCCGGCGGGTCCGGGAGGATGACCTTCAGCGTCCCGTCGGCCTCGGTCAGCGCCGTCTCGACGGAATCCGTGATGCGCGAGCGGGCGTCCGGCGAAATCTTCACGCGGTCGACGACCACGTCGACCGTGTGGTCGTAGTTCTCGTCCAGTTCCGGCCGGTCCAGCGTGAGGTCGAACTCCTCGCCGTCGACCTCGACGCGGCTGTACCCCTCGCCGACGAGGTCGTCGAACAGGTCCTCGAAGGCCCCCTTCTGGTCGCGGACGACCGGCGCACACAGCTTCGCGCGGGTGTCCTCGGGGAGTTCCAGAACCCGCGAGACCATGTTCTGGGCGGACTGCTCGCCCACTTCGCGGCCACACTCGGGGCAGTGCGGCGTCCCGACGCGGGCGTACAGCAGGCGGAGGTAGTCGTGTAGCTCGGTGACGGTCCCGACCGTCGAGCGGGGGTTGTTGGCAGCGTTCTTCTGGTCGATGGAGATGGCCGGCGACAGCCCTTCGACGTTCTCGACCTGGGGCTTGTCCATCTGGCCCAGGAAGTTCCGCGCGTACGCCGACAGCGACTCGATGTACCGGCGCTGGCCCTCGGCGTACACCGTCTCGAATGCGAGCGAGGATTTGCCCGACCCCGACAGCCCGGTGACGACTGTCAGTTCCTCGCGGGGGATCTCCACGTCGACGTCCTTGAGGTTGTGTTCCTCGGCCCCTCGGACCTCGATTATATCCTTGCTCATCTTTGCATCTTCGTTGGCCGGCAGGAGGGAAACCCTGTCGGTTCGGGTGCCGACAGACGACGCCTCGCACCTGCCTGATTTTATTTTGGACAGTGTGGCGAAAGATTCACCACGAATATCTAATATGAGATTGGTATGGGAACGAGCGACTACGACATCGCGGGGATTGACCTCTCCGACGACAGCTACACGGTTGAACAGAGTCTGGTCCGAAACAAGTACAAAGCGATGGATGCCGCCGGGAACGTCGTCCTCCGCGGGAAACAGAAGATGCTGAAGATGAAAGAGGAGTTCCCGTTCGTCGACGCAAACGGCGACGAGGTGTTCCAAATCAAGGCTGGCGGCATCATCGACGTGGCCGGAAACTACGTCCTCACTGACTCCAGGACCGGCGAGGACATTGTCATCCTCGACAACGACTACTCGATTTTTCAGGATACGTGGAAGATTCGGGACGCCAGCACCGAGGCGAAACTCGCCGAAATCAACTCCCAGGGTGCGCTCGTGACTATCGCCCGCAACGTCGTCCCGTTCGGCGGTTGGATTCCCCACAAGTACGAGATCACCGATCAGGACGGCAACCACGTCGGCAACATCGACGGGCAGTTTTCGCTGAAAGACCGCTACGAGATTACCATCGACGACGCCAGTACGGTTCCAAAGGAGCCGATAATAGCCGCAGCGATGGTTATCGACGCGATTCAGGGGAACTGACGCCCCACCGGAATCCTTCTTGCCCTGGCTCTCCGAGGGACGGCTATGCGCCGCCGGACGGTCCTCCGACGACTCGCTCTCGCAGGAACAGGCGTCGGGCTGGCGACGGGAACGACCCGCGCACATCCGACGCCGACCGGCGACGGGACGGCCGAGCCAGCGGCCGCCGACACCCCGACCGGCGGGGACCCGCTGGGCGTGCTGGAGATGGAGACGGTGTACGAGGTCGTCACCAGCCCTGACGGGCACACGGCCTACGTCGCGACCGGGGACGGTATCGCGCTCGCCGACCTCGTCACGCCGACCAGCCCCAGACTGCTCGGTCGGCAGACGGGCCTGCTGGCAGAGAGCGACGACGGCCCGATACAGCGGGTGCAGGACCTCGCCGTCAGCGGTTCGCGGCTGCTGGCCGCCGGGCCGGCCCACCCCGCGGACGGAGCCCACGGGTTCGTCGTCTTCGACGTGAGCGACCGGCAGAAGCCGACACGAATGGCGGGGCTGGAACTGGACACGCGCATCCACAACTGCGACTTCGACGGCCGGTACGCCTACCTGACCGCGAACGACCGCGACGGCAACCCCCTGCTCGTCGTCGACACCGAAACCGAGCAGGAAGTCGGCGAGTGGTCGCTGTTAGACGCCGGCGACGCCTGGCACGACGTACCGACGAGCCTCTGGCCGCTCCACGACGTGTGGGTGCAGGATGAGCGGGCCTATCTGGCCTACTGGGACAGCGGGACGTGGGTCGTCGACGTGTCTGACCCGAGCGACATCTCGCTGGTGGCGAAAGTTCGCGGGCGCGACCCAGAAGATCTCGCTGCCATCGAGGACCCCGGCACCGAGCGGAGCGAGCCGCCGGGCAACGACCACTTCGTGACGGTCGACGAGGACGCGTCGCTGCTTGGCGTCGGCGGCGAATCATGGGACCTCGGTGACGACGACAGCGGCGGCCCGAGCGGCATCGAACTGTACGACATAAGCGACCCGGCCGACGCCGAACTGCTGTCGACGCTCGACCCGCCGCCGACCTCGGACCCCTCGCCGGGGGGCATCCTCACAACGGCGCACAATTTCGAACTGACCGACAACCGCTGTTACTCGGCGTGGTACAACGGCGGGGTCCGGGTCCACGACCTGACGGACCCGACTGCACCCGAACTCGCCTTCGAGTGGCGCGACACCGATACGACCTCGTTCTGGACCACCCAGCGGGCCGCCGGCTGTTTCGTCGCCGGGAGCACGAACGCGAGCCAGGGGACGGAGGTCCAGCCCGGGCTGTACACGTTCCCGGACCCGCGGATACGGACGCCGACAGCGGACCCGTCGGCCACGGGCGATGAGGGCGGCGGCACTAACAGCACTGATGGCACCTCCCTCGGCGTTGGCGGCCCCGGCTTCGGCGTCGGGTCGGCGGTCACGGCGCTCGCGCTGGCGGCCTGGCGCGCCAGCCGGCAAGACTGACGCCGCGCCGCTGACTGACTTCACTCACTCCAGCGCGCTCTTGACAGCGGCGGCGACGCTCCGGGCGCGCTCGGCCAGGTCTTCGGGGACCTGGCCGCGCTCGACCGCCGCGTCGAGTTCGTCGTCGTCGACCCGCTCGACGGTCCCGTCGGCGTGTTTCACCACGTCGACGTGGAGGTCGACGTAGCGGGCGGTGTCGGGGAATACCTCGACGGGCGTACAGACGTTGACGTAGGTCCCCTTCTTCTCGCCGTCGCTGTCGCGGTACACCGTCGGGTACCACCACCGCCCCTCCTTGACTTTCGTCTCGGCCACGTCGCCGGCCTCCTTCGGGACGCCCAGCGCGTCGTAGGTGCCGCCGGGGCTCATCTCCCGCTCGATGGTCACCGTCCCGTCGTCGTCGACGGCCTGTACCTCGCCGTTGCCCAGCGTGATGAGCCGGCCGTCGGGCTTGCCGTGGCCCAGCGACAGCGAGCCGCCGACCTGCGGGCCGAACTGCCGGGCCGTCACGGCAAAGGGGAAGTCCGTCTCGCCGGTCTCGGGGTCGTCACACAGCGCCTCGACGTAGTCGACGGCGGCGCTGGCGGTGCGGTCCCCGGCCTTCACGCGGTGGTGGCCGGGCATCGTCGCCGTCACCTCGCGGCGGGCCTCATCGAGTGCGAAGCGGCTCTCGCGGCCGAACCACAGCCACGTCGTCGCCAGCCCCCCGTCGTACCGGGCCGGCGCGCAGTCCGCGGGCGGGTCGGCCCCGTCGAGCGATGCGTCGATGGCCGCCGCGCGGTCGTTGGCGGCGTCGAGCGCGTCGGCCAGCGCGTCGAAGCTCGCGTCCTCGCTCGCGGCTTCCCAGGAGACGCCCCAGCCGTCCCGTGGGTCCGCGGCGATTACGTCAAGCATCGCCGGGCCGCCGGTCCCCGACGACGGGCCGCTCCCGCCCCGGACGAGCGAGAGGAGGTCGCCGCGAACGGCGACGGTCGTGTCGAGTACCGGCCGACCGTCCGTCCAGGGCGCGCTCGCTTCGACGACCTGCACGCGGAGCGCATCGCCCGTCTCGACGCGCTCGTCCGAAGACGAGTACGGGAGAAACCCCTCGCCGTCGCCGAGGTCGACGACAGCGCCGCTCCCGAGCGTCTCGGTCACGGTGCCAGCGTAGACCGCGCCCTCCGGCGTCGGGGCGTCCCAGTGGAGGGTGTCCCGGCCCACCGCAGTCAGGCGGTCGGTGACGCTCGCGGCGGCGTCGCGGTCGCCGACGACGCCGACGCCCTGCTGGTCGCCCGTCGTCGTCACGGTCACGGCCGCCCGCGCGTCAGCGAACTCGCCGTCGAAGCGCTCCTCGATGGGGCCCGAGGCCTGGACGATGTCGTGGCCGTCGTCGCGGAGGACCCGGGTCAGCGCCGTCGCGTAGATGCCCCTGACCCTGACGGTCATAGCGCGTCCTCGTCGGCGGCAAAGCGGACCCGGTCGTGGACCGTCGGCCCCAGCGAGAGCTCTACCTTCTCGTGGCTGAGGACGCGCCCGCCCTCGACCGGGACGCCCCAGGTGTCAAAACGTAGGTAGCCCCGGATGTCGTCGGCGTGGGTGAACAGGTCGCAGTACTCGACGGCGTGTTCCTGCACCTCGCTGGCGCTGTGGGCGAGGTCCATGTCGGAGTACACCGTCTCGCGGCCGTCGAAGAAGGCTTCCAGCGCCGCGGCCGCGTCGTCGGTCGCTTCCACGACGGCCTCGGAGGCGGCTTCGATGGTGTCCTGGTCGACGCCGGCCTCGCGGAGCGCCTGCTGTTCGCGTTGCGTGAAGTGCATACCCGCGAGTCAGTGGCGGAGGGAGGAAAACAGTGCGGAATCGCCTACACGACCATCGCGTTCAACACGAGCATCAACAGCCCGAACATGACGCCGGTCGCGACGATGGTTCGGGGATCGATACGGATGGTGTTCTGGTCTTCGGCGTCGAAATATCGGACCAGTCCTGCGCTGGACATCAGTCCGCCGCCGTCGCTGCCACTCATACTTCACGGTGGTGTGTGACCGACACTAAGCCTTTCGGGTCGCCCGCGAGTGCACGCCGCCGGTACATATGGATAACCCTTATCAGATACCGCGGACTAACGAAAACAGAGTACTATGACGGTTACACTGAAGGACTTCTACGCGGACTGGTGCGGCCCGTGCAAGACCCAGGACCCGATACTCGAGGACCTCGAAGAGGAGTGGACGGACGTCGAGTTCGAGAAGATAAACGTCGACGAGGAACAGGACGTCGCCAACGAGTACCAGGTACGCTCTCTGCCGACGCTCATCATCGAGAACGAGGACGGCATCGTCGAGCGCTTCGTCGGCGTCACGCAGGCCGACGACATCGACGACGCGCTGCAGCAGGCTTCGGCGTAATTCAGTCGTTTTTGCGGTTCGTCACGCCCGATAGCGGCCGCGCCAGCGTCTCGTCGCTGGCGTCGGGGAAGGGCAGGGCTGCCGCCGAAGCGGGACTAGTAGTAGCGCCGCCGGTGCGGTAGCTGAGCGAGTGGAGTAAAGTATACCGCGCGCCGGCGGCGCGCGGTTTCACTTCTCGCGACCAGCGGGAGCGAGAAGGTCGTTTTTAGCGTAGATTTTTGCGAACCCGCTCCCCGCAGCGCGCTCTGTGAGCGCGCGAGGAGAGGGGGTGACGTAAAAAGGTACTATTGGAACCGCACGCCGAGGTCGTGCAGGCCGTCGTTGTGGCGGGCAACGTTGATCAGAAGCGGCGTCAGTCCCTCGATCTCGGCGGCGTTGGCGAGCGGGCCGCCGTCCAGCGCGCGAATCCCCTCGATGCCCTCGGCGAGTTCACAGACGGTGTCCTTGGCGTCGGTGTCGTCGCCGACGACGATGGTGTCCCAGTCGAGGTCGGCGTCGAGGTTGGCCAGCCGGCCGGCCGCGAGGTTGTGGAACGCGCCGACGACGGCGGTGTCGTCGGGGGCGGCGTTTTCGGCCAGTTGCGTGACGCTGCCGGCCCCGGGGCGGTTGTAGTGGAAGCCGTCCTCGTCGCGTTGCATCCCGACCGCGGGGGCGACGAGCGTGGCGTCGTCGAGTTCGTCGGCGACGGCGTCGATGGTATCCGTAAGGTGGTATGCAGGGACGGCGGCAACGACCACGTCGGCGCGGGCGGCGGCCTCCTCGTTCACCAGACCGGCGATTGACGGGTCGTCGTGGCCGCGGCTGGCCAGCTCTGCCTCGTACTCCTCGGCCTTGTTCGCTGCCTTCTGTGCTTTCCGGGAGCCGATGATGATTGTGTGGTTGGTGTCGTCAGCCCAGCGGAGGGCGAGGCCTTGGCCGATGTCTCCAGTACCGCCAAGCAACGCGATGTCCATACCTACGGCGTAGGCCGACCACTGAATAAACGTTGTGTGACAGGTTCACTCAGGTGTAGGTCTCCCAGGCCCAATCGAACCCCCCGGCGAAGGCAATATACAGCGCGCTCCCGAGACCAACCAGATAGCTGAGCCACTGAGTCGCGACGCCAGCAACTGACGTGTCACCGAGCGCGAGGGCAAAGACTGTCGAGAGCGGGACCATCACGAAAAACAGGACGATGATGAACATCCCGACACGGCCCGGTCGATGCACAGATTTGAGGATGTGACTGTGTTCACGCATCGTCCAGTAGGCCGCAACGAGACCGAGTAACTGGCAGATAACGGCGTACAGCGGCACCAGGTCGACCGACGGCTCGCGGATGACTGCACCCCCGACGAGCCCGGCCCAGATGCTCACCAGAAACGCCCAGCCGAACGTCGGCAGTCGTCGCATACCCGGGGTCTCTGTCCCGGCAGTGAAACCGTTGCCGTTTGCTGCTGGTCGGGTAATAGCTGGCGACCCGCCTCTCGATTATGCCGCGTCGAGAAGCTCGGGCAGGTCGGTGACTGACTCGACGACGGCGCTCGCGCCGTTGTTGGCGAACGTCTGGCGGCCGGCGTCGCCGGTCAGCCCTCCGGTCAGGACGCCGATACCGTAGTAGACGCGGTCGTCGTCGGCTTCGTCGGCGTTGACTGCCGTCGCCACGTCGTCGAGGGTGTCCCCGGCGAAAGCGACCCGTTCGGCGTCGAACCGCTCGGCGAGCGTCCGCAGGGCGGCCGGGTGGGGCTTGCCCTCCTCCCAGTCGTCCATGGTGAAGCGGTGCTCGTCGGGCAGGTCGAGGCCGACCCGTTCGAGCGCGATGTCGGCTTCGGCGGCTGGCCGGCCGGTGACGACGCCGACGGCGAAGCGGTCCTGCAGGGCCGACAGCGTCTCATCGTCCACCAGCAGCGGTTCGTCGTGGATGTACCCCGGCGCGTCGAACGGCGGCTCGCCGCCCTCGATATCCCGGTAGCGGTCGGTGCCGAGATACAGCGTCTGGAACACGTCCCGGAGCTGTTCGGGGTCCCAAGTGTCGAAAACCCGGTCTTCTGCGGCGTCATCCAGCAGGTCACGAACCACCGCTTCGGCCGCGTCGCGGCCGCCGCCACGCTCGGCGATAGCGTCAGTGAATGCTGCTATGTCGGCGACAGCAGACTCGCGGCCGGCGAGAACGAACAGCGCGGCTGCATAGGTCAGCTCCCAGTCGTTGTTGAATCCGCCGGCGTCTTTGAACTGCTGGACCGCGGACTTCTCGATAGTGTCGCCGTACACCCGGTCGATGGATTCGACGATGGCTCGCCGATAGGAGTCGGCCACGTCCACCAGTACGCCGTCGATGTCGAGGACGACCGCGTCGACTTGCATGAGCGAGCGAAAGCGGGCCTCACTCAAGCGCCTTGCTATCTCTCGCCCGGTACAGCGTCTCCCCGCCGGGGAGTTGCTCGCGCTCGACGGCAACCGTCGGCTGGTCCCCGCCCAGCGTCGTGAACCAGAACGCCGCCCCGACGGCGTTGGCAACCGTCAGCGTCGGCCGGTGCAGTTCCGGCGGGAGGTTCCGGGCGAAGACGATGTCACATCCTGCGTACACCGCGTGGTCGGGGTCAAGCACGTCGTCGACGACAAACGCGACCCCGTCGGGGACCTCCCGCTCGACGATATCCGTCGCCGTCACGTCGATGCCTCGCTCGACCAGTCGGCCAGCTATGTCAGGGTGGTTTCCGACGCCGACCTCGACGACCGAATCGACGGACGCCAGTCGGTCAACGAGCGAGCCGGTAGTGTCGGGCACGTCGTACAATTTATGAGATGCGGGCGCATATGCGTTCCCATGCACGTCGACATCGTGCCGGTGGGTGAGGTCTCGGCCCAAGTCAAACGCGAGGCCTCGGACGGACTCCGCTCCGTCTACGACTGTGAGGTCTCGATGCACGAGCCACAGTCCATTCCCGCCGGCGCGTACGATGGGGACCGCGACCAGTACCGCGCAGAGGAGTTTATCGACCTCGCCCGCCGGGTCGGCTCCGGGGGCAAAAACATCGCGATCACGCCGAAAGACCTCTTCTACCGCCGTCGAAACTACGTTTTTGGACTCGCTTACCTCGGTGGCTCCGGCAGCGTCATCTCCACGTATCGGCTCCAGACCTCCTCCGACGGCGGCTTCTCGAACCGCTCAGCCGGCGAAATCTTCTCACAGCGGGTTCGAAAAGAGGTCGTCCACGAGGTCGGTCACACCCTCGGACTGGAACATTGCGATAACAAGCGCTGCGTGATGAACTTCTCCCCCACCGTCCGTCAGGTCGACGTGAAGGAAGTCTCGCTGTGTGGCTCCTGCCAGCGGAACGTCCTGTAGTCTGGGAACGGATACCAAACTGATTCGGTATAGCGGCTACATTTCTGTGGTACTTGTACACATGCACGATGAGCAAGAGTCAGTCCCCCGAGCGCGTCGCAGAACTGCGAGAGGTCTTCGTGGCGGTCACCGGTGATGAAGCGGTTACTGAGTCCCAGACAGACGAGCAATCCGACCGCGAACTCGACCCGGACGAGCAGTTCGACCCGGACGAGGTTGCCGACGGCCTAGACGATGCAGTCGCGGGGGCGGAGGCGGACGGCGACAGCGACCCGGCGGCCTGACGCCGTCACTGCGCGAGCCTACGGCGCGTAGTAGTACTCGCCGGCGTTTTTCTGTTCCCGGTCCAGTTGCGAGTCGGGCTTGTTGATGCGGGGCCGTGAGGTCCGCTCGTCCCGGCGGAAGGTAATGTCGAGGTTCTGCAGGAACTCGTTCATCCCCTCGCGCATACCCTGTGGCGGCGCGGCGTGGCCGCTTTTCGCCGGCTCGCCGTCGAAGACGAGCAGGCGGTCGGCCAGCAGGTCTATCATGTATATGTCGTGGTCGATGACCATTGCCGTCGCGTCGTGGTTCTCGGCGTACCGGCGGATGGCGGAGGTCGCCATGACCCGCTGTTCCACGTCCAGGTGCGCCGAGGGCTCGTCCAGCAGGTAGAGGTCGGCGTCCTTCGAGAGGCAGGCCGCGATGGCGACCCGCTGGCGCTCCCCGCCCGAGAGGTCGGTGAGTTGCTGTTCCATCACCGACTCGAGCTGGAGCGGTTGTGCGATTTCGGTGTTCCAGTAGGAGCTCCCGAAGTCGTCGGTAATCGACGCGAGGAAGGCGTCGACCCGCATCGGCTGGTCAATTTCGATGTACTGGGGCTTGTAGGCGATGTCGAGGCTGGTGTCGACTTCGCCCGCGGTCGGTTCCAGCCGGCCGGCGAGCATCTTGGCGAACGTCGACTTCCCGATGCCGTTCGGGCCGACGACGCCCAGGACTTCGCTCTCGCGGATGGTGCCGGCCTCTACGTCCAGCGAGAACTCGCCGTCGCCGTAGCTCTTCTGGAGGTCGGGGTACTCGATGACCACGTCGCCGGTCGAGGCCGTCCGGGGCGCGTGCTCCTCGAACTCGATTTCCGTCTGGCGGACGCGCATATTCTCGTTTTCGAGGTAGCCCGAGAGGTACTCGTTGATACCCTTCTTCGTCGATTTGGGCGGTGTGATGATACCGAACGCGCCGGGAGTCCCGTAGGCGACGTTGATGTTGTCCGCGAGCAGGTCGAGGATGGCGAGGTCGTGCTCGACGACGAGCATCGAACGGTCCTCCTCCTCGGCGAGTTCGCGGATGAGCCGTGCGGCAGTCATGCGCTGGCCGATGTCCAGATACGGCGTGATCTCGTCGAGGAAGTAGAAGTCGGCGTCCCGCGCCAGTGTGGCGACGAGCGCGACGCGCTGAAGTTCCCCACCCGAGAGGTCGTCGATGTGGTTGTCGACGACCGGCCCGATGCCGGTCCGCTCGATGAGGTAGTCCAGTTCGCCGCGCTCGTCGGTCTGGTCGAGTAGCTGCCGCGCCTTGCCGTCGAACTGGTCCGGAATCCGGTCGACGTACTGGGGCTTGCGAGCGACGGTCACGTCGCCGTCGCGCATCTGCTCGAGGTACTCCTGCAGCGCGGTCCCGCGGTACTCGTCGAGAATTTCGTCCCAGTTTGGCTCCTCGCCGTAGCGGCCCAGGTTGGGCTGCATCTCGTCGGCGAGGATGCGCACAGCGGTGGTCTTCCCGATGCCGTTCGGGCCGAGAATCCCGGTCACCTGTCCCTCGGCGGGGCTCGGGAGCCCGTACAGTGCGAAGGCGTTCTCCCCGTAGCGGTGGACCGGGTCGTCGGTCAGCTCCTGTGGGAGATTGATGATCTCGATTGCGTCGAACGGACACTTGTTCACGCAGATACCGCAGGACTCGCCCAGACAGATCTCCTCGGAGATGCGGACCTGGTCGGGCTGGCCCTCGAAGGGCTCGTCCTCCTCGTACTCGTCTTCGCGCTTGACGATGCACTCTTTCCCGCTGCGGTTGGGCGGGCAGTAGTTCATGCACTCGTAGTTACAGCGGTCGGGCTGGCACCGCTCTAGGTCGACGACGGCGATACTGTCCTCGGCCATCGTTACGCTCCCGTCGTCAGCAGAATGCCCCACGAGACGAACCACAGCGAGAAGGTCATGAAGCCGATATAGAGCACGTCCTTCGTCGAGAGGTCGTCCGTGTCGATGCCGATCACCCGCAGAATCGGGAACTGTGCTGCGATAGCGACCGCGAGGACGAGCACGCCTTGTGGGTCGTTCGGCGCGGTCGCTAATGCGTTGGAACCGAACGCGGCGGCGATGCCAGCGACGGCTGTCAGCGTCGTGACAGTGAGCCCCCGCATATGGGAACTCATTCCGTCCGCCGTTTCCGTAGCCATACCACACGTTCCACTACCCGCAACCAAAAGGTGCGCGGTTCAGGGCTGTGACGCGGCCGCGAATGCGTGCGCCGTCGAGACTGACTCCTCAATCTTTATGCGCCCGGCGCTTGTGATTACGGGTAATGACGGACTCTGATGGGGAAGCCATCGCAGACCTTCCGCCGAGCGCAAAGCTCGTGTACAAGGTTCTGGAGTACGACGGCCCGCTGACACAGAAAGGCATCGTCGAGGAGTCGATGCTTTCGGCACGGACCGTCCGTTACGCTCTGGAACGACTCGACGAAGTCGGTGTTATCGAAGAAGACGTGTACTTCGCTGACGCGCGGCAGAACCTCTACGAAATCACCGATCAACCGGCGGAAGCGGACGCCGCTGTCTCGGACTGACCGCTTTCTCGCTTGGCTGTTTCGCGACGCGACCACGCGCTATAGTTGAACCGATTTACACACCGATCGCACTGCAGTCGTGCGGGTGTGCATTGACTTTCAATGGCTACTATAGTTACAGCGATGCGACCACGTCGCCCGTCGTCGCAATGGCCGCGAACTCACCGCGTAGTTGCGCCAGCGCCGTCCGGTGGACCAGCGGCGCGTCGAACCGCTCGCCGTCGAGCGCGCGGCCGAACGTCGCCGTCGCGTCGCTCGCGACGACCACGTCGAACCCGCGGTTCTCGGCCATCCGCGCCGTCGTCGAGACGCAGTGGTCGGTCGTCAGCCCGCAGACGACGACGGTCCCATGGCCGCGCTCGCGGAGCCAGGCCTCCAGCCCGGTGTCGACGAACGCGCCGTTGACGCGCTTCACGAACGTCGCTTCGCCCGGTTCTGGTTCCAGTTCCGATTTGAACGCAAAGCCCGGCTCCCCCCGCCGGAGCGGCGAGTCCGGCTCCGTCGAGTCGTGCCGGACGTGGACCACGGGGAGGTCGCGCTCGCGCCACGCCGCGAGCAGGCGCGCCGCGTTCGCCTCGGCGTCGGAGTTGTTCCGGGTCCCCCACCGCGACTCGTCGAACCCCTGCTGGAAGTCCACCAGCACGAGCACCGGGGCCGAAGGAAGCGAGAGCGGTGCCATCAGTCGGCCGGCTCCGGCGCGGGCGTCTCGACGAGCCACTCCGATTTCGGATGCTCGCGCGTCACAGTCATCGGACATTCGTCGGGGGCCTGGGCCTCGTCCGAGGACAGCATGTACTGGGGCCACTCGCGGTCGCCCTCGACACCCCAGTCGCCGATGTCGGCGTGGGGGCAGACGCCGTCGTACTCTTCGAGGCGACCCTGGATGACCTCGCGGGCGTGCTGGCCGGCCTCGGTGTCGGCGGTGACGTTCAGGTCCTCGAACAGCGCCCGGGGCTGGAACGTAATCTCCAGGCCGACCGGACAGTAGCGGCTCTTCCGCGTGTCGTAAAACGGAGCGCGGCAGGTCGGGAACATCGGTTCGCCGCCGAAGCAAAACTCCCAGTAGGGGTCGTCGGTGTCGGTCGGAATGTCCTCAGGCCAGGGCTCCGGGTCGTGGACGTGCAGGAACTGGAGGATATGCCAGAGGCGGTCGTGGTACTCGGCCTCCGTCAGTGGCCGCTCGGGCGGTCGGAAGAACGTCACCAGCGAGGCCCGCTCGCTGTGGTCCTGATAGGTGTCCAGATATTCCAGGACCGTCCGGCCGAGGTCGAACAGCGCGTCGGGGTCGCTCATCGACGGGACGGCCGTGTACAGCGGCTCGCCGTCCCGGACCGACTCCGCGCCGAAGAAACAGGGGAACGGCGTGCCGTTTCGCTCGCCGGTCAGCCCCTCGCTGAAGGTCCGCCAGTGGTCGGCGACCCAGTCGGGCGCGGCCCCGCGCTCGACCCGGTCGGCCAGCGTCGCCTGGTCTACGAGCCTGCCGACGACTGTGTCGGTCATACACTGACTGTGGTGCTACAGCGGAATTTAGCTGTCGTTTTCGGCGGTTCGGCCCGCCGTTGAATGCTGTCCGCTCGCCGACCTCTACGACGGCACGACGGTAATCGTGCTGCCGCGGTCGATCGCTCGCTCTAGTTCCTCGGCGATGCCCGACCCGCGAGAGACCTGAATCTCGCCGCTGCGGGAGACCGTCGCGGTGAAGAGGTACTCGCCGTCGGCCTGCAGTTCGACCGTGTCGCCGGCGTGGCCGTCGAGCGGGACGATGACGTGCCGGGACGTGACTTCCGGCTGGACGATTTCGCCCTGCTTGCCGCCGGACTCGGTCTGTGGGCCGCCCGAGGGGCCGGACGGTCGTTCCTCGAAGGTTCGCACGTCGATGTCGATGCCGAGGCGATTCTCCACGTCGGAGATGCGGCCGCCGCCCTTGCCGATGACCTGCGAGATGTCGTCGTCCTCGACCCAGACGACGGCGGTGTTGGGCCCGCGCAGTTCGACCTCGACGTGGCCCCGCGCGATGGAGCGTATCTCGCGTTCGACCTCCTGCTTGGCGAGGCGGTCGACGCCGGAGTCCTGCTGGTCCTCGTCGTCGTTCAGCGGGACCGTGACGACCTGGCGGTTGAACGTGTATATCTCGTACTCGGGGCGACCGGTCTCGAAGTCCTTGACCATGATGACCGGCCGCGCGAGGTCCTCCTCCATCAGGCCCTGCGGGACCTTGACCTCGGTCGAGACGTCGTAGACGGTGTGGACCTCGCCGGCCTCGATGTAGACGACGGTGTCGACGATTTGCGGGATGAGCCCGAGTTCGACGCGGCCGATGAGCCGCTGGAGCGCGTCGATGGCACGGGTGGCGTGGACGACCCCGACCATGCCGACGCCGGCCAGTCGCATGTCCGCGAACACCTCGAAGTCGTCGGTCTTGCGGACCTCGTCGTAGATGGTGTAGTCCGGCCGGACCATCAGCAGGGAGTCGGCGGTCTTCTCCATGGACCCGCCGAGTTCGGTGTACTGGGTGATGTTCGGGCCGACCTGGAGGTCCCGCGGTTTCTCCATCGTCTTGACCGCGTAGTCGGCGTCGACGAGGAACTCGCCGACCGCCTGTGCGAAGGTGGACTTCCCCGCCCCGGGCGACCCGGAGATGAGGACGCCGCGCTGGTGCTCGGTGAAGCGGTCACGGAGTTCGTCGGCGTACTCGTAGTCGTCGAGTTCGGTCTTGACGATGGGCCGGACAGCCGTGATTTCGAGCGCGTCCGAGAAGGGCGGTCGCGCGATGGCGATGCGGTAGTCCCGGAACTGCGTGATTGTCATGCCGGGCTCGTCGAGTTCGAGGAAGCCGTCCGGCGAGGCGCGCGCGCTTTCCTCGATGTCGGCGGCGTACTCCCGAAGTTCGCTCTCTGTCGCGGGGTCGTCGCGGATTGGTGTGTACTGCATATCGCCGATAGACCCCTTCTTGGCGTAGGGCTGGACGCCGACCTTGAGGTGGACGCTCATCGTCCCCTCGTCGAAGAAGTTCTCGATCTGGAGCCGGTCGACCGTCCGTTTGACCGGCTCGACGAACTCCACGGCGAGCCCTTTCGCGCGGGCGACCTCGGCCTGTACGTCGTCGCTGGTCACGAGTGTGGCGTCGCGGTCACCGGCGATGTCCCGGATGAGCGCGTCAATCTGCCCTTCTCCGGCCTCCCGTTTCTCGATGGCGTCGGGCCGCCGACCGACGTACTCCACGTCGATGAGGCCGTCTTCGGCCAGGTCGACGAGCGTCTGGAGTTCTTCCAGTCCCTCCCAGCCCGTCTCGCGGCCGTCGTTCGCCTGTGCTTCGAGTTCGCCGACGACGGCCTCGGGAACGACGACCGTCGCGCCGGCAAAGCCCATGCCATCGACATCCGTGTCGGGGTCGGCATCAGCCTTCACTTGGTCGGACACGCGGCCGTCGATGACCACGCTCGTGTCCGGTACAATTTCCATACGCGAACGTTGGAGACTGCCGTTGATAAGGGTGTGGAGTCTGCACCGCTACAGGCTCCGTTCGCGGGTCCCCGGCCCTGAGTCGAGCGTCGACGCACTCGCTGGTCCCGAATCGCGTCCCGCGATTCGCTGTGGCACGTCGCCAACAGCATCACGGACATCTGTTGTGCGACACAGCGGAGCCGTTCCTGCATCACGCAGCCTCGTCGGCGGTCGGGAGTTCGACGACGGCGACGGCACCCCGGTTCCCGTCCGCACGGTCCTCGAACCAGACGTCGCCGCCGTATCGGTCGAGCATCACGCGGACGAAGTAGAGGCCGAACCCGACAGACCCGGAGCTTTCGGACGTGACCGCTTCCTCGAAGATAGCGGTTTTCTGGTCGTCATCGATGCCGGGACCGTTGTCGGCGATACGGAGAGTAACGGCCCCCGAGTCCACGCTAGCGGAGGCTGTGACTGTCGGTGCCTCGCTGTCGTTGTGCTCGACGGCATTCTGGAACAGGTTCTCGACGACCGACCCGAGCAGATTATCGGCACGGACGGCCGGCAGCGAGTCGGTCTTGACGGTGACGGTCAGGTTGTCGTGACCCTGCCGGAATTTCGCGGCCTTCTCGGCGAGGATCGATTCGAGGTCGACCGCTCCGAGGTCGCTGTCGTCCTCGCCCGCCACGGTTCGTGTCACCGATCGGACTTCCTGGGCCATCCGTGCGAGGTCATCCGTCCACTCGTCGATGGTCGCCACGCGGTCGGCAGCCTCCCCCTCGACGAGTCCGTCGAGTCGGTCGACGTGACCCTGGACGACCATCAGCCCGTTGAGCAGGTCGTGTCGTAGAGCACTGTTGAAAAACCGGAGTTGCTCGGAGCGCATCTCCAGTAGTTCACGGCTCTCCCGGAGCGCACGCTCCTTTTCGACCCGGTCAAGCGCGTTTTCGGTCGTCGTCGCAAGCGTATCGGCGAAACGACAGTCGTCCTCAGTGAACCCATCGTGGTCCGGGCCTGCACTGATCCCCAACACGCCATGGTCTCCAAGCGGGTACAGTAACGACCCGCCGATGTCGACTGGCAGTTGGGTGTCCGACGCTTCTATCGGTGCGCCGCATCTCGGTTCGCCCGATTCGAATACCTGCCAGACATCGCTGTCTCCCGGCTCAACGACAGGATTTTCAGGCACGTCCCCGCGTCTGTATGCGTCGGCGAGCGCGTCGGTGAACACCGCTGACTGAAGGGCGTTCGCGCCCTCGTCGTACATCATCGTGCCCGCGTATGGATACTCGAGTAATTCGTCGACGGTATTCACCGCAATCTCCAGCACTTCCTCGGGCGTCTCGGCGCTGAGGAACCGCTGGGAGACTGACTGAAGGCTCGCGAGCGTTCGCTCGCGCTGCTTCTGGAGCGTGATATCCCGTAACACCAGGACGTACCCCTGTTCGCGGTCGTACTGGTCACGGATCGGTGTCTTGTTGAGGTCGTACATCTTGGCTTCGCCGCCGTCCGTGCTGACTGTCCCGTCCTCCAATACGTGCTCTTCCCCGTCCCGCACGGCATCCAACGACCCGGGAAGAACACGGCGTATCGGCGTTCCGACCGGCGATTCGCCGTCGAGGAGCCGGAGCCCGGCCGGGTTCGCGTCGATGAGCCGTGCCGACTCATCGAGTATCATGACGGGGTCGTCCATCTCTTCGAGGACGATGTCTGGCGCGAGCGGTTCGACGCTGAGGAAGTCATACCGAAAGAGCGCAAGTGCGATGAGACCGGCCTCAACTGAAAAAAACACCGAGGTCAGATTCAGCCCCGGGTGTGGACTGAACCCGGCTTGGAAAGCGATGTTCCCGACGAGGGTAACCAACACCGCCAGCAGTATCACCGCGGTCTGGCGCCGAAAGATGTTCCGCGAGGAGATGAGAAACCGAGCGAGCAGGCCCAGAGAGACGAGGATAGGTGGGTACGCGAAGAGGAGCGGCCAGATGGCGGACGGTCCCTGTGACGCGACGACCGGTAATGTGAGGCCGTTGACCGTCCGAACTGGGATCCCACTGAAAGTCACTGTCTCCAGCACCGCTACCCCGCCGACGACTGCGTAGACGGCTACGAGTGCTCGTCGCCGTCGGCGGGTGAGCACCGCACCGTGACCGGTATAGACAAGAGTGAAAAGCAGGAAATACGCTGGTGCGAGGAAGAGCAGTCCGGCAGACGCGGCCAGCAGGACGCCTGAAATCGGTGACCGTGGAGCGACGACAGTCCCGGCCGCACAGAGGCCGGCCAGCCCCGGTGGAATCGCCATCATCGATAGCGCATGCGAGGCGGGGTGGTCACGATGCCGGCGAGCGAAGTAGCCGATACCGAGTCCGGCGAGGCCACCCCCGGACAGCACAGCGGCGACGAGCAAGACGGGCGTAAGCCGCATTACACCTCAATTGTCGATCGAATCCCGTGTATCTTCCTCCCCCGTTATCAAACTAGAAACTTACCGGTTCGATACCTGCCGGGTTCGGGGGACTCTTGACCCACCACACACTCCCGCTGGTATGAGCGTCATCGACCTCACCGAAGACCTTGTCGCGATTCCCAGCCATGCGGACGAGTCCACGGCAGGGGCGTTCATCGCTGAGTGGCTCCGCGAGCACACGACCGGCGCAGTAAACCGCGACAGCCACGGCAACGTCATCGCCTGCAAGGGGCAGGGCGACGACACGCTCGCCCTCGTCGGCCACCACGACGTGGTCCCGCCGGACGACTCGCAGGTCGACGCCGACGGCGAGTACGTCGTCGAACAGCGCGACGGTCGCCTCTACGGTCGGGGCACGGCGGACATGAAAGGGTGTGTCGCCGCGGCGATGCTGGCCTTCCGGGACGCCGACCCCGCCGGCGAACTGGTCTTTGCCTCCTTCGTCGGCGAGGAACAGGGCGGGGTCGGCTGCCAGGCCGCCATCGAGGATGGCTTCGCGCCCGACTACGCCGTCGTCGGCGAGGGGTCGACCGGCTACTCCGCCCCTGGCACCACGGATGTGGCCGTCGCGCACAAAGGTCGGCGCGGGTCGACGCTGGTCGCCGAGGGCGCGGCGGCCCACGCGAGCGAACCCGACGCCGGCGCAAACGCCATCTACCGCGCGACCGACGCCGTCGACGTGGTCCGGGACCTCGACTTTCCCGAGACAACCGTGCTGGGCCACGAGCTGAGCGGGAGCGTCGCCGTCACGGAGATCGACGGTGGCTCCGCGTGGAACGTCATCCCCGAGCGATGCGAGGTCACCGTCGACGAGCGGACGGTCCCCGGCGAGCGCGCGCCGCTCGACCGCGCCGAGGCCGTCGACGGCGTGACCTGGCGCGTCGACCAGGACCTCCCGCCGATGGCCTGCGGCGACGCCGACTTCGCGGATAGGGTGCTGGACGCCGCCGCTGATGCGCAGGACAGCACGCCCGAGCACGTCGTCAAACCGCACGCGACCGACGCCGGCTGGCTCGCCCAGGCCGGAACGGACTGTGTAATCGTCGGTGCGGCCGAACCCGGCGAGGCCCACACCGCCGACGAGAGCGTGTCGCTGGCCGTCCTACAGCGGTGCCGCGAGGTCTACGAGCGCGTCGCCGAGTCGTGGCCGTCCGAGTGACTGCCGACTGTGCCGTGTCGCCCTGATAAGCCCTATTCGCTCGTGCACCCCTTACCGGCGGCATCGGGTCTTTACCGTCGCCGGCCTAACCCCGCCGTATGGCAACAGCGAGCGAGGACAGCGAGTCCACGTACGAGCAGTTTCTGGATCACGTCCGCCGCCTCCACTACGTCCAGGACGCCGGCGGCGTCCTGAACTGGGACCAGCAGGTGATGATGCCCGACGCCGGGACGCCGGCCCGGGCGAAACAGACCTCTGCCATCTCGACGCTCCATCACGAACTGCTGACCGACGACGACCTGGCCGAGTGGCTGGACGAACTCGACGACGCCGACCTCGACGCCGAACAGGAAGCCGTCGTCCGGGAGGTCCGCCGGGACCACGAGCGGGCGACGAAGGTCCCCGCCGACCTCGTCGAGCGCCTCTCTGAGGCCTCTTCGAACGCCCTGCCGGTCTGGAAGGAGGCCAAGGCCGAGGACGACTTCGATGCCTTCGCCGACACGCTCGAAGAACTGGTCGAACTCCGCCGGGAGTACGCCGCGGCCATCGACCCCGACCGCGACCCCTACGAGGTCCTCTTCGAGGAGTACGAGCCCTACCTCGGCATCGACACCGCCGAGGAAGTGCTGACGGACCTCCGGGACGCGCTCGTCCCGCTCATCGACGACATCGCCGACAGCGACGTGACCCTCGCGGACCCGTTCGAGGGGACCTACGACGACGACACCCAGCACGGCCTCGTCGAGACCGCGCTGGACACGCTGGGCTACGACTGGGACCGCGGCCGACTGGACACCGCGCCCCACCCCTTCTCGATGGGGACGCAGTTCGACGCCCGCGTCACCACCCGTTTCACCCCCGAGGACCCGCTGGACGCGCTCGGGTCGACCATCCACGAGTTCGGCCACGCCACCTACACGCTCGGTCTGCCACAGAAAGCGTACGGCACGCCGCTCGGCGACAACCGCGACCTCTCGGTCCACGAGTCCCAGTCGCGCTTTTGGGAGAACCACGTCGGCCGCTCGGAGCCGTTCTGGGACTTCTTCGCCGACACCGCCAACGACCACCTCGGGACCGACGCGTCGCCCCGCCAGTTCTACGAGGCCGCAAACGAGGTGTACGACGACAACCTCATTCGGGTCGAAGCGGACGAACTGACCTACCACATGCACATCATCGTCCGCTTCGAAATCGAGCGGGACCTCATCCGCGGGGACCTCGAGGTGTCCGAAGTGCCCCAGGTCTGGAACGACAAGATGGAGGAGTACCTCGGCGTCCGGCCCGACACCGACGCCGAGGGCTGTCTGCAGGACATCCACTGGACGAACGGGGCCTTCGGCTATTTCCCGACCTACACGCTCGGGTCGGTGCTGGCCGCGCAACTGGACCACCACGCCCGCGGGGACATCGACGGCTTCGACGACCACGTCCGGGCCGGTGAGTTCGACCCCATCCACGACTGGCTCACCGAGAACATCCACCAGCACGGTGCTCGCTACCGGACCGACGACCTCGTCGAAGAAGCGACTGGTGAATCCTTCACCGCCGACCACTTCCTCGACTACGCCGAGGAGAAGTACCGTTCGCTGTACGACTGCTGACACGACGGTCGACAAACGTCGTTCCAGATATCGACTCTGATACTATTGGGCTATTCGTTTTATATTCCCCGCCCATTGTGGCGACTACTATGGCTGAGAGACCGACGGAAAACGTACGGGGTCAAACGGGTGCGGGGATCGAAACGGACATCGAAGACGAGGTCGCGGAGAACATCGATACAGAGGCCGGCTACAGCCACACCGCTGCGAGCGAAATCCAGACGATGCTGGCCGAGGTGGAGGGGTCGTCGGTCGGAATCGCGGAGGAAACGGCCGACATCCGCGAACAGGCCGCCGAACAGTACGAGAGCCTGACAGACATCGCAAACGAGGTGTCGAACCTCTCTGCGTCGGTCGAACAGATAGCGTCCTCCTCCGAGGAGGTGTCCGCGGCTTCCCGCGAAGCGAAGGAACTCGCCGAGCGCGGGCAGGGCAACGCCGACGACGTTCACGAGGCGATGGAGAACATTCAGCAGGCGGCCGACAGCGTCGCCGAGGATGTCAAGACGATACAGCAAAGCGTTCAGGAGATCGACGAAATCGTCGACGTCATCAACGACATCGCCGACCAGACCAACATGCTGGCGCTGAACGCGTCTATCGAGGCCGCTCGCGCCGGTGAGGCGGGCGAAGGGTTCGCCGTCGTCGCAAACGAAGTCAAAAGCCTCGCCGAGGAATCACAGGAGCAAGCGACGACTATCGAGCAGATGATCGACGGCATCCAAGACGATACCGAGAACGCCGTCGAGAGCCTCGAAGAGAGCAACGAAGAGATTGACGCGGGAATCGACACGGTCGAAGAATCGACCGAAATCCTCGAAGAGATCGACGACACCGTCCGCGAGGTCAACAACGGTATCGAGGAGGTCGCGACAGCCACGGACCAGCAGGCCGCCTCGACTGAGGAAGTGGCCAGTATGATCGACCAGTCCACGGGCGCAGCCAAGGATATCGCCGACAGTACGGCCGATATCGCCGAGGAATCCGACGAGCAAACAGACCTTCTCACCGACATCAATCAGGCGATGGACGACCTCGTCGCGGACCTCCAGCGCAACAACTGAACAGCCTGCACACCTCGGCCACACAGTTCGAAGCACCCGAGTCGAACCAGTCGTTTATTCGTCCGGGTGGCGTACGGCCGGTATGCGACCGGATCTGGACCCAGAACAGCTTGACCGCTACTCCCGGCACATCATCATGAACGACGTCGGGCCAGAGGGCCAGGCCGCACTGCTCGACACCGACGTGCTGGTCGTCGGGGCCGGCGGCCTCGGCGCGCCGGTGCTCCAGTACCTCGCGGCTGCGGGTATCGGTCGGCTCGGTATCGTCGACGACGACACCGTCGAGCGGTCGAACCTCCAGCGGCAGGTCATTCACGGCGACGACGATGTGGGGCGGCCGAAAGTCGACAGCGCCGCGGAGTTCGTCACGGGCCTCAACCCCGACGTGAGCGTCGACCGCCACGAACTGCGGCTGGCCCGGGAGAACGCTGCCGACCTGGTGGCCGACTACGACATCGTCGTCGACGCCTCCGACAACTTCGCCACGCGCTTTCTGGTCAACGACGCCTGCACGCTCTCGAACACGCCGTTCTCCCACGGCGCTATCTTCCAGTTCGAGGGGCAGGTGACGACGTTCTCCGGCGACAGCCCGTGTTACCGCTGTCTGTTCCCCGAAGCGCCGCCGGAGGGGACCGTCCCCGACTGCGCGACCGCAGGCGTGCTGGGCGTCCTACCGGGCACTATCGGCTGCATGCAGGCGACCGAAGTCGTCAAGCTCGCCATGGACTACGGCGAGACCCTGGAGGGCCGGCTCATCGCCTACGACGCCGCCGAGATGTCCTTCGAGGAGATTCCTGTCGCCGCTAAACCCGACTGCCCGGTGTGTGGCGACGACCCGGCCATCGCCAGCGTCGCCGACGCCAGCTACGAGGGCCGCTGTTCGCTCGCTGAGGACTGACCGGCCCGCGCTCCGGTACCGTTCTCACAGCTGATACTGCGGAACCGAGGTTTATGTCACGATAGCCACGAGTCGGGACAACGTCCCACATGTCCCGCCCCGACCACGCGCCCCACCCCTTTTCCGTCCGCCTCCAGAAGCCCGGCTACGTCGAACTGGTGTTCTCGCTGGTGCTCGTCTGGGGCTTCGGCGATGCGCTGTCGACGCTGTTCGCCGCGCAGTTTGCCGGGCCGGGACTGGAGGCTAACCCGTGGATACGGACCCTCCTCATCCACGAACCGCTGCTCGTGATTGCCCTGAAGATGGCTGTCGTCCTCTACGTCGGCGTCGTTCTGCTGGAGTGTCGCGACGTGGTCGAGCGAGTCCCGCTGTGGCGGGCCTGGCTCCTCGGCGTCGTCGCCGTCGGCGCGGTCGTCGTCCTCGGCAACACCTACGTCGGCCTGGCCGCGGCCGCCGCCTAGGCCCGGACGGTCCCGAGTTCGACAACGGCGTCCCGCGGCGGCGTCTCGAACAGGTCCGGATGGACGAGTGCCGCCAGGAACTCAAGCGTGTCTACGAGCCGCGGCCCCGACCGGTTGACGTAGTGGTGGCCGTCCATCACGTACGCCCGGCCCTCGCGGACGGCCGTCAGGTCGTCGAAGCCGGGGCGGTCGGTCAGGTCGGCGCGGTTCTCGCGAGTCTGTGCCACGTCGAAACCACAGGGCGCAGCCACCAGCACCTCGGGGTCGTACTCGCGGACCGCCGTCCACTCACGCGGCCGGGAGTGCGCGCCGGACTCTTCCATTCCGTAAGTGCCGCCGGCCGTCTCGATCATTTCCGGGACCCAGTGGCCGGCGACCATCACCGGGTCCAGCCAGTCCAGCACCGCCACGCGAGGTGTCGTCTTGGCCCGTGCTGCCGTCGTCTCGACGGCCGCGACCCGGTCCCTGAGGTCGGCGACGAGTTCGGCGGCGCGGTCGTCACGCCCGACTGCTGCACCGACCCGGTGGATGGAGTCGAACAGGTCGTCGAGGCTGTGGACATCGAGTGTCAGTACGTCGGCGTCCAGTCCCAGTTCCTCGACGGCCTCGGCGACCAGCACGTGATCGACGGCGCACACGTCACAGACGCCCTGGGTGACGATGAGGTCGGGTTCCAGTTCCGCCAGTGTCTCGCGGTCGATGGCGTAGACGCCGTCGCTCTCCTCGGCGGCCGCGACCTGCTCGTTTATCTCGCCGCTCGATGCTGTCGGGTCGACGCGCGAGCGGTTGACCGACGGCTTCTCGCGGGCCGCTGGCGGATGGTCGCACTCATGTGAGACACCGACCGGCTCGACACCGAGCGCGTAGACGATCTCCGTCGCCGAGGGCAGGAGCGTGACGACTCGCATACTCCGACCTTGGTCCGCGCGGACAAAAACCTGCGTCCGCCGCCTCGCACGCTTCGTTACGCTTACCCTCTGTCGCCGACGAGACGCGGGCATGGAAGTCAAGTCGCGACACCACCTCCGTTCGGACGAGGTTGACACCATCACGACGGCGCTGTCGGAGAATCTCGGTGTCGAACTCGACGCGGATAGCTTCGAGAAGGTCGAGTTCGACGACAGCGACTGGGACGTCGTCCTCGTCGACGGCGACCCGCTCGTCCTCTACCTAGATCGCGAGGGACCCCGTCCCTCGGATGGAGGCGGCGAAGCCGCCGAGAAAGAGCCGTTCCTCACAGTACAGGGCGCCAACCAGCACCCGCCCGAGAAACACGTCGTCACCGTCGACGCCGGGGCCGTCTCCTTTGTCTCAGACGGCGCGGACATCATGCGGCCGGGCATCACCGAGGCCGACGACGACATCAGTGAGGGCGATTTGGTCGTCATCAACGAGGAGTCCCACGGGAAGTTCCTCGCTGTCGGCCGCGCGCAGACCGACGGCGACGATATGGTCGGCGACAGCGGGAAAGTCGTCAAGTCGCTCCACCACGTCGGCGACGATCTGTTCGAGTTTTCGGTGTAGGGCAGTTCTGTACTCGCTTCAGTCACACCAGCGGCCGGAGCCCGAACCGGTCGAAGCCACGGTCTAACGTAACTCTGAGGAGCGCTTCGGCCACGCCAGCGCCCACGGCAACGCCGAGCAACAGGGGCCAGACGGTGAGATACGACGACAGCGGGTGGAGATGCGTCCCGTAGAGCCATTCAACCACCGTGTTGCCGAGTAGCCAGAACGTCACAAGCACCGGCGTGACGAGCGAAAGACGACTACAGAGATACAGCGGGACGGCACCCGTGAGGAACATCCCGACGGCGGCATAGCTGGCCCCGAACGCAAGGGTCGCCGTGTCGTGTGACGAAAAGTGGACGCCGTTCGCAAACAGCCACGACAGTACGCCGATGGCATAGAGGATGCCACCGACGGCTGCGACGGTACTGGGCGTTGACCTGATGGAGGGCAGGCGCATCGGTGTCAGTGTTCGTTCCATCACCTAAATAACATTTTGTGCAGCCCACGTCGTTCTCGGTCGTCACCACGGCCGATCAGGGTGTGCTGTGGCGATACGTTCGATGGACGAAAAGTTGAAACGGGTAGCGAACGCCGTGAGTGACATGGGACTGATGAGCAAGATCCTCGGGGAGTCTGGGTCCTCTCGGAACACCGAGGATTACGTCGAACTGAACGCGAACGAATTCGAGATGACCGGGACGGAACTCGAACGTCAGGTCCGTATCGCCCGCATCAGTGACAAGCAGGACGTCATCGAGATCAAAGACGCCGTCTACGACGGCGACGTGGTCGTCGCGGATATCACGCGCCACTCCACACAGGACCGCACGATGGAACACATCAGCGACGAGCTCAAGCAGGTCGCCAACGAGGTCGGCGGCGACATCGTCCAGAAGGACGACGACCAGCTCATCATCACGCCGGCTGGCGTCGGCATCTCTCGGGAACGACTCGGCCGATAGGCGTGTGCTAGTCGGGTCGGCGGGACCTCGCTGTTCGGTCGACCTTGTCAGCTTATCTCAGTCTAACTGCCGGTTTTCGGGGGCTTCAATGCGTTTTTCGGTGTCGCCACGCTAAGGGCGGCAATGACTGAACCGGCGATACGCGCTAGCGGGTTACAGAAGCGCTACGGCGATGTCCAGGCACTCGACGACCTGGAACTGACAGTCGAGCAAGGCGAGTTCTTCGGCCTGCTCGGCCCGAACGGGGCCGGCAAGACGACGTTCATCAACACGCTGGTCGGCCTCGTCCACAAGGACGGGGGAACCGCGGAGGTGTTCGGCTTCGACGTGGAGGACGACTACCGCGAGGTCCGCGACCGTATCGGCGTCGCACCACAGGAGTTCAACGTCGACCGCTTTTTTCCCATCATCGAGGTGCTGGAACACAAGGCGGGCTACCACGGTATCAGCCGGGCCGAGGCCAGAGAGCGGGCCGAGGACGCGCTGAAGACCGTCGGCATCTGGGACAAGCGCGACACGCGCTTCGACTGGCTCTCCGGCGGGATGAAACGGCGGTTCGTCCTCGCCCGCGCGCTCGTCTCGAACCCGGACCTGCTCATCCTCGACGAGCCGACGGCGGGGGTCGACGTCCAGCTCCGCCACGACCTCTGGGAGATTATCAACCGGATGAACGACGCCGGGACCACAATTTTGCTGACGACTCACTACATCGAGGAGGCCGAGCGGCTCTGTGACCGGGTGGCCATCATGGACGACGGGCGGAAAGTCGAGGTGGCGACCCCCGACGACCTGATGGCCCGCGGGACGGACACTATCGTCCTCGAGCTCGCCGAGATGCCGCGAACGGCCCCGCGACTCGACGTTGAGGGAATCACCGACATCGAACTGACCGACGAAGGGCTGGCTGTCACCGCGATGGGCGGGAGCCAGACTGCGCCCGCGATAATGCGTGAACTCGAATCGCAGGGCCACACCGTCACCTCGCTGGAGATCCGCCGCGCGTCGCTCGAAGAGGTGTTCGTCGACATGACCCGCGACGACCGCGAGTACGCGGAGGTGTCGGCATGAACCCGAACGCGACGCAGTTCCTGACACTGGCCCGGCGGGAAGTGCTGCGGTTCGTCCGCCGGCCGTACAACACCTTCCTCCCGCCGATTATCACGAACGCGCTGTATTTCTCTGTGTTCGGCGTGATTCTGGGGAGCCGAATCGGCGAAATCGCGGGCGTGAGCTACCTCCAGTTCGTCCTGCCGGGACTGGTCGTGCTCGGAGCCATTTCGGACAGTTTCGAGAACGCCTCCTTTACTATCTTCCACGGGCGCTGGAACGACTACATCCAGGCCGTGCTCACGTCCCCGATGTCGAACCGGAGCATGGTGGCCGCCTACGTCTCGGCCAGTGCGCTCCGTGGTATCGTCACGTCCTTGCTCATCGTCGGCGTCGGGCTGATATTCACGTCCGTCCCCGTCGCCAACCCCCTGTATCTCGTCTCGTTCCTGCTGGTGATTACCACGCTGTTCGGCGGGCTCGGTGTTATCGGCGGCCTCTGGGCGAGCGACTTCGACTACCTGACGGTGATGAACCAGTTTATCCTCCGGCCGCTGGTGTTTTTCGGCGCGGTGTTTTACTCGCTGGAAGTCCTCCCGGCGTTCTGGCGCAGCGTCTCGTTGCTCAACCCGATGGTATACATGGTGAACGGCGTCCGCTACGGGATGATCGGTGTCACCGAAATCGATCCGAACACGTCGCTGGCCGTCCTGACCGGGACGACCGTCGTCGTGTTGTCCATCGACTTCCTGCTGTTCAAGCGCGGCTACGGGCTCGCCGAATAGCGCCGTCGCTCGGGTCCCTCCGTGGCCGGTAAAACTGGGCTGCGGGCTCGATGCCTGACCTGGCCGCGAATGCCGGATTGGGTCCGCTCCGGCGGGCGGACAAACTATGACAGGCTGCCCCGGAATCCGCGTCCGTGGCAACACGAGGGGTGTCTCGTGCCCCGGATACTTGTGAGCGCCTCCGGGTGAGGCGTATGTGAATGTATGCCACAAGCGTATTTAGATGTGACGCCCGTCTGACGCTGTGTGATAATGGCGGTACTCGGTCCGGAAGAACCAGCAGCTACGAGCCACGTATCGCCGGCACTCACGACTCGCGCCCGACGACCGGCCTCAGACGTTGTCCGGGGCGTCGGCGTCGTCCTCGACCGAGCGCTTCAGCGAATCGCGGCGCGCCTTCGCGTCGCGGTCGGTCGCTTCCTCAAGGAAGTCGTTCTTGATGGCGACGGCGTCTTCGGCCGCATCGACGTTGCCTTCGGCTATGACCTCCTCCGCGGGCCGCTCGTCGATGTGCAGCGCGAGTTTGTCCTTCTTCGAGCCGTACTCGACGCGGCCCGCGACGACCCGCTCGAACACGGGGTTGTCCGGGTCGTCGACGACCAGCAGGTCGTTGCCTTCGTACTCTTCCGTATCGGTCACTTCGCCGAAGTACTCCTCGACGAACGCTTCCATGTCAGGGACGCGGTCTTCGAGATGCTCGCCCCGTCGCATCTTGTACTCTCGCATGGGCGAGTTTTTGCGAGGGGCTGTCTTACCCTTTGCGTTCACTCCTCGTCACGGGTGATAAGTGACCCCTTGTGACATTCCGGACAGAAGTCCCCGGCACGCAACGATGTCGACTCCACTTCGGTGGTGAAGCCACACTCTGGACAGGCAAACTCGCCCTCCGGAACCGTCACGGCGCTGTCGCTGGTCGGTTCGACGCTCGAATCGTCGTCCGTTCCGGTGTCGACCGGCATTGTCTCCGGCGACCAGCCGTCCCCGTCATCTCCCGGCTCATCGGGCCACTCACCGGGCTGTCGGTCGTCGCCAGCCGGCTCTGATTCCTCTTCCTCGCCGAGAATGAGTCCGTCGTCTTTCTCGGGGTCGGTCTCGTCTTCGGGTACCGGCTCCTCGCCTTCCGCGTCCGGCACGTCGACCGTCGTCGTCGGCTCGTCCAGTTCCACGTCGCCGCTCTCCTCCTCGCCGTCGTCCCCGTCGTCGATAATCTCGGCGTCGTCGGCGGACGGGTCGACCGACTCCCCGTCGTCCGCGTCGTCGAGTCCCGCGTCCCCCGGCGCTTCGACCGGGTCGTCGACGCTGTCCCAGCCGTCCGACCGCTCCCTTTCCTCGTCATCGGGACTGACTGTGCTCTCAGCCGGGTCGTCTTCCGGCTGTGACTCGGTCTCCGGCCTTTCGGATCCGGACTCTTCTTCGACGAGGTCGCTGGCGATGTCCGACGGTGTCTCGATAGCCGTTACCTCCTTGTTTTCCGAGACAATTCGCGTATTTCCACACCGCTCACAGGTCTCCCGTTCCTGGATGGTGATGACGACTTCGCTACCCTGCTCTTCGCGCTCGCGCTCGACGGTGGTCTCACCGTACTTGTGCCCGAGGACGGAACATTTGAGACCCATTGCCAGAACTTCCCACCGTGGCGTACTTAAACCCTGCCCGTTGGCTCCACCGCTCGTGACAGAACGCTACCCCGTTTCGCGACGCTGCTACATTAATTTCATCACGGCTTGTGAAATTTTATAACTGGAAGCGGAACTACGTTACGCCAATGCAGCGGATGACGACGCTCGTGGTGTCGGTCCTCGCCCTCTCAGCACTTCTCTGTGGAACAGCGATGGCGACCGAGAACCAGCCACCGCTTGCTGACGCCGGACTGGACCAGTCCGTCGAGCGAGGGACGTCGGTCCAGTTGGACGCCAACGGCTCGCGCGACCCCGATGGCACAGTTGAATCATTCGAGTGGACCATCGAAGCGCCGGACGGCACAGCACGCACACCCGACTGCCTGACCTGTGCCAAGACGACGTTCTCACCGGCTGAAACCGGCCAATACAACGTCACTGTCACCGTCACTGATGACGACGGGGCGTCGCGTTCGGACACGCTCCATGTCGACGTGGTGGCCGCCGGCGGGCCGTCAGTCTCGGTTTCGGCCCCATCTGCCGTTCCCGTTGGCCTCCAGCGGAACCTGACTGCCAATGTGACTGCCGGCGACGCTGACCTCCGAACGCTCGCCTGGGTCGTCAACGGCACCGCTCAGAACCAGACGCGACTCGCCGGCGAGAACGGGAGCTCGACCATCACGCATACATTCAACGAATCCGGCTCTGTCTCCGTCCGTGCGGTCGCCTACGATGCTGCCGGAGGGCGTGGCGTCGCTAACCGGTCGATTCAGGTGGCCGGCTCGTCCGGTACCGGTAGCAGCGCTGGTGGCAACAACTGTCCGGGCGGCAGCGGGAACTACTACGTTGACGGCGAAAACATGGGCTGTACGAGTGCCGCCATGACTATCGAGGATACCATTGTCGATACTGACGGCCGGGATGGTCTATGGCTGTACGTGGACAATGAACTCACCAAGATAATCGAGGAAGAGAACATGAACAAGTACTCCAAGGACGGGTATGGGGGCACGTTCAGCAAAGAAACTATTGATGAGCAAAAACAGGCCGCAAAGAGAGAACAAACTGCTCAATCAGAGGCCAGTGCCGATGGTAGAAGTGACGACGACGGAAGTGAAGGTAGGCCCAACGATGGGAGCACCCGTCCGAACTCTAGTGTGCCGAATAACTTAGGCGGAGAAAATGATGGTAACGATGATGATGAGTATGATTGGTCTTACGAGGACGACGATGCCAGTAGCAGTGGAGAGGGCGACGATGATAGCGAAAATAGCAACGGTGATGATGGCAGTAGTGACGACGACGGTGGCGGTGATGACGATGATGGTGGGATCCTTGGCGGCCTACTCGGCGGGGATAGCGATCATAATAGTAACGATGGCGGCGAAGGTTGGTTTGGTGGCGATAACGACGACGGCGACGGCAGCAATGATGACAGCACTGACGATAATGGCGGTGGCGGTTGGAGTTTTTGGTAATTTATTCTCATACTTATTTTATAGAATTAGATTTTATAATAGATAGCGAGCAAGTTAGAAATAGAATGAATCAAAAGTGCAAGCTTAGAGAGAGGGCAGGATGTCTGTTAGCGACTGCTGCAGGTCCTTCCCTACTATCAGTTCTCGCTCCGGTCATCATGTGGATAAACGACAGTGAGTATGGAAATGAACACTCAGCTACGTCCTGTACCCAGTCCAATGTTAGTTTCCTCAGCAATCCGATCGTGTTTGCCTCGTCATCAGGAGGAGTAAATCGGTGTGGGACAGCAGATGGCCTGGCTCCGGAACCGACGCCGATCGTGAATGGAATTTTGACACTCTCGTCTGTCGAAAAAGAAATAAACAATTCAGAACCTCATAGTGAGATTCAGGAATGATGTCCAATATTAGAAATATCGCCATCTCAGCCGCTTTTGTCCTTTTGATTATTTCGGTCGGTTGCTCTGCGTTCGTGGATGGAGATAGACAAGCAGATGATACATACACGTCGGCGCAGACTCCAGTCGCTACACTAGAGGATACCGAGACTACAACGCCCGTACCTACGGAGGCTAAAAATACGCCAGTAGCTACCGAGGTACCTGAAACAGAAACCGAATCTATTACCCGAGACGACCTCAGTAAGGCACAGAAGTTTGAGAAATTTGATGAGAATATGCAATATCTATATAATGCAGATGAAAAAAACCGTTCTGCCGAGATGGAGGCCTTCCCTGCAAATGACTCATACCACCTGACGGTTGAAATGCGAGATACTACGAACTTCACTAAGACCCGAAATGACCGGCTAAACCCGCTTTGGAAGTACTATGCCATTGTAGAGGACTACAATAATGATGATGATCACTTTCCAAAGAGAGACCACACGTATATCCCAGATACGGTCAATGTAACGTTCGTTACGGAAGATGGTGGAGTGTTCGAGACGACGTATATCAAGTACAATTGGGCGTACAAGTACTATACCGATGAATGGTCGATTCGGGTTCTCATGGCAAAGTATGGCTCTACCACCGAAGAGGGACCAGCGTACCACGAGAATGGTAGGTAGCGACACTCTCACATCTGTAGTGTGAGTCACAGAGTGTCTGTCAGTGACGACCGCGCTTCTCAGGGGCCCCGACGGTCGTTCGTCGAAACAACACGAGAGAGTTCAAACGAGTGAGGGGCTTCAATTGTTGACTGATTAACAATGGTGGAGTATGTTTGGTTTTTTGCTCGCATGCCATCGACACCCAGACAGGTAGACAGTTAGCCACACTGTCACCGGTAGAGACGAAAGCGGCGAGCACGGAATTCAGCGCCGAGCACGCGAAGCAGCGAGTCATATCGTCTGTTCTGTTGGTGGATGGTTCACTGCACAGGATAGTATATCACAATTCCGAGGGACAAAGATTAGACCCAGCCGGTTTTAGTAGGGCATATGAGAGCGAAGCCGGAGTATCGCGACCGGGACGACACTGAGGTTGCGGTGCTCGATGCGCTCGCTGACCGCCGCGACGAGGGGATGACTGTCTTCGAGCTTCGGTCGCGGACGGAAGAGAATATCGATCGTATTGAGGACGCGCTCGCCGCTCTCAAGGCGGACGACCTCATCGAGGTCGAGGACAACGGGGAGCGGACTGTCATTCTCCCGGGGGAGGACGTGGTGGGTGAATCGCTGCCGGACGAAGACGAGTCGCTCCTCGACCAGATTCGGAAGCGGCTTCCACTGTAACCGCTGCTGCCACACGGTGAATCACACCGCGTCCAACGGCGCGGCCGCGCAGTTGTTCGGGCCGAGTTCGAGTTCGAACGCCGTGCCGTCGTCGGCCGTCTCCGCTCCGAGATTGATCGCGATAATCCGCTCGAAGTTGGCGGGTCGCGCCGGTATGTCGTCACAGACGTACTCGACGAACGCCTCACGGTCCATCTCGAATCCTGTGAGTCGGCTTCGGAGCGTGCCCAGCGAGGCTGTGAACGTGCCACCGTTAGCCGACATCGTCGACTCGCTGTAGTGGCCTGGGGCGACGAGCGTTTCATCGGGTAGTACCGATAGCCGGTCAGTCAGCGTCCGATGGAGATCGCGGGCGAGGTCACGAGCGCCGTCGGCCCCGGCTTCGAGGTCCGGGCGGGCGACACTGTTGAGGAAGATGCTGTCGCCGGCCAGAAGCACGTCACCGATAGTGAAGCCAGTCATGCCGGTCGTGTGACCGGGCAGGGGACGAGGCTCCAGCGTGGCTGACCCGACCTGAAGCGATTCGTCATCGGCCAGTGCAGTCATGTCGTCGACACCGCGAGCAACCGCCCGTTCGGAAAGCATTGGTTTGGCATCGGTTTCTTCGGCGAGACGCCGGACACCGCTGACGTGGTCAGCGTGGACGTGCGTGTCGATAGCGTGGGTGAGCGAGGCGTCGCGGTCAGTAGCATCGGCGATATACCGGTCGGTGAACGCCCGCAACGGGTCGATGACAGCGGCCGAATCGTCGCTGACGACCATGTAGCCGAGACAGCCCGACGACGGACGACGGTACTGGAGGACGGTTGCGTCGTCGCAGGGGATCTCGCGGGCTTCGTAGAGCCGTGCCCAGCCCTCCATGCCGTCGCTGAGGTTCTGCGCCTCAATGTCGTGTTCAGTGAGCAATCCGGCAACGAAGGCGCTGGCCTCGCCGCGGCCACAGACGACCGTTATCGGGCCGCTGCCGGCTACCTCGTCGACGATATCGTTCACTTCGCCGGTCACCTTCGCTTGGAGGAACTTCGCAAAGGGCAGTTGTGTTGCTGTCACCGTCTCGCCGCGAACCCGCCACTGCTCGTACTCGTCGCGGTCACGAACGTCGAGTAACCGGACTGGTTCGCCGGTGTCGAGTTTCGTCTGCAACGCTGTTGCGGATAGTGACGGCGGGTCCGTCGGCGGGTCAGGGTAGTCTTCGGCCATACTGACTGTAGCGCTCCCCCGTGGATAAATCGGGCGGGGATTTCAAGCCCCTGCCGCGCCCAGCGGACGTATGGACGCCGAAGCCACTATCGACGCTGTCCGTGACCAGACCGAGACGGAGCGAGACAGACTGGGCTCGGACAAGGTGCTTATCGCAGCAACAGATGCGACACTGGAGACGGAGGCAGTCCTCACGGTGGCGGCGACCCGTGAATCAGGGAGTGCAGATATCCTCGGCCGGTGGGCAGCCGAGACAGACAGTGACGTGGCGGCGCAGTTCGAGGCAGCTGCCGAGGCCGCGATGGAGCGGGCGAACCGCATCGACGCAGACGCCGGTGACCCGGACGGGTTCGTCGACCATCTGGAAACGGTGAGCGGCACTGCACGGCGCGTTGGGGCCGGCCTCGTCGCCGCGCCGCTGGTCGCCGACCGGTTCTACCTGCAGGTGGTGAGCTTCTTCATCAACGAGGCGGACGAGGGGCGAGCCGATATGTTTCGTGGGATTCGAGACGAGGCGTCAGCACTTGACGACGGGGTGACCGCTCTCGCACACCTCTCGGAAGCCGAACGCGAGACGGCAGCGGCGGCCGCGACGGATGCTATCGGAGCGGCGTACGCCGACTACGCAGAAACGCTGGAGGGGATGGGACTGGACCCGAAGCCGATCTGCTAGTCGAGCCGGTAGGTCGCGACGCGGTTGGCGGCATAGAGGAAGCCGGCGACAGCGCCGGCGACGGCGATTCCGACGCTCGTTATACCGCCTCCGCCGAGGAGCCACATTTTGTCGAACGGGAGTGAGAACAGGTCACGGACGGCGAGCAGGTACGTCACGCTACCCGGCGCAACGGCCACGCCGAGGACGAGGAAGTACAGCCCGAACGCCCAGCCGCTCGGAACCACTACTTCGTGGCCCTGCACAGACGACGACTCGAACTTCGGGAACACGACGCCGGCCCCAACGGCGATAGCCGGTGCGGCCAGGGTTGCGACGAGTGCGACTGTGAGTCCGACGGCGAGCGTGACTGGCGGTGTTCCGGCGGCGACGCCGAGGCCGACAACCAGTAGCGTCGTCACCACGACGCCGGGGAGTGCGCCTGCGAGGACAAGTCCGGTGACGAACGCCCGACCGGAGACGTTGGCGGTCAGTGTTAGCGGCAGGACCCCCTCCTCGCCGCCGAGTGGATTGAGCGAAAACGCGGCCCCGAACGCCGCCGCGCTGGCCAGCCCGGCGCTGAGCGGGAGCGTCGGCGGGACCACTCGCTCCAGAATGACGATCTGGAGGTGATACACCAGGAAGAAAAACGGCATGATCGCGAACTGCACAGTGATGGGCGCTCGCCTGGCACGGAGCCACGATTTTTGGGCGACCACGCGGGTTGCCGTCGAGATCCGTCCTCTCAGCAGCCGGTCAGAGAGTGTTCGCTTGTCGGCGTCGAACTCGTGGTCGGGCTGGACCGGATCGACATACCAGGTCTGCGCAGCTAGCCACAGACACGCAACTGCGCCTGCCGGGAGCGCGCTGAGAATCCCTGCCGTGGCGACGGCGGCAGTGACCGGATTCCCGCCGGTCCCCAGCACGAGCAGGATCACGTCGGCGGGCCACGAGAGCGGGGAGTGGGTCGCTAACCGGAGCACGCGGAGCTGTATCGTCGGAACGGCTGTCATCGCGACCCAGCCAAGCGGCAGGATCAGCGAGACGGCGGCTCCGACACTCGCGCGATGACTTGCGATGAAGGCCGAACGGTTCGCGACCAGTTTCGTTACTAGCCCCAGACCGAAGCCGAGGACCGTGCCAAGCAGGGTAACCGCGACCGACCCGACGAGGGCTACGATAGCGACGAGTACACCGCCATCACCGACTACAAGCCCGCCTACCAGCGCCAGAATCGGGATAGTGAGTGCGCCCACTACTCGACTAGCCTCGGCAGCGAGCAGCCCGGCCGCCGCGTCCTCGTAGGGGACTGTCGTCAGCAGACCGTCGGCAGCGTCCGGTTTGCCGGCCGATTTCACCGTATGCTGAAGCGTGAAGAAGCCGACGAGTCCGAGCAGCCCGACGATACCAGCTGTCGTTGCAAGCCTGACCGTCTGGGGGTTGCTGTCGGTGAGAAAACCGCCGAGAAAGAACGCTCCCACGCCGATAACGAGACTGTAGATGATGATACCCACTCCCCCGCCGAGCAGCAAGAGCGTCCCGCGTGTCGTGCCCACGAGCTTGCGCCAGGTACGCCGCAGTTCCGTCCGCGCGACCAGCCGTATCCGCCGCCCGTTCGGGCGTCTCATCGGTCACCCGGGTGCTCGCTGGTCACGTCGAGGAACACGTCTTCGAGCGTGCTTCCAGACGCGACGCTGCCGGTCAGTTCCTCGGGCGACCCCTCTGCGACAAGGTCGCCGTCGTACAGGACGCCAACGGTGTCGGCTAACTCCTCGACGACAGGGAGGATGTGTGTCGAGAGGAACACTGTCGTCTCCGCGGCCGCGACCTCGCCGATGGTATCACGCACTGTCCGGGCCGCCCGCGGGTCCAGTCCCGAAGTGGGTTCGTCGAGAAAGAGCACATCGGGATCGTGCAACAGTGCCTGAATGAGACCGAGTTTCTGTTTCATCCCCTTCGAGTACGTCTCGACGCGCCGGTCGGCGTCCGCGTCGAGGTCGAACCGGTCGAGCAGTGACTCCACGCGGTCCCAGTCCTCGTGCCCGCGCAAGCCGGCGACGTACTCCAACTGCTCGCGGCCGGTGAGTTCGTCGTACAGCGGCGGCTCTTCCGGGAGGAAGCCGATGTGTTCGACCACCGCGGCGCGGTCGGCGACTGACTCGCCCGCGACTCGGGCAGTGCCGTTTGTCGGGTTCGTCAACGTCGTCAGGATGCGAATCGTCGAGGTCTTGCCCGCGCCGTTGGGGCCGAGAAAGCCGAAGACGCTCCCGCGCGGGACTGTGAGGTCGAGGTCTTCTATCGCCGAGACCCCGCTGTAGCGCTTCGTCAACCCCTCGGTGACGATTGCGGGTGCTGGAGGGCACATACGGGCAGTGCCGCACCGACTGTGAAAAGGTCTTCCCGTTGTCGGGGGCGGCTGACGGCGCTGCCGGCGTTACTCTTCGACGGCTGCGTCGGCGGCATCCGCGTCGGCATCGCCTTCGTCACCCGCGTCGGGATTCTCGACCACTTCGATACCGCGGTTGTTGACAGCAGACGGATCGAGACCGACCTCCTGTAGAAAGTTCTTGTACTCGCGCTCGCACTGTTCGGCGTCCTTCTGGCGGTCGCTGGCGCGGTCACACAGCGCGACGAGGTCCTCGGGCACGTCGTTGGTGTAGACGATCCAGTGGTTGATGAGGTCCGAGAGGCGCCGAATCGGCGAGGTGAAGTGGCCGTAAATCTCGAAGTTCAGGGCGTGGTGGCCGCCGAAGGGGTCGTTCATGTACTTCGCCCGGGGCATCACCTTCATCACGGCCCATTGGATCTTATCGAGCTGGCGACCGGGAGCCTGTTCGAGCGTGGCGTTGACGGCCTTCCGTGGGTCGTCCCAAGCGTCGCCGGGGATGGAGACGCCGTCGAGTTCCTGTATCTCGACCAGTGCCTCGTCCCACTCGTCGGGACTGGGCTGGGGATGGACCCGATACATCGCCTCGACGCCGCGGTTCCACATCAGTTCGTGGGTGACAGCCTTGTTGGCCTTCAGCATGCACTCCTCGATGATAGTGTGGGCGCGGTCGCGGGCGGGGTTGAGGACAAGCGACCCTTCCTCTTTGCGCTGTTCGTGCATCCGGTCGGCCAGTTCCCAGACGCGCTCGGTTTTCTCCGCGAGGTCGACGCTCTTGTCCTCCAGCACGTCGTCTGCGGTCTCGGGCTCGTCCAGCAGGCGCTCGGCCTCGGTGTAGGTCAGGCGAGCGTCCGAGCGGATGACGGACTTGTAGATGTTTATCTCCTCGTAGCCGAGGTTCTCCTTGTCGAGGTGCATCTCGACGGTGTGAGCCAGGCGGTCCTCGTTGGGGACCAGCGAACAGACGGTCTCGGCGAGGACGGGCGGCAGCATGTGGACGGTATAGGCCGGGAGGTAGACGGTGTTCCCGCGCTCGACGGCCTGCTCCCACATCTTCGTGTCGGGGTTGACGTAGTGAGTCACGTCGGCGATGTGGACCCAGAGGACGATTTCGTCCTCGCGCTCCTCGATGGAGATGGCGTCGTCGAAGTCCTGGGCGTCAATGGGGTCTGTCGTCCAGGTCGTCATCTTTCGGAGGTCCCGGCGCTCGTCGACCTCGTCCTCGATTTCGGCCTGCACGTCCTGCGTTCGCTCTTTGGCCTCCTCAAGTACCTCGGGCGGAAACTCGTCGGGGATGCCGAACTTCTCGAACAGTTCTTCGCGCTTGTTTTCTAAGTGTCGGGCCATCTCCGGGTCGATTTCGACGGGGCCTTGCCCTTCGGCGGTCCCGGCGGCCGCCTGCGCGTCCTCTGTAGTCATGTCACCCGGTACGAACAGGGCGTAGTTAGGGCTGTCGGGGTGGGACTAGACCGCAACTCCCCCGTCTCATTCCCTGCGAGCGTCGCCCTCGGAGAGTTCCCGGAACCGTTTCAGGAACGTCTCTTGATCGGCCTCGCCCGCTCCGGCGGCATCAAGCGTCGTTTCGAGGCCATCCCGTGGTTGCTGGCACAGCTCGGCAAAACAGGCTTTACAGAGGTGTTCGAACGTCTTGTCCCGGCGGTCCCACCGGTCGCCGTGTTTGTCGTACTCGCGGGCCTCGGATCGTAAGATGGACTCCCCACACGCGATGCAGGTGACTGACTCTCCCCGGGAATTCCGGGACCCGAACATACCTACGGGTTTCGGGCGATAGCGTTTAGAGGTTTTCGCACAGGCAACAGTCCCCCGTTTTCGGGCCACACGTTTATTCACCAGCCGCTATTACACAGGGTATCGGCTATTCCGAGCCAGGGACACTGAATGAAGCCACCAGAGACACTCGCTCACTCGACGTTGGACACGCTACCCATCAATATCGCTGTCCTCGACGACGAGGGAACGATCCTGTTCACCAACCGCGCCTGGCGGGAGTTCGCGGGCGACGAGGACGGGGAGATGGAGGGGACGAACTACTTCACGACAACTGATGTCGACGCGGACGAATACGCCGGACAGGCAGTCGGCGGCATCGAATCGGTTATCGACGGTGAGCAGGACCTGTTCACGATGGAGTACCCGTGTCATTCTCCGGAAGAGAAACAGTGGTTTCTGATGCGGGTCGCACCGTTACCCGACGACGAAGCCGGGAGCGCCGTCGTCGCACACATCGACATCACCCAGCGGAAGCTCGCCGAACTGGCGGCCGAGCGACGGAGCGAGGAGCTCAAAGCCGAACGACAGAACCTCAAACAGCTCGTCGACCGGGTCGACGGGCTGTTGAAAGCGGTGATGGGCGACGTACTGACCGTTGATTCGCGCGAGGCGATCCAGCAGACCGTCTGTGACCGGCTGGCCGAAGTCGACTCCTACCAGTTCGCCTGGGTGTCCGAACTCGACCTGCGCGATGAGACGCTGTCGTCGACGGCGCTCTCCGCCGACCACCCGACAACGCTGTCCATCCCGCTGGACGCCGACGACCCGGTTGCGGAGGCGGCCCGAACCGAGGAGATGCAGGTGGTGACCGGCGACATCGACGAGCAACACAGCCGGCTCGCCGACTCCGATGTGGCATCGGTCGCGGCAGTCCCGCTCGTTTCCGGCGAGTCGCTGTACGGCGTCCTCACTGTCTACGCCGACAGCGACGACGTGTTCGACCCCCGAGAGCAGGCCGTACTGGGGACCATCGGCCGGGCGACTGCTGCGGCTATCGACGCCCGCGAGACCAGCCGACTGCTGACCGCCGACAACGTTACCGAACTCGAACTGCAGGTCACCGACCCGGAGGTCTTCTACATCGACGTGGCGAGCGAACTCGGCTGCTCGATGGAGTACGGCGGGAGCGTTCCCGACGGCGAGGAGACGGTGATGTTCTTCCTCGTCGAGACCGACGACCCCTCTGCGGTCTGCGCCGTCGCCGCTGACCACCCACACGTCTCGGGTGTCTCGCACGTTTCGACGGCCGACTCATCGGCACTGTTCGAGTTCACTGTCTCGGACCCGCCGGTCGTCTCCGTTGTCGCCGACCGCGGGGCCCAGACGGGCGACATCTTGGTCGAACCCGGGCAGGCGACGGTCACTGTCGCGCTCCCGGCATCGATGGAAACTCGGAGCGTGGTCGAGCAGGTCCGCAGCCGGTATCCGGAGACAGAACTACTTTCCGTGCGGGAACGGGATGAACCACCGGTCTCCCGGCAGGCGTTCATCGCAAACGTCGAGGACCGACTGACCAATCGCCAGCTAACGGCGCTCCGGAAAGGGTTCCTGGGCGGCTTCTTCGACTGGCCGCGAGACGTGTCTGGCGAGCAACTGGCCGAGTCGATGGACATCTGCCCATCGACGTTTCACCAGCACCTCCGTGCTGGTGAGCGAAAGTTACTGGAAGAAGTGTTCGAAAACTGGTAACCCGTGCTTTTGAACCCCTCTCTCGACAGCGGACTCCTGACGTGGTTCCCGAAGCAGTTTGGTAGTCTACTTATACGGATAACAACCGTATATACATGTAGTGATATCGAACCAGTGTCCTCTCTGTCGTCAGCGAACGGACAGGACACACGACCCCGTGATAGCGGTGCAACCACGGGTCGACCGGACCAGTACGTACAGCCTCCAGACAAGCGCGCGACGAATCGTCCGCCGAATGACTTCCCGATAGCTTTCAATGCACTCCGATAACATTCAAACGAGCAAATCGATACAGCAGGAAACCGGACGGACGTTCCACCTCGCGACGCGTCTACTTCCGGAACGCATCCGCCACCCGACGTACGTCATGTACGCGTTCTTCCGGGTCGCGGACGAGGTCGTCGACCAGCCGGACGGCCCGCCACCGACCGTCCAGCACGAGCAACTGGAGGTAATTCGCGAGGCCGCGCTCGGGAACATTGACCCGGCTGAAACAGACCACGAGGCGGTTATGGCGGCGTTTCAGGACCTCGCCGAGCGTCACGACATCTCCGAGGAGACGATCAATGTCTTCATTGATGCGATGGAGATGGACATCGCACAGGCCCGCTACGAGACGTTCGAGGATCTCCGCGAGTACATGCGTGGCTCTGCCGTCGCGGTCGGGCACATGATGACAGAGGTGATGGATCCGCCACAGAAGGAAGAGGCGTTGCCCCACGCAACGGCGCTGGCAGAGGCGTTTCAGCTCTCGAACTTCCTGCGGGATGTCCGCGAGGACATCCACGACTACGGGCGGGTGTACCTCCCACAGGAGACGCTTGACCGCCACGGCGTCACCGAAGAGCAACTGGCCGACGCCGAAGTCGACGACGCCTTCCGCGCCGTGATGCAGGAGGAGCTGGCCCGGACCGACGAACTGTATCGCGAGGGCGTCGCCGGTATTCGGTACCTGCCGGAAGACTGCCAGTTCGGCGTGTTGCTGGCCGCAGTCCTGTACGCTGACCACCACCGGCTCATTCGCGACCGCGGTTACGACGTGCTGACGGAGACGCCGGATCTCACCCGCCGCCGCCGGCTCTGGCTCCTCGCCCGCACGTGGTGGCACTGGCGGCGCAACGGTGACCCCGAAGCGACGTTTTACACCGTGAGCGCGGTTTCCGAGCGCGGCCCCGGCGAGACGCCGACAGACGCTCACAGCCACGGGCAGCCTACGTGGCGTGGATGACACCCGCGCGTCGGGCGTCGTCGCTGACCCAGTGTCGCACCTGAACTAATGTTGCCCACGCCCACGTATCTCCAGTTCCACGCTCTGTTCGTGGTCCCGGTCGTGGCCGCACTGGTGCTGACGGCCACCTACCGCCTCGGCAGCCGCCGGGACGTACTCACAGCAACGGCTATCCTCACAGGCTTGGCGCTCGTCTACACGACGCCGTGGGACGGCGAGCTCATCCGACGCGGCGTCTGGTGGTACGGCGACGGCGCCGTACTGGTGCGGTTCTGGTCGATTCCCCTCGGCGAGTACCTCTTTTTCGTTCTGCAGACCGCGATGGTGGGGCTGTGGGTAGCCCGGTTTCGGGTGGACACGGCTCGCTCGCTGGCCACGCCGGTACGGACGCGGCTTGTCGGGTTCGCCGCTGCGCTTGTCGTCGTTCTGTCCGGCCTCGCGCTTCTGCGCTCCGACTCGGGGCTGTATCTCGGCTCTCTACTGGTCTGGAGCGGGCCGATTCTCGCCATCCAGTGGTTGTTCGGGTGGCACTTCCTCGCCGGTGAGTGGCGGACGGTGGCCGGTGGGACACTGGTACCGGCAGCCTACCTCTGTGGTATCGACAGCATTGCCATCCGACTCGGGATCTGGACCATCTCGAAACAGTACACAACCGGGTACGCGATTCCCCTGCTTGACCTGCCGATTGAGGAGGCGGTGTTTTTCTTCCTGACGTCGCTGTTCGTCGTGCAAGGGGTCGTGCTCTACGTCTGGCTCATCGACAGATGGAAGTGACCTACCGAAACGCCGTCGAGCCGTCTGTTCGCTACCGGATCGCCCTGATTCCCGGCTGGATTGCCAGCCTTGCCGTCGTCGCGCCGTTCCTCGCCGGAGTCTCGATACCGCCCGCGCTCCAGTATGTTCCGCTGGTCGTCAGTGCCGTCCTGCTCGGCCTTCCCCACGGCGCGGTCGACCACCTCGCGGTCGCACGCACCCGCGGCGAGCGCCCGGACTGGCGGGCTATCGCCCGCGTGTTCGCGCTCTACGGCGTCGTCGGCGGTGCCTACGCCCTCGTCTGGTTCCTCGCACCCGCCGCGGCCTTTGTCCTGTTCATCGCGGTGACGTGGTTTCACTGGGGCCAGGGCGACCTGTACGCGCTGGTCGCGCTGGCCGACGCCGACCACCTCCGGTCGCTCCCCCAGCGAGTCGGGGCCGTCCTCGTCCGGGGCGGCCTGCCGATGCTGGTCCCGCTGCTCGCGTTCCCCGAGTGGTATCGCCGCGTCGCCACGGACCTGGTGTCGCTGTTCGCGCCCGACGCCGCGGCCGCCATCGCTTGGGCGTTCCGGACCGACGTGCGAACCGGGCTCGCCCTCGCCTACGGCGCGCTCGTCGTGGCGACGCTGGCTGTCGGGTTCGCTCGCGCCGACGCCCGCCAGCCGTGGCTGCTTGACGCCGGTGAGACGCTGGGCCTGCTCGCGTACTTCGCCCTCGTTCCGCCGGTGCTCGCCATCGGCGTGTACTTCTGTCTGTGGCACTCGCTGCGCCACGTCGCCCGCCTGCTGCTGGTCGACGACGACGCCACTGCCGCGCTCGAAAACCGCGACCCGACAGCCGCGCTGGCGCGGTTCGCCCGCGACGCCGCACCCCTGACCGTCGCCTCGCTCGCCCTGCTCGGCGGGCTGTACTTCCTGGTCCCGAACCCGCCGGGGTCCGTCCCGGAGTGGGTCGCGCTGTATCTGGTGTTCATCGCGGTCGTCACGTTGCCCCACGTCGTCGTTGTCAGTATCATGGACCGCGAACAGGGCGTCTGGGTGTAGTCGGCTACCTCTATAGATGGCGCTAGGGCCGGATGTCTGGAAGAATTGAAGTCGAAAATCACGGAGGGGCATCCGCGCGAGCGAAGCAAGCGCGGTTCACCGAACGCGAGTGGAGCGAGCGTTCGGCCTTTTTCGCCCACGGTTTTGCGCCGAGTGGTGCGCTTCGCGCACCCGATGCGGAAAAAGGTGGGTTACTTGCCCTTGCCGCGGTTGCTGCGTAGCGACGGGCGGGTCTTCTCGCTCCCTTTGCCCTTACCACTGAGACCGCGGTTGCGGCGGCCGGCACCGGTCAGACCGCGGAAGACGCGGTCGGCCTGGTCGTCGGCACAGATCCACGACAGGTCGTCGTCGTTCTGGATGGCCGGGTGGTTCGGGTCGATGAGGATGACTTCGTGCCACTTCTGTCGGCCGTCCTGGCCGACGGAGTAGCTGTTGAGCACGCGCAGGTTCGGGAAGGTGCGGGAGGCGCGTTCCTCGGCGACGCGCTGGATGTCCTTCCGGCGGGTGATGCGCGTGACACCCTGGCGCTTGGAGCGACGGCCGGCCTTGTGTCGCTGTTTGCGTGCACTACCCTTCCGGACGGAGACGCGAGCGACGATAACGCCCTGTTTCGCCTTGTAGCCCTGCGAGCGAGCCTTGTCGAGGCGGGTCGGGCGCTCGATGCGTTCGACGGCCCCTTCGTCGCGCCACTCCTGCTGGCGCTGCCACTGTAGTTCCGCGAGCTGTCCGTCACCTGGGTTCTTCCAGGCGTCTCGAATGTACGAATATGCGCTTCGTGCCATGTGTATTCACCACGGGCGTTGCGTGGTTCAAGTCGCGTTTCGCGACTCACATCCCGACCTGCACACGCAGGTGCCCGCTGGTGCCCGTCGTCCAGCGAGTTACTCCGGAGTTTGCCGTTCGGACTCTTAAACGGTTCGGACCTGACCAACGGATGTGAGCTGGTCACGCAGGGACGCGATCGCTGAAAGCGTCGGATATCTGTGAGTTAGCAACACAAATCGTTAAGTTGTTCCCAGCCAGAGAGTCATGTATTACCATGACAGACCTTGGTGGCTTTCAGGACCACGTGGCGCGAATCGACCTTGGGGACGGGGACGTAGCCTACGAAGGTATTGACGAGGAAGACGCGAAAAAGTATATCGGTGCGCGAGGGCTCGGCGTGAAATACGTCTTCGACCAGGGGCCAGATGTGGACCCGCTGGGGCCGGACAACCTGCTGGCGTTCATGAACGGGCCGCTGACGGGGACACAGGTGACGATGAGCGGTCGTATCGCCATCTGTACGAAGTCGCCGCTGACGGGGACCGTCACTGATTCCCACCATGGCGGCTGGTCAGGCGCGCGGCTGAAGTGGTCGGGATTCGACGGACTGCTGTTCGAAGGGCAGGCCGACGAACCGGTGTACGCGCTCGTCGAAGACGGCGAGGTGGAACTGCGCGACGCCTCACACCTCTGGGGCCAGGGCATCCACGATACTATCGACGACCTCGAAGGCGAAATCGAGGGCGGCTCGCTGGGCAAGAACCTCTCTGTGATGGCAATCGGTCAAGGCGGCGAGAATGAAGTCAAATACGCCTGTATCGTCAACGAAGACGACCGCGCGTCGGGCCGCGGTGGCACCGGCTGTGTGATGGGCAACAAGAAGCTCAAAGCCGTCGTCGTCAAGTCTAGCACCCGGATGCCCAAGCCGAAAGATCAGGAGACGTTCCAGGAGGGCCACAAGCAGGCGATGCAGGTCATTCAGGAATCCGACGTGACCGCGCCCAACGAGGGCGGCCTGTCGATGTACGGAACGAACGTCCTGATGAATCTCACCGAGGAGATGGACGGCCTCCCGACGAAAAACGCGAAATACTCATCGACGCGGTCGTACTCGGACGCCGAGGGCGACGGCGAGCGCATCATCGACTCGGAGAACGTCTCTGGCGAGAACGTCCGGGAGAACATCCTTGTCGACGAGCCGACCTGTCACTCCTGTCCCGTCGCCTGCAAGAAGGAAGTCGAGGTGCAGGCGATGCACAAGGGCGAGGAGATGAACGTCCGCACCGAATCCTACGAGTACGAGTCCGCGTGGGCGCTCGGACCCAACTCCGGCCACGTCGAGCGCGACAAGATTGCGGTGATGCTCGAACGGTGTAACGACGTGGGAGTCGACACCATCGACGTGGGCAACACCATGGCGATGGCGATGGAGATGACCGAGGAAGGCAAGTTCGACGACCTCGGCGACGGGATTGATTGGGGCGACGCTGACACGATGATCGACATGATTGACATGATCGCCCACCGCGAGACGGAACTCGCGGACCACCTCGCCGAGGGGCCGGACCACCTCGCCGAGGAGTTCGACGCCCACACCAACTCCCTCGCGGTCAAGGGCCAGACGATGGCCGCCTACGACCCGCGCTGCATGAAGGGGATGGCAATCGGGTACGCGACCTCGAACCGTGGCGCGTGTCACCTGCGCGGGTACACGCCGGCGGCGGAGATTCTAGGCATCCCGGAGAAGGTCGACCCGCGAGAGTGGGAGGGCAAGGGCGAGCTGTGTGCCACCTTCCAGGACCTCCACGCCATCAGCGACTCCTTCGACATCTGCAAGTTCAACGCCTTCGCGGAGGGCATCGAGGAGTACGTTCTGCAGTACAACGGCATGACCGGACTGGACGTGAGCGAGGAGGAACTGATGGAGGCCGGAGAGCGCATCTACAACCTCGAACGGTACTACAACAACCTCGCGGGCTTCGACGGCTCCGACGACGACCTGCCAAACCGGTTCGTCGAAGGCGACGAGCACGCGATGCCGGCACAGGGCGGTTCCGAAGGCGAGCTCGCGGAGCTCTCGAAGATGAAAGACGAGTACTACGAGGTGCGTGACTGGGAGAACGGTGTCGTTCCCGACGAGAAACTTGACGAACTGGGAATCGACATCGGTCCCGGAACCGGCGTCAGTTCCGGCGGCGCAGCGGCACCGAGCGACGACTGAGGCGGTACCGGCTCCCGAACACATTTCAGTCCCCGAATGCGCAAGGAAGATATCGACGACTTCGAATTCCAGGTAGAGTCTCGACTGACCAGCCACGGCGTTTACGTCACCGAGTTCGCCGACGAGGGCGACACGTATCGGCTCACCTACGAGTCGATTTCGGCCGACGAGGCGGCCGTCATTCCACATCGGGAGATTGGCCGGGTCATCAACGTCTTCCGGGACCTCCACGCTGACGACTGGTCCGGGGTCGACATCGAGGCGACCGTGACAGACCTCGACGACACCGAACTCGGCGAGTGGGCGGTCGACAGCGAGTGGATCGACGACCTCGAAAACGGCGACCTCTCGGAGACGGATTTCTCCCAGCGGGTCTTGGAGACGATTACGGTTCGGCAGTAACTGCCAGCACGTCCCTGATTTCAAGCGTCGTCTCGAACTCCTCGCTTCTGTCCAGTCGCCGGCCGTCGCGCTCGAACTGGGCGGTGTGGGCCCGCCGAACCGCGTCCTGTTCGCGGTCGCCCAGTCCGAGCTCTGTGCCGATACTGTCCCAGTGGCCCGACTCGGCGCAGACGTAATCGGCTTCTCTGGGGCCGCTGATGCGTTCGTACTCCCTGTCATAGGTCGCGCGGTGCTCCCGGAGATACGTCTGGACCCGTTCCAACAGGTCGGGGAGCTGGTCGAGTGGAATGCTCGCACGCGTGCCAGCCAGCAGGACGATCTGCCCCTCGATTGGGTACGACGAGTCAGCCATCGCTGCCCGGTCAGCCGCCCGCTCGCATCGCTTTCTGTGCGAACTTCTCGATGAGCGGCTCCAGTGTCTCCGGCTCGCCATCGAACTCGATCGTCACCTCATTGAGCTGCAGGCTCGGGCCGATAGCGACTTTCTCCTCCGAGAGTGTCGCCGCCCAGCCGTCGCCTTCGACGGTCGCTTCGCCGCGTTGCTCGCCGCCGAGGTTCTCCAGATACCCGATAGCGGCTCGAACCGAGATGCCGCGAAAACTCCGTTCACGCTCCATCGTGTGGTCGTTACGGGTGCGGTCGTCTAAACCTATCGGCGTCCCTGTGCTGTTGTGACACACCCGCGCTATCTCGGCTGGGGGCCACCGCTCTCGGGTGGATACGGCCTACCCCGGACGGATACCGTCGTCGACGATGCGGGCGTTGCGCTCGCGGTTGATGCGTTCGTCTAAGTTCTCGTGGTCGTAGATCTGGGCGATGACGGCGGCGTGGAGGTCGCGCCAGGCCATCGCGTAGATAGGCGATTGGCCCCAGGCCCGGAGTTCGACGACGTACTCGTCGTAGGCCTCCCACCGACTCTCGAACTGTTCGATGTGGTCGACGACGGCACTAGCCGGCTCTTCGGAGTTGAGCGCGGCGTTGAGTTCCCGCTCCCAGCCACCGACAGCCTGTTCCATATCGCGTTTCGTGTCCTCGCTGTCCGGCGGCAGCGACTCAACAATCCCGGACGGAATCCCCAGTTCGATATCGTCCATATTGCCACACAGAGTTCGCCGCAAATAAACCCCATCGATGGGCGAACATGTTCGACTTCACTGATTTGTAGGAGCGGGGTGTAGCGCACGTATGAGCAGTGAGACACTGGAACGGGAGATGTCGGACCCGGATCTGACCACCGTTGAGGTCAGGTGTACCGGCCACGTTCGTCGGGTCGTCGGTGAACCGTCGCTATCATACACATTCGAAGGGAACACGCTACGTGACTTCCTTGACGCGTTCTTCCGGGAGTACGACGTGAGCGAGATGCTCATTGCGGAAACCGAAGCCGACGCCACCACCGAGGGCTGGGCCCCGGAGATGGCGGACCTGCCGGGCGACTGGGCGAAAAACCCCGAAGGCGAGCAGACCAGATGCTACGCGCGAGTGGCGGTCAACGGTGAGTTCAACGAACATCTCGACGGACTGGACACAGAATTAGAAGCCGGCGACCGCGTCGGATTGATGTTCCCGTTCATCTTCTGTTGTTGATTCGGGACCCGACTGCAGCAGGACCTAGCCCCCGGCGACTGGCGGAAACACACTGAGTTCGTCCCCGTCTTCCAGTGCGGTCTCTAGTCCGTCGAGATGCGTGATGTCCGTTCCGTTCAGGAGGATTGTCAGGTACTCCCGGAGTTCGCCGTCCTCGAACAGGTCCATCTCTGTGAACTCCTCGGAGAGCTGCCGGAGCACGTCGCCGGCCTGCAGGTCGCTTTCGTACTCGCGGTGAACCGTTTTCTGTCCGACGGCTTCCCGGAAGTTGGCGAAAAACCGCAGCTCGATTTGCATACCGCTGGGTTGGCGGTCGAGTGGCTTAAATCACAGCGCTCGGACCGCGTGCTTCGAACGAGCAACGGATTTACTCGTTGTATTCAATCGATCATGGACCTCGAATTCCTATTCGATGGGAACGACTTCGACCCGTTTTAGCGTCCCAGTCCATGACTCCGCATATGGAACGTGTGGTCGCAAGCGATGACCCGATGATAGATGTCGACCGACTGCGGGCGGACCTCGACGCCGACGTCGTCGCGGCGGAGACCGGCGACGAGGACTCGCTCCGGGACGCCGCCGCCGGGGCAGCGGGACTCGTCGTGGACGTGAACACGCCGGTCACTGCCGCGGTACTCGACGCACTGGACGACCTCAAGGTCGTCGCGCGAGCGGGCGTCGGTATCGACAACATCGACGTGTCCGCGGCGGCAGACAACGGCGTGACCGTCACGAACGTCCCCGAGTACTGTACCGATGAGGTCGCCACCCACACGGTGACGCTGCTGCTGGATTGCGTTCGGACGCTCACGGCGTACGACCGCGACGTTCGCGACGGCGGGTGGGGCTGGGAGCGAACCCGGCCGGTACATCGTGTCCGGGGCCAGACGTTGGGTCTCGTCTCCTTCGGTCCCATCGCACGGCGGGTGCGCGACCAACTGCGGGGCTTCGACCTCGACGTCGTCGCGTACGACCCCTACGTCGACGACGCCGAGATGGCCGCGGCCGACGTCGAGAAGGTCACGCTGGAGGAACTGTACGAGCGAGCCGACTACGTCTCCCTCCACGCGCCGCTGACCGAGGAGACGGCGGGGATGATAGACGCCGACGCGCTCGCGGCGATGCGCGATACGGCCATCCTGGTCAACACCGGTCGCGGCGGCCTCGTCGACGAAGCGGCGCTCCGGACGGCACTGGACGACGGAACGATTGCGGCCGCCGCCCTCGACGTGCTGGCCGAGGAACCGCCGGCGGCGGACCACCCGCTTGTCGGCCTGGACAACTGCATCGTCACGCCCCACGCGGCGTGGTACTCCGAGGAGGCCCGCGACGACCTGAACGACGCCGTCGCCGCGAACGTCGGGGCCGCGCTGGCCGGCGAGACGCCGCCGGACCGCATCGACCCGGAGACCGACTGGCTGTAGCGGCGGCCGCCAGTCCCCGCGTCGTAGCAACCGTACTAGCTTATCTCCTGTGACAGCCTTCCACCAGACATGACAACAAGACTACTTACTGTGCTGGTGGTGTCGCTAATCGTCCTTGCCGGCTGTCTCGGCGGCGGTCCGGCGGCGGGCGACGGGACCGACGCAGACGACGGTGGGGCCGCACCGGCAGACCGGGACGACCTCTCGGTCGAAGCGACGGACCGCCTCCTCCGAGACGCGGGCAGTTTCACCGCGACGTGGTCGTACTCGACGACCGAGGGCGGCGAGACGGCCACGATGACGAACGACTACCGGGTGGACCTGCGGGCGAACCGCTCGCTGGAGACATTCACGATGTCCGGGCCGGACGCCAGAACCGATTTCGAGACCTTCGTCGCCGACGGCTCGGCATACACCCGGTACGAGACCGGCGGCGAGGCGTTCTATCAGGTCAGGCCCCAAGACGACACGGCGTTCCAGTCCGCCATCGACCGCGGGAGGCTCAGCTCCGAGTCAGTCGACGACGCCCGGCTGGTTGGGACGGAAACGTTCGATGGCGTCACGGTGGACCGCTACGAGTACTCTGACCTCTCGACCTGGCGACAGATCGGTGCCGGCGCGTTCGGGTCCGGTGGGAACGTGACTGTGACCGACTTCACCGTCGTGATACTGGTCGACGGAGACGGGCTGGCGCGCCAGACAGCGTGGACGCTGACCGGCGAAACTGACGACGGCGAAACGGTCGCCGTTGAGTGGCGCTACGAGGTCACCGGCGTCGGGTCGACTGACGTTCCGGACCCGGACTGGCTTGCTGACGCGCGGGCCCAGCAGTCGAACGCGAGCACGTGAGCGGCGCGACAGGCCTCAGCAGCTGAGGAATTCCCGACGCTCGTCCCCGAGGGCGCTCTGACCGGTCCCTGCCGTTTTGATATCCCGAGCGAGATTCGAGAGATACGCGCGAAGCCCGGGCTCACAGGTCCCGAATTCCCGGGCCTGACGGTAATCACACAAGAGCGCGACCGGTAACAGCGGGGCCGCAAACAGTCCGGAAAGTGTGACGCCCAACTGGAACGGGTGACCAGTCGGGACAGCGAGCCACGCAGCGGCCACGACCGCCCAGAACACTACCCCGTAGATGAGGGTGTGCCGCCAGTTGTGCGTCGGCAGCTCATATCCACGAACACGCGACGAAGAGTCACCCGACGTGTTGCCGGGAACTGGCCCACCGGGCGACTCGCCAGTAGACGGAGAGAGAGGACACGACATACTCTGTGCAAAGCCTGCTTCGATAATGACGGCTGGTTTGGCATACGCCGAACGAGACAGTGCGTATAAACGGCTCGGCACGCAACGGGAGGTATATGCGAGAGTTCATTTTCACTATCGACTACGAGCGGAACGTCGACCCTGTGATGGACGTGTTCATCGACCATCCGGAGATGCACTCCCGGACGATCGCGTGCAACGTCACGCGGGACGGGATGTGGCGGCTCGAACGCGTTGCCGGTCCGGAGACTGCGCTCGAACAACTGGACGACGTGTACGACGACCCCGTCCAGTGTACCGAATGCATCGGAACCCGCAACTGCGAGACCGACTGGACGTACGAGGTCATCGGCTCGGACCCCGGCGTCCGGACGGTGTACAGCTACCGGTCAGAAGCCGGTGACTGTCACTCGATTCCGCGGCTGGCTATCGACCACGTCGGTCGTGGCGTTCTCGTCGAGACTGAACGCCGCGGGAGTCGGTGTGAGTGGCGGCTGCTCCTGTGTAGCGACGCCGGTGTCGACGGCCTGTTTGAGGAGATGAAAGCCGAACTCCGGGAGGGACTGACCGTCGAGTTCCGCCAGCTCAGTTCGCCCTCGTACTGGGTTGATGAGGCCGTGACGCTGGCGGAGCTGCCGCCTGAGCAACAGGCCGCCGTCGAGGCCGCTGTCGAACACGGCTACTACCGGACACCCCGAGACACGTCGCTTACCGACCTCGCCGAGACGCTCGACGTGTCGCGGTCGACGCTCCAGTACCGCCTCCAGCGGGCCGAGGCGTGGATCGTCCGGTCGTTCGTCACGCGGTCGATGGGGCCGGTTCAGGCCGACGAAGATGTCGCCGAGGGTGGACGCCTTCGTATCGGCCGCTCGGGTGTCTAAACGGCGATATCGCATCTGGAATCGGGACGAACTGCACTACCTGAGACCTGCCGTGTCGCAGGTCAGCACGGGATGACAGCGGATGGGGTGTCGTGCGCTGTGGCACGCGACCGTCACAGCTAGCTATCACTTCTCCTGAGTTCGGCATATGCCAAGCGAGTCGTCATGGGGGATGCACCCCTATAATTGGGTACGACCGCGGGCGTCCCACGCGCTCGCAGAGACACACCATGACGACACGCAGCATCTATTCCCCCGACGAACGCGGCGAGAGTGTGGACGAACAGGCCGAGTCCGAGGCGACTACCGGCCACGCCTGCCCGGACTGTGGCGGGAGCCTCGTCACCGACGACAGTCGCGGCGAGACCGTCTGCGAGTCGTGTGGACTCGTCGTCGACGAGGACGAGATTGACCACGGGCCGGAGTGGCGCGCCTTCGACAGTCAGGAACGCGACAACAAGCGCCGGGTCGGCGCGCCGACGACTGAGATGAAACACGACAGGGGCCTCTCGACCAACATCGGCTGGCAGGACAAGGACGCCTACGGCAACTCCCTGTCGACGCGCCAGCGCGAGAAGATGCAGCGCCTGCGCACCTGGGACGAGCGGTTCCGCACCCGCGACCACGCCGAGCGCAACCTCAAGCAGGCGCTGGGCGAAATCGACCGGATGGGTAGCGCGCTTGGCGTCCCCGAGAGCGCCCGCGAGACGGCCAGCGTCATCTATCGGCGCGCCCTCGACGAGGGCATGCTGCCCGGCCGCTCTATCGAAGGGATGGCGACCGCCGCGCTGTACGCCGCGGTCAGGCAGGCGAACCTCCCACAGACGCTCGACGACATGGCCGTCGTCAGCCGCGTCGACGAGATGGAGTTCACCCGCGCGTACCGCTATCTCAACCGCGAACTCTCCCTGCAGGTCGGCCCGCCGGACCCAGCAACCTACCTCAGCAAGTTCGTCTCCGAACTTAACGCCGATGACGCCCTCGAACGCCAGGCCCGCGCCCTCATCGAAGCGGGGAAGGAAGCGAACGTCCACAGCGGCAAGAGCCCCGTCGGCCTCGCCGCCGCGGCCATCTACGCCGCCGGCCTGCTGCTCGGCGAGGAGATGACACAGGAGACGGTCAGCGAGGCCACCGACATCAGCACCGTCACCATCCGCGAGCGCTACCGCGAACTGCTGGAAGCCGAAGCAGAGCTCGACGACAGCGCTGTCGACGCGGCCGGCAGCGCCGAACCCGGCGCGAGTGCCTAACCACGGCGCGCTGCTTCTTAGTCCCGTCCCTTTCCGAACCCTTTCTGCTGTTCCCCTGTCTAGATAGTCTATTGACCCGGGAGCGGACAGAGGCTCGCCGTCAGGACGACGATGTCGTCAGTGTGGTTGTGCGCCCCGTGGGCTTGCCCACGCTCGTTCAGCACGACGCCCGGCGCGGCGATTGTCTCCTCGGAGTCGTCCTGCTGGACCGTCACCTCGCCACGGACCACGTGGAACACGTTCGTCGCGTCACCGTGTTTATGCGGGTCGATGGTCGCGTCCGGCCCCAGCGCGAACGCTTTCACCAGCACGTCGTCGGTCACCGCTAGCTCTCCGTCGATGACTTCGTCTGCTGCTGGTTCGGTATCGAACGCTGCCAATCTGTCGAGTGACATACCGGCACGTGGGCCGGCGTCGCCTTAGCCGTTCGGCTGCTGGGAAATCTGTCGCCGTGTGATTGCGTGAGTGAACAACCAGAAACGCCTCGTAGCCGTGTAGCCAGCCGATGCGCTCCGGGAATCCCGACGACATAACCACCGCAGAAGGTGACACGACCGAGGAGCGTGGTTCAAGAGACCGAAGCTCTCTCGACATCACGAAAGACGCAGAGCGTCTTTCGACCGACAGCGAGCCGCGGGACCGGAACGTATCGGGGGCTTTCTGGCTGTTCAAACACCTTCACGGGACAACCAAGCATCTCACCTCTCCCGTCAAGTGTCGGCCAGTGCTCGGGTCTCACCGGTGCCACGGCCCGGAACCGATACCCGTTGGTTGCTGGCGTCTCAGCCAGTCTGGATGCCGGACTGCGGCGCGATTCCCCGACCGGGGTTTATTACTTCCGCAGTCCGAACGGGATGTATGGATGTTTAGGAGAGAACAACTGTTCTCGGCGATGACGGCGTCGTACGTAATCGCGGTCACGCTCGCCCTCGTCATCGCCGCGATATTCGCGCCGGTCATCTGGAACGGCGTGCCAAGCGGTGGTGACGACGACCCGAGCGTCGCCGTCATCACTCTTCGCGGCGGCACAACCGACGCGAACGTCAACGCCGTCAAGCAAGACCTCCGCGAGGCACGGACCAACGAGTCAATCGAGGCGGTCGTCCTCCGGGTCGACAGCCCCGGCGGTCCGGTCGATTCGAGCGAGGAGTTCTACCTCGCGGTGAACAGGACCGCCAGCGAGATGCCCGTTGTCGCCTATGTCGAAGGCACGGCCGCTTCGGGCGGCTACTACGGTATCGTCCCGGCCGACGAGATCGTCGTCAAACCGAGTTCGAACGTCGGTAGCATCGGCGTCATCGTTCAGGCCCCGCTGAGCCTCATCGAGCAGGTCGAACAGCAGGGCGAGACGTTCGTCCGCTCGGGGCCGGATAAGGCTCAGATAAGCAAGGACGGGCTCCGTGAGGACATCGAGGTCCTCCAGCGGTCCTTCGTCGGGACGGTCATGCGCCACCGGGGCGAGCAACTGACGCTCTCCCGCGAGGAAGTCGCCAACGGGAACACGTACCTCGGAGCCCAGGCGACGCAGAACGGCTTCGCCGACCGCATCGGCGACACTGAGCTAGCAATCGAGCGGGCCGCCGCGCTCTCGGATGATATCGAGGGCGACGGGTACGACGTGGTGTATCAGGGCAGTGGTGGTGCCGAATTCAACGTCATCATCGTCCCTGCCGGCGCTGAAACCGTCCAGGGCGCAAACAACGTGACCTATCTCGTCCACCCCGACGACAGCGAGACGACGTTCCGGGAACCGGTGAAGTACTACGCCGTCTGGGGAATCCCTGCCGACGACAACAACGCAACGGTGATCCGCAATGACTGAGGGCCGTATCGTCAAGCCGCTCGCCGTGTTTATCGTCGTTCTCGTGGCGATACTGGGTGGGACGTTCCTCCTCGCAGTCGTCAACCCGGGGTCATCGGGGCCGCCCGACGGCCAGTCCATCGACGGTCAGTCCCCGTCACAGTACCAGCCCGACGCTGTCAATGCGCCTGTCGACCCAGAAGAGGGACAGATATCGGTCGACGCTGAGGCACGTGGGCAGCGAATACTCGTCGACACGAGCCACGGCAATCAGGTGTCTGAATCCGAACTCGAGCCGATTATCGAGGCCGTGTTCGAAGCGGGCCACACCGTTGAGTACGGCACCGCCGGCACTGCTTCGTTCGCCGATTCGCTGGGCCAGTATGACGGTGTGCTCATCGTCCAGCCGCTTGGAAGCTACTCCGAAGAAGAGCGCGATGCGCTCCAGGAGTACACGGACGACGGCGGGCGTGTCGTTGTCTTGGCTGAACCGACGCAGACGCGGCTCTCAACTGGCTTCACCCAGTCGACGACGACGGTGTCGTTCGGAGCCAACAACGCCACCGAGCGCTACGGCGTTCGGATGGGGTCCGAACAGCTCTACAACGTCGACGACGCGGCCAACGACAACAATTTCAAGGCCATCTACGCGTCACCGAGTGGTGACGGCGAACTGACCGACGGTGTCGAGACGATCACCTTCGACACCGCCGGCTACGCGGTGGTAAACGGCGATGCCGAGACGAAGTTCACCGCTGCCGATGGCACCCGAACGCTGGAGACGCGGCGTACCGGAACGTACGCGACAGTCGTCCGCAACGACAACATGGTGTTCGTCACTGACTCGACGTTCATACGCAGTTCTGAAATATACGACGCCGACAACGAGGTGTTCATCGGAAACCTGCTTTCCTTCCTGCTTGACGGTGAAGCACCCGATCCCGGCGGTGCCGCGAGCACGGATCCCGGATTCGGGGCTGGTGGTGACACTTCCACCCCGGCCGGAACACCAGCGGAGTCGACCCCCAGCCCGACTCCGACGCCCGCACCCACCCCAAGTGGGTCCTGATTCGGGCTGCTCGGAACGCGATCGCCCGCGCCTTCACTGATTGGTGATGCTGATCGTCGTCTCGCTGTACAAGCCATGCTCGCCGGCGTTGGCAACGCTCAGTCCGGCGCTAATGGTGTACTCTCCGGCTGGCGCGGGTTCCCACTCGTCGTCGCTCACCCGGAACATCCGGTCCCACTGTCGCCTGAACTGCTTTCGCTCGCCGCGGTCAAACCGGAGGCTGCCGGCCTCGCTGGGCACGCTATCGACGTGGGACGCCTCGGGCACTCCATCGACGTACCACGTCCACGGCCGCGGCGAGTCCGTCGGGAGCGTTATCGGCACCGGAAGCCCGTTCCGAATCGTCACGACGAACGGCACCTTCGTTCCCGCCGGATACGACGCCTGTGGGACCTCGATATCGACCGACACTGCACGATAGCGGAGCCACGTCGGGAGCAGCAGGTCGCTCCAGGCCCGGCCGTTGATACTGCGTGCGGCCTGTGGCCGCCCTCCGCGCTCGGTAGGTGCCTGTGGCTCCTCGTCGTCGCGGTGGAGTGCCCCCGAGTCGTAGATGCGACGCATCGTCTGCACATGGGTCGGCGTGCGCAAAAGTGTTCGTCGGTCAGCGGGGCTGTTCGGCCGTGTCCGGCCGCGTCCATCTGCGAAGCAGGAGACGAGCAGACAGTTCGCAGGACTGTCACCACGCCACGTATGTGACAAATAGCCAAACACACTAAGTGGCCTGCCCTCTCAGGTGTCAGCAAGCCTCTTGTTCTGATGCTATCACCAAGTGACACGGTTCGGCTGTTGTACGTCGACGACGAGCCGGATTTCGCGGCAACGGCTGCTGCGTTTCTTGAGCGTGAGAACGACCGGTTCCGCGTCGAGACGGCGCCGAACGCGGAAGACGCGCTGGAGCGGCTTGCGGAGTCACCGGTTGATTGTATCGTGTCGGACTACGACATGCCCGGACGCGACGGTATCGAGTTCCTCGAAGCCGTCCGCAAGGAGTACCCCGACCTCCCGCTCATCCTGTTTACTGGAAAGGGAAGCGAGGAAGTCGCGAGCGACGCTATCTCGGCCGGTGTCACCGATTACATGCAGAAGGAAGGGGGCACAGACCAGTACACATTGCTGGCTAATCGGGTCCAGAACGTGGTGGCGGCGAAACAGTCGGCAACCGAGGCCAAGCGCCGGCGACACCGACTCGAACAGATACTCAAGACCGTCCCGTCGTGTGTCGTGCAACTCGACCGCGACGGCCAGTTCGTGTTCGCCAATCAGCGCGCCGTCGACGTTCTCGGACTGTCGCAGTCGGCGGTGAAAGACCGGGCCTACAACGACCCGAAGTGGGATATCCGGGACCTCGACGGGAACCCGATACCGGACGCGGAGCTCCCGTTTCGACAGGTGCTTGAAACCGGCCAGCCCCTGGCCGACGCTCGGCACACGATTCACTGGCCGGACGGCACGGAGAAGGTGCTCTCCGTGAACGGTGCGCCGCTGTTCGACGAGGACGGGGCTGTCGAAAGCGTGGTCTGTACGCTGACCGATATCACCGACAAGCGCGACCAGAAGCGGGACCTACAGGAAACCGAACGCCGACTCCAGCTGGCCCTAAAGGCCAGCGAAACGGGAGTCTGGGAATGGAACTACGAGACAGACAAGGTTGTGTTGAGCGACACGCTCGAACGGCTCTTGGGCTTCGAGCCCGGTGGGTTCGACGGGACGCTGTCGGCCGTGTTCGACCTGATTCACCCCGAGGACTCCCATGAAGTCCGCGAGCAGATAGAGCGAGCAGTCGAAACGGACAGCATCTACGACGGAGAGTTCCGGGTAATCGACGTGGACGGGAACGTCCGATGGGGGTCCGTTCGGGGACAGCCCCTATCAGACGACGACAGGACACTGATGGTCGGCGTCCACCACGACATCACCGAGCAGAGAGAACGTGAGCGTGACCTGCGGAGAGCAGAGCGACGGCTCGAAGCGATTCTGGAAAACACCACGACCCCGATGTTCATGAAAGACGACGACGGGCAGTACATCTTCGTCAACCACGGCTATCGGGAGATGACTGGGCTCACTGACGCGGAAATCGTCGGCCGCACCGACTTCGAGTTGTTCCCGGAAGAAACAGCCGAAACGGCGTGGACAAACGACCGTGCCGTCCTACACACTGGCGAACCGCTGGAGGTTGAGGAGCGTATCGTTATCGACGGCGAGGCACAGCAGTATCTCTCGACAAAGGTCCCGATATACGACACGGGGGAGCGGTCCGACCCCGATACCCCGGTCGCCGTGTTCGGCATCGCAAGCGATATTACCGACATTCGCGAGCAAGAACGGGAGCTACAGCGTGAGCGCGACCGGCTCGCCGAGTTTGCCAGCGTCGTCAGCCACGACCTTCGCAGTCCTCTGAGCGCCGCACAGGGACGATTGAAGCTCACCCGAACAACCGGTGATGAGAGCCATCTGGCGGGGATCGAGACTGCGCTCGACCGGATGGAGCGCATTATCGATGACGTGTTGCTTCTGGCTCGCCAGGGGCGAGACATCAAGGAGCCCGAGCCGGTTTCGCTCCGTGACGCGGTTGCGGATGCCTGGGAGATGGTCTCTCAGGACGCCGGGGACGGGACCCTCGGCTTCGCCGACACTGTCGGGCGGGACGTGACGATTACCGCCGACCGGCCGCGCCTGCTGCAACTGCTCGAAAACCTGCTCCGGAACAGTGTGGAACACGGTTCCACGAGCTGTTCGACGGGAGTCGATGACAGTGCGGAACACGGGTCGGTCGAGCCACGGTCACAGGACCAGACGGATGTGGACCACGGCGCTACCAGCAGCCAGACGAAGCCAGAGGACACAGCTAACGGCAAGTGCGTGACAATAACTATCGGAACCGCCGAAGACGGTTTCTACGTCGCAGACGATGGCCCCGGCGTCCCAGGAGCCGAGCGTGGGACACTGTTCGAGGCGGGATACTCGACCGACGACGACGGCACCGGGTTCGGACTGGCGATTGTCGACCGCATCGCTGAGGCCCACGGCTGGTCGGTCGACGTGTCGGAAAGCGCCGACGGCGGGGCACGATTCGAGATTACCGGCGTCGAGTTCGAATAGCGGCCGGGTCACACCGCGTCACGCATCGGTGGCTCCGGGCTATCCGGTCCGTGTCGGTGCATCCGGATACGCGTCGTCGTACAGCAGGCAGGCGATACGGTGGTCGTCGCCGACATCGAACAGCGCTGGGTCGGTTCGCTCACAGGGCGATTCGAAGGCGTCGTTCAGCACCGTCCGCGCGGCTTCGAACGCCCCGTCGTGCAGGTGGTCTAGCGTCGTCGCGAGCACGTCCTCGGCCTCGCGGTCGCCGACCGTGTCCGGGAGGCCGAACTCGGCTCGGACCCGCGTGTCGAGGGCCGACCGTGAGAGCTGACTGCGGTCCTCGTCCTCGACGCCCTCCTGCACTGCGGTCACCGCTTCCAGCGAGTCGGCTTTGCGGAGCCGCTGTTTCAGGTCCATCAGTGACCGCCACTCCGACTGTGCCATGTCTGTCCCCTCGGGCTGGATAACCTTCGGACAGCGGGTGTGGAACCGACAGCCAGACGGCGGGTTCAGCGGCGATGGAACGTCGCCAGAGAGGAAAATACGGTCGCCCTCCCAGCCGGGATCTGGCTCCGGAATGGCGGACAGCAGCGCCTCGGCGTAGGGGTGATACGGCGGCTGAAACACGTCTTCGGTCGGGCCGACCTCGGCGAACTCTCCGAGATAGAGGACACCAACGCGGTCGGCAATGTGTTCGACGACGCTGAGGTCGTGCGCGATGACGATATAGGAGAGGCCGAACTCCGACTGCAGGTCCGCGAGCAGGTTCAGAATCTGGGCCTGCACGCTCACGTCCAGTGCCGAGACGGGTTCGTCACAGACGATGACCTCGGGGTCGACGGCGAGCGCCCGGGCGATGCCGATACGCTGGCGCTGGCCGCCGGAAAACTCGTGGGGGTAGCGGTGGGCGTGCCGCTGATTGAGTCCCACGGTTTCCAGCAGATCGCTGACGCGCTCGGTCCGGGCCTCGCCCTCGGCGATGTCGTGGATGTCCAGTGGCTCACCGACGATGTCGCCGACCGTCAGCCGCGGATTAAGGCTGGCAAAGGGGTCCTGAAAGATGTACTGGATGTCCTTTCGGAGCGCCCGGAGGCGGTCGTCAGAAGCTGCCGTCAGGTCCTCACCCTTGTACCGGACCGTCCCGGCCGTGGGTTCGATGAGCCGCAGCAGGCTCTGGGCGAGTGTCGTCTTGCCACAGCCGGACTCCCCGACGATACCGAGTGTCTCCCCGGGGTACAGTTCGAGGTCGACGCCGTCCAGCGCCTTCACTTCCTGATTCCGGCCCAGCAGGGTATCGATGAGGCTCCCCCCGGATTCGTAGTACTTTGTGAGGTTCTCGACCTCCAGAACGGGGTTGTCCGCCGTCCTAGCCATCTTGCCGGCCTCCAGTCTCGTCGTCCACGTCGTCGCTCTGGTCAAGCAGGTCGGTATCGGCTCCAACCGGGTCGGAATCGGCGCGAAGCGGATCGGAGTCGGCCCGGCGCTTCTCGGCGTCCGACGCGTGGAGACGGGCGTTCGACTGTGGCTCGGTGGGCGGCGCGTCCCGGCCTTTCACTTCGACCTCGTAATCCAGTTCGCCGTCGAGGTCGCCGGTGTAGGCCAGACAGGCTGCTGCCCGGTCGGACAGACCGACACCGTCCCCGGTGTCGGGGTCGACGAGCGGCGGCTGTTTGCGCGTACACACCTCTTCGGCGAAGGGACACCGCGGGTGGAAGCTACAGCCGGAGGGCACCTCTACGAGGTCCGGCATCGTCCCCGGAATCGTCTGGAGGCGGTCCTGCCGGTCGCCGATGCGGGGGATGGCGCTCATCAGCCCGACGGTGTAGGGGTGTTTCGGGTCGTAGTACAGCTCTTCGACGGTCGCCGTCTCGACGGCGCGGCCGGCGTACATTACCATCACCCGGTCGCACAGCTCCGCGATGACCCCGAGGTCGTGGGTGATGAGCTGGATGGCCGTGTCGTACTCCTCGGCGAGCCGTTCCAGCCGGTCCAGAATCTTCGCCTCGATGGTCACGTCCAGCGCCGTCGTCGGCTCGTCGGCGATGAGCAGGTCGGGGTCACAGGACAGTGCCATGGCGATGACGACCCGCTGTTGCATCCCGCCGGAGAACTCGTGGGGGTAGTCGTCGTAGCGGGCCGCCGGCTCCGGGATGCCCACGTCGTCGAGCAGGCGGACGGCCCGCTCGCGGGCGGCCGCGTCGTCGTAGTCGAGGTGGTGGCGTATCGCCTCGGCTATCTGCTCGCCGACGGTGTAGACGGGGTTGAGTGCGGTCTGTGCGTCCTGAAATATCATCGCGATGTCGTTGCCCCGCACGTCTCGAACGTCGGATTCGGACAGTTCCATGAGGTCTTCACCGTCGAAACGGACGGTCCCGCTCTCGATGCGGCCAGGCTCTTCGATGAGTCGCATTACCGATAGCGCGGTGACGCTCTTGCCCGCGCCGCTCTCGCCGACGACGCCGAACTTCTCGCCGCGCTCAATGCGAAAGGAAAGGTCGTCGACGGCGGTGACGACGCCCTCCTCGGTGTAGAACTTGACCGTGAGGTCCTCGACTTCCAGCAGCGCCATCAGACCTCGCCCCCGCGGGCCACGTCTTCGCTCTCCTGTGCGTCCAGCGCGTCGTTGATGCCGTCGCCGATGAGGTTCATCGACATGACAAACAGGAAGATTGCGCCGCCGGGGAAGACGGTGACCCACCAGGGAATCGACCCGCCCGGTCCCTGGACGATGGTCTCGCGGGTCTGGTCCAGCATCGTGCCCCACTCGGCGGAGCTGGGTGGGAGACCCAGCCCGAGGAACCCAAGGGCCGCCACGCCGATAACGACAGTCCCGATGGAGAGGGAAGCCTGGACGACAAGCGGCGCGATGGCGTTGGGGACGACGTGTCTGAAGATGACACGGCGGTCCCGCGCTCCCAGCGCTTTCGCCGCCAGCACGTACTCGTTTTCTTTGACTTTCAGAATCTCGCCGCGTATCAGTCGGGCGTAGCCCGCCCAGCCGATAGCGGTGAAGGCGAGCACCAGCTCCCAGTACCCCTTGCCGAGCACGGCGACGATGATGAGCGCGAGCAGAAGGCCGGGGAACGCGAAGATGAGGTCGAGTATCCGCATCATCACCTCGTCGACCCGGCCGCCGTAGTAGCCGGCGACCGCGCCGTACACCAGCCCGATTACGGCGGTGACGAGGACGACGATGAAGCCGATAGAGAGGCTGAACCGGCCGCCGTACAGCACGCGGGAGAACACGTCCCGCGCGGAGCCGTCGGTCCCGAACGGGTGGGCCAGCGACGGGGCTTCGTAGGCGCTCACGTCGAGGCCCTGTGCGTACAGGATGGCGCTCGGGTCGTACGGCGCGAGCGAGAACGGCTGGACGGTGACGCCCGCGACCGTAATTGGACGGGCGAACACCGCGAGCAGCGCCATCGCCGTGACGATGTACAGCCCGAGCATGGCGCTGCGGTTCCGGCGGAACTCGCGCCAGGCGCGCGCCCACCGGCTCTCTGTCCCCGTGTCTCTCGTCTCTGTCCAGTCGGATAGCGGTTCGCGGGACTCGACGCGGTCGGCGTCGAACCCCGTTATCCGGATGCGTCCTCGGTCCGTACTCATAGGTCAATCATAGCGGATTCGTGGGTCAAGCACAGCGTACATGATGTCTGCAAGCAGGTTCGCGAGGATGATCGTCACGCCGGTAAACAGCGTGATGGCCATGATGAGGTCGACCTCGCGGCCGATGATCGCGCCGACGAAGGCCCGTCCCAGCCCGGGCCAGGCGAACACCTGCTCGACGACGACGGCACCGGCGAAGATGCTCGCGGTCAGGAACGCGGCGATGGTCGTCACCGAGATGAGCGAGTTCCGCAGGACGTGTTTCAACACGACCGTCCGCTCTGGAAGTCCCTTCGCCCGCGCCGCCGTGACGTACTCCTTGTTCAGTTCCTCGGCCATCGACGACCGCATCACGCGCATCAGCGTCGCCGACGACGCCGTCCCGATGGTGACCCCGGGGAGGACGAGATACCACAGCATGTCCGGGGAGAGAAGGGGCTTGTCCGGGGCCAGCACCGGCCACAGGTCCAGCCAGAGCGCGAACACGAGGATGAGCATCAGGCCGAGCCAGAAGTTCGGCAGGGAGATGCCCGACAGGGCGAACACCCGCGAGAGGTCGTCGCCCAGCGTGTCCTTGTTCACCGCGGCGTAGATGCCGGTCGGGATGGCGATGAGCAGGGCGATGGCCCAGCCGAACAGCCCCAGCGCGACGGTTTCGGGGAGCCGAGCAAGAATGTAGGGCAGGACCGGCTGGTCGACGCTGATGACCGTCCCGAGGTCGCCCTGCAGGACGTTGCTCATCCACGTGAGGTACTGCTGCCAGACCGGACCGTCGAGGCCGTACCTGGCGCGTATCGCGGCCTCCTCGGCCGCCGAAATCTGCGGATTCAGGGCGACCATCTGGTCGATAGGGTCCCCCGGCGTCAGGTGGACCAGCGCGAAGGTAAGCACCGAGACGCCGAACAGTATCGGCACCGTCGCCGCCACGCGAACCGCGACGAATCGTCTGAGGCTCATCGTACTGAGTCACTCCCGATCCAGATATGCGACCTGCTGGTCCGTCGGGTCGTGCAGCCCGTATGGCAGGATGCCGCTGGAGAACGTGTACGTGTTGTGTCCGACGTAGTCGGTCGACAGCGACGAGACGTTCGTCCCGAAGACGGTGTAGCTGTTCGGGGCCTGCTCGATGAGTCCGCGCCACACACGGTCGTACTGCTCGCCGCGGAACTGCGGGTCCTCGACGGCCTCGACCGAGAACCGCGCCTCCGTCGCAATCTCGTCGAGGTCTGGCGTGTCGACCCGCTGGAAGTTACAGCACTGCCCGAAATTGTCGATGGAGTTGACGGCGTCGTAGAAGCTCCCGGGGTTGAACGTGCCCGAGAGGCCGATGAGGACGATGTTGCCCTGCTGGTAGTACTCCGGCCCGAGGATGCGCTGGACGAAGGTCGTGAACTCGAAGGTCTCGACGCTGATGTCGAAAAACTCCGTGTTGCTCATCACCTGGGCGATGAGTTCGGCCTCGCGCACGCGGTCGTCGGAGGTGTTTGTCTCGATGGTCGCCTCGATGGGCGTCTCGACACCAAGGTCGTCGACGGCCTCCTGCAGGAGTTCGGTCGCGTCCTCGGTGTCCTGTTCGGTCTGGGGGCGCAGTTCCTCGACCAGCGCGTCGTAGTCGGCGGTCCCTTCGTCGGCAGCCATCTCCGGCAGCGGCGTGTACGCCGGGTTCCGGTAGCCGTTGTAGATGTTCTCAGCAATCTGGGCGCGCGGAATCAGCTGATTGACGCCCCGGCGGACCCGCTCGTCGTCCCACGGCGAGACGGTGACGGGGTACTGGAGGAAGTTGTACGCCCCGGCGTTGGTCACGCTGAGCCGGTAGTCCTCCGCGCTCCGGTACTCGCCGTAGGTGTCGCTCGTGAGCCCGTAGGTGAGGTCTATCTCGCCGTTGTTGAGCGCGGCCGCCCGGGTCGCGTCGTCTTGCACGATAGCGACCGTGACCGCGTCGACGACCGGGCTCGTCGGGAACCCCTCTGGCCCGTCCCACCACTCCAGCGCGTCGAGGCCAAGGTCGTCCAGCCAGTAGTCGTCGAACGTGCTGAACTCGGCGCGCTGTTCGGCCTCGTAGGACTCGAACTCGAAGGGGCCGGTCCCGATCGGCGTCAGGTCGTTTCGCGGGTCCGCGCCAGTGTCGGGATACTCTTCGATGTGCTCCATCGGGTACACTGTCGTCGGGAGCTGGCTGTCGGCCTCGGCGTCGGGCTCCTGTCCGTAGATGTCGACGGTGTAGTCGTCGACGGCCTCCGCGTAGAGAAAGGAGTCGAAGGTCTGAGCCGAAATCGAGGAGTTCTCAAGCACCTCATACGACCGGGCGACGTGCTCTGCGGTCATCTCCTCGCCGTTGTGGAAGGTGACCCCCTCGTGGAGTTCGGCCCGGTACTTGATCCCGTAGGTGCCGTCTGCAACGGCATCAGGCGCTTCATTGACCGTCAGGACCTCGCCGGCCTCGGGGTTCCTGATGATGATCTGGTCGTCGGCAACGAGGTTCCCCTCGTCGTCCGTCTCCGCCGACACCATGTACGGCTCGTAGGCCCCGTCCTCGACTTCTTTGACGTCTATCCGTTCCCACGTCTTCGCGAGCCACGGGTACACAGTCCCCGCGGCGTCCTGCGTGATGAGACTCTCGTAGATGAGTCCGTGGACGTTGCCGGCCGGCGCGCTGGTGCTGTATGACGGGTCGAAAGAATCGATACCCGCGCCGAGGCCGAACCTGAGTGTCCCGCCGTCCTGAATCTCGTCGACGGCGACCTCCGCCCGCTCCCGGACCGGGTCGAGGCTCTGTCCACCCTCGCTTTCGCCGTCTCCACCTCCGTCAGTGCCGGCGCTACAACCGGCGAGTGCCATTACTGTTGCCGCGCCCGCCGTCTTGAGGACGCGCCGTCGCGTCACTGTACTCGTGCCTGCAGCTGCGTCATGAGACATTCCCGTTGACCTCGAAAGTTATGCGTTATGTTGCCCTCCCACACACTTATAGCATAACGGCGCTCGGAGTCGGGCAGCATCGGTACGCGACAGGCCGGGAGCATACTACACGGCGCCGATACAGACCCCGCTGGTGAGCTTCACCTCTCGGCTGAACTGCGCTGGTGTATAGCCTCCGGCCAGAGATACGCCATCCTCTGACGACGCGCTGTCGAGACCGAGTTTAGGGGAGACGGCACGTAGGATTGGTCGTTCAACGGTGTCCTGATGCCGGGCGCTCCCGGTACGAACGACACTGCGCCCCGGTCAAAGCTGGGGCCGACACCTACAGTTGCGATTCGAGTTCGAGCGGCTGCTCAGAATGGCGGGCTGTAATCCTCGTACTCGTCCATCTCCTCCATGTCGTCGGTCTTCGAGGGCATGACCGCAGCGCGCGGCCCGCCGGACCGCACGACTTCGACGGCTTCGAGTCCGTCGACGCTCTCCGGGAGTCGGCGTTCGATTGCCTTCATCGTCATCGGAGCGATGCCACACCCCGAACACGCACCGCCGATGGCGACGGTGGCCGTGCCTTCGCTCTCGTCGATGTCGCGGACCTCGAAGTTGCCGCCGTGTTGCTGGATTTGCGGGACGTTGTTGCTCAAGTAGTTACGCGCCTGTCGTTCGAGTCCTTCAGCGCTCATGACGATTGTATATACGCACTAACCTATCATAAAAATGTCGTTTTTGGCGTACCTAAAATACCGTTCCTTAGAGCTTCAGGAGCAATAATTTTGGCCACCCAAACAATTAGTATACTAATTCTATTAATTTTCGCACGGCCTAAAACAAGCTTGCTGTGGAGTCCTCGTTCAGGCGGTATCCTCATCCGGCGCCGTCGAACCAGCCTCTGAACCGTCCTGTTTCGTCTCGGCGTTGCAGGGCAGTGTGGCGGCCAGTCGCTCCGCGACCATCGGGCTGACTAGACCGGCCAGCTCCATCGCTTCCGTCTCGTGATCGTCGAGATCGAGAACCCCCCGAAAGAACCACGAGACGGTCACATACGTCTCGTGTAACTCCGCTGCCTCCTCATGCCCTGACTCTGTCAGCGTCACCCCCTCGTACGGCTCATATGTGACGAGATTCTCCTCTGCGAGTCGCTGGCACATCTCCGTCACCGCCGCCGGAGACCGATCAAGCATCTCCCCCAACTCTCCCGGGGCGACTGGCGGTTCGTCCCGGTGCTGGGCGATGTAAATCGCCAGCAGATACTCCGGTGCTGTGCTCATCGCTCCGACGGATCCGTCCGATTCCCGCTTACTGCCGTCGACTCCCCTGTCGACTGCTCACCGGCTCCGAAGACCACCACGTATGCCCACGCCCACAGTCGGGCATGTGAGCGCTGCGGGCGTTTACCCATTCCCATCATCTCGATATTTCCGTCCCCACCCATCAGGCAGACGCCCCCAGTACTGTCGGTAGAGCACTGACCGAGCGGCCGCTCGTCGGTGGACGCTCAGCATGATGCCCACACCGTACGTCGGGACCACGCGAACGGTGTCGATAGCGCCCTCGACGATACGAAACGGTCCGCCATCGATCCCTGCGTGGGTCTCCCCCCGTTTGTGCTCCGAACTCAGTACCGTCGTCTGCCATATGTTTTAGGCTTGCCTAATAATATAAAACGTCTGCGGTTTTTAGGACTGCCTAATTCAATCAGCGAAGTCGAGCCTACCGTCCGAGACTCTCACCCATCGCGTGGCACTCCACTCACCATCGAGGCGTTATCTCTGCCGTAATCGCTTCCCGAATCGCCTCGATCAGTTGGTTTGCCGAATTTGATATCGCATTATATGCTTTATCGGGAAAACCACTGGTCACCTCCGGCTCGTCGATGAACAGGCAAATACGGGTAGTAGCGGCTAAAACACCGCTACTCAGTAAAATCGGTAATAGAATCGAACGTGTCGACCGCCAGCCGTTCAGCGACTGCGTCTCTGTCCACGTCACTGATTTCCTGCGGGTATTTTCGTTCGAAGTAGCTCACGATGTTCTCAACATCGCGAGTTAGCAGTTCCCGGGCGTTTTCGTGGTCGGTCGGGACAGCCTGTGGCCAATCGAAAACGACCACGCCTTGATTCGTGACGAAGACGTTGTACTCGCTCATGTCCGCGTGGACGTACCCTTCGCGGTAGGCCGTCTGCATCTCTTCGAGGACGAGATCCAGAATCGGCAGTACCTGTTCCGTTTCGAGTTTCGTTCGGGAGAGTTCGACGCCGTCTATTTTTTCCATGACAATCGCATGGCGGTTCGTGTCGATTGGCTGGGGAACCGCCACGTTCGGATACAGCGTTTCGAGGGCATCGTACTCCCGTTCGGCGGCCTTCCGGGCGGTGTAGAGCCAAGAAACGTGGTCGCGGTCGGCGGTATACTCCCGCTCTTTCATCACTTCACGGAAATTGGTGTACCCCTCGCGGTGGTATTTCAGTGCCACCGGCTTGTACGATTGAGCCTCGTACACGTCGCTTTCCTTGCCGACACCCAGTGGAGACCCGACTCCTTCGATTGTGTCGCGCTCGGCGAATGTATGCAGCGCAAGCGTGTCGTACCCCTCGAAAGTGAGTTTGAACCCTTCGTACTGGATGGTCTTGCGCTCGACCAGTCCCCGGTCCGCACACCGGTCGAGCCGGTAGTCGACGTCTTCCGACGTCAGCCGTGAGAACTCGGTCAACTTCTCGCGGGCGACGTACTCCGAGAACCGCATCCCCTGCTCGACGCCGGAGAGCAGATGGAAGTCCTCGGGTTCCAGCTCCGCCATCACTGAAGCCACGTTCTGGACCATTAGCGTTCTCTACTCGATGGACTGGTAAAAGGCCGACGCGTTCGCCGGATAGAGGTGATAAATCTGTAGCCGCTATACAAAATACACATCTGGTCTCAGGCTGGTTGCTGTATCGGCGGACGACGAGCGCTCTGACCGGGGCGGCTGGGCGCAAACTTAGACGGACTGCAGTGTTCGGACAGTCTGCCCAAGACAGCTACGCTCATATTTTCATCTGTCCGACTCGACCCGCTACTGTCGGCGTTTCGTGACCGAAACCGCAGTTCAGTCGCTTGCTCATCGAATAAGACCTCATTAACCTACATAATCACACGTTTTCAGCTTGGCATCATACATCTGCTATCGCTACTGTACTATCGTTTCAGTATCTCAAAACGCGGCTGATGTGGCTCGGAAACGGGCCTTTGCTGGTCGCAAGCGCTATTCACACATAATCAGCTATAGAAGCGAAACGTTAGGCATCAACTCGAAAATACGTTCCTAATCGCCGTGACAGTATATGTAAGGCGAACGGCGACTGCGTTCGCTGACTGTGTGGCCGTTAAGCTACTCTCTACTTTTGGTCATCTAAACGCAAGCGTGCCGTGTGAGCAGACAACATAAAGACCAGCTCAGGGACCTGCTTCGCTCACTCGCGTTTAATTCTCACGACCGTCGGCTCGCGTTTCCGGTGCTGTTTGCCGTCGGTTCGGAACTGTATTTCGTACTGACAATCACACTCGGTTCTGCCCGTCCCCCGATGGCTCCCGACGCTGGCATCTTCCAGCATCTCGGCTGGTATCTGACGCGGGGCGGTCGGCTGTACGTCGACGCCTGGGAGCCGAAGCTCCCGCTGTCCTACGAGACGACCGGCGTTCTGGCGATGCTCGCCGGCGGCGACATGTACCGGCTCCACCTCCTCAGCGTGGCGCTGATGAGCGCGGCGGTGTGTGGAATCGTCGGGCTCGTCGTGATACTCGTCTACGACATCACCGGCGACGACGTCGCTGCGCCGCTGGCCGGCCTCTCTATGTTCCTGCTGCCGGGGTTCGCCGTCCGGCCCGCGTACGGTTTCAAGGCGAAGTACCTCCTCGTCCTCTGTGGACTCCTGGCGATATACCTGTACACGCGCGAATACCCGGCACTGAGCGGTGTGGCCGCGGCGGCCAGCGTTGGGTACTGGCAGGCCGGGGTCATCTTCCCGCTCGTCGTGGTCGGGCTGGCAATCCAGCAACGAGACGTGCGGGCGCTTAAACGTGTTGTCGCCGGCGGCCTCGGGTTCACTGTGGTCATGCTTGCACCGGTATTTCTCGTCTGGCACTCGGTCTCGGAGATGGTCGTCCAGGTGTTGCTCGTGCCGCTACAGACCGAGGAGCAGGCGTCAGTACTCGCCCGACTCGTCGCCGGTGTCGTCCATTTCAAGTGGTCGTCGCCGTTCGTGGTGCTGGGCGGTTTCGGACTCGGACACACCGCTCGGTGCTGGTTCAGGGGCGACGACGGCGCGGTCGGGCGCACCGACTGGTGGATTCCGGTCGGCGCGGCGTGGTTCGCGCTCCTGATATTCTTCGTCGACTTCGAGACCGGCGGCTACACCGACCTCATTCCGGGGCTGGCGTTCGTCGCAATCGGCGTCGGGATAGTCGCGACGACGCTCCGTGACCGCCGACGGAAGCAGTATCTCGCCGCGGCGCTCGCGCTGGTTCTCGTCGTCAACGTCGCCGTCCTCGGTAGCGTCGGTCTCGTCTTCACACCCGTCGAAACGCCGGGACCGGTGCCAATGTCAGACCTCGAAACCACCAGTCTCCCAGAGACCTACGGGGAAAGCGAGTCGGTACCCGACGTCCGGTACATCTATTGGCAGCAGCTTGAACCGTCGGCGTGTCACTACCGGCTCTCGGTGATGGAGTTGCGGTGGCTCGACAGAGTCGACTCGTCGATAGACAGCCGCTGTCTCGGCTTGAGGACCGCCAGAGCCAGGCTCGCAAGCGGCTAGGACTCCGTGGAGTCGTAGTCAGAGAGCGAGGTCTGTGTCGTTTCGACAGAACCTGTGATGATGTAGGGGACGATAATCCGGAAGAACTGAGCGGCAAGCACCAGCAGGATCGGACCCAAAAAGATGCCGTAGAAGCCAAACGCGATGGGGCCGAGGATGTACGCGAACATCAACAGACCGACGTGAGTCAGATCACCGCTGACGTATGGCCGAATCAGGAAATCCGGGATGGTGTCGACGACGACCAGCGTGACCACAAGAAAGAGGACAACCCAGGCCAGGGCTGCCGTCTGTCCTGTGACGACCGCGGAGACCGCAAGCAGTCCAGCCACGGGCAGATAGACGATTTTCATTCCGACTACTGGAATGAGGCTGCCGATGCCGGTGAGCGCGCCGACGAGTGGTGCAAACGGAACCTGCACTGAGCCTGGCGCGACCAGATTGTACAGCGAGAACACGAAGATCCCGATAACGCCCGTCACCAGTGCGTTCAAAATGTTCCCGAAGAGAATCGAAGACAGTTCCTCGTCGACCGCCGCCGCGTAGTTGCGAAGGACACCTGACCCGTCGAAAGTGTCAAGAAACCAGCCGACAAGCCGCGGTCCGTCAGTAAGCAGGTAGTACGTCCCGGCAAACATGATGAACACGCGCAGCAGTAGCGCCGTAAGCATACTCACAGAGCCGATGAGCGTATCAGAGACACGTCCCAGCCACGACTGGACTGTCGCGTTTCGCAACAGGTCAATCACTTCGTCCGGCCCCATCGCCAGCACATCTGAGAATCCGAGGTCGGCGAGCGGCCCCGGAAGCGACCCACCCTGAAGATCCTGAAACTGCGAAAGGTACGCCGCGCCAAGGCCACCTTCGCCGAAGAACGACTGTAACTCGGGGACAATGAGGACGATCGTATAGCCGACCAGAAGCACGAACGGTAACAGAAAGAAGAAAATCGTGGCCGCCGCATGGAGCTGTTTCTGGTACGGGACAGCCCGACCCAGGAACGATTCGGGGAGCGGGAGCCACCCGAGCCGTCGATAAATCGGTCGGCTGGCGTAGTACAGAAAAACGGTAAACACGAGCGTCGGGAGGAACTGGGACAGGACGAGTCCGACCACGAGAAAAAGTGCTACGCCCGCGATAGCAAGCAGAACGCGCCGTCCGAGGTCGGTACTATATTCCATATGTTTTCAGTACAACATCTTGATAAAAAATAAAACCACCGGTCGGCCCGGTGGCTGTACGTGAGCGGGGTAACGCAGGTGACTACAGCCCTTCGAACTGGGTGATCGCCTCTCGCCAGTCTTCGGGGATCGAGCGCGAGGATTCCGTGTCGCGGTCGTATGTAACGACGGTTGTTTCTCCGGTCGCAGCCACACCATCTTCGGTCCGGACCTCGTACTCGAAGGGGAAGCTCTTCTCCCCAAGACGTGGAACCCGGACGCCAACGGCGACTGCATCACTGATTTGGACGGGCTGGATGTAGTCGACTTCGAGGTTCGCGATGACCATGCCAGTGCCCGACTCGCTGCCCGAGAGCAGCGCTTCGCCACAGTCGACCACGTCGTGCAGGTAGTCGATGCGAGCCTCCTCAAAGTAGGTCGCATACGTCGCGTTGTTGACGTGGCCATACGTGTCGATGTCCGTGTATCGGACCTCGACGTCCGTCGTGTACTCGAAGGTCATGCCAGTAATTCCGCGTGTTTCTGTTTGAGCTTCTCGATTTTCGGCGGGATGGTCAGCTGGCAGTAACTCTGGTCCGGATTCTTCTCGAAGTAGTCCTGGTGATACTCCTCGGCCGGATAGAACGTCTCCAGCGGTTCGACTTCGGTGACGATGTCGCTATCGTAGCCCGGCTGGACTTCCTCGATAAAGGCTTCCACGGTCTCGCGCTGGGACTCGTCGTGGTAGAACACGGCCGAACGATACTGCGTGCCAACGTCGTTACCTTCTCGGTCTTTTGTCGTCGGGGTATGGGTCGTGAAGTGGACCGCGAGCAGGTCCTCGTAGCTCACCTCGTCCGGCTCGTACGTAATCTGGACGCACTCGGCGTGGCCCGTCTCCCCGCGACAGACCGCCTCGTAGCTGGGGTCGGCGACGTGCCCGCCGGCGTAGCCCGACACAACGTCGACCACCCCGTCGATCTGTTTGAACACCGATTCCGTACACCAGAAGCAACCGCCCGCGAATGTCGCTTGGTCAGTCATCACCCGACGTACGTGCCCGGCATACAAAACTCACTGGCTGTGGTCCTCGCAGCTGGATGCCTACCTACCGGTCGACCTCGCCCATGATGGTGTCGAGACTGCCAATCGTCGCCACGAGGTCTGGGACGTATTCGCCGCGGGCCATCTCTGACAGTGCCTGCACGTGTGAGAACGAGGGACCGCGGATCTTGAACCGCGCCGGTGTCTCCGTCCCGTCAGAGCGGATGTAGATGCCGAGTTCGCCCTTCGCGGCTTCAACGGCGCGGTAGATTTCGGTGTCAGCGTCGGGCCGAAGTGTGCGGGGCACGTTTGCCTGTATCTCGCGGTCGTCCTCGGGCCAGTCCTCCAGCAGGTCGACGCACTGGCCGATAATCTTCGCGGACTCCTCCACTTCGCGCAGGCGCACGAGCAGGCGCGAGAAGTTGTCGCCGCCCTGCTCGGTGACGACCGACCAGTCAAGTTCGTCGTAGTAGCCGTAGGAGTCGTCCCGTCGGAGGTCGTAGTCGACGCCGGAGGCTCGGGCAACCGGCCCGGTACAGCCGTAGGCCTTCGCGGCCTCAGCCGAGAGGTGACCCGTATCGACCGTCCGAAGCTGGAGAATCTCGTTGCTGGTGAGCATATCGTGGTACTCCGTGAGCTTGTGCGGCAGGTCGTCGAGGAACGCGCGTATCTTCTCGAAAAACGCTTCCCGAGGTTCGGGCAGGTCCCAGGCGACGCCGCCCAGCCGCAGGTAGTTGAACATCAGCCGCTGGCCGGTCAGGTCTTCGAGAATGTCCTGAACGAGTTCCCGGTCCCGGACACCCCACTGGAAGGTAGCGGTGAACTCCCCGACCACGTCAAGCGCGTAGGTCGCGACTGCAAGCATGTGCGAGAGGATGCGCGACAGTTCGCCGCCCATCGTCCGGATGACCTGGGCGTACGCCGGCACCTCGATGTCGGCGAGGTCCTCGGCCGCCCGGGCGTAAGCCCACTCGTTCAACAGGCCAGCTCCGCCCCAGTCCCAGCGGTCCGGATAGGGCATGATCTGATGGCGGTAGGTGCCCTGCTGACACATCTGTTCCTCACAGCGGTGGATGTAGCCGATGTCGGGGTCGACGGCCGCGACCTGCTCGCCGTCGAGTTGGGCGTTCAGGTGGAGGACGCCGTGCGTCGAGGGGTGGTGTGGCCCCATGTTGAGATGCATCGTCTCCGGCCCTTCGCGGCGGTCTTCGAGCAAGCGCTCGTGTTCGCGGAAGGAGACGATCTGTGGCTGAGACTGATTGTAGTCCCGGCTCAGCGGGTGGCCCTGCCAGGTTTCGGGCAGGAGAATGCGCCGGAGGTCTGGGTGGTCCTCGTACTCGATGCCGACGAGGTCGTAGGCCTCCCGCTCGTGCCACGCCGCCGTCGAATACACAGGTGCGGCGGACTCGCTGCTCGGCGACTCCCTGGGTGTCGGCACAACGACCGAAAGTTCCTGTGTCGGGTCGTCGTAGCGCCGCAGGTGATAGATCGTCTCGAACCGGTCGGCGTACTCCTGGGCCGTAACACAGGCGCAGTGGTCCAGACCGGCCTCGGCTCGTAGCGTCGAGAGGACGGTCTGCACCTCGTCCGCGCGGATGACAACGGCCGGGGCGTTCTCGTGGCGTTCGGTGGAGAGGACGTGGTCGGCAATCGGCTCGATAAGCGGGTGGACGTCGTCGGCTCGGTGGACTGTCTGGGCCATCTCCGTGGTCGCCCGTTCGCCGGCTGCCGCCCTCGGGCTGTCCCCTCATGCCCGAGGTTATTTTAAATACCTCCTGGAACGGTCAGGCATGAAGTACGTCACGCTTTCGCTGTGGATGGCCCCGGAGGTTCGGCACCCGATGCACCAGTTCGTCGTCGACCACGACGGCTACGAGGCGAGCTATCTCCTTCGGGGCAACGACATCGGGGCCGATCCCCAGACGCTGCTGTTTCACGTCGACGGCTTTCCGCCGGAGCCCTATCGGGCGGCGCTGGAACAGGCCGACACCGTCCGGGAGTACGCCATCTCTACGTGCCCCGACGAGACGTTCTACCTCTACGTACAGGACTCGCCGTCTGCGACCGATCACGACCTCGTCGACGCGCTCACCCGAGCCGGTCTGGTCATCGTTTCTCCGGTCGCATACCGGGCCGACGGCACAGTCGGACTCACACTGGTCGGTCCAGGGGGGACGGTCCAGCAGGCAGTCGAAACGGTTCCCGACGGCGTCTCCGTCGACGTTCGGGAGGTCGGGGAGTACGACAGCCGGCGACTCGATACCGGGGCCGCGCTCACCGACCGGCAGTTCGAGGCCGTCGCCGCCGCCGTCGACTGCGGGTACTACGGTAGCCCTCGGGCGGGGAGCGTGGACGATGTCGCCGCCGAACTCGGCTGTGCTCCCGGAACTGCCGCCGAACACCTCAGGAAGGCTGAGGCCCATGTAATGGCTGACATACTCGAACAGCGCCCCGAATCGACGGCGTAGTCCGCTCTGTTCGGGAACTGCTGGAGCGGCCGACAACCGCCCCGAAAAACTATAAACTCCGGATAAGTGTCATCTAGTGCTGGGTTGCGAATATACTACAGGGCCAGCGGTGGTCCAACTCAGGACGATACTGACCATGGACACAGTAACTATCGACGACGTACCGGTCGAACGGAACCCGATGCAGGTGCATGACATCCGCAAGCCGGTTTCCAGAAAACTCGGGACCGAGCATTTCGCGGCGAACTACTTCGAACTCGAACCCGGCGACTCCTTCTCGGGGAGCCTCCACCGCCACCACGACCAGGAGGAGGTGTTCTACATCGAGCGGGGACAGACCACTTTCGAGGTCGGCCTCGACCGCGAGGAAGTCGACGTGTCGGGCGGGGAACTGATTCGCTTCGAACCCGGCGAGTTCCAGCAGGGGTACAACTCCGGCGACGAGCGCGTCGTCGGCTGGGCCTTCGGCGCGCCCGGCGCGACCCACGACTGGGACGAGCTAGAATCGAGAGCGCACTGTCCAGAGTGCGACGAAGAGACGACCCAGAGCGTCGCCCTCGCCGAGGGTCGGTTCGAACTCACCTGTACCGAGTGCGGGAACGTTCAGGGCTAGGACCTACTTCTGTCGCTCTCGTGATTGGAAACAGGTGTTTGTACAGCCAGAAAGCCCCGGCCGGCTGTACTCGGGGGGCTCGCTGCGCTCCTTGTCACTCCCTCCGGTCGTTCCTGTGGTGCTTACATCGCCCGCCTTCGTCCAGCCGGCCGCTCCTCTCAGTCCCGCCCAGCATTCTTTGTCCAACCGGCTATGGGTGGGACTGAAAGGGGCCGCTCGCTCGACGTTCGAGGCGATGAAAGCACTGACGAGCAACGTTGAGGAGCGAGGAAGCGCGCAGCGAGTCGCAGGTGTCGAGCGAGCGGGGGCGTTCTGGCTCTTTGCATAACCAACGACCCCGTCGGTCATTCCACCCGCTGCTATAGTAACAATTGAAACGATTTACACACTGATCACACTGCCATCGTGCGATCAGGTGTGCATTGATTTTCAATGGCTACTATAGCCCGCAATTCATATCGCATCGCGTCACGAAGCCCGGGTATGTCACTGGCCGACCTGGAGTGGCGCGTCATCGGCGAGGAAACACGACCCGGGCCGATGACGATGGCGCTGGAAGCAGCCGCTGCTGAAACCGTCGCAGAGGGCGGTCCGGCAACGGTGCGAGTGTACACTTGGCCCGATACGCTGTCGCTTGGCTACGGACAGGACCCCGACACCATCGACTGGGAGTTCTGCGAGCGCCAGGCCGTTGGGGTAACGCGACGACCCACTGGCGGCGGTGCGATCTACCACGACAGCGTGGCGGATATCTCCTACGGGATTATCGCGCCGGCCGACGCCGTTCCGGGCGATCTGATGGCGTGCTACGAGCAGTTCTGCGAGCCGGTTTTGAATGCGTTCGAGCGCATGGGCGTCGACGCGTCGTTTGCTGACGACGAGCGGTCGGCGGTCCATCAGCCGGCCTGTTACCTGCGGCAACTCCATCCGGCCCACGATATCGTCGGCCCCGATGGCCGCAAACTCAGCGGGAACGCGCAGTACCGCCAGAAGGACGCTGTCATCCAGCACGGCTCCCTGTCTGTCTCGCTGCGTCCCGACCGCCACTCCGGCTGTTTCACCGCCGACATCGACTCGGAGCAGTTCACCGAACGCGTCGGGGCGATAGGCGAATACACCGATATCGACCGCGCCGAAGCCGTCGAGACGCTCCGCTCGACGCTGGCTGAGTGGGTCGACGCCGACGCTGGCGGGTGGACGGACGATGAACTCGCACGCGCACACGAGCACGCAGAGAGAAAGTACGCTACTGACGAGTGGATTCGACGGTCGCCCTGACCCGAGGTAGCGACGGTTTGCCTCCACGGGACAGCCACCGCGACCTACCGGCGGCCCTCTCGAATTCGCGGCCTCTAGTATTTGACAACACTCTAACGGCCATTCGGTTTCGACTCACAGCGGCTGAGAACAGGCGTATCGTAGCTCCTGTCGCCGCGTCGGCTGTGGCTTGCGGGTATCATTCGCTCCAGAACACTCGTCCGAACCGCACCGCTGACTATCGAATATTCGCCTATTGCTAAACGTACTGCTAAGACCGTTACTCGGCAACTGTTCGGTGATGGCTAAGCGAGACCACTACCGGCCGCCTAACCAGTTGAGTTTGGATGTTCTCGACCAGAACGCCCGGGATGCCGACCCGCGGGGAGACGACTTCGACTACGCCGAGGAGTTCCAGAAGCTCGACCTCGACGCGGTGAAGGCGGACCTCGAAGAGATGATGACTTCCTCCCAGGACTGGTGGCCGGCCGACTACGGCCACTACGGGCCGCTTTTCATCCGGATGGCCTGGCACAGCGCCGGGACGTATCGAACGACGGACGGCCGCGGCGGCGCGTCCGGCGGCCGCCAGCGGTTCGCGCCGCTGAACAGCTGGCCCGACAACGCGAACCTCGACAAGGCTCGCCGACTGCTCTGGCCCATCAAGAAGAAGTACGGCCGCAAGCTCTCCTGGGCCGACCTCATCGTCCTCGCCGGCAACCACGCCATCGAGTCGATGGGGTTCGAGACGTTCGGCTGGGCCGGCGGCCGCGAGGACGCCTTCGAACCCGACGAGGCGGTCGACTGGGGCCCCGAAGACGAGATGGAGGCCCACCAGTCCGAGCGCCGCAACGAGGACGGGACGCTCAAAGAGCCCCTCGGCGCTGCGGTGATGGGGCTCATCTACGTCGACCCCGAGGGGCCAAACGGCAACCCGGACCCGCTGGCCTCCGCCGAGAACATCCGCGAGTCGTTCGGCCGGATGGCCATGAACGACGAGGAGACGGCCGCGCTCATCGCCGGCGGCCACACCTTCGGGAAGGTCCACGGTGCCGACGACCCCGAGGAGAACCTCGGCGCGGTCCCGGAGGACGCGCCAATCGAGCAGATGGGGCTTGGCTGGGAGAACGACCACGGCTCGGGGAAGGCCGGGGACACGATTACAAGCGGTATCGAAGGCCCGTGGACACAGGCCCCGACGGAGTGGGACAGCGGGTACATCGACAACCTCCTCGACTACGAGTGGGAGCCGGAGAAAGGCCCCGGCGGGGCCTGGCAGTGGACGCCCACGGACGAGGCCCTCGAGAACACGGTCCCGGACGCCCACGACCCGGACGAGAAGCGGACGCCGATGATGCTCACGACGGACATCGCGCTCAAGCGCGACCCCGACTACCGGGACATCATGGAGCGGTTCCAGGACAACCCCATGGAGTTCGGCATCAACTTCGCGCGGGCGTGGTACAAGCTCATCCACCGCGACATGGGCCCGCCCGAGCGGTTCCTCGGCCCGGACGCCCCCGACGAGGAACTCATCTGGCAGGACCCCGTCCCCGACGCCGACTACGACCTCGTCGGAGACGAGGAAATCGCCGACCTCAAAGCGGAAATCCTCGATTCGGACCTCTCCGTTACCCAACTCGTCAAGACTGCCTGGGCCTCGGCGTCGACCTACCGCGACAGCGACAAGCGCGGCGGGGCCAACGGCGCTCGCATCCGGCTCGAACCCCAGAGGAGCTGGGAGGTCAACGAGCCAGAGCAGTTGGAGACGGTCCTCGACACGCTCGAAGGCATTCAGGAGGAGTTCAACGGCGCTCGGGACGACGACACGCGCGTCTCGCTGGCCGACCTCATCGTCCTCGGCGGTAACGCGGCCGTCGAGCAGGCGGCGGCCGACGCCGGCTACGACGTGACGGTGCCGTTCGAACCGGGGCGGACGGACGCGACGCCGGACCAGACCGACGTGGAGTCGTTCGAGGCGCTCAAGCCGAGGGCCGACGGCTTCCGGAACTACGTCCGTGACGACGTCGAGGCCCCGGCAGAGGAACTGCTGGTGGACAAGGCCGACCTGCTGGACCTCACGCCCGGCGAGATGACCGCGCTGGTCGGCGGGATGCGCTCGCTGGGCGCGACCTATCAGGACTCCGACCTCGGCGTGTTCACCGACGAGCCGGGGACGCTGACCAACGACTTCTTCCAGGTCGTGCTCGGCATGGACACGGAGTGGGAGCCCGTCACCGAAGCCAGAGACGTCTTCGAGGGGTACGACCGCGACACGGGCGAGCAGACGTGGACGGCGTCCCGCGTCGACCTGCTGTTCGGGTCCCACGCCCGCCTGCGCGCCCTCGCCGAAGTCTACGGTGCCGACGACGCCGAGGCCGAACTCGTCGACGACTTCGTCGACGCCTGGAGCAAGGTCATGCGGCTCGACCGCTTCGACCTCGAATAGGCCTCCGCGTAGCGGTCGCGTTCAGAGGGTCTCTTCGACGAACTGGGAGACGAGGCGGTCCTCGGCGGTCCGGAGCTGGTACTGGACGGTCGAACGCGGCTCGTCCAGTATCGACGCGAGGTCTTTGACCGAGACCTCCCGCGGTCGCTCGTAGTAGCCGTGGGTCACGGCGGCTTTGAGTACCCGCCACTGCTGGGGCGAGAAGTTCGTCGCGACCCGTTCGGTCGCCTTCCAGTTCCCCGCGCTGGTGATGTGAGAGACCGAGAGCGTGACGCCCTCGCGGAGGGTCGACTCGATTTTGTCGTAGACCTCGCCGATGGGGGCAGACCCCGGATAGAGGACGCGCCAGCGGTACTCGTTGCCCGTCCGCCGAGATTCGAAGATAGTCCCCTCACTAACGTGCCGATGGAGGAAACTCGGTAGCGACTGACAGCCGCTGATTTCACGACGTAGCGTGTACACTGTCCGTGACGTCTCCCCGCGGTCCAGCACGTGGTACGTCCGCGCCGTCTCACAGCTCACGACGTCGAAACACTCGTTACAGCGGTTTTCGTCCAGAAAGACCTCGTCGAACGCACGCAGGGCCTCGGGTGTCCCCTTCGCGTGGTCGAGCCGCCACATATGGTCGTCGCCGACGAAGATGGCAGAGGACCACACGGAGAGGCTTTCATGCTGCCGGAACACGTCCATCAGGCTATCGGCTCCCGCGTCGAACTGCAGGACGAACTCGAACTCGCGTGTGTCTGCCACTGCTGGCTGTGTGTCGCTCATTTAGCTAGTACTAATTTAGGACAGTCGTTATAAATCGATTACTGGAACCACCAAGCCCACTCCACTTTATCTAGTTGGCTTTTGATTAAGATACAGCAGTCGGTTCGCCGTGAACCTCACGTCTGCGATGACGGGCTACGAGAATGGACTATTCGCCCCACTCCCGACAACGGAACGACACCACCGTTTTGTGGCAACCCGGCCAAGCAGTGGCATGGTCTCGTCCCCCGCTGATGACGACGCTGCCGACACCTCCGCCGACCCTCAGGCAGCCGACGGCAGCGCCGCAACGCTTTCTGAGGAAGAACTGTATGCGATTGTTCGGGTGGCTACCGAAGACGCGGTGCTCGGCGCGCTCGGCACGCTCATGTTGGTCGGTATCGGCATCGTACTAGCCTCCTGGGGCGCAGCGTTACTACTGTCAGCAACGCCGCTTCCAGCAGCTATCGGTGTGGTTCTCGTCCTGTTCGGTGCATACCTCGCGCTATCGAGCCTCCGCATGATCCCACCCGTCCGCGAGTGGGTCTGAGCCGGTCGGGTATCTCTGTTCACCGGCCTGTCGTCCCGCTTCGACGAAATCCTGACACGAGCTATAACCGACCGTAGCACTCCGGAACCTCTTTTGTCGGGCATCACCGACCGGTGTGCATGGTACGAGTCGGGGCACACACCTCCATCGCTGGCGGCGTCTACAACGCCGTCGAGGAACAGGTCGAGTACAGCGGCAACTGCGGGCAGATTTTCTCGCACTCGCCGCAGGTCTGGCAGGACCCGAACATCGACGACGACGAGGCCGAACAGTTCCGCGACCTCGCGGCCGACCACGGCGTCGGCCCGTGGGTCATCCACTCGTCGTACCTCGTCAACCTCTGTACGCCCAAAGACGACCTCCGCGAGAAGTCCCTCGATTCGATGCAGAAGGAGGTCGACGCCGCCGCCAAACTGGGCATCGAGTACGTCAACGTCCACCTCGGAGCCCACACCGGCGCGGGCGTCGACGGCGGGCTGGACAACGCCGCCAGCGTGCTGGACGACCTCGACATCCCCGATGAGGTCACCGTGCTGGTCGAGTCCGACGCCGGCAGCGGGACGAAACTCGGCGGCCAGTTCGAGCACCTGGCGACGGTCCGGGAGCGAACGGACCAGGACATCGAGTTCTGTCTTGACACGGCCCATATGTTCGCCGCGGGCTACGACCTCTCGACGCCCGCGGCCGTCGACGAGACGCTCGCGGAGTTCGACGACGTGGTCGGGTTCGAAGACCTCGCCTGCGTCCACCTCAACGACTCAAAACACGAGTGCGGGACGAACAAGGACGAGCACGCCCACATCGGCGAGGGCCACATCGGCGCGGACGGAATGCGCGCGTTCGTCAACCACGACGCCATCCGCGACGTGCCGCTGGTGCTTGAGACGCCGACCGAGGACGGCAAGAGCTTCGCCTGGAACATCGAGCGCGTCAAGGAACTCCGCCGCGACTGATTTCGACCGCGGTACTTTTGAGGGCGACTCGACTCTGAGAAACTGTGCGCAGGTTCTCTGCCGACTACCTCGAAACCACCCGCAGGGGAATGTGGGCCGACTCCCGTGCGGCGCTCTCGGACCTGCGGTTGGACGAGTGTGAGCGCGTTCTCGACGTGGGCTGTGGGACCGGCGAACTGACCCGCGTCCTTCGCGAGGAGACAGACGGGACCGTCGTTGGCCTCGACGCCGACACGGACCTGCTGGCCGCCGCCGGCGACCCGGCCGTCTGCGGAGACGCGACGCGCCTTCCGTTCCCCGACGACACCTTCGACCTGGTGGTATGTCAGGCGCTGCTCATCAACCTCCCTGACCCAGAACTCGCGGTTCGGGAGTTCGCCCGCGTTGCCACCGACCGGGTGGCCGCCATCGAGCCAAACAACGCCGCCGTCACTGTCGAATCGACCGTCGACGACGAACCGGTGCTGGCCCGCCGCGCCCGCCGGCTCTTTCTCGACGGGGTGCGGACAGACGTTACCCTCGGGAGTGATGCCGCCGACGTGTTCCGCGACGCGGGGCTGTCCGTCGTCTCGACGACGAAATACGAGCAAGAACAGCGCATCGAACCACCCTACGACGATGCGGCGATGCAGGCCGCTCGCCGGAAGGCGACCGGAACGGGGCTGGCCCACGACCGTGAGACGATTCTCAACGGCGAGGCGACGCCCGCCGAGTACGACGCACTCCGGGAGCGCTGGCGGTCGATGGGACGGGATGTCATCGAGCAGATGCAAGACGAGGCCTACGAGCGCCGCGAGACGGTGCCGTTCTTCGTCACCGTCGGCGCGGTTCCGTGACCCGCTCGTTACCGAGTTCGGGGAGCAGAGTGCCCGCCAGTCCGTAGACTGCGATGTCCAGCAGACTGGCGAGCAGGCCGACGACGCCCCCGACGACAGCGGCGACACCGGCCCCGATGAGCAGGACCAACAGCACCGACTGGGGGCGGGCCCCGCCGCTCTGGAGCGTCGACACGAGTGCCACCGCGAGCAGTCCCAGCAGGAACACGACACCAGTGACACTCCCGGCCGCAACTCCGTGGAGGACGAGCGTGCTGACTCCGGCTGAATCGAGCGATACCCTCCGGTGAACCCATCGAACCGCTAGGACGAACAGCGCCCAGAGGTAGCAGAAGACGGCCACGCCGACGAGGGTGTTTAGCCCGGCGAGCAGGTCGGCGAGACCACCGCTCGCGTGGACGGCGAGGACGCCGAGCAGGACGAACAGGACGGTGTCGAACGTCGCGAGCGTCCACGTCACGAGTGACACCGGCCGCGTGGAACTCTGTTTGCTGTCGCGCGCTGGCTCAGTCTCACTCACGTTGTCCGCCATACTCTCCTGCTCACGCTGGTCCTCAGCCATGCGCGAGGACCTCCGCGAGGACGACGATACCGAGAAAGACGGCCGCCGTCGCGCCGTACGCTCGCGAGAGCGTTCGCCGGTGGACTGGGTGCAGGTCGTCGAACGTGTTCACGCGGTCACCGATCTGAACGAGGAGTAGCGTCCGGACGACCGAACCCCCGAGGAGGGCGACGACGACGGCGAGTTTCACCAGTAAGGTTCGTCCCCAGTCGGTTCCGGGACCCGGCGGTCCGAGCGAACCGAGGTTCCCGACGCCGGTGACCACGAGTACGCCGACGCCGCCCCAGAACAGCCACTCGAACTGCTTTGCGGGCGCGAGCGAGGCGATAGTGCCGCACCGATAGCTGTACCAGAGCACGGTTGTGCCGCCGACGAGGACCGCCATCGCAAGGACGTGGAGGGTTCGAATCGGGAGGGCTGTCATAGCTGTCGGTTCAGCGGCACGTCGCAAAGAATCACGGGGTTACCCCGACGGGTCGATTGTCACCACGCCCTCACCCGTCGCCACGTTGTACCGCGTCGACGGGTCGACGGTCAGGCTGACGACGCCGCTGTCGAGGGTGTCCGGGCGCTCGAACCTGACGACCGTCGACCGAGCAGTGAAATCACTGGTGTACACACAGGGCTGCGTGTAACAGCCGAACGCGTGGATGCCGTCCGCTGTCTCCTCGATGCGTTTCAGATAGGGGACGATCGAACCGGACCCCCAGCCGGTCTGGACGACGAGCACGGCGTGACTCTCGAAGTCGGTGTCGGCGGCGAGACTGTACGCGTCACCGCTGTTGTCTTCGAGTCGCTCGATGTCGTCGGCGTCTGTCAACAGCGTCGCGTAGAGCTGGTCACCGTTGTCGTCCGGGGCGCGCGCTAGCCCTTCATCGGCAAACAGCGCCCCTCGGGTCGACGCCTGTTCGAACGACAACGATGGCTTGGCCGGCATATTCGCACAGAGATACAGCGGATTGCGGTCGCCCTCGCCGGAGTCAGCAACGTTGCACTCGACCTCTTCGACCTCGTATGGCGGTGTCTCGACTCTGTCTAGCCCGTCCAGCGCATCCGTCGGTGTTTCGTTGGTGGGAGTCTCCGTCTCTCCAGCGTCGGTCGGCGTCTCTGTGCCTCCGTCGTCCGTTTCGGTGCCGGGATCAGTTCCCGGCGACGGATGCGTGCGTGTTTCCGTGCTGCCATCGCCACTGCCGTTCCCGCCCGGCGCGAGGCAGCCACTCAGGGCACCAATCGCCACGCTACCGACCAGTCCAAGGGTCGCTCGTCGCGTCCGTTGCATACGATTCCCTTCCCGTGGTGTGGGTGTATCCCTTCCGTTCGCTCAAAACCGCGTTGTAGTTGTCATGGCCTGTGTTCGCGCCCAGAGTACTGTCGCCCGTCGATAGGCCCTTGCTGTGTGAGCGGCTACGGACGACACGTGCCGGCTCACGTCTCCCCATGATACCACCGCTCGTCCGCCGCTGTCCGGAGTGCCGTCATATGACCTGGAGCCGCCGGTTCACCGCGGTTTCGGACGGCGGGACCGGCTCGCGGCTCGTCGAATGTCCCGCCTGCGGACACCGGTTCTCGACGGTCGACGCGCCTTGGCTGCTGTAAGTCACCCTGTCCAGCGCCGGCACGGTGAGCGCTACACCACGTCGCCTCGAACTGTCGCGCCCTCCTGCTGTGCCCGGTACTCTTTGACCGCGTCGGCGGCGTCGCCGGCCTCCGTCTCGTCCATCCCGAGCATCGACAGCGACTGGGTCAGCGTCGGGAAGACGAACTCGTTGTCACGGAGCTTCTGGAACGCGTCGGGCGACCGTTCGCCGTCGAGCCACAGGCAGGCTCCCCGGGGGTCCAGAATCTGCTCGTAGTCGTTTCGCATCTTCGCGCCCTTGAGCCGCTGGGTGACGTTGTCCTCGAAGGAGGCGTTACACACTTCTAGATGGACCGGCTCGTCGTCGCTCAGGAGGTGGGCGGCGAGGCACTTCTCGGGCGCGGCGTGGCCGTTGGCGTTCGCGCGGATGAACTCGGGGTGCTCGTCGGCCCACGCGGCGCGAACGGTCTTGCCGACCCCGTCGACGCCGTGACTGCGCTGAAACTCTTCGGCGCGCTCCGGGGCATCCTTGAACAGGATATCCTTGGTGACGTAGACATCCAGTCGCTCGACCGGGTCCAGCCCGAGCGCTACGTCGCCGTACACCCACACCTCTCGGACCGGGACCGGCATCGTCTCGTCCTCGACTGTGGCGACGATTTCTTCGACCCGCTCGACTGCCTCCGGACGGTCCAGACTCATTGCCTGCCCTACTGCTTGCGCAGCCTAAACGCTGACTCTCCGGAGGCGAACACCGATATCACTTTGCTGTCTCCGAGACGATATGTCAGACCTTCAGACGCAGTTTGGGACCTGGCTGTACGGACCGACGACTCCTCTCCCCTGTCCAGCCACCTCTGTCGCGAGGCAGCGCAAGACAGTGATATCCTCGACATCGCAGCGGCCGTTCATGAGAGTCGCCAGGCCCCGCACCTCCTGCTGGCCGCGGTGCAGTACCTGCTCGACCGGCACCCCGACCATCGGCTGGCCGAGTACCACCCGAGCATTACCCAGACGGCGCACGACCCCGATGACAGGTGCTTTCCAGCCTTCTGCGAGTTCTGTCTCGACCATGCCGACGATATCCGGCCGCTCCTGCGGACCCGGCGCACGCAGACGGACGCGGTACGGCGCAGCGCGGTCCTCTACCCGGCTATCACACAGGTGGCCCGCGCCACCGACGGACCGCTCGCGCTGGTGGAACTCGGGCCGAGTGCCGGCCTGAACATGCTGTTTGACCGCTACCGCTACGATTACGACGGTCTCGTAGTGGGTAACAGCGACTCGCCGATTACCATCGAGAGCAGCGTCCGACGCGGCGACCCGCCGCTCTCGGAGACGCCGCCCGCTATCCGCTCTCGGGTCGGTCTCGACCGCAATCCGCTCGACGTGACCGACGAGGCCGACAGGGACTGGCTCCGCGCGCTCGTCTGGCCCGAACACGAGGCGCGCCGGGCCGTCCTCGACGGGGCGCTCACCGTCGCCCACGAGGAGCCACCGCGACTCGTTGAGGGCGATATGCTCGATGACCTGCCGGCGGTATTCGACGAGATCCCGTCCGATGTCCCGGTCTGCGTCGTCACCACGCTCGTGCTGTATCAGGTCCCGGCGGAACTGAGCGAGGCGCTGACGACGGTGCTCGAAGCGCAAATAGCCGAGCGCCCGCTGCACTGGCTCACCGGGCGGCGGGACCTGTCGGGCGGCGAGTCAGTGGCACTGGACTGGAAACGCCAGACCGACGACGGCATCGAGACCACACACCTCGTCGACTACGAGCCACACGGCGCGTGGCTGTCGTGGCGGCCCTGAGCACAGCACGGCTTCCACGTCGACAACGCGACGAGTGGTTGTCAGGCGTTCACCCGGGCTTATGTCTGCACAACGGGAACGTCGGATATGCAGATTCGCGTGTACGACGAAGGGGCTGCCCGAGACTGCCTGTTCGTCCTCGGGTGGGGGAACCGCTGCCGACACCAGAACGTCCAGTGGCTCGTCGACCAGCTTGCCACGGCGTACCGCGTCCACGCCGTCGAACTGCCGATACATATCACCGACTACCGGCGGGAGTGGGTCGGCCCGGTCCAGGAGTACGCTTCCGACCTCGGCAGATTCGACCTGCTCGGGCACAGTGCGGGCGGGCTGACAGCGGCCCACCTCGACGCCGACGGTATCGGCAACCGAGTGTACCTGAGCCCATGGTGGGACAGTGACTTCCCGGTTCCGGGGCCGGTGCTCGACGCTCTCGCCTCGCTCCCGATAACGAAACCGTTCATCCCGGTCGATACGCTGGACGCCGACGCTATCGGTGACCTGGCGACGGCCCAGCAGCTCGCGGACGCTCCGTCGTCGGTTTCGCCGGCGTTCCTCCGGACGGTGTTTCGGGCACAGCGGTCCCTTCCGCCGGCCCGGGACGCCGCCGCGGCGTTTTGCTCGCTCACGGACACAGTCGTCGACCCGCGTGCCGTCGGCGAGCGCCTGCCGGCCGACCGTATACGGCTGTACGACGGCGGCCACGAACTGTTCTCCTCGAGCGGCCGCGAGCAGACCGTCAAGACGGTTCTCGACGCGTTACAGCACGGCCCCGGCGCGCTGTGAACGGCGTCTCCAACGACATCGCTGTCTACTGCCGTGCCGGAACCGAGACGAAACCCTCTCACCATTGCGGCCACGACTACTCGTCACGATGGAGTGCGACAAATGCGGCGAGAACGCGGTGTTACACGCGGCCTATTCCGGGCTGCACCTCTGTGAGTCTCATCTCTGCCGAGCGGTCACGAAACGGGTTCGTCGTCGCATCCGCGAGGACGGCCTCGTGTCCGACGACGCCACTGTCGAAGACCCCGAGACGTGGGTTATCGGCCTCTCGGGCGGCAAAGACAGCGTCGTTCTCACGCAGATTCTGCACGACACGTTCGCCGAAGACCCCCGAATCGAACTGGTTGCGCTTTCTATCCACGAGGGCATCGAGGGCTACCGCGACGCGAGTCTGGAGGCCTGCGAGGAACTGACCGACGACCTCGGCATCGAACACATCACCGTCTCCTACGCCGAGGAGTTCGGCGTCCAGATGGACGACGTTGTCGAAGACGACCCCGAAGGGATGGCTGCCTGTGCCTACTGTGGCGTGTTCCGCCGTGACCTCCTCTCGAAGTACGCCGAGGAACTCGACGCGGACAAACTGCTGACCGGCCACAACCTCGACGACGAAGCCGAGACGGCGCTGATGAACTTCCTCGAAGGCGACGTTGAACAGATCGCCAAGCATTTTGAGGCGTCGCTGGGACCGTTTGACTTGTCTGCCGACGCGCCCACGGAACAAACACGCGAGGCACAAGACCATCATATCCCACGGGCCAAGCCGCTTCGTGACATCCCGGAGAAGGAAGTCGCGCTGTACGCCCGCTTCCAAGACCTCCCGGCACACATCACCGAGTGCCCCCACGCCGAGGAGGCCTACCGCGGCGAGATACAGGACCTCATGCTCGGACTGGAAGAGAACCATCCCGGGACTCGCCACTCGATTATGGCCGGCTACGAGAAGCTCGCGGCGCTGGCCGCCGACACCTACGGCGGCGAGAACGGCGACACCGACTACGGCGAGTGCGAGAACTGCGGCGCGCCGACGGCGCGGGACCTCTGTCGGAAGTGTAATCTGCTGGACGCGCTGGAAGCAGTCTGACCGACGTCTCGTTTGTCAGACACCGCTGAGTAAAAGCGTCGCTCGCGGCCGTAGAGAACGGAAAGAAGAACCGCGGTGTTACTTGTTCGTCCGGATGACGTCGAGTCCGTTGTTCTTCTCGCGCTGGTCCTGTCCGCCGTCGGTCTCGCTGTAGCCGGCGTTCCGACCGCCGCTGTTCTGACTCCCGCTGTTCGGGGCGGGGCTGTCGAAGCTCTCGACGTTGTCGGACGCATCGAATGAGGTGTCGTCGCCGACTTCCTGAATCGCCTCGCGGGACTTGTTGGCCTGTTTCTGGGTCGTCGGGCCGAGCACCTGGGCGGACTGGACGCCGGTCATGATGGCCATGACCCGCACCTTGCCCTTGTACTCTTCCTGAATCCGTGCGCCCCAGATGACGTTGGCGTCGGCCTCAAGCCGCTCGGTGATGTTCTGTGCGATGCCCTCGGCCTCCTTCAGCGTGAGGTCCGGGCCGCCGGTGATGTGGACCAGCCCGCCGCTCGCGCCACGGTAGTCCACGTCGAGCAGCGGGTGGTTCATCGCGTCCTTGACGACCTCTTCGGTCTTGTTCTTGTCCTGGGTCTCGCCGACCAGCATCACCGCGACGCCGCCCTGGTTCATGATGGAGGTCATGTCGGCGTAGTCGAGGTTGATGAGGCTCGGCTGGGTGATGGTCTCTGAGATGCCCTTGACGGTCTCGGCGATGATCTGGTCCATCACGGAGAACGCCTTGCCGATCGGCAGGTTCGGGACGTAGTCGAGCAGGCGGTTGTTGTCCAGCACGATGATGGAGTCCGCCTCGTTGCGGAGCTTCTCCAGGCCTTCCTCGGCCTTGACCGTCCGCGCTCGCTCGACGTTGAACGGCGTCGACACCATGCCGACGACGATTGCGCCCTGTTCTTTAGCGATCTTCGAGACGACTGGGGCCGCACCGGTCCCGGTGCCGCCGCCCATGCCGGCGGTGACGAACACGAGGTCTGCGTCGCCTAGCACTTCCTTGATAGTGCCCTGTGCCATCTCCGTGGCGCGCTCGCCCATCGACGGGTCGCCGCCGGCCCCGAGGCCATTGGTGAGGGACTTGCCGACCAGAATCTTCGTGTCGGCTTCGATCATCTTGAGGTGCTGTTTGTCCGTGTTGATGGCCACGGTGTCAGCGCCCTCGACGCCGATGTTGTACAGGCGGTTGACGGTGTTGTTGCCGGCGCCACCACAGCCGACGATGACGATGCGCGGGTCGCCGAACCCGTCGACGTCCTCGTCGGACATCCGCTTCTGTTCCTGCTCGTCGCGTTCGAGGGCCTCGTTAACGATATCCTGCATCGTTACACCTTGGCCCAGGACCGCTTCTTTTCGGAGGCCTGTTCGGAGCCTTCTTCGGCGAGCATCTCCCGAACCGCCGAGCGAATCGCTTCGCTCCGATTGGGGTACTCGCCCGTCTCGACCATCTGTTCGACCTCTTCAATCTGCTGCTTCGGAATCCGTAGTGTCACACGCTCCATGTTTGGTAGTTCCCCTTGGGTAAGACGGCCCGGACGAGGGCTGTTTACGCCCCGCACGAGTGTTTACACAGCGAAACCGCAGTACGAGGGCGGCATCCCCTCGCGTTCGCCGCCGTGTAAGACGACCGTCTTACGCAGGATAAACCACTGACCCTGATGTATTAAAACTTACGGGCAGTGTCATACATTTTCTCGTTTACGGTGTCTGGACTCTTCTATCCAGTGTAAACGCTGAATTAGGTCTGATCGAGCACATCCGCTGCGGGCGTTCGTCTCCCACAGCCCGGGCAGAATCCCCAGTCCGACCGGAGTTCATCGCCGCAATCACAGAACACCCGCCGAGACGCCTTCTCGCCACAGTTCGGGCAGTAAACGTGGTCAGGTCCAAGATTATCACCGCATTGCGCACATGTCTTACGTTCCTCCGTGTCGGTCCTGTCCCGCGTTTCCGGCTCTGTCTTACGCCCGCTCGTGTCGGACGACTGATTTTCACTGTGAGACCGCCCGTCCTCGGCACTTGCACCCCGATCGGCGGTCTGCCGTCGTTCGGTTTCAGCGTTCGCTGCCCCTGCGCTTACGCCGTCTAACGAGATGTTTACGTTGATATCCTGCGGTTGCGAGGGGCGGCGTCGCGCCCCCAGTCGGTCGGCGATGATACTGTCGACGCGTTCTTCGATGAGCTCGTCGATTGTCTCGGCGTCGGTCACAGACTCTGACGACGACGATGGTTCCGACGCTGACGGCGACGCGTCTCCGAGATACTCCCGAAGCGCCTCGCGCATGACCTCGCTCTTCGAGGCGTCGAACGCCTCGAGTTGGTCGATGAGGTCGTCGTCAGCGCGGAACGTTATTTTGCTCATCGAGTTCGGACGTGTGTTGTACATGATGGTATTTTAATCTTCCCGCGCTGTCTGACGCCCGTCAGCTACCGGCATGACGCGATACCCTTCCCTCCGCTCAGATTCCGTCCGTAGACTCTGTTGCCCCGTCTCCCAGACCTCTGCAAGTGGGTCAGACGTGTCTGACACCAATCAGTGTGTCACTCCGCGTCGTGTGACCGTTCGGCGAACCCTCCGCGAATAACAACCCTTAAGTCCGGACGGCGGGGTATTTTCGGGTGTCGACCGCCCTTAGCTCAGACTGGTAGAGCAGTCGACTGTAGATCGACTTGTCCCCCGTTCAAATCGGGGAGGGCGGACTTGGTTTTCAGTCGGTGTCGAGTGGACCTGAACAGCAGTTGAGTTGTCCTTTGCCTTCGGACAGCGGAGCTACGTGAGACAATCTCGTTCCAGCAGTTCCGCAAAACGAACCCTCCGAGGCCGGTTCTGGAGAGCGTCAGAACCGCTCGCTCATCGCCGCTAGTCCAGCGTCTACGTCCACTGCCGAACCCTGCTCACCGAGCGCGTTACCCAACGCAGCAAGCAGATAGCTGACGTTCTGCCGGCGGGCCGAATGGCCCATACAGCCGATGCGCCAGATGTCGCCCTCCAGCGCGCCCAGGCCGCTGGCGATCTCGAGGTCGTACTCGTCCAGCAGGTGCTGGATGACCGCGCCGTCGTCGACGCCGTCGGGCACGCGGACGGTGTTGAGGCTCGGGAGCCAGAAGTCGTCGGGGGCGTTCATCTCCAGTCCCATACCTTCGACGCCGGCTTTCAGCGCGCCAGCGACGTGCAGGTGGCGGTCCCAGCGTTTTTCGATGCCCTCCTCGGCGACGAGCCGAAGCGCCTCACGGAGCGCGTACACGTTCGTGATTGGAGCCGTGTGGTGGTAGGCGCGCTCCTCGCCCCAGTACCCCTCCAGCAGGGAGAGGTCGAGATACCACGACCGGGGGTCCTCCTCCCGGGCGAGGACCTTGTCCATCGCGTCGTCGTTGAGCGTGAGCGGGCTCGCGCCCGGTGGACAGGAGAGGCACTTCTGCGGGCCTGCGTAGGCCACGTCGATGTCCCAGTCGTCGACGCGGAGTTCGACGCCGCCCAGCGAGGTCACGCTATCGGCGATGACAAGCGCGTCGTTCGCGTGGGCGATATCAGTGAGTTCGGGCACGGACGGCTGGAGAACGCCAGTGCTGGTCTCGGCGTGGACGAACCCGAACACGTCCGGGCTGTGCTCGTCGAAGGCGGCCTCAACCGCCGCCGGGTCGAGCGGCCGGCCCCACGGCGCGTCGACGGTGACGACCTCGCCGCCCGCACGCTCGGCCATGCTTGCCATCCGGCCGCCGAAGTAGCCGTTCGTCGGAACAAGCATCGTATCGCCCGGCTCGACGACGTTGCCGATGGCTGCCTCCATCGCCGCGGAGCCGGTCCCGGAGACCGGAATCGTCCACTTATTGTCCGTCCGGAACGTGTATCGGAGGAGGTCCTGGACCTCGTCCATAACCTCAATGAACGAGGGGTCGAGGTGGCCGACCAGCGGCGTGCTCATCGCCTTGAGCACGCGCGGATGGACGTCGCTCGGGCCGGGCCCCATCAGTGTTCGATCCGGCGGTGTCAACTCACCGACAGCAGGTACCTCATCCATACCGTCCGTTACCTGGAGACTGGGCATTAAAATCCGTGGTCGCAACTCTCTGGTCAGGACAAGGTCGGTCTCACGCCTCCACCGGAAGGCTAATTCGACCGCCGTAGAAATATAGGATAATTATTACATCTGTGCCACCAGTCACTGGCTGCCACTACCCTACTCCATAATCGCAATCGCCAGACGCGACTGGTATGAAACGTGTGAACGATCTACTCCGTTTTTAATCTCGTATTGCTAAGGTGGCGTGTGGTCGTCGATGGGATTGTTCGATAACGTTGCGTCCCCTGGGGAGGAACCGAGCCGCCGGTACACCTGTCTGGTGTGCCGGGCGTCGTTCGACGTTCAGTACCACTCGTGTCCGGACTGCGGTGCGTACGACATCCGCCGGACGAAGTGGCTCACGTAGCCCCCGGCGTCCACGTTGGCACGTCCACCGGACTGCCTGCTATCGGGCTACACTGCCCTTTTTTGTTCAGGTTGTTGCCGCGTATCACAGCCACCAAGTGACTGTCGACGGTATAGTCGTACGTGAACCGACGACAGTTAGGGACGGCAGGGTACGACGTGACAGCCGTCGGACTCGGAACCTGGAACATCGGTGGAGATTGGGGCGATGTCTCGGCAGAGGAAGGCCGGGAAACGATCCGGACCGCGCTCGATGCCGGCGTCGATTTCATCGACACCGCCGACGTGTACGGTGACGGCTTCAGCGAGCAGCGCATCGCAGAAGTGCTGGACGAACGCGGGGTCCGCGACGAGGTGACCGTCGCGACGAAGGCCGGCCGCCGGCTCGACCCACATACAGCCGACCGCTACAACTACGACAACCTCTCCGAGCACGTCGACCGCTCGCGTGAGTACCTCGGGACCGAAACGCTGGAACTGTTACAACTCCACTGTCCGCCGACCGACGCCTACTATCAGCCCGAGACGTTCGACGCCCTCTCGCGGCTGCAAGACGAAGGGAAGGTCGCTCACTGCGGCGTCAGCGTCGAACGTGTTGAGGAAGCGCTGAAAGCCATCGAGTACCCGGAAATCGAAACGGTCCAGATCATCTTCAATATGTTCCGCCAGCGGCCTGCGGAGCGGTTCTTCGAGGAAGCCAAGCGCCGCGATATCGGCGTCATCGTCCGCGTTCCGCTGGCTTCCGGACTCCTGACCGGGAAACTCTCCCGGGACACGGAGTTCCCCGAGAACGACCACCGGAACTTCAACATCGAGGGCGAGGCCTTCGACCGCGGCGAGACGTTCGCCGGCCTCCCGGTCGACGCGGGCTTTGACGCCGTCGAGGAACTCCGCGAACACGTCCCCGAACGGATGACAATGGCCCAGATGGCGTTGCGCTGGATTCTGGACCACGACGCGGTGTCGACTGTCATCCCCGGCTCTACCTCGCCGGCCCACGTCCGCGCGAACGCGGCGGTGAGCGAGATGGACCCGCTCTCGAATCAGGTCCACGGCGCGGTGCGTGACATCTACGAGGAGTACGTCTTCGACGATGTCCACCATCGCTGGTAGTCGCCGTTCCGCCGATCTGTATGATTACATATGTGCTTTCGGGGCGGTAGAACACGATTGGTGCAGCAAAACTTGGCCCAAGATTCCACCGAAGAGGTCACTGCAGTGTCTGAGTTATTATAGTAAAACTGACGAATCCGGTGGCGATATACATATGAATACAGACAGTTATCGGCGGTATTAATATCAAAATCCAGTAATGAGTCTGACGAACTATCGAGTGTGCCGCGCCTCGCAGTAGCAACTGACCCCGGCTATCGGCAGACGTATTAGGAACCGATGCCGGGTGGCCAAACCCGGCGTGAAACCGTCCCGTACAGGGGAGCATGGAACGGTGGGCGTCGGGAGAGTACGAGCACCAAGTGTGCTCGCATTTACCTCTCCGTGCTATCCAATGTTTGTTATACAGCTCTTTACATGGTGACAGTCGACAGACTGGGCGACAGGCGGACGCTACCGAACGTCGCTCACGCCAACTGGAACGACATCGCCGTTGAACGCTGTAGCTGACGCTCCGGCAGGAGTTACAGGCGTTGGCTTCGGCCATTACTGACCGGTTGCAGCGAACTAGCCGCTTGCTACCGTCGGACTTCGGTTGGTAACCACACCGCCCCGGTGTGGGAGAAGTCGGCTCACGACGGATGCGGCGCGGTAGTTCTTATTCTTCGGTCGTGAGTTTCGGACCCGGCTTCCAGGTGTTGCCTTCGAGGACAACGAGGTCGTAGCGTTCGAGCACCTGGAGTGTATCGACGACCGCCTGTGCATCGAAGGAGACGGTCATATCCTTGGGCAGTTGCTGTGCAATTGCACTGCGTGTCCCACCGTCCATCCGGACCACTGTGTCAAGCAACTGTTCGAGGTCGTCGAGCAGCGAGACGAGCGACGTCGACCCATCGTCCTCTGTCGCCAGTTTCGACATGACTTCGTCGTAATTTCCTGATATCTCCATCGATACGGACACAGTTTCGTCTTCGAGGTCTTCTTCGTCTCCCATAGGACCAGATATGTGCACACTTATAGAAATACGTTTCTGTATTCCGAACAACGTGTGTATCTTTCGTCTGTTTCTCTGCAAATCTACTTTCGCCATATGTTTTTACATTAGGAGGAGTAGGGGGAGAAACACGCCCGATGGTAACTTAAAACCCAATACAAAACGAGTTTGTGGATTCTGTTACTGTAACCGCCTTATCTGAGTAGAAAAGGTAAGTATTTGAATATATGTGGCCGGATGCACTTCCACTTATGACATTCTACAACGGTCTGCCCCGTGTCAGCGGGCGTCGCTCACCGCCTGAATGTTTCAGTATACAGAACGATACCGCTAGCGTCGCTGTGATCCCAACAGACACGCGAAATCGAACGCGGCACTACAGGGATCAGTTTGACCGGACAGCGACTGAGCGGCCCAGTCTGGCTGTTCAATCGGGCTAACTGCCGCCCGTACTGCTGGCGACCGGATAACAAAAGTACGGGTATTATCCTTTTCCGCCTGCCTCTCACGAAACCGGTCGAAGTGTCCGTGAGCGTCCGCCTGTGGCGTACTACGGGAATTATTCCAGTATACGGAACGCCACGCCGCAGAACGGTCTGCACACAGATGACAGCCATCGGGAGAGCGACGGTCGCGACAGCGGTCGTGTGGCGATACTGCTGTAGCACTGACTATTACAGAGACGTTTGGCGGTCAAACCCAAGTCCACAAGAAACACTTGCCCAGATGGTGCACGGCCAAATATATATTCGGGTAGCTGTCACACACTGGGTGTGGCGTTTAGCCTGACAGCCGAACAGACGACAGTCCGAGAAGCAGTGCGTGAATTCGACGGAAACGAGACCAAACCGGAAATTCCGAGCAGTACGGCGGCGCGGGCTACCGCCGAAGCGTGAGGAACTCGGCCGAGAACACAGCTTCGTCGGCCTGATTCAGCGTAGTGACTTCAGTCCGGACGACGCCTGTCGCAACCGGGTGGTCTCGGCGCTCTGTGTCGACAACCTCGGCTTCGGCGTGAATCGTATCGCCCAGAAACACTGGTTTGATGAACCGAAGCCGGTCGATGCCGTAGAACGCGACCATGTGCCGCTTTTCGGCCTCGTCGCGGGCCTGCCATACCAACCCAGTGACGACTGAAAACACCAGCGCACCGTGTGCGATGCGCTCGCCGTAGCCCGAGTCGGCCATCCGTTCGGCGTTCGTATGGAGGTGATTGAAATCCCCGCTGACACCCGCAAAGTTGACCACGTCGGCCTCGGTGATGGTCCGGCCCGACGTGGTGAAGCTATCGCCAACGTCGACTGTGTCGAACTCGCCGGCCATCTTACTGGTCCTCGCAAGCGACTGTGAAACGACGCTCCGGTTTCTGGTCGAGTTGCCACTGCCCCGCTGGGACCCGCTGGTCCCTAGACCCCGGTTTGTTACTATTGCTGGACATACACATCCCTCCGTGTCTCGCGTCGGTGTTAATGCTACCGGGGCTCGTCCGTTACTCTCGACGCTGCCACAGGGAGACGCGGCACCACTCGTCTGATCTGACTGTTCAACGATATTCAACTGAATCCGGCAGAGAGAACTCAGGACGTAGCTTTATTGCAGATGGCCGAGATGTCCGATGCGATGTCAAAGCCACACACGGAGCGGTTTCGCTTGGAGGGACAGCGGGCGATTATCACGGGTGCATCGAGCGGTATCGGCCGGGCAATCGCGGAGGAGTTCGCGGCTGACGGGGCCGACGTGGTTGTCTGCTCGCGCGAGCAGGACAACGTCGGCCCGGTGGCCGACGAAATCAACGACAGCGACCGGCCCGGTGACGCAGTCGCTATCGAGTGCGACGTGACAGACCGCGAGGCTGTCGAGGCGCTGGTGGAAGCGACCGTCGACGAGTTCGGTGGGCTGGATGTGCTCGTGAACAACGCCGGCGCGAGCTTCATGTCCGGGTTCGACGACATCAGCGAGAACGGCTGGAAAACCATCGTCGACATCAACCTCCACGGGACCTACCACTGCACGCAGGCGGCCGGCGAAGCGCTGGCCGCGGACGGCGGCGGGGCGGTCATCAACCTCTCCAGCGTTGCCGGGGAACAAGGCGCACCGTATATGAGTCACTACGGGGCCGCAAAGGCCGGCGTCAGCAATCTCACATCCACGCTGTCGGCGGAGTGGGCCGACCGTGACATCCGCATCAACTGCATCGCCCCGGGCTTCGTCGCCACGCCGGGCGTCGAGTCACAGATGGGTGTCAGCGCCGACAATATCGACCGCGAGGCCGTCGAGCGCCGCATCGGCCTCTCGGAGGAGATCGCCGACATCGCGCTGTTCCTCGCCAGCCCGGCATCGTCGTACATCGTCGGCCAGACGATCACCGCCGCTGGCGTCCCACGGCTCGAAGAGACGCCCGACATCTGAGTAGCGGGGAGTCCCAGTAACGGCGGTCGTAATCCGGCTTCACTCCGAGACGCCAAGCCAATCCGGCAGCTCGCGGAGGTCGTCGAGCGTGATATCCACAGCGGGTCCGTCTTCGGCCCCGTAAGCGACTGTCCACAGCCCGGCCCGTGTTCCGCCGTGCATATCGTGCTCGTAGCGGTCACCGATCATCACGGCCCGCGCCGGTTCGACCGCAGCCTTTCTGAGCGCCGTTTCGAACATCGCCGGGTCCGGTTTGGTCCGACCGACGGCCTCTGAGGCGGTGTACGAATCCATCGCGTCCCAGACCCCGAAGGTCCGCAACAGTTGCTCGCCCTCGTCGTCGTCCACGTCACTGACGACGCCTTGATGGAGCGGCGCGTCCGCCAAGGCCTCGATGGCTGCGATGGCGTCGGGGTTGGGTTCGACCTGTTCGTCGCGGATTCTATGGAACAGTGATTCCCACTCAGTTTCCTCGGGACTGACTGTCAGAATCTCGTCGATTGCCCGCCGGTACCCCTCGCGGGCCGGTCGGAACGCTGTGCCCTCGCGCTCGCCGAAGTACGTTCCGAGGACATCCCGCCATCGGTCGAGAGCCGCGTCGGAATCCGCAGCCGCCGGGTACTCCGAACACAGGCGGTCGACAAACTCGCGGTGGGCCGCCCGGACGGACGCCATCCGAAGGATGACGCCCCCGATATCCCAGAAGACGGCCTCAATGTCTGACCTCTCGTTCACGGTAGCGGCTTGGACTGGTCCGGGTATGAAACTACCGCCGACGCCCAGAGTCCCGTGGCTGTGTCGCGGCGGGTGCGCCGGGGCACCGCGCTGTGGAATAAACGACCGACCACGCGTTCGCTGTGCTCCAACACTTATCATGACGACGTGCGAGAACGAGACTGTGCCATGATATCGTTCACCGATTCCGAGGCCGCGACTGCGCTTGCCGAGCGCGCCAGAGCGTTGATGGACGAGGTTGTCATCCCGCGGGAGCGCGAACTCGCGGGCGGGACAGCGATCTCCGACGCAACAGTTCGCGACCTCCGCGCTGCTGCACGGGAGTACGACGTGTACGCCCCGCAAATCCCCGAGGAACACGGCGGCATGGGCTATGACTTCCGGGACGTGTTGCCGACGTTCGAGGAAGCGGGCCGAAGCCTCCTTGGCCCGATTGCGATGCGCGTCGACGCGCCCGACGAGGGCAATATGCACCTGCTGGAGATGCAGGGGACGGCGCTCCAGAAATCGGAGTATCTCGACCCGCTCGTCGAGGGCGAGATACAGTCGGGCTTTGCGATGACCGAACCGATGCAGGGCGCGGGCTCCGACCCGAAGATGATTCGAACCACCGCAGAGAAAGACGGCGACGAGTGGGTCATCGACGGCCACAAGTGGTGGACGACCGGCGGCGTCGATGCCGACATCCTGCTCGTCTTCGCTCGAACGGACGAGGACGTCCATCCGTATCAGGGGTGTTCAGTGTTCATCGTCCCGACGGACGCCGACGGCGTGGACATCGTTCGAAACGTCCCGCACATGGGCAGCCAGGGCGACCCGAAGGGCCACGCCGAGATCGAGTTCAACGGCGTTCGCGTCCCCGAGGAGCACCTGCTCGGCGAGGAAGGCAACGGCTTCCAGCACGTCCAGCAGCGGCTCGGTCCGGCGCGGCTCACCCACTGTATGCGCTTTTCTGGAATGGCCGAACGGGCGCTGTCCATCGCCAAGGCCTACACCACCGAACGGCAGGCCTTCGGTGACTCCGTGGCCGACAAGCAACACGTCCGGTTTGAAATCGCCGAACAGGAGACACAGATTCAGGCCGCACGGGCGCTGGTCCGGGCCGCCGCGGACGCCATCGCCGCCGGCAATGAAGCCCGCGTCGAGGTGTCGATGAGCAAAGTGTTCGCTGCCCGGGCGACGCAGGACGCTATCGACACCGCCGTCCAGTTCTGTGGCGGCAACGGCATCGGCCGGGACCTTCCGCTGGCGGACTTCTACGAACTGGTCAGGACGTTCCGCATCGTCGACGGGGCCGACGAGGTTCACCTCCGGACCATCGCCCGGGAGGCCTTCGAGGACGTGGACAGCGAGGAACTGAAACCGGTGCGGCGCTACCGCGAGTAAGCCAGCGCCGTCACCGGCAACGGTCGCTACTCGCACTCCGAGCCGGTCGTCGCAATCCAGATGTCACAGGCGTGAGCGAGTTCCAGCCCCGCGCCGCCACATGTGCAGGGTCCTCGGCGTCCCTCTCTTTAGAGCGGTTCGTCGCCCTCGATAATCCGAATCGCGCGCTCGGCCAGCGCCGGGACGCGGTTTTCCATCAGCGGGTAGAACGGGTCGTCGGCGTTGCCTTCCAGATAGCGCCGGTAGAACATCTCGCCGAGGGCGGCGAGCTTGTACACGGCGAGCGTCCGATAGAACCGCTCGTGTTCGAACGTCAGGCCGGTCTGGGCTTCCCAGCGGTCGACCAAGTCTTGACGGGTCAGGTAGCCCGGTGCTTCGATGAACTCCATCGCGAGGTCGGGGATCTCCGGCTCCGGGTCCTTGGCGTCGCGCCAGTACGAGAGCAGCCAGCCGAGGTCGGCCCGTGGATCGCCCAGCGTCGCCATCTCCCAGTCGAAGACGGCGGCGAGTTCGGGGCTGTCGCTGGGGCCGAACATCACGTTATCGAGCTTGTAATCGCCGTGGACCAGTGTCTCCGGGTGGTCGTCGGGGCACTCGTCCTGTAACCACGAGCCGACCCGCTCTAGCTCGGGGACGGTTCGGGACTCGGTCGTCCGTTCGAACGCCCACGCCAGTTGTTTCCCCCAGCGCGTGACCTGGCGCTTCGCATACCCGCCTGCGCGGCCGAGGTTGGACAGGCCGACAGCTGACGGATCGACCTCGTGGATGGCTGCGAGGGTGTCCACCAGTTCGGTGCCGACGGCCTCTCGGGCGTCGTCGTTCGCGAAGCGCTCCGGTTCTTCGTCTCGGATGACGGTCCCCTCGACGCGGGTCATGACGTAGAACTCGCTCCCGATGACCGTCTGGTCGTCACAGGCCGTCACCGTCGGTGGGACCGGGACGGCTGTGTCCTGCAGCGCGTCGATGACGCGATACTCCCGCAACACGTCGTGAGCCGTCTCAGCGGTCTGGCCCGGCGGGGGCCGCCTGACGACCAGTTCTCGGTCGCCCCAGGTGACAAACAGCGTCTCGTTGGAGTGACCCTGCTCGTGGCGCGCAACGTCGAACGTCTCGGCCGGGCCTATCTCCTTTGCGAGAAACTCTTTGAGCGCACGTTCGTCGACCAATCGCTGGTAGTAGTCGCTGCTGTGTTCAGTCATGATTGCTGATTGCGGTCCGCGTCATGAAAAGCTGCGGGTCGTGTCACCGTCCGACGAACTCCGGTCGGCGGTCGGTCAGAAACGCTTCGACACCCTCCTCGTGGTCGGCGGTCTCGAAGACGATGCCCTGAGCCGTCGCCTCGTCGCGCTGTGCGCGGTCGAAGGACTTCTCCAGCCCGTCCTGAAGCAGCCGCTTGGAATGCCGGAGAGCGATAGTCGGTCCATTAGCAATGCGGCTGACGGTCGCCTCGACTTCGGATTCGAACGCCTCGTCGTCGTAGACGCGGTTGAACAGGCCCAGCTCCGTGGCCCGCTCGGCATCCAGAATCTCCCCGGTGAACACCAGTTCCTTTGCGACGTTGGTCCCGACAATGCGGGGGAGCAGATACGACGTGCCGGCGTCGACGCTGAGTCCGACCTGCCGGAACACGAAGCCGATACTGGCCGACTCGCTCGCCAACTGGATGTCACAGGCGATAGCGAGGTTCGCGCCGGCCCCAACGGCCGACCCGTCGACCTTCGCGACGGTCGGAACCGGCAGTGCGACGACTCTGGCGATGGTGTCCCGGGTTCGGCGGGCCAGTTCGCTGACGGCGTCATCGGCCGGGTCATCGTTCGAGAGTCGCTCACTCATCCCCTTGATGTCACCGCCGGCCGAGAACGACTCGCCGGTCCCCTCGATGACGACACACCGGACATCGGACGCCGTCTCGATGGTATCGAGGTGGTGCTCCAGCGCGTCGTATACGGGCTGTGTGAGTGCGTTCCGCGTCTCCGGTTCGTTCAGCGTCAGCGTGGCGATTCCGTCGTCGATGGAGAGCAGTACGGACTCGCTCATCGGATATACCTCTGTCGTAGCTGCATGGGGCCACTTCACAGGGTTCCGGTATAAATTTACCGCTAGTTTACAGTTTTATCGAATACTGGCTACGCACTGAATTCGGCGCACCAACAGCCACCACACTCAGCAGGACTAGTTTTAAGATATCGGTGTGTGTTGGCATGGAGTATGCCAGGCGGTGCACCACTTAACCTCCGGTCGTTCCTGTGGCGTGGCGAAAACGTGTTCCCCGACAGCGAGATCGTTTCGCGGACGCATCAGGGGATTCACCGATACACGATAGCGGAGTACGCCGAACGGGTACGGAAGCTAGCTTCTGCCCTCGAACAGGCGGGTATCGAACGCGGGGACAGAGTCGGGACGTTCGCCTGGAACAACCACTGGCATCAAGAGGCCTACTACGGCGTCGCCTGCATGGGCGCACAGGTCCACATGATTAACCTCCTCCTGCCCGACGAGCACATCCAGCACATCGTGGCCGACGCCGAGGACGAGATTCTCATCGTCGACCCCGTCATGCTGGAGAAGCTCGAAGCGGCGTACGACGAGGCGGCGTTTGCCTCCGTCGAGCAGTACATCGTGATGGGCGACACCGTCCCCGAAACGTCGCTGGAGCCGGTCGTCGACTACGAATCGTTCATCGCCGACGGCGACCCCGACTACTCCTTCCCGCAACTGCCCGAGGACCAGCCGGCGGGGATGTGCTACACGTCCGGGACAACAGGAAAGCCGAAAGGTGTCGAGTACACCCAGAAAATGTACTGGACACAGGTCATGTCGCTGATGACTAGCCAGGCCGGAATCAAGACCGACGACGTGGAGCTGACGTACGTCCCGATGTTCCACGTCAGCGGCTGGTGTCGCCCGTTCACGACTATCGCTGCAGGAGCCAAGACGGTCCTCCCCGGGCCGAACCCGTCGGCCGAGGACCTGGCGAAGCTTATCCAGGAGGAGGACGTGACCGTCTCCGCGGCGGTCCCGACCGTCTTCATGGACCTGTTGGAGTACGCCCGCGAGGCCGACGTGGACTTCTCCTCGGTTCGGTACTTCACCAGTGGCGGGTCCGCGACGCCGCGGTCACTGATGGAAGACTACAAAGCGGAGTTCGGAGTGGATCTCATCTCCGGGTACGGCATGACCGAAACGTCACCGGTCACGCACGCCTACGAGCCCAAGCCCGGAATGACGGACCTACCGGAAGAGGAACTGTTCGACCTGCGGAGCCACTCCGCGGGGCTTCCGCTTGCCGGGCTGGAGTTCAAAGTCGTCAACACCGACGGCGAGGAAGTGCCCTGGGACGGCGAGTCGCTGGGCGAACTCTGGATGCGTGGCCCGTGGGTCACACAGGAGTACTACAACGCCCCCGACGCGACCGAACAGGCCGTCACCGACGACGGTTGGCTCAAAACCGGTGACATCGTCCGGGTGAGTCCGGAGGGATACGTCGACGTGGTCGACCGGATGGACGACCTCGTCAAGAGCGGCGGCGAGTGGATAGCAAGCGTCGAGGTCGAAAACGCGATTATGGGTCACGACGAGGTCGTCGAAGCCGCTGTCGTCCCGGTCCCCCACGAGCGGTGGGACGAACGTCCCGCCGCGTTCGTCGTCACACGCGATGCTGTGTCCGACGAAGCCGCGCTCCGGCAAGAAATCAAAGACCTCGTCGCCGAGTCGTACCCGTCGTGGTGGGTCCCCGACGCCATCCGTCTGGTCGACGAGATTCCCAAGGGCGCGACCGGGAAGTTCTCCAAACAGACGCTCCGTGACGAGTACGTTGACGAGTCGGTCATCGAAACTGTCGCCGAGAACGCCCCGGCGACGTGATGACGATATAGCCCGTCTGACCGGCGATTCAGAGGTGCTGTGCGGACTCCGCATCCCAGTTCTGTCTGCCTGCGACAGCGGCCAGCACATGGACGACGCGCTGTCCGACAGTTCAGCCTCTGCGTGGCGATAGGCCTCCGCAATCGATTTGACCAGCGACCAGCCGCTTCGCTCGGACGTTACAGCAGCTGGTAGTCGCGCTCTTCGTGCTGGACCGAGATCCACTTGGTCTCGGTCAGTTCGTCCATGATCCACTCGCCGTTGTACCGGCCGATTCCGGAGTTCTTCATCCCGCCGAACGGGGCGTTGGGTTCGTCCTGAATCGGGTGGTCGTTGACATGGACCATCCCGGCGTCGATCTGGTCGGCGATGGACCGACCGTGTTCGACATCACCGCTGTAGACGCCCGCGGCGAGGCCGTACTCGGTGTCGTTGGCGAGTTCGACAGCTTCCTCGTCGGACTCGAACGGGATGACCGGAGCGACGGGGCCGAAGTGCTCGTTACAGGCCGCAGACATATCGTTGGTACACCCCGAGAGGACGGTCGGTTCGAGGAACAGGTCCTCGGCCTCGCCGCCCGTTTCCAGCGTCGCGCCGGCGTCGACGGTCTGCTCGATGAACGAGGTGAGCTGGTCGACCTGACTCTCGTTGATGATCGGGCCGAACTCCACGTCCTCGTCGAGCGGGTTCCCGATGGTCAGCGACTCCGCGTGCTCGACGAGCTTCTCGACGTACTCGTCGTAGACGGCCTCGTGGACGAGGTGGCGGTTGATCGAGATACACACCTGTCCCTGATGACCGAACGCACCGACAGAGCCGGCCTTGGCGGCTGCCTCGATGTCGGCGTCCTCGGTGACGACGAACGGTCCGTTGCCACCGAGTTCAAGCGCCGGGAGGGCGAGCGCGTCTCCGGCCTGACTTGCCACGGACCTGCCGACTGCTGTCGACCCGGTGAACGACATCACACGGGCGGTCGGATGGCCGGCCATCCGGTCGCCGATATCGGAGCCGTGGCCCGTCACGACGTTGACGACGCCGTCCGGGAGGCCAGCCTCCTCGGCGATGTCGGCCAGCAGGAGGCCGCCAGTTATCGGCGTATCCGTCGCTGGCTTGATAACGACGGTGTTCCCCAGCGCGAGCGCGGGGCCGAGCGCCCGCGTCGTGAGATGTAGCGGGAAGTTCCACGGGGAGATAATCCCGACGACGCCAGCGGGCTCGCGGACGATGTGATGGTCCTTGTCCTCGTGATACATCGAATCGCGGACCTCCTCTTCCGGCGGGACCATCTCCAGTGCGCTCTGGAAGTCCGCCATGGCGAAGTTGGCCTCGGCAGTTGCTTTGGCCTGAACACTGCCTGACTCCGTCGCAAGTAGTTCGACGATTTCGTCGAGCCGGTCCTGCATCACTCCGATCATCGACTGGACGTACTCGTTGCGCTCCTCGCGCGACAGCGCCGCCCAGTCGGACTGGGCCGCGTCGGCGGCCCGGTAGGCGTCGTTGACATCCCCCTCTGTCCCGGCGGGTACTGCCGCGAGTTTCTCGCCTGTCGCGGGGTTAGTCACCGGAATCGTCTCAGATGCGTCGGCGTCGCGCCACTCACCGTCAATGTATAGTTGGTTCCACGCCGTCTGGCTATCTGGTTGTGACATTCTATAGTGTCGACAGCGCCACGGACTTTTATCCCTTTGGCAGCGGGCAAACGCTTAATTGAACCCCGGCCACAGATCCTATATGATCGATTACCTCGGTCTCGAAGACGACCTCGGCGAGGAAGAGCGGATGGTCCGTGATACGGCCCGAGAGTTCGTCGAGAACGAAGTCAAGCCGGACGTCGGGCAACACTGGATCGACGGGACGTTCCCGACGGATCTCATCACCGAGATGGGCGACCTCGGGTTCTACGCCCCGAACCTCGATGGGTACGGCCTGCCGGGACTCAGTGAGACGGCGTATGGCCTCCTCCTGCAGGAACTGGAGGCCGGCGACAGCGGCCTGCGCTCGATGGCCAGCGTGCAGGGGGCCCTCGTCATGTACCCGATTCACGCCTACGGCAGCGATGCACAGAAGGAGGAATGGCTGCCGGCACTCGGCAGCGGCGAGCGGGTGGGCTGTTTCGGTCTGACCGAGCCCGAACACGGGTCGAACCCGTCGGCGATGGAGACGACGGCCGAGCGCGACGCCGACGGCTACGTCCTGAACGGCTCGAAGACGTGGATCACGAACGCGCCCATTAGCGACCTCGCAGTGGTCTGGGCGAAGGTCACCTCCGCCGACGGCGACCCAGTGCGGGGCTTCCTCGTCGAGACGGACCGCGACGGCGTGACGACGAACAAGATCGACGAGAAGCTCTCGCTGCGGGCTTCGATTACGGGTGAGATCAGCCTCCAGAACGCCCGCGTTCCCGAGGAGAACGTCCTGCCGGGCGTCGAGGGGATGAAGGGACCGCTGTCCTGTCTCACACAGGCCCGCTACGGTATCGCCTGGGGAACGGTGGGGGCCGCCATGGACTGTTTCGAGACCGCCCACGAGTACGCCACCGACCGCGAGCAGTTCGGGAAGCCGATCGCCGGCTATCAGCTCCAGCAGGAGAAGCTCGCGGAGATGGCGACCCAGATATCGCTGGGCCAGTTGCTCGCCCACCGGCTCGCCGACCTGAAGGAACGCGGCGACCTCCGCCCGGAACAGGTGTCGATGGCCAAGCGCAACAACGCACGGATGGCCCGCGAGCAGTCACGGGTGGCCCGCGAGATGCTCGGCGGCAACGGCATCACGGCTGATTACTCCCCGATGCGGCACCTGACGAACCTCGAAACCGTCTATACCTACGAGGGAACGCACGACATCCACTCGCTCATCATCGGCCACGACCTGACCGGCATCCCGGCCTTCGAGTAGGGTCCGTCCGACACATTCCGGAATGCGGGACGACGCCCACACGAATCTGCACTTCTCAATCATACGTGAGGTCGATCTTCAGCTCGCTGGCTTTCTGTTCCAGTAGGTCGGGGTACGTTGATTCGATATCTGCCCGGCGTACCCGGCCGCTCGGACCGAAGACGCTTAACGCGCCGATGAGATCGTCCTCGTGGTTGTACACCGGCACGCCCGCCGCGCGCAGGCCGTCCATGTGTTCTGACATGTTGGTCGCATAGCCCTGCTCGCGGACCTGTTCGAGTTCCTCGACCAGTGCATCCCGGTCGGTAATCGTGTTCGCCGTCAGTCTGTTGAGGCCTGCGGTTTCGACGAACTCTTCGATGCGTTCGTCGGACCACTCCGCGAGAATGGCTTTCCCCGAGGCGAGCGCGTGTAGTGGCCGGCGTTTGCCGATCATCGTGTCGCTCTGGAGCGGGTTCCGGCCGCCGGCCCGATGGAGATACACGCCCTCGAAACCCTCCTCGACCAGAAACAGCGCCCGTTCGTCAGTCTCTATCGCCAGCTCGATGACTTTCTGCTTGGCGACGAGATAGCCCGGTCGCCGTATCCGCGGCGGTTCGCTGAGTTGCAGAAACCGCAGCGAGAGCCGGTATTCCCCGCCCTCTTCGACGAGATAGTTCATGTCGTGCAGCGTCTTGAGGTGTCGATACACCGTGCTCTTGGCCAGGTCCGTCTCTGCCCGGATGTCTGCGATTGTCGCGCCTCCCGCGTCCCGAATCAGCGCCAGAATCTCGAATGACGTCCGGGTCGTCGACACCTCTGACGTGCCGTTCTTGTTGCCGAGCATACGGGCTCGTGACCGCTTAGTGACATCAACGTTTCGCATACTCGACCACCGGGGTCCGACAGCTCGAATGCAACGAGTAGCTGTCCGCCGTTCGATTCCGCTGTCGAACCGAACCTAACTTGTAGTATGCGCCCGGAATCAACACAGACCATGCCACAGCTTGGCGCAAGCGATATCGAACAGCTCCGGGCCCAGTTCGAGCGACAGCTCGATGTCGGACTCCACCACGGCGCACAGCTGGCGGTGTACGTTGACGGCGACCTAGTCGTCGATTTCGCTGGCGGCTCCACGGGTCCCGACGGCGACGAAACGACGCCCGAGACACGCCACATGCTGTTCTCCTGTACGAAGCCGTTCGCCGGTGTCGGCCTGCACCAGCTCGTCGAACAGGGCAAGCTCGACTACGACGACCGGGTCGTCGAGCACTGGCCGGAGTTTGCCGACGACGGCACACAAAAGGCATCGATCACAGTCCGGCAGGTGCTCAGCCACACCGCCGGTATCCCCTTCGGCGAGTTCGACGAACAGTACGAAAGCTGGGGCGACTGGGATGCTGTCGTCGCGGCGATGGAGGACATCGAACCTGTGTTCGAGCCCGGAACGACGCCAGCGTATCACGCCATCAACTACGGCTGGCTGGTCGGCGAACTCATCCGTCGCTGTAGCGGCCAGCCGGTCGAAGACTACGTCGCCGAAAACGTGTTTGAGCCGCTGGGGATGGACGATACCGGAATCGGTCTGCGGGATGACGAGCCCGACGACGTGGCGACCCTGGCCGGCTACGAGGCGTTCGAGCGGTGTCACGATGTCGACGAGGGGCTCGAAGACCCTGCCGCGGAGTACGCGGCGGCGTTCAATCAGGCGGCGATGCGCCGGGCGGTGATTCCCGCAGCCAACGGCATCGGCACCGCCCGGGACATGGCCCGGTTCTACGCCTGTCTCGCAAACGGTGGGTCGCTGGACGGGACGCAACTGCTGACCGAAGCGACCGTCGACGAGGCGACCACGACCCACGCCGAAACCGAGTCCGACGGCACGCTGTCGCGTCCGGCTCGCTACGGACTCGGCGTCTGGACCGGCGGGCTGGCCGCCGATATGTTCGGGGCCGCCAGCAAAGAGCGCATGTTCGGCCACGCCGGCCTCGGCAGTTCGTTCGGCTGGGGCGACCCCGAACTGAACGTCGGGTTCGCGCTCGTCACGAACGGTATCCGCGAGGAGTCCTTCGAACACGCCGCCCGCGTCGGCCAGCTTTCCGACGCTGTCCGACTGTTGTTACAGGACTAACGGCGGCATCCGCGGTTCGTCGCAGGCTTCTTCTGACCTTCTGGAACGAGGATCGTGTTCCGAGCCACGGTAGCGCCGTGTGACCGCGGTTTTTGTATGATTCGCCCCGAACCCTCTGGTATGAACTTCCCAGACCGAGGCGACGTGGACCATCTCATTGCCCCACAGCCGCTGCCGGACTTCGCTCGTATCCAGTACGAGCCTGAGACGGCCGCCGTCGACGACCCGTCGGCTGCGACGCGCGCCGAACTCGGCCGTCTCGACTTTGATGGGCTGGCACTGGGTGCGACTGTCGCCGTCGCCGTCGGCAGCCGCGGCATCCACCGTATCGACGACATCGCCGAGGCTGTCGTCGCGGCTGTTCGTGACCGGAGCTTCGAGCCGGTCGTCGTCCCGGCGATGGGGAGCCACGGCGGGGCGACGCCGGAGGGCCAGCGCGAAGTGCTGGAGAGTCTGGGGATCACCGAATCGCGCCTCGACGCCGACATCGACGCCCGGATGGACACCGAGCAGGTCGACACCGTCACCGTCGGTGACACCGAGTTTCCAGTCCACGTTTCGACGGCGGCACAGGAAGCGGATGCCGTGGTCGTCGTGAACCGAGTGAAACCCCACACTAATTACAGCGGTCGCATCGAGAGTGGTCTGACGAAGATGACCGTCGTCGGGCTGGGCAAGCAACACGGTGCGAAGGCGTTCCACTCGACAGCTATCACGGAAGGGTACGTGGAGGCGCTGGAAGCCGCGCTCCCGGTTGTCGAGTCGGCGCTGCCGCTTGTCGGCGGCATCGCGCTGGTCGAGAACTTCCACGAGGAGACGGCCCACGTCGAGGCGATTCCCGCGGGCTCGTTCGCCGACCGCGAGCCCGCCCTGCTGGAACGGGCGTACGACGAGATGGCGACGCTTCCGGTCGACGACATCGACCTGCTCGTCGTCGACGAACTCGGCAAGGATGTCTCCGGCGCGGGAATGGACACGAACGTCATCGGCCGCTACCGCGTTCTCAACGCACCGGACCCCGACGAGCCGTCGATCAAGCTGCTCTACGCCCGTGGACTCACCAAGGCGACGAAGGGCAACGGCAACGGCATCGGGCTGGCCGACATCACCCGCCGGGCCGCTGTCGACCAGCTGGACCTGCAGAAAACGTACGCGAACGCACTCACCAGCGGGTCGACGGCGAAGGCAAAGCTCCCGCTCGTCGCGCCGGACGACGAGTTCGCTATCCGGACGGCGCTGTCTGCGCTCGGCGGCTACGACCCCGACACGGTCCGCATCGTCTGGATCCAGTCCACACAGGAGCTCTCGGTGCTCCACGTTTCCGAGCCGCTCGTCGAGGACTTGCCGCCCGCCGCCGAAGTCACCGAGCGTGAGTCGCTCGCGTTCACCGACGGCACTGCGTCGTTTACCCGGGACTAACTCTTCGGTAGCGACAGTCCCGCCGTGCGTCTGAAACAATTTCTAACAACTGTACGTTCGTTTCTCTGGCCCCGCGTATCAGGATAATGAACGTATCGGAATACGAGCCAATCCGAGCTGACGCAGGAACCGGAAGCGAGCAGAAGCACGAGCACTGATTTCCACCCAGAGAGAACCGATTCCTTTGCGTGGCTGTCTACATATATGCCACTAATATAGTTTTATACAGCAAACTATGGGTGATTTGGCGACATATATAACTAAAAAGACCGAAAGTAATATCAGAAATAAAAATCTGAATACAAACAACGGCATAAAAAGGAGTTTCGCAACAGACGCAACTTGATTATCGACAGACACAGGAGTGTATAGAAAGCCACGGACACTGCCAAGCAGGCCTTTTTAGAGGGCGCGAACAGTCGCTGACCCTGTCACACTGGCTGTCCGGCTGTCGTCGTGTTCGGGAGTCGCTCGGCGACAACTTCGATAGGATGGGGTGGAATCTCGTCGACGTCGTCGCGGTCACCCAGTTGCGACCGACAGGACCCGCCCGGGGCAACGACGCGGTCACCGTCGCTTTCCTCGACCTTGTCGAACAGCAGTCGCCCGATAGTCTTCGAGAGGTCGTAGTGCTCGTCGTGGTAGCCGAAGCTCCCGGCCATGCCACAGCACGTCGAGTCCAGCGGGTCGACCTCGTAGCCGACCCGGCGCATGACGCCGACGGCGTGGTGGTCCTTGTTGGTCCCCTTCTGGTTGCAGTGGCCGTGGTAGCTGACCGCGCCGGCGGCCCCGAGCGACCGGTCCTCGACCGGCAGCGCGTCGTCGAGTCGGAACGTATCGAGGTACTCCAGCACGCCGTAGGCGCTCTCGGCCACCCGCGAGACTTCGGGGCCGTCGAGCAAGTCGCGGTACTCGTCCTGGAACATCACCGCGTCAGAGGGTTCAACAAACACGACGTCCCAGCCATCGGCGACGCGCTCCGCGAGCCGGTTCGCGTTCGTCTCGGCGCGCTCCCGCGTCAGGTCCAGCATCCCGGAGGAGTACGCCGCCCGTCCCGACGGCGCGGTGTCGTCCGGGATGGTGACGTGGACGCCCGCGGCTTCGAGGGTTTCGACGGCGGCCTTGCCGGCGGCCGGGTACGAGTAGTTCGTGTACGTGTCGGGGAACAGCAAGACCTTCCGGTCGGCCTCGGCCCGCGAGACGGTTGAGCCGCCGCGGTCATCGAACCAGTCTTGCAGCGTCTCCCGGCGGAAGGTCGGGAGTTCGCGCTCCGGTGCGATGCCGAACAGTTTCTGCATGACGACTCGCGCCCCCGGGATGTCTGTCGCCCAGTTCGAAACCGGGGCCAGCGCCGACCCGATCTTCGAGGCGGTGTCGATGTTGGCGAACAGGCGCTCCCGGAGGCTTGTTCCCTCCTCTTGGTGGTGCTGGTGTTTCAGTTCGGTCTTGAGTTTCGCCATGTCGACGCCGGTCGGACAGTCGCTCTTGCAGCCCTTGCAGCCGACACAGAGGTCGAGCACTTCCTCCTGGAACCGGTCGGAGTGAATCTCGTCTTCGTCAAGGTCGCCGCTGATGGCCGACCGGAGGAGGTTCGCACGGCCCCGCGTCGTCTGAACCTCCTCCTCCGAGGCGCGGTAGGTGGGACACATCACGTCCCCGTCGGTCTGTCGACAGGTGCCACAGCCGTTACACAGTTCGACCAGATGTGAGAAACCGCCCTCGTCCTTGAAGTCGAGCGTCGTCTGTGGCTCCAGAGACTGGTAGTCCGGGCCGTACCGGAGGTTCTCGCGCATGTCCGCGCCGACGCCCCGGTCGGTGTCGGGGCCGATGTCTTCGGGCCCGTCGCGGTAGACGACGTTACCCGGGTGCATCCACCACTGTGGATCGAACGCCGTCTTGACTTCCTTGAACGCATCCCAGAGCGTCTCGCCGTACATTTTCGGCGTGAACTCTGTCCGGGCCATCCCGTCGCCGTGCTCGCCGGAGAACGACCCCTTGTGTTCCAGCACGAGGTCGGTTACGTCGTCGGTGATAGAGTGCATATCCTCGATGCCGGATTCCTCCTTCAGGTTGAGAATCGGGCGGATATGGAGCGTTCCGGAACCGGCGTGGGCGAAGTACGCGGCGGAGGTGTCGTGGTCGGCCAGCACGTCCTCGAACTTCTCGACGTACTCGGCCAGTTCGGCTGGCGGGACCGTCGCGTCCTCGATGAACGGGTACGGCTTGGGGTCGCCGTCCATGGACATCAGGAGCGGAATCGCCGCCTTCCGGAGCTTCCAGAGGTCGGCCTGGTCTTCGTCGGTGTAGGCCTCGACCACGTCGAAGGCCGCGCCGGTATCGAGGAACCGCTCGTTGGTCCGCGCGATGGCCGCCTCGAAGTCGTCGTGCAGTTCCGAGTCGTATTCGAGCATCAGTGCGGCCGCCGCCCGGTCGGGAATTGGCTCGACGTACTCGGCGTAGCCGTCGGACCCCGCTGCGAGCCTGAACATCTCGTCGTCCATCAGCTCGACCGCGCTGACATCGTAGTCGAGCGCGACCGGGACGGCCCGCATCGCGTCCCCGAGCGTGTCGAAGCAGTACAGCGCCAGCGCCGTCTCCTCGGGGACCGTCACCAGCGAGAGTTCGGCCTCGACGATGACGCCCAGCGTCCCCTCGCTCCCGACGAACAGCTTTGCGAGGTTCAGGACCCGCTCCCCGTCGTCGTTCTCGTAGATGACGCGGTCGAGGTTGTAGCCCGACACCCGCCGTTTCAGATCTGGGTAGCGTTCTTCAATCTCCTCGGTGTTCTCTTCGACGATTTTCCGGACCGTCCGGTAGATGTCGGCCTCACGGTCGTCTTTGCTCACGATGTCGTCCCACTCCGGCGAGTCGATGACCACCTCGCGGGCGTGGATGAGCGACCCGTCCGAGAGAACGGCCTTCACCGCGTCGGTGTAGGCGTCGGTGATGCCGTATCTGACGGAGTGCGCGCCGGTGGAGTTGTTCCCGATACCGCCGCCGACCGATGCCCGGTTCGACGACGCCGGGTCAGGGGCGAACTTCAGGCCGTACTCGGCCAGCGTGTCGTCCAGATCGTCCTGCACCACACCGGGCTGGATGCGCGCCGTCTGCTCGCCAGGCCGAATCTCGATGATCTCGTCCATGTGCCGGGACATGTCCAGCACGACACAGCCCGGGCCGACGGTTTGCCCGGCAAGCGACGACCCGGTTCCGCGAGGGAGTATCGGCACGCCGTGGGCCGTCGCCACGTCGACGGCCGCTCGCACGTCGTCGATACCCGTCGGATACACGACTCCGGCCGGTTCGGCGCGGTAGATGCTCCCGTCCGTTGCGTACAGAATCCGGGCGTATTCGTCGAACTCAACCCCACCTGAGACCCGCGAACGGAGCGCTTCCGCAAGGTCTCGATACGCGTCGACATCCGGTCTATCCAGGTCCAGTTCCTGTGCTGACCAGGTGTCCTCGACGTTTTCAATCGCCATACGAGCATTCAGGGGTAATAATCATTAAAGTCTGTGGCATGCGGTCACAATTCACTCTGGGGAGCCCGCCAGCTATTTGCCCCGGGGCGTCGGATGCGGTGTATGGTCAGTGCAAGCGTGCTCCATATGTGCCTGAACGTCGCCGACGCGGCGGAATCGATTGCCTTCTACGAACAGTTCGGCTTCGAGGAGTCTTGGCAGTTCACGACGCCGGACGGCGAGACGACGAACTACTACGTGGCCGACGACAGCGGCGTCGAACTACAGCTCTCGGAGACGGACGGCGAGACGAGCTTCGAGATGGGAGACGGCTGGGACCACCTCGCGCTCGGCGTCGACGACGTCGACGCGACGGTCGAGCGCATTGACCACCACGGAGTCGTCAAGGAGCCGGGGCCACAGCCGGAAGCCGGCGCGTACACGGCCTTCGTGGCCGACCCCGACGGCCATCACGTCGAACTCATCGAACCGCTAGAAGACTGAACCGCGCCCGCGGCGTTTCGAATGGCGAAACGGAACGGCCCCGTCAGTTCCCGACGGCGGTCGCCCGCTCGACCACGTCGGCTCCGTACATCTCCTCTAGTTCTTCGTGTTGGTCCGGCCGGTGCTCGTAGACATCTTGAAACAGCGTGATGGGCGTCTGGGCGGCCTGATAGGTCGCTTCGTCCCACATCCGGTCCTTGCTGACCTCGACTTCGACGCCGTCGATGACCAGTGTCGCGGCCTGTGTCATCGCGATGGCCCCCTTGCCGGCTTCCTTTGCGGCCTCGAACTCCTCCATAGAGTCGACGATGTCGTTCATGCTGGGGATGTATGCGGTCCGGTCGAGCAGTTCCTCGGTGAGTTCATCCTCGTCCAGTTCCAGCCGCTCACCGCCTGCCCGAAGGACGTAGCCGCCGTCGCCGTCCGGCTCCAGCGAGAGGTCGTCGCCGTCGTACACCTGCCTGCCGTCCTCATGTTCGAGTTCGACCTCCTGACCGCCGGCTTCGAGCAGCCAGCTGCCGGTCTTGGGCGGGAGCGGGGCCGTGTTCGCCTCCACGACTTGACCCGGCGTCAGCGACCAGATGCCGGTCATCCCCTTCGCGCGGTTGTCCTTCATTCGCTCGCGGTAGCCTTCGACGTCGCGGATGTCGTCATAGGGACCGTCGACGGCGATGAGGCCCGCGGCACTGGCACCCCGGGAGGTGTTGTGGCGCAGTTCCGGCCACGGCGGCAGTTCGCCGGTGGGCGTCATCGCGCGCATGTCCTTCGTGTAGTCGACCTCGCCGTCGACCAGCAGGAACATGCGTTCGAGGTTGTTCGAGGGCTTGCCCATCTCGTCCCGTAGGTCGCCCATCGCCAACTCGGCCTCGCCGCTCTCGACGATGACCGACATGGAGAGGCTCCCCTCTTCGAGCCCGTGCTCGTTCTCGATGATGGTGAAGAACTCGTCGGCCTTCTTCCAGTCGTCGATATCGCCGACCTCCGGAATGACGAAGCCGTCGATGTGCTCGACGGCACCGTTTTCGGGGTCTGTTATCTCCAGCATCTGCTGGAAGCCCTGATAGCGGGTCGTCGGCGACTCGCGGTGCCAGACGACACGCGGGTGTATCTCGCCGGGGAAGTCGGCTCCCTGTTCGGAGACCACGTCGATGATGTTCTGGACGCCCTCCTCGCGCATGTTCGGGGCCGTCGCGTCCTCGTTGTCCGGGACCCAGACGTCCGGGGCCTGCAGGCCACGGAGCTGGCCCGCGCTTCGGAGCATCTTGGCTGAATCGCTCTCGCCGTCCACCGCTGTCGGCGAGGTAAAGAACGTTCTGACGAACTCGCGCTCGTAGTGTCGGGTCACACTCATAACTCGTCTCAAAGAACCAAACGGACCGTGTTAAATCTACCGTCCGTTGTCGACCGAGACATCAACGAGCGCAGTTATTCCACCGTCTTCCGCCGTATTCGGATTTACGAAATATGTCTCTCTGGTAACTATTGGTGCGCTGTCTGCCCGGACGACACAACAGTCGGCGGCACACACTGATCTGTCGGTATCTCGTGGCCGTTCGGTCTCCACGTCGCGGAGTCCTGGCAACTTCGGCCGCTGGAATCGCGCCATCGCGCCCGACTTTTCGTTTCGTCTTTTCGAATCACTCTGCCGGTCGAAACACGCGGTGAGCCTCTCTCGCCAGATATGTCGCCCCGGAAGCTAGCGCAGAGCGGTTGTCACAGCCGATACGGCAATTTTATTCGAGCGGCCCAAGAACTGGTGACTAATGACACGGGCAAAAACGGACTCGGTCCGGGCGACGCAGACCTCGCTTGCGGTACTTTCGGCTATCAAAGACCTCGGTGGGAGTGCCACGCTAGCCGAACTCGCCGACTCGCTGGAGTCGGCCAAGAGCACGATATACAAGCACCTGCTGACGCTGGAAGACGAGGGCCTGGTGGTCGAACGGGACGGCGAGTACCGCATCGGGCTCCGGTGGCTGGAGTTCGGCGGCATCGCACAGCGCTACGACGGCATCTACGAGGTGGCAAAGCCCGAGGTCAGGCGGATGGCCGTCGAGACCGGCGAACTGGCGAACCTGATGATAGAAGAGCAGGGCTACGGCATCTACATCCACACGACCAGCGGCGACCAGGCGGTCGCGCTCGATACGCGCCTCGGGAAGCGCATCCACCTGCATAAGACCGCTATCGGCAAAGCGCTTCTGTCGAGTTTCGACGACGACCGCGTCGCGGAAATCATCGACACCCGCGGGCTGCCCGCAGAGACGGACAACACCATCACCGACCGCGAGACGCTGTTCGCCGAACTCGAAACCATCCGCGAAACCGGCGTCGCCGACGACACCGAGGAACGGGTCGACGGCACCGGCTGTGTCGGGGTCCCAATCGACACCGGCGACCGCCGGGAAGCCGCCATCAGCATCACCGCCCCAATCAACCGACTGCAGTCCCCGGGCCGCAAAGCCCAGCTCGTCGACACGGTGAAACAGGCCGCCAACGTCATCGAGGTCAACCTGGCCCACGGGTAACGGCCGTTCGTTCTGCCGCCGGCTGTCTCGATGGCGACCGGGGCAATCTAATAACAGTACAGTTGTTATTCACTGGTCAGGTCCGGACAGCCGCGGTGGCGCTCGAAGCCGGGACAGTCAGGCGACCGCCCGTCGTTCGTCGAATAAGTATCTCTTTTGCGGCAATTTCTATGCGTACTTGGCCTATACCATTCTATAACTCGGGGATATGGTTGTATTCATTCTTAAATAGAATTTATTAGGTTCAAAACACCCTATTTACTTCTATATACATAGTAAAGCGCAGGATATGGAGTCATTCGTCCAGAGAACCTCTATCGGAATGGGGAATATGCCCGTCGAACGGCCGGGGTGCGCGCCGACTGTTACCGCTTGAGCAGACTCACCGCGAGAACGACGAAGTACGTCGCCAGTCCCCAGCACGCCGCGGCGACGACGACCGGACCCAGCAGCACCGCGAGGCCGGCGGCACACACCAGGAGCGCGACCGCCGACGCCGTCCGCACGCCGCGGCGCTCCCACAGCGACGCGGCGGGTGTGTCCAGAAGAAACAGCGCCTCGACGCCCAGTGCACCGGCCACGCCGACCACGACGGCGACCCCGGACTGGAGTGTCTCGACCGCGGCGGTCCAGCGCAGATACGCGAGGAGCACGAGCCCACAGAGCAGGGCGAACGCGGCGTCGCGTCGGTACTCGGGCACAGGGGCGGTACAGGCCCCACTCGGAAAGCGCTGCTGCCGGGGAACTTCTCGGCGACCCCAACTACAAAGACACTGACAATCGCAGTGCACCTATGCACCATCCTGGACCGCCGCGGTTCGTGTCGACGGGCGACGAGGTCGAACTCGCGCCCCGGGACCCGGACCCGACGGCGGACTACAGTTGGCACGTCGCGCGTGCGCCGGTACAGTCCACTGCCACCCTCGGCGACGACCCGGTCGAACACTTCGTCCCCGACACGCCGGGCAGGTACACCGTCCGCCTCACCGCGCCGGACGGCAAGCACGACCTCACCGTCCGCGCGTTCCCGGGGACCCTCGAATCGAGCGGGGCACACACCTCTGGACGTTCCGGTAGCGCAGGCGGTCGAAGCGGTGGCGTCTCCGGCGGGCAAAGCGGCTCCGGCGGCGACGACGAGTACACGCTGGCAGATGACAGTAGCGACGGCGGCGGTGGCGGCGGCCGCCCGCGCCTGACCCTGCGGCCGGCCATCGAGGGTGACGAGGCCGTCGTCCGCGCGGACCGAAGCCCCCACCCGGAGGGGAGCGAGGCGGCCGCCGACCTCGCCGTCGAGTATCTGTTCGACGACCGCGACGACATCGACGCCGACGCGGTGACCCGGGACGGGACAGCCCTCCGGATCCCGCTGGACGCGCTCCCGGAGCGTGCCCGCATCCACGCCGTCGCGGTCGGGGACCACGGCTACAGCGTGCCCGACGCCGTCGAATTTACGCGCACCGCTGACGGCGTCGAGACGGTGGCCAGCGGGGCCGGCGTCGCCGCCACCCGCCCGTACGACGCGCCCGAGTGGGCCGAGGACGCGGTCATCTACGAGATTTACGTCCGCACGTTCGCCGGGGACAGCGACGACTCGCCGTTCGATGCCATCGTCGACCGACTGGACTACCTCGACTCCCTGGGCGTCGACGTGCTCTGGCTCACGCCGGTCCTGCAGAACGACCACGCGCCCCACGGCTACAACATCACGGACTTCTTCGCTATCGCGTCGGACCTAGGCACCCGGGCGGACTACGAGCGGTTCATTGAGGCGGCCCACGACCGCGGGTTCAAGATACTGTTCGACCTCGTCTGTAACCACTCGGCGCGGACTCACCCCTACTTCGAGGCCGCCCGCGACGACCCAGACAGCGAGTACCGCGACTGGTACGAGTGGCGCACCGACACCGAACCGGAGACGTACTTCGAATGGGAACACATCGCGAACTTCAACTTCGATCACCTGCCGGTCCGCCGGCACCTGCTCGATGCGGTCGCCCAGTGGGCCGACCTGGTCGACGGGTTCCGCTGTGACATGGCCTGGGCCGTCCCGAACAGCTTCTGGCGCGAGATCCACGACTACTGCAAGGACCGCGACAGCGAGTTCCTGCTACTGGACGAGACAATCCCGTACATCCCCGACTTCCAGGCCGGGCTGTTCGATATGCACTTCGACTCGACGACATACGCCGCGCTCCGGCAAGTCGGGGGCGGCGGCGACGCCGAGGCCGTCCTCGGTGCCATCGAGGGGCGGGCGGAGATCGGCTTCCCGGAGCACGCGTCGTTCATGCTGTACGCTGAGAACCACGACGAGACGCGCTACGTCGTCGACTACGGGCGCGACGCCGCCGAGGCCGCCGCGGGCGCGCTGTTCACGCTTCCGGGCGCGCCGCTACTCTACGCCGGTCAGGAGTTCGGCCAGCGCGGCCGTCGCGACGACCTCGCGTGGGACCACGCCGACGAGGCGCTCCAGTCGTTCGTCAGCGACCTTGCGGCAGCCAGACACGACCAGCCAGCACTGTCGGCCGACGCGGACCTGCTCCGCATCCCGTACGAGGTCCGAGACGGGCCGTCTGACCGCGTCGTCGCGTACGCACGGGCGACTGCCGAGGACGCAGCCGTTGTGGTACTCAACTTCAGCAGCGAGCCGACGACGGTTGAGCTGCCGGCCGTGACCGCCAACACCGACCTTGTGTCCGGGGAGCACCGCGGCGGTGCTGGTGACGGGAACGCGACCGTTACAGTCGATAGCGTGGGTGTGTTCCCGGCCGCCGGGAGCGACCTGCGCCAGTAATTCGCGCGGTCGGGTCCGTTCAACGATAGCGGCTCCGCCCTCCCGGGATATGCGGTCGTGGCCTCGAAGTATCACTAATTTGTCCGAACCACAGGAGTTTATAGAGATTGGTCTGCTTTGATGTGTATGCGGCTTTCGACAGCGCTCAACGAATACAAGCGGACTCGTCACGAGCGCTTTCCAGAGGAGCGCAGGACTGTTTCAGGCTCTTTCTCGGGGCACGGTGATCGACTCGTACACGTCGGCGAAGACGGAACACTGCAGGACTACTCCGATTCGCTCTCCGGGCTCTCCGGCATCGATCGCTCCCGACTCGGGGTTATGCTTGGAGACGAAACACGGTGGTTCAGCGACCTAGAGACCATCAGACAGCACTACTACCGCGAGACGCGGCTCGTCGAGACCGAGTACGACGCGGGGTCGTTCACCGTCCACCAGTACGACCTGACGCTTGGACGGGCACACGTCACACACGTCGCGATGCGCGGGGCGGTTCCACAGAACGCCAAGCTCGTGGCGTTCGTCACACTGGCCCCCGAAAACAGCGACAGCGGCGTCGGCTCGCTGATTCACGAAGACGCCGGGCCCGACAACTCGCGGGTACTGGAAGTGTACCACCGGCGGGAGCACGATTACCTTGCTTCGTCGACCGGGCTAGACGCCGTCGCCGGACAGCGACCGGAACGGCTCGCAGAGATACTTTCGGATAGCCCGGTCGAGTTCCCGCGGTCGGAGCCGGTCGAACGGCGCGACCAGACCCGGCTCACCGGCGATTTCCTCGTGACCGCGCCGCTTGACCGGTCCGGGCGCAGCAAGGACACGACGCTCGTCAGTCAACTCTCGAACCACGACGAGGTCGACCGGGAAACGGCGCTTCTGGACCTCGCCGACTGCGTGACAGCGCACACGACCTCCGACGACCTCCGGCAGGCCGGGCGGGAGCGAACACGCATCGACGTGTCCGAATCAATGACACGCTCAGACTCGATACGCATGGACCTGCGGGTGCTCGACCTGCTGTCCTCGCCGACCGGCGGTCGCATCGCCGCCCCGGAGTTCGACCCCTTCTACTCGAACTCCGGCGGCTACGGCTACGTCTGGTTCCGCGACGACGCCTCCGTCTCCCGGCATCTGCTCGAAGCCGGGTCCCGACTCGAAATAGACACTGTCGAGATGTTGCTTGAGAGCGCTGAGTTCCTCTGTAACAGCCAGCTCCCTGACGGCCGGTGGCCCCACCGCGTCTGGGCCGACACGGGGGATATCGCCCCGGGCTGGGCCAACGCTCGGGTCGAACACAACGCCGAATCGCCGGAGTATCAGGCCGACCAGACCGCGACCGTCACCGCCTTCCTCGCGACGTTGCTGCGAACGCATCGCAGCAAGATGGACGCCGAGTTGACAGCGACAGTTCGAGGGACTATCGAGGCGGCCGTTGACACGCTCATCGAAGACATCGCGGCCAACGGCCTCCCCGAGCCGTGTCAGAACGTCTGGGAGGACTCCATCGGCCAGTTCACACATACTACTGCGACGTTCATCGAGGCCTTCGCCGCGGTGGGCCGCGCTCCGATGCCCGAGTCGGTTTGCGAGCGGAGCTTGGCGGCAGCCGACAGGCTGCTGGATGGGCTCGATACGCTCTGGGACAGTGATCTGGGCGTGTACGTGATCGGGCTGACAAACGGGACCCCGGACCACCGTATCGACGCTGCGGGACTCCACCTCGCGGACGCGCTGCAGGAGTACGACAACGTCGAGTCGACGACGCTCTCCGACCAGCACCTCACCCGTCTGGCGGACCACGTGAGCACGACGCTCGACACGCTCTTCCGGAACCCCACCGAGAGCCGGGTCGCGGGACTGGCCCGCTACGAGGGTGACCGCTGGCGGACCGGCCATCAGGACAGCGAGAAGATCTGGACGGTTACGACGGCGATGGGGGCACTCGCTGCCGCTCGCGTGGGCGATATGCTGAACGACCGCGACGAGCGCGGCGACGCGTACCTCGACCGCGCGAGCGACCTGTACGAGCTACTCGAAGAGGACGGGCCGCTCACGACCGACGCCGGCTACCTCGCCGAGCAGGCCTTCGACGACGGCGACCTCGACAGCGCGACGCCGCTTGGCTGGTCGCATGCGTTGCGGCTTCACGCGACTGCACGCCTGGGTGAACTGAACGCACTCCCGACGACCTCAGCCGGAACTGAGGGGCCGAGCGAGCGACCGACCTGGACGACCGGGGAGAAGTACGGCGTCGGCACCGTCGCCGACCACGACGAGCAGGACCCCTCGCGCGTCTGGTTCACGCTCACCGAGGGCGCGCTGACGGAGGCCCGCTACCCGCAGGTCGACCTCATGAATCTGCGGACGCTCGATTTCCTGGTTCGGTGTACGGACGAGACGGACTACGCCGTCCGGACCCACCGGGAGAACCGCCGGACCGACGACAGCGTCAGGCGGCGCGTCAAGCCCGTCGACGACGAGGCGCTCCTCTATCGCCACGTCTTCACCGAGACCGGTGACGGCCGGGGCCACGAGTGGACGCTGACCGTCGACTACGCGACTGACCCCGAGCACGACGCCATCGTCGCCGACGTGTCCTTCAGCGCCGAGGACGGCAAATCATACGACGTGTTCTCGGTCGCGGACATCGCGCTCACCAGCACGGTCACCGAGGACCGCGCTATCAGATACGGCCAGCCCGGGAGCTACCACCTCGTCGGCCGGAACCCCCGCGCATACACCGACCAGACGGACAACGACCTGCTCGTCGACGAGAACGGCGACGCCTACTCTATCGCCGTGGCGATGGCTGCGGCCGGACGCTTCGACTGGGCCACCGTCGGTGCGGCCGGCAGCGACCGTCTCGACGGGCTGTACTCGGACGGCGACCTCCCGGACCCGGTCGAGTCGATCGACGGGACGAACCTCGTCCTCATCGGTCGGCTGGATTCGGGAACGAGAGTCAGCGACACGGTCGCGCTCGGCTTCGCGCGACAGGCTGACACCGCTGCCGCGCTGGGCGAAGCCGACGGCGCGCTCGACCGCGGCTACGAGACGGTCCGTGCCGAGTATGCCGACAGCTGGGCCGATTTCCTCTCGGATAAGCAACTCCCGGACTCGGTTGCTGACGACGAAGCGCTGGCGAACCAGTACAGAACCGCGCTGATGACGCTGCTGGCCGTCGAGGACAAGACCTACCACGGGGCCTCTATCGCCTCGCCGTCCGTGCCGTGGGGCGAGGCCGTCCACGCCGAGGAGCCCAAGGGCTACGGCTACAACTTCGTCTGGTCGCGGGACCTCTATCAGGTGTTCAGCGTCTTCGACGCCATCGGGTCGCTGGACATCGCCACCGACCAACTGGAGTACATCTACGAGTACCAGCAGGACGAGGCTGGCTTCATCCCGCAGAACACCTACGTCAACGGGACGACCCGCTGGGGCGGCGAGCAGATGGACAACATCTCGTTCCCGCAGGTGATGGCCTATCGGCTCGCCGAGAGCGGCGTCGACTTCGAGGACGTTGAGTACAGCTACGAGAACGTCCGGCGGTCGGCTGAGTACGTCGTCCGCCACGGCCCCGAGACCGCACAGGAGCGCTGGGAGGAGGAGGCCGGCTTCTCGCCGTCCTCGATTGCGGCCGAAATCGCGGGGCTTGCGTGTGCGGCGAAGCTCGCGCTCGACACCGGCCACGAGGCCGACGCGCTCGTCTGGCTGGCGCTGGCCGACCAGTGGGCGAACAACGTCGAGGCCTGGACCGCGACCGAGACCGGGACCGAGCGCCACACCAACACGCCCTACTACACGCGAATAACGCTCGATGGCAACCCCGAGATGGGGCACCTCCGCACGCTCGCCAACGACGGTCCGACGCTGGACGAACGCAACATCATCGACGGTGGCTTCCTCGAACTCGTCCGGCTGGGTATCAAGCCCGACGACGACGAGACCATCCGGAACTCGCTCGTCGAGGTCGACGACACCATCAGCGTCGACACGGAGCACGCACCCGGGTTCTACCGGTACAACGGCGACGGCTACGGCGAGCGTGGTCGGGACGACCAGGGCGCACCGTGGACGGTCGAACACAAGGGGAAGGGCCGCCTCTGGCCGCTGCTCACCGGCGAGCGCGCCGAGTACGAACTCCACCGCGACGACCCGGACATCCCGCCCGAGAACTGTCTTCGGATGATGCAGGACGTGGCGAACTCGGGCCGGATGATCGCCGAGCAGATATGGGACCGTGGCCACGCGACCGAGTACGACTGGGAGTTCGCCGAAGGGACCGGCTCGGCGACGCCGTTGGCGTGGTCGATGGCCCAGTACGTGCGGTTAGCCCACGGCATCAGCGCCGGTAAACCGGTCGAGACGCCCGCGTTCGTTGACGACCGCTACCGGGAGCGACGGGCCCACACTCCTGATCGCAGCCCCGCGCTCCGCGTCGATACGCAGTTCCGCGGGAACGAACTGGTCGTCTCCGGCGAGACCACTGGTGTCTGTGTCGTCGTCAAAACGCCCGCCGACATCACGTACATCTCCGTCGATGACCGCGAATTCGAGGTTGCAGTCGATGTCGACCCCGGTGAGAATCAAGTGATTGTTGCCGCCGCAGACGACGAAGACCTGGTCACTGCCGGGACAACTGTCTGGCAGCTTAACCTGTAGAATCCCTCATAAGTGAGAACCACTTTATAATTCGCCTCTGACTGTGGGATATGGACGCGATTGTTCTAGCTGGCGGCTACGCCACACGGCTGTGGCCGATCACGCGGCGTCGACCGAAGATGCTACTCCCGGTTGGTGAGACGACCGTCATCGACGGTGTCTTGCAGTCGCTCGAAGCTGACGACCGTATCGGGACGACGTATCTGAGTACGAATGAGGCCTTCGCCGACGAGTTCGAAGCCCACATCGACGAGAGGGGCTACGAAAAGGTCCAACTCTCCGTCGAGAGCACGGAAGACGAAGACGAGAAGTTCGGCGTCGTCGGCGCGCTCGCGCAACTGATCGAGCGCGAGGGCATCGACGACGACCTGTTCATCATCGGCGGCGACAACCTCATCGGCTTCGACCCCTCGGAGTTCCTCGACTTCTTCGAGGACCGCGACGGGCCGGCACTCGCTGCTTACGACGTGGGTTCGCGGGAGAAAGCCAAGTCATACGGGCTCGTCGAACTCGACGGCGAACGCGTCGTCGACTTCCAGGAGAAGCCTGACAACCCCAAGAGCACGCTTGTATCGATTGCCTGCTACGCCTTCCCGGCCGACTCGCTCCGCTTCGAGGAGTACCTCTCTGGCGACAACAACCCCGACGAACCGGGCTGGTACATCGACTGGCTGCAACAGCAGGAACCGGTGTCCGCGTTCACGTTTGACGATGTCTGGTTCGACATCGGGACACCTGAGTCGTATTTCGAGACCGTCGAGTGGAAACTCGACGGCGGGTCGCTCATCCACCCCGACGCGACCGTCGAGAACTCTGAGATTGGGACCACTGTCCACGTGATGGCCGGGGCGGAAGTGACTGACAGCAGCCTCGACCGGACCATCGTCTTCCCCGACGCCGAGGTCAACGACTGCGACCTCGACGAGACGATTCTCGGTGAGGATGTCACCGTTGAGGGGTACAACATGTCGGGGTCGCTCATCATCAACCGCTGATGGCTCGCGACGACGGGTCCACTGTTCGAATGCAGGACTCACGACGGGCCACCGCCAGTCACTGTACCGCTGGCGAAGGACTAAGTGACAGAGCATCATTTACTCGCGGTAGGCGAGCTATCTGATAACATGGCACAAACAGAAACGGAGCCAGTCTCGTTTGAGATGACAATCGACGATGGCCGGACCAGAATCGACGTCTCGGGCGACCGCGACACGGCCGTCGTGGTCCGCTCGAAATCGGGCGAAAAAATATACCTGCCGCCGGAGGATTTCGACCGCCCCCCGGAGGACAGGCAGACACCGTACGACAGTCCCTACCAGTCGGCTGACGGGACCGCCGATAGTCCGTACCGGACGCAAACGGACACAACGTCCGTGACAGGGTTGGAGCCGACCGCCGACGGCTACCTGATCGTCCACCCGGAACCGGTCACGGACGTTCGCTTTCTCCGGTGAGCGCGGCCGGTCAGGCCTCGTTTAGAACCTCGTGGTAGAACTCGACGTGTTCGTCAGCGACTTCGCCCCAGGTTCGGACGTCGTACTCGATGGGCGTCGACAGCGATAGGGCGTGTTCGATCCCCTCGGCGATGGAGTCCGAATCGGGTTCGACCTCGATGACACAGTCCTCGTTGAGGAGTTCTGCGGCTCCGCTCTCGCAGGCGACGACGCGCGTCCCGACCGACAGCGCTTCGACGATGGTGATTCCGAACGGCTCTGCAAGTGACGGTGAGACGAACAGGTCCGCGCTGTTGTAGTAGTCCCCGAGCTCTGACTGTGGGAGATACCCCGGGAAGTAGACACGGTCTTCGATTCCCAGTAGCTCCGCGAACCGTTCGAGCTGTTCGGTGAGGTGCCCTGAGCCGCCGAGTACGAGGCTCACGTCGTCCCGGCCGAGCTTCGAGAGCGCGTACAGCAGGTACGACAGCCCCTTCTGGTCGGTGTGTCGCCCGACGAAAAACAGCATCTTCCCGTCGATACCGAGTTCCGCCTTGATGTCCCGGCCCGTCGGCTCTACCGACGAGAACCCGTTGTAGATGACTGTCGAGTCGGCGTCGTACTGCTCACGGATCCGGCGTTGCGTGAACTTACTCACCGCGAGTAGGTGGTCCGTTCGGTTCGCGACCCGCTGTTCCGTCTCGACTTCCCGCTGTGGCGGCGTCACGTTACGGTCCGCTGACAGCGAGTGGAACGTCGAGATCCACTCGACATCGTGGGCCGATTTGGCCCGCGACCCGGGATTGTAACCGAACCAGTCGTTCGTGTGGATGATGTCCGCGTCGGCCGCTTCGTCGGCGAACTCTCCAGCTAGCCGGCCAATACGGGTGATGATGTCGCCGCTGCCTGTCGGCACGCCGTGGATGCCGTCGCGGTCCGGCGGCGCGTACTCCGCGGGCAACACCAGCTCGAACTCGATGTCGTCTCTCGGTTCGAGCTGTTCGAACAGCTCCCCGATAGCGGTATCAAGCCCGCCGGTGATGTTGGGTGGGAACCCCCAGCCAAGCATCAGAACGTTCGGTGGCATCTCTGTAACTGACTCTCTCGTCATAGCATCAAATGGATACAATATATATGTTTGCGTGCGCCCCGTTTCCGCGTCTGTAAGCAGACACGCTGGCAGTCAACAACCCCGCCCATTGAAATGCCTGTCAGGGCAACAGGTGCGTATGCAATTCGAACGGCAGAGTGGCGTGTTTCTCCATCTGACGTCGCTCCCGGGGCCACACGGTATCGGTGACCTCGGTTCCGGCGCGCGCGCGTTCGTCGACTTCCTCGACCGGGCGGACCAGTCGCTGTGGCAGTTCTGCCCCCTCGGTCCCACGGCGAGCATCCACGGGAACTCCCCGTACCAGTCGTCGTCCGCCTTCGCCGGCAACCCGCTGCTCATCGACCTCCGTGACCTCGTCGACCGCGGCTATCTCACCGCGGACGAGGTCGAACCGCCGGGTGACTTCTCGCAACAGCAGGTCAACTACGACCGCGTGACCGAGTTTACGGAGCGCCGGCTCCGGACCGCCTACGAGAACTTCGACGAGAGCGCGGCCGAAGCCGACCGGAACGCTTTCGCCGAGTTCTGTGACCGCGAGGCCGGCTGGGTCGACGACTATGCGCTGTTTACGGCGCTGAAAACCGAGTTCGACGATGCCGGCTGGATGGACTGGCCGGACGACATCAGAACGCGCGAGCCAGCGGCCATGGAGCGATATCAGGAGGAACTGGCCGACGACATCCGCTACCACAAGTTCGTTCAGTGGTGCTTCGACAGCCAGTGGGAGGCGCTGGCCGAGTACGCGGCCGAGCGGGACATCGGTCTGGTTGGCGACCTCCCCATCTACGTGGGCCTCGACTCGGCGGATGTCTGGGCATATCCCGAGGTGTTCCGACTCGACGACGACCACTACCCCGCGGAGGTGGCCGGCGTCCCGCCGAACCCGGGCGACGACGGCCAGCGGTGGGGGAACCCGGTGTACGACTGGGAGACACTCCGTGCGAACGACTACGGCTGGTGGGTTGACCGGTTCGAGCGGCTGTTCGACCTTGTCGACATCGCCCGCATCGACCACTTCAAAGGCTTCGACGAGTTCTGGTCGATTCCGGCCGAGGCGGACGACCCGGCCGCCGGCCAGTGGCGCGACGGCCCCGGGGCGCACTTCTTCGAGACGGTCAGAGACCGACTCGGCGAACTCCCGTTTTTCGTCGAGGACCTGGGCTTTCTCGACGAGAGCATCGTCGCGCTCCGGGACCAGTTCGGCTTCCCCGGGATGCGCGTGCCGCAGTACGCCGACTGGTGCGAGGAGGGGCATATGTACCAGCCGATGCACTACCCGGAGTCGGCCGTCGGCTACACGTCGACCCACGACACCGACACTATCGTCGGCTACTACCGCGGGCTTTCCGACCGCCAGCGCGACTGCCTCCACTACAACCTCGGCACTGATGGAGACGAAATCAACTGGGATCTCATCGAGGCGGTGTGGAACTCGAACGCGGTTGTCGCGATGACGACCATGCAGGACCTGCTCGGTCTCGGTAGTGACGCCCGATTCAACGTCCCCGGCACGGCAACCGGGAACTGGCAGTGGCGGGTGACCGATGCGGCGCTCGACGCTGATGTTGCTGAGCGACTTCGCAGGGTCACCGACAGGACGATCCGTTGAACAGCTTCAGAACTGCAGGATACCGTCTTCAGTGACGACCGTATCGAGCAGGCGGGTCGGCGTCGCGTCGTAGCCCGGATTGCCGATATCGAACCCCTCCGGCGGTTCGAGCATCACGTCCGACCCCTGCCGGAACGTGTTCCGGAAGCTGAAGCCGCTCCCGATGAACTTCGACGATGTCCCGACGACGGTCACGGGAACGTCAAGCTCGTTGGCCGTCGCGGCCAGCGGCAACGTCCCGATACGGTTGTACACCACGTCGTCGATGAGGCAGTTCATGCCGACGAAGACGCGGTCGGCCTCCGAGAGGTAGTGGCCCGTCGCACCGTCGACGATAAGCGTCACGTCGGCCCCGTCCCGGTCGGCCAGCTGACGGGCGGTTCGACGGCCCAGGAAATGCGGCCGGGACTCGCCCGCGTACAGGTGGAACTCCTTGCCGTCGTCCAGCGCTGTCATGAGCGTCGCCATCACTGTCGAGGAGTTCTCGTGTGTCACCAGCACGTCGCCGTCGTCGATGAGCGTCGCCGCCCGTTCTGCCGCACGGTCCTTGCTGGTCTCGATTTCCGTGACGACATCGTCGATTGTGTCACGCAGTCGTTCCTTGGCCGCCGGGACCGAGTCGAGGTCGGCGTCTTTCAGATCCGTCACGATGCGTTGCTGTGTCGTGTACAGCGGTGCATGCGAGCGGTTCGCCCGCTGGAGTGCGCTGCTGTTGCGCTCGACGACACGGAGAAAGTCCTCGACCGTGTGGCACTCGCGGTCTGTCAGTTCCCGGAGCGCGTTGGCAGCTTTCACGGCGGCAATCGAGGAGCTCTGTGTCTCCATCTCCTTGATCTGCCGCACGGTCTCGTTTATCATGAGTGCACGTGCGGCTGCCACCCTTATAACGGTACAGTCGGCTGACACCCCTCGCTTCCGGTTTGAATCAGGGCATGATGGACGGTTACGTCGACCCGACCACGTCTTCGTCAGTCGGGCCCTGACCGTCGAACTCGGCCACGAGCGCGTCCAGTTGTTTCGGGTCGTCGACGCCCGGGAGCGTCTGGTCCGCAGTCCGACAGGCAGCGTCAACGCCGAGGTTGTCACAGACGCGGTCGGCGGTCGCCTCGGCCATCTGCCGATAGGTGGTCAGCTTGCCGCCGACGATACTCGCCATGTTGTCGACGCCGTCGTCGGCATGGTCGAGCAGGAAGAAGCCCCGCGAGATACCGCGGCCGCGCTCCGCCTCGTCTGGCGCGTACAGCGGTCGGACGCCCCACCAGGTCCGGACCTCGGGTGCGTCTGCAACTGGCGGCAGCATCGCCGCACACTCTTCGATGCTCTCCTCGATCTCCCACTGCTCCGTCTCGTACTCGTCCGGGTCGCGGACGGGCACGCTCGTCGTTCCGAGGACGGCCTCGTTCTCGTGTGGCACGACGATGTCGCCGTCGTCGGGGTCCCGACAGCGGTTGAGTACCGGCCCGAGGGCGTCGTACTCGACTGAGACCATCACCCCTCGCGTCGGTTGCATCTCGACGTTGAGGCCGGCCATCGCGGCAAACTCGCCAGCCCAGGCCCCGGTCGCATTGACGACGTAGTCGGCCTCGATACTGTCGTCGGCTGTCCCGCCGACCTGCACGCCGACCACGTGCCCGTTCTCGACGAGGACGTCTTCGACGGGTGCGTGTGGGTGTATCGTTGCACCGTGGTCGCGCGCGTCTGCGGCGTTTGCGGCGACGAGCCGCGACGGATAAATGACGGCGTCCGGGACTTCGAACGCGCGCTCAACGTCGGGCGCGAGGTCGGGCACTCGCTCGCGGGCCGCATCGGCGTCCAGCGTCTCGACGGGGATACCGACCTCCGCACAGGCCGCCCGCTTGGCCTCGAAGTAGTCGGGGTCGTCCGCGGCGAGCTGGACGAACAACCCGCCGGTGTCACGGATGCAGGCTCCGGCGATCTCCTTGAGTATCCGGTTTTCGGCGATGCACTCCTCGGCACCGACCCGGTCGGCCTCGGCGTAGCGGGCTCCGCTGTGTAACAGTCCGTGCGAGCGCCCGGAGGTACCGCTTGTCAGCCCGTTGCGCTCGACGAGCGTCACGTCGACGCCACGGAGTGCGAGGTCACGAGCGACGCCAGCGCCGGTCGCGCCACCACCGACGACAAGGACATCCGTCTCAATTGCCATGTGTGTGGTTAGGGAGGGCGACGTAAGGTTCCTCCGACACCGGGCGTTTCGGCGACTGTACGTCCCGTTTCAGCACGCGGAAATCGCACAGACGACGGCAACGAACGCGATGTGGTAGTGCGGTCAGTTAGCACCTGACAGCTGGCTTTGGCGGCCAGTACTGCGTGTGTCAACTACACCGGAGGCGGCGTTTCGATCCGACCGTCGCGACATCGTTCGACAAGTGCGGTGGCCGTCTCAGATATCCTGGCCGGTCGGCCTGATCAGGAGTTCGTTCACGTCCACGCGGGCGGGCTGGCTCGTCGCGTACACAATGCCGCGAGCGATATCGTCGGGGTGGAGCATCGGGAGGTCCATCTCCGCGAACCGCTCCAGCACCTGCTCGTCCGGGACGTGCGTCGCGAGTTCCGTATCGACGGCACCCGGTTCGATAACCGTCGTCCGGATGCCCTGTGTCGTCACTTCCTGCCGGACTGCCTCAGTGAACGCGTTCACCCCGAACTTCGTCGCGTTGTAGCCGCTCGAATCGGCCGACGCACGGCGTCCCGCGACGGAGGAGACGTTGACGATGTGGCCGCTTTCCTGCTCTTGCATGACCGGGAGCACCGCGTGGGTGAGGTTCATCAGCCCGAGCAGGTTCACCTCGACCATCTGCCTGAGGTTCGCCCGGTCTGCCCGTTCCAGCGGTTCGAGCAGCATCACGCCGGCGTTGTTGACGAGGATGTCGATGCGACCGTACTCGTCGGTCGTCGCCTCGACCAGCGAGTCGATGTCGTCTTCCTCGGTAACGTCCGTCGGTACAACAAGCGCCTCCCCACCGGATGACTCGATCCGGTCCGCGAGCGCTTCCAGTTCGTCAGCGCGTCGAGCGGCGAGTGCGACACTCGCGCCCGCATCAGCGAGCGCCTCGGCAGTTGCCTCACCGATTCCCGATGAAGCCCCGGTGACAATCGCAACGTCGCCTGCAAGTCGCTGTGTGTTCTGGTCGTCTGTCTCAGATTTATCTGTCATCGTCGTCCCGTAGGTGCGACGGCCACGAGCGTGCTTCGCTTACTGATAAGCCCGTTTATGTGGCGACAGGGGCGGTGCGGTCGAACAGGGGAACGGCTACTGCGTGAGCGCGTTCCGGAACTGGTCGGGGCCGACCGTCGAACTGATGAGCTGTTTTTCGGCTCGGCGCAAGAGATCAGACGCCGCGGCGGCTGACACATCGAGTTTGTCGGCGAGTTCCGCCGTCGAGCACCGACGTGGCGAATCGTAATACCCCGCAGAGAGGGCGACGGATATCGCTCGATACTGCCTGTCAGTGAGTCCAAACTGGTCGCGCTCGCCGGGGTTCTCGGGGTCTGAAGCGATGTTCAGCAGTTCGAGCGGGATGTCGTTGACCGCACACCGGTCCTGTAGCGCACTGAACGCGTCGTAGTCGGAGAACACCTTCTGTTCACGTATCCCCTCGCCGGTGACCGTCGCGTCCATCGCAACGCCCTCGAACTCCGCCGGGTCGTGAGATGCAACAAGACTCGACGCGTTGTCGACGACAATCTTGTAGAACCAGCCGTTGGCCGTCTGTCCAATCTCCGCCGCATCAGTGATCTGTGGCTGGGCGTCCAGTTCTCGTTCAAACGCGTCGCGGGAGTCAGCGTCGACGCTAACCGTCAGCAGCAGCTTTCCGTCTTCGAGGCCGACGGCGTTCGAAATCGAAAGTTCGCCGCTCGGAACCGAGTCCGCCACGCCGACCAGCGGAAGGGTTTCGTCGGCGAGGAGGATTTCAGCAACGATAGCCATAGCGTCCCATCGGATTCGACGTATATAGTCGCCAGCATCGCGAGTACAGGCACGCGCTGCCAGCACTGCTCCGGGTTCACAGGCCCTCAGTCAGAACTGGATGCCGCCTCACCTCCCAGCAACTGTCGTAGCTGTTCGATCAGGCCGCTGCCCCTGGAGTATCCGCGGTATACCCGCACGGAATCGAAGCCGGCGTAGCCGTGGTGCCCGGATTCGTCCCGCTCCCAGTACAACCACGCTGTCTCCTCTCCGCCGTCGAGCCCCATCTCATCGACCGGGAACGTGAGAACGAGCGACGACTGGTCGTCCGTAGCCTCGTCTTCTGGTTCCGTGATCTCGCCATCATCGATGGGTCGAGCACCCCCGCCGTCTTCCAGTGCGAGACGCGAGCCGAACCGATAGCGCACAGCCCGCTCAGTGGGATCGAACGTCTCACTGTCTCCATCGCTGTTGATAAACTCCGACTGCTTGACCGCGACGGTGACGGTTTCGTGGTCCGATAGGTCGATGAAGCTCTCCGCGTTCTCGGGCTGAATCTCGATTGCGATCTCGACCGGAAAATGGGCCGCCGCGACGCCGCTCAGGCTCGGAACCGCTGCTGCGGTCGCCCCCGCACCAAGTGTGCCTTTGAGTATCCGTCGTCGTGTGGCGGTTGTCGACTCTGTGCTCTCACCGTTCGGTGCCGGCTGCGTTTGTTTCATACAAATGACCTGATCCGTGGGCACGGTTATGATAATTCTGGTGCATATCACGAAAATACACATTCAAATCGACAGCACGCCTGCAAGACTGCGTCTATCACCCAACACCAACGATTATTCGACAGTATCAGACGGCCCTACCCTGTCGAGATTATGTAATGTTGAGAAACCACTCTCCTCGGATCTCCGCTACCCCTCATATACTCTTTTCTAGCCTTTATATTTTAATTAAATTCCGAAAAAGCAAGTCTACAAGTTTAAGTACAATAGCTGGGCTAAAACTGCGTATGACCGCACAGGCTGCCGCGGAGACCGCGCCGGAGGTCCCCGCACCGACGCCACCGGATGACGCCGACGCCTGGTACGCGCCGGACGTTCGTGAGCAAGACGAGGTGTATCCGGGCGTCGTCGTGACCGTTCGACGAGGTGCAAATAGGTTCCGGTACGATGTCCGTGATCCCGTGCTCTCAGCGTCAGAAGCTAACGCACTGTCGACTGTCGAGGCGCACTTCGCAGGTGCGAATATCGAGCGGCCACGGACGCGTGAGGGGGCGGTGGAGCGAATGAACGGGGGGTTCGATGCGAAACACCGCCGGGTCATCGACCGATTGATCGACGCGTCGCCGGCGAGCCGCCGCCGAATCGAGTACCACGCGCTCTCGTCGCTGGCGTGTTTCGACGAGCTGACTCCGTACGCGCTGGATTCCCGTATCGACGTCGCTGACGTGACTGACGACGGTGTCGTCGTCCATACCGATGATTACGCCCCGGCCGAGACCGACCTCGGAGCGGACCCGGCGTATCTCAATCGGTTCGCGAGCGAGCGTGTCGAGCGCCACACTGTCCGGTTTCAGGGGTTCGAGATTCCGGTCGTCGTCTATCGCGAGCACCTCCTCGGCGCGGACCCGTTCACGACGAAGTACGCGGTTAGAGAGCCGGACCTGCTCCCCGGCGACGAACAACTCATCGAGGTGTGCAAGGAGCGCGTCTGGGAGACCGGCGTCGACGGCGTCGTTCAGGACCGTGTCGAGTTCGTGCGGGAGCGTGCCCGCTCGCTCTTGGCCCGGCAGCTAACCGTCCGCAACACGACCGAGTGGGTCGACGCCGCCCGCTACCGGCTGCGGTCGGCGCTGGCCGAACTCGACCTCGCCGTGCCGCCGGTCGACCACCGGTTCGCCGACGACCGCCTCGACGACCTGCTGTACTACGTGCTTCGGGACCTCGTCGGCTACGGCAAGCTCACCGTTCCCATCCGGGACCATACGCTGGAGGATATCGAGGCCAACCGGGTCGACGAGCGCGTGAAGGTCCTCCCACGCGCCGATCTCGGCCACGACGGCCGGGTACCGACCAATCTCGCCTTCGACTCCGAGGCGGCCTTCGTCAACGTCGTCACGCAGTTGGCCGCTGATGACGGTGTTGAACTCAACGCCTCGAATCCGAGCGCGAAAGTCAATATCGACCCTGATGGGGACGGTCTCCACGACACCGACGACACCATCCGCTGTGCCGTTGCTCTACCGACTATCAGCGAAGTCGGGCCCCACATCTCTATTCGAAAACAGTCGAGCGATGCGATGACACCGGTCGATCTGGTCCAGCGTAATTCGCTGCCGACGGAACTGGTCGCGCTGCTGTGGCTCCTGTACGAGTCTCACGGGGTCGTCCTCTTCTCGGGACCCACAGGAGCCGGCAAAACGACCCTTATGAACGCGCATATGCCGTTTATCCCGTATCGGGACCGTCCCATCAGTATCGACGAAGGGTCGCGTGAGGTTCGGATTCCTCACGAGACAGGTGTCTCGCTCACCACTCGGGACCACGAGCGGGACCACCGCCGCGTGACGATGGCCGATCTGATGACACAGTGCAATTATCTGAACCCAGATGTCGAGGTCATCGCCGAAATCAACACGGCCGCGTCCTTCGAGACCTTCGCCGAGACGCTCAACACGGGTTAAAGACAATAACTGCTAATAAACTATAGAGTGAGGGTAAGCGACTATTCTACTCCTCTAGGTTGGATGAACTGAGTGACTCTAAGACTCCAGACCCCACATCAAACTCATCCTCATCAAAATCTAATGCTTCAAAATACTGCTCGGTTGTGATTTCGTCGTTATCATAGAGTAACCCCAACTCTGAGTGTGATAAGCTTTCAAGCTCGGAAGTGTCTATGTCGCCAGTTGCTGTCTCTATCTCAACCTCAATATCCACGTTCGTATCTACTAATTCACCACGCCGGGTGTGTGAGGCATGGATTGCTTGCTTAACTAATGACTCAAAGAATTGCGGGTCATTGGCAAATGGATTCTCTTCTCCGGCGCGCTTTTGTTGCGATATAGTTCCAAGATACAGAAAAGTCAAGACGGCTGGGATTTGATTCGTCGGTGGAGTCTCGTCTAACGGCGTGGGTGTGCGGTTTTCATCGCCGCTGTAGTCTTCTTGTGCCGCTTCGGGGCCACTTCGGTCTGCTACTGTATTGGGGTCGTAGAATATCTGTCCTACATCCCGCAGTTCTAACTGTGATGCGAGCAGGTCAAAGTCTTCCAACGCTTCTTTAACACGGTTACGGATATTAGCCCGATAGTCTCTCTCTTTCTGTGATTTGGGTTCTGTGTCGATTCCTTCCGGTCCGTCAATCAAGTAGTCTCGCTGTTTTTCGGTGAGCATGTGCCTATAGGTACTACGCGAACCCACTAATAACCCATGGCCCCTGTATCTAACAGAGGCAATATAGGGAAGCCGTGAACGGCTCCGTGCCATTCCACGTGCTTCTGACGTTAGCAATCACGGTTCGGCAGAACCGACCCGCTGGAACTGTCCGGCGGGGACGTATCACCGGGCCGTGGGAACAAAATGAGCCACCTTGCGACGGAGTGAGTGGGTGGTAGGTGGGAACCCGAGGTAAACAGCCGAAGGTGTCCACAGTCTGATAAGGATGTATTGGTTACTGAGTGACTATTGCTGATTTCATCATGAGCATGAGAGAAACCACAACTATCGAAGTAGAGCGAACAACGTGGAAGGAACTGAACGCAAAGAAGCAACAGCCGGGTGAGTCCTTCAATGATGTACTAAACCGGCTTCTTGACGAGTGACGTATAGAATAGCGCCCGTCTGTGGCACACAGTTCCTACACAGGTCCACTGAATCCGGGCGCTCTAACTGGCAGGGAGAGACCCCTGCATTTCTGATTTAGACTTCTAACTAATGAGTCAATCGCAAACTGTCGAGAGAGGCATTGAAACGAATAACCGACCGGAAGCCACGGTCAACACTACGGCAGACGGTGAAATTCTGGGTGCTTGTCTGTTCCTCGGGAAAGAGGAGCTGGAAGCCCTTGGTGTCGACGACGCCGACCGCATTCACTACACTGTTGAAAACGGGACGGTCAAGCTGGAGGTTGCTGATTCATGAAGGATAGGAATGAAAGCATGGTAGACGGCGAGGGACCGTCTGATTACCAATATGAACTAGGTAATGAAGAATTTTCCGGTCCGTTCTGTGACACCTGCTGGAATGAAGCCGTGACTGAGGTTAACGGTGTGAATCTCTGCCGAACCCACAAAGAAGTGTACGTTGGGGTGACTAGCTAATGTCCGACCGCGAAACACTGGCCCGGCGACTGACCGAAGCCGGTCTTATCGAAGCGCGGCTTATCCCTGTGAAAGACGGAACAAAGGCGTCACAGGTGCGTCACAACGACGCCAGTAACCGTGAGAGTAGTTTCGCTAGTCTCTCCGGTAACTACGGTGTGTATGCCGGTGCGAACCCGTCAGGCGACCGCTGGCTGATTGACGTGGATATAGACGACTATTCAGAAAGTGCGGACAGTGACGCGCTGGAAGCCGTGAACAATCTTCCTGATACCCTGACGGTCAAATCACCACATACAGACGGCGATACTGGCGGCCATAGGTACTACTATGTTGACGGTAAAGACGTTCACAAGAGCATTGAAGCCGTCGCTGGAGCGATGAACCCCGGACCAAGTTGGGGAGAGATTCGCGTTCACAATCAGTATGTGGTGGGTCCGGCGAGCCAGCTTGATGGGTGCGATAAAGAGTGGTGCGACAACTGCTCAAAGCCTGACGGTGGCTACTACGAAATTGCCACCGATGCGCCAATAGCAGAGATTTCGCTGGCTGACCTCTTTGAGGTTATCAGGGCCGATGAGAGCGGCAAGGATACGTCACGCGCTACTGAAAGTGTGGATACGTCCGGTGGCACCCCCAACACAGACGGCGATGTAAGCCATGCTGAGGCTGTCGCAGAACACTACCAGAACATCAAGGATTATCTCTTGTACGGTAGTGGCGATAGGAGCGAATCCGACTTTCACGTCTGTTGTCGGATGATAGAACACGGTGTCAGTGAATCTGAAGCCTATCGGTTGCTGGCAAACAACAGCAACAGTAAGGTTGATTCCAACGATGCGTCAGACAACTACTGGCAATTGACGTGGAAACGGGCCAAACGGCAGGTCGGTGACGACGCTGGCAGTAAGTCACTCCCCACAACTGACGGCGGAACGATGACAACCGAAGCGGGCACAACAGACACCACTCAGACGAACACTGATACCCCGACATGGGACACAGTGTATCGACAGTACGACGGTGCTTCTGAAGCCGATGAACGAAAGCCTGCTCGGTATGAGGCGACAAAGTTGCTATCTGAAACACATCACTGGGCGAACCTCGAAGAGAACGACGTACTATACGCCTACGGCTCAGACACCGGGATTTACAATCCGACTGGAGAAGAGAAAGTTCGGGAGTTGCTGGTTAACAACCTAAGAGAGCAATACGCTAAGAACGAGAAAAACGAGATTCTAGACCAACTCCGTGGCAGGCATACAGTGAGCCAAGAGGATATGGGCGGACCAGCGAACCATATTCCCGTCCGGAACGGTGTTCTGGAGGTTCAGACCCATGGCATAGAGTTGAAAGACCATGCTCCAGAGTATCGGTTTCTCGGGTCGGTAGCAACAGAGTACGACCCGAACGCCGACTGTCCACAGTTCCGTGAGTTTCTAAGCGACGTGGTGCAATCCGAAGCCCAACGCAAGAAACTCCAAGAGTATGCAGGATATACTTTGATGCACTGGGGGCTTCCGTATCACAAAGCCCTGTTCCTTGTCGGTCCGACCGCTTCCGGTAAGTCGACGTTCCTTGATACGGTCCGAGCGGTTCTGGGTTCCGATACTGTGGTTTCACTCACACCACAGGAACTTACTGGCGAGCGATTTGCTGGCGCGGAACTGTTCCAGTCGTGGGCGAACTTCCGAAACGACATTCCAAGTTCGCTTATCGAGGACACAGGCGCTTTTAAAGAGATTACAGCCGGTGATAGCATCAAGGCAGAAGAGAAATTCAAAGACCCGTTCCGGTTTGAGCCGAACGCGAAACACCTCTTCTCGGCTAATCAACTCCCGGACGCCGAGACGGAAGATGAGGCGTTTTACCGTCGGGTTCTGTTGGTTCCGTTCCCGTCAACCGTTCCGAAGGCAGAACGCGACCCACACCTTGACGAGAAACTTCAATCAGAATTGTCCGGTGTCTTGAACTGGATGCTAGAAGGTCTCCAGCGGTTGATGCAACAGGGACAGTTCACCGCAGATCGGACACCGGGCGAGACACAACGGACGTGGGAGAAGTGGGGCAACACAGTCGACAGATTCCGTGAGATCTGTCTTGAGAAGAGTGAGGACGGGGAGCTTCCGAAAAAACAGGCATACCACGCATACCATGCGTTCTGTGAAGCCGAGAGCCTACCGGCAGAGACACAACACAAGATGACTCGTCGTCTCAAGAGTGAAGGTATTGCCGATGGGAGAGCGACAGTGAACGGAAAACAACAGCGCGTCTTTGTCGGTGTGCAACTCACTGGGAAGGGCGAAAGCTACCTTCCCGACACTTCCGATGAACCACAAGAGAGTGGGCTTAGACACTTCGACTAGAAAGTGTCTTTGGGTGTAGAACGCTTCTACTCCCGACAAACCACAGTATTGGGTGGTGCGTTAGACACTTTTGTTCCATTAATCGCGTACGTGCGTGTACGTGTGCAATAGTTCAAACCAAAGTGTCTAATTAGGACAGAGAATTGGTGTGTGAGTGGCTGAGATGGTTAAAAACCGTAAAGACACTTCGGTTTAGCCGGTAGGTCTGTGATGACCCATAATTGGCGAGCATCTACCTATGGACGAGAGAATATCAGATCTTCTGAGTGAGTCGTTTCTTGTGTCGCTAGTCGTCGTGTTGTTGGTTCTGTCGGGCCATGCAAGCGGTTCCTTGGCGGTTGTGGTGATAGGACTGGTGCATACGGTTCCAGCAGTGGTCGACGGCTACAGAACGGACAGAGCGGATTAGATAGCGAAGTAGCGGGCGATGACCCGAAAGGCGAGCAACTGGATTAAAGCGTAACGACGGTTGGCGGAATCCGACCATAGAGAACACTTCATAGCTATGAGTGACTACAGTAACATCGATAGTACAGAGAGTAAAGTGCGAGCGGCGGCGGCGGAACTTAACGAGCTGGCAGAAAAAGAGCGTATGGCCGAAAAAATCGTAGCCAACAGCGCGGAGTATGAGGACACCGACGCGGTGATTGAAGATTTCCCCACTAAGAAATCACTGGGGACGAAACTTGATATTCTCACCAAAGGCGCGGCCATGCCAGCTACGGGAGCAACAGCCAACGTCACCACTGACGGTCAAGACCCTGACGTTGGAAGCGGTATTCTCACCGATTTGTCGGTTAATGACGACGACAAGGATACCGAAGATTCCGATGCTGAGTTTGACGTTGGTTCGGGGGTGCTGGACTAATGCCAGCAGTTGACCGACCTAACGAACAAGATAGCGAAGAGGACCGGCTACCAGAAGGCACAACGACAGTTATCTGGGCGGCGGTCAGCGGGGGCTTCCGTCTGGGTAATCCGGATAAGTACCCTGAAGAGTGCTTCCCGGACGACTTGGATCTCTCACCTGTGCCAGCGCGGTTTGATGGAACAACCTCGCCAACTGTGACGTATGAACCCGGGGAAGAGCTTCCGCTACCAGTGGCGAAGGATATATGGCCGGACTGGAGCGAGCGTATGATAGCGATTAATAACGATGGGAAGCGGGTTGATTCGACTGGCGATAAGAACCTAAGCCCTGAAGCACTCGAACGCTGGCGGGTGCGAAACGAGTAACAGTTCATAGGGTAGCTCCCCTATCCATCAAGTTCTCCAACTGAACGAAAATGGGTGTGTTGTTATGTTTCTGTATCCCGGCGGCGGATTTTGACCGGGACTACAACGGGTGACGTACTCGTGACTAAGCAACTACCAATTACACTTCCAAACGTGATGCATCGCACTCAAACGCTTGTAAACGCCGATTCTATGGTCAAGCCCCGGGGGGTAAACCATGTCTGAGGCTGATAGCGCGAGCGCAGGCGCGCGAGAGTTACCCAACCGTGACGAAATTCTGGATTTGCTTGAAGATGGGATTCGGGAGGCTCACAGGAAAGTCAAAGAAGGGCGTGTGTACGACACAGAGAATGAAAAGGTCCGAATCAAGTGGATTAGAGCCTTAGCGTATTCAGCCAACGTGCATCGGCAAATGCAAAACGACAGGGATCTCGAAGAGTTATCGGAACGGCTCGAAGCCATTGAAGCACAACAGGAGCAACCATGACGCGCAAATCGAAGCGCGAGATTGAGAAAACGCTTGAAGCTCTTGAAACGGACCACAAAGAGTGGCCCGAAGATGCGGACCCATTCGAGTTGTACAGGTTAGCAGGTGGATCTTGGGACCCAATCCCCGAGGATGTCCTTGGCGATGCATGGCGCAATGCTCTTGAGCCGGTTGATGAGTAGTAACGACTTGTATAATAAGTCGTAACAGATACCGCGCTTTCGTGTTCTATCCTGCGGTCCATGGCTCTTGAGACGGTAGCTTAGTTACGGTTTTTGAAGTTTCCGCAGTAGACTGTCGGCGCGGCAACTTGGGGGATATGATTACAGATAGAAAACGGGGCGTGTGCTACTCGCTCAGTTCGTATACCGGAATCGGTTGATGAGATATGCGGGAACCACTATGATAGCGAGAGCAAATACCATACCGAGCAAATATGGCCATGCCCGTGGCGAATAATCAGTAGCTTTACGAACATATCTAATGTCGAGATAGAGCGTTATAATCCCTAAGAAGTAGAATATAAGCAACGCTCCGTCCGAGACATCAGCCATAGCATACGTCAAGAGCACAGCCACAGCCGCCACGTAATGCCATTTGTTAAATCCAGCAAATCCAGTAACCAGTGGTTCGGTTTTCGGTTTAGTGGAGGTTTCTGCTACTGAATCCTCTGTAGTTGGGACATAACCAGACGGAGTTGGTTCAGATTGCGTATTCTGCTCCGTTGAAGTGGATAAGTCCGTGTATTGATCAACAAGCGAACCCGCATCATACTGCCGGACCATATCAACAAGGCCATCCCCGTCAACAAGTTTCACATTTAGTTCATCCGCCCGGCTCTTGGCGCTACTGGTGAATGAGCTTGTGGTGACAATAACGACAGAGTCAGTATTGGGGACTTGTCGTTTTAGACTTGCATACTGCTGAATATCAGGACCGCCAACAGTCGTGTTTTCTCCATACCGCTTTGCCTGAATGACTTTCTTTTGATGATATGGTTTGTCTTTTTCAGCAATGACATCTATTCCGGCATCGGCAGAAGCTTGCGAAACTTCTGTGCGCCAACCAACTTTCTCCCACAAGTCGCCAATAAAATACTCAAACTCGTATTCGTCCATCGACTGCAACCGTTCTTTCAGTTCGGCATCATCGAGAGAATCTGTTTTTCTCTGCTGTTGGATAGTAGATGCTGAATTACCATCCGACGGTGGTCCACCCCCGTCCACTGAGAGAGATGAACCGCAACTCTGGCAGTATGACTGTGAATCTGCTGCTTCAGTACCACAGTCCGAGCAATATACCATGTGCCAAATGTTGAATATAGTGATAAAAAAGTAACCTTGATTATCTTATTTTTCTAGCCGAAGCTAGACACCAAACTTGTAGATCTGCTCGCGGTAGATAGGTTCAATATCCTCATAGTAGGTGTGTATATACTCGTCAATCGCGCCCCTGTCCTTGAGGTTAGCAGAGCCAGCTGTATCCCCGCGCATATACTTGATTAACTCTCGGTTCAGGTCTTGCTCAACACGCCAGTAGGTCGTAAAGCGGTGTCGCCCGAAGTGGCTAGTGATAGCCCTGTGGTCCTTGGTTTCAGCATACTCCGGCTGGAAAGCGTCTTTCCATATTTCGTTTACTCCTTGTTTGGTCATTTGCTCCCGCGTAGTTTGTGACAAGAACAGCCACGGTTCACCATTGTCGGGCCGAATCAGCAGATACCGGAGAAGCGCCCGACGTAGTTCATCATCCAAGGGGAGCATACGGGGCCGGCGAGACTTGTTTCCGTCTCTTTCATGTGGGATATAGACGGCGTTTTCCCGGTCCCGCTCTTTCAGTTCCTTGGCTTCGGCCATGCTGTCGTAGTGGTCCCGAACGTCCCGGTTCGATAGGTGGACTTCGGATAGTTTGATATTGCACACTTCGGTTGCTCGAAGCCCTAGCTTGAGTTGCATAAGCACAATTGCCCGGTCCCGAATGTTGGTAATCTCTTCAACCTTCTCCCGTAGTTCATCAACAGACAGACGGGGCGGTTCCTTGGGTCCATCATCGGTCAAATCAGCCGTGGCCTTTGCCAAGTCAATCGGGTTGTAATCCTGTGGGTGGGGAAAAGCGGCGTCGTCTTGCCAGTATTGATATGCTTGATTGAGATACATCAGCCGGTTCTTGATAGTTCCAACTGAGTTGCCACGTTCGTCTCTGTGGTACTCGATGAACCCCGTAACGTGGCTTTCGTTCGGACAAGCGGGGTGACGCCCCTGTTGGTCCATATAATCACGCCATTGCTGGAAGGAACGGCGATACTCCCCAACAGCGGCGTCAGACAGGTCTTTGCTATCTAATCGGTTCTGCTCATACAGCTCAAACGGATCGATTTCGGTTTCTTTGAACGTCTCTTCAAACTGTGCTAGCGGATCTAATTCACGGCCAAATGCATCGGCCAGTTCTTGTCGGGCGTCGTCACTCATGCTTTCTCCATTTTTCGGGACCATATCTTTCGGGTGCTACTCTCCGGTTCGACAGCGGCCATATGGAAGGGGTTGTACGTGTGTGGGTGTTCGGTATGCCACTTGAGCCAGTCATAGAAGCCTTCAATGACGTTCCAGTGTTGGTACGCCCTATCCACCGAGAAGCTATCTAACATCCACACGGACCATGTTTCTACGTCATTGGGACGGGCTAAGGCATGGTGCCGCCCATGTTCCTTGGTGTGGTCTTTCCAGCGACGGGAGAACCGTGCCCACTCTTCAGACATACGCTCGCCAAGGTCGACAGTCGCCCGGTAGCTGGCCCACGTATCCCGTCCCTCATAGGCGCTTGCGTATTGGTGAAGGCGGCGACTGTTGGGAACGTCGGCTAGTTGCTTGAACACGCCAAGCCGGTCATGTGGCGTCTTTACTTTCGTCATTAGCCGTCACTCTCCGGGTAGTATCCATCATCATCAACATACAGGGCGTCACCTTCCAGTTCGTCTAAATGCCGGTTCAACCGTTCAGGAACGGTATCAATGACGTGGCGGGTAATATCCTCGAAGGTGGCACCGGGATTCTCTTCAACAAATTCGCGGATAACCGCTTGCTCGCCGTGGTGCAACTGCGTTTCCAACTCTTGAATCCGCTCACGGGCGCGTTCTAACTCGGTCTTTAGGTCATTACGCTGTCTACGGAGTTGTTCGGCGCTTTCGTCGGGTTCGACCTGTGCATCAAACTTCTTGCGACCGGCTTCAATCATGGCCTGCATCCACTCAGATACAGACATATCCATCTCTTTGGCGTCGTCTTTCCACCCTTGATACTGTTCAGGGGTTGGATAGGTCATTGCGGACTTTTTGTCTGTGTCAGCCATTGGGACACTCTATCTATACCAAGCGGTTCCGTCTACTAATAGATTTGTACCTTACACGGGTCACGGCGTTATCGGGACGACCCACGCCGACGACATCGAGTCGCTGGTCAACCGCGTTATCGAGAAGGGCGTGCCGACCTACCTGCTCAAAGAGATTGGCCTCATCGTGTTCCCTCGGCACGTTGATGGGGAGCGCTACGTCGGCGACGTAATCGAGTTCGTTGACGACCCGTCTGTCGTCGAAGGTGAGAACGACCGGAGTGGGACGATACACAAGGACGGGACGACAATCCACTGGAACAGCGTCTGCTGGCGGCGGCCCGACGGGACCTTTGAATTCGCCTACGACCACCCGCAGTTCGGCGATGACCGGCGGCGGGTCGACACCGGTATCTTCGACCGGCTCTCGGACCTCCGTGACGAACCGGTCTCAGCCGTCGAGGACGCATTTCACCGTCGCCATCGGTACGTCCAGTACCTCGTTCAGGAGGGCCTAACTGATTTCGACGACCTGTTCAGCGTGCTAGCCGACCTAGAGACGAACGAGGCAGCGACCGTCGAGCGGCTGCGGCGACAGACTGGTACCCCCGACAATCCGCACCTGGAGGTCGGTACGGGTGACGACTGATGAAGGCGAGACACTCGGCTTGCTCGACCGGGGCCTGTACGCCCTGTTCGCCCACCACGCCGAGGACGACCGCCACGCAAGCACGCGCGACCGCTACCGGGCCGCCTATCCAAGCGCCGGCTTTGGCGTCTACGTCGCCAGAGTGTACGGCCTCTCGTGGATAGCGCTCTGTGTCGGTGTTCTCGGAACTGCCACGATAGCGATGCTCGTGCCCCCGGGGACCTTCGACTCGTTCGTCGCGGTGCTCCAGCAGAGCCTTCCGGTCATCAATCGGCTGGCGCTACCAGAAGTCCCTCGGCTTCTCGTGGCCACTATCCTCGGAACGGTCGCTGGCCTCACGCTCAAACGGGGCGTGTTCGTCGCCGGCAACCGGTATCTCTCGTGGGTCGCAAGCGCGCGGCGCGCGGACATCGCAGCCACGCTGCCCGGTGCCGTCCGCTACCTCAGAGTTCTCGCGTCCGGAACCCACGACCGGCGAGAGATGCTCCGCGCCGTTGCCGAACAGGACGCCTACGGCGAGACAGCGGTCGCCTTCCGACGTGCGCTTAACCAAGGCATCCTCACCGGGAGTCTCGACACTGGTATTGAGCGGGTCGCCAGCGAGACACCTTCACGAGACCTGCTGGCCCCGTTTCTGCTCAAATTCCGCGAACATGCGAATCAGAGCGCCGAGGCGCTAGAGGGATACCTGGAGATGGAGGGGCGCTTGCTCTCGCACGAGCAGAGCCGACAACACGAGCGGGCGACTGGCTATCTCGAACTGCTCGCGGAGTTGTTTGTCGTGTTGCTAGTGCTGCCCGCGCTTGTTGTACTCATCGTCACTGTCATGGGAATCCTCGCGCCCGGCCTCTCCGAGCCTGTTGCGACGCCGCTGGGCGAAACGACCGTTCGCGCGATCGTCGTCTACGGGAGCGCGGCGTTCGTGATGGCCGCCGGGTTGCTGGCGGCGTTCGTTGTTGCGACGCTCCGCCCGCAGAACACGGCCGCTCCGAGCTATGGCCTGCCGGATGGCCCTGTCGCAATCCTCATGACGATTCCCTCGAACCCAGCAAGTGCACTCCTCGCCTGCGTGCCGTTGGGCGTGGTCGTCGCCGCGGGTCTCTGGTCACTGGGCTACCGTCCGGTCAACGTCGCGCTCCTTTCGTATACCACCGTCGGCGTCCCCGTCGGTTTGGTAACGGTCCGTCGGGCCAGAGCGGACGACGCGAAGGACCGGGAGATACAGGACTTTGTTCACGCCGTCGCCGGCCACGTCGCGCTGGGCCGCCCGTTCCCAGAGGCGGTCCGACGTGTCGCCGACGACGTGGAACTCGGCGCGCTCACCAGCGATGTCCAGTCGCTCGCGTTCACACTGTCGCTGGGTGATAGCCCCGGCGACGCCGCGGCCGACCGCCGGGCCGCGGCGCTGGACCACTTCGTCGATCGCGTCGGTACGCCGATGGCCGAACAGACCATCGGGCTTGTGGTCGGCGCGCTGGATACGGGGAGCGATGCGGAGGACGTGTTCGAGACGCTCCAGACAGAGATAGGTCAACTCTACCATCTGCGGAAATCCATCCGATCAGCCCTGCTCGTCTACGTTGCGGTCGGTTGGACGACGGCGCTGCTCGTCATCGGCATTACCGTCGCTGTCAACGTCTACGTCCTCGATAGCTTCGCACAACTGTCGTCGGTCTCTGGCGGTGCGAACATCGCCTTCGACCCGAGCGCGATCAAACCCGTCCGGGAGCAACACCGGTTCTACGTCGTCACGCAGGCGACGATGCTGGCCTGTGGTTGGTTCGCCGGCACGGCGAGCCGCGGCGCCTACGAAGCGCTGTTGCACTCCTCGGGGCTGGTTCTCGTCGCATACGTTGTCTTCGCGGGGGCTGGTCTGATTTGAAGCGCGATACCGACGCCCAGTCACACGTTGTCGGCGTGGTGTTGCTGCTGGGGCTGACCGTCGTCGCGCTCGGTGGGCTGACGGCCGTCGTCGGGACTGTCGTCGACGGCCACACCGCAACCGCCAACGAGGCCCGCGTCGCTAACATGTTCGAGACGTCGTTCCGACCAGTGGAGCAGACGGGCCACCAGACGGCCCGTGTTCGGTTTACTGAAGGGCGGCTGACTACAGTCGAACGAGAGCTCCGAGTCCGCAACGACTCCGGCGTCCAGCGAACGGTCCCCGTCGACGCAGTGATCTACGATTCCGGCGACGACCGTGTCCGTTTTCTCGCCGGGAGTGTTGTTCGCGGGACCGCGGGGAACGCGTGGCTCGAAACGGACCCGCCGGTGACGGCGACGCGGGACGACACAGCGGTCATCGTCGGCGCACCGATTGTCAACGCCAGCGGTGGCACGGTGTCTGGCACCGGCGGTGTGTCCGCTGGTATCCGCCAGAACGTCAGCCACGAACGCGAACAACTCCCGCCTGACAACTACAGCGTGGCTATCGAGACGGCGACTCCACGGCCGTTCACCGACTACTTCCAGCGTGTCGGTGCAACCACGCGAGTCAGGGACATCGACGGCGATGGCGTCCAGAGCGTCGTAGCGACGTTCCCAGGCCGCCGGACGCTGTATCTTGTCCGTCACGATATGCGGACGGAGGTGAGCCATGGATAATCGCGCGCTCAGCACGGTCGTCGAGAAACTGCTGAGCATGGGGATTGTGCTGCTGTACATCGGAGTAGTGACGACCACGCTGTACGGCGGCACTGTCCCGGCGTATCAATCCGCCGTCGGGGCGGAACTCGGCGATCGAACGCTCGCCGAAGCGACGGCCCGCGTCGAGCAGGCCATTCCGCCGGAGGCCCGGGCCGTCTCGGCGACTGTTCGGGTATCGCTCCCGGAGACTATCGATGGGGCAGGATACAGTATTCGGACTGATGGGGATGCTCTCGTCCTCGACCATCCTAACCCCGAAATCGGCGGCCGAGCACAGCCGGTGTTGCCCGACAGAGTCGATACCCTCGAAGGTGAATGGCAGGCGGGCAGTCCGACTGTGGTCGTTGTCTCTGGAACCACGGGGAGCGTGACGGTGACACTGGAGGCGGAGCGATGACCGTGTCGAACCATCGTTCTGACGCCACCATGCGTGCCCAGACGTCGCTCCCAGCGCTTGGTATCGCGCTCGTGCTCCTGACTGTTGTCACTGGTCTGGGTGTCGCGATGGCCGATACCGCGATTACCGGTGCGGATAGGACCCCCGACGAGCGACGGGTCGCTGCCGCAATTGCTGACCGACTCGTCGCGGTGGACGGGCCGCTGGCCGCCCGGAGCAACGTCCTCAATCAATCTCGGGTAGACGACTTCGACCAGGCGGCGCTGGAGCGGAGCGCACCGCCGGCCAGTGAGTATGCGGTCAGCGTCGAGTTGGCTGACGAGGAAATCGCACGCAGTGGCACAGTTTACAGCGGGACACAAATCACCCGTCTCGTCGTGGTCGAGTCTCGGGAACCACGGACACTCTCACCCGACTTGGCGACGACCGACGCGGTGACGCTCCCTCGCCGGAGCGCACAGGCCACCGTAACTATCGACCCGCCGGCGGGCACGACTGTCTGGACGGTCCGCGCTAACGACCGGGTCGTCCTGCACAACCGGAGCGGGCTGGACGGCAGCTACGCGGTCCCGCTGGTGCCCTACGAGACGACGGCGCTGCGCTTCCAGCGGGCCGGCCAGCTCGAACCAGGCAACGTGACCATAGAGTACGACGCCCCGCGGTCGACGAAAGAGACGCTGGTGGTGACCGTCGATGTCTAGAGCGCAACTGCCGCTGTCGCTCGTGGAAGTTGCCCTCGGCACAGTGTTGATTCTCAGCGTCGCGCTCGGGTTCGCCCTGGGGACGCCAGCGCCGGACCGACAGGGGCCGCAACTTGATGCCTACGCTTCGGACACGGCGGCCATTCTTGCTACTGACCCGCCGCGACACGGCGGTGCGACGCGACTGCAGGAGGTCGTGTCTAGTCCGACTGCGTTCGACCGCGAACGGAGCGCGCTTTCGAACCGGGTCACACGCATCCTGCCCGACAACGTCCTCTTCCGGGTCGAAACACCGCACGGTGCGGTCGGAACACCGACGCCTCAGGGCGTCAGCACCGGGACTGCAACTGTGCCGACGGGACACGGGAGTGTCCGGATCACCGTGTGGTACGCGTGACCCGGCGCGGACAGCTCGTGCTCGTTGCGGCCACGGTCATCGCCGTAGCGCTCGTCCCAATTGTGCTCGCCTCGCTCCAACTGAGCTATCACGATGACGTTCGGGCGACGGCCGACTACGATGACGACCCGTCTGCTGACGCGCTTCGAGTCCTTGAGCGAGCCGTGGCAACTGAGAGCACGTCCATCCCGAGCCAATACGCCTGGACCGCGAACGAGTCGGCGGTGACAGCCGTTCGAACCGGACTGGGTCCTCGGCTTGACCGGCTCCAGACATCCCGCATTGAGGACGGTGTCCATTACAATATAACCTACAACGGTACTGCCGCACAGCAGTGGAAAGCCGAAAACTGTCCGTCGGGACCGGCCCGCCAGTTCGGGGACTGTACCGCCGACCGCGGCGTCGTCGGGCAGGACCGCGTGGGTCGCACACATGTTCTCGCCGTCAGCTTCGATGTGACGACAACAACCGAGCGTGGCGAAACCACCGTCACCGTGGTCCTGGAAACCAGTGGGAAGTCCTCCCGGTGAGTGCAAATCACACACCGTCGCTCGGCGCGAGCCGGCAGTCGGCCAGTGGCGTGTGAGTTACTCCGCTGCGCCCGGCGTTTCAGTTCGAACCTGCGACCGGATCTGTTCGAACGTCGATTGCGGGAAGAGTCCAGTAACACTGTCGACTGAGAGGGTAGCGATGAGGCCGGTCGGCGGGCCAGTGACCAGCAGCGCACCCGCCTGTGAAACGGAATCGTCGATAGTGAGGCCAAGCTCAGATGTGGCACGCTCCTCGAAGGAACTGATTGCGCCTTCTGCAAGGTTCTCCTGTGCGGTGCGGTACTCTGCCTGTGCCTCGCTCTGTGTGAGGTTCCCCGCCTGAAGCTCCGACTGGATCTCCTGCTGTCGGTCCCGCAACTGCGTCTGGTCAGGTTCGACTCCGACCGTTACCGTTGCAGGCTCCCCGCCCGCGCTCTGGTTTTGCGGCTCTGTCCCCGTGTTCATTCCGTCGCTGGTGCCTCCCTGGAGGGCGTTACAGCCAGCGAGGGAGACTGTCGCGCTCGTTCCGGCGAGTTGCATGAAGCGGCGGCGCGTGGACTCGAATTCCATTGTCGGCTAGCGCGGGTCTCGAGGGGTAACCCTTCTGATACGACTGCGGACACCACTCGGCCACCGGGGACTCCTGGTTCGGCCGGAGCTTCGAGAGTCGAAAGACAGTGGTAGCTGCGGGCCAACGATGACCCAACGACGGGATGCCAAGACTGGACTCAGGGGACACGCCGGAGCGGGACGCGATTCCGACGCTCGCCGACGACGAATCAGGGACAGTCGTCTGGCATCGTGAACACCTTCGGATCCGTGACCAGGCTGCAGTCGCGAGGGCTGGGACGTCCGAGTACGTGCTCCCGCTGTTCGTGTTCGACCCGGCGTTCTACGGTTCGGACGGCCTCGCCTGTGACAGCCGGGTTCGGTTCCTGCACGACTGCCTGGCCGACCTCTCGGACCAGTACCACACCGCGACTGGTCGCGGACTCACCTACGCCCACGGGGACCCGGTGGACGTGCTGGGGCGGTTCCGCGGGGCCGGCTGGGACATCGTGACGATGGCCGTTCCGACCGGACGCTACGGTCGGGAACGGGACCGCCGCGTGCAGGAACAGTGTGATGTAACATGCATTGACGGCGACGGCTTGGTCCGTGACCGAGCGGAGACTCGCGATGGATGGCAGGACGACGTATCGGCGTGGTTCTCCGCCGACCAGTACAACTGGGACCCGAGCACGGTCACCTCACGGAGCTTCGACAGCGGTATCGACATCGACGCGGTCGAAGAACACTACGCAGTCACACCGTCGAAATCCGACGTGCCTCGCGGTGGGACCGGCCCGGCGCGTGAGCGGCTGTCGGCGTTCGTCGAGCGGATCGACGACTATCCGGGGAACATCTCTGCGCCGACAGACGCACGAAACGGGACCAGCGGACTCTCGCCGTATCTCGCGTTTGGCTGTCTCTCCGTGCGGCAGGTCTTCCAGTACGTCGACGAACACGCGCCCGACGGCCGCGGGAAAGAGATGTTCATTTCGCGGCTGTTCTGGAACAAACACTACGAGCAGAAGCTCGAAGACTGGCCCGGCTGGCTCGATGCGGCGGTGAATCCGGTGTTGGTGGGGTTCAACGCGGAGCGGTACGATCCCGAGCTGGTTGCCGCCTGGAAGCACGGCCAGACCGGGTTCCCGATGGTCGACGCGTCGATGCGGTGTCTCAAACAGACGGGCTGGCTCAACTTCCGGATGCGGGCAATGTGTGTATCGGTGTATTACCATCTGCTCCAGCAGCCCTGGCGGCTCGGCGCGGACTGGTTCTACCACCATCTCGTCGACGCCTCGGCGGCCATCAACTACACCCAGTGGCAGTCCCAGTGCGGACTGGTTGGCAAGCCGGCCCTCCGGCTGTATAACCCGCGCAAGCAGGTCCGCGACCAGGACCCGGACGGCGAGTTCATCCGTCGGTGGGTGCCCGAACTCGACGCGCTCCCCGACGAGTATCTCGACCGGCCCGAGCAAACGCCGGTCCACGTGCAGGCGTCCTGTGGCGTCGATATCGGCGAGGACTACCCACACCCGGTCGTCGACTACGACGCGGCCCGACAGGCGTTCCAAAGGCGATACGAGGCAGTACGTGCCGATGCGGCCGATGCCCTGAGCGACTCGACTATCGCACGCCGCGCATCGTTCTCCGGGGGCCGCGAGGCCGCTGCACGTATCGCCGCCGAACACGGAACGGATGCATCGAACGGCACCGGAAACGACGGGACCCAGACAAGCCTCGACTCGTTCGGTGACGAATAGGTTACAGACCTGTCCAGTGTTGCCAAAGGCCAAAGAGGCTAAGATGGTCGCCCACTCAGACATGGCCAATGGCGGAAGGTCCGGCTGACACCGTCTTCGAGGATTGCAGGTACCTTACTGGGTCACCACAGCGGTTCGCGGTGCTGTCCCAGCTCCGGGAGCGTCCGGCACGGCCCACTGACCTGTGTGACTCGGTGGATGCGACGCGGACTACGATTCAGCGGATACTCGCGGGCTTCTCCGAGCGCCAATGGGTCGTCAAACGGGACGGTGAGTATCGACTTACTGTGACAGGACAGCGGGTGTTCGACCGGTACAGGGCGCTCGTCGACGAGGTTGAGCGGGCGCGGGCGGCCGGGCCGCTGGCCGCACACCTCGGCTCCATCGCCGGTGAACTCCCGGCGGATCTGCTGGACCCAGCCTGTCTCACGACGACCTCAGAGCAGAACCCCCTCGCCGCTATCAACCGGTTCACAGACTGGATGCACGAAGTCGAGGGTGACGTTCGGGCCATCTCACCGATCGTAACGTCAGTGTTCAACGACGCCGCAGTGGAACTCCTCGAAACAGGGACACATATCGAGTTCATCATCGACCACAGCGTGCTCGAACGGTCCGTGTCCGATTTCTCAGACGCACTGGAGCGCGGCCTCGAACACGAGAACATCAACACGTATGTCCACGACACCGCGCTTGATATCGGCCTCGCGCTGGACCGGTCGCGAGTCTGTCTGGCGGCCTACGACGACCGGAACAACGTCCGGGCGATAGCGGAGTCCGACGCGACAGCGGTGTATTGCTGGGCCGAGACGGTGTTCGACCAGTATAAAGAGCGATCACAGCCGCTCGCAGCAGTCCTGCCTGTACAGGAAAACAATCCGTGACGGGCTGTATGAGGGCCGAAGGGAGCACTGGTCGGCGTTCCAGCACTCACTGGAGGGCGGGATAGCATATCCCCCGATATAGAGTTTGGTCGGTAGGTGTCTATACTTATTCGCTGTAACTGTTTTGGGACCCAATACATGTTACAGGGTATGTAACACCCGAGAAAGCTCATGCCGTTCTGATCCGGCGCCCGGGACCGTTTTGCGACAACGACCGCCTGCGTTTCTATATTTTCACGCAGAATGAAATAATAGCCGACAGTATAAGTGTGTGGCAATCGTTGACAGAAATATGTCTCCGCCTGGACGGGAAATCCAGTACACTGAATCGGACGTTATCGAGGTGTTCAAACACCGAAACGATTACGCGGAGCCACTCACGGCGTCAGAGGTAGCGGACAGACTCGGCTGTTCGCGCCGGACAGCACTGAACAAACTCCACGACCTCGAATCAGAGACGGATATCACGAGCAAGAAAGTCGGGGGACGGTCGCGAGTGTGGTGGATCCCGGTTCGGGCAGACTGATATCGACTGGTGTCGGTTGTGGCCGGACAGTATCGGCCTCGGAGTCGACACGCACCGGTGCACCGGCTACGAAAGGGAAGGACCGTCATACCGGTTCGGTTTCGGAGTGACGCCGGGGCCGCGTCGCGACGTACGTACTGCAGACCTGTCATGATACAGACCGATAGCGCCGGTGCTGTAGCGAGCCTATTTACGCGAGACTGTCAGAAATCCCATTGTTGGGCGCGCTCGCGGGCCTCTGAACGTGCCTGCTGCTTGATCGCCTCGATTTTCTCGGTATCGTCAAGGAACGCTTCGACGGCACTCTGCTCGGCGACTTCGTCCTCGACTGCTGTCGCATCGTCGTCCGTTACCGACAGTCGCTCGTCGGGGGCCGCCCGTCGGGTACTGTCGGCCAGCGCCGGGTCGCCGCCCAACCGTTCGGCGGGCATCCCGGGTGGGACTCGGAGGTCGGCCGCCTCGTGGGCCGATTCGAGGTCGGCGGCGTCGAGTGCGTATAACGAGACGTGGTACGGCCCGGGGATAGCGAGGTCAGCAAGCGCCGGCGGGCCACCGCGGTCTGTCCCGGTGTGGTAGACCAGCACGGGGACACCGTCGGTAAACGTGATGACACCCCGCCCCTTGCCGTCAAGCAAGAGTGTCTCCTGAGATTCAAAGACGGCGTAGCCGGTCAGTTCGCGGTTGAGCACGTCAGCGAGCGTGTCTCGCGGGTCCGTGACGACGCGGGACTTGTCGAGTCGGCCGCAGGGGAGTTTCATAGCGACTCAGGGATGACGGCGCTCTGGAACCGGTCGGCGGCGTCGGTGGCTGTCCCGTTCTGTACTGTGAGCGCCTCGGCGGCCGCTCGATAGGCCGTTGCGGCCTCGCACTCGGGAGCGTGTGCAAGGAGCGGCCGTCCAGCGCGACGTGCTTCGCGGGCTCGCTCGCTTTCGGGAACCGATGCGAGCGTCGGCCCGTCGAAGTACCGCTCAGTCTTCTCCGAGACCTGCTCGATAGACTCGGACTCACGAACCTTGTTGAACAGGAGCCCCGCTACGTCCGTGTCGTAGGTCGTCGCGTACTCCTGGACCTTTAGCCCGTCCGAAATAGCGGGAATCGTCGGCTGGAGGACGACCACGATACGGTCGGCCAGCACGACTGGAAGGACGGCGGTTCGACTGTCGAGTGCCGGCGGCGAGTCCAGCAGGATGATGTCTGTGTCTGCTGCGAGTGTCGCAACCACGTCTCGAAGCCGGGCCGGGTCGGCGTCCCTGAAGCCGTCGAGGCTCGTGCCGCAGGGAACGACCGTCAGCCCGAACCGGTTGTAGGTGGCTGCCTCGACCGGCGCGTCAGCAGCTAGTACGTCGTGCAGCGTCGTCTCGGCGTCGGAGAGCCCGGCGTGAAAGAGGAGATTCGCCATTCCTGTGTCGGCGTCGACCACCGTCACGTCGTAGCGGTCGGACAGCGCCATCCCGAGGGCGACGGTGCTCGTCGTCTTGCCAGTCCCGCCCTTCCCACTGGCGACCGCGAACACTTCGACCATTAAGGGAATATTGCGAGCTAGCTGTATATAAATTTCCGGAAGTTAACGAAGTATCAAACACTCATCGGTCGGGTAGTCCGAGCGGTCCCAGGTCAACGTGGTCGCGGATGAGCCCAGCCGCTCGTTCGTACGGGTCGCTGTCGGCTCGTTCGGGTGCCTCTGGCAGGGCGATACCAGCGCTTTCGAAGGTGTTTCGCACAAAGGCATCTCTGGCAGTGTCGTTGACGAAGAGGTCGTGGAGGTATGTTCCCAGAACACTGTCGGTCGCCGCCCCGTCACTGTCGAAGGGACGGGCGGCCCCGCCTGTCAGTTTTGAGTCGCCCATATGAATCTCGTAACCCTCGACGGTCCCGCTCGCTCCGGAGAGCGGGCCGACACCATTGAGTGTCCGCTCGACGTGTTCGACCGTCTTCGCCTCGCTGAATGCTGTCATCACCGGGAGCAACCCAAGCCCCTCGATGTGGTCCGCGTCGCCAGTCCCCTCAACCGCGGCGTTCGTGATCGCCTCACCGAGCATCTGGTAGCCGCCACAGAGGCCGACGACAGGGCCGTCGAACGCCCGTAGTCGGTCCCCGAATCCAGCGTCGGTAAGCGCTCGCAGATCATCGACCGTGTTCTTACTCCCCGGCAGGACCACCGCGTCGGCGTCGTCGAGGGTGGCACCGGGTGGCACGTACGCGACTCTGACGCCGGGTTCGCGGGCGAGCGGCTGGAGGTCGGTGAAATTCGAGATACGCGGGAGCCGCGGGACCGCGACGGTAACGCTCTCGTCGTCGGCAACGCCGTCACCGTCACCGACGACGGCTCGCTCGCCGACCGGCGGCAGCGCGACGCTGTCTTCCTCGGGGAGGCCCGGGTCGTCGTAGGGAACCACGCCGAGGACGGGGACGCCGGTCCGGTCCTCGAACTCTTCGATGCCCGGGTCGAGCAGCGAGCGGTCGCCGCGGAACTTCGTGATGACCGCGCCGGCCACCCGTTCGCGCACGTCCTCGGGGACGAGTTCGAGCGTCCCGACGAGCGAGGCGAAGACGCCGCCACGCTCAATGTCGGCGACGAGCAGGATATCGGCGTCGGCGAAGCGCGCCGTCTCGACGTTCGCCAGGTCGCGGTCGTGCAGATTGATTTCGGCAATCGACCCCGCCCCTTCGGCGACAATCACGTCGTGGGACCGGGCGAGTCGGTCGTGGGCTGTGCGAGCCGTGTCAACCGCGTCCTCCCAGTGCTCGTCGTAGTATCCACGGGCCTCGAAATGCCCGACCGCCTCGCCGTCCAGAATGAGCTGGGATTCGCCGTCCCCTCGCGGTTTCAGGAGTACCGGATTGTGGTCAGTCGACGGCGCGACGCCGGCCGCGCGGGCCTGAACGTACTGGGAGACGCCGACTTCGCCGCCCGGTGTCGCCCGGGCGTTGTTGCTCATGTTCTGGGCCTTGAACGGCGCGACCGAAACAGCACGGTCGGCCAGATAGCGACAGAGTCCGGCCGCGACGGTCGACTTGCCGACGTGGCTGGCCGTCCCGGCGACCAGCAGCGTGTGAGCCATCGGGCAGTGCTGAGGCCGCCGCGAACATCAGTGATTCGGCAGGGGTTCTTTGTCCCGACCTGCCGAGTTCTATCTATGACTGACGAACGCCTTCAGGCGCTGCATAGACACCTCGCGGAAACCGGGGAGCGGCCGGTCGAACGCACGGCCAGCCGCTGGCTCGGAGAGGCGGAGGCCGTCGCCGCCGACATCGCTGCGGGTGAACTCTCCGAAGACGTGCTAGCTGAGCGGCTGATAACCGTCGACCACATTCTGTCACACGTCGAGAGCACTGCCGATGCCGTTGCCGACGACCACGTCGACGCGGCTCGCGAGATCGTCGATACCATGCTGGACGAACTGTAACTCCGTCCGAGGAGAACGTACTCAGAACTCCGTGCCCTTCCGCGCGCCCTGACCGGCGTCGATTGGGTGTTTCTCCTTGCTGACTTCGGTAACGAGGTCCGCGTGGTCAGACAGGAACTCCGGCCGCTCGTGGCCGCCTGTGAGGACAAGTTCGAGGTCGTCCGGCTTGGCTTCGATGAGCCCAATCACGTCTTCGGGGTCGACGAGGGCGCGGTTCGCGGCGTATAGTATTTCGTCGAGGACGAGCATGTTGACGCCCTCTTCTGGCGGCCCGTCGGCGTCCAGCGGCTCCGAGAGGTCGGTGTCGGCGCTGGCCTGAACGAGGTCCCGTGCCCGGTCGAGTGCGCCTTTCGCCCGGGCCTCGTGCTCGTCGTCCTCGCTGCCGTCGAGGAAGCCGTGCCAGCCGTAGTGCCCCGCGTTCTCGTATGAGAAGCCCGGCAGCGCGGCAATGGCGTTGTACTCGCCGCGCACGTCCTCGACGGTGCTGGTCCCGCCTTTCATGAACTGCAGGAGGTGGACGCGGTAGCCGTGACCGACGGCGCGGGTCGCCATCCCCAGCGCCGCTGTCGTCTTGCCCTTGCCGTCGCCCCACCAGACCTGCACCAGCCCGAACTCCTCGGGCGCGCTCGGCTCGATTGGTTCGGCGGTCGGGCCGGCCGTGTTGTCGGTCATGCCTGCCTGTTCGACGGGATTCTGTTTAGCCGTTTGGAATGAAGGACCGTCGTGTGATACACTCCGCTTTCACGGCTCGAAGACCTCGGTGCCCCGGTCGGTAACGACGCCGTACTCCGCGCCGTCGACGGTCGGCAGGGCGTCGCCCCCGTAGCGGGCGGCCAGACTCGCCCTGATAGCGTCGCGGACACAGACGCGGGCCGCGGCCCCGATTTCGGTCGCACTCCCGGCGAACGACGCACGCTCAGCGCCCGGGACACAGCCGACGATGGCCGCGTCCGAGGTGGTTCCGGGCGCATCCGCCGCGTCCAGCAGCGTCGCGGCCTTCGCCTCGACAGCGCTGGCAAGCAGCGTCGCCAGCGCGCCATCGTCCAGTTCGCGCTCAACCCCGACGACGAGATTCACCGTCCCGGGCCGCCAGTCGGGGCGGTCCGCCGGATCGGACGCGCGCCCGTCGAAGCCGTCCGCTGGCCCCGCTGCCGACATCGGCAACGCGGCGGGGTTCGAGAGGCCCGCTGTCGCCAGCACCGACACCGGCCCGCTCCGGGCACAGCGGGCGTGCTCCATGTGGACGCCGGTGAGCAGTGTCGGGCCGATGGCGAAGCCGGCCCCCGACAGCCGCTCGGCGCGGTAGGCGGCGAGGTCGGTTCGCTCGAACCCCTCGGGGACGGTGACGTTGTAGACGGCGTCTGCGGTCCGGTAGCCGCCGTCCCACGCTGTCGAAAGCCAGCGGGCACCCTTGCGGCGAATCTGACAGACGCCATCCCGAACGGTCGTTTCAAACATCCAGCGCATCCAGCAGCCGGTCGTTTTCTTCGGGCGCTCTGACAGCGACCCGAATGTGCGAGTCCAGCCCGCGAAACGTCCGGGCGTCCCGGAGTGCGATGCCAGCCTCACGGGCCGAGGCAAGGATACCATCGACGGACGTGTCGGCGTCACTGACCGACAGCAGCAGGAACGGCGCATCAGAACGGAACACGTCGAACCGCGTCACGAGCCGCTCCCGCATCCGCGCTCGCTCCTCAGCGACGCGGGCTTTCGTCTCCGTGACGAACCCCGTTTGTCCGTAGCAGTGTGCCCCGACCGCGGCTGCCGCAGCGCTCATCGACCAGGCGCGCCGGGCCGTCGCGAGGCGGTCGCGCTCCTGTCCGGTCCCGACGGCGTAGCCCATCCGAATCCCGGGCAGGCCGAACAGTTTCGTCAGCGACCGCGCGACGATGACGCCCTCGCGACCGGCCAGCGACGGCTCGCCGGTGAATCCGAGGAACGCCTCGTCGACGAGCAGCGTCGTCCCGGCCGCTCGACAGCGGTCGGCGAAGTCCCGGAGCGCCCCGGGTTCGGCGGTCTCGCCGGTCGGATTGTTCGGATTGCAGACGACGACGAGCGCGTGGCCCGCCGGGTCGGCGGCAAGCAGTTGGTCGTGCGGGATGAACTCCGGAGTTCCGCCCTGGAGCCGCACTTCCCGGGCGTACTCGCCGAAGCTCGGATACGGGAGCAGGACGCTATCGTCCGTCTGAATCGTCGTCTGGATCGATAGGCGAATAGCCTCAAGGCCGCCGGCCGTCGGTATCACCTGCGACGGTTCGCAGCCGACGAACGCCGCCGCGGCCTCGCGAAACTCCGGGTAGCCGTCAGCTGGGTACGAGCGGGCCGTCTCGAACGCCGCCAGGTACGCCTTCTCTGCGCCCGGTGGGACCTGGGGGTTCGTGTTCGCGCTGAAATCCAGCACGTCCGGGTCGTCGCTGCTGCCGTGTGGCACGCGCCCGTCCGGACCGATGGCATCCTCGGGTCCGTCCCCGCCACTCGTCCGCACGCCCTCAACCGAGTCAGGGTCCATTGACAGAGGTTACGGCAGGCGGTGTGGAGAAAGTTTCGCGGTGCCACCCCGGTCAGTCCGGGCCGTCGACGCCGCGGAACTCGAACCGCGCGCCCCCGCTCGCGCTTTCGGCCACGGCGACCGCCCAGTCGTGGGCCTCGGCGATCTCCCGGACGATAGCGAGGCCGAACCCGGTCCCGCTCTCGGAGGTCGAGTAGCCGCTCCGGAACACCTTCTCCCGCTCGTCGTCGGGGATTCCCTCCCCGTCGTCTTCGACATAGAACCCCGTCCCGTCGTCGAGCGCCCCGACCGTTACAGTGATTCCACCCGCGGCGGTTTGGGAGGTGTCGGAGACCATCGATCCGTTCGAGTCCGGCGTCACGTCGCCGTCCCCCGGCTCCGGCGGCGGGGCCGTCGACCCGCGCTCGACGCTGGTGTCGGACTCTGTCCGACTGCTCGCAGAGCCATGCTCCACACTGTTCCGGACGAGGTTCTCGAACAGTTGCTGGAGGCGGGTCGGGTCCGCCATGACCGTCCCCTCGATGTCGGTTTCGAGCGTCGCCGCCCCGGTCCGGACGCTCCGCCAGGCCTGCTCGACCGCGTTCTCGACGGCGACCGGTTGGATGTCGGTAACGGCCTCGCCCTGCCGGGCCAGCGCCAGGAGGTCGTCGATAAGCTCCTGCATGCGGTCCAGCGACCGCTCGATGGCCGCAAGGTGCTCTGCCGACGGGTCCGCCTCCGCGAGCTGTAGCCGCCCCCGCGCCACGTCGAGTGGGTTCCGGAGGTCGTGGGAGACGATGCTGGCGAACTCGTCGAGGCGCTCCTTCTGGCGCTCGACGTGGGCCTTGTACTCGGCGCGTTCGGTGATGTCGGTGGCGACGCCACAGATGCCGGCGACGTTCCCCTCGGCGTCGTATATCGGGTTCTTGAGCGTGAGGAAGGTCCGTGTCCCGTGGGGCGTCGGGACCTCCTCCTCCCGCTCGATGGACTCACCGGTCTCGATTACCTGCCGGTCGTCGGCGCGTATCTGCTGGGCGATTTCGTCCGGAAACAGCTCCGCGTCGGTCTTCCCGACCACGTCCATCGGCCCGTCGACGAGCACCTCGCGGAACCGGTCGTTTATCCGCTGGTACCGACCGTCGCTGTCTTTCAGGAACACGAGCGCGGTCGTGGTCTCCAGAATCGTCTGGAGCTGTCGGTTCGTCCTCGCCAGAGCATCCTCGCGCTCCTTGCGGGCGGAGATGTCCCGGCCGATGGCGGCCGTCCGTCGCTCCCCTTCGGGCGTTTCGACCCGATCGAAGACGAACTCGTAGGGGACCGGCTCCCCGTCGTCGGCCACCAGCGGCAGCTCTATCGTGGTGTCGCCCGCCCGGCACGCTTCCCTGACGGTCTCGCGGTCCTCGGGCCTGAAGAACGCGACGCCGTCCATCGAGGCCAGGTCGTCGCCGTCGTGGCCGGTCACCCGTTCGAGCGACTCGTTCCAGCGCCGGACCCGGCCGTGCTCGTCCAGCAGGAAGAACACGTCGTCGACGGCGTCGAAGATGTCGTCGGTGAACTCCTTGTACTGACTGAGCGTTCGCTCCCGCTCTCTGAGCGCCTGCGTCGTCTGCTTCTGCTCGGTGATGTCCAGCGTCGCCCCACGGATGATGTCCGCTCGGTCGTCGGGCTGTTCCGAAATGACGCGGAGCCAGCGCTCCTCGCCCTCCCCGGTCACGATGCGGTACTCCTGTGTAAGGCCCTCGCCCTCCTCGATGAGCCGTTCCGTCTCGGCGGCGACGCGGTCGTGGTCGTCCGGGTGGACGAAACTGAGCACCTCGTCCGGCGTCACGGCGTCCCGGGGCGGTATCCCGAATATCTCGAAGAGCTGGTCGGTCCACGTCGCCTCGTAGGGCGGCTCCGCGATGTCGAGTTCCCACCCGCCCACGTCCGCGATCTGCTGGGCGTGCCGGAGCAGGTCCGCCTTCCGTTCGAGCTCCGCTTCCTGTCGTTTCAGGTCGGTGATGTCGACTATTGCGCCGCGGCACTTGTCGAACTCGCCGTCCTCCTCGACGGGGACGCCGATGGAGCGAACCCACCGCGTCTCGCCATCCGGCGTGACGATTCTGGCTTCGAGGTCGAACGGCTCGCCCTCCGTCAACAGCGTCGACAGGGCATCCTCGACGCGCTCGCGGTCCGCCGGGTGGAGCAACTCCCCCGTCTGCTCGACGGGGACGTGTTCGTCGGGGTCGAGGCCGTGGAGGCGGTAGAACCCCTCGGTCGGGTTCCCCTCGTAGGGCGGACCGTCGGAGACGTCGATTTCCCAGCCGCCGACGGACGCGAGTTGTTCGGTCTGTGCGAGCAGGTCGCGCGTCCGTTCGAGGGTTTCGGCGCGCTCTCGTTTCTCCGTCACGTCGTGGCCGGACGCGATGAGTGAGACGATGTCGCCGTCGTCGTCTCTGACCGGTCGGATGTAGCCGTGGTAGCTGAACTGCGCCGACCCGGCGGTGGTGTGGTCGATGTCGACCTCGACGTATTCGCCGTCGGCGGCGCGCTCGACCCACTCCTCGACTTCGGCCGCGTGGCCCTCGGGCCACCACGACAGCTCCCAGAAGGGCTGTCCGACGACCTCTTCAAGCGGTGCGCCGACCGCTTCTAAGGCTGTCTGGTTGGCCTTGCGGACCGTCCCGTCGGGGTTGAGGACGCCGACCAGCGTCTGCGGGTCCTCGAAGACCGCCTCGAACCGCCGTTCGCTCCGCTCGCGCTCCCGGCGGGCGCGTCGGCGCTCGACGGCGTTCCGGACGCGGTTCGCCAGAATCGTGTACTGGTCCGTGCCCCCGTCTTTCTGCAGGTAGTCCGTGACACCCGCCGTGATGGCCTCGCTGGCGACGGCCTCGTTCCCTTTCCCGGTGAAGAGAATGAACGGGAGGTCGGGATAGCGGTCCCGGACGGCGTCAAAAAGCTCTAGGCCGTTCTGTCCGGGCATCTCGTAATCGCTGACGACGCAGTCGATGCCCCCGTCAAGACGGTCCAGACCGTCGTCGGGGCTCGTTGCCGTCACGACCGTCAGGTCGTCGGCGATCCGTTCGAGATACTCGGCCGTCATCTCTGCGAACCCCTGTGCGTCGTCGACGTGGAGTACACGGATGTTGTCGGCCATCACCACACACAATGTTCCCCGCCGTCATATTTGCTTGCCAACACGACGCCGCGGGTGGCTCATCTCGCCGCCATTCACAGCCACTGTTCCGCGACGCGGGCATCGGCGATCGTGTTGACGTTGACCGCGACGCGCCGGTCCCGCGTGAGCCAGGCGTCGTCGGGGCCGTCGCCGACGACGTTGACGCCCGTCGGCGCGACTTCCCGGCCACCGTCTTCGAATGACGTGTCGTCGCTCACGCCGAGTCCGCGTTTCAGTGAGGCCGGGACCAGGACCGTCAGCGAGCCCCCCTCGTGTGAGTCGAGCACGCGGTCAACGACCTCGCCGTTGAGCAGCGGCAGGTCGGCGGCGACGGTCAGGACCGGCCGCGAGAGCCGGTCGTCGGCCAGCGCCGCGTCGAGGTCCGCGACGTACCCTTCGCCCGGCGTCTCGATGCAGGGCACGTCCAGATGGGACCGCGTGTTCGGCGCGTTCGGCGACGGCGCGGCGACGATACGGTCGACGGCGCTGTCCCGGAGCGCGCCGACGACCCGGTCGACCATCGGGACGCCGCCGACGCGGAAGAGCGGCTTCTCGGCGTCGGTGGCCAGCCGCGTCCCGCGCCCGCCACACATCACGAGAGCGTCCACGCGAACACCTCCCAGCCGCCGAGCGGCGTTCCGAACAGCGACCACACGGCGACGCCAGCGTGGAGCGCCACGGCGCGCGTGAGTTCGTTAGTCGCGCCGAAGGCGTCGCCGCCGACGCCGCCCAGCCGGCGGTCGGCCCACCCCGAGAGGGCGAGGGCGACCAGCGGGCCGGCGAGGACCGTGACCGCGGTCGCCGGAGCGGCGACGACGGCGGCCGGCACCGCGACGGCGAGTGAGCCGACGAGGTGGCGTGAGCCGTTCCCGTCGATGACCGTCGACCCGAACCCCTCGTGGCTCGGGCGGCCGACGCAGGCCAGCGTCGCCATCGAGAGCTTCGCCCCCACTTCGGCGGCGAGGACCAGCGCGACGGCGACCAGCGGCGGGAGCCCGGCGACTGCCAGCGCGGCCAGCGCCAGCGCGACGAGGACCGTCCCCAGCGCGAGGACGGCCCCGACGCCGACGGTCGTGTCCCGCATCACGTCGCGGCGCTCGGCGGGGTCGCCGTGGACGACGGCGGCGTCCCCCAGGTCCGCGAGCCCGTCGGCGTGGTTGACGCCGGTGACGAGGACGACGCTCCCGAGGTACGCCGCGGCGACGACCGGGGCCGGAAGCAGACCCGCAGCGAGGAAGGGAACGGCGACGAGGCCGCCGACGACGTAGCCGGCCAGCGGGAACGCTGCCGGCGTCCCAACGAAGGCCTCCCAGGCCCGCTCGCTGTGCCCGACCGGGAGCCGCGAGAGGAACCCCAGCGCCCCCCGGACCGCGGTCAGAACCACGCGTACACCCCCAGCCCGGAAAGCAGGTACGCCGCCGCCCCGGCGACGCCGACCCGGGTCACGCTCCGCTGGGCCGTCGCCGCGTCGGGGAGCGTCCCCGCGGGGTTCAGCACGTACACGCCCGGCTTTTCGAGTCGAACGTCGAGCGCCGCGGCGGCCGTCCCCATCGGCCACCCGGAGTTCGGCGAGGGGACGCCGTCCAGCCAGGCCCGGGCGCGGGCCACCGACCGGGGCGACCCGCAGGCGACGGCGAGCAAGAGAGCGCTCAGCCGCGCCGGCAGCCACATCACGGCGTCGTCGAGGCGCGCCGCGGGCGTACCGACGCGTTTCGAGCGGTAACCCAGCATCGAGTCCATCGTGTTGACGGCCTTGACCCACGCCGCCGCGCCGGCGGCGACCGGGAGCGCCGGCAGGCTGAGGCCCGCGGCGACGAACCCGCCCAGGACGAACGCGGCAAGCGACGCGACGAGCCCGTCGGCGAGGTTCTCGGACGCGCTCTCGACGGCGGCGCTGCGGACCTCGCCCGCGGAGAGGCCGGAAGCGTCCCGGCCAGCGAGCGCGAGCAGGCCGTCCCTGGCGGTCGGGAGGTCTGCCTCGCTGTCGGCGACGATCACCCGCGCGGTCGAAAGCAGATTGCAGAGGCTCGTGGTCAGAAACAGCGCGAGGCCGGCGAGCGCGACGGCTGCCAGCGGCCCGATGCTCGCGGCGAGCGCGACGGCAGCGCCGACGACCGCGGCGGCTCCGAGCGGCAACAGCGCCGCGGCCAGCCCCCCGACCGCGAGCGGGTGGTTCCACTCGCGGTCGACGGTCCCGACGACCCGTCCGAACCACGCGACGGGGTGGACCCGGGTCGGCGGCTCGCCGATTGCGAGTTCCAGCCCGCCGGCGACGGCCACGGCCAGCGCGCTCAGCACAGCTCTCCCTCCCGGAGTTGCTCGGCTATCGCCGGCAGCGGATGTTCGTCCAGCAGCACCGACTCCGCGCCCGCACGGTCCGCGCCGCCGTCCGTCCGGGCGTCGTCGCCGACGTGGACGAGGGCCGCGAGCGTCACGCCGAGCGCGTCGGCCGTCGCCTCGAAGATTCGCTGATGCGGTTTCCGCCACCCACAGCCGACGCTGGTGACGACAGCATCGAACGAGTGCCCGCTCCGCGGTTCGATGTCTGCCCGCGCGAGCGTTCGCTCGACCAGCCCCGGGACGCTGCAGTTCGAGCAGACGGCGACCGGCCCGCGCTGGGCGGCGGCGGCCATCGCCTCGATGGCCCCGTCGCGGACCGTCACCGGGCTGTCGAACGCGTCGAGGACGGCCGCCGTCGCCGTCTCCTCGGTGACCTCGATTCCGCGGCTGGCAAGCGCCAGCCGAACGTGCTCGTCAAGCGGCGCTTCCCGGCCGCGGTCGTACTCGCGGTGGGCCGAGCGGTAGGCCGCCTCCCAGTCGTCCGGCACCCGAACCGACCAGGCGGAGAGCGCCGCGGAGACGGCGTCCCACGGCTCCGACGGCCGGTCTGCCGTAACGAGTGTCCCGAACAGGTCGAACGAGAGTGCCACACTTGTGTGGTTAGTGCAAGCTCACTTGAACGGTGGGGTCGGATGGAAACGGTCACAGGACGTAGTGTTGCTGTCGGGGGGTTCTGGCCGGCCGTGACCTACGCGATACGCGAACCCAGCTAGCGCGGAAGCCGCGACGGTCTGGCTTGCGCCATTCCAAACCGTTTATACCGAAACAGGGGTAATCCGGCGGTATGGCAAGAGAGCAGACCGAAGTTCGAGAGCTCGACGAAGGAAGCTACGTAATGATCGAGGACACGCCGTGTAAGATCAACTCCTACAGCACGGCCAAGCCGGGCAAGCACGGCAGCGCAAAGGCCCGAATCGACGCCAAGGGCGTCTTCGACGGCAAGAAGCGCTCGCTGTCTCAGCCCGTCGACGCGAAGGTCTGGGTCCCAATTGTCAACCGGAAGCAGGGCCAGGTCGTCTCGACCGACGGCAACGACGCGCAGGTAATGGACCTCGACACCTACGACACGTTCACGATGCGCGTCCCCGAAGACATCGACCTCCAGCCTGACGACGAAATCGAGTACCTCCAGTACGAAGAGCAGCGCAAGATCACACGCTCGTAACGATGCTACCCGGTGCGGGGGCCGACCGCGAGGCGGCCGACTACGCGCTCGTGGGTGCGCCGCTCGACGCCTCGACCTCGTTTCGCCCCGGGGCGCGCTTCGGCCCGCGCCGCGTCCGCCAGTTCTGCCAGGGGTTCGACGATTACGACCACCACACCGACCAGCACTTCACTGACTGTTCCGTCTACGACCACGGCGACATCGGTCCCACGGCCGACATCGCCGAGTACCTCACCTTCCTCCAGGGAACCCTCTCGGATTTCGACAGCGAGGGGGACGTCCCGCTCGTCATCGGCGGCGAACACACCGTCTCAGTCGCCGGTGTGCGTGCGCTCGATCCGGACGTGTTCGTCTGTCTGGATGCGCATCTGGACCTGCGCGAGTCCTACGCCGGTGACGAGCACTCCCACGCGACGGTGACCCGCCACGCGCTCTCGGTGGCCGACGAGGCAATTGTGCTGGGCGCACGCACTGGCTCGGAAGCCGAATGGGAGCGCGCGAACGAAGACGATGTGACCGTGGTGCCGCCGGAAGACGTGGCCAACTGGTCGCCTGCATTCGACGACGAGCGGGTGTATCTCTCCGTCGACATCGACGCCGCCGACCCCGGGTTCGCACCCGGAACCGGGACGCCGGAGCCGTTCGGCCTCGAACCACGCGAGATGCACGGCGTGGTCCGGGCCGTCGCACCGCAGGCCGTCGGCTTCGACGTGGTTGAGGTCAACGACCGCGACGACGGCCAGACAGCGACGCTGGCCGCGAAACTCCTTCGGGCGTTCGTGTTTGCTCACGCGGACCAGCGCTAACCCGGAGTGTACCCGGCTCCATGCCCGCTGTCCATTCAGCAGATAACTCGGTCGATATCTAGCGGAGACGCCCGCCGGACAACTGCGTCGACTGGGTCGGCGACGGCCGAGAGATTGTCCGAGTCGCCATCGAGGACCAGTAGCGCGGCCCGGCGGCCGGGTTCGATGACACCGCAGTCGAGGCCGACTGCTTCGGCTCCGGCGGTCGTCGCCATCTGGAGCACCGTCTGCGAGGGGAGGTCGAACGTCTTCGCGGTGTACTCCATCTCACGGAACATGGATGGGGCATTCAGCATCACATTATCCGTCCCGAGCGCAACGTCTGTGTACTCAAGCAGCGTCTCAATCGGGGGTCGGCCGACTCCGAGGACGCGGTTCGCACGGGGACAGACCGCGATGGGGACGCTCTGGTCGGCCACACGTTCGAGGTGCTCCGTCTCGGCATGGACCATGTGGACCAGCAGGTCCGGCTCTAGGTCTAGCGCCGGGTGGATATCGGTCGCGTCCGGTTCGCCGGCGTGGATCGCGAACGGGACTGACCGCTCCGAAGCAGCAGCCCGGTGAGCGGTGAAATCGTCGTCGTTCGCGCCACTGGCACCGAATCCGTCGGCCAAATCCAGCACCGCGGAGTCGTCGCTCCCGAAGATGAACGGCTCGATATCGAGTCCCTCGGCGGCCTTGCGGAGCGCACGTGCCCCGTCGACGCCGAACTCCCGGAAGTCGAGAAACGCCGCGCTGCCGGTTCGCTGCATGAACCGAAGGGTGCGGTGCATCGCGGCAATCAGCGTCTCGTCGTCGGCCGCTGCGATCTGCTGGTGTTTCAGGCTGTCGGGCGGTACTACTGCCTCCTCCAGTCCAAGACCGACAGCTGCCTCTTTCGCAACGGAGTCGCCAACGTGGGTGTGGGCGTTTACGAATGCTGGCAGGACAATGCGGTCGTGGTCGCTTTCGCGGGCCGGCGTCTCCTCGACGGCTGTTATGTAGCCTTCTTCGACGACAACGCTGCCGTGGACCGGTTCGAACGACCGCCCGGTAAGGATGGTGCCTTCGATTCGCTCCATGCGATAGCGAAGTGGCGGAGCTATATGTGTCTCATGGAGGCGCAATCTTGCCATGTAGCACTGGCCGCGGTAGACTGATGCGGACGGCGCCGGACAGTTCGAGTATGAGTGGTGGTACCACAGTTCCCGAGGGCCGTGCGCTGTCGCCAGACGACTGGCCTCATCCGGCCGAGCGACGCTACGCGGACGCCCAGGCCCGCCTCGCCGACCACTACGACCTCGGCGTCGAGTCCAGAATAACCGAGACGGAGGCGGCGGGTCGCGTTCACTATCTCGTCGACGGGGACCCGGACGGCGATTCCGTGCTGCTCCTTCACGGCGTCGGAACGCCGGCGGCGACGTGGCTGCCGCTGTTCCCTTCGCTCACTGACGAGTACCGCGTGTACGCTCCCGACCGACCCGGGCTCGGCCTTTCGGCCGCTCCGAGCTACCGGAACCGGAACCTCCGGTCGTTTCTTGTGGCGTACCTGCTGGAACTGCTCGATGCGCTCGCTATCGACCGACCACACGTAGTCGGCAACTCCCACGGCGGCCTCCAGGCGTTCCTGCTGGCTATCGACCACGACCGCGTGGACCGCCTGCAGTTGGTCGGCGCACCGGGCGGCGTCTCGCGGGCCTTTCCGCTCCTGTTTCGACTGCTGACGGTTCGCGGTCTCAACAGAGTCCTGCTGTGGCTGCTTACCCGCGGCGACCCGGTGGAAAACGCGAGGCAGTCGATGAAGCGAGTCAACGTTGTCGACACCGTAGCGATACCCGGCGTGTTCTACGAACTGCTTGCCGCCGGCCAAGACCTACCCGGGCGGCAGGAAAGCCAGCGGTCGCTGGCGACTGCACAGGGGTCGTACGGCCGCGCACACCCCCTCTTTGACATCCGGAACGAAATCAGGCGAATAGACCGTCCGACGCAGTTCGTCTGGGGAACGGAGGATGCTTTCTGGTCACCAACTGTCGGCCGTCCCGTCGCCGAAAAGATGGCAAACGCCGCGTTCCACGAACTTCCGGGACACGGCCATACGCCGTGGCTGGAGCCCGGTTCCGAAGTCGCAGAACTGGTTCGCGCGTTCTTCGATGGACAAGAGTATGCAAAGTAGCACAATGTATACAACGACCCAGCCCCAGTCCTGTTTCGATTGTCATGCCCGTCTCTAGTAGCCCGGGTGTCGATACACCAAGGAGTCTTTTAGTAAACAGGCCATCTCTTTTGCGAGCATGGACCAGCTATCGTCGTGTTACTTCTGTGGCGGTGCCCTCGACGTTTCGCTCTCCGAATATCCGATTATCCCGAAATCGCTGGACCCGGGCACTGAGGAGCAGGGCACTGTCGTTCTCTGTTCGACTTGCCGGGAGAAGCTCGCAACTATCGTCGAACCGGCCGTCGAGGCAGCGAAGGCAGATGCCCGCGAGACAGCGGAACCGGCTGGCGATGCTGGGACCGACGAGCAGCCGGGACTGCTGGACGAGTCTGGAACACCGACGACCGACGAACCGAAGCCCACTGACGGCGTGGTCGAGCCGACCGATGACGGCTCGCTGCTGGGTGCCGACAGCGCGAGTCCGGCACAGGAACAGTCGGCGCAGTCGGCTGAGACGGCGGACACGGCGACGAAGTCGGATGCGACGGACACGGTCGCGCCGAACACCACGGACACGCAAACGGCGGAGTCGGCTGAGACCGATGACGCACCGGCTACCACTGAAACCAGAGACACTGATCGCGATGCGGACAGCGACGACAGCCCCTCGCTGACGAAACTGGAGTACAACAAAGTGATGCGCTTGCTCCAGAACCGTGAGATGCCGGTCGACAGAGGGGAAATCCGAGAAGTCGCGGTCAACGCCTACGACATCGACGGTGAGCAGTTCGACGCCATCATCGATGCCGCGGTTGACCGGGACCTCATCGGGCAGGACAAGGGCCGGTTGGTCGAATCGGACGGATAGCCAGACACCGGTAGAGAAAAGCATACCACCGGCCATCTCGAAGCCGGCGGTATGAACGCAGGCAACATCGCGACGCGTCTCGACGACCGACTCGACACCGAGGCTTACGCCGACATCGACGCCAGTCCGAACGGCCTACAGGTCGGGCCGGCGAGCCAGCCGGTCGAGCACGTCGCCTTCGCAGTCGATGCGGCCGTCGAGACCATCGACCGCGCCGCCGACGCGGGTGCTGACCTGCTCGTGACCCACCACGGCATCGTCTGGGGCGGGATGGAGCGCGTGACGGACACCAACTACCGCCGGGTCGCACCGCTGGTCGACAACGACCTCGCGCTGTACGTCGCGCATCTCCCGCTGGACGGCCATCAGTCGCTCGGCAACGCCGCCGGCGTCGCGGACCTGCTGGACCTCGACAACCGCGCGCCGTTCGGGTCGATGGGCGGCGAGCACATCGGCCAGCGTGGCTCCCTGCAAGAACCACAGACGATCTCCGAACTCGCCGAAACCCTCGAAGGAAATGTCGATACCGGCGGGCAATCAGTGCAGGTACTGGACTTCGGGCCGTCGACTGTCGAGGATGTCGCCATCGTCACCGGCAGCGGCGTCGACTGGCTGCAGGAGGCAGTCGAGACGGACGCTGACGTGCTCATCACTGGCGAGGGGAAACAGAAGGCCTTCCACGAGGCGCGCGAGCAGGGAATCCACGTCATTCTCGCCGGCCATTACGCGACGGAGACGTTCGGCGTCCAGTCGCTCCAGACTGTCGCCGAGGACTGGGGGCTTGAGACAACCTATATCGACTGCCCGACTGGCCTCTGAGGCGATGGCCGAGACTGTTTCGTACGAAGGTATCAAATCCGATTCGGACCTTATCGCCTGGTCACGGGGGTACTGTCAGCGAGTCCGCAGTGAGTATGGTGTTTCCGTTCGGTTCGACCTCGTTGACTGGGAGGTGTCACACCGGGCCAAGCGCCGAGCCGCTGCGGTCAAGCGGCCAAAGCTAGACGACGCCGTCGTTGGCGAGCGATACGACTGGAGCAGTATCGACGGGAGCGACGGCCGCCCGCTCCGGTGTACGGTGTCGCTGACCCGGGACGCGTTCTCGACCTTTGACAGGGACACCTGGGAGATGACGCTGCGCCACGAACTCATCCACGTCGAGCAGTACCAGCGCGACGGGACGACTGACCACGGCCGAGCCTTTCGAGAGCGCGCTGACCGGCTTGCTGCTGATGTCCACTGTCCAGTCTTCACCGACCCGAAGTACGTCCTCTCCTGCGGGGCGTGTGGCGGCCTCGTCGCCCGCCGCTATCAAGACTGCAAGCTTGTCGAGCAACGCCAGCAGTACCGCTCTGACTGCTGTGGTGCCTCGCTGAAATTGGGCTGATTACAGCAGGAACCTGATGGCCCAGAGAACGCCCATTCCGGTCACCATTGTCGCGAACACGTCCTCGGTCTGCCAGGCGACACCGGCCGCGAGCGCGCCGGCGACGAACTTGTCCGCGGCGAAACTGCTGGCATCGAGGGTCACGAACGACGGGAGGACAAGTGCCGCGAGAACGGCAGCGGGGACGAACCGTAACACTCGCTCGACGGCTGGCGGAATCTCGTCGAGCCGACCGAACAGCGCGATAAAGGAGAGCCGACAGGCGTACGTCAGTACGCCGATGACGGCGATTACGCCAGCGATCTCAACCGGGCCGTAGTTAGTCGCCATCGGTTCCTCCCGTGACGGATTCTGTGAGTACGCCAGCAGTGATACCAACGCCGGACGCGACGAGCAGTCCGAGATTGAGTGGGAGCCCAGCGCCTACGACGGCGACGACGCCACCGACGACAGCGGCGATGCCGGTCGCCGCGTCTTCGATTGCCGGAACCAGTATCGCAAGGAAGACAAGCGGGATGGCGAATTCGAGGCCCCAGGCGTCGGGGACGCCAGTGCCGAGCAGCGCCCCCGCAATGGTCGTGACTTGCCATACGGCCCAGAGCGTCACGGCGACGCCGAGGTAGTACCACTTCCGGTCCGTCTCCCTGTCGGACCGGTAGCTGGCAACCGACAGCGCGTACGCCTGGTCGGTCAGCACGTAGGCGAGCACCGCTTTCCACCGGCTGGTGAAATCGCGAAAGTACGGCGCGATGGATGCCGAGTACATCAGCAATCGGAGGTTGATAACGACGGCCGTCGCGACAACAACCGTCAGCGGCGCGTTCTGTCCCAGCAGTTCAAGCGCCGCGAGCTGTGATGCGCCGGCAAAGACGACCACCGACAGCCCGACTGCGGCTGGCAGTCCGAGTCCGGCGTTGACCGTCGCGATGCCGGCAACGAGACCAAACGGAATAATACCCAGTAGAAGCGGCGCAACATCCCGAACACCGCGCCTGAACGCAGCAGTATCCATAGCGTGCTATCCAACACAGGGGTGTCTAAGCCCTCCGTTTCAGCTGCGGCATGTGATGACAAATCAACACATAATCCGCACTAACCGTGACGAACCACGACGTTGAAACCCACCCGCACTCGACTGCACAGCAATGAGCGACCACACCGACGAGCGAGAGACGTTCCATCACGACCCCATCGGGCACGCAGAGGCCCGGGCCGGAATGACCGTCGGCGAACTGGCTGACAGCTACGGCGAAGCCGGCATCGGCGCGAGCGACATCCACGAGGCCGTCGACATCTACAGCGAGATGCTCAACGATGATGTGACGACCTTTTTCGGACTGGCCGGCGCGATGGTCCCCACCGGAATGCGGGCCATCGTCAGCGAACTCATCCGCGACGGGCACATCGACGTGCTGGTCACGACGGGCGCAAACTGCACCCACGACACCATCGAGGCCATCGGCGGCAAGCACCATCACGGCGAGGTCACGCCTGAGGGCCGAACTGAGCGCGAACACGACGAGACGCTCCGGGACGAAGGTGTCGACCGCATCTACAACGTCTACCTCCCACAGGAGCATTTCGCCCTGTTCGAGAATCACCTCCGGGACGAGGTGTTCTCGACGCTGGAAGACGAAGGTGCGGTTTCGATCCAGCACATGACCGAGGAGCTCGGCCGGGCAAACGCCGCGGTCAACGAGCGCGAGGACGTGCCCGAGGACGCTGGCGTGCTGGCGGCGGCCTACGAGAACGACGTGCCGGTGTACTGTCCGGCGTTTCAGGACTCAGTGCTGGGCCTGCAAGCGTGGATGTACTCCCAGACCAGCGAGTTCACGGTCGACGCACTCGCGGACATGACACAGATTACGGATATCGCGTACGAGGCTGACAGTGCCGGCGCGATGGTCGTCGGCGGCGGTGTCCCGAAGAACTACGTCCTCCAGACGATGCTCGTCTCGCCCGACGCTTACGACTACGCCGTCCAGCTGACGATGGACCCCTCGAACACCGGCGGTCTCTCCGGTGCCACGCTCGATGAGGCCCGCTCGTGGGGGAAACTTGAAAAGGACGCCCGGAATGTCTCGGTGTATGCTGACGCGACGATTACACTTCCACTGGTCGTGGCCGCGGCCCGTGAGCGCCACAGTACGGACGCGTGATCGCTATGACGGAGGCGGCTACAGCCCTGATTGCCGCTGGATACGTCTACTGAGAGACATATATATCTCATATAAACGGTCTTTCACGACCGGTCGCCAGCCGTACGTACCATGTCACAGTACATCGGTCGGCGGACGTTTGTCGGCGGGACAGCAGCGACACTGGCAAGCGCGGGGCTCGTGGGGAGCGCAACGTCTCAGGAATCGGATGGTACTGAAACAGCCACCAGTGACGCGGACGACAGCGAGCACGAAGCGATGACTGACGAGCCGACTCTCATCGCCCACCGCGGGTTTGCCGGTGTTTACCCGGAGAACACGAAACTGGCGGTCGAGGCGGCCTCGTTCGGCGGGCCGGGAACGCAGACGGCCCACCGGCGCGCCGACATGATTGAGGTTGATGTCGTGCCGACGGCCGACGGCACGCTGGTCACCTTCCACGACAACGGGCTTGCCGAACGCGACGGCGGCGAACGCGGTCTGACAGACACTGAGGGACTCGTCTTCGAGACCGACACCGATACCGTGACCAGCGCGACCGTTCTCGGCACTGGGGAGACGGTTCCGACGCTCGAAACCCTCATGGACTCGATTCCGCCGAGTGTTGCCGTCAATCTGGAGTTCAAGAACCCCGGCAGCAGTGACCTCCGCTTTGCCGAGTCGTTGCCGGACCAGACGCTGTCGACACAGAAAGAGCTGTGGCGACCCTACACCGAGCGCGCGCTTGACCTCGCCAGCGAGTACGACAACGATATCCTCGTCTCGTCGTTTTACGAGGCCGCAGTTGCGACTGTCCGCGACTACGATGACTCGGTCCCCGTCGCCTTCCTGTTCTGGGATAGCATCGAGGAGGGGCTTGAGGTCACCCGCCGCTACGACTGCGACGCGATGAACGTCCCCCGGAACATGGTTCAGGGCACGCCTTCCTTCAACGACGACAGCTACATCGAATCCGACTTAGGCGACATCGACCTCGTCGACATCGCTGCCGACGAAGACCGGGACCTGAACGTCTGGACAGTTAGTACGTGGTATCAGGCCCGGGAGCTGGTGCGGGCCGGCGTGGACGGGCTCATCTCTGACTACCCCAGCGTGCTCTCGGTTCAGGACTGACGAACGCCGATGCCGAATGTTGAAGAGGCGACCGGCCGACATCGCTAGTATGGAAGCACCGACCGGGGACGCAGGAATCTACGCCCGCGAGTCGTCGTATCTCGACCGGTACGTCCAGCTCGGAGAAGCCGGTGACCGGATCATCTCGCTGTCGTTTCCGTCGCAGCCGGAGGCCGACGCTGGCAAGGACCACGCCCTGCTCGACCGTATCGACGAGTATCTTCAGGGGACCGAAGACGACTTCGCAGATGTCACCGTCGGCCTCACGGTCCCGACGGACCAGCGCACAGTGCTCGAAGCCGTTCGAGAGATTCCTTACGGCGAGGACGCCTCCGTCGCACAGGTCGCTCGCATGACACCGGATCTGGACGCTGACGACGAGGCCGACCTCACACAGGTACGGGAGGCACTGGCCGCGAACCCCGTGCCACTGCTGATTCCGGACCATCGGGTTCGCGACGGGCCGAGTGCCGCGCCGCCGCCCGTCGAGCAGAAGCTCCGCGCTATCGAGGGGCTCTAGACCCAGAGCCGGTCGACGCCAAGCCCCTCGTGGACAATCAGTTCGAGGGCATTGACGAGATAGTGGGCGAGGACGACTGCGAGGAAGCTGTTTGTCGCGATAAACAGGCCGGCGAGTCCCAGCCCCAGCGTGCCGGTGACGACGATTCCCACACGACCCTGTGCGCCGTGGCCCAGCGCGAAGGCGACGGAGGCGACGATAGCCATCGCCCACGCCGGTGCGTTGAGGCCGGCTACGGGGACGCCGATAGCCGCCGCCCGGAACAGCAGTTCCTCGACGATAGCGATGACCGGCAGGACACCGCCCAGCAGTACAATCCAGCCGCCGGCCGAGTCCGGGGCGAGCAGTTCTCGCAGCGACTCGTCGAAGGCGACCCCGAAGCCGTCGGCGAGCGCGGCGGCGAGTTCGTTGCCCATCCAGAACCCGACTCCCGCGCCGATACCGACAGCTAGCGCCGGCAGTCCAGTCGAGAGCGCGTCCGCAGTAATACCGAACGCACTGGCCGGGATTTCGAAGTAGAACGCCCCGGCGACTAGCAGGACACCGAACAGCCCCTGCGTGAATGCGACGTTGGCGAGCAACGCCCCGGTCGAGAGGTCACTCGGCGCGAGCGTGTCGCGCATCTGCCGCCGCTGGGCCGCGGCCCGCTGGGTTTCGAAGCGTGGGATGGTCGGATCTCCGTCGGGCATCGAAACGCTGTCGACTGTGGACGAGACGCCGCCGTCGGGCCGTACGGCTCCCTGTGAGAGTCGTGCGAGACCGAGCAGCGCGGTTAAAAGAAACCCCGTCAGGCCGACGAACGCGGCCCACTCGGGCATTTATTGGGGACTTGGACTGCCGCTCTGCCGGCCGACCTCGTGATCGAGGGCCTTGCCCGTGATGGACTTGAGGCGGTCGACCAGCGAGTCCTTCTCCGCTTCGCCGGCCAGCGCGACCTCCAGCACCTCGGAGATGTGCGAGACGGGGATGATTTCGATCATGTCCTCGTACTCGTCTTCGATCATCACGTCCTGCGTGTTCGCCTCGGGGATGATGACCGTATCGAGGCCGGACTTCGCGGCCGCCTCGATCTTGTGCGTGACACCGCCGACCGGGAGCACGTCGCCCCGGACCGACAGCGAGCCGGTCATGGCGAGGTTCTGCTTGATCGGAACGTCCTCTATCGCGGAGATAACCGCGGTTGCGACGGTGATAGAGGCGGAGTCGCCGTCGACGCCGCCTTCACCGGCCTGCACGAACTGGATGTGAACGTCTTTTTCGGAGATGTCCTCGTCGGAGAACTTCTTGATAATCGCGGAGACGTTCTGGACGGCCTCTTCGGCCATCTCCTTGAGCTGTCCGGTGGCGATGACCTGGCCGGGGCCCTGTGACGGGCTGACCTCGGCCATCACGGGGAGGACGATACCGCTGTCCTCGCCCATGACGGCGAGTCCGTTGACGCGCCCGACAACGTCGCCCTGGTTGACGGTGAGTTCGTAGTCCTTGCGGCGCTCGATGTAGTTGTCCGCGAGCTGTTGCTCGATGGACCGGGAGCGTCGTTTGGCCTGCAGGACATCGGCACGCTCGGTGCGTTCGCGGTCCTCGGCACGGGCGATGTCGCCGGCGACGCGGACCAGTCCGCCCAGATCACGGAACTTCAGACTGAGGTGGCCTTTACGGCCGGCACGACGCCGAGCCTCCAGAATGACCTCCTGAACGGCCTCCTCGGTGAAGTGCGGGAGCCGCCCGTCGTTTTCGACCTCCTGGGCGACGAAGCGTGCGTACTTCCGTCGCATTTCGGGGTCGTCCTCGATGGTGTCGTCCATGTACACTTCGTACCCGTATCCCTTGATACGGGAGCGAAGCGCGGGGTGCATGTTCTCCATCGCGTCGAGGTTCCCCGCGGCGATCATGATGAAGTCACAGGGAACGGGTTCGGTCTGGACCATCGCGCCAGAGGAGCGCTCGGACTGGCCCGTGATGGAGAACTCGCCCTCCTGAATGGCCGTCATCAGCTTCTGCTGGCTGCGGATGTCGAGCGTGTTGATCTCGTCGACGAACAGCACGCCTTTGTTGGCCTGGTGGATCGCGCCGGGTTCGACGCGGTCGTGGCTCGGCGTCTCCATCCCACCGGACTGGAACGGGTCGTGACGCACGTCGCCAAGCAGTGCGCCAGCGTGGGCACCGGTCGCGTCCTCGAAGGGCGCGGTCTTCTGGTTGGCGTTGTTGACCAGCAGGTTCGGAATCATCGCGTCGCTGCCACGCGAGCCGTAGCGGAACGCGAGATAGATGACACCGGCCGCGAGAATCCCCAGCAGGACTTGCTGGACGAGGATCAGGGCGTAGCCGATGACGATAGCGATGATGATCCACATGAGGAAGGTCCGCATCTGATTGCGCTTGCGGGCCTCCTCCTTGTGGGCCTCGACGATCTGTTCCCCTTTGCCGCCGGGGACGGTGCGAACTTTCGGCTCGTTGCCGTCGTCGGGATTGTGGTAGACAAGAACGTCCTGCAGTTCCTCCCGCGGAAGCAGTTGGGACATCGCCTTTGCCAGCATCGACTTCCCCGTCCCGGGGGAGCCGATCATCATCACGTGGCGGCGCTGTTTGGCCGCCTTCTTGATCACGTCACGGGCGTGGTCCTGCCCGATGACCTGGTCGACGAGTCGGTCCGGGACTTCGATGTCGGCGGTCGACTCGATGTCGAGACCGCCGAGGAGGTTCTCCTCGTCTCCCTCCAGATCGGACTCGCCGTCAACTTGGACATCGCTTCCGAGTGTCGTTTCGGACGTTTCTCCCTCGCCGCCCCATCGGTCCTCGGACGGGTCGGATGGCTCGTCGGCTGAGGGGTCAGAGGCAGGTTCGTCGGGGTCCTGTTTGGCCCCGTTAGTCGACGCCTCTTCCTCCCCAGCGTCGGATGCCTCCCGATCAGGGTCGGGAGTCGCGTCGGTGTCGGTGTTGTCGCTCATACAAACGTTGCTAACATACTCACGGAAGGCCTGTCGACTGATATACTTTCTCCCCGTGTCGGTTGTTGCAACACCCCTGAAAACGCAGTACAGCGCCCGAATTGGGCGGGGCTGTATTCCGGCAGTACCGCGTCGTCGGGTTTATCAAACCACCACACCCACTGAGGAATATGCGTGGGTTCTACATCGGTCGCTTCCAGCCCTACCACAACGGCCATCACTCGATGGTTGAGCGGATCTCGGAGGAGGTCGACGAACTCGTTTTGGGTATCGGAAGCGCCGACGATTCACATACCACACACGACCCCTTTACGGCCGGTGAGCGGATCATGATGATCACAAAGGCCGTCGCGGAGTACGACCTGACGACCTACGTTGTCCCACTTGAGGATATCAACCGCAACGCCGTCTGGGTGAGCCACGTCGAGAGCATGTGTCCGGACTTCGACGTGGCCTACTCGAACAACCCGCTTGTCGTCCGCCTGTTCGAGGAGGCCGGCATCGAGGTCCGCCAGTCACCGATGTTCGACCGCGACCGGCTGGAGGGCAGCGAAATCCGCCAGCGCATGATAGACGACGAGTCATGGCGCGACCGCGTCCCGCCGTCGGTCGTCGAGGTCATCGAGGAGATTCACGGTATCAAGCGCCTCCAGCACGTCTCCGACACCGACTCGCTCGAACGGTACGCCGCCGCCGACGAGTCGGTCGAGAAGTCCATCGAGGACCTCGACGACTGATGATTACGCTGAGTTCCGACTTCGGCTCGCCGTACCCCGCAGCGATGAGAGGAGTCATTTGCCGGGCCACCGACGCCCGTATCGAGGACATTGCCCACGATTTTCCACGGCAGGATGTCAGGGCGACGGCCTTCTGGCTCACGCAGACGCTCCCGTACTTCCCGCCGGCAGTCCACTGTGTCGTCGTTGACCCGGGTGTCGGGACCGACCGGGACGCCCTCGTCGTTCGCGCAGGCGAGCACGCGCTTGTCGGTCCGGATAACGGCGTTCTCCTGCCGGTCGCCCGTGAACTGGCCGACGACAAGACCGACGGGACGGACGACTTGGAGGTGTTCACCTGGGACTACGACGACCCGGCGAGTACGACATTCCACGGGCGGGACGTGTTCGCGCCTGCCGCGGCGTCCGTCCACGACACCGGCGTCGACAACCTCGAAGCGCGGCCAGAAACTGCCCCGACTGACGACTACGTCGACCTCCGGTTTCCGGAGGCCGCTGTCGAGAGCGACGGGGCAACCGGCGAGGTGCTCGTCGTCGATGACTTCGGGAACGCCGTGACGAACATTCCCGGCGAGCTCCTCGCACAGCGGTTCGGCGGGACGGCCGCAGTCGACGGCGGTGAGGCTCCTGTCCGCCGAGCCTACGCCGCCGTCGACCGTGGGCAGCGACTCGTCACCGTCGGCAGCCACGGGAACGTCGAACTTGCCGTCAACCGCGGTCGCGGCGACGAAGCGTTCGGTGTCAGTACCGGGGATAGTGTGGACCTCTCGCTGTAAGAGCGCATTACTGCTCGTGGTTTAGGGGCGCCAAAATATCGGTGGTGTTAAGTCTTTTAGGTCACCCTAATCATCTGTATGCCACAGAGACGTGACTTGCTGAAGACAGTGGGGATCGCTGCGACGGGACTGCTTGCCGGGTGTCCCAGCCAGGGGTCGTCAGAATCGAACACGGCGGCGAACACCGAAACGACAGCACAGGAAGCGACCGCAGGCACAGACAGTAGCGGCGAAAGCGGCGTTTCGGTCGGGCCGATGACCGCTGTCGCGACTGAGTGGAATGTCTATCGGGCGCGGCTGTACGATGCTGTCGCGCTGGGCCGGGCCGGTGCGCCCGGTGCCGGGGCGACCATCGCACAGAACATCTTCGCCCGCTTCGAGGGCGCGTCCGGTGAGTACGGTGCCCACGAACAGCTTGAATCTACGTCCAAGGCAGCATACGAGGGGTTCGAAGAGGCACTCGGCGCGGTCCAGTCGTCGCTGTCTGAGAGCGACGTGTCCGGAGCCGCGTCGGCCGCCAACGAGGCGTCAGGCCACCTCCAGACGGCCCAGCAGGCCGCTGCCGGACAGCGGGCTACCAGAGTGCTGGACCTGCTCTTGCTGGGCAGCCGGGCGAGCAATGCCGCCATGGCCGGGACCCTGGGCGCTTTCGAGGGGGCCGCCACTATCGCGGAGGAGACGATGACCGCGTTCGAGGACGCACTGGTCTACAGTCAGATTGAGGAGGCGGACGCGGAGTCGTACGAAGCCTTCGAGAGCGCACTGGCTGGCATCAGTTCCGCTGCGGGTAGTGAAGACGCGAGCGGTGTCACCGAACAGGCCCGTGCCGCGCTCGATGCGACCGTTTCGGGCGCGTATGCGCTGGCTCAGGAGGAGTCAGTCGCCGGCGCGGGCCACCTCGCAACGATGCAGGCCCGCGGCTGGGACGCGGCCGCGCTCGCCGCAGGCGGTGGTGCCGGGGCTGACTACGCCCACGCGACGACGCTGAACACGTACCGGGCTCGTGTCCACGACGCTGGGTGGCTGGCCCGTGCCGGGGAGCTGGACACCGCGGCGACGATGGTCGAGGACGTGTTCGCTCACTTCGAAAGTGCGGCCGCCCACGACGCCCTCGAAGAGGCGGACGGCGAGGCCTACGAAGCGTTCGAGTCCGGTCTGTCGGACCTCTCGTCGGCCATCGAGAATGAGAACACCGAGGGCGTCGCGTCGGCTGTCGAGACCGTCGACACCAACCTCGTCGCCGGCATCGAGGCGCTGGCCGGGGGCAACGCGCCGGTCCTCCAGTCGGGCTTCTTCAGAGCCCGCTTCGCCGACGCACGCGAACTGTACCGCCAGGGCAAGGCGAGCCGGGCGGCGACGCTCGTTTCGGACCTCTTCGGCCGGTTCGAGAAGAACCAGCTGGACTTCCACGAGACGCTGGAGGAGACCAGCGAGGACCTCTATCACCGCTTCGAGGAAGAGCACCTGGCGGGGCTCCAGTCGGCCTACGAGAACGGCGAGGACGACGCGGTCGGCACCCATCACGACGGTGTCCTCGCGGCGCTGCTGGAGTTCGAGTCGGCTCACAGCGCCGCCGTTGCCAGCGGGTCCGGCGCGACATACATGGCCGGCCTGACATTCGACGCGGCGGCGACAAGCACGCTCGGGAACGCCGACCGCGCGGCGTCGACTGCTCAGGAGGCGCTTGCGTTCTTCGAATCTGGGGCCGCCGGCTACCACGAGGCGCTGGAAGAAGCGAATGAGGACCTGTATCACCGCTTTGAGGACGAAGCGCTCGGGGGCGTCATCTCCGCTGCGAACGATGGTGGCGACGTGTACGCGGCTGCGAAGACGTTCTACGGCGCGGCCATCGAATCGGTGACGGCCGTCGTCGGGTCGAGCAGCGGCGAGACCGGTGCCGCGGCCGCGAGCATCGTCAGCGACGTGTTCGCGACCTTCGAGAACGCCGCGGTACACGACAAACTCGAGAACGCGGACGCGGCGGCGTACGAAGGCTACGAGGCCGCGCTGAACGACTATGTCGCCGGCCTGGAGAGCGGGTCGACCGACGGCGCGACCGCGTTCGCAGACGCCGCCCGAACTGCGGCCTTCGCCGTCGTCGGCGCTGTCGACAGCGCCCCGAGCGGTTCCAGCGGCCACGGCGGCGAGGCGTCCGAGGAAACCGAATCGTCACTGTCCGGCGGCCCGAACGTCGTTGAAGGCGTTCCAGAGGATGCCGACCACGTCGTTGACATGCAGGCCGTGGCGTTCAATCCAGAGGAACTCACCGTCAGCGTCGGCGACAAGGTCGCCTGGAAACACGCCGGTGGCGAGGCACACAACGTCGTCGCATACGAAGAGGAACTCCCGGAGGATGCGACCTACTGGGCCTCCGGCGGGTTCGAAACCGAGTCGGCCGCACGCGAGGGCTGGGAGAACGGTAAGGGGGCTGTTCAGTCCGGCCAGAGCTACGTTCACACGTTCGAAACGGCCGGCGAGCACGGCTACTTCTGTGTACCACACGAGGCCGCGGGGATGGTTGGCACCGTCGTCGTCGAGGAATAACTGACACCTTTTTTTGGTCCGCCTAGAAACCGATGGCTTTTTGTGTTTTAGGGTAGCCTAAATAATTGTATGCCGGACGAACAGGCCACATCGAGGCGGGATATCTGTCGCCGTAGCGAGTCGGGTACTGCCGTCCCTGTCGTCCGCGCAAACGCCGCCCGACGGGAGGTGAGAGCCCAGGCCGTGCCCGCAGACTGACCTGTCAGTCTCGACCATCTTTCGCGGCGACGACCACCGTGGGCATAGCCCGTCGCCGCGCGCCACGAGCTTTTCGTGTCTGTCCCGTGGGCGTCTCGCCCCAAGGACGCCCCATTTCAGGTCCTTTACTGTGGACCACGCTGGAACACCGATTCTTCCTAGCGACCGGTGTCCGACGAATCTGAACTGGTCCCGGAATTTCGGGACAGGCGTTTTGGGTTCGCCAGCCCTGACATCGACTATGAGCGACGAGGAACCAGCGGAGAACATCAGCGGTGGGGCCGCTGGCGGCGGTCGGTCGGCCACGTTCGACCCGGAGACGGCGGGCACGCGGGCCGAAGCCGTCGTGGACCGCCTCGGCGACCTGTACTGGCAGAAGACCTACGGCGGCCAGGACGCCTTCGAATGTCTCGTCCGAACGATACTCAGCCAGAACACCTCCGACAAGGCAAGTCAGCCCGCTCACGACGAGCTGATGGCGCGGTACAGGGACGAGTCGGACGACGGGGACCTCGCCCGCACGCTGGCCGACGCCGACCAGCCCGAACTCGCCGAAACCATCTCCTCGGCCGGACTCTACAACCAGAAAGCATACGAATAGTAAAGAAACCTTATTGACGGTATAGCGGGACGTTCACTCATGCCGGAATCAACACAAGTGAACGTCAAACTCCCTCTCAAAATGAAGAGGGACTGGGAAGACTACATCGAGGAATCAGATGAAGCAACCAGTCTCTCCCACCTCATTCGACTCTCTGTTCAACGCGAGATAAGCGACGAGAACCGTGGGCCGACCATCGACGGCCTCGACCTCGACGACGCCACCATCGACGTAGACATCGACGGTGTTCACGACCGACTCGACGAGATGCAGGACGTACTCGACGAAGTGCGAAGCACCGTCTCATCGATGGAGTCCGGCCAAATCGCGGACCCCGAACAAATCGAAGCAATCACCGAACGCATGTACGACACCATGCCCCGCAGAAGCCTCGACCCTCTCGGCGGCGGCGTCGAGATGCAACCTCACGAGGTCGCTCAAGAGCTTTTGGAGTCGGCACGGCAGACAATGGAAGGGCAAGGCTGGGGCATCGACGACATGGCCGAGCGCCAGAACTTCGACTACGGTCTCCTCTCTGTCTACAAAGCGCACTACAGCGTCGGGAACTACGAGATAGAACAAGCAATAGAGCGCGTCCAGCAGTATAGTGAACGCATCCACGTCGTCCGCGACTTCGAACACACCATCATCTTCGAGGCAGAATGAAGAACGTCACTCGCGACAAGTTCGACCACGAGATCGTTTTCGACTTCTGCGACCACTACAACGGAAGACGTGCCAGCGGCACAATCACCGGATACAGATGGTCGGCTCGCAACTTCGTCGACTGGCTGGAAGACGAAGGCATCGAACTCACGAATGTCACATGGAAGGAAATAGACGACTTCATCGCCTCAATAACGGACATCTACCCGGATTCAACCGTTAAAACCCGATACAACCACCTGCGCACGTTCATCAAGTGGTTGAACACCTACCACGGGTACTACGACGACCTCGCGGTGCTTCCCATCGATAACGACAAGTTCGCCATCACGGAGCATATTACACGGGGGAGCACGGCCAAAAAGGAAGCAACAGGCAACAGCGAGGGGGTCGTATTCCTGCGCCCGTCAGAGTACAAAACCATGCTCCAGCACGTCCCTGCGCCCAAATTCCGTAACGAGTTGATTCTGAAGATGCTTTGGGGTCTCGGACTCCGGAATAAAGAGCTTACACACCTCAAAATCGCGCCTGAAACCCCTCACCTCGACAAGTACGGCAGTATTGACTTCAAGCAACAAGAAATCTCCGTGCCTGCCGTGAAGACCGACAACCCTCGTGACCTATGGTTCCAAGATAGCATCGGCATCCCGCTCCGACGATGGATCGAGTCAGAACGGCAGGCAGTCTTTCATGCGGACGATTCCGAGTACTTGTTCCCCACTCGTTCAAGCACTCGAATCAGCAAAAAGCGCGTCACTAAAATAGTGTCTCAAGCCGCCGAGAACGCCGGTATACAGTCCGTTATGTTCACCGATGCGAAAGGAGTCGAACGAAAGCGCATATCGCCGCACGCCTTTCGTCACGGATTTGCTGTGCAGCACGTTCGGAATGGCACTAACATCAAAGTTCTGAAAGATTTGCTTGGGCACGAGGACATCTCAACGACTCAAATCTACCTGCAGTTCGATAAAGCGACACGAAAGGAAGCCATGCACCGGAACGCCCCCGAAGTATAGATCGGCTCAGTCCATCCCAAAATCGAACTTCCACACCCGGTTGACCGTACACGTCCCGTCACCTTTCTCACGGTCGAAATCTCGGACGAAAGTACTATGCAGCCGTGATACTCACTTTTTGACCAGTTACTAATGGCACGCAAGGATACGGACCTACCCTTTGGCGACGCTTTCTCCCCCGGCTCTCTCGTGCTTGACGATGAAGTTCAGCTACCACTCGTACTTGAACTCGTTAAGAAGCACGAACGGAACGTAGACGCCTTCACACAAGAGATCGCTGACATCTTCTATCCGGACTCACCCAACCCGCTGACTCAAGCTAAGAACGTCCCTCTCGCGCTCGGCGCGGGAGACAAGGACGGATACGAACTCGTCACCGACGATTTCGAGTTCACCGACATCGGTCAGGAACTCTACGACCTCAGAAACGACGAAGACGAACTGTACGACCGCTTGGCCAAGCACATCCTCAAAAACCTTCACGGTCGGAAGATCGTTGACATCATCCGTGACCTCATCGCTGCTGGGGAGAAGACCACTACAAAGAACATCGCCCGACAATTGGACCGTGAGTACGACCTCTACTTGAAAGAGTCCAGCACGCATTGGAATCAGATGCGGGGCTGGTTAGCAGAAGCAGACCTCATCAACACTCGGACGTGGAAAATCAAGCTGAACGACGACAAGATAGACGAACTCCTCGGTGTTGACCGTGACACTCGGATCGATATTGACGGCCTCTCAGATGCACAATGGGCTTTCCTGACTACTCTTGTCAGACTAAACCCGGACGAACCCATACGGAACAACAAAGTCCGCGAATTGGCCGAAGACACCCACGGAATCTACCTTGACAGCAAGTCCAACACAGCGAAAGTACTGGACCCGCTGAAGGAACTCGGTCTCATCGACTACCAGCACACTGCCGACAATCCATCTAAACCGAGCGAAGTGTGGCTAACGGAGAAGGCTCGTGTTGAGGCGTTGGAACCCGTTCTTGAGGATACAGCAGACAGGACAGGTGTGCCTCGGGAAGTGCTTCGGATGTCCATCAGCGAAATACAGGACCAGATGGATTCCGACATGACCTTCCTCGCTGGCCGGGCGCTGGAAGCGTTGGCCATCAAGATCGGTCTCATGCTCGGGTTGGAGTTTGAGGCATGGCAAGAGCGTGGTGTCGAGTCCACGGGCGGCGCAGAGGTGGACGTAATCATGGACTCGAAAGGTGTGACGCTTGACCGGTGGCAGATTCAATGCAAAAACTACGGTAGCTCAAATCTGCGGACGAAGCACGTGGCCAAGGAAGTGGGTCTCTCCCGGATGTTGAATACCAACACCGTCCTAATGGTAACGACCTCGGACGTGGTGCTAGACGCCCGTCAGTTCGCTAACAAGGTGATGCAGAAAGAGAATCTCACTATCTTGTTCTTGACCGGTGACGAGATTGATCAAATCGAGACAGACCCACACAAGGTGAGTCGAGAACTGAAGCGACAAGCGCAGAAGGCCCGCGAAATCAAGCGTATAGAGGACAGCGACTAATCGGTGAGTTCGATTACGTCGTCGAAGCTTTGCTGATTGTCGTCCCGCTGAAGCTCTTCCATGGGGAGGAACCGGAGCTTGCTGCTTCTCAGGTACTTTTCTTGATACTCGAACGCCAGCCAGTCCCTGCCCATCTGCTCGGCGAGCCACCCGCTCATATTTGAGCCTGCAAAGATGTCGAGAACGAGATCGTCCTTCTCAGTCAAGAACTGGATGAAGAACTGCGGAAGGTCACGGGGGAATCGGGCGGGGTGCGGGTCAACACCGACCTCTTTGCAGGCGTTAAGATAGTGGGTGTTTGACGCGGTATTAGCTATCTTGAGAACGTTGTCCGGTATCTTGTCTTCGGGGAGTGTGAGTCGGGCAAGTTCATCAAGTTTGTCGACCTCGGCAGCCGACTGAATAAGTTCATCAGAGACACCAGCGTCATGCAATATATCAGAAAAGTCAGGTGCTATGTCCGGTGAGTCGACCATATCCCAGAAGTTCGGTCGGATAGCACCGTCTTCTTTCGGTTTGTCAAATTTGTCGCTAATATTGTGTTCAGACGGCCGCATCTTGTCCTTGTACCCATCCTCCATGAGCTTCTTCTGAGCGTCGCTGTATTCTTTCAGGACACGCTTGTTGTCCGCGTCAGGGCGTTCCGTCTTCGACAACCACCAGACGTGGTTGACGGCGTCTTTCAGGCGGATACGTTCAATTGTGACCCATTGGGCGGGTGTCGGGAGTTTGGCCGGGTTGTACCAGTACATCTCCTGCGCCAAGTGAAACGGACCGTCTTCGCCAACGAGGTCCATCAGAAGCTCGAAATGGTATGTAGAGCGTGTGGGAACGCCTTTAGTCCAACCTCCACCGATGTCGATGACCATGCTCCCGTCGTCGGCGAGAACGTCATACGCCTTTTCAGCGAACTCCATGAACCACTCGTTGTACTCCTCAGGCGACTCGTTCCCGTATGCCTTCTCGCGCCTGAGTGCAAACGGGGGCGAAGTGACGATGAGATCGACTTCCCCCTCGGGCAGTTCTTCAAGTAGCTCTCGACTATCCCCCTGATACGCAGCGCCCTTTCTGGTCGTGTAATAGGGCTGAGATTTCAGCAGATGTGTAACGTCGCTTTGTTCATCCATAGTTGATTCGGTAGGTTCCGTAGACCCGCTTATACCTGACATGCTTGCCCCCGGCATGTGAGAGTATCGTTTTGCCAGTTGAAATGCGAATGAGTGTACAGCATCCAAACTACGCCACGTAGGATGGCATAATAAAAGCTTTCACGGCCGCTCGCACCAGTCGAGAGGGACAGTACTTTCACCCCTCGTCTCCGAGTGTGAGTGTATGCCACGTCGGCGGGACCCTGACTCCGGTCAGTATTCCGAGGTTTATTCTGAACAGGTCGTAGTCGACGTACTCGAAGGGGATCGCCTCGGGACCTCCGAAGTGGCCAATGAACTCGGCTGTCACCGAACGACGGCACACGACCTACTCACACAAATGGAAGACAATGGGCTCGTCAAATCGAAACAAGTCGGTAGCACGCTGATGTGGAAGCTGGATACCCGTCAAGAACAGCCACCCGAATAGAACCCGTAGTAGGGCCAGTAGAAGCTAAAAAAGGGAAACCGCCGCGTTCACGCCGCCGCCTCAACCGGCGATTCATACTCGTTCTCGACGAACGCATCAAACACGGCCAAAGCATCCTTGTCCAACCCAGTCATATACCGGTTCTCAAGCAAAAACTCAACACGCTCGTGAGTGAGTTCCTTCGCCTTCTCGGCCACTCCGTCAGGCGTCCCTAACACCCGCCCAGACTCTTCGACGAACGACTGCATCCACTCAACCGGCTCGTGCAGAACGTCGCCGTTACGGTCTTCTCGGCCTTTCAGCGTGGCAACAGCGGTCGCCTTCCACACGTACGAGTTCTTCAGGTACTGCACTTCCTGCTCGGCCTCAGCGACCTTCGCCGCGTACTCTTCATCACTCCGGTCTTTAACGTCTTTAGCCCGGTCCTGAAGCACGTTGAACCGCTTTTTCACCTCGCGGATTTCATACGGGGCGAACTTATTCGGCATGGTCGGGTGCCACGACTCCAAATCATCGCGGAACTCGTTTAGTGACCCGAGCACGTCGTCCTCGTGCATGACCTGCTTAGTAGTGGCGTACATCGCTTCACCATTCTCGCCTTCCACGGTGTACATCCGGTAAAACTCGTACTCCCAGATTTGCTTGTGAATCTCCTCGTTCTCGACGAGGTGCTCGGGAGAGCCGAAAAATGTGCGGACGAAGTGCGTGACACGAGGTTTAGATACGTGCGCGTAGTCGTGGCGAAGCATAGCGGCCAACAGTTGGCGCTTTTGCGGGATGGAGTCCGGGATGGACTTACTCGGGTTCACGTGGTCCGGGTTGATTTCCGGTTCCTTGTGAGCCGCGCAAATGTCCCGTACTTCATCGGTGCTCAAGTACCCGTCGTACGTCTCGGGATCGTACTCGACCCCGTTAACGCTCGCGTCCGCGTGGTACTCGCCGAGCGCGTGGCGAAGTGCCTTTATCGGATCGTCAACCCCGTTAGGGTACTCGGCGAGGTTGTCAACTTCTGCGGTGAGTTCCAGTAGTTGACGACCTACTTCTGACTTGTTTGTATTCGTCTTGTCAACAAGACGCTCTACCTCCTCTTTGTGGGCCTCGTCGTACGAGACACTCCACGGAGTGGGTTTACTCATGTTAGGAGGTTAACACCCTCTACTTAAATGGGTTTGCTAAGAATGTGCTATTTTTATGAAACCGGATAACAAACGTAGCAGGCTTGAGAACCCCATAAACGCCTGTATAGTGTCTTCCATAGGGGGTAACCGTTTCTGAGTCTTCTCAAATTCTCACTCAAAACCCTCCCATGTCCGTGAGAGTCGCAAGGAATGTTGGCTGAACACGCCTCATAGACGAGTCTATGAAGATTATGAACGAATATCATAACTCACGTTCCTTGTGTAGACGCTTTCACAAAGCCGTGTAGACGCTTTCCGGGGAGAGCCGTGTCGGTAACCGTCTCTGACTCTTCTCACGCAGAAACGAAGGGTAGGGGGGTCACGTCAGAAGGGACACGTTGGAACAAACACGTCTTTTGTCTCAAAGATTCAACACAAAGGTTTGGTTGAAAAGATACAATACAGGAAAACACTTATAAGCCTACTCCTCTTAGATCACCGTAAGCCATACCTTTGTAGCAAGGAAGGAACGACTTGTCGTTCCGACGCCGCTACCCCTCCCCACCCCCACCCTTCTAATCTTAGCTTGAGAAGAGTCAGAGACGGCTTCTATTCCGGGAGAGCGTCAAAGCGTGTTATCGTTCGGGAGAGAGCGTGTACCGGCGGAAAGCGTGTTATGATATTCGTTCATAATCTTCATAGACTCGTCTATGAGGCGTGGAAGACGAGGAAAAGAAGGAGTTGGTGAGTGGGTTATGCTGGCGTGTCTGGTGCGGGGTACACGTCGATCCAATGTTCGCGTCCGCAGGTGGAGCATTGGGAGACTGTTTGTGTGATGGTGACGAGACGACCATCGCAGCCGTCGGTATGGCACTTGTGTCGTTCTTGTTCGACTCTGTGGGGCATGTTTAATTAGACGAGTCCAGCACTTAAAGTCGGCTCGCGGGGTTGCGGTTGGCGTGTGTTTCCGGTGGGTTGAGAGAGGGTTGGGTCGAGTGGTTTTTATTAATTCGGGTGATATGTTTTAATATGGCAGTTAAACGTTCGCGTGGGACCGACGAGCAGCCGGACGAGTGCCTGCATGTGACTGAGGATGGGTTTTGTGTGTTGGAGTGGATTCCGGCCCCGGACGGCCAGTTTCGGGTTCGTGGGCGACGGGTTGGTGAGTGACCCTACTACGGTCTGGTTGCACAGAGAAAGGCAGTTGAGTTTATCCGGGTTGAGCGTGTAACTTCGAGTGTCACCTGTCCGGTGGCACACACATTTTCTTGCTCGCCCTTGTGCCGGGAGGAACGTGCTCCCGGCCACCCCGAGTTCATGCAGGACTGGTCAGTATTGAGTATGAGTGTTTTGTCAGCCCCCAACCCCCGTGTGATACCGGGGGCGATGGCTGACAAAGATACGGCCATGTGGCCGCGTTCGTGTGTTGGGCGGGTGCAGTTTAATGATTGTGAAACCAACCCGTAGTAGGGTCAGAAGTAGGCGATGAACCAGCCGAGACCGAGACCGAGACCGAAGGCGAGAAAGAGCGTGAGCAGTGTCATTCGTCGTTTTTGTGGAGGTTTTCGAGTGCTTGTTCGGCTTCGGCGTCCATGTCGGACTCGTCGAAGTCTCCTTCGTAGTCTGCGGGGTCGCCGCCGAAGTGTCGTGCGTAGAATTCGCCTCGGGTCTCGTCCCGGTCTTCGTGAGCTTGTTTGAGTCGGCGGATAGCAGAGAGGGTTTCAGCGTCCGGGTCTTCGACTTCGACCTCGGTTTCCCAGTCAGAGGGCTCGCCGCCGAAATACTCGGCCAGCCACTCCGCGAAGGTTTCGGGTTCGTCAATCATTGTTCTCTGCTTGGAAGCGGTCGGTGACTTCTGCGGCGAGATGGTCGGCCTGAGTGCCTGAGCAGTTCACTACGATGAAAAAGTCGACGGGTTCGTCGACTCCATTGGAGAGCTTGGCGAATCGCTCGTACTGCTTTTGCTTTGCTTCCGGTAGGCTGTTGAGCATTTGTTCGGCTTCCTCACGTGTTTCAGGCGGGTTTTCGTGGGCTGTGCGCTGTTCTCGTAGCTTTCGCATCATCGGGTGCATGGTCGTGTGTTGTGACTGGTAGCCAAAATGGGTGTGTCCGGGATGGCTGCTCAGTCGTCGAGATTGTACGCTCGGATTTTGACGAGATCGGCCCCATCAAGGTCGTCACCGCCGAGACGCCATTCGATGTTTCCGGTGGACGGTTCCCTGCTTTCACCGAACTCGATCCCGGCTTTCTGCAGGTGCTTTCGGGCTTTCTGCAGGTGGAACTCGGCTCGTTCGTCGGTGTCGTGCATGATGAGTTTTGCGTCAAGGTCTACTGTTCGCTGGAACAGGTCGTACTGTTGGATGATGTGAGCGATTACTTCGCGGTGGTTGCTCGCTGAAGCGTATACGAGTTCTTCGTCTACGGTGTCGTTAGTGTAGACTCGTGTCCGTGTTTCGTGTGGGAATACGTCGGGTTGTGAGACGACTGTGTAGTGGTTTCGTGGTGTCGTGCTGGTTCCGACGGGGAACGCTTCTGGGAAGCCGAGGATGCTTTTGGGTGGGTTGGTGTCGAGTTCCTCGATGATGATGCTGTACTTGTCGAGGGCTTGTTCGGTCTCGTTGATGATGTCCATAGCTATGCGTCGGTGTGCCCCGGGAAAATGCGTGTGTGAGGTGGCTGCTCTATTCGTCGGGCCACACAGGGCCTCCGTTACCGATGAGTGCGCCGGACTGTGCGGCTCGCACACGCTCCGTGTTCGATATGATGCTTCGTACTTTTCCGTGGGTGATACCGACTCGTTCGGCGATTGAGCGCCCGCTGACGCCGTTCTCATGGTGGCGTAGGACTTCTTCAAGGTCCTCAAACTCGTCTTCATCAGGTACGAGGTACTGGTTCGACGAGTCGAGTCGGAAACCGTACGGTATGCCTCCCTGCCACCCGCCGCTGTCGAGTCGTTCGGTGACTGCGGCTTGTGCTCGTTCTCGTTCTCTCATTTTGGCTATATGCCCCATTCCGGCCTTCATAACGTCAAATATGGCGTTTTGGACTTGGTGGAGTCGGGCGGGTCCGCCTTCTTCGGTGACGTGCATCTCGACTCCAGAGGCTCGCAGGAGCAACAAGAGTTGGAGGCGGAGATCGAAGTCTCGTGCGAGTCGTGCTCGGTCGCGCACTATGATGGCGTCGAGTTCGTTGTTCTCGATCTTCTCCAACAGCGTTTGGTATTTTGCCCGGTCGCTGGTGAACCCGCTGGTTCGTTTGCCTTCGTTCAAGGTAGTGATGAGTGAGAGGTCTTCACGTTCTCGTGCGTACGTGCTGATGGAGTTCTTTTGCTCGGTCAACGTTCCTTCGCGGCCATCTTGGGAGAGTCGGACGTAGCCCCATGCTCGCTTAGGCTGTTCTTCACTCATCCTCTTCTTCAGGTAGTACATCGAACTCGACGGTGATTCGTCCTGCTTCGATGTCGTATGTCCATTGGGTCTCAATGTCGCGGTGCATGGGGAGTTGTGTCATGTTGAGTATCTCTCTGGGAATGGTGGTCGCGTAACTGTTCTGTCCTCGTTTCCAAACCTTCCGGTTGAATGTTAGTTTTCGGTCTGTCATTGGTTGTTTTCCGGGGGGTTTCCCTTATGTGTTATTTGGTGTGTTACATATTTAAAGGCAGGTGTGTTGTGTGGTGGGGTGGGGCGACCGGGGTACGTGACACACTCCAACCGTGAATCTCAGAACTCCACCCGCCTGTTCCTATGGTGGAATCAGCTCATCGGAAACGAGGAGTCCCCTGTTCGACCGTGTTTGGTAAGAGACCCTACTACGGATTGGTTGCAACTGGTCAAATACTAACACAAATGGGCCAATTGTTATTGGCCATCATTGATAAAATGACATATGAACATAGAAGACATCGAGTATTCCCATATTCTTGGCGTCTCAACGATTGAGACGCTCGGAGGTGAAAACAAGCGCATGGAAGTGGTTGAGGTTGATGGCGAAAATTTCGTTCTTGTTGAAGATGTCGGGGAAGACTATCCCGGTGCTAATCCGGTTAAAAAGAACCTGTTGAACATCCCAAAGAAACTTGCAGAGGTAGATGTGAACGCCCCTAAAGCGGTCAAGGTCGGTTCTGTGGTCGTGATGGAGTATGTAGACGGTGAGCAATTGCTGTTTACCGATAGAGACTACGACGAAGAAGAGTTTAAACGGGTTGCTGGTGCGATGCTTGGAACCGGGAATGCTGACGCATCTCGGCTGAATATACTGGTTGATTCTGATAATGAGTTATGGGCTGTCGACCATGACCGCGCTGGAGTGACTAAGTGGGATGTCGTTGTCCGTGATTTCAAGGAGATTACTCGGATGGGTCAGACCCCCGGCTTAGACGAGTCTATTGGCAATGACATTCTTGACTACGGTAGACAGTATTGGGATGAGTTCCGCTAAAAAGTGGCCGACTACTGGTCCGGGTAGACGCCGCCAGAGTCGTAATCGGTTTCGTCCGGGTGAGTCGCTTCACCAGTCACGGAATCGTCACCACGACCGGCCTCGTCGCCATACAGCCCGACATCATCGGCTTGGTCGCAATGCTTCTGGTGGTTCTTTAACTGGCCTTCGTACGCGGTTTCAAAGCCGCATTCACAGTCAAACTCGTCACCGTGGACTTGTTCAACATGACGATCCCGCCAGTCTTCGCCTTCAAACTCTTCATCACAATGCGGGCACGTGATTTCATCCGGGCCGAACAGTTCTTCTGCTGATGGGCCTTCCTCACGGTGGCGTTTCTTCTCTTCCAGTTCGTCGAGAAGTTCGTCTTCGGTTTCCCACGTCACACCTCGAATATCCTCCATTGGTAGGCGCTTGTAATCGCCTGCCACAGACGACATTTCAAGGTGTCCGGGTTCGTGGTCGAACCAGACTTCCACGAGTTCCAACGCCGGGAAGAAGTACGCCGTGCTGATGTATCGCGGTTCCGTGTCTTCGTGCAGTTTGAGCGCACTACGAACGTCACGGTACGGCACGCTATCATGCCGTTCAGGCACTTCTACACACGCTTCTGGTGGGCGTTCGTGAAGGAAGTACGTTGTTTTTGTGTCGCCTTCGGTTCGGGGGTCTAACGCTCGGTATTCGGTTTGGTGTACGCCGTCGACAGGAAGGATAGCCGATACGTCGGGGTCGGCTTCTGCGTATTCGAGTACGTGCTCGGGGGCGTCTGACTCGTTCACGTACATGGCTTCTCGATCCCAGACGCTCGGGAATCTGTGTTCGGTTCCGTCGTGCTGTTCGACGAGTACCTCGGTCGCTGTAATGGTGATTTCTTTACTCATTTGCCTCCGTGTTTGCTTGTTTTGTTTGTTCGGCGATGTCTGACGCCGCGAGAATCTCGGTTTTATGGCCGTCGTCGAACGCTGAAGCGATTCGGAACGAAGTGAGCAGCCGGGCTACGAGCACGTCTTCGAGTTTGGGGTCGTCGGCGGCGATCCGTACGTCCTCTACGAGTTCGTCGAGTCGGTTCTTGAATCGGCTACGAGCCTTCTCTTGGGCGTTCTGGAAGTTCTCCGGCGGGTTTTCCAACTCGTCGGGAGTCTGTGCTTGCAGGAGTTCTCGCTCTCTGTCTGTGAGGAGAGCGCGGTTGCGTCCCATACACGTGGCTACGTGCGCGTGCGTATTAAGTGCTGTCCGTATGTGGGCAGTCCTTCCCGTGTTTGTGCAGTCCTTCCGAAATGCGGGAACCCTTTATTACAATAGGCGTACAACGTAGTAGTATGGCAGACAAAAACGAAGACGCCATGAACGCTAATTCAGGCCGTAGAACGTCTGAAACGGCTGTAAATGACGAAGAACAGACAGCAGAAAACAACCACCAGAACAACACAACAATGCAGAACAACAACACAGCAGCAGCAGAAGCAGAACAGAACATCACAACAAAATCCCCGTTTACGGAGCGTCACGTCCGCAACACCATCACGGTACATAGTGACTGGCAGGTTGAGCAGGTCCTCGACCTTCTCGACGACCTGCAAGAAGAGGCCGCTCACACCATCAACGGATGGCGGTTTGACGACAGGGACGTGCTGGTGACTGACAACGTAATCGTTACGTCTGGCATGGCCCGTTTTGACGGGTTTGTGTGCATAGACGAGTACGACAGCGAGATCGTCACGAACTCTGTCGAAGTCCACGACGAGATGGCCGCGAAGCAGTACGGGTTTGAGCCCAAGGCTGACTGGTACATGGTTACGGCACGACCGGTTGACGGCGGCGGTCGTTTTGAGGATTACATCGCTGACAGCGTCTCCGAGTTCCACGTCGTTGAAAAATAGAATAGTCGAAACAAGCCTCACAAGGCTTGTCGCGTGGAAATAGTCGCCCACGCCTGAAGAGACAGACTAAGCAAAACATGAACGCAAACAACGCAACCATGGACGAAGAACAGCCAACAGAAGAAACAGTCGCCGAAGACCTCGGTGACGCCGTAGAAACCGAGAACAAGTGCGACGACGTAGTGGGTCAACTTGTCGCCGAGAAGGCTACACCAGAAATCACAGTAGACACACCGTACGACCATATCTGGGCGGAAATCTACGTGCTCGAAGACTTCGGCGTTGTGACGCAATTCATCGACGATTCCAGTCACGGCGATTGGATTGAGACGCACTCGGGTCACGTTGAAGACGTGTTTGACGACATCGCGTTCTTGCTCGCAGACGACGAAGCCTACACGCTTCGCGGTGCTGGTGGAACGTTCGACGAACTCTGCAAGGAGATCGACCGTCAGAGCGAGTAAGAATAGTCGAAACAAGCCTTAGCGGGCTTGTTGTCCGGGAAATGAACCGTTCCGGGCCTGATGATGACAGGTTCAACACAAGCAGAAAAGGAGGTGAGCAAGACACCCATCAAAAAAGTAAAACAAAACTAAAAACAATGATTTCCCACGAAATCCGGCAGACAGTAGACGCGCAAGAACTTATCGTTCGCACAACAGACTACCTTGGAGACGGCAACACGTACGTTTTCGACGCGGTTCACGACCTTGAGAACACGTTCCTTTGGAACGACTCGGCCACTCACTCTGTCCGCTCATATCTCAACGAGCAGGACGGCATTGAGATGGTCAACCCCGACGCCGTAAGCGAGTTCCACTACGCCCCTGAGAACGTTCATCTTCCGTTGGTCGAACTTCCAACCGGCCACTTCCAGAGCGCCCCAGAGAACCGTGTAAGCAGGATTCACACGCACAGACAAATCGAGTCCTTCCTTGAGGGCCGCGCTGAAAAAGACCTCTTCGCGGACTTCGACTCGCTTGAAGCGTTCAACTACCTTCCAGAGAAGCGGAAACTGTGGGTTGAGGTTCGAGTTCCAATGAACGAAGACGGCCACCAGTTACAGACTCTCAAGCGGTACTGCGTCGATTGCGCTCTCGACGACGAGTAAACCCCCGCTGTTCCCCTATTTTAATAGTATTTTCAACCGGTGAGCTTCGGCCATGTTCAACGTGGCCAAGCCCTATTGTGCCCACGGTTCAACCCTTAAATGTAGTTTTCACGGTAGAGAAGCGATTCTGACCCTGAAAACCGGGTTTAAGGGGTCGGATTCGTGGCCGAGAATTAGCGCCGAGGCTGGTAGTGGTCTAACACGAGCGCCAACCCCACCACGAATAGCAATACAATAGTAAACAATCCAACGAGCATTTGGATGTTTGCCCAGCAGTTAATCGGTGTCATGCCCGGGCACACGAATAACGGAGTCATTGGTTCTTCCGGTGTGAGACCGCCATGTAAACTTCTGCGTCTGTGGCGTGTAACGCGGCGTCTAAGGCACGTAAGGCCGCAACGGGCTTGGGTGTCCACCGACCGCGCTCGTACACGTACACGGGCCAGCCAACACGGTACAGTTTGACTGCGAAGCGAATGATGAGGAATACTATTGCTAATACTATTACAGGGGTCAGTAGTTTGACGGCCATGGCCGCGTACGCGCTTGGTGGCAGGGGGGCGCTCATGGCTCTTCAACTTCTGGTTCTCGCCAGTCTACTGTTCCGATGTCCTCGGTGTGCTTTGGTGCGGGCCATGCATCGTAAATCGCGGTTTCTACGTCAGAGATCGACTCTGCGCCCTGAAGTTTCTCAATCGAATAGAGAACGATGTAGTTGGGGCTGGTGACTTTGATTTTCTCGTGCTCACCGTCACCTTCACCAATCCTGTACGCTACTGTGAGGCGTTCTGTGGCGCGTGAGACGCCAGTAACGGCGACGATGTATGCGGTTCGTTCCTCGGCGTCAAGGTGTTCTATGTCTTCTTCTGGTAGCATGTGTGTGTTGCTACCTATTTCAATAGTAAAACGGCAGTCACGTTCGCGGTGAGCAGCCACCTATTTCGTATTCATTTGGGTGGATTCCGGGGGTAGAGACGATTCTGAACCTGAGAACACGGAATTAATAGTATTGGCTGCTCCGATAGTGAAATTCGGCGTTTAAGCCGTTCTGTAGGTAAGATTCAGGCAAGAATGAGTAATCAGATTGCGAACCCGTTTGTCGGGGATTGGGACGTGACTCTCTCCGACGATGATGAAATTGTCATTGAGAGTGAGAAGGGAAATAAACACTTCGTGAGCATTGTCCGGGGGGAACACCCGGGAAAGCCGGACTTCGACACGGACCTTGTGGCGTCTCAATCACCGAAAACATCGAACCGAGCAAGTGGAAGTGCCACCATTGGAAAAGGAGACCTGCTCTGGTCACGACGGTATACACATAGTGGCGCTAACTACAAAGATGATTACGTCGTTTACCGGGGAGACGGAGAGTTCGAGGACATTTCAGAAGAGGAAGCGTATGAGAAGGCGGCTGAAATGGAGTCGATTTACGACCCTACACGAGAGGTTTCTGAGGGTGTAGCAGAAACACAGAAATACATTTCTAAGGCGTTCAGAGCCGTCAAAGAAGGGGATACTATCCGGGTTGCTGCCGAAGATAAAGAATACGAAGCTGAGTTTGAGGTTGAACAAGTTGAAGACCTTGGGAGCGAGTGGAATGGTCACGATCTCAGTCGGGCGATCTCAGTCGAACAAGATTTTTACTTGGTGCAGAAAACCGGGAAGGGTCATACCGACCTCAAACTGATTCGTCGAGTGGACGATGATTCGACTGATGAGAGCGGTGAGTTCTCGGCGTTGCAGTCTATTGCACGTGACCCGTGGAAAACTCACGGGTACGTGACTGAGTTACGGATTACGGACGCTGTTCCTGCATCTGGCCACTTGCTCGTGTATGAGGGTGACGGTTATGACGCGGTTCGTGAGAAAGCTGAAAATCACTTGTTCCTCGGCGATTCAGAGAAGTATACGCTGATTGATTCGCCGTATGAATCGAAGGACCCGATTAAAGATGCTGACAACGAGGAGTACGGTCAGAAGTGGACCGGGGATAACTGGCGTATTTCAACTGAGTATGCTCACGAGTTCATTGAGGAGTTGTCTTCCGACGACCGGATCGGTTCGGTGAGTGTTGAGCGAGGTGTGCTTGAGGTTGGGGGTGATGTGAGTCTTCCCGAGGTCGTCAGAGAAGTTTCTTCCGGTGGGAGTGAGTGGCGTGAGGAGTTCACAGAGCGGTTTGTAGAGGCAGTTGAAGAGTATTCGATTCCTGAGGACTATGAACACTATGAACGCGATGATAACGTGATCCGTCACGTGTGGGAGTCTCTTGATGAGAGTCTTGACGTTGGCCAGACGTTGAAACGTAAGTTCGCTGATGCAGTTCATGACGTTGAAGATGATGATCTGTTGTACGGTAAAGAGCCTGAGGAAGCGTTTGAGGAGTATATGCTTGGAAACTTCAATCGTGACGAGATTGAGGTGGTTTTGCGCGGGTTTGAACTGCTGGTCTACGGGGACCCTGAACCCGACACTACGGCCCCTGACCGCCTTACTCTCGATGGTTGGAGTTACCGGGTAACTGAGGACGGCGCTCACTCGTGGAAGCGTGACGAGCCGACACCGGGATACCCCGAATCGGTCGGAACAGGAATCATTGTTGAGCCGGTAGGTGACGAGTTCATTGTTGACGTGTACCCGTTCGACGAGGATGGTGACCCGGTTGAAGGAGGGTTCGTGTCGGCGGGTGCGGTGACATGGAACACGTACGGAACCCGAACAAAAGCGCAAGACAATGCGGTAGAACTCGCCCGTAAAATCCGTGACGGTGAAATAGAGACGGTGAACCCGGACGAGATCGCCGAAAACACCGACCCCGAAGAAGACGATGAGGAGGGGGCAGATGTAGAGACGGTGGCCGGGTATGAGGTTGCCCCGGACCCGGAACTCCCGGCAGGAGAGACGGTTACGCTCATGACCGCCCAAGAGGATGTTAACAGTCTTGGCCAGTACGATGGCGCGTATGAGATCGAGGCTGATGTCTCTGAATCCGGGAAAACCGTATCTGTTGAGTGGAGTGAAGAGTCGTACCGGATTGATACGGACGACCTTCGAGATGGGCCGGTGAGTAGGCGGTGGAAACTGGCAAGCGGGACTGGTTCCGGAGCGTTGAGCGCCGAATACCGGGGTGTCAAATTCTTCGTTCCAGCCACAGCGGAAGAGTCGGACCCGGACCCTGAACCGGAGCCGGTTGGGTCGGACGTGTACCTGTATGGTGACGAGGACGCCCCTGAACCCGACGACACCGCCGAGTTGGAGGACCCGGGCACACAGTTCGAAGCGTTCCAGAACGTGCCCGAGTACGACCCCGTAGACCCTGTACCCGTTACATCTGAGCGCATCATGGTCGCGGTCAACAACGCCCGGGACACCGTGTATTCAACGGTGAGCGACGACCTCACGACCCCCATCAAACTCACTGAGGCCGGTGGTGACGGCACGCTGAACATGCCGGATGCTTCGACCGCTCGCATGGTTGAGAACTCGCACAAGGTGGTTAATTCGGAGATTGGCACGGAAAGCGGTGACGCGCTTGAGTGGCTTGTTGACGCGGTTGAGAACGGGCGTTCGGTCGAGGACGCAGTTGACGTTGCGGGGACGTGGATTAGCCAGCAGGACCGTCCTGACGCGGTTGACACGGCCAGCACGACCGACACCGACGACGATTCCGAGGATGAGGAGCAGTCGGACTTGTCGGCGCTCACAAGTCTTTCTGGGATTGGTGAGGCGACCGCTGAAACGTTCCGGGATGAGTACGGGGCGACGACACCGGACGAACTCGCAGACGTGTGGGAGGACGCTCAAGAGGAGATTATGCCGATGCACCGCTCAAGTGTCGCGGACAGTATCGGTGTGCGTGATGAGGACCCTACTACGGGTTCAGACACGGACGACGAGGAGGTGCAAGAAACCACAGACAACGACGACACAGACAACGAGACAATGAACTTTATCGACGATAGAACAGCAGACGAAATCGAAGACGCACAGACACAAGAAGAAGACGACGAAGACGAGGAAGAAGGCGGGTTCGGCACACCTCCCGGCGCTGAACAGTCGAACCTCAACGCCTTTTCGATTGAGGAGTCCGGCATCATTCCCGGTGACGGTGGCGACGAGTACGTTCAACCGGAGTGGGGGACTGATGGCCGTATCGAGATTCCGGACGAGGAACTAATCGATGGGCAGGACGGCGGCACGCTCGGGAAAAATTTCCGGGGGTACACGAACGCGATGAGGGAGTTGCAGGACGCGATGGAGACGATGCAGGAGGAGTGGGACCACGCTCAGTCGGCGGCAAAGTCGATTAACTCGATCCGCGACGACCACGGGCAAGCGATGTGGCACTTCGTCCGGCTGGAGCAGTTCCATCGCGAGATGGGGGACATGCTTGAGGCGATGCACGGGGATTGTCACGAGTGCCATCATCTGCCGTACGGGTTCGATCCCGAGGACGAGGATGAGACTCTCGGCGGGTTCGTTGACCGTATCGTGGGCGACCTCGACTAACCCGGTTTCTGCGTCGGAAAATATTCGGGTGAACCCCGAGGGTTGGAGCTGATTATTACTAATTCAAAAGTAAAAACAAACCCGTAGTAGGGCTTACTCTGAGTCTTCGAGCAATCCGTCGAGAACCTCGTTCGCGATCCCGTCATCACCGGCCATGTGTGGATGGTGTCGAGTGAGTGTGTTCGTATCGATACAAGCGTACGCACCGCTGTCCATCGACTCAAACATGAACCGGCGTTTCCCGAGACTGTCCAACCCACTCGCATCTTCAGCAGGGAAGTCGTCCGGGTTCGCGGGATTGACCGGATACGATACCGAGTTCTGAATCTTTCCCATGTCCCGGTCTTTGACCTCGAAGCAAGCGAGGTAATCGGCTTGCGTGAGTACGGTCTTGTCAATCAGTTGCGGGCGCTGCGTCGCAAACAGCCACTCAACAATCTGTTTTCGTGACCCGGTTGCCAGTCGATTGAGTCGGTCGTCTAATTTGCCTTCACGCGCTACCTGATGCGCTTCGTCAACAGAAAAGAAAATGCCGGTGTCGTCGTCGGTATTCTCTCCTATCTTCATCGCTACGTCCGCTAACCGGCTTGTAAGTTCTGTGAGTTCTTCCTCGTTCAACCCTTCAGGAACAACACGAATGTATCGGTGTTCTTTAAGCACCGTTTTGAGTGAGGTGCGGAAAGTGTCCGAGTTGAACATGTCTTCATCAACGTATAGTGTCGTGTAGAGGCCTCCCTCGACGCTTAACCCGATCTCTTCATCTTCCAGATCGACGTGGATAGCGTACGTAAAATCGCGAGCGACGCGCTCGATGAGCCACCCACACCACCACGACTTACCGGTTCCAGCGCGACCGAAACACAAGACTCGCGCCATTTAGTCATCACCCGATCCCTCCGTTGGGTCGTACGGGGTAGCGTTGTACGCGCTAATCGCGTACTCTTCCTTAGCCGCTTCCAACCGCTCAAACTCTTCTTTAGCCATGAGTTCTCGCATCACCCGATTCCGACGGTCCTGCATCTCGTTCGCCTTCTTAATCAACAGCGCAGGGTTCTGCTGAACCATCTTAACGAGAATCTCGGCAGCCTTTTCCTCGGTCACTTGTGACGCTGGAACGTCAACGTCGACGGCGTCTCCGAGTGCTCTCATGTCCATTGCTTGTAAGTTGAGAATATCGGCGATAGCAGCCGCGATACCGCTTTCTACGAGCATTTTTTCTACGTCGTTACCTCCCATATGCATCATTTGCTTCATCATTCGTTCTTTCATTCAGAATCACCGTTGTTAGCGTCTGTGTCGTTCGTATTCGTCGCGTTCTTCGCTTTCTGCATCACGGACTGCAACCCGTCTTCGTGGTCGATGTCAGGGCGCAGGTACACGGTCGCGGCCAGCATCACAACCATGCTCCCAGCGAACGCGTACGCCGGGTCAATCGGTTCCTCGCTATCTGTGAGAATGTATTCATCAGCGAAGCGAGCGCCGCTGTCGCCGAAATTCGAGATGCGAGCCACTCGTTGAAGCTCGCTACTCATCGTCTCCATTTCCTCTTGTGTCACGTCCGGGTTCGACTCCATGCCGAACGTGGCGATTCCCACGAACGACCGCTCAATAATGAGGCCGAGTTCGCTGTCCGGTTCCGTGTCCTGCAGGAAGCCTTCAAGGCCTCCAAGGTCGGGGCCGTCAGTAGAATCGTCTGTGTCGTCTTCTGCTTGTTCTGAGTCACCGCTGGCGGCGTCGTCCACGTCGTCGAACCAGTCACCGGCAGGGTCTTCCTTGTCTTCTTCCTCCTCGTCGGTGTCAGAGGTGTCAGTGTCAGTCGAACCGCTCAAATCAGCGGTTTGAACGCCTACCGTCCCGTCTTCGATGTCTTCCTCGCTCACGTCGATGTCGGGGCCGTCGCCGAAAATCTCGTTCAGGTCGGTTTCTTCTTCCTCGGGTTCTTCTGGTTCTGGTTCCGCTTGTGGTTCCTCCTGTTCGTCGTTGCCGTCTTCTTCTTGTTGGACGGCTACAGGTCCTTTGCTCATGCTTTACTAGTCGTCTTTGGGGTGGGGTTGTTGGCCGTGGATAGCGTCGGCGACGGCTTCGTCGAAGTCCCCGGGATTGTCGTACTCGTTGGCGGGTTTGACGCCGCTGTCTTCGAGTTCTTCGTCGGTGGACGCTTCCACGAGTGTGCCGTCGTCGGTTGTTGTGGCCGTGTCTTCGGTGGCCCTACTACGGGCTTGTTCCCGGGTGTTCGACCACAAGAAATACGCGAGGACGAGAAGGGTCACGCCGACCGCAACCATCATCATCTGTTTTTTCGACGGCGAAAATGAGAACCCACCCAGCAGGCCGCTCTCGTCTCCGCCCTCTCCGGTGTCCGGGGAACTCCCCGTATCAGGGTCGAACTGTGCTTCAGAACCGGCTTCGTTGGCCGCGACAACTTTCTTACTCATTGCCACTCAAGCTCGCCCTCGCACTCGGGGCATTCGTCTGGTTCACCGCTCAGAACGCCGTCACACCCGGTGTACGGGCATGGGAACGTTTCGGCGGGTGTTGGTTCAGCAGTCGATTCATCGGGTTCAGAGACGGCTTCAGTTGGGTCGTCGTCATAGTCGTCGAGAGGGACAGGATCGTTGGCGTTCACGGGCAGGACGAGTTGCTTCTGGGATTGCTCCCACTCAGTCCGTGACGCCATGTTGATGTGTTTGTTGCAATCGGCGCAAATCCGGCGGTACGGGTTCCCTCTACCGGGTTCGTCCTTGATTGATTTTACGACCTTGTCACCTCCGCTACAATAAGGGCATGTCATGTTGTTCGAGTATTGGTATCTGTTCAGGTGCTCATCATCCAGCATATCCACGAGAGCGGCCCGCTCTGTCACGTTCTCACCTCTCTGCCGCTCTAATTGCCGCTGGTGTGAGACGAGAATCGTGTAAAGTTCGGACCCCACGTAGACCTGATACTGAGACACGCTGCTACTACCAAAACGTCAGAACTGTATTAATAAAGTATTTCGCCCTATTTACCCGGCAGCCCCTCTCAAACCCTTGTTAATGGCTAATTCCGCATTAATCGAGCCTGAAACTCCAAAATACACCTATATATCTCTACTGGTAACGGTGAAATTCGCCGCTTAAGGCAGAACAAGCCATACCAGTCGGGTGTAGCAATGCTAGATTACGAAGACGCAACGCAAACATTGACATCAGCCAGCTTTCACAAGTCCGCAGGGTTTGTGCTCGCTGGCGCGGCCTTCACGTACGGCGGTCGTGAGGTCCTGCAAGGTTTCATCCCAGAACTCGGGATTCCGTTCGAAGAGACGGTTCACACGGTTCTGGTCGCAGCAATCATGCTCGTCCTTCTCCCGGACAAGTATGCGCGACCCATGGCCCTCGGGTCCATGGTCGTCGCATTCGGCGAGGTCGCGGAAGAGGCCGGAGTATATGACATGATTCCGGTCGTTCAGAGTCCTACGGCCTAAAATTTGGTGATATAAATTATGACTGAAATCGTTAACACAGCCGAGGAACAGATTGAACTGACTGACGATCTCCCGTTCTGCGAGTCTGCGGACGTTGCAGCCGGGTCACAAGGAGTCGCGTACGACTTCACGATCCCGAAGGGCTACGTCCTCACGATTCGCCGAGGAACCGCTGTCGCGCCCGCTCTCGTGGACGCGAACGGTGACGAACTCGACGACGCTTCGACCGTAAAGGTCCAGAAAGCAGACCGGCAGTCGAACGCTCTCGGTGGCCAGATCGCTTTCCGCGAGGCCATGAGCGCGTTCGACTACAGCGAGATGCGCTCGGAACCCGACAAGATGCGTGTCACCACGCAGACGCTTGTCGCGGACGAGCAACAGCACGTTCACGTGTATGTCGACGTGCCGTCCGGCGCTTCTGACCTCGACGTGAGCACGTCGAACCTTGTTATCGGGGACAACACGAGTCCGGTCGCTCCTGCGGTCCGACTGAAGAAGAAGAACGACCTCCCCGCCGACGTGCGTCAGCAGGTCGAGCAGAACAGCCAATAAGGTGATTCAAGAATGACTACAATTAACACTATTCTGACGCAGACCGGCGACACAGCCGACGTATCACTCACTCAGAACGCTTCCGGCGCGGAGTCTGAAGCGGCTGTTTGGACGGTTCCCGAGCGACACGACAATATTGCGTATCGCGGCGACCAGCACCAGATTCGCGGGCGCTTCCGAGCGAAAGAAACGTTCGCTGGCGCTGGAGCTGCAACGCTCTCACTTTCGACTGACATCCAAGCCATCGCTGGCGAAGAAGCCATTGAGGACCAGCCGTACCCGGTCGCTGTCGCTGTTGACACGACTGCCGGTAGCGAGGTCGCTATCGAGTCCGTCGATTACGCGGCCAACGAAGTAACCATCGCGTCCGCCGATTTCACCGGCGGAAACGACTACGCCGTGTACCCAGTCATCGTTGATGGGACGTTCAAAGTTGAAGGACGGAGCCAGTTCGACGACCGTGAAGGGACACTTACCGACTTCGGTGTAGGGCTTCGGAACTTTGCGGACGTTGACCAGCAGTCGAAGCGGAACGCTGTACGTCTGAACGGCGCGATTTCGGCAGGTCCGAACGAGAAAATCGCGTTCCTTGTCGAGTCCGACGCGCAGGTCGTGTGGGACGACGCCGACTACCCGGGCGCGTACGCTTCCACTATCGAACTTGAGTGTACGGTAACGTACTAACTGGTGGTTCCAATGGCTGGAATCCTCAATTTACCGGAAGGCGTTGATGAGATTCTGGCCGCCTTGCTCACGTTGTCGGCGCTCGTTAATGTTTATGAGTTCTTGAAGCGCGTTCAAGCGGGTGATTTCGCATGAGCGTGGAACAAGACATCATGGACGCTTACGGGGCGTCGGCGCAACAGCAGGCGGCACAGCAACAGCAACAGCAGTCGAGTGGCGGCTTCAACGCTGATGCCGTTATCAGCATGGAAAAAGGAGACATTGAGTTTTGGCTCCTTGTCGTGCAGACGGCTGCCCTCGTCTACATCGCGTACAATCTGTAACTCATGGAGTGGCGCTCAATCTCGTATGCTGGAACGGATAACGAAGAGTCGGATAGTGACGAGTCTGATGCTGACATGGCTGATTTTACGCAGTTGGCTTCAGAGATTGAGGCCGAAGAAGAAACCCGTAGTAGGGATTCAGACACCACTCAAGCCGAGTTCACACAAGCCGCTGAAGACGCCGAGAGCGCCGAATCCAGCGAAGACACACAAGACTTCCTCGATTCGTACAACACCCGTCTACAAGTCGATAACGCGACTGAAGACGACGCAAACGAGAACACGGACGAAGGCATAGCCGACTACGCATTCGGTTCCGTTGACGAGACCGTTTCCCGGCAATTCGACGACGAAGAAGGCGGGGGTGTCGTTGACGGTGCAAAAGACGTGACCGGCATTACTGACTTCCAACAGTCAGAAACCTACGCGAACCTGCAAGAGCAGTACGATCCGAACGCTGGACTCTTCGGAGCCGGTGTGACGGACGCAGACAACCTTGACGCAGGTTTTCGCGCTGTGGCCGACCTCACACTCGACAACTCTAACTTTAGCGTTCAAGACGGTCTCAGAGAAGCCGCTAAAACGCCGACAGAGTTCATCGAAGGCGACGAGATTAGCGACGAAGAATTCGCACAGCGGATCGCTGAAGGCAGCGGTGAGATCGGGGACGCAATCAACTCAACAATCAACGACGGGGGAGCGGCTGACGGGGCCGAGAAATTCTTGTTCGAAGCCATTGTCGCCGACCCCGCTAAAACCTTGTTCAAGGCCGGTACAGGTGTCGATATTGACGACCCTGAAAGCGGGACCGAAGCAACACTCGGGCCTGTTGAAGCTGGATTGACCGCGTTCGACGTAGCCACGCTCGGCGTTGGCGGGACAGCCGCGAGCCTCACAGACGAAATCGCCCAATCGGGTAGCGCCGCCCTCAAAGGCGCAGGAAACGCAAATATGGGACTTTTAAGCGCATCAGACGACCTATTAGGTGCTGGTGGTCGCTACCTCGACGAGTTTAGTGGGGGTAGCGACGACATTGCCAAGGTATCGGACGATTTCACCGGGGGCAGCGGCTCGCTCGCGGACGAAATCGAAGCAACAACCAAAGAATTCGAGAACGCGTTCACCGGTGTCACCGACGACCTCGGTGGCGGCACAGACGAGTTCGGACCCACGCTGGACGACATTACCAGCACCGGGGACGAGTTCACAAGTGTTCTCGACGACTCCAACACGTTCGTAGACGACCTTTCACAGTCCACGGACGAACTCCAACAGTCTGTTGACGACCTCACCGGAACCATCGACGATTTCGGTGGTCTCACAGACGAGGGCGCGACCGTGTCTGATGATACGGGCGGATTCTTCGACGACCTCGGAACCGGTGGCACGCTCGCCCTCGGTGGCGGCGGACTGGCAGCCGGGGGGCTACTCGGAGCAACCGCGTTGAACGAGTTCACCGGCGGAAACGGTGGCGGTAGTGGTGGCGGTGACGGGTCCGGTTCTGGCGGCTCCGACGACGGAGGCGCTGGCGGTCCCGGCACACCTACCGATGAATGGAGTCCATGGCAGACCGTCACCTCGGCCAAACGCTGGAGTATCAAAGCCCAGCAAAACCGTAACGGGAACGTACACTTCCGCGTTCACGACGCCGCTGAACACCTTCAGAAGAGCGGGGCAGTCGTCTCGAAGCAGGTTATCCTGTCTAGCGAAAACGCTGTTCGAACCGCTCTCGAAAATTGGGCTGAAGCCCAGAAAGAGGCACAGAAAGAAGACAAGGACGCAACCGGTGGCTGGTCCGAATGGCAGAAGGTACAAGACCTGCCTCAAGGATGGCGTGTGCTCGCCCGTCAACACTCCGAAAACAGCGAAAAACAGTTCGTTATCGTTGGGAAGGTGGGCGGCGATCTCGCGTTCATCAACGCCGACGGGGAAGTGGTCCGGGAACGGTACACGTTCGACAGCACAGAAGCCGTCGTAGAAGCGTTCCGAGCCTACCTTGAAAAACGGAAAACGGCTCCTGAAGGCCAGAAACCCCCTGCATCGAGTGGTCGACCGTCGGCCTCACAGATGCAGAAACAAACCGGGAAAGCCGATAAGAAAGACTCTGGCGGGTTCATGAGCGGGAAGAACGCTCGCATGGCCGCCGGAGCCGCAATCATCGGAGTCGCCGCCTATCTCTACTACGAGGGTGGTCTCTAATGGTGGGCGCTGGACTCGTGGACGACCTCGCAACCGCGCTTGGAAAATCCACGGACGACGCCGCCCGAATCATCGACGATATCGGAGAGTCTCGGGCTCGTCAACTGGCCGACGCCGGGGACGGGTTCACCGACTCACTCAAAACCGCCGGGAAGTACGGGCTTCTCGGCGGGGCTGGTCTCGGCATTTACGACCTTGGGAGCGGGTACTTGGACGCTGAGCAGGCCGCTTCAGAAGCGAGTGAGGCTGCGGACGAGTCGCAGACGATTAGCGACATTCTGTCCTCAGAGTTCCTCACAGCCGACCAGAAGCGAGAACTGGTCGACAAGGCGTTGGATGCACAGAAAGCAAACAACTCTGGCAGCGGGTCGGACAACGGCTTAAATGCGACGCTGGACAAGGCAACGATGCTGATTATCGGCATCGTCCTTCTCGCCGTCTTCCTTCAGTTCGGAGGAGGTGACTAACCAAACATGAGTCTCCAAATCACAGATAACGACGACGAAGCCATTCGCCTATTACGAGCAATCGCTCAAGGCGTGGCTACAGACGCACAGACACCCGACGAGGTAGTCGTGAACCGAACGCAGAACATCAGCACGAGTAGACCGTCCGATGAGAACACGGCGGACTACTTCTCGAATGGCCCGAACCCGATTCGGGTCGAGTCAAAAGAAGAGTTCACCCGCCTCCCTCTCGGACTGCTCGCGGCACAAGTGTCGATTAGAACGGACGACGATCTTGTCGTTGCGTTTGCGACACCCGAGGACGAGGGGAACCACTTGCTCGTTCGAACTCAAGACTCGCCGTTCGGGATGGGTAGCGGCGAGACACCACTCAACACCGCGTTTGTGTGGTTGAAGAAAGCACCCACAGCGTCGGACACCAGCGACGCTACGGTTTATCTGGTGGCTCAAGAGTAACATCATGACATTCGACAATAACATTACAGCAACATTCGGAGAATCGCTCGCAGACGTTCGAGACAAGGTTAGTAGCATGACGAACTGGTCGCTCAAGAACGACTCTACCGCTGGGGCCACAGCCCTCACTAACGGGGACTCGTTCTGCCTCACCACACCAACCGGCGAAGACGTACGCTGGAGTGTGAACAATGACGGTGGGGTGGTGATTGAGTACGGTCCTGACTACGATGTGGCCAACACTACATGGAACGACCAGTACGCCAACGATCCCAGCCAATACCGTGGTTGGGCACCTCGAACAGATACTAATTACGCGAGTATTCAGTTGACCTCGACAGGAAATTACTGGCTGTATTACAGCGACGCTGAAGGATTCGTATACTACTTCGAACGTGAAGAGGGCGACGGTGCAGACGGGGACATGGCCCTCGGTATGGCCGAACTCAACAAAATCTGGAACTACGACAACGCAGCCAACCGAGAAGGCGATTACGCGATGCTTCTCAGCGGACTCCAGAACGTAGGAGATCGATACACCAACGTGAGAACGTACTGGAACTTCGTGTCAGCAAGTAATGACGACGTGGCTCAGACCACTATCACAGCGTCCGGTCAAGTAAATCCCGACGCGAACTACAGTAACTACCCGTACTTCACACCGAACGTCGTCGGCTCGTCACAGTATCAGAACGACGCCGGGCACGACGCGTTCATCGGCACACACGACCTGTGGATTCAGGACGACTCCGACTCGACGAGCGCACATCTCGACACCGTGCAGGACTCTGGTGGAACCAACGTGTACACCATCCTCAAAGCACACAGTATCGCCGACGACTTCGGCATGAAAATGTGACGCTCTCGGTCTAATTTCGTATCATGGTAGCATATACAGAAGCGAAAACCACGACTACAGCCACAGACGGGAGCAAACCCGCGAACTCGTTTACTCGTAGTTTGACGGGTCTGAGCGTCATTTCTGGCGATAAACCGGTCCTGAACCGACAGACAACCACAGACGTGTCTCTCGGAACCGTTTCGGGTGGGAAACCGGTCCTTGCCCGTGAGGCTTCAACGAGCACGCTCTCAACCGTTTCGGGTGGGAAACCGGTCCTGTCTCGACCAACGGCTCACACGAGCATCAACCCGGACGCCGGGATCGTTATCCCCTCGATGTTCGACCAAGTCCGGGTGCGTGTCGTCGACACCGAGAACAGACCGCTCGCGGCTGCTGACTGGGTAATCCCTGAAGGGCTCGGTATCCCGGCGCGAGTTAACAGCGACGGCATCGCGCAACTCTACTTGCTTAGTAAGGGGTACAACGAGTTCTTTGTCGTCACGAAAGAGGTCGTGCAAGGAGACGCCGAACTGACGTGGTACTCGTCCATTGACGAGCAGGAAACCATCGCGCCAATGTCTAGTGACACCGGCAAAGTTGTCATTGACGCTGAAACGCCGTCCGGAGGCGGATACAACGCTTCAACAGGCGGCATTAGCATGGGCGGGTCACCCTTCCGCTCCCCAAAACAAGCCACGAAAATCATCGCCGCAGGAGCGGTCGAGCCTATGCCATGGCGAGGCAAACAAGACTGGGATAACGCGATTTCTTCCACCGGTCTCGGCCATCCTGATAGCGACCTCACCGTCTCGCAAGAGCAGACAGACGTGGTGGAGTCCTTTGAGGACGGAGTTGAGATGTGGTCCGGGGGGTCGTTCAACCGAGCCACAGACCGCGCTTACACCGGTGACGCATCGCTCAAAGTCGAAAACGGAACACCGTCTATGTCGTGGGAAGGCGGTCCGAAACCCGACACTATCGAGTGGTACTGGCAAGAAAGCAGTAGCGGCTCGTATGGTGGTGGTGTTCGCTTCAAGAACTCTAACGGTCAGTACGAACTCGGAAACGCTACGAACAATCCCGAGTGGATGTTGAGCGACGGGGATAACCTCACACAAATCTACAACGGTGACGGTTACAATCGATGGGTGAGGACCACACTCACATTCAACTGGCAGAACGGTCAGTACGACGTAGAAATGGAGGACATGACGAGTGGCCACGTCGAGACTCGTGCCGACCAACCGTTGAAAAACGGGGTTGACATTGACACGGTTGAAGTGTGGGAATACAGCGGCGGCTGGACGACAGGCGGCGCTATCAATATGTGGTTTGACGACCTGACGTATCAGTCACTCTCGCAGAACGGCACGCTCGTCACGCAGACCAAGTCGTTCAACGGCGAGTACCAACCCGATCTCGTGGCTGACGTGGAACTGAACGGTGGATCGGTGGATGTGACCGTCGTCGGCACTCCCGACGTAGCAGCGAACGAGAAAGCCACGGTATCACTAGAACAGGGCGAGTCGGAATACTACGTAGACCACTTCTACTATCACACGGATTTCCGACTCGAAATAAGCATTGAACGCGCCGCAGACGGCTCAACGCCCGTAATTCATTCACTCAAACTCGTATGATTCATGAATCTGATAACACGCATAGCACTACAATCAACTGGAGGAACGCTTGACTCGTTCATTTCTCACCCACTCGTCGCTGCGACTTTGGCCGGTCTTGTACTGGCTATCGTCGGCTTCACGAGCGGTGTAGCACTCAGCACGTATCGGAGCGCAGAATCGAACAGCGACGCCCTATTCGGTACGGAAACAAGCACGGGTGCGCTTGAACAGTTCGACCGTATCGAAGACAAGATCGACCAGCAAGGGGAGAAGCTGGACGAGCAAAGCACTCGCATCGACCGCACAGAAGCCCTCGCCGAGTATATCGCGGACGAAGCCAACGGCAAGCGCATCCGTCGCGAGGCAGCGGGTGACCTCGTGTTCGACGACATAGACGACCATGAAACAGGTGGTGATGATGAAGAGTAACGTCGCCCCACAGAGAATCGCTCTCCAACCCGAGACACGGGCCGAGAAACGCTTTCTCGCGTTCCACAAGGCAATGGTCTCCTCGTGGGCAGACGAGCACATGGAGTACCTCACAGCCTTCTGGACGTTCGACATCGAAGAGTACCCGGACCTCAACCACGAGGCCGCTAACCAGCCGTCTCAACCCGGGGGGCAGGCCTTAGTAATCGACTCGCAGGGCACGGGCGTCGAGATTGACACGCTTCTCCGAGCAGGTGGAGGTGATGAGTGAAGACGACCCTACTACGGGTTCTTCCGACCCGGACGACAACGTAACCAACACCACCGCCACCAGATGGGACTACACAAACGACCTCCTCGCGTTCATCCTCATCCTCGGCTCCGGAATCATTCTCGGACTCGACGCCATCGGACACGCAACCGTACCCGAGTACGTATGGGGCGCATGGGTCGCCGCCCTGTTCATCGGCGCCGCATGGGCGTTCGGAAGCAAAGCCGTCGAATCCTACCGGAAACTCCGGGGTGGTGGCGGATGAGGACGTTCGACGAGTACCGGGAATACCCGGCCCGAGTCGTGGACGTGATTGATGGCGACACACTCGACATCGAGGTCGATGTCGGGTTCAACATGACCCGCACAATCCGGCTCCGACTCAAAGGAATCGACACCGCTGAAATGTACGGGGTCAAAAAAGACTCAGACGAGTACGAAGCCGGGCACGAACACATGGACTACGCCATCTCATGGATTGGCGCAGAAACCCACTCACACGGTGGCGAATGGCCGTTCATCGCGAGAACGTACAAAACTGGGAAGTACGGCAGGTACATCGGCGACCTATACAGTCGAGAACACCCCGCAGAGTCGCTCGTGGCTGTATTGGTGAATCAGTTCCCAGAGATCGGCGAAAGCTGGTCAGAAAGTGAGTAACGTAAGGATGGCGACCCGGAAATGAGAGATTGACCCAAGACGCCGAACAGACAAGCGCGACGTTGCCGATGATGCCAAACGATGGTTATCGTGTCCGGGTCGCACTTGATTCGTAGACGAGGTTCCCGTATAAGGTTCAGCGCGGCAGCCACCGGACACAACCCGTAGTAGGCCCAGTTCCATTATCGGAAAACGTGCCGTACAACGCTTATACTTCCACTCTGCACGGAATACGTTTTTTAGCTTGTAGTCAACTCCTCAACACAATGGCAGACATAACCGCCGACGATTACGACTACAACCGCGACAGGCAGATAGTCACCGCTCCCGACGAGTTTGACCCCGATGAAAACAACCCATGGGCAGGCATCGAACGAGCGGTCGCTCTCCATATCTGGCACTCGGCTAGCCACCCCCCGAACGGGGACGTGAGACTTGCTGAACTCACCGTTGACCCCGACCACCCCTTATGTATGCTTCCAAAATACCCGTCCGTCAACATACTTGGCGAAATCCGAACCTGTCTTGTCCGAGATGCAAACGCGAACCGTGGTCGCTTCAATTTCCGTCGAGAACAGCATGAGCGACTGCTTGACCGGTCCGAGCACCTTGACGAGAACCAGCAAGACCGCTACATTTTTGCGGTGTACGAGCCGCTCACACAGCAGTCGTGGCGGATTGTTGACCTCGCCACTATGACGGCCCCAGAAGTACACGATCTCCGAGAGACGTGGACATGGACGGACCGCAGACGCTACCAGATAGCTAGTATCTCGTGGAGCAAGATACCCGACCTCGATCCCGTCGCTATCGAGTCGGAGTACCGGGGCTACTGGTCAGAGCTTCGAGAAGAAACAGAGGGGTGATTCTACCGTCCCGTGTACGAGTAGTAGTCGAACTCGCTCGTGGGGAGGTATCGCTTCGCTTGAACCGGGAGATCGTATAGACCGGGAGACACCTCGTACAAGACGTTGTGCTCGGTCATTCGCTTCATCCGGCGCCGAATATATTGCTGTGACTTCTCCACGGAGAGCGCGATGATGGCCGCGTTAGCGTGCCCACACTCGTAGATGTGGTGAATGATACTCTGGTCGGTGCTGTTGAGGTCGATGTCAATCCAGTCAAGGATGTCTTCTTCGGGAGGTTTCCCCATACACGTTCGTCCGCCCCGGGTACTTAAACGACAGTCGCGGAGAACAATGAATGCCACACAACCGGTTCAGCACAATGCACTAATTGAGGTTCGATTAGCACAACTCAATGAACGAAACGTGTTCAGCGGAACCGGCTGAACAACCCGTCCTGCTCGAACTCCTTTTGCGAACGCTCGTCACGGAACTGCCCCTCCATCACATCCATCACGCGACCCATGTCTGCCTCCGTGTGCTCATCCTTCGACCACTCCGTCCAACTGTCCAGCCGCGACTGATGCCGCTCTACGTCCTTCTCAAGCCCTTCTACATCCTCCTGCACAGTCTTCAACTCCTTCCCGAGCTTCGACTTGCCCCGAAAAAGTTTGTCAATCTGCGACTCGTGACGGTCGAGTGCCTCTCCGTGGTCTTGACGGGCTGAATCCAACCGGTTCAACTCTTCTTCAATCCGAGACATCCGCTTCTCCAATCCGTCCACGTCGTCGCGTACACCGGCCAACTCGTCCTGTGCATCGGCCACCTTTTCCGGCAGGTCCTCGTTCTCGAATGCCTGTAACTCAGTCTGTACCTCGCTCAGTTTCTGCTCAACCGACCTCACACGGTCCACCACAGGCTCGCTCTCCCCCGGCAGAACGTCACCGTACTGCTCGATAATGGATTCACCGAGACGGTCAACATCAACCACACGAGGCGGCTCACGGCCCTCCACAGTCGGGTGCTCGTCCAGTTGCCACGTCCGAGCAATCCCTCGGTCTTGAAGCCGATCCATGCGCCGACGCACCGTCTTCGACGACGGACGATCATTCCAGTAGTCGGCCCCGTACTGCCGCACATCACCCGTTTCTACCGGGGTGTCGTCGGCCACCGCGAGAGCGCCAACAACCATTTGCTCGTAGTAATCCAATTCAATCTTGTCACCCCCGTTCACGGTGAGAGTGATGTTTGACTTATCAGCCATCCTTACTTTTCCTACTGGCTCACTAGGTAAATAACTGGCCCGAGAGTGTGGGCAGAGGACCGGACAGAACCCGGTCTCAAAGGGCGGCGTCAATAATACTCTACCCAACCCCCGAGTAATGGATGGGAGTGAGTATAGCGCAGAAAGGAACACCTCTGAATCATCGAAGAAACAACACTAACAGGTCACCGTAGAACCACCCAAGATTACCCCGAATAGCGGAGGCCCCCACAGGGGACCTCCTCAAGAAGAATAAATACAGCAGAGAAAACAGCAACAGCAACAGCGCCGGAACCATACCGCACACCATGGGTCAGGCCAGCGTCGACAGGCCCAACACCCACAGTATCACTCTGGAGGGGAACACCCCCTTCATAGCGAACACCGACACCCCCGATTACCATCAGAAAGCCCAGTATTAAGTAATGTCCACGAGACACCGTAATCAGCGGCATTGCGCCGCACACCCTACAAGTTCATCCCGGGGATCATTACCCCGGACCCTACTACTACCCCGGAGAGCGAGGGCTGCCACGAGTAGAGGGCAGACCCACTTACATACCCAGCGGAAACCCCGCCCTGTATGACACAGAGAGAAACAGAAGACCCCGAAAGTATCGCAGACAACCTTGAAACACTCCAGAGCGTCGACTTCCTAACCGCCGACGAACTCAAACAAGTCACAGACGTATACCATCTCAAACAAGGGAACCCCGAGTTGGAACCCGCCGAAGTACTGGCCGAGCACTCGGGTCTGACGCCGGAGTTCTTCAGCGGTGGCGTGCTCCGCGAGACGACGTTCGAGAAAGTCATGTTCGAAGCCGCCGGGTACGACCTCGGAACCACGGAAGACGCCGATACGGGCGGTGTCACGGCCCGCGAACACACCCCGCAGACGCAACTCGACACACGATGATACCGGTCGATCTCAGCGATAACGAGCACGTCGAACAGGACGAAGCCCATCTCATTCGCGTGGAGACGTGGAACGGAACAACCGAGTACCGGTTCGACGAGGGAGTGACGTTCAAACCGGACGCGGACCTCGCAGACGGTCGCGCCCGGTTGAATACGGCGAAGCGGGCCGCCATCGAACGGGTCGAGTAACGCCGTCTGTTTGGTAAGAACTCCGAGAACCTGTTGCGGCTGTTTTGACACCGACACCAACCCGTAGTAGGGCCACTACCGATACCCTCGGAACTAAACCCCGAGTAGCCGAAAATTTGGTGGTACTGAATGACTGACTCCATACGAGCCGTACTGGAAGCGGCTCAACCCGGCGACGTACTACACTTCGAAATCGACGGATTGCCCGACAAAGAGTTGGTAGTAACCGATGTGACCGTCAAAGAGAAGGGCTACACCGTCTCCTTTGATGACAGCGTTATCAATACCCTGTCAACGGTCTGGATGGCCAGCTTCGACGCTCAACCGACCGAAATCACCCGTGAAATCAAGCTTCAAAACGGCGGCGCAGAACGATTTACGATAACGGACATCACCCCACAATGACGAACGACGAACCCATCCGACTGGCCGAGTTGAGCGAAGGAGATCGAGCGCACGTCTACATCGACAGCAGCCCTCTCAGACTCATCACGGAAAACGCGCAATACAACGGGCAGGACGGCGACATAGACTACTTCAGCGTCGATAACTACCGAATCGAACTCGAACTCGTGGAAGAAGTCACGGAGGTCGGCCATTTACTCGGCCACGTTCACGACGAGGACGGTCAACAGGTCATTGAGGGCGGCGAAGTCGTTGAGGTGTGGAAGACTGGGAAGTAGGCCTATTACGGGTTCATCCCACTGATTTATAGAAATGTTATACACGCGCCTTTCTTTTCAACCAGAAGTCCGAGCGCATCGTCGCCCTCGCCCAGCGTATCTGCGAGGAGTACGGCGGCGAGGACGGCTTCGACGAGTTCGTCAGGGAGGGCGACCCCGAGACGGTACGGTCGGCGCTGCTGGACATGAACGGCGTCGGCCCGAAGACCGCCGACTGCGTTCTGCTGTTCGCCGGCGGCCGCGGCGGCGTGTTTCCCGTCGACACGCACGTCCACCGCATCGCCCGCCGGATGGGGCTGGCCCCGGCCGACGCCGACCACGAGACCGTCCGCGAGTACCTGGAGCGGGACGTGCCCGCCGAGAAGTGCGGCTTTGGCCACACCGCGATGATTCAGTTCGGCCGGGAGTACTGTAGCGCCCGCAAGCCCGCCTGTCTGGACGACCCCGACGCCTGCCCGCTGGCGGGCCACTGCGACCAGGTCGGCGTGTATCCGGCTTCCGGCGAGGTCGTCGACCCCGCTGAAGTAGAGTGATTTAGCCACCCGGCTACGGGTGGGACTGAAAGGGGCCGCGCTATCGGCGAACCCCGACGAAGCAAGCACTGGAACGAGCGTAGCGAGTGAAGCGCGCAGCGAGTCGCGGAAGCCCGATAGCGCGGGGGCTTTCTGGCCGTTAGAAGGGACGATCTAAGAGAACCGGACTGAGAATACACTCCCTAGCAGTTACTCGCGGTGGCCCCAGCGCTCGCCGTCCTCGGCGTAGCGGGCGCTCACGATGCGGTTGAACTGCTCGTCGGACAGCGAGATGTCGGTCGCGCCGACGTTCTCGTCGAGCTGGTCGGCGGTGCGAGCGCCGACGATGGGGACGCAGGTGATGTCCGGCTGTTCGATGAGCCAGCGGAGCGCGACCTGGGCGGGCGTGGCGTCGAGTTCGTCCGCGACCGCACGGAGTTCATCGAGGACGTGCCAGCCACGCTCCGAGAGGTAAAAGTCCTCGAAGCGGTCGGACAGCGAGCCGCGAGCGCCCTCCGGCCCCTCGAAGGCCGTCGGGTCGTCGTCGTCAGTGCGCTCGTACTTGCCGGTGAGGAAGCCACCGGCCAGTGGCGAGTACGGGCAGACCGCGATGTCCTGGTCGGCGCACACGTCGAGGTAGTCTTTCACGTCGTCGCGGTAGCCGGCGTGAAAGAGCGGCTGTGTCACCTCGAAGCGCTCGTAGTCCTCGACGTCGCTCTTCCAGAGGGCCTTGGTCAGTTGCCAGGCGGCCATCGTCGACGCGCCGAGGTGGTGGACCTTGCCCGAGCGAACGAGGTCGTCGAGGGTCGACAGCGTCTCCTCGATGTCGCTGTGCTCGTCCCAGCGGTGGATGTAATAGAGGTCCAGATAGTCCGTGTCGAGGCGGTCAAGCGTGCCCTGTATCTGGGCGCGGATGTGCTTGCGACCGAGGCCGGAGTCGTTGGGGCCGGGCTCGCCGCGGCCGTCGAAGGGGAAGTACACCTTCGACGCGATGACGAAGTCCTCCCGGTCGTAGTCCTCGAGCCACTCCCCGATGTACTCCTCGCTGGTCCCGTTGGGGTTGCCGTAGACGTTGGCGGTGTCGATGAAGTTGATGCCCCGCTCCCAGGCCGCGTCCAGCAGGTCGTGGGCCTGCTCGCGGTCGGTCTCGACCACGCCGCCGGTCTCCCGCCCGAAGCGCCAGGTGCCGAAACACAGCTGTGAAACCGTCGTCCCGGTCGAACCGAGTCTGGTGTACTCCATATCGGGGCCACGTCGGGCGACCCGAAAAAGGGGCGCGGTCCCGGCGAGGGCCGTCCGGTACTCCTACGACCGCACGGACGCCGCGACGACCAGGCCGGTCACCAGCAGAAACGCCGTCAGCGCGAGGTTCGGCACGGTCAGGCCGACCACCCGGTACTGTATCTGGGCGCAGCTAACCGCCCCGAGGCCGCAGGTCGTCTGGCTCACCTGCAGCCAGGAGTGGAAGGCCGCGACGGCGGCCCCCGGCACCGCGAGCGGCAGCGCCGTCCGGACGACGCCGGGGCGGTTCTCGACGGCGGCGACGCCGAGGACGACCACCAGCGGGTACATCAGGATCCGCTGGTACCAGCAGAGCCGGCAGGGCGTCAGTCCCAGTCCCAGCGAGAGATAGAGGCTGCCGGCCGTCGCGACGGCAGCGACGGCTGTCGCCGCGGCCAGCAGGAGCCGAGGTCGGTCGAAGGCGGAGCGCGGGTCGGCCACAGCAAAGCCGGCGGCGGCCGCCGAAAAAAGCGTTCCGAGAGCCTTTCTCGGCTCCCGCTTGGTCGGAGCGCCAGCGCTCGCTTTTTCACTCCTGCCGCCGACAGCCAGCGTATGCCCGACGATTCGGACCCCGAGGCGAACCTCGAACAGTGGAAATCGGCGATGCAGGAAGAACACGCCGAGGCCATCGCGAACCCGGACCCCGACGAGACCCACCGCATCGAGGGCGTGGCACAGGTCACGTATCGGGTGACCTTCGACTACGACGCCGCCGAGGACGCGCTCGAACGGGCCAGCGCCGAGGAGGTCGACGACCTGACCGACCCCGAACTGCTCTCCTGTGCGTGCGGGGTCCGCGGGATGACCCCCGAGGAGGCTCGGGAGCACATGGCCGCCGTCGAACAGGGGTAGGTAGCCGCCCGGCGTCTCAGTCGTGGATTGTGACGCCGTCTTGGTCGACCGAGATGTCGACCAGGCTGGTCACCTCGTAGTCGGTGTCGTCCAGCGCGGACTCGCCCTGTTTCCGGAAGACGACGACGATATCGGAGATGTTCGCGCCGATGCCGTCCAGCGCCTCGCAGATGGCGGCCATCGTCCCGCCGGTCGAGAGCAGGTCGTCGACGATGAGCAGGTCGTCGCCCGCCTCAATGTCGTTGATGAACATCTCCGACTCGGAGTAGCCGGTGGTCTTGTGCAGCGGGACCTCGTCGTCGAGGCCGTAGGAGCGCTTGCGGATGACCACCAGCGGGATATCGGTCTGTAGCGAGAGCGCGGTCGCGATGTGGATGCCCATCGCCTCCGGCGCGACGATTTTGTCCACGTCGAGGTCGGCTGCCCGCGTCACGCCGACGACGACCTCGCGGAGGAGTTCCGGTTCCAGCATCGGCACGCCGTTGCTGAGCGGGTGGACCAGGTAGGAGTACCCGTCCTTGTCGATTATCGGGGCCTCGTGCAGCGACTCGCGAAGCTTCTCCATGCCTCCGTTTCCCGAAGGGGGACAATAAACCGTTCGAGGCTCCGGCGTGGTGTGTGCCGCGATAGCGCACTGTGAGCCGGCCCACGAACTGCCACTCGGTCGCGGCGTCAGTCGGCCGTCGAGGCCGAGCGGTCCCCCGCCGTCTCGAAGGGGCTGTCCTCGATGACGTCCCGGGCGGTGTGTTCGCCGCTGATGAGGCACATCGGCATCCCGATGCCGGGGGTCGTGTAGGCTCCGGTGTAGTAGAGCCCGTCCAGGCCGGCGCGGTGGCCGGGGCGGAGCGGTCCGGTCTGGAACAGGGTGTGGGCCAGCCCGAGCGCCGTCCCCTGCGGGTCGCCAAAGCGGTCTGCGAATTCGCTGACACACGCCGTCTCCTCAACGACGATGCGGTCGCGGAGGTCCACGCCGGTCTGTTCGGCGAGGTCGTCAAGAATGAACTCCCGGTATTCTTCGCGGACCTCGGGACCGTCGTCCAGCCCCGGCGCGATGGGGACGAGGACGACGACGGCGTGGTGGCCATCGGGAGCGACCGTCTCATCGGTCTGCGACGCGACAGAGAGATAGTACGCGGGCTCGTCGGGCCACGCTGGCCGGTCGAATATCTGCTCGAAGTGGTCGTCCCAGTCCGTCGGCAGGACCAGTGAGTGGTGGGCCAGCGGCTCCACGCTCCCCTCGACGCCGAGATACAGCATGAACGCCGACGGCGCGTAGGTCTGGTCGTCCCAGTATTCGGGGTCGTGGTCGCGTGCGGCGGCGTCGAGCAGATTCTGCTCGGTGTAGGCCGGGTTGGCGTTGCTGACCACGAGGTCGGCGGTGACGACGCCGTTCTCGGTAGTCAGTTCGAACGCCCCCGCCTCGCCGGCGATGTGCTGGACCTCGGTCCCAGTCTGAATATCGACACCGAGTTCGCGGGCGAGCGACCCGAGGCTGTCGACGACGCCGGCGATGCCGCCCTCCGGGTAGAACACGTTCATGTTCAGGTCGACGTGGCTCATGATGCTGTACAGCGCCGGCGTGTTGTACGGGGCCCCGCCGAGAAACACCAGCGTGTATTCGAGCAACTGCCGGAGCTTTGGGTGGTCGATGTAGCGGCTGACGTAGTCGTCCATCGAGCCGAACAGCCGCGCCCGCGGCGCGAGCGGGAGGAGGTCGGTGTCGACGTAGTCCCGCAGTCGCTCGCGGCCCTCGTAGACGACCCGGTCCATCGCGAGGTCGTAGTTCTGTTCGGCCCGTTCGAGATACTCGGCCAGCGCGTCGCCGGCCCCGTCCTCGTAAGACTCGAACACCTCACGGGCGTTCTCTCTGTTGGGCCGAATCGTCACGCGGTCCCCGTCCTTCCAGAACACCCGGTACTGGGGGTCCAGCCGCTCCAGTTCGTAGTAGTCGCTCGGCTCGCGGTCGAAGTGGCCGAAGAAGCGCTCGAACACGTCGGGCATCAGGTACCACGACGGGCCGGTGTCGAACCGGAAGCCGTCGCGTTCGAGGACGCCCGCGTGGCCGCCGAGACGGTCGTGGCGTTCGAGCAGTCGCACGTCGGCCCCGGCGTCGGCGAGGTAGCACGCCGCCGAGAGGCCGCCGAAGCCGCCGCCGACGACGGTCACCGTCCGGTCCTGTGAGAGGGCATCACGCATAACAAGCGCTAGCGACTATTGCTGAAAAAGGGTTGTCTGGATTCTCAGGACCTCACAACAGACACTGTCATCATTAATCCACTGGGCCGTTCCCAGTTCTCTGGAATCGCTTGTTTCGTTTATTGTGAATATTTCCCTAGCTCGCGATATGGCAACGACCGGCCTGGAGTCCCTCTGGCAGCGGCATCGGGATACCGACCGCCATCCGTCGCTCCTGCTCTCTCGGGCGAGCCTGCTGGTACTCGCTGTCACGTTCGGGCTCCTCGGCGCTGCCGAGGTCAGAGTTCCGCTCCGGGCCCAGATGGTGGTGTACCTCGTCGGGATGGTCGCGCTCAATCTCCCCCACGGCGGCTACGAGCACTTCGAGAACCTCCGCCGCCGTCGCCCATCGTTTCGCTGGCGCTACGTCGCGGTGTATCTGGCGGCTATCGGCGGGTTCGTCGGCCTGTTCCTCGCCGCGCCAGTCGCCGGCCTCGCGCTGGCGCTGACCGTCGCCATGGCGAAGGGTGGCCTCGGCGGCCTGCAGGTGCTGGAGGCCACGAGCGGTACCGCCCATCTCCAGACCCGGTTCCAGCGTGGTCTGGCAGCGGCCGTCCGGGGTGGCGCAGTGATGCTCGTCCCGATCGTGTTCTGGCCGGAGACGTTCCACGCGTTCAGTTCGTTGATGGTCGGCCTCGTCGAACCTGGTGCCCTCTCGTCGTACGCAGGGTCATTCGACACAACTCGGCTCGTCATCGGGTCGGGGTACGGACTCGCCCTGACGGCGCATATCGTGCTGGGCTACGTGCGCGGCGGCGGCCGCTCCTGGCTTGTCGATGCCGGAGAGTCGCTGCTGCTTGCGGTATACTTCGCGTTCGTTCCGGTCCTCGTCGCCGTCGGCCTGTACTTCCCGTTCTGGTACTCCGCGCGGCAGGTGGCGCGGACGGCGTCCGTCGAGACAGAACCGGTCGGGGACGAGCGCTGGGACCTGCTCGGCGGCGCGGATGCCTCGACCGTCGCACTGCGCGCCTGGCTCGTCCTCGTCGTCGGGGCGCTTGCCACTTTCGGCGTCCTTGTCGCCGTCTACTGGGCGTTCCCGAACCCGCTGGGGACGGGCAACGCGCTTCCCGGCGCGGTAGCGTTCTGGAGTATGTTCATCAGTATCGTCGCGCTCCCGCACATCGTTGTCGGGTCACTCCTCGATCGGGGCCGAGGTATCTGGTACGTGCCGTGACGGCCCACTCCCGCGAAGGACTGCGACACCGACCCGCAGATGACTAGATTTCTGTAGCTGGCGGACACCCGGGACAGTATGTCCGAGTTCCGCCCCATCCCGACGACCGACCGCGAGGCCTGTCAGTGGATACTCCAGTACGCGTTCACGCCCGAAACAGGTCCGGTGACGCCGGACCCGGACGGCGACTGGCCGCCATCGCTGTTCGACCAGCGAGGCCTCTACGACGGCGACACGCTTCGAGCAGTCTGCAAACTGTACTATCTCGACACGACCGTTCGCGGCGAAGCGGCGACGGTCGGTGGCCTCGGCGCGGTCGCGACGCCGCCCGAGCACCGCGGGCAGGGATACGCCGCCGACCTCTGTCGGCACGCATTGCGTGAGTACCGCGAGGCGGATGTCGGCTTCGTCACCCTCTGGCCGTTCTCGACCCCGTTCTACCGCCGTCTGGGCTGGGGGACGGCGAACACCTACCGCCGCTTCGACCTGCCGCCGTCGGCGCTCCCGGACCACTCCATTGCCGGGCAGCTGGTCCGCCTCGACGCCGACGACTGGGAGCGGCTCCGTCGGGTCGAGTCTGTTGCAGCCGCCGGGACGGCGCTTTCGCTCCGCCGCTCGGAGGCGTGGTGGCGCGAGCGGACGCTCGCCGACTGGGACGGCGACGGCGTCCCGTACTGCTACGGCTACGAACGCGACGGCGACCTCCGTGGCTATCTCGTGTACACCGTCGCGGACGATGCTGCCCACACGCTCTCGGTTTCGAACTTCGCGGCCGTCGACGAGGAGGCCCGCCGCGCACTGCTTGCGTTCCTCGGGAATCACGGCGCGCAGGTCGAGCGCGTCACGCTCCAGTTGCCTCCCGACGCCGACCTTCTCCATCGCGTCGACGACCCCGGCGCGGTCGACTGCACGGTCGAGGCCGGGCCGATGGTTCGGCTTACCGACGTTGGGTACCTCGAACGTCTCGACTGGCCCGGGGGCGACCTCGACTGTACGCTCTCGGTCAGCGACCCGCTGCTGGACCGCAACGACGGCCTGTTCCGACTGTCTGTGAGCGGTGGGACCGCGACGGTCGACCCGCTCTCACCTGCCGACTCGCCAGCCGACGTGACCGTCGACATCGGGACGCTCTCCCAACTGGCGGTCGGAACACACGGGGTCGCTGCCGCTGAACGCCTGGCCGGGCTGGAGATACGGGACGCGTCCGCTCGCGATCCGCTCGCGGACGTCTTCGAGTCCGAATCCGTCTACCTAGGCGAGTTCTTCTGAGCGGTCGCTTACCCGGCCGACGGTGAGTCGTCAGCGCCGTTACTGATAACAACCGTCGAGATGCGGGTGCCGTCGACGCTCGTTACTTCGAACACGTATCCGCCCGCTTCGGCGGTGTCGCCGACCTCCGGGGCGCGGTCGAGTTGACTGAGCACCAACCCGCCGACGGTTTCGACCGCGTCCCCGTCGAGGTCGACACCGAGAGCCTCGCTGACTGTTGACAGCGGGACGCCGCCGTCGGCGTCGTAGCTCCCGTCGCTTTGCTTGCGGATGGCGTGCTCGCGTCCGTCGACGTCGAATTCGTCGCGAAGGTCGCCGACGACGGCCTCGACCACGTCCTCGATGGTCGCGATGCCTTCGAGCGACCCCCATTCGTCGATGACCGCGGCCATCTGCCGGCGGTCCTGCCTGAACTGCAACAGGAGGTCGTTGATAGCTGTCGTCTCCGGGACGACCGGTATCTCGCGGGCGATGTCGCCGGCAGTCGCGTTCTCGGTGCCTTCCTCGCCGGCTCGCAGCACGTCCTTGACGTCGATGAACCCGACGATCTGATCGCTATCGTCGGCTTCGACCACCGGATAGCGGGTGTGTCCTTCGTCGAGAACGACCGCCCGGATATCCGACAGTGTGGCGTCGGCCGGCACGCTCACAACGTCGGGCCGCGGGACCATGACTTCCCGGACGACAGTATCGTCGAGGTCGAACACGCGCTCTATCATATCGACCTCCGCCGCGTCGATATTCCCTTCCTCGCCAGACCGAGCCAGCACCCGTCGTATCTCACGCTCGCCGAGCGTCTCGTCCGTTTCCGAGGCCGCCGGGACACCCAGCAACTGCGTAAAGGCGTTGGCCGAGCCGTTGAACACGACGATACCGGGGTAGAACAGGTAGTAAAACAGCTTCATCGGCGGTGCGAGCAGCAGCGAGAGCCGCTCAGTCCGGGCAATTGCGAACGTCTTCGGCGCGAGTTCCCCGAAGACGACGTGGAGGAACGTGATGATACTGAATCCGACTGCGAACGCCACGAGGTGGAGGAGGCTCTCCGGCAGTAGCGGAGCCAGCACAGGTTCCAGCAGCGCCGCGACGGCGGGCTCACCGACCCATCCCAGCCCCAGCGAAGCAAGCGTAATGCCGAGCTGGGTCACTGCGAGGTAGTTGTCCAGGTCTGCCATCACTGCCTGAAGCGAGCCTGCGCCGGCCCGCCCCTCGTCGGCGAGCTGTTCGACCGACGTGCCGCGAACGCGAACAAAAGCGAACTCAGCGGCGACAAAAAAGCCGTTCAGTCCCACGAGCACCAGCGCTACGAAGAGTTGCGCCGCAGAAAGCGCGAGGTTTACCATCGAACCCTCCAGGCGGGGCGCGTCGATATGTACATACACACCCATCTCCGTCACCGCACTAAAATACTGGAATATCCGCGTCCGTACCGCGCTCGCTTCTCAGCGGTACGCGGCACGGACAGTGTCTGCGATGACACCCGGCTTCCGGTAGTGTTTGGTCACCGGAGGCACCTCCCGGTCGAGATCGAGCATCTCGTAGACGGCGGTCATCGCCGACCGGACCGAGTACTCGACAGTGAACACCACGTCCCGCGGCTGTTCGGCGTACTGTCCGAGGAACGCCAGATTGTTCGACCCGTCCGGGACGACCTCGGGCCGGTCACCGGGCTCCCGGGGCTGGAAGTGCGCCGTGATGAACGGCATCATCGCCGGGATACAGGTCACGTCGTCGAGTAGCTCCGGGAGCCGGTCCTCGCACTGCAGGTGGTAACACAGCTCTTGGAGGATCTCCCGGCCGGTACACTCGGACATCGGTTTCTCCACGTAGTTCCCCTCGCGGTCCGGGAACAGCGCGTAGCCCCAGAAGACCTTCACGTCGTCCGGCTGGTTCGCGAAGTGGGGCTGTGCGGCGACGACCGTCGACAACAGCCAGTTCGACCCGAGGTAGGTGACGAGCCCGTTGCCCGGTTCCTCGCTGGTGAAATCGACGATGTGGTCGAACAAGTCGGTGTTGTGCAGGGTAACGGTGAACGACTCCCATTTCGTCTCCGTGACGTTATCGGCGAACACTGACGGATTGCCGAACTGTGGATTGTCCTCGGCGATGGACTTCCACAGCTCCCACGACGCCCCGGTCTCGTTCAGCTCTGGGGCCTCGTCCATCCCGCCAATAGACGAACCGTCGGTCATCGACCCGTTCGTCACGAACACGAGGTCGGACGGCTCGACGGGGACCGACTCGGTGCCGCTGTTGGTCTCACAGTAGAGCCGCTCGACAGTGCGCCCCGTCCGCGACGGGACGATGTCCATATCGGTCACCTCGTGGCCGTACTCGAAGGAGACGCCCCTGTCTTCGAGCCAGCGCCGGAGTGGGAGAATCATCGAGTCGTACTGGTTGTACTTCGTCCGGTCGATGCCCTCCATGGTGTGCAAGCGCGGGAACTCGTGGAGGAACCGGTACATGTACCGCCGAACTTCGGCGACGCTGTGCCACGGCTGGAACGCGAAGATGGTCGCCCAGACGTACCAGAAGTTCGTCTCCAGGAACGACTCGTCGAACCACTCCTCGATGCGCGTGTCACCGAGTCGCGGTTCGGGCGTGAGGAGCAACCGAGCTATCGACTGTCGATGCTGGCTCGTCAGTCCGTACTCGCCCGCGTCGATCCGCTCGCCCTCGTGCATCAGCCGCGTTTTCGCGTACGAGGGGTGCGCTTCGTTGAACTCGTCCATCACGTCTTTGACCGACCGCGAGTCGTCTTCGAGTGACGGAATCGTCTCGAAGAGGTCCCACGTACACTCGTACGTCGGATAGTTGAACATCCTGCCGCCCCGGATCAGGTACGCCTCCTCCGGGTCGCCGGCACCGTCCATCGCGCCACCGACGACGTCCAGCTTTTCGTAGACATGGATGTTTTCGCCGGGCATGTTGCCGTCCCGTACTAGGAACGCCGCGCCGGCGAGAGAGGCGATACCGCCGCCGACGAAGTGTGCGTCGCGGTCAGTGACGTGTGGGTGCTGGTGGCCAGTCATATTGAATCACCGTCATGTAGTCCTACACAAGTCCCAGCCCTAACGGTTGCCAACATATGTACAGCAATTTATAAGAGGGGGTATCTCACCGGAACAGCTCCGCTCTGACCGGGCAGCTGTCACTATTCGGAACTGGCAATCGTGTGGTCGATCAACTGGTCCGTTCCACGACGGAGGCGCTCCGAGATGGCGGACGTGGTCGCGTCGAGTTCCCTCGCGAGTTCCGACAGGTCTGCCTCGCGGGGGACGGCGAAGTATCCCTGTCGGTTGGCTGCCAGTAGTGCTTCTCGTTGCGGGGCGGTGAGTCCGTAGTCGTCGCCGCCGTGTTCCGTCTCACAGAGCCGGTGCGGGCGGAACGTGACACTGCTTGACTGACAGGCGTCACGAAACGCTTCGAGGTCCGCTCGGTCGGCGAACTGTGTGCTCACCTTCCACCCGTGCTCGGTCACGAGCGCACCCATCGGATACGTCTGCCGGTCGACGAGCTGGGTGTACATCTCGACGTAATCCGTATCGAGGACGACCCGATACCGCGACTCGACGATAGCCGAGTCCATGGCGACAAACTCCACGACCGACTCGTCGCCGAGCAATGCCGATTCGAGCGCGTCCGGTTCGACGCCCGTCGCAGAGAACACGAGTGCCGGCTCGTCGGTCGTCCCGGAAACGACGTTGTCGACGATCAATCGGGTGTTCAGCTCAGCGGCGACCGCACAGAGCGGCATATCCGCGGACTGCAACTCGAATTCACAGATGACGCTCATGTGTATTATTCAGCCGACCGAAATAAAGGCATACTGGGGATTCTCACGCGCCGAAACTGACCGCCGGTATCGGAGTCGTTCGACGAACATCTACTGGGACGCGTTGCGCGTTGTGGTGGCTACACGTAGCGAAACGTCACAGGAAAACGGATGTTCCGGGCTTCCCCGAGCGTCAATCTGTGTTTCCGCTGTTACCGTCAGCGGTGTCGGGACTGCTCGTTCCCATCGACCGCGACGTCAAACTCCGACAGGAGTGCCTTGAGCTGCTCGGCCTGTCCGCTCAGCGATTTGATGCTGTCGTTGATTTCCGACATCGAGGCCGCCTGCTCCTCTGCGGCGGCGGACACGCTCTGTACCTCGTCGGCGGTAGATTCACTGAGGTCAGCAACCTCCTCGGTCATCGATACCGCTTCTTCAGTGCTGGCGGCCTGGTCGTCAGTCGTGTCACTGATTTCCTGAACGCCGGCGTCCGTTTTGTCGGCGTACTCCGATACCTCTGTGAACGCCGACATGACCTCTTCAACTGCATCGATGCCTGCCTCCATCGATTCTTCAGCCACTTTGGCTTCGTCGACAGTTGTCTCCGTCTGTGACTGGATGTCGGTAATGAGTTGTTCTATTTCGGTCGCCGATGCCTGCGTTTCCCCGGCGAGTTCCTTGACCTCGTCGGCCACGACGGCGAACCCTTCGCCGTCTTTGTCGGCACGCGCAGCTTCGATGTTCGCGTTCAACGCGAGCATGTTCGTCTGCTCGGCGATGTCCGCGATCAGCTCGACGATGGTGCTGATCTCCGCCATCTGCTCGTCTAACCGTTCGACGTTCTCGACAGTCGCGTCGATTGCTTCCTGTACTCTGTGCGAACTTTCGAGGGCGTCTCTGGCCGTTTCCTCGCCTTTTCGGGCGACGTCAGCGGTCTGATTCGAGTGCTCCGCAACCGAGTCAGCGGACGCAGCTACCTCTTCGATAGCTGCCGAAAGGTCAGTCATCTCTCCCGAGACTGTGTCCAGCATATCGCGTTGCTCGTCGGCGGCAGCCGCGATCTCCTGAACTGATTCGCTGACCTCGCCGCTCGCACGCTCGGCGTCAGCCGCCCCGACTTCGGCCTCCTCGCTGGCGGCTGTGACGGTCTCCGCGAACTTCTGAATGTCGACGATAGTGCGTTCCCACTGTGTGAGCATATCGTTGAACGAGGACGCGATAGCCGCCATCGCCTCGTTATCGGTCTCGTCTTCGGGGAGACGCCGGGTCAGGTCGCCGTCCGCGCACGCTTCCATCACGTCGCTGTATACCTCTGCTTGCTGTTCGAGTTCCGCCGCGAGTGCCTCGGCCTCTTCCTTTGCCTGCTCGGCGCGGGCACGCTCTTCTTCCGCCTCCTCCCGGGCGTCTGTCGCCTGCTCGCGGGCGGCCTCGGCTTCGTCGATTTTTGAGACGAGTGCGTCGCGCATACTCCCGATAGACGTGAACAACTGCCCGATCTCGTCCCGGCGAGAGCTCGAAACGTCGACATCGTACTCTCCCTGCTCGATGGCAGTAGCGGCCGCAGAGAGCTGTTGCACGGATGTCGCCGTGTTCCGTCCAATCGTTCCACCAATGACGACTACACCACCGAGCGCGACCAGAATGAACGCCAAGATATCAGTCCGAATCTGCTCGCTCAGCGCGAACGCGTTCGCCGCAGGCGCATGCTTGATAACGACCCAGTTTGTGCCGGGAATGGTCGCGTATGCGGCGACGTGCTCGGTGTCAAGCACTGCGTCTTTTGTCGGCGCGTCGGTGAAGGTGCCCTGTTCGGTAGCCGTGCTGATCTCTGGGATGTCAGCCTGTGACTTGTTCGAGATGTACGGCTGTCCAACAGCACCGGTGCCAGCGTCGGAGAACAACACCTCAGTCGAACTCGATGTCGGGCGGACCACCTGTGTGAACGTCCCGTCGATACCAGTGCTGAACTGCTTGCTCAGGTCGCTGGCGTCGTACTCGACCACGAGTACGTGTGTGAAGTCGGCGGCGACACTCATCGAACTGACCACTCGCTTGCCGTTCGCGTTCGTGTACGGGTTCGATGAAACCACTGTGTCGCGGCCGATAGACCGAGTCCGGTCGACCCACGGATGTGCGTCCGATGTGACACGCGTTCCGCGGAGTGTTTCGTCAGTACTTGCCACAATCCTTGCCTCCCCCGCTGTGCCGACAGTGGGGTCTGCAAGGTGGACGGCAGCGACGCGGTCGGACTGGAGCTCATCCGCGGCGAGCCGTTCCGTGTAGGCCTGCTGGTCTTCGCGCGTCGCGTTGAAACCGAGCAGCGGATTGTTTGACGCGACGAGCACCGGCCGCTCGTTGCGCTCAATCCACTCGTTCAACAGGCCGGACTCGGCGTTGACCTCCTGTACGAGCTGTTGTGCCGTGTCGTCTTCGAGTGTGGCAGTTGCGTTCCCCTGCACCCAGAACCCGCCGGCCGCGATGAGTACCACGATCACGAGCAACGCAACAGCGAACTTGACGAGGTACGACCGGACTGGCAGCAGCGCAACGGCTTTCGCTCGCTCCAGCGCTGTCGTGTCCGAGGCCGCTGACGCTGTCGCGTCTGCTGATTCGTCGTCACCGTCGCCTGAATGTGCTGTAGATTCTTCCATACTGATTCAGATGAAGCCGTTGGCCGTGAGGTGGTCAACAACCGCCTGCTGGCTGCCGACCTCGGTTGCGTGACTGTTCAGCTCTTGCATCGTTTTCGCGTCCGGAATGGCGTCCGGCATCTTGTTCAGCGCCGACACCACGGCGTCCGTCGCGACGTCCTCGTGAACGACGCCGACCGGGTGGAAAAACGGCCAGAAGTTCCGGTCGTCATCGAGGTACACGATGTCTTCAACGGTTGTGAGCCACGCGCTGGTGCTGTACCCGAAGCTGAGGTCGGCGTAGCCTTCGTCGACAGCCGTACCAGCCGCCTGTGCCGACGCCGCCTCGATAAACTCCTGTTCTGCTTCCCAGCGCTCCACATGCTCGGCCTCAAACCCGTAGTAATCAAGCAAGGCATCGAAACCGTCACTACGAGTCTTGAACCCGTCGCCAAACGCCGGCCGGATATCGTAGTTCCCGTCGTTGACGTAACCGGCGAGGTCACTGATTGTCTCGATCCCGGTCCCTTCGATAGCGTCCTCGCGGATGAACACGGCCCACGTGTTCTGCCAGTCTGCGCGGTCGAGAATTCGAATCGGGTGTTCCGACTCCATCTCGGACTTCAACGCTTCGTACTGTTCATCTGGTGTCTCGAAGTCGGCTTCGTCGTGCTTGGGCGGGTGCGCAGCCCACAGTGACCCCATGTAATCGTAGTACGCGTGGATATCGCCGACCTGATACGCCTCGGCGTGTGCAGCGTTCCCGCCGAAGCCAGTTTCGTCTACAAGACTCACACCCGTATTGTTCGCGAGCAATTCGTAGGCGATGTACCCGAGATTTAGTTGCTCTGTGTAGCCTTTCGAACTGACAACGACGGACATCGAGCCGTCGGTGGACCCGGCGGCTTCAGCTTCGCTCTCGGCTGTACTTGATTCCGTCTCTCCGCCAGTCGAACAGCCGACCAGCGTGGCGGCTCCGCCAGTTGCGAGCATCCCGAGTAACCGTCGCCGGCTCCCGGTCCATTGTTCCTTTCTTTCATCTACCATTGCTCAACTCGTCGCTAATGATAATCAAAAAAACCGTTGCCGAGAATATCAACATTGATAGCAAAACAATAAAATCGTGTACAATTTAGTCCCTAACTGTTGGGGATCTCCACAGAGGGGACTCTCTACAGGAGAGTCATCGCAGTCGCTGTCGTCCCAGATCCAGATCATGTCAGTCGCAACCGAACCACAGAGATACCCGTGGCAAACGGTCGTCGGCTACAGCTACCAGTTGGAGCAAGAGCCTCGGCACTCACGACTCACAATCTATCCATAGTGAATGTGTTTAGCGCGGCTATAGACGCCGCTCAATCCGTAAACCGTTCACTCTATTCTACTACTTGGGGGCCTCGTAATCGTCGTCAATAGTGACGTGCTATTCTTGCCGCTCCTGAATTTGCACACGGTCGCCGACGACCGGGCCATCCGAACCGTATGAGAGTTCGAAGATTTTCCCGTCCTCTCTTTCACCAACTGGGATAGAGTTAGAATCTTCAAGGAGATGAGCAACCCGCACAAACCCCTCGTCTAATAACGGACTCCACTGGGATTCTTCGATAATCTCGTTCACGTCTTGAACTAAGACCGGCTTTTCCACTCCACCACGGTCACGGTGATAGAAGGCGGTGAACTTGTCGGGTTCTTCATCGAGTGACAGCCCAGACTCCTCTTTTGCTATCCGTTCATTGGTTGCGAACGTGTACTGGTATAGTTGTTTCAGAGAGAGTTGTTCCGGCATATGTTGAAACCTGATTGTAGTTCGGATAATAGCATCGAATATCCTCTTCAACGATTGTAGACACTGCTTCCATCGTCACAGGGGCGTTTACTCTTCGAGCGGAGGGTCCTGCGAAGGGATGTAGACCCGCTTCAACGGGACCGTTGCTTGGTACTCGGATTCGAGGTCGTCGTAGTGTTGAATCAGGAGGTCAATGAACTCGTCCCGGTCGATGAGCGTGACCCGCTGTTCGGCGTTCCGTGCAGCGTCCTGTGCCTCACTTGTGTAGCCACCAGTCGAAACGAACAGACCTCGTTCGCCGTTTCCGAGTGTTCCGGTGAATGCTCTCATATCCGGGGAGCCGACTTTCTTCTGTTGGCGCTTGACCTGCGCCTTGATGTACGGCGATTCGAACCCTAACGAGTCTGGATGAGCGACCACGTCAATGCCTCGGTCTTGGCTGTCCCGTGTCTTCTTCGCGTGGTATCCCATCGCTCGTAGGACTGCGGCGACCAACTCCTCGAAGACGAATGGGTCCATGTTCGCCAGAATGTCGGAGATGAGTTCGTCTGCCTGGTTCTCCACCTCATCGACGAATGGTACGGTGTCCTCCTCGTCCTCGCTCTCATCGGGTGTCTCCCCGCTTAGAACGCCCGTGATTTCATCAATGCAGTCGTCAAGCGAGAACACTGTCAGCGTGCTTCCGAGCGTGTTCTTCGTCGAGGTCGTGAACTCGTCACGGGAAACCGTATCCTCCCATTCGACACGCCTGACGTGCGGATATCCCGGTGGGTGGTCGCTTGGTTTCCACTCGTACCCGCTCGTGACCTCGCCGATGAGATACTCGCGCTCCGTCTTGTCGTAACTCAGAACCAGATGCCCCACCTCCATCTCCAGCGCAAATCGATTCACCTGCCCCGCATTCTGGGCGATACGCCGACTATTGTGCTCGGAATACTCGTCGGTCGAATTGAATCGGGCCTTCATCTCCTCGTATGACCGGACATCAGAAACATCCCCCAACTCTTCCCATCCGACCGCGACCAGAGAACGAGACTCGAATTCCTCGACTAACTCGTTGTCATTCCCGGCGCGAACCATGAACGCTCGCTCAACCATATTATCGGAACTGTTCCGAACCTCGAAGTATCAAGGTTCGCACGTACTTTAGACTCGCCGTGGGTCTCATTCACGCTGAGATAGCATGACTTCCCGCCATTCGTTGAGCGGGCCCAGAAACTCATCCGATTCTAGCCACTCCACCGAGCAGTCCGTTTGGAGAATATACCTATCGCTACTCTCTGCATCAAAAATTCCTTCGTCTGTTACGCCCGTTTCAAGGATTATCAGCATCGGATGGTCCAGCATATACGCCATACCGGCTTCCAGCTGGTTCCAAGGTGTCGGTAAGTAATGCTCGGCAAGAGGTTCCCCCTCTCTATTTTCGCCTTCTTTCACTCGTTTCTGCTGAAACCCCAGAATGATTGCGCCGTCACATTCTCTCATCACCTCTCGAACCTTCTGAAGCGGAGTTTTGAATGAGTAATCGGAATAGCCGATAGACCGAATATTCATGTTTCGTGCTTCCACGGTTGCCTCAATAGCCTCCCAGAATCGTTCCTGACGGTCATTCAAGCCATTTGGCTTGCTCACGAACACGTTCTGTTTCATCAGCCACAACCAGTGTGGGCTTCTAAATTAAAACCGCGGACAGAATGACCTCACTCACGGCCTCAAACCGTGGGGAAGCTACTATACAAGTGGGCTGTCTTGCTCGGATTATGTCGGACGATTCATTGAACATAGAAACGGTTACCCTTAGCAGCGACGACAGACGAACAGAATACCGTCTATTCGTCTCCCACTCCTGGGATTACAGCGATGAATATGAGAACTTGACAGACCTCCTTGACGAGGCAAATCATTTCGAATATACGAATTATAGTGTTCCCGAAGAGGATTCGATTGACGCAGATACAGATGAGGAGCTAGAGGAAGAACTTCGAGAAGGGCAGATTAAACCTGCATCTGTTGTTATCGCCCTCGCAGGGCTATATTCGTCCTACAGTGACTGGATTGGTCGGGAAATACGGATTGCTGAGGACGAAGACAAGCCTATCCTGGGTGTTGAGCCATGGGGGAGTGACAGTACATCCAATTACGTTGAACGGCATGCAGACCAGATGGTCGGGTGGAATACCGACTCTATCGTCGAATCTATCCGTGATATGTCTCCATGAGCGATGACGAGACAGAGGAAAGTAACGAGACGGCAGCCCCCGATATCGGGCAAAATCCCGCCCTGGAACAGTGGAAATTCTACGGACAATCGACTCACCAAGTGAGCAATCGCCGTCTCAAGAACAACCGTTTCTATCTGCGTCTCCTTATTGCGCTTCTAGGGGTGGCCGGAATTGGGGGCAAGCTCGGGTTCATCACGCCCATTGGAATCCTCTTCATCGGTGCAATCGGTCTCCCGTTCTGTGTCTTATGGACGTTCCACATTCTCTCGTACAAACAATTGAATAGCGGAAAGTATCGTGTCCTCTGGCAGATAGCTGAAGACCTCCCGTATGACCCATTTCAGATGGAGTGGGACCGCCTCAAGCAGGGTGACGAACCAGATGTCTACATCAAACACACCACCGTCGAGGTCTGGTGGCCCCGTGTGTTCGGATTCTTCTATGCGGTTCTGTTCCTCTACGGGGGACTCTCACTTCTCGGAGAGTTGCGTTACTACTGGTGGAGTGTCGGTCTTCTCACCGTCATCTGGGCTGTCTACGCTGTCCTTGTTCTCAAGGGGAAAAGTCCGACTCAGAAGTATTGGGACTACACGGGTGAATAGGAGCGCGTACGATTATACCGCGTGCTCAACAATCGCCCCTACGATTGATTTCTGCCGCCAGCCGACCATCTCGACCGCTGCGTCTTCGACTACGTTCGGGGTCTGCTCGGAACCGTGAGGTCGAATCCCTACAATTGGTTTATCGAACTCGTTTGCTAGTTCAATCTCGTTCTGAATCCATTCACGGTGTGCGCTATACATCCCCGCAAGCACGAGGACAACGGCAGTGGTACGTATCTGGTCCCGCAGTCGGGACCGTAAGTGAGCATCGTTAACCGTATCTAGCGGGTCATCCAAGGGAACACTGTGGTTCTGCCATTCTAACTCGTCGAAATCATCGAGAAAGTCGACAACGCGCTCGTATTCGTCATTGTAGTCCCACGCATGGCTGATGAAGATGTTATACTGACGGTTATCGGGACGTGGACGCGTCTGAACGGTACTCCCGGAACTGCTGGAAGCAGCGCCAGTGTTGCTATCGGTGAGGCTTTGTAGAATATCCCATAGGAACTTGACGACGACAGCACCTCCAGCGAGAAGTAGTACCGTGATTACTCCCTGTGGGATATCGTCCTTGCTATTGAGGAGTTGCTTTACGACTTCATATCGCGTGACGAAATAGATGTTAGTATTCCCAGGTTCCCACACGGCGATATCATCCCCGCTGGCCCAGCTCCGGTGGTGAACTCTGACACCAGGAAGAACATCCGTGTGTGCATCAAGGTCAGGCGGTATGGGCGGAACCTCATCCTGCTGAACCCACTCAATAGAATTGTTGATGAGGACGTTGTGGCGAATATCCTGCCAGGTTCGCCCCGGCCGGTTCGGCAAATCCATACTCTATCTCACTCGTGGTATTGCCGTCTTTCTTTCGAGGCCTCTGAATCGACCGCCTCTCATGGTGCTAAGTCGCGTATTGCGTCTACGATTGAATCAGTATTCCAACTCACCATTTCGTCAGCGTGCTGCTCAACGTAGTTTGAGGTTCGGTCATTCCCCCACGGCTTCACGCCGAGAATGGGCTTCCCTTCCTCCTTAGCGATACGGATTTCTTTTCCAATCCATTTGCTATGTGTCGAGTACAGGCCCGCCAGAACAACCACTACCGATGAAGGTTTGATTTGCTTCTCTCGTAGGGCATTTTCTAACTCTTCGTCACTTTCCGTGTCGAATTGCTCTTGTTCAGGAACGCTGTAGTTCCTGAAATCGAAGCGGCTTGCCTCCTCTAACAGACGAACTAACCGTGCATACTCCTGGTCGTAATCCCAAGAGTGAGAGACGAATATTGCGTAGTCTTGACGCCTGTCCGTTGTGGTTCCTGCACCGCCACCACTTCCGCTCGGTTTGCGTGTTCCCTGTCGAGGGCTGCTGCCACTATCTCCTGTACTCGTAGGCGTGTACTTGTTACCCATCTTCATTCACCTCGGTCGAGTCGTATGAGTCGAGTATTGCTTGTCCGCACGAGAGTTCCTTCTCTATCCTTGATTTCCATTTGCTGTGCGCTTTCGGGTCGTGCCCCTCTCCAACTAGACCAGATTCCCATCTCCACCGTCCACCCGCAGCACTGACCACTTCGGGTATTGCCTTGCTGAGGAATCGACCGGACTGTTTTCCGATTAGGAGAATGCCGGAGGGCCTCATTTCGGAAACGAGCGTGCTCAAGTCGTCTTTTAATTCGTAGACTCTGTTCTTATAGCCTGTCGCGTAGAACACGACGAAGTCAGTATCCAACCTCCTCATCGTCGGTAGACATCGTTTGAACTGCCAAGGCAGCCAGCCTTTAGCCTGAACCAAGACCTCCGTCGAGTGGTTTGTCAGCATATTCGCCATCCATTCCGTCCCCTCCATACAGTCATCTATAGCCTCCGCCTGCTGGGAACGGGACATAGTTTGGTAAACCGAATACTCGGTCGGAATGTGATAGTCCGGTCCGAATCTACGGACTAAATCTAACTCTGTGGCCCATTCCAGCCGTCTGAGTGTATCATCGTGAGTAGTTGTGGTGGTGATAACTGTCTGGTCATCCCGAAAGTATGTCCCTGCGGTTTCCTCGTGATAGTGGACCAGCCTACGTACAGAGTCAATTGACAGCATCACCGTCTCAATCGATGGGTCGGATAGAACAGCGTCTCGCTCATTCACATTGGGGACTTTCACCCGGTTGACGACACCCGTTACAGGGTACTCTCGACTAATTCCCGGTTTACCCTTCCCCAGTGGTTTGGCTGCGTCGCTACTCGTACCTGTGGCTGCCTCTCCAGAACTCATTTGAACTCTCCAGTCTCCGCCTGGTTTTCATTGGGAGACACCTAATAGTCAGGCTGACAGAAAATAAGTCTTGCCGTGACCATGGTGAACCAACCGATGAGCGTCGAATCCTTCCAACGACTATCAGTCATCGTCAATCGACTGACTGTGGATGGAGGCCTATTGCGGGAATAAGATGCGAGGATGTGGCATATGGCGACGACCTCAACTGCTTCTACGAATTATCCGATGACCATCTCTATTAGATACTGAGATGCATCAGATGGACCATCGTTCGATTAGTTCCTGCGCTAACCGCTCGGTACGCTCCTCTATCTGGTCATCCGTCCACTCATCATAATCAGCAACTTCCTCCGCAATTTTGACATCCGAGTTACGGTATGTATTCTTTTTATCATCGAACGATGTCTCGTCGAGACTCGAATGGTCGTTCGGGAGCAGGAGAGTCAAATTGCCGAGCTTATCCTTCCTCTCGTCGAACTCCTCATCCGAGAGATTCCGGCGCCAGCGAGCGTATTTACTGTTACCAAACGTGTTCCTCGGGGCAATATGTTCGATGTCCAGATTACCTAACTCCATTCTGAGTGGCCCTCTACGTTCTTCCTCAATACTCACGAGCTTCAAAAGCGTCCTAAATCGCCAGGAGCCGCGGATATTCAGTTGGTTTGCTTTGAGGTGTTCGATGATTTCGGCATCGGTTGGTGTTCTTGAGTCAATTGCAGCCCGTAGGACGCCACGGATATCATTCGGGTCGTCCGTTTCTCGAATCTCTCTGGCGGTGTTGTATATTGCATCACGAGTGTTTGCTGATGAGGTTCCGCCCATCTCCATCCGCACTCCGAGAATAGATGCAAGCCGGAAATACTCTTTCAGCAGAATATCCTCATCTACGCTATTATAGATAGCAAGAGAAAGAACCTCAGAATGGGTTGACGCGGAATTTAGATATTGCAGGTGTCGAATAGCGTCGTCCGGAATATCGCGTCCGGAGATATCGTAGCTGTTGCTACTGATTTCTAAGTAAATATCCACCTGGTCTTGGAACCACTCAACGAATTCAACTACACTATCATAGCTGTTCAGCACTTCCTCGAAATTCCGGTATAATGCACCTTTATCGATTTGAGTCGGAGTAGGCGAGTCTGAATTGATGAGAATCTGGGTCATCGGGCGTCGAACCCGGAGGTCGCTCTGGAATCGGGGGCCACCCAAGTTGTCCTCAAGAAGCCGATAGATGTGGTCCCAGCGTCCGATTACTTGCTGCCGGTCTGCCTCGTTGTCTAAGTCTTCCGCAGCACCGTGAATACGGGCTTTCGCCAGTATTTGAGGCGAGACCTCCTTCCCCCGGTCATTCTGTGACTGGAATACGGTATATGCGAGACTCGCATCTCTCGATACGGTTTCGACGACTCGCAGATACTTTACAATATTATCCATCAACCGGTGAAGCTCGTTCTCACTCAGCTCACTTACTCGGTCAGAATAGAATTCATACGCCTCTCGGATGCGCCCTTCCGCTTCGTCTACATCGCCGTTCCAGAGATGCTCGAAGCTTTCGTCGGCGGTTTCGTCAGACAGGTGTAATCGTCGAACTGCTTCATTTGCAGGATACGAATTCAATATATCGTCTATTCGCATGTCCTCGCTATCCCCGACGTTCGGGGCGTCACGAATAGCCATCATGATTATCGAAATTGTCACCATCCGCTGCTGTCCGTCAACAATCTCGAAGAGACTCCCGGATTCCTTCTCAAGTAGAATAATACTCCCGAGGAAGTGCTGGTCAACTTGGTCATCAATTCGTTGGAGGTCCAACCACAAGTCCTCGATATGCTTTCGTTCCCACTCGTATCCCCTCTGATACGGTGGGACTTCGAATTTCACGCCGCGTTTACCGAAGAGGCTACGAATCTGTCGGAACCGTGCTTCCATATAATGCGAGAATACACCCCCACATTATAAACCTCAACCAGCGTCGACACTTACAACCCTACACAACGCGGGAAAGTACCCGGTTCAAACTCGGTCGACCTCTGAGAATTCATCTCCTGCAAAATTTCGCATCTCGTTAAGTGGTTCTGCATCTAATATTTTCGCTATCTCACGGAATCGTTTGCCTCGAAGCTCCATCCACGTCGTTTCGAGGGCTTGTCGTTCCGTTTCTGTGGCGGGAATCCAGATGCAATCACCAATGAACTGCTTACTCCCGTTTGAGGCGAAAGCGAATGCTGTCGTTTGCTCTGGTATCTCGGTGAGCACATCCGCCACTGACAGAAGATATGGCTCACTCAGGACGACGAACAGCAAGTCATACTCTCGGCTCAGTACATCACTGAACGCCTGAGGTATTCCCTTCTCGCGGCCGACTGCCTGAATCGTCTCGTCGTTCGTCAGGTCATCAATATCGTATCCCGTTCGCTTGGCCCTCGTTCGAACGGATTCGATGTCGCTGAAACCGCACTCATAGGACGGAATTTCGGTCCTGTCACGTAGCAGTCCAAATCCCGCGGAAATGATGTGCCAGTCGACGTCTGCAACCTCACGGAGATGAGTGACTGCCTCTTCGACGTGCTGGTGTTCACGACCAGTATACATGTCTGCCGCAGTCGTGGTTTGCTCGCTGTGTTCCTGCACTAATTCCTCGCGCGAGTGCTCGTCCACCGCCTCACAGTCGAGAACGGGGTCGTATCGTTTGTCTTTGGAACACGGTGAGATTACGAGGATGTCCATCCGGCGTTCTACTCGAAGCCGTTGCACCGAGTGGTGAAACTCTTTATGCGTGAATGAGAGGAATCCTGTAAGAATGGCTCGTCAGGACGACCTCGACCGCTTCTATAGGTTACTCGACAACCTTGAGCAACGAGTCGGCGGTACACGGAAACTCAAGAACTGCACTGGGTACATGGACTGGCCCGACCGCGGCGTCTATTTCTTCCTCGAACCGGGCGAAACACGCGCCTCGACTGACCACTTGCGCGTTACCCGCGTCGGGACACACGCGGTGTCTGCGGGGAGCAGCACGTCGCTCTGGGATAGGCTGAAACAACACTACGGAACGGGCAGCGGGAGTTCCAACCATCCTCACGGGGGCGCTCACCGCGGCTCTGTGTATCGCAAGCGTGTCGGCGAAGCCATCATTGAGAAGCACGACCTCCACTACGACTATCCCGACTGGGACAAACGCTGGTCAAGCATCGACCGTGAGCGGTCAGAGGTTCGTGACGAGGAATACATCCTCGAACGACGGGTGAGCACCTACATCCGCGAACAGCCGTTCCTCTGGGTGAATCTCGACGACGAACCGAGTGCCGACAGCGACCGAGCGTACCTCGAACAAAATGTTATCGCCCTCCTCAGCAACTTCGACAAGCAAACGATTGACCCACGAGGAGGAGGATGGCTCGGTCGGCACAGCCAGAGTCGGGCGATACGAGAATCGGGTCTTTGGAACGTGAATCACGTAGACGAGCGGTACGATAGCGGATTTCTGAACCTTCTTGAGAACGCCATCAACGGTACGACTCCGTCATAGCGTGGTAGTTAGTCGGAATCCTCTAATTCGGTTGTGTACTCGGGGCTATTCCGAAGCTTCGAGAATGAGACGTAGCGGTGTCCCTGGACAAAGGCAACCGTGCGGTCAGAATCACTCGCTGTCTTGTCGTTCTTAACCGGGCGGTTGAGTTCGATACCATCACGCAGGAAGATGACTTTCTCCGTTTCACCGTATCGTTCGGACCCCTCTTTGCGAAACTGCGTCACTGCATCAAGCAGTTGTTCGCGCTGCGACTGCGAGAGGTCAGGGTGATTTCGCACTGTCTCCTCGGTGAGTTCGATGCTCTCGATGGCATCCGTTACTGACGGGACTGCTGTTTTGATTTCAGCGTCGGTGTAGAACGCGAGGTGGTCGACAGGCTTGAACGACCGATTCGCCTGGCAGAAGTATAGCCCGTGCTCTTGATATTCGGGCCATGCCTTGCGAGCCGCGACGACCAGTACGCGGTCCTCTTTTCCGCTGACGAGGTCTTCGTCGTAGAGAAAGCGACTGAGTTCGCGCAGAAGGAACGCTTCACGTTCGGTTGGGACGGACATACTCGCCTCGGCGTTCCCTACGTCTCGTTCCAGCACCGTCTCGATGGTGTCAATGAGCGAGTCGAAGTTGGCCCACACGATACGTTCGTCTTCGATTTCGGCCACTTCATCAGGCAGTCGAGCATCAGGAGTCAGGACAATGAGGCGCTGCAATTCCGCCTCGTCCTCGTTGAGTGCATGAAGATGGTTCTCGAGTTGTTCCTTGTCCACAGCGTCGCGACTCGTCTTCGTCTCGAACCAGAGAGCGGTTGAACTCTTGATTGCAGCATCGGGAACCGAGTCGACGCCTGTCACTTGATTATCGAACGAGACGAGCGACAGGTCGGATTCGTCGGTCAACGCTTCCAGAATATCTTCGGCTAACTGGTTGTTGACGTGTTCAAGAACGGCGATGACCGTTGATGTAACCCGATTCTCGCCCTGCGTGTAGGTCGAGAAGAGTGGATTCGGCATGCAACGACATACAGATAGCCGTCTCAAAAACGTCTGGGCCGTCCAAGAGATTGTGCCGCAGATAGTTGGTTTCGAGAACTTGCTCAGGATTAGATTCAATATGGAGGTGTTTCTTGGCCTGATATATTCATGACTAGTCCTCGCAATTACAGCACGCTTCGTGACGCCCCTCAAGGTTCCAAATTCGCGTACTACGCAAAGGATATCGACCTGTTTGAGGCAGAGCACTTTTCGACTCTTGCTGATTGGCTCGATGACCGAGATTATCCCTTAGATTCGGAAATCGCTTATTTCGCTACGTTTGCGTACATCGCCGGAGGCTGGACCAGAGACACACCAAGGGCCCTTATCGATGTTCATGGAATCGAGTCAATGGCAGATGCTATCGAAGCAGCCGAGTCGGATGAGTTGGATGATTTCTCGGAATATGACACACGCCATTCCCACAGGAAGGTCAACGCCTCTCGGGTGAAGGAGTCACTTCGCTCCCTGGATTCACTCACCGTTGCCAGTCAGCCTGTCGCGTCATTTGAGGAATTTTTCGAGGTACTCGAGCAGTATCAGAGTGATATAGACGAAGAAGAGAAGGCGGCTCACGAGACCTTCGTAACCGCCTGGGACTCACTCAAATCAGTTAGCTACTTTGGGCCTCTGACAGGCTATGATTGGCTCGAAGTGGTAGCGTTTGTTCATGGGCACGAGGAGTTCACACCAGCCACAATTCGTCCCCGATATCTCAATACCGGCAGCAACCCGCCAAAGGGATTCAAAGAGGTGTTCGGGATAGATTTGGACCACAAAGCCGCGAAGCACTGTATTCGGTTACTCGAAGAGTTTGCCCTTGAGGAATTAGACAAGGAGATGCCGAGCGCCATGTTCGATATGGAATCGGCACTCTGTGTGTTCTACAAGGATATCGGAGATATCGAGATGGATGACGGCGCTACTATTGACCCTGACTGCTATCCGAATCGAAAAGACGATTGCTATTAGCAGCCCGTTCGGTCGTCACATCCGTCGTTGCTATCCATAGGCCTAGGAGCGTCCAGCCGTAATTGTCTGTTGTGAGACACGATGAGTGATGAAGAGCCACAGCAGACCGAATGGGAGAACGAGGTCGGCTTGTCCGAGGAGACGACCTACGTCGCCATCTACCCGAGTCGCAAGCACGCCGAGGAGTGGATGGAAGAGGCCGAGGAGCAGGGCTACGGCAGTCGGTCAAAGTACCTCTACGAACTGATACAGGAGGCCCGTGCCGCTCGTCAGGAGGGGTTCCTCGCATACAGTCAGAATGAATCGAAGGTAGAGGAGCTTCAACTGCAAGTCGAGCAGTTGCAGGACGACCTCGAAGACGCTCGCAACTCCGAGCCGGGAGAAATCGACATCGAACACGAGGAGTTCGTCACGGCGTTCCTCACCGACCGCTACCAGGAGTTCGAAAGCATCCTCCGGGAAGTCACCGGAAGTGGCGTCCTCACAGGCATCGTCAAGGATGCCGTCGAGGAACAGCTGTTCGACCTCGCGGAAGAAGACAAGGTCGAGTACAAGCAAGGGTACGGTTGGCGACTCGCTCACGAAGACGCTGACGCAGAGGTGGTCGAGGCATGACGGGCAAGACCCGCGAGAAGATTTACGAGAACGAGCACGACGCGGTCAACGACTTCATCGAACGCAAACAGGCGATGGGTCGCAGTCGTCGTACGCTGAACGCTTACTCCCGCACCCTGAAATCGTTCTTTCACGAGGAGTTCCCCGACCTCGCGCCCGAAGACGTCGAGGTGCGCCACATCGAGGACTACGTCGGGAAGCTCGCTGCTCGTGACCTTTCGCAGAACACGAAGCGCCGCTACCTCGAATCACTCTCGTCGTTCTACGGGTGGGCGATGAAGCGCCCGCGGTTCGAGAACATCACGGGGAACCCGGCGGCGGTCGTCCTCGAAGAGATTCCGCAGAAGTACCGGCAGCGTCCCGACTGCGCGACGTGGGAGAACGCGAAGAAAATCGTCCACAACGTTGCCGACCCACGAAACAAGGCGATTACCGTCATCCTCGCAAAGACAGGCTGCCGGATTCGTGAGGCGCTCGAAATCGAACAGGACGACCTGATGCTCGACGACGGATTCATTCGCCTCCGTGAGCGCAAGGGAGGTAGTCAGACGGTTGTGCCCGTGGATGAGGAGGTGAAGCACGCCATCAAGCGGTATCGACTCGTCCGCCCTGATAACGACTCCGAGTATCTGTTCCTGAGCGTCCGGGGGAATCGGGTGAATACAACGCAGGTGCAGCGGGCCGTTCGAGACGCCGCGGTTGAGGCAGGCGTGATGAATGAGGGTGAGACGCGCTTCCACCGCAAGTTCACGCCTCATACGTTCCGAACTGTCTTCACCACCCTCATGCGCAACCAGGGGATGAAGGACCACATTCTCCAGCACATTCGGGGAGACGCGAACAACCGAACGATGGACGTCTACACCCGCGTCGACCGGAACGACGCTCGGCAGGAATATCTTGAGTGCATCAAGTCTCTCGACTTGTAGTGTGACTCTCGACTAATCTCGTCGTTCTTCAAGACCGCGAATAATCAGTTCACCGCCCTTCTCGAACATCTTACCGCGAATCTGCTTGAACTGTTCTGGATTTTCCTCTGCAAATCGTTCGATAGAACGACCCACCGCGGGACGTACAGGACCGTCAATGACTTTGGGACGGTCTTGCATCATATCCGCTATCGGTGTTTCGACCATACTGTAAGGTCACGAACTGCTGTTTGAAGAGGATTATGCCGATACTCAGGTGTCCCTTCGCAGAGCACTTCGTAGAGACGCGAAGAGACTCGTTCGTCTGACGGTCGACGACGTGGGTCCATGTGTTCTATCGGACATCCTCTGCACCGGGAGAGACGACGAGCGTCTTCGGTCTGAGGGAAACGAGAATCGTTGTGTCTTCTAACTGTCTCAGAGCGCACCGCTCCACGTCAGGTATGCTATGGCCGCGACGGGGATTGACGAGTATGCCCAGGCCAGCGTGTAATACCATCCGGGGAGTGATTCATCGAATCCGTATGTGTAGAGGGCGAGACCCGCAACGAGAAGCCCGATATTCGCGTACCAGGTGAGCCAGTCGCTGACGAACGAGTAGTCGTATAGGTGGATATTGATAGCTGCGACGTTCGCCCAGATGGCGGGTCGGCTGATGTACTGCTTCTCAACGAGCAACCCGAGTAGTATCAGCGCAATTACGTCCAGATTCTCGATGACGACCGCAGGAAGCACCTCAATCCACATGCATCGTACTTGTTGAGTGTCCAGATAATGCTTGTCCGAGTGGAGTGAAACTAATCGCAGTTTCCGGCTGCACATTGCTCAATCAGAGGTCATCGGTGTACCTACCTTCGCGTCTCCGACAAGACGCGTAACGCTCTCCCTGTTCGGGACCCCGGCCCCTACGATGTAACAGATGGAACCTGCCCTGCAAGAGCGAGGAGTCTGCTTCGTCTCAAAGGAAGCGTCCCTCAATCCGGTTTGAGGAATCCGAGGACGTTATCGGTGACATGCAGGAGTCCCCACAGCGGTAGTCCGACGACGAGCACCCCAAACCAGTAGATGAAGAGGATTATGTCGAAAGGATGCGGGAGCGCAGTGATAGGCAGGCCGACTGCGTTGAGACCGATGGCTATCAAGAACGACAGGAAGCCGAAGACGTTCAGTGCCCCGAGGGCACGACGAGGTGACTGGAACGGACCACGGGGATTAGACCAGTCCCACGAATCGCCGTCTGTCGAGGTCTCTCTGTCGGTTGTGTCTGGTTCATGGACGTCTCCAACTGCGGAACCACACTCGGAGCAGTATGAGGCGTCGCCGGCAAGCCCCGCACCACACCGTTGGCAGTAGTCAGGCATGCCACGGCGCTCGGAGAAGACGCTGGTAGGTTTGGTGGAGGACTTTCTATTCCGAAATCTCGCAAATCGCTCAAATAGACATTCTCCTTCTTGCTGTGGGACCTGTCTCAGCACTAGTCCGAGTCGTTGTCTTCGTGTTCACTTCGTGGAGACCGAAGAGCAAGGTGGTGCGCTTGCGTTCGTTACCTGTGGTCCCCGTGTTCCATCGACTTCGCTCTGCTATTGCTTAGACTGTAAGCATCTGCGTTAGACTAGGTTTGAGCTATTTAACGGCGTAGGGGAAGACAGGTGCTAGAGAAATCTGTTGTTCAACCCCGAGCTAATTTGGTCACTACTCTCCTTCGTAAACAGCTAAAAAAGCTAGCTACGTAAGTAGCTAGTAAAAAACTCAATTCAAACGTGTGTCGATGAGGTGGAGAATACGACGTGCTATTCTCTAGCATGTCAAGGCTTCTTCCTAAGCGCGGGGGGATTTTTGGCTCGTACGTGTAATCCGGGGTGGTCTCTCACTCTAAGGCGTGAAGTCACGAGATTCAGTCGGCTGGCGGTCGGTTCGCTGGAAGGCTTCACAGAGGGTATCGAAAATGTCCGAAACCCAATCCCACGACGGACGAAACGCACAGCAAACAAACTCCGTGACAGACGCCCCGTTCAGCCGCGACCTCGGGGAGCGCAACCGTGCAATCCCCTCCAACGTCCTCTCGTTGGACATCTCGGAGCACTCTAACGACGAACTCGCCGAGATGTACGAGTCGGCGAATACGACGTATTCAGACGAGGATGTGGTGGAGATGCGAGAGCGGTCACTACGACGTACTGGCGATGGAATCACGGAAATGCGGGAGTCGGCGAGAACGACATACACGGGCGATGAGGCGGACCGAGCGCGACAACGTGCCCTACGAGGTCACACAGACGAAGAGTTCGCTCGCCGGCACAATCGAGCGCGGGGTGGGCCAGTCAGACCCGAAGAGGTGAATCTGGTCGCAGCATCCGACGAGCTGGTAGCCCCGCCTTCTCTGACGTACTACGACGTGCGGGAGGTCATTTCAGAGGAATTCGGCAAGGAGGGCTGGACGTTGATGAAGCCACTCTTAGCAACCCACGCGACGCACCTGCTCGACGACATAGAATCGTCCCGAGCGATGATGATTGAGGGTCAGTCGGGCGTGGGCAAAACGATGCTTCTCAAAACGTTTGGAGGGCTCAACGAGCAATTCTGTCGTCGTTCAGATATCACGCCGGCCTCGTTCGTGAGTGCAGGGTCTTCAAAATCGAACGGAAACCCGGGAAACAACGACCTGCTTCCGCAACTCGAAGGCCGCACCCTCGCAGTGAGGGACGCTAATACGCTCTTTACCGGCAGCGAACAAACTATCCGTAGTCGATGGGGGAAGTTGGCGCGGATTATGGACGGCGACGGATACTATCGCCAGACGGCAACCCACGGTAAAGCCGGATACGATGACATCCGATTCAATTTCATCGGCGCGACAACGCCTCTTAGCCCGCGGGCGTGGAGATTGATTGGAAACGTCGGCCAGCGCCTTCTTTTCGTCGAGTGGCCCGATGAGGACTACGAGGACGACTGGTTGCGCTCGGTTGTTGACGGGGGCGAACGCCGACCAATCGAGCGAGGACAGGAAGCTGTTCAGGAATTCCTACGAGACTTGTGGAACTATCACGATGGTGCTGAGAGCGTTACGTGGACTGACGAACCGATGAGCAAGGAGGTTGAAACCTCTCTCCAACGCCTCGCAAGGGTTGTCGCTCACGCCCGCGGTTCAATTCAAAACGGTAGAGCCAGTATCGAGGCCCCAAAGCGAATCGGGAAGCTACTCCACGACCTCGCCCGCGGTCACGCGCTCATTCACGGCCGCACCCGACTCGAACTCGGAGATGTCGAGGTGTGTGGCAGGGTCGCCCTGAGTACGATGCCGTCGAAACGTCGAGATGTCGTTCGGGCGCTTCTCGACCCCGATAGGGTGGGGCCGCTCACACCGAGCGAGGCGGAGGATATTCTAGACGTGAGCCGACCGACCGCTCGTGAACGAATCGATGAGGTTGCGACTCTCGGATTAGGCGAAAAGGTCGAGGTTCCCGGTCGTGGGGGAACCACGACGGGGATTCGTGCGAAGTCCGAATTCCAGTGGCCGAACGGATTATCGTATCCCGAGTTCTGACGCTTCCTCTCATTCGCCTCTTCTGTTTCCCGAAGCTGAAACAATCCTGCATATTCACTCACTCATCGTACTGAAACCGCATTGTCACCGGCAATGACGCCGAACGTAGTGGTTCGCACCCGTGAGTTCGTATTGCTCGAGAATTCTTTCAGCTTCGTGTTCTCAGTGGCCCGTTCGGGTGACTGCTCTTGTGGCTGGTTCGAGGTCATGTGGGCTGTATCGGCTCTCGGTATTACAATCCATTTTGGGAAAATGTGCTACAAAAACTGTCAAATATCAGAAATATACTTACGGCCTGGTCACTAACCCCCTGTTGATGAGTTCATGGAACCAGTACCTCTCGAGCAAGTGGAAGATGATGCAGAAGGAGGAGCAGTACGAAGAAGAGGCCTATCTTCGTCGCAAAGCGCGGCGCGAGGGCAAGGAATACAAGCCGCCAGACGTTCGAAAAGCCGAGAAAAAGCGCAGACAAAAGCGTGCGAGGCAGCGTAAGTTCGCCGGGGAACTGCGCGAATATGAAAACAATCCACGAAAATATCTCGATAAGCGGCGAGAAGACGGTGTGATGGTTCAGAGTCTTGACGGAGACGATGAACCGTCTCCGCCGGGTGTTTGGGTTCCATACGTCGGCTCACAGGGGGGCCATGGCTGGGAAAACACTAGAACGGGCGAACGGAAGTACCAGTTACAGAAACCAGGGACAAACTCCTGGACTGACGAGCCGCTAAATATCGAGGGTCGATGGCGCGACCCAGGGGCACTGAGCGCAGACAATCCAGATTATGAAGCGCCGTTATCTCCCACCGAGGCACAGGAATTCTTTGACTGGTAGAGACAGTACGTCTCCGCTGTTCCTCGCTCTTTCCGATGTATCTCTCAATGCCTGCTGGGCAATAGCGAATGAGTACGATGTGACCCTCCGCACGCTCGACATGGAGCTGTGGGCACTCGGAGGCGAGGATTAACTGCCCCGCTCAACGAATCCCAACTGCGTCACTCACACAGCTATGGACGACCCCGAACGCCCTGGTCCTGATGCCGACGTTTCTGAGATAGCCGAGTGGATGGAGGAAGATTTCGGGCGGGCCGTTGCCGACGGGATTGAGAACGCGAGAGGCGAAGACGAGCACGAGGTCGTAGAGGTCGGGATACTCAATCACGAGCGGGGCGAAGTCGTTGGGACGATAGACACGGACGGGAACCTAGATACGGAGAGTGAGGCATTACGCGAGGTCTCGCAGGAGTATCTTGACCAGGGCGTTCCCGTGCTCATCCCCACGACCTACGAGAACGAGGACGGTGAGATGGTTCACGCCGATGACGAGGTGATGGTCGAGCCGGGGACAACGGGATTCGTGCGTGCCTTCATTGACGAACTCTCGAGTCCGTTCGATTGTGACCCTGAGGCACTTGTAGATTTACCTGTTCGTGACATAGAGCAGGACTAAATAGTAAGTTCTGTAAATGCCCCAACTGTATCTCCCTCGGTGACATCCGAAAGAAGGAGTTTAATATAGTTACTGCTGCTCTGTACCATACCAGTGTGACTCAATATCAGTTAGTGAATATTGTGGCTCGAGGCCATTTGGGCCGTGAAATAGACCTCTCGGCGCTCGAAGAAGATATTGATGCGTATGAGGTTTATATCGAAGGCCCCGGGCTATATTTCAAAATCACTGAGGATTCCCCGACAGTGACACTCGCACGCTCAGGCAAATACATTATTACTGGTTGCACCTCAAGGGATGAGCTTGACTCCGAACATAGCCGAACGCTAGATTATTTAACATCAATTAATCTTCTCGAACGTCCGGAGGACAAATCATTCGAAATTGTGAATGTAGTGGCTACATATGAATTAGATTCTAACTTAGACCTGAATACACTGGTAGTCTATTTGGGAATGGAACAAACAGAGTACGAACCAGAGCAATTCCCGGGTATAGTTTTCAGACCAGAAGATTTAGATATAGTGTTTTTACTCTTCACTTCCGGGAAAGTAGTAATAACAGGAGTGGATTCTATAAAGAAATCCAGACAAAGTACTAGTTTCTTAGATGATTTATTGAAAGAGTATCTTGAGTCTGTTCAATTGTGACCCTGGGATGCTCTCTGACCCTCCCGTTCACGAGGTGAGGGCTAATCTAACAGCGTGTCCTATTCCGAGAACCGAGACTTCTAAGAACCAGAATCCTCTGTTTTCAAAGCGACACCTGTTTTACGACTAGTTCGTCGTCTCGCCAAGAAACCCGAGTCTCTGCGGTTCCAGGTGCAATCAGATGTCTCCCTCAGCCCTTATTGTAGAATCGCGCCTCGTTGAAGTCTCTTGAAATCAGAACGAAGTACATCGACATCAGCAAACAAGTATCGATACCCCCCGACCGAAACTTTATCAGAGGTAGGCGGAGCAGTACCTCTCAATGCAGGATATCCTTCGTTCCATCTTCGAGAGTGTACAACAGAATCCTGACCTATCCGAAAGTGAAGTCATGGACATTTTCGTTGACGAAGGATTCTTTTCAGAACTCGGATATGAGGGGTTTGGGGTCGATATCCGCTCAGAAGAGAGTATCGTCGGCAAGGGCCGTGCAGACTATTCGGGGAAAGACAACCTCGATAACACAGTATTCACAATCGAGTTCAAGAAGCCGTCCCGAGATGAAGACCTAGCGAGTCACAAACCCCAACTCTGGGAGCAGTACGTAAAACCTCTCAAAGCCAGATATGGTGTTTTGACTGACGGACAGGAAATTATTCTATACGAACGTGGGGCACGGAACAGGGCAGAACGCATCTTCCGCAATTCGCTGGAGGAGATTACTGACGCGGAAGCTGACGAAGTCGCCGACCTTCACAAACCGAGTTACGAATTTAGTACGAAATCCGAACTCACCGAGTATCTCGATTCGATTGATACTGTATCTATTGGAGAGGTAATTGATGGTGAGCAGGTTGGGCAGAATGAGTTCCTGTCTACCTTCGCTAACGAGCAGAATTCCATATTCTATGAGATGCTCGAAAAAACGTACAACCTCCTCGACTACTATGTTGAGCGTGAAGAAAATTCGTTCCCTAAGGACGCTTACGAGTTTTGGGAGGAGTACTACTCGGCGGAACCTAACTGGAGTGACCTCCCTGATGAGTGGCAGGATATCGCCGGGTCAGCAGCGAATAAAGAGAAGGTCATGTTCGCTGTTGAAACTGTCCAATCCCTGCTCGGACGGTTCATGTTGGCGAAGGCCTGCGACGACTTTGATTTCCCTTCATTGTCACTCTCCGAGTTTATCATAGGGAATACACGCGAGTTTCGTGACATGGTTCCCGTCGGGTCATACACAATCGCCGCGAGTGACCTGATGGACCAGATGCGACAGGAACTCGTAGAATCCATTTTCGAACAGGACATCTACTACTGGTGGAACGCACCTATCGAGGACTACGACGCGGGTGACGTTCGGGAACTGAGTCAAACAGACTGGCCGCAGGCTATGCAAGAATTTGACCGAACACTGCTTGAATTTATTCTATCCGTCTCACGCTTCAACTACAAGAACATCCGTGGCGACCCACTCGGGGAACTGTACCAGAAGCACTTCACACAAGAAACTAGACGTGCACTGGGTGAATTCTATACCCCGCCGAGTTTGGCGGAATACGTTTTGGACTCCGCAGGCTACGACCCAATTGAAAGTGACCACGACCTGCGCCAGCAACGGCTTATTGACCCTTCGTGTGGGTCCGGTACGTTCCTGATTCAGGCCTTAGAGAAGTACCGTGAACAGTGTGGTGAGGACACGAACTGGGCAACTGAACTCCGTAACCTCTGTGAGCGGTCCCGACTCGTCGGATTAGACATCCATCCGTTCGCAGTCGTGCTAGCACAGATTCGATTCATGCTCGACATTCTGCCGGAGTACGGGGAAGCAGTCGAGCAGGAAGGACCGGGGTTCGTCCTCAAGCGACTCCCGATTTACCGCACCGACTCACTAATCGATGAGAGTCAGGTTGAGGAGGGGCTCCAGCGGACTCTCACTGCCAGCCACGATAAGGGGATGATTGAATTCAAGATGCCTCTCCCAATTCGTCAAGGAAGTGATTTCGAGTCCCTCCCATTCGAACTGCCCGAATTTAGTCATGTACAAGAGGAGACACTAAACGAAATTCAGAACCAACAACAGTACTTCTCGGCGCTACTCGGCGTATTCGACGCAGTCAAAGAAATCGGCGGGCGACAAGAACGCTACGAGGTTGAGCGGGACGAATTGGAGTCATACTTTACCGATTACTTTGAGCCCCACATCAGTACGGAGCAAATTGCAAATGTCTTTCTTGACACAGCAAACGGATTCCTCGGAACAGTTGAAGACCTACGTCACGACTACAATGACGGCCGACTGTTGAAACTCATTGAGGACGTTGTGCTCGCGTCTATCGTTAAGAACGATATCTCACATGACTACGTCGTTGGGAACCCACCGTGGGTCGCTAAGCAAAACCGATACACTGGGGATGACCAGAACCGGCGGATGCAGCAACTCTACTATTCGGCATGGGGCGAATCAGACCCCTATATGGAGTTTATGGAGCGTGGTCTCGACATGCTTCACACTGGGGGGAAACTCGGGTTCGTCGTATCAAACCGTTTCCTCTATAATTCAGGTGCAAAGGAAATCCGTTCCCTACTTGCTAAGAATCGGATTCACGAGATTATCGACTTTACCGATGTTCCGATATTCCCTGACGCAACGAACTACACCGCGGCAATAACGGTTGAGAAGGAGGTTGATAACGATGATTGGGACTCGTTCATAGAAGACGATTCTTTCACTAACGAGCATTCAATTTTGGCGACTCGTGTTCGTCAGTGGGAGGAGACAGATGACTCCGATAATGTAGATGTTCAGTCTTTGATTAGTACTATCCGAGCGCGGGAACCTCATCCGACCATCGAGTTCTTCGACATAGATTCCAAACACCTCCAAGGTCGTGTATGGGTAAAACGAGGTGAAGTCTATCGTGAGGAGATGTCTACTCGTTTCACGGCAAACGGCCAGCGTGTTTCTGTTACGAAGATGCTGCCGATGGCAGACGTGTGGCCGTTCTGCCCCATGAGCGAATATGACGTTCTGGACCAGGTTGAGGACCTAATGGATATGCGTCTGGGTGATAGGCGAGTTATCCGAAACAATTCCCCAGAGGATGCATCGAATTTGGTCGGGGATGAAATTATGGTAGGGATTCAGACTAGTGGAGATAATGCATACATCGTTCATCCTACCGTGGGAATTAGCAAGGAGAAACTGAGTGAAATAGATACGCTCCCGGTTACTCCGCGCGGGATTGACGAAACATATACTGTAGAAACGGGGCTTTTGAAGATAGACATCAGTAGTCAGGACGTAGAACGATGGTTGCCCTCTTGGGACAACCGCCTTGTTTTTGTCCCGTACAAACAGGGTGACGAGCGAGCGGAATTGATTCGACCCCGAGAGTTGAAAGAAGAATATGAACAGACGTGGGAATACTTCTCTGACGCGAAGGTCTTGGAAACGTTGTCCGAGGACTCCGTGGAGCGCGAGGAGATTCATAACCGCCTCGCCTACGAACTTGATGTAATTGACGAGGATGATGTGACGACAAATGATGGTGAGCGTGAATATAGACAGGTAAACCTTTCATCAAGCCAGTATCAAGACCTGAGTCGTGCGATTAGGACAAATGTAGATGTCATTGACTTGTTCGACAAGGACCTCTGGTGGTATCGGTATATGCGCCGCCAGAATATTGAGTCGCTTCCGTATCCCAAATTACTAACAGGCAATCAAAAGAACGAAAATAGCCTGTGCTTCGACGATGAAGGTATTATTGCACCGCATAATGCGCGGGTCTATTCATTTGCCGTTGCTGAGGATAAAAGATATTCCATAGCAGGAGTTCTGAATTCTGCTATAACAGAATATTATCACAAACATCATTCTCGAATCCACAGGGGGAGAGCCTACAGTTACATTAAAGACTATATTTCAAAATGGCCAGTGAAAGTCCCAACAGGGGAATTGAAAGAACGCATTGAATCTGCGGTTAATGAGATTCTTCACCTGAAAGACCTTGAAACGAAGATACCCCAATTCCCGGACCCATATATCCTCAAAGCCCGTGAGAAGGGTGCGGAATTTATAGATGTAACAATAACTCCTAAGTCGACTTTTATTTCTTCACCATCTGTTCAGCAGGATTTGGACGGGGATACGACGTTAGTCTTGGACGATGGTCAATCACTTTCTGAGGGTATTGACTCCGGCGTGAAGGCCGAATATGTACAAACTGCACTCCAAGATACCAAACTACACAAGAACCGAACACTTTCGCTACCCGTCCCACTTGATGACGAAGTTGCGCAAAACGCGCTGGATGAGCTAGCTGAGGATATCTCAGCCCGCAACGATGGAGATATTGCTGAATTAGAGGAGCAAATCAATGAAGCTGTATTCGAACTCTATGGGCTATCGGAAGAAGATGTTCAGGAGCATGTGCATAGATACAATAGACAACACGAATCCGTGAAACCGTTGGACATCATAGATTGAGAATATAATGCCAGAATCAGTCGAAGTAGTGAATGTAGTCGGAAGTGGAAATCTAGGCCGTGAATTAGACCTTGATGCAGTTCTACAGGATATTGCTGGGAATTCTTCTATCGATAGTGTTGACAGAACCAGCCAAGGTATAACAGTTCGATTCTCTGGCGAAACAGGAACTATCAGCCTCTATCGTTCGGGCAAATACACTATTATGGGAAGTGATTCAGTTGAGGGATTACACCGAACGAACGAGACCTTTCTAGAGATACTGATAGAGTATGGAATAATCGACGGAAAGAACGGGTACTCCGTTTCGGTAACAAACTATGTGTATTCAGTTGACCTTGATAGGGACATCAATATCACTCAACTTGATATTTGGCTAGGAGAGGAAGCCGAGTATGAGCCAGAACAATTCCCATATATCGTCTACCACCCTTCTGATATCGACTGTACGATGACAATCTCTGCATCGGGTAAATGTGTCATCAATACCTCTGTCGGGGAAGAAGCAGTCAATCGTGTCATCTCGAAACTTAAACAACAATTAGATGAGCTGCAAATGCAGGAATAGATATTATCTAACTACAATATAGTACGGCTCAGAGCCATTCTCAGGGCCATAAAGGTAGAATGTCTTTCCAGTCAAATCCAACTCACTCACCTTTTGGTTCAATTCACCCCACCGTAGCATTGTCGTTACATTCCGCTGTTCAGCTTCCCAGACGGGTTTATGAATGAGTTCAAGTTGATGATAGCCTTCATGCTCATCGTCGAGGTTTACGTGAAAGATGACCTGAGCAGATTCAACAATCGGGTTAGTCTCAATTTCTTCCCAATCAAAGTCTGAAAATACATCATATCTGAAGTACGTAGTTTGGTCAATAACATCCCCAGAAATTTCCCAACCAGCCTGACTAAATCGCAATTGCCCAGTTACGTGACTAGCTCCAGCATCTTGAGCATCTGACCGTGGTAAATCTGGTTTTTCCCACAGTAGAGGCCCTCGCCCCGTATCCATCTCTTCTACCTGACGAACCTCTGAGTCTGAGAGTCCGGGGTCCGAGTGTTCTGCTGGTGGACGAGCAACATCAATCGGGGGGAACAGGTCGCGGACTTCATCAGATGTGTCGCTTTGGCCCGAAGCTGATGACCCAGAAGTGCTCCTAGTCTCTACTTCACTCTGTATGAGTTCGCTTTCGTATAGCATATTAATTAAATCAGTAGATAATTCGTGGACATTGGGACTAGCTCCTGAAATCAACGGCTGATAATATTCCTGAATATCGGTTATTACCGCCTCTCCATCCTCATCTGGTTTTTCGAAATCGACAAGAATCGATGATTCCACGTTCCGAAACAGACCTGAATTGGTTAGATTAGAAGAACCCACAATCACCCTTCCCTTTTCGGGCCCCTCAAAAACGTAAATTTTCGGATGGTATGTACTTGGAGACCTTGTATAGAATACACTTGCACCAATATCTAACTCTAATAAGTCTTCTAACGCTTCTTTTGTGGTTCCCTTTTGGTCAATACCAACAATAACTTGAAATTCATCGATGTTCTCCTTTGACTGTTGTATTACCTCACTTAGACTTCGGATTCCAGATGAACGAGCAAAGGCGACAAGGGAGATGAATTTCGTATAGCTCTCATCGGCAAATGACTCATTGAGTAGGACCCCTATTGGATTATCAGAATTCCCGAACCCTTGACCCACGAAAGACAGTTCCATACAACTCGGTTCCTATCCGATTCACTAAGCATTTACTGACAGGAAGGTCGTTAACGCTGTCTGATTTCGTGTTGTGGAACAGTAGGACCGATAACAGGGCCTATGTGACGCCTCAGAGTGTACTCTATTCGCCTTTTGATTACGACTGTCCTCTCTCAGAGGGTAGCAGACGCGATTCTCTGACGTTCGTGCACTTCTTTCCCGAAATGTATGGATAGAAAGCTGGCCTCGGCACTCATAGGGCTCGTCACCAGCGGGGAGTCACCCCGGTTCGGCCCTGTGAGTTGTCGTCATCGGCCGTCAGATGGTACCGCCGCCGGCGACAAGACGGTTACTCATCGTGGCCACACAGTGGAACAAACGCTAAACCCACGCGGGTCAACCAGTCGTATATGAACAGACGACGCTTTCTCACACTTTTCGGGACGGGTGTCGTCGGCGCCATCGCGGGGTGCAGTGGTGAAGCAGACAACGCCGAAACCATTGACAGCCACCCGGCGGCCGCCGACCTCGAAGCCCAGCCCCGCCGCGGCGAACTGGGCGGCCACGTCGTCCTGGCGTTCGAAGACCCCTCCTGTCCGACCTGCCGCCGCTTCCACGAGAACACGGTGCCGGCTATCCGGGAGAACATCGTGGGGACGGGCAAGGGCGCATACGTCGTCCGGACGTACCCGGTCATCTATCCCTGGGGTGAGCCGGCGACACAGGCGCTGGAGTCGACGTTTGCCCGCGACAGCGAGGCGTACTGGGCGCTGTTCGAGCACTACTTCGCCGAACAGTCGTCGTTCGATACGGACAACGTTCTGGACCGGACGGCGACGTTTCTCACCGAGGAGACAGCGGTTGACGGCGAGGCGGTCGCACGCGATGCGCGGGAGCGAGCGCACGACGACGCTGTACAGGCTGATATCCAGGCGGCCGAGAACGCCGGGTTGGGTGAAACGACGCCGATAATTCTGCTGTTTGAGGACGGAGAGTTCGTGACGAAGGTCAACGGGAGCGTCAGCTACGACCTCATCGCCGAGGCGCTGGGAGAGCGCGACGGATGAGCATCGCACGCGGCCTCCGCCTGCCAACCACGCGCGGTGACTGGCGGCTCATGGGCCGAACGGTCAGGCTCGTACTCACGCTGCCGGTCTATGCGGCGGTCGCCGTGGTCGCTGCCGTCGTCTCGCTGACGGTATTCGTCGTCTCGCTGAACGTCCCGCTAGTGCTTGACCTCGTTATCGGTGGGTCGCTCCCGCTTGCCAGCCGGCTGCGCGTGCTCGCTGAACTGTACCCGTTTATCGGCACGTCGTTCAACCCTGCCCAGGGTACCCTGCTGCTCGTCGTCGCCGTCCTCACGGGCGTCGACATCGGTCTGGTGGCGTACCACTTCCGCGAGCACGGGCTCGACCTCCAGCAGGGTGGCGCGGGTGTCGCGGGCGTTGTTCTCGGCACACTCGGCGCTGGCTGTGCGGCCTGTGGGTCGGCGGTTTTGCTGGGACTGCTGTCGCTACTCGGCGTTTCGACCTCGCTGCTGTTTCTGCCGCTCGACGGGCTGGAGTTCGCGCTGCTTGCGCTCGTGGTGTTGACCCTCTCCATTTACTGGCTCGCAGAGGGGATGCGCGGCGGCGAGATCAACGGGTGTCCGGTCGACATCTGACTGTGTCGCCGTGCAGTCATCCGTCCGGCTCTCTCGAGGAGATATCCGTGTCAGCGAGAGAAAACGTATAGTATCGTCAGCCGAACACCCATACCGAGAAGGTATGTCCGAGACGGAGCCTCAGGTGACGGTTTCGACGGAGTCCCCCGCCGAGTACGAGCACCTCCACCGGAAGCGGAAAGAGACAGTCGGGACAGTCGAACTGGCCGAAGTCGTCGATGTGTGGGTCGGTGAGAGCGAACTCGTCTGTCGGTTCCAGTTCGACTGGGCGACCGACCCGATACAGCGGCGCTACGACCTGAACAGCGACCGCGACATCGCCAAGGTCGAGCGACTCTGTGAAGCCAACGGCCTGCAGTTCGAGCAGGTCAGTCATCTACAGGGGTCGCTGGTCGAACTCGAATACACCGGTTCCCAGTGGCTGCCGCGGCCAGAGGCTGCCTACACAGACGGTGAAGGATCGGCGGTCGAGACGTTCCGCGCGGAGTGTCGGTTGCTGGTGGCTGAGCTGGCGCAGTCGCCCGCGTTCGTCCGGCGAGGGATCGAACGCGTCCGGGAACTGTCGACGACGCAACTGATTATTGGCATCATCCTCGTCAAAAAAGTCGCCATCATTGCTTTGCTCGCTCACCTTCTGCTGTAGCCGGACGCCTGCCGGCCTGCAGTGTGTAAGTCAGTTCTTGACTCGCCTCAGTCACTCATCGCGGGTCCGGAGTCAGCAGGCGTGTCCACGCGGTCGGTCCCGGCGGTCTCGAACTGTGAGAGTTCGTCGTTAAGAGTGGTGGCGTCGTCGGCGAACCGCTCCACCGAGTCGACCATCCCGGCAACGGTCTGGCCCTGCTGCTCGACCGTCGTGGCCATTTCACGGGCGTCGGTTGCGGTCTCCCCGGCGATGTCGTTGATATCGTCAATTATCCGCACGACTTCCTGTGCGCTGGTCGCCTGCTGGTCGGTCGCTCGGTCGATTTCCTGAATGCCGCCGTTGACATCGACGGTGGCGTCGACCACATCTTCGAGCGTGGTAATAGTCTCGGAGATGGTGTTGCTGCCGCGGTCGACAGCATCTTCCATCGTCTCCATGGCGTCGACGGATGTGCCGACTTGGGACCGCAGCGAGCCGATGAGGTCTTCCACGTCGCCGGTGGCGTTCTGTGTCTCGGTCGCAAGCTGTTTGATTTCGTCCGCGACGACGGCAAAGCCCGAACCCGCTTGGCCGGCACGAGCGGCTTCGATGGACGCGTTCAGCGCGAGCATATTCGTTTCCTCGGCGATGCCGTCGATGACTTCGACGATCTCGGCCATGTCCTCGGCGATGTCGTCTAGTTGCTGGACCTCGCTTGCGGCGTTCGTCGAGTGATGGCGGATCTCGTCGACGGCACTCTGGGCTTCCGACGAGGACCGCTGTGCGTCTCGGCCGAGATTCGCAGCAGTGTTGCTCTGGTCGGCGATTTCGGCCACGGACGACGCCATTTCCTCGACGGTCGCCGAGAGGTCGCTGAGTTCGCTCGCTGCGTCGTCTAGTTGCTGGCGCTGGGTTTCTGCCCCGTCGGCGATGTCGGATGCGGTGTCGGCCACGGACTGTGTCTCAGCACGGACCTGCTGCCCGTCGGCCAGGACAGTTTCACTTCCGGTGGCGATACGTGTCGAGGTCGACTGGCCGCTGCCGATAGCAGTCTCCAGATCACTCAGAGTCTCATTGATCGCGGTCCCGACGGCGGCCATAGCGTCGCTCATGCTGTCGGTGTCAACACGGGCAGTCAGGTCGCCGGCGGCCGCGTCGTCGAGCGCCGTCCGGTACTGTGTCGCTTTCAGTTCGAGGTGGCTGCTCAGCGCCTCCATCTCGCTTCGCTCGGCTTCTGCGGTTTCACGGGCTTCTTCGGCCGCTTCGCGGGCCTCCTCGGCACGCTCCTGAGCTTCGTTTGCTTCCTGAATGTTCCGGCCGAGTGAGGCCGCCGCCCGTTCGAGTTTCGTGTATGCGTCTCCGACCTCGTCAATCCGGTCGACGCCGAAGTCGATGTCGTACTGGCCGTTGTCGACTGCCGTCGCCTTTCGATTAATTTCGATTATCGCGCGGTACATCTCACAGTAGCCCAGAAATCCGGTCACAGCGACGACGAACCCGATGAACACTGCGGCGGCTGTCACAGAGGAAAACAGCACGATAGCTAGTGCCGGTGCGCCCACAATCGACATCGCTGCCAGCAGGAAGACACGGGCGCTGAACGTCCGCCGGAGTGGCGTCGGCAGGTGCGGTTCGATTGTCATGGGCACGGTGCCGACCGCAAGCATGAGCCGGCCAAGTGCGCCCGTCGAATCATCCGTCGTCATCGAAACCACCTCAAAACAGATGACGAGCAAACGACAAAAATAGGCCTTTTCGGGTGCATGTGTTCCGTTCTTTCCGACGTATAAAAAGTCGCACCCTCAGAGTATCAGCGGTGAATCTCCCAGTGTTAGTTCGTTGTCGTGATTTCGACCACGTCGCGGTGGTCGAGTTCGGTGTCAGCGCCGATCTGGCGTTCGGTTCGCACGTCGTGCGCATGGAGGAATCCGTCGCCGATGTCGGTGTGCAGGAAGTACGCGAAGTCCTCTGCAGTCGACCCGTCTGGGAGGACGAAACAGTCCTGCAGGAAGGTCCCGTCCTCCTGGGGCTTGCGAGCGCCGGGGAACACCGCGATAGCTCCCAGTTCCTCGAACAGCGCGGTTTCGAGGGCCTGTTGGACGCCCGTCCCGCCGAACTCGGTCACGAACTCCCGAATCTGTTCCAGCCCCGCGGCCTTCTCCTCTGGTAGGTCCGCCGTCACGGTAAACTCTTCGTCGCCCGGCCGGTAGTCGAGTACGCCCTGCTCGTTGCCGTTTTTCAGGGCCTTCTCCGCGTGGGCCGAGACGGGGACGAACGTCAGGTGCTCGTACTCGGGGTCCTCGGTGACGGTTTCCCAGTTCGCCTGGGCTTCCGGGGTGTCCATCTTGTTCGCCGCGATGAGCATCGGCTTGGTCCGGATGCGAATCTCGCGGGCCAGAGCCTCCTTGTCCGCGTCGTCCCAGGTGTCGGGGTCCAGTTCCAGGTCCAGGGCGAGCACGACCTGCTTGATCTCGTCGGCGTTGATCTTGAACGCTGACATCTGCTCGGCGAGGTCGTCCTCGATGGCCTTGTCCTCGCCGTGGTAGCCCGAGCGGTAGCGCTCGATGCCTTTCTCAAGAATATCGAGATACCACATGTCCAGCTCGTCTTCGAGGAAGTCAATGTCCTCGCGCGGGTCGTGGTCCTCAGTGGGTTCACCCTCCAGGTCCGTCTCGCCGGTGAAATCGACGACGTGGACGAGCACGTCGGCCTCGTTGAGGTCTGTGAGGAACTGATTCCCCAGCCCCTTCCCTTCGTGTGCGCCGGGAACGAGGCCGGCCACGTCGACAAGCTTCGTCGGGACGAACCGGACGCCGTCGGTGCAGTAGCCGTGGTTGGGCGTGCAGGTGTGGTCGAACTCCGGGGCCGCACAGTTGACGCGGACGTAGGCTTCGCCCATCGACGGGTCGATTGTCGTGAACGGGTACGCGCCCTCGGGCACGTCGTTCATCGTCGCCGCATTGAAGAACGTGGACTTGCCGACGGAGGGCTTGCCGACGAGTCCGATCTTGTAGCTCATTGCACCGACGAAGCGGTTTCAGCGGCTTAAACGCTGTTACACGAGCGACGAGAGCGTGTGAGTCACACGCAACGGGTGGGAAATTACACTGTCCGCTCGTACACGTTCACGGGGTGTTCCTGGCCGCCGAACTCGGCCGTCCGCTCGCCGATCTTCTCGAAGTGGGTCCGGTAGAACCCGTTGCCGACTTCGTTCTCGGCCAGCACCTCGTCGCGTATCTTCCGCACGGAGAGGTCCCGCAAGTGGCCCTCGCCCCGGCGAAGTAGTTCGGTCCCGATACCCTCGCCCCAGTAGTCCGGGTGGACGTACAGGTCGAGGTCGCCGAACCCGGTCGCGTCTGTCATCCCACAGCTCATGTACGCCACTACGTCGTCGTCGGCCGTCGAGACGAACAGTCCGACCTCGTCGAGTTCTATCATCCGTTCTAGTACCGGCGGCGCGTACCCCTCCCTGAGGTGGTCGTTTACCGTCTCCGCCCCGAGGATATCGTCGTACACCGCGTGCCACGCGGCCCGTGCGACCCGACGGATATCTGCGATATCCACCGATTCGGCCGGTCGGATGGCTGTCTGGAACGACATATGTGAACATCCAGCGTGAACCCTCATAGAACTGTGGTCTGGCTGACACCGTCCGGTATCCGCCGTGGTCCGCTTCGCCTGAGATAATAGGGCAACTCTTATGTACACTTCTGTACGTTAGTGTTCAGTAATGGACGACAGTGAGGAGATAGACCCAGCGGTTCAGTCGATTCTCGACGCGGCGCGGGAGCGCGGTGGCGGCGGCGACAGGGTGTCGGTGTCGCCCCGGTCGCTGTCGGACGCCTTCGACGCGGTGGCGGCCGACGGACGGACGCCGGTCATCGCCGAAATCAAGCCCACGAGTCCGACCGCGGACGGCGAGCGGACCGACGACCCGGTCGACCTCGCCCGCCAGATGGTCGAGGGCGGCGCGGCGGCGCTCTCGGTGCTGACGGAACCAGACCACTTCGGCGGGTCGGCGGCGGCGCTCGAACGGGTTCGCGATGCCGTCGACGTGCCCGTTCTGCGAAAGGATTTCATTCTCCACGAGGACCAGCTGGACGTCGTCGAGGCGGATGTCGTCCTGCTCATCGTCCGCTTTCTCGAAGCCGACGGGGCGGACGACCTCGCGGACCTCCTCACGGCCGCACGCGAGCGGGGCTTCCAGGTCCTCGTGGAGGCCCACACCCCGGCGGAGGTCGAGACGGCGCTGGAAGCGGGCGCGGACATCATCGGCGTCAACAACCGCGACCTCGCCGAACTCGACGTGGACCTCGGAACGTTCGAGTCCGTCGCGCCAGACGTCCCGGAGGGCGTCACACTCATTGCTGAAAGTGGCATACAGACAGCAGACGACGTCACACGGATGTGCGATGCCGGTGCGGACGCCCTGCTAATCGGCTCGGCGATCATGGACCACGACGCGGCGACGGACGTGGAAGCGAACACGCGGCGACTGACACGCGCGGACACTGATGCAGTTGAGACGACACCTACAGACACATGAGCACTGACGACGCATACGACCCCAAGTTCGGTGAGTACGGTGGACAGTACGTGCCCGAGGCACTGATGCCAGCTATCGAAGAGCTGACCGACGCCTACCAGCGGTACGTGCTGGAAAACGAGGACGGCTTCATGGACGAGTTCCGGGAGCGGCTGGCCGACTTCGGCGGCCGACCGACGCCGCTCCAGTACGCGGACCAGCTTTCTGCCCGGTACGATACCGACGTGTATCTCAAGCGCGAGGACCTGCTCCACGGCGGCGCACACAAGCTCAACAACGCGCTCGGGCAGGTCCTGCTGGCGAAGTACATGGGCAAGGAGCGCATCATTGCCGAGACCGGCGCGGGCCAGCACGGCACGGCGACGGCGATGGCGGCGGCCCACCTCGACATGCCCTGCGAAATCTACATGGGCGAGACTGACATCGCGCGCCAGCGTCCCAACGTCTTCCGCATGCGCATCAACGGCTCCGAGGTCAACCCTGTCACGGTCGGCCGCGGCACGCTGAAAGAGGCCATCTCCGAGACGATGCGCGACTGGGCGACCACCGTCGAGAACACCCACTACGTCATCGGGAGTATCGTCGGCCCGCACCCGTTCCCGAAGATGGTCCGGGACTTTCAGGCGGTCATCTCTGAGGAGGCCCGCGAGCAGGTTATCGAGAAGACCGGCGGGCTGCCCGATTCGGTCCTCGCCTGCGCTGGCGGCGGCTCGAACACCATGGGCACCTTCGCCCACTTTGTTGATGATACCGACGTCGACCTCTACGCCGTCGAAGCCGGCGGCTCCTCGCTCCAGGTCGACGAGGAGGAGGGCGTTGCGCCCAACTCCGCCACTCTCTCGACCGGCGACGAGGGCGTCCTCCACGGCGCGCGCACGAAGCTCCTACAGGACTCTGATGGCCAGATCATGGAGTCTCACTCCGTTTCGTCGGGGCTCGACTACGCCGGTGTCGGCCCGGAACTGGCCCACCTCGTCGACGAAGACCGCGTCACGCCGGTCAACGTCGACGACGACATCGCGCTAGAGGCGTTCCACCGCCTCTCCCAGGACGAGGGTATCATCCCGGCTCTGGAGACGGCCCACGCCTTCGGCTATCTTGAAGAGCACCACGACGAAGTCGGTGACTCTGTCATCATCAACGTCTCCGGCCGTGGCGACAAGGACCTCGAAATAGCCATCGAAGAGACCGCGAAGCGCGACCTCGATATCGCGCCGGACATGTCTATCTTCGAGCGCGTCGGCGGAGGTGGCCTCTGATGGGTCTTGAACGCGCCTTCGCCGACGAGCCCGCCTTCGTTCCCTACCTCGCGGCCGGCGACCCGAGTTACGAGGCGTCGCTAGAGTACGTCGAGGCGCTGGCTCGCGGCGGGGCAGACGTCATCGAACTCGGCCTGCCGTTCTCCGAGCCCATCGCGGAGGGCAAGACCATCCAGAACGCTATCGTCCGCGCGCTGGAAGCCGGGATGACGCCCGACCGCTTCTTCGAGTTCGTCGAAGACCTCGATGTGGACGTACCGCTCGTCTGTATGACCTACTATAACCTCATCTATCAGTATGGCGAGAGCGAGGGGCCGCGCCCCTTCGTCGAGAAGGCCGCCGCGGTGGGCATTGAGGGGCTCGTCGTCCCGGACCTCCCTGGGGAGGAAGCCGGCCCGCTCCGGACGGCCTGCGACGAGTTCGGGCTCGATCTGGTGTTCATCGTCGCGCCGACGACGAGAGGCGACCGGCTCGAACGGATGCTCGAACAGGTGTCGGGCTACGTCTACGTCCAGGCACGTCTGGGCGTCACTGGCGCACGAGAGAACGTGGACGATGCCACCGAGGAGTCGCTGGCTCGCCTCTCAGACTGGAACGTGCCAAAGGCCGTCGGGTTCGGCATCAAGACCGGCGACCACGCCGAGCGAATCGTGTCTGCCGGCGCTGACGGCGTCATCGTCGGCTCCGCGCTGGTGGATATTGTCGCCGAGGGCCACGAAAACGGCGATGCTGTCGGTGCGGTAGCCGACCGGCTCGAGGCGAAGGCTCGCGAACTCAAAGAAGGTGCGCTCCGGGGCGGACCAGAACAACCGCAACCGGAACGCACATAATCGTACTTGCCACACTGTCTCATATCATGACTGCAGGAAAACGCGCACGACTCGAACGCATCGGGACAGACGACACATACGTCATCATCCCGATGGACCACGGCATCACGATGGGGGCGGTAAAGGGCCTCAAAGACATCGAATCGACGATTGACGCGGTTACCAGCGGCGGCGCAGACGCCGTCCTTACCCAGCGTGGCATCGCCGGACGGGTCCACCCCAACAAGAACGACGCGGGCTATATCACCCATCTCAACGGCTCTACTACTATCGGCCCGGACGAGCAGGACAAGCGGACCACGGGAACGGTGGAAGACGCCATCCGCGCCGGGGCCGACGCCGTCTCGTTCCACATCAACGTCGGCAGCCAGTACGAACCCGAACAGATCGAGGAACTCTCCGAACTGACGACCGAAGCCAGCCAGTACGGCCTGCCGGTACTGGCGATGGCCTACGCCCGTGGCCCTGACATCGACGCCGAGAACGAGGACTACAACCAGTCCGTTGGCCACGCCGTCCGACTGGCCGAGGAACTGGGCGCGGACATCGTCAAGACCGGCTACACCGGCTCTGCCGAGACGTTCCAGCACGTCGTCGAGTCCACGTCACTGCCGGTGGTCATCGCCGGCGGCTCGAAGGGCACCGACGAGGAGACCGTCCGGATGGTCCGGGGAACGATGGATGCCGGGGCCGCCGGCGTCTCGATGGGCCGCTCTATTTTCCAGCACGACGAACCGGAGAAAATCGCTCGCGCCGTCTCCGCTGTCGTTCACGACGACGCCACCACCGAAGAGGCGCTCCGCGAGGCCGGACTGGCCGTCGAGGCCTAAAAGCCAAACAGCGACCGCATTCGCGAACCGAGACCGTCTCCGTCGCTGGCATCCGCGTCGCGCTCGCTTGGCGTGTCCGACGGCGAGTCACTGGGTTCTTCTTCCGGTGTGTCGGCACCTCGTGACACACCGCCGTCTCGCTCTACCTCGTCAGCATCCTGTTCTGGCCCGTCCATCGGTGCTGGTTCGCTCTCCACCAGCTCAGTCCCGTCGATTACCGACGGGGTTTCGGCTTCGTTTTCGGTGTCCGTCTCCGAAGCGGCTGGGTTATCGAGGTCGCTCAGCTCGGCCCCGTCGTCTGCCGCTGGCTCGTCCTCTCTGTACTGCTCGGCTGGCGCTGGACCGATCAGACAGCTGTCGTCCCTGATTGCGTCCGATGGGGGGACTGTCTTGCCGCCGTCGGTTGTCCCGAGGCTGTGGCTCTGTGGTGGCTGCTCCGTTGGCCGGGCCTTCGGTTCTAGGTCGTCCGAGTCAGTGGACTCCTTCAGAGCGCCTGCGTTTGTGGTGTCGGTCGACGCCTTCTCGGTGTCGACGAGCTGTTCGGATATCCGCTCGTAGGCAATCGCGGCACCGCTGTTGGGCGCGTTCCTGACGACGGGCGTGCCACTGTCCTGTGAATGTGGGACGGCGTCGTCTTCCGGCACGTGGCCGAGCAGTTCGACGTTGAGAAACGTCGCGATTTCATCGGCACCCGGCGACGCGCCTGTCCCAGACTTCGTGAGGATCAGGCCTCGAACCGGCGCATCGACCCGCTCTGCGAGTTCTTTGGTGTTCGAGACGTTCCGTATTGATGCCACCCGCGGTGTCGACACGAGCAACACGTCGTCGGCGAGTTTGAGCGGCTGAATCGTCTCTTCGCTCAGTCCCGCCGGGGTGTCCAACAGGACGATGTCGTGGTGCCACCTGAGGGTTTCGACGATACCGGGCAGCCGGTCGAGGTCGGTGTCCGCGTACCCTTCAAGTGTGGTCCCGCTCGGCACGATTGACAGGTTCACGTCGGTTTCGTACATCGCGTCCGTGACCGACGCGTCGCCGGCGAGCACGTCGTGAAACGTCGCGTGCTTGTCAGTGTCGATGCCGACATCGAGAAAATCGACGAGGTTCGCCATCGCCAGGTCCATCTCCACGACAACGGTCGAGTAGCCGGCCCTCGCCAGCAGTGTACCGAGGTTGATGCTGGACGTCGTCTTTCCGACCCCCCCTTTCGCCCCGGCAATCGTGTAGACGTGGTTAGTAACCATCTGTAGCTGGACCGTATTTTGTAGTTACTTTATTAGTAAAGCTTATTGATAAGTTTACTGGCTAACAATTAATTACGATAATCGGATGTAGATAAATAACAAGTGTCGTATTTCTTCTGGTTCTAATTCCAGGAACCCACCCGAATCGCCTGTCGTACCCATTTCTCTTCTCTGTTCACCACTCGACAGACCCACCCGGGTTCCGCCACGTTCAAGCCTCGCCGTTGCGGACGTGGGCGTATGACTCGAAGCGTCTGGCTCAAAGCCGACAGCGAGGTCGGCGACTGGGAGACACGGAAACGCCGGATAACCGCTGGTATCGAGGCCGGCGTCGACTGGGTACTGGTCGACGAGGACGATGTCGAACGCGTCTCGGAACTCGGCGAAATAAACATCGCTGCGTTCACCAACGGCGATGTCCACGTAATGGAGGCCGAGGCAGCGGACTCAAAGGCCGACGCCACCATCGTCGGGAAAGACGGAGAGGGCGACGGCACGGTCGACCTCCCGTCCGACTTCTCCGGGTCCGCGGACCTCTCGACGCTCCGGCAGAACGGAGCCGCTCCCGACGGCGGCTACGTCCGCATCTTCGACGAGGACTACGAGGCCTTCGCCGAGGCGGTCGCCGCCGAAGCCGACTTCACCATTGTAATCGGCGAGAACTGGCAGATTATTCCACTCGAAAACCTCATCGCCCGCGTCGGCGAGGAGACGGACCTCATCGCCGGCGTCCGGACCGCCGAAGACGCCCGAACGGCCTACGAGACGCTGGAACTGGGTGCCGACGGCGTCCTGCTAGATACCGACGACGTCGACGAAATCCGCAAGACGGTGGAGGTCCGCGACGAGATGGGACGGGAATCGCTCGACCTAGAGTACGCCGAGGTCACCGCCATCGAGCAGACCGGCTCCGCTGACCGCGTCTGTATCGACACGGGCAGCCTGATGGAACACGACGAGGGGATGCTCGTCGGGTCGATGGCTCGCGGACTCTTCTTCGTTCACGCAGAGACGGCAGAATCACCGTACGTCGCTTCCCGGCCGTTCCGGGTCAACGCCGGCGCGGTCCACGCCTACGTCCGGACGCCTGACGGCGGGACGAAATATCTCTCGGAACTCCAGTCCGGCGATGAGGTCCAGATAGTCGACGCGAACGGTCGGACCCGCGAGGCTATCGTCGGCCGCGCGAAAATCGAGAAGCGCCCGATGTTCCGCGTGCAGGCCGAAACCAAGGACGGTGACCGTATCGAGACGCTGCTCCAGAACGCCGAGACAATAAAGGTCCACACCCAGAACGGCCGAACCGCCGTCACGGACCTCGAACCCGGCGACGAAATTCTCATTCACCACGAGGATACGGCGACGCACTTCGGCGAACGGATCGAAGAGAGCATCATCGAAAAGTAAGCCGACCCCATTCGGGGCTGACCGCAGCCGTCGGGCTACTGCTGGTCCGCCTCGAGCGGGTCCAGTTGCGTCGTACACCAGTGACAGAAGTCGATGTCTTCGTCGAGTTCCTTGCCGCAGTTCGGGCACGTTGTGCCGGCTTCGACTTCCGTGGCCTGATTTTCGTTGACCGCGACCCAGTAGGCGTCGACGACGTTGAGCGTCGTAATCACAACCGAGCCGATTGTCACTTCGGTGGGTCTGGACTGATACGACGACGAGATAGCCTCTACGCTTAGCTGGGTGACAGGGTCGATAGCGCCAGTGACGACGAACACCACCGACAGCATGAACAGTAACCCGAGCCACAGCAGTCCCCGCACCCACTTACGGAGGTAGAAATGTCCCAACCCGGGGAAGATGAACGCAAGCACCACGGCCAGCAACGGCCGCTTGCGTCCTTTGCCAGTCATACTCAGCGAGTCTATCTCGCATACCCCTATATCTTCCGAAGGATCCCTGTCCGGACGAAAGCCCCGTACAGGCGGCTCCCCCATCAGCCGTCGCTCTGTAGCTGTCTGACCAGCGTCCGGAGCGTTGCGAGGTCGTACTGACCCGGCGCGGTCGCGTCAGCGGGATCAACCGGTGCATAGCCGATGCGGGAGCCGTACAGCGGGGCAACGGCCCGGGAGTGGCGACCGGCCGACCCCATGCACATCGTGGCGACCTGTTTGCCCGCGGTGGTCAGCGCTCGGGTCGCCCCGAGCATCGCCAACACGTCGTCGGGCGACTGGGCTGTGCTGGCCATCTTCCCCACGTCGCCCTGAGCGCAGGCCCGTTCGAGCCGACTTACAATCGCCTCACGGGCAGGTGTGGACTCGAAGTTGTGCGTCGAGACGACCACGGACGCATCGCGGTCGCGGGCAGCGTCGGCGACGCGGCCAGCGTTGTGGTCGCCGGCTCCCTCCAGCGCTGCGAGTTCGAGGTCGACGGCCCTCACAGCGTCGTGTTCGAGCGCAGCTTCGAGTGTATCGAGGCGGCCTGCGGTATCAGCGGCCTCGCCACCCTCCCACGTCGGTCGGTTCGTGACGAGTATCGGGAGATCGCCGTCGTAGGCGTCCAACTGTGCCAGCGGCTCGTCGGCGAAATCCATCCGTAACTCCAGCCCGTCGGCGTCGGCGCGAGCGGCCGGCTCCACCCCAAGGTCGTCGGTGGCAGCGAGCAGGGTGAACGACTCGAAGTCCATGGGTCGGCTTGGACGGAGTCACACAAAAAGGCGTGCTTACTCGACCCGCTCGTGGACAGCCCGAAAGCCGTCATCGGTCGCTGTGACTGAGTCAACCGCGTAGAACTGGATCCGTTTTTCCTGTTTCGTGTTGACGACGAAGTCGTACTGCTCGGCCTCGTAGCCCGGTTCCTTGCCGTCGGCGCGCCGTTGCTCTACCCACGAGCGGTGGTCGGCGAGGCGCTCCTGAGCGATGGTTCGGGAGCGCTCCGGAGCGGTGGCAACCCGATCTTCCAGCGTCGACAGCAGGTCCGGGTCGCGGTCCACGCCCACCGAATTGCGGCCGGCGACCATCGCCGCCAGCGTCGTCGTCCCGGTGCCGAGAAACGGGTCGAGCACGGTGTCGCCGTACACCGAGAACATCGAGATGAGCCGATAGGGCACCGTCAGCGGGAAGGCTCCCGAGCGGTCCCGGAGCCCGTCGTCGAGGTCCTGCGTCTCGCCGGGCAGTTCCCAGAGGTCGGAGAACCACTCGTTGCGCTCCTCCCAGAAGTAGGCGCTCTCGTAGCGGCGGTCTGCGCCCGGTTCGAGGCGGCGGCGCTCCCCGTTGCGGAACACGAGGATGTGTTCGTGTTCGAGCGTCGGATAGGCGTTGGGTGGCACCATCCCCGAACCCATGAACTTCGCGCCGCTGTTGGTTGGTTTCCGCCACAGAATATCGGGCAGCGCCCGCAGGCCGTGGTCGGTCAGTCGGTCGGTTATCTCCGCGTGGTTGGGATAGGAGCGAAAGCCGTCCGCCATTGATCGCGTCGCGTCCCCGACGTTGATGCAGGCGATGCCGCCGGGGACCAGCACGCGCTCTATCTCAGCCCACACCGCATCGAGCACGTCGTGCATCAGGATAAACGCCCGGTCGCCGTCCCCGCGGTCCAGCGCCGCCCCGATGTCGGGGTCTAACTCTGTGAAGATGTCGTCCCACATCTCTATCATCGGATAGGGCGGGGACGTGACCACCAGTTCGACGCTGTCGTCGGGGCAGTTGAGCGTGCGGGCGTCACCGGTTCGAACCCGGTGTGTCGTCTCCATACCGGTCCCAGCGGGCGGGCCGACTCTAGTCTTGCGGTTATCGGTCGGTGAGTCTGCTCGCTGAGCGGTCGATACTAAAAAACGCTCTCCGACGCTCCCCTGTGACACCTGAACGGGTTACGCGACGGGCAGGTCCTGCTCGGCTTCCAGCAGCTCGTGGTAGCGGTTGCGGATGGTGACCTCGGAGATGTCGGCGACCTCGGAGACGGCGGCTTGCGTCGTCTTCTCGTTGGTCAGCAGTGCGGCGGCGTAGACGGCGGCGGCGGCGAGGCCGACCGGCGACTTCCCGGAGTGGACGCCCTGTTCCTTGGCGTTCTGGAGGAGCTGACGGGCGCGGTGTTCGGCCTCGTCGGACAGTTCCAGCGAGGAGGCAAAGCGCGGGACGTAGCTCTCGGGGTCGGCAGGACGGACTTCGAGCGAGAGTTCGCGGACGACGTAGCGGTAGGTCCGCGCGATTTCGCTTTTCTCGACCCGGGAGACCTCCGTGATCTCGTCGAGCGAGCGCGGGACACCGGCTTGGCGCGCGGCGGCGTAGACGGACGCCGTCGAGACACCTTCGATGGAGCGGCCGGGCAGGAGGTCCTCGTCCAGCGCGCGGCGGTAGATGACGCTGGCCGTCTCGCGGACGTTTTCCGGGAGTCCGAGTGCCGAAGCCATCCGGTCAATCTCACCGAGGGCCTGCTTGAGGTTGCGTTCCTTGGAGTCCCGCGTTCTAAAGCGCTCGTTCCACTTGCGCAGGCGCTGCATCTTCTGGCGCTGTTTACCCGACAGAGAGTTACCGTAAGCGTCCTTGTCGCGCCAGTCGATATTGGTCGAGAGGCCCTTGTCGTGCATCATGTTCGTCGTCGGTGCGCCGACGCGGGACTTCTCGTCTTTCTCGCTGGAGTCGAACGCGCGCCACTCGGGGCCGCGGTCGATCTCGTCAGACTCGACGACAAGGCCACAATCCTCACAGACTGTTTCGCCGTGTTCGTCGTCGATAACGAGCGAGCCACTGCACTCCGGGCACGCCGTGCTCTCTGATTCCGTCGACTCCGTCGTCTGTTCTTCACGTTGCTGTCGTGTCCGTGTGTGTTCACTCATTGGTTGCGAAGGCGGGTGCTCACCGGGTGGGAGACATCACAGAACCCGGAGGCAGTCGGTAACACTGTATTCGAACGAAAGTCATTAAAACATTCCGGTATTGTCATCGAGACCACCGATACACGTCACGAAACCCACGTTTGTGCATCAGTCGCATGACCATTCATATAATAGCTGTCGGGTATTTTCGGGGTCAGTTCCCACAACCCGGTTATAATTGCGTACAATAAGTAGCGCCACCCCTTCGTTGTCACTGCCTACTGAAATGTTTCGACGACAGCGGGCAGACACCCCTCCCCGGGCTCGTAATAGGAATTGTGGTCGGCAACGGCCGCCGTGACATCGTAATCGGTGTAATTCCCGGGAGCGTCTTCGGGACTCTGGACACCCTTTTCACCGACTGCTTCCGTCCACTCCGCAGCACTGAATGCAGTCCCCAGCACCACGTCGTCGTCCTTGTGGAAGTTGTCGAAAGACGCGGTGGCGTACTTGATGGACTCGCCGTATGTCTCATCGACCTCAACGACGGAGTCACCGATAGCGCCCCCCAGTAGAGCTACCGACTCGACTGCATCTTCGCGTTCACGCTCGTGGAGCGACGCCATCGTTTCCACAGCCACTTTCGCACCGAGTGAATGGCCGAGTATCCGGACTGGTAGCCCACCGCTGTCGTTGTGGTCGACAACCCACTGCGCGAGCTTCGGACCGTTCTGTTCGGCGATGGCGACCCCTTCGCTCCAGCCAATGCCGTCGCCCATATCGGCATCCCAGGTGAACCCCACGGTGAACTGGTCGTACTCGTTCGCTTCAAGCCCGATCTGACAGGTGTAGGCGGCGTCTCTGGCATCCGTCTCCCCGAGGCTCCAGCCATGGACGAAGATGACGAGTTCCGTATCGTCGTTAGTCCGGTTAGACTGCCAGTCCCCGACTGTTTCGTACTCTGTCTCTGTATATTTGGCCTTCAGTTTACCGTCGTCAGTGAACTGCTCACGTGTCGAAACGAGCGGGAACTCCGCTGGAGCCGTGTACTCTCCGTCATCACCGCCGAGCTTGCCCCCTCGCACAGAGCCACTCGTACCGAGTGCTGCCATCGATGCCACGGCACCAGTCGAGGCTCTGAGGAAACTGCGTCGCGTTTGCCCGTCCAGTTCGCTCGATCGTATGCTACGTTGAAGCATAGCAAAATCGCGTAGCTTTCCACTTTATATAACATTAACTATTATGATTAACATTGTTAGTAAAGACTCCCTTATTTGTAATATTAATAAAGAAGGGAACCGCCTGAGGACTGCTAGCTGGACGCGAAGTCTCAGTGGGGCGTTGTTGTATCGGCCCGAGTGTTGCCAGCGCAATCCCAGTCGAGTGGGGTGCTGTTGCAGGACGCGGCGGCACTGCGATCAGTCGTTCGTTTCCGGTTCGATAGCGTCCGTCGACTGGGACTCCTCGACGGCTGTGGTCAACGAGACGTTGAGCCAGGCCATAGACACGACGCCGCCGATGATGGTGACGATGTTCTTGACCGCGTGGTCGACGATAGCGACACCGATGGCCGCGGCGACGCCGACCGGTGTTAGCGACGCGACGATGACGGTGAACGCACCCTCGTAAAGACCGACCCCGCCGGGCGTCAGCGGCAGAACCTTGGCGAGGTTCCCAACGCTGACCGCGAAGAAGCCAACGGCAACCAGTGACGGCGTCAGGCTGTAGCCGAAGGCCGCAAAAACGATTAGAGCCGTTATCACGTCGAACGTCCAGATCAGGAGACTTCCGATGCCGACACGAGTGAACGCTGACCCATCAGCGGCCACCGTCTGTACGTCACCGACGAACCCCTCGATAATGCCGGCAACGTAATCAGCATAGGAGTCACCGCTCAGTCGCTCGATGACGGCCCGAACGAGGTTGCGGTCGCTCCGCGCACTGGCGACAATAGCCACCACGGCTCCGATTGCTACAAGGCCAACACCACCAGCTACGGCCACGGCAGTCCGTCCGCTGCTGGCTGCGTCGCCGCCGACTGTATCGCCCGTCAGCGCCGTCAGCAACTGTTCGGCCGACCCCGTTACAGCCAGCCCGATCATGACGACACCAGCAAGTAACGTTATCGTCAGCAGATCAAACACCCGCTCGACGGCCAGCGACGCGAACCCGGACGGGTACGGAATCGAACGACGCGCTTTGATAACATACGCTCGGACCGCGTCACCGGCTCGCGCCGGGAACACAAGGTTCCCGGTCTGGCTGATGAATACCGCCCCCGTCAGGAAGCGCCACCGCTCCCGATACCCCATCGAGACGAGGATGTCCCGGTAGCGGATGCCCCGGAGCGGCCACGAGACGGCGTAGACGACGGCGCTCAGCGCGACGATTTCGGGCGCTGCCCCGGCCATCTCCGCGAGGACGCGGTCGGGGTCGAGGTACTGCGTCATCAACAGGAGGGCGACGACGACGAGCAGCGTCCCTGCGCCCAGCGACACCTCACGGGTAATCCGGGGGCTGACCGACAGCTCCCAGAACGTCCGGAGAATCTGGCTGCCCATGCCGAACACGTCCCGGACGATGTCGACCTTCGAGTCGCCCTTGGGCGTCCAGTCGACGGGGAACTCCTTCACCCGGTAGCCGTTGCGCTGGGCCTTCACGAGCAGTTCCGTGTCCCAGAACCAGTGTTCGTCTTGGACGAGGGGCAACAGCGTCTCCAGCGCCCCCCGGTCGAAGGCCTTGAAGCCACACTGGTGGTCCCTGATGTCCGACCGGAGGAGCGTCCGGACGAGCGTGTTGTAGCCGAAGCTCGGAACCCCCCGCTTGGCAGGTCTGTCGGCGCGGTTCTCGGGCATCCAGCGCGACCCCGTCGCCACGTCGTGGCCGTCGACGCGGACGGCGTCGACGAGTTCTTGGAGGTGCCCCATGTCCGTCGCCAGGTCGGTGTCGAAATACACCAGCGTGTCGCCGTCGGCCCGCTCGAAGGCGTACTCCAACGCGCCCCCGCGGCCGAGCCGCTCGTCGCTGTGGACGTGTCGGACCCGGCTGTCCTCGTCTGCGAGCCGCGCCGCTATCTCCGGCGTGCGGTCCGAGCACCCGTCCTCCGCGACGATGACCTCGAACGCGTCTTCGGGGAGAAACGAGGCGAGCGTCCCGACCGTCGTCGAGACTGTGCTCTCGATGGTGTCTTCCTCGTTGTAGGCGGGGAGAACGACGCTCACCTCGACCGCAGTCATACGCTCTTGGTCATCCCCGGAATGAAAAGTACTTTCCGTTCGTTACGCTCCCGGGACGGGAACGGCAGTTAGTCAGCGCCTTCCCCAGACTGGGTAGTCGCGAACCGCTCGATGGACGCGACGTCGATGTCTCCGACCGACTCGTAGGGTCTGTTTACCACCACGTCGCCGGCGGTGCTGCGGCCGATGCCGGGAATCGCGGTGAGTTCGTCCATCGACGCGCTGTTGAGGTCCAGCGGGTAGGGGACCCCGGTGACCGATCGGTAGCCGTGGTCCGTGACCGCGATGTCGACGACGCTGCCGAGTTCGCGCTCGCCCGGGATGCCCACGAGAAGCGGGTAGGTCCCCAGTTGCCGGCCGAAGGTCTTGCCGTCCTGGTGGTACTCTAGGTGTACGTCGGGCAGGACGGTCCCCGGCGGCGCGACCCGCTGGAGCATCGGGTTATCGATGGTCTCTCGGACCTCGCGCTTGTACTGTTTGAACAGTTGCTTGTGGTCCTTCGCGATGTCCGCGCCGGTGTCGGCCATGTCGGTCCCCTCGAAGGCCATCACCTGGCGGATGTTCACCCGCCGGAGCATCAGCCCCTCGTCGTAGACGCGCTGGAGGAACCGTTTGTTGTGCTCGAAGGTCTCCCGCGTCTCGCCTTTCAGCCCGTGGACGAGGTTGATGCCCGGCAGGAGCTTCGGGAGCCGGCGTGCGGCGTCGTCGCCGAAGTTGGGAGCAGTGTCTCTGTCCCCTCCCGGCCGCCAGCCGGCTACCTCGTTGACGATTTTCACCGCCTCGAAGCACTGGTCGGCGGTGACGTTGAGGTTGTTGTCGCTCATCACGTTCGGGTCGGCCGACTCCAGGCCGAACGCGGCGGTGTCGCCGGGCGTGTTGTGCTCGGCGATGATGCGGATGCCCTCGCGGGCTTTCTCCGGCCACTTGACGACCGTGATGGGGTTCATGTTGTCGAGGTGCAGCGTCTCCAGGTCCGGCGCGACCTCGCGGATGCCGCCGTAGAGCCGCCGCAGGGCGTCGGGATTGGGTGCCTCGCCGTCGCCGCCGTAGGCGAGGATGTCGGCCTGCCGCCCGAGTCGGAAGTGCTTCACGCCGCGGTCCGAGAGGGCGTCGACCTCGTCGACGACGCTCTCGGGCGGCCGGAAGTCCGGGTCGCCGTACATCGGCTCCGTGCAGAAGGAACAGCGGTACGGACAGCCCCGGGACGTCTCCATCTCGCAGATGAGGTAGTCGGGGTGGTTCGGGTGCTGTTCGACGACGAACGCGCCGGCCCGGGCCCAGCGGGTCTCCTCCTCGACCGAGCGGTAGCGGTCGTTGAACCCCTCCAGCCCGGAGTCGACGAGGTCGTACACCGCGGCCTCCACGTCGGCCATCGCCAGGAAGTCGAAATCGAGGTCGTCGCGGGCCGTCTCGCTCGCGCCCTCGTTGGCCTCGCCGACGCCGAAGCGGACCGGGCCGCCCATCAGCGAGGTGCCGTCGGCCGTCCAGGCGAGTTCGCGCACTTCGTCGGGTTCCGCCGGCGTCCCGCCGACGTACTTGCCGGGGACGGTCATGCCGCCGACGTACACCATGAGGTCGGCGGCCTCCACGTCTCGCCAGACTGCGTTATCCTCCCGGAGTTCGTCGATAGTGTGATACGTTATCTGCTCGCGGGGGACGCCGGCGTCGACCAGCGCGCCGGCGGCGTACCGCGGGTACGTCGAGATGTACGGCGGCACCCCGAAGTGTGCGGGCTCGTCGACGTAGCCGTCGACGATGGTCACGTCGAGCGTCTCGGGGTCAGTCATACCCGCCGCTTGACGCTCGACACTCAAAACCGTGTCTGGTCAGCCGTGGCGACATACACGGCCAGGTGCGGGCTCAAGAAAACGTAGTCAGTACTATCGCTACCCTCGGTTGCAAATCACTTTCTCCCAGCCCGCGCCATGGCCTCGTATGGAACGGGTCGAATTTACTGTCCGTGGCGCGGACGCGAGCACGCTGCCCAGGGCGTTCCATGACATTGATGAGGAGAACCGCGAACTGTATGACGGCAACGGGTTCGTTGTGGCGGTTACGGAGAACCACTATCGCATGGAACTCACTGAGGTACAGGCGACGACCGTGCTGGAGCTAATAGATGAGACGACTTGCGAGGTGACGATCATCGCTGGCGGCGGCGGATACGGATTGACGGCCGATGCGGGTGGCCGTGAATCCGAGGAGGCTCGAAAGATCAGGCGGCGGCTCGAAACGTTCTGTGAGGATCGTGACCTCACTGTCGAACGGATGTAGGCCAGCAGCATTGCCGGAGGGGATGATGCAGTGACAGAATCACCCAGAGGTAGACGAACTCAGTCGTCGGCGACAGCGGACGACGCGACCGAATCAGCCTGCTCGGACCCGTCGTACCGTCCGCCGAACAGCGTTGTCGCAAACAGGAGCAACGGCGAGAGGAACGCGAAGAAGTAGTACGGGGCGTAGGCAAGCGTTCCAACCCCGAAGACCGCAGACATGTAGACGGCACCGGCGTGCCACGGGAAGAGTGCGCCGGTCGGGGTCCCGGCGGATTCGATAGCCTGCGAGAGATCGTCGCTTGTCAGGCCGTACTCGTCGTAGAGGTTCCGGAGCGTGAGCCCGGGCACGACGATGCTCATGTACTGCTGGGCCGAGAAGGCGTTGACAAAGATGGCCGAAATGCCGGTCCCGACGACTAGGCTGCGCTGGCCGCGGACAGCGGTTGCGAGGTGGTGTGCGAGCACAGCGAGGACACCGGTCCGTTCGAGGAGTCCGCCAAGACTGAGGGCCGCGACGACGACGGCAATCGTCCAGGCCGACCCCGAGATACCACCGCTGGCCAGCAGATCGTTCACGAGTGCCGTCCCCGTCTCAGGGGCCGTCCCATCGAGAAAGACAGTCCAGGCGGCAGTGAACGACCGGCCCTGCACGAAGATGGTCGTGAAAGCCCCGGCAAAGACCCCGGCGACGAGCGTCGGGAGTGCCGGGATTCCGTACAGCGCCAGCCCGAAGGTGACAACGAGCGGGATGAGTACCAGCACTGAGAGGTCGTAGCTCCCAGCGAGTGCGCCCTGTATCTCGGCGACACGCCCGGTCGGGATTTCACCGACGGCACGCAGTCCCAGAACAGCGTAGAGCAGGACTGAGAGGCCAAACGCCAGCACAGTCCCGTTGCGCATCGCCCGGATGTGGTCGTAGAGGTCGGTGTTCGTCACGGCGGCCGCGAGGTTCGTCGTGTCCGAGAGGGGTGACTGCTTGTCGCCCGCGTAGGCCCCCGAGAGGATGGCACCAGCAGTCATCGGGGTCGGCACACCCAGACCGGAGCCGATGCCGATGAAGGCCACGCCGAGGGTACCGGCCGTCGTCCACGACGACCCGATGGAAAACGCGACGACCATCGCAAGCAGCGCTGTCGCCGGCAGGAACACGTCCGGTGTCAGTATCGAGAGGCCGTAGTACATCAGCCCGGGGATGGTCCCCGCGCTCACCCACGTCGCGATGAGGCCGTAGATGATGAACAGGATGAGAATCGCCTGCAGTCCCATCAGCAGACTGTCCGCGAGCCCCTCGTAGAGGTCGTCCCACGAGTAGCCAAGCCAGTATTTGCCGACTGCACCAGTCAGTACAATGCTCCAGAGCAGCGGCCCGTGTGGGGCCAGCTTCAGATATCCCGATCCGATGCCGAGGAACAGGACGACACCGAGTACAGGGACTAGCGCCTGAAGGACCCCCGGCCGGCGCTCCGACGGGATGTCCTCGTACGTCAGCGGTTCGAGAGTGAGTGATGTCACGCTTACGCCGACCTAATAACTGATGTGTATTAAAAAGAGCGATAATATCTCTGTAGTGCATATGAGAAAGTATCTCTTTCAGGGGTGTTGTTGGCACGCGCCAGTGTAGCAGACGCGAAGTCGCGACTAAGATGCACTCGACTGGCGTCCTCTTGGCGAGCCACGCTGGGTGCTGTGGACTTGAACGGTGGAATCACGTCTTCGGCGGCGCGGTAAGTTCCAGTAGACCCAATCGAGGACTTGGCGGTGGTCGGACAGCAGCAGTCTCAGTCGTCGGCGCTGACCGTTCGGTCGTCGGCCTGGGCGTGCCAGAGATCAGCGTAATCGCCGTCGGCCGCGAGCAGGTCGGTGTGGCTACCGCGTTCGACGATTTCGCCGTCGTCCATCACAACGATGCGGTCCGCGTCCTGAATCGTCGAGAGGCGGTGAGCGATGACGAAGGCGGTGCGGTCCGCGACCAGCTGTTCGATACTCTCCTGAATGCGGTCCTCCGTCTCCGTGTCTACGTCGCTGGTCGCCTCGTCGAAGATGATAATTTCGGGGTCGTTCAGCAGGGCACGGGCGATGGCGACGCGCTGGCGCTGGCCGCCGGAGAGCTTGATGCCGCGCTCGCCGATCTGCGTGTCGTACCCATCCGGCAGGTCCTCGATGAACTCGTGGGCCTGTGCGGCTTCCGCCGCGTCGCGGACGCGGTCGCGGGCTGTCTCCCAGCCAGTCTCTCGCGCCTCGCTGTCCGCCTGCTCGGCATCAAGCACCTCGCGGTCGCCGTAAGCGATGTTCTCGGCGACCGTCCCCGAGAACAGGTACGGCTGCTGTTCGACGACGGCGATTTCGCTCCTGAGGCTCTGGAGGCCGTACTCGCGCACGTCGACGCCGTCAACCCGGACCGCACCAGCATCCACGTCGTGGAACCGTGGCACCAGTTTCAGCAAGGTTGATTTGCCGGCTCCGGTCGCACCAGCCAGCCCGATGGTCGCGCCGGCGGGCACGTCCAGCGACACGTCGCGAACGACCGGCGGCTCGTCGCCGTAGCCGAAGGTCACATCGTCGAACTCGACCGACCCGTCGATGTTGTCGGGTTCGTACGGGTCTGCGGGGTCGGTGACTTCGGGGTCCTGACCCAGCAGCCCGAACACGCGCTCGGCGCTGGACTTGGCGAGCTGGTACTTGTTGGCCGACTTGCCCACGCGGCGCATCGGCGAGTACAGCCGGCGGATGTAGAGGAAGAAGGCGGTAAAGGCCCCCGCTGACAGCGCCGCCTCACCCTGTGGGTTCGTGATGAAGTCCATCCCGGCGACGTACAGAATCAGGACGAACACGATGCCGGTCAGCAGTCGCAGGCCGGCGAAGAAGGCCCGGCGGATTCGAAGGGCTGCGACTTTCTCGTCGTGGTACGTCTGGCTCTGGTCGGTCACCCGCTTGCGCTCGAAGTCGTAGCGGTCGAACGCTTTGATGACCGGCGCGCCGCTAAGGTTGTTCTCTAGCCGGGTGTTGAGTCGCGAGACCGTCTGGCGAATCGAGCGGTACCGCGGCTCGATCCACGTGAGAAAAAAGCCGCTGGCGACGCCGATAATCGGGACCGGCGCGAGCGCGATGAGCGCCAGCTTCGGGGAGTATGTGTAGAGGATAACGGCGATGCCGCCGACGGTCGCCACCACCCGGATTAGCTGGCGGAACTCCGTGTTGAGAAACGACTCCAGGCGGTTGATATCGCTGTTGAGTATCGACATCATCCCGCCGGTCTGGTGGTTCGCAAAGAACGACAGCGAGAGGTGCTGGAGGTGGTCGTACGTGTCGTTCCGGAGGTCCCGCTGTATCTTCTGGGCGCTGGACTGGAGCAGGTATCTGGAGCCGAAACGCGCCGCTGACCGGATGAGATACGCGATGGCTGCGATGACGACGAGCCGCTGGAGGAAGGCGATCCGGGCGGCTTCGCCCGTGATTTCGCCGGGCGGCAACAGCCCAGCGTCGGTCAGCAGCCCCGGTTCGCCGCTGGTGAGGACGACGCGGTCGATGGCTGCAGCTACGATTATCGGCGGCACGAGGCGGGCGAACCGGGTACAGAACGCCGCCAGAATACCGACGAACAGCCGGAGCCAGTAGGACGTGGCGTAGCCGACGAGGTTGACCATCGGGTGGCCGTCGACGTTCTCGCGGACGCCCTCGAAGCCGCCCTGGTCGTCAGGCATAGACGCTAGTTGGTCCGGAAACTGATATATGCCGGGCTTCGATCTGGGACATCGACGCCACTGCGTCGTCAGACGTAGATACAGCCTTCACTCTGTGGGCCTGCTGCGGGCGGTCTGGCACCGTCAGCCAGTCGGCTTGCGGAGACGACAGCGGCCAGCGAGTCCAGCGCGTCGTGGTTCCCGAGGTAGGTATCGCGGTGGTCGCCGACGGTGACGCTACAGGCTTCGACCGCCGCAACGTTTGCTTCCCGGCGCTGTCGGGGGTCATCGACGTTCTTGTATCCCTCACGGTAACAGCCCAACCAGCCAAAGGTTGCAGCGGGGTACACCTCGGCGACGAGCGTGTCGGCGTCCCAGCCCTGCATCGGCACGACGGCCGTGTCGTCGTCGGCTCGCAGTTTCCCGAGTACGTCCCGGACGCCGTAGAAGGTCATGCTACGGGTCCGATTCGTGTACGGACACAGTGCACCGCGTCGGAAGTCAGTCTCCCGGCGCAGGTCACGGCTTCCGGTCGCCATCTCGGCGGTGTGGCGGCAGGCCTCGGAGAGCGACCCCGGGTCGGTCGGGCCGCTCCCGCTCGCGAGCCAGTCCACGAAACCGGTCCAGGTCCCGCCACACTGCGCATCAAGTAGCGCCTGTGGCAGGCTGAACGGGAAATCCAGCCCGACCGTGCTCACATCGTCGTCGGTAATGCGGTCGACGAGGCCTGCATGGGCCGCTTCACGGTCACGACCCCACTCATCGGTTCCGCGGTAGCACCGTTGAATTTCGAGCCCGTCGTCCGTCGATATCGCCTCGGTGACCCAGAGCGCGTCGCCAGCGGCTGCTGCGCCGCTGAAATCCGCCCCGAGGACGCGTTCACTCATACGCCCGAGTACGCCGGTGACGGCATCAATGTTGGGACTGGCAGGACGGGGTAACCCCGGCCCCGTCCGTAAGGGGTTTGTCCCCGACGGACCAACGGAATAGTATGCCAGCCACTATGGAGGTCGTCTGCACGGACGACAGCTGCGAACTCGACATGTTCGAGATGCACTACACGTACGATATGCCGGACGATGTCGAACTCGCGGCGTTCTCCTGCCCGTACTGTGGCGGGACGGACTGTCTTGACGAAGTGGAACTATGATGCGGGACATCGGCTCCTCTATCAGCGACGCGATATTCGAGAACATCGGTCGGGCCGCCGGTCGAGTTCAGGAGAACAAGCCGCTGGCCTCGGACCTGCTGGAGTCGGAAGACGCCTATCTCGTCGTCTTCGACGCGCCCGGCACGGCCGCGTCGGACATTCAGGTCCGGTACGTCGATGACCGCGTGGAGGTCCGTATCGACCGGTTCCGTGATTTCTACGAGGGCTTCGAGATGCGCTACCCCGGCCGCGGGCTCGCACTCGACGGGAGCGTCACGCTTCCGAGCGATGCCGCCGTCGACCCGGAGGCGGCCCAAGCCACGCTCAAGAGCAACGGAACGCTCCACGTCCGTGTTCCGAAGGCCGAGGCGGACCACGATGAGGACGAGGCAACGGATGTCGGCGTTGCAACCGACGACAGCGAGAGCCACGAAGGGGCCGACGCAGATGCAGACGCCGATGTCGAAGACGTGACCGACTCGGCCGACGAAAGCGAAGACGACGCCTGATCGATCTGCATACAGATTCTCACAGCGAATTCAGCCGCCCCAGTCACGCGTCGGGTCGTCCAGCGCAGCGAACTCTTCGGAACCGTCGAACCGTGTCGGGTCGACGCGATCAGGCAGGTGTTCCGAAAGCGGGTTCGGGCGATTGAGAACGTCTGCGGCGAGATAGTTCCCTAGCGCAGGAGCCCGCATGAGTCCGTGGCCCTGCCAGCCAGTCGCCACCCAGAGCCCGTCGGCGACCTGTCCGGCCAACGGCGCGCCGTCGGGCGTCGCCGTACACAGGCCAGCCCAGGCTCTGTCACAGGCCGGCGTGAGCGCCGACGCTTGCTCGACGCGGTCGAGAGTCCGAGTGACGAACTCGGCGTCCGCGTCCGGGTTCCAGTCCGTCGGGTCGGTCTCGTGTGCGCCGTCACCGACTAGTAGTGCGTCGGCTTTCGGCCGCCAGTAGAACTCCCGCGTCGCGTCGTAAAACGACGGTAGCGTGGCATCGACCGGCTCGGTCACGAGGGCCTGTGCTCGATAGGTTTTCAGTGCGAGCGAGACGCCAACAGTGGCGACGAGCGATTTCGTTCGCGGGCCAGCCGCGACGACCACCGCGTCGAACGCCCGGGTTTGGTCCGCTGTTTCGACGCCGGTCGGCGAGCCGAGCGAGACTGGTGTGTGCGTCTCGATAGCCGCGCCGTTTTCCTCGGCCCGCTCAGCGAGCGTCGCCACCACCTCGTCCGGGTCGAGTACGCCGGCGTCGCGGGCGAGACCGGCCACCTCGATGCCGCTGGTATCGAGTGCGGGGTAGCGGTCGCCGAGTGCCGTCGGCGTGAGCGCCTTGACGGCGACACCGTTGCGCTGCATCCCCGCTATCTGCTCGCGGACAGCTGTGGCGTCGCCTTCGTTGCGTGCAACCCAGACGTAGGGCTGTGGCTCGAACAGGTCAAGATCGCGGTAGCGACCGAGCGCGTCCGCAGCGACGCCCGCGTCCACGCCGTCGGCGAAGGCGTCGTAACACAGGCCCGCCGCGCGGCCGGTCGCACCGCTCCCGAGGGCGTCGCGTTCGAACACCGTGACCGATTCGCCGCGGCGACACAGTGCCAGCGCGGTCGAGAGACCGACGGCCCCGCCGCCGACAACGGCGACGGTCATCTACGAGAGGAAGGGGTCGAGTCCACGCGCCGGATAGCCGACAATCGTGTCGACACCGATGTCGCGGAGCCGCTCGGTTCGCTCGGCGACTGTCTCGACGGAGCCGACGAGCGCGTAATCGCGGATGGCCTGTTTGAGTACATCTCTGGCCCGCCCCGTCGCTCGGCTGTCCGTCGGTGCGCCATCGGGCAGTGCGTTCCGGACCGGGCCGCGCCGGGCCGCGTAGTCGCCGACGGCGTCCAGCATCGCGTCCTCGCTGTTCGAGAGCACCAAGGGGGCGTAAACGGCAATCGAACCGTCGAAGCCCGCCGTGCGGAGCGTCCGAACGTCGCGGGCCGTCGTCCGCGAGAGGAGTTCGTACTGTGTCCCGCCGACTGCCAGCGCGAGGCGCTCGATGCCCTCCGTGCCGACCCATGGATCGCTGGCGTCGTCGACGGCCGCCCGAAGCCGCGGTGCGACGGCTCGTTCACCCTCGTCTTCGGAGAGATACGCGCTGTGGCCGGCGACCAGAACACGGCCCGCATCCGCCGGCAGCGCGTCGAACCCGCTATCGTCGCCCAGTGGGTCGAAGCCGTCGGCCCGGACTGGCGTAGTGACGCGCACGTCAGCGGCCGACGCCAGTCGCTCGATGGCCTCTGTGTCTGGGACGTGGGCCGCACCCTCGTAATCGATTGCAAGCGTCTCAACATCGAGGGCCGTTGCCTGCGACACGTCCACTTCCGTCGGCTTGAGCGCCACCGCGTCGATGCCGGCGGCCGCCAGTGTCGCACCGGTAAGCGTGGTCATCCAGTACGCGGTCAACGTCACGGGGCTGGAAAATCCTGTCGCTCTCGGCCCCGGCACAGTCGGCCCTGCTTCACTCAGCTTCGTCGCGCACGCTCGGCGGCAGCTCGTCGTCGGGCTCCATGTATCGGTCAGGTTCGGGCGGCATCCGCCAGTCGGTCGCGAGTTCGAGCAACTGGACGAGCATCCGCGCCGTCGCGCCCCAGACAGTGTAGCCGTCGACGTAAAAGAAATGGAGGCGAATCTCCCCGTAGTGGGGGTGGTCGCGGTGCTCTGACTCGTAGTTGTCTAAGTCAGTCAGTTCCGACACCGGAAGCGTGACGATCTCCGCGACTTCTTCGTCCGAGGGCAGGTAGTCACGGTCTGGGATTCGTCCGACGAACGGGCGCACGGAGTAGCGCGTGATGGTCCTGATGTCGTCCAGCCGACCGACGACGTTGACCGCCAGCGGGTCGAGCCCGATCTCCTCGTTTGCCTCTCGAAGCGCAGTCCGCAGCAGGTCATCGTCTTCGGGTTCGCGGCCGCCGCCGGGGAACGACATCTGCCCGGGGTGGTCCGACAGGTGGTCGGCGCGCTTCGTGAACAGTATCGCCTCGCCCGCAGGTCGCGTGACGACCGGAGCGATGACGGCGGCCTCCTGTGGCTCATCGTCCACGACGACTGGCTCGTGGGCCGCAACCCGGTCGAACTGCATAGCATACGGTAGGTGACCGACCGTCTTAATTCGGGTGGCTCACTCGCTCGAAACATCTGATTTAATCGTTTGGGATTTCGGAGCGCTGGCTTCACACGTCGTCGAGGCGGTCGCGGAGGCCGTCCATCTCGACGTTCTCCCAGGCTTCGATGTCGTAGCTCACGTCCAGCAGCGTCTCGACGCGGTCCCCGTCGTCGTTCTTGACGGCCATCACCGCGTCCTCTCGGAAGCGGGACTTGACAGCCTCGATAACAGCGTCACGCGCGAGGTCGCGGGCCGGCACATCCATGATGTGCGGGAGGTCAGCCGCACCGTCGGGCAGGGTTGGGAACGCGACCGGGCCGACGACCAGCACCGTCTCGTCGGTGCCGGCGGCGTGGTCGTCGACGGCGACGAGGTGGTACGAATCGACGGCGTCGTCGATGGCTGCCGCTACTGCGTCCGGGTCGGCGTCGACGCCCTGCTTGAACGCGAGTTCGCCGCAGGCGTCGACGAGCTCCGCTCTTGTGAGCGAGCCAAAGAGGTCGACGACGCCAGCCAGCTCGTCCGGTTGCAGGTCCATACAGGTGACGCGGTACCGAGCGGCTTCAGCCTTTAGGCTCGGGCGGCGCTCGGCAGTCGGCCGTTGCGGTGCAGCGACACCATTGCCACGAGGACGACGAGCAACGCGATGCCCATGCCCCGAAGCAGCGTCGGAAACGTGACGCCGGCATCAAGCAGTCGGCCAACGAGCGCGCTTCCGGGCGCCTGTAGCAGCATCATCCCCGCGCCGTAGGTGGCGTAGGCGCTCGCGCGGTGGCGGTCCGGGAGCGAGCCGAGCAGGTACGCGTCCACCGCCGGGAAGATGCTGTGGATGACGTAGCCGACGACGACGCTGAACGCGGCCAGCGACCAGAACCCGGTCAGCGATGGGAGCACCAGCACACAGCCGGTAAAGGCCGCAAGCATCGTCAGGAGGTACGGAATCGACGGGAGCCGGTCGGCCAGCCGACCGCTGACGTAGAAGGCCGGCACCCCCGCTCCGAACGCGAGCAACAGGAGCGTCCGTCCCCGACCGGGCGTGAGACCGACGCTCGTGGCGTAGGTGACGTAGAAGTTGAACAGCCCGTTCCAGACCAGCCCCGCGACGCCGATGGTCGCGACGCTGGTGACGATGATATGCCACTGAGCACGCGCCGCGCCAAGGAGGTCGCGGTCTTCGCTCCCAGCGTCAGGGAGTCGGGAGCGTCTTGCGATGATAGTGAAAGCGACGGTCACCAGCCCCGCGGCGACGGCAATCCCTTGTAGCGCGGTCCGCCACGTCCCGACGATGAGAACAAACGATATCAGCGCCGGCGCTCCGACAGCGGCGAGCTGGGCGGCGACGCCGTGTTGCCCGAGCGCGCGGCCGGGCCGCTCCGGAAACAGCTCACTGACCAGCGTGTTTGCCGCGGTCAGGTAGACGCCGCTCGCAATCCCCATGGTGAACGCCCCGACGAGCAACAGCGTCGGGTCAAACGCGAGGGCGGTGAACGTCGTTCCGATGGTCAACACGACACCGGAACCGAAGATGACCTTCGCCCGCGATATCCGAGTCAGCAGGACGCCGGTGGGGAGCCGTGGGAGGGCACTCCCGGCCCAGACCATCGTTGCGAGCAGTCCCAGTGTCGCATCAGAAGCGCCCGTCGTCGCTCGAATCGGTTCGATGAGTGGTGCGAAGACGACTCTCGCGAGGTTGATGCAGAACACCATCCCCAGCAGCGAGCCGAAGATGCGGCGACGGGACACGACCGGTGATAGACCGGAACACCTGAACAACGTTCCGGAACGCCGCCACGGGGTTTTTACACGCGGGTAGCACACTGGCAGGTATGGACTCAGTGAGGAAGGCCCTCCGGGCCGGCGATGTCGAGAAGGACAACTACGGGCGACTCTCCTGTACCAGTTGTGACGAGCCGCTTGCGACAGAGAACGACCCGGACGAAGTCGGGAAGGTGCGGGTCTGTCCCGAGTGTGATAGCAAGTGGAAAGAGCTCAGTTAGCTACTCGAAGACCGCGTCGAACGCGTCAGCACCGAGCGGCTCGTACCGACCGGCATCGACGTTCTCCCGGGCGTGTTCGACCGATCCCGTGCCGACCAGCGAGCAGGTCACGCCCGGCGCGCTGCGTGCGAAGTTGACAGCGCGCTGTGCGCTTGTTTCGCCTGCGAGTTTCGCCGCGACGTCGTCCGGGAGCTCCGCGGCCAGCTTGCCCTGCATGATGGATGCGCTGGTGAACACGTCCAGCCCGGCCTCGTGAGCGAACCACAGCGCCGACTGCGGCCCTTCCGCGCCGTTGTGGGACTCAACGGTGAACGCGTCGGCCATCGCGACGTTAAAGGGCAACTGAATCGCGCGGAGGTGCGTCGCCGCGTTGCCGATTGTCTCTGCCGCCGCGCGTGCACGCTCGACGACCTCAGGGAGCGAGAGATAGCTGTCGTGGTCGGTGGGTACGCGGAACCCCTCCCACGTCGCGACGCCGTAGTGTCTGATATCGCCGGCCGCCGCTCGTTCCTCCAGTTGCTCGAAGGTTGCTTCTAGCTGGTCATACACTGCCTTTCGGGATTTCGACTTTAGTTGCGTCTCCGGATTGTGAACGTAGTAGAGATCGATTGTATCCAGTCCAAGATTCGCCAGCGACCGGTCGACCTGGTCGTCGATGTAGTCAGGCGCAATGCAGTGCTGGCCGGCAACGAGGTCGTCGCGGTCGACGATGCCGGTGTCGAGGTACTCCGACCGGACGAACGCGCCGGGGTCGTCCGGCCGAGCCCCGTCGAAGGGGACGAAGCCGCCCTTGGTTGCGACGGCGACGGCCTCACGGTCCACGTCGGCGTCCGCGACGGCGTCGCCGACGACACGCTCGGAGCGCTGGTGGCGGTAGTTTATCGCCGTGTCGACGACATTGATGCCGGATTCGAGCGCCGTGACGATAGCGTCGTGGTAGCTCGCATCCCGCTCGTCGGTCGCGTCGCCCAGATACGTGCCGATGCCGATGCTGGAGACGACGCCGTCGCCGAACCGCCGATAGAAAGTACGCGCGAACTCGTCGTGGTCGTCCCGGTACGCCCAGGTCGCCTCCCGTGTAGCCATACCAGTCGTTGGTCGGGCAGTGACAAAAGGACAGAGATTCACTGGAACCGGCGGGTATGTTTCTGTCGCCCGTTACAGGTCGCCACTCATAGCGTCGAACACTCGTTCGCGGAAGTCTTCACGGGAGACTCCATCGCTGGGTCCGAGACCGGCCATGTGCTTGATCGGGACTTTCCCGCCGCCCATCCGCGCGTGGCCGCCCCCCTCGGCCATCGGGATATTGTCGACGACGGCCTCTATCGCCCGGCCGATGTGGACGCGGTCGTCCCGCGAGCGCCCGGCGATGCGCATGGTCCCTTCCTTCTCGCCGACGACGACGACTGCAGAGACACCCTCTAACGTCTCCAGCTCGTCGGCTGCCTGTGGAATCGCGTCCGTGTTCGACACCTCGCCAACGTCGCTGAACGCGTACGGCGCGCGCACCTCTCGTTTCCCGATGGCCCGGGATTTCACGTCGAGCACTTCCGCGTCGACTTGGGGGTTTGCGATACGGTTGAGCAAATCGCTGTCCATCCCATCGTAGAGGAACGCAGCGGCCGCGAAGTCCTCGGACTCACACCCGTTTGTCAGCGACCGGGTATCTGACTGGATGCCGTACATCAGCCCCGTTGCCAGCGCACAGGGGATGGTTTCTGCCGGTGCCGCGTCGATATCGATACTCTCCCCCGTGTCGCTGAACTCGAACTCTAACTGATTGAAGTAGCTCGCGAAAATGGTCGCACAGGCCCCGTAGTCGGACCGGATGTCGGTGAACTCGTTGCCACTCCCGTTGCCGGGATGATGGTCGATGACGGCAACCGGCTCGACCTCCTCGGCCCCGGGGAAGCCGCGTGCCGTGTTGTGGTCGACGAGGACGACTGCCTCCCCGTTGATGTCGTTGACAGTCTCGATGTGGTCGAAGTCCAGATCCAACACCGTCTGGAAGGCCCGGTTCTCCGGACGGCGTATCTCCCCCGGGTACTGTAGCGACGCCGATGTCTCGGTGCCGGCGATGAGTTGGTTGACAGCCAGAGCAGAGGCCATCGCGTCTGGATCGGGATTCGGGTGCATCAACACCGTAATCCGGTCGTAGTGGGTCAACGTTCGACGCAGTCGTTCGCCGGGCGTTCGGTTGAGATACCGGTGTACCCAGATACCGGTACCGAGGAGGGCGAGAAGGACCACAGCGACACCAGCGATCAACAAAGGGTTCTCGCTAGCGAACGCCGCGGCGGCGTCAATCTGGAGTCCGCCGGCGGCAACGCGTGTCATACCACGACTTTCGCCAGCCTATCAGTAATAAAGTTCGCCCCTGATACAGCTAATATTGCCGGTATCCTCGGATAGCGTCGCGGTATCCCTCCCGGAACGTCGGGTACTTTAGGTCGTAGCCCAGTTCCCGTAGCCGTTCGTTCGAGCACCGCTTGCTCGTCTGAATACGACGCTTTGCGGTCTCCGAGAGGCTCTCGTCAGCCAGTCGTTCCTCGGTCGTCTGTTTCGGCGGGAACGGGACGTCGCACTGCTCGGCCAGCCAGTCGGCAAAAGCCCACTTCTCGACGGGTTCGTCGTCGACGACCAGTACAACTTCCTCGCGGTGCCCCTCTGTCAGCAGGTGGCGCACTGCACCGGCCGCGTCGGCCCGGTGGATCATGTTCAGGTAGCCCGCCGTCACTGGTCCCTCCAGATACCGCTCCAGTCGGTAGCGGTCTGGACCGTACAGGCCGGCGAAGCGGGCGACGGTTCCGTGGCCATCGTGTTCTACTGGGCGCTCACGAGCGACCCGCTCCGCCTCGGCCAGTACTTCGGTCTTCTCGGTCTGTGGGTCCAGTGGTGTGTCCTCGTCGACCCACGCGCCGTCGTGGTCGCCGTAGACACCGGTACTGGAGGTGTACACCAGTCGCTCGGGCGGGTCGGCCCGCGACCAGAAGTGGTCGATAGCTGTCCGGAGCCCCTCGACGTATACCTCGCGGGCCGCCTCGGCTCCCCGCCCGCCGGAGCTTGCGGCGAAGACAAGCCAGTCGGCGTCCGGCACCGCAGACAGCGACTCGGCGTCAGTTACGTCGGCCCGGACCGCCTCGAAACCGGCGTCTTCGATAGCCGAGATGCCGCTGTCGGACCGGCGAACGCCCACGACCTCGTAGTCGTCGCGCAGTTGTCGACCGAGTTCGAGGCCGACGTAGCCACAGCCCAGAACGGCAACGCGCTTCGTCACCGCTGTTCCCCCTCGATGTGACTGTGCAGGAGTGCGTACTCCGCCAGTGTCACCGGGTAGCGGCCTTCGATTTTCTGCTGGATTTCCTTTGGCTCCAGTTCGTCGTCGATGCCGGAGGCCAGCGATTCCACGTCCATTACGGCTGTCGTCATCCCCATCAGGAGGATATCCTGGGCCTCGGCTTGCAGCGCGTCGGCGTCCGGCCGGTCCGGCCCGGTCGCCAGTACGGTGACCGCCTCACCGAGCGTCCGGTCGGCGATATCGCCGTCGGCGAACGCTGTCACCGTCGCCTGATCGAGACTGGTCTCGGCGACAATCTCCTCGACCCCGACTGTCTCGACTGTCTCGGCCAGCACGGTGCCGTAGGCCGCCAGTAACTCCTCGGGGGACTGCTCGCCCGCGTCCGGAAACTCGCCTCGAAGCATGGGAATCGGTATGGCCCCGGGGTATTTTACTTCGGTTATGCGGCCTGTGGTTAGGAGCCTGCGTCCGGCCACCCGCTGGATTCCTCCACGGCGTTGCCGTCCTTGTCACCGACTCCGCGCGGTTTGGGTGGCACGACGACGACAACGCCCGTCTCGGCTCGGAACGAGACACGGTCGGCGGTACCCAATCGCTCGCCTGTTCCGTCGTCGTCCACGTCGAGCGTGACGTTGTGCCCGTCGCGTGCGTAGGTCGTTCGCGCGCCGGGCGCGCTTGGCCGGCCGTGGCTCGCGGAGACGGCGAACCGTGCGTACTCGCCCTCGACAGTTACCCACCAGATGTTCGCTGTCGCGTACCAAGGGACAACTGGCGGTGCCAGCGGGAGACCCGCCGGGAGCCTGTCCGTCCCGAGCCGCTTCTGTGCGAACTGCTGGACCTTCCGCTCGCCAGCGTTCGCCAGAGCGCTACTCAGTTCGGTTTTCGCAACGGAGCGCACCGCCGAGGCCGTTCCGTTTGTCGACCCCAGCGTCGGTTTAGTTGCCGGTGCATCGACCGAGAGCAGCTGCAGGCGGAGGCGGTCGCGTTCGACCCGTGTGAGGGTCAGTCGCGCACTGGCGACACGGGCGACCCGTTCCTGTGCGGAGCCGTTGGTCAGAGCCAGCGCTCGGACCGCCGATGTGTCCCACTGCTCCATCGCGTCAGCGACGATGGCCTTGCTCTCGTCCTGTTCAGCCTCAGTGTGTTGGGAGACCGCCAGCCAGAGTGCCGTCGTCATTTCCGTGTTGGCCGCCCCGACCTCCCGCTGGAGTGCGTCACGCTCTGAAGCGAGCGTCGCGTTCGACTCCGATTTGAGGGTCTCGTTCGCGGCCGCGAGTGTGTTCGCCGCCATTGCGAGGCGTACCCTGTCACCGCCCTCGAACGCACCACCAACGACGGCATCGGCGGCGTCACCGTATGGGACTGTGAACACGTTTGCGTTCCGCGCCACCAGCGGATGTTCGCCCCCATCCAGCGCGCGATACCGACTCTCGTCTAGTTCGGTCAGCGTCAGATACGGTGTCTGCGTATCGACCCGTGTTCTGACGGGACCGGCCGGCCCGACCGGCACTGGCCGTGACCGCGGAACGGGCGTCTCACTCGCAGTTAATCCTTTTCGGAGGGCACGCAGCGATCCTTCGGTGCGTTTCGATAGCTGTGTATTTACTCGCTTCCGGTGACCGTTCCGCGCCGAGGCCTGCCTGTCCAACTCTGCCGACACCGCATTCAGATATGTCAGCCGGGCCGCGACGCGTGCCTTCTGTGCCGCGCTGTCGTAGGTTTCCGGCACGGCCGCCAGAGTGGCACGACGTTTCTCGACCCGCTCCCGGAGTTCCTCCGGGGGACTCGTCTCGAAGGTCCCGACGCGTCCGCGCTCGACGGTAACGGTCGTGTTGCGGACTGACGCCCGGAGGTCCATCAGGTCCCGATACACCCAGTCGTGCAGTTCTGGCGGTCGGTCGGCCGCCACTGTCGCCTCCGTCCGGCTCAGGCTATCGTCGACGACTCGTTCGGCCACTCCGTCCCGGCCCCCGGCGTGGTTGACGAGCGTGCCTATCGCTTTCGGCTCCACGTCGGCGAAGTTCGACCCGTTCAACGGACTTGCGCTGGCGTCGTGTGCGGTCCGAATCGAGCGGTTCGGTGCCCGTGAACGGCCGTGATGGCGGCCGACGACGGCGGCAGTCACGCGATAGCGCACGGTGCTTGACCTTGTTGTGCGCCGACGTACTGACCCGTTCTGCCAGACAGCTGTCCGGGTGTACTGGCGCTCGACAGTTCGACTGAACGTCTCCAAGGTATGCCAGCTGTCCGGCGTTGCGACGCGACCGCTAGCCTTCCCGACTGCCTCCGTAGCGGTGGTCGTCCGGTCGGCGACCAGTGTCCACCCGGTGCCCGGCGACGGCGGCATCTCCGGCGGGCCTCCGCCCAGTCGATGCTTGTCGGTTTCCAGCGCCACCTCGACGGTGTATGCGTCCTCAAGCGTCTCGTTGAGCGTCGACGGGTCAGTGACAGCCCGGAACGTGGTGTCTGCTGTCTCGTTGACGCCGACAGTCATCGATTCGGTCGGGCTCGGTCCCGTCGTGGACTTCGGATGCAGTGGCGTCTCGCTGACCGGCTTGTACTGGGCTTGGTCGAGCACCGCACTTGAGTGGGCCGTTCCCTTGCTACCCCGAACGATGTCTTCGATTCCCGTCATCGCTGTCGCCTCTGCTATGGCACGGCGACCGGTAGGGTCGCTCCGGCCGAAGGTCGACCGCTGGACGCCGAGCAGTGCGCCGTTCGTCGCCAGCGAGACGTGCCGGTTTGCCACGACGTTTTCGATGCCAGCGCCGCCGTACTGGGCATACCCTCTTGCCCATGCTATCGGGTACAGCCGGGCTGTCATTCGCTGGCTCAGCCCCGGCCTGCCTAGACCGTTGTTCAGACGCGTCTGGTAGGTCGACACCTGATCGTGGAGCATGAGCGCCTGCGTCGGGACGACGACGGTCGGCGAAACGCGCCGCGTCGAGACCACCGCTCCGTTGCGCCGAACTGTCAGAACGATATTCTCAACCGTCGCCCGCATCGCGGTCTTGTTCGGCCCGGCGCGTTCGACCGAGATGCGGTGTTTCGCCGCTCGGAGACCGCTCGCGTTAGCAACCGCCGGCAGACTGGCAGTCACGGTCACGTCACCGCTTCGGCCGGAGACACGCTCTAGTCGGTCCGCAACCCGGAGATAGGCACGGATTCTGAGCGAGTCCCGGAACGCAGTCGAATCGTTCAGAACCCGACCAGCAGGTGTGTCAGCAGGTGTGACAACCGGGCTCGCGGCCGCCTGTTGGCCAGCCGTCGAAACGCCGTCCCGCACGGCGACCTGGGTCTCCGCTATGGCCTGATTCAGCGCCCGTTCGACCCCCGTCTCGCTCGGGGCTGGCTCGGTGACGAACGTCGGGGCCAGCGTGAGGCTGCTCACCAGCAGGAGAACGCCGAGCAACGCGAACGGCACTCGGCCGCGGCTGTCGTCTCTCACGGCGACCACGTCCTGACAGTTACGCGGACACGGCTCACCCGAACGGCGCGGGCGGCGTCTGCCGGTGAGTCGTACCGCGACCGCATATCGGTTCGAAGCCGCGTGGCAAGCGCCGGGGTCAGGTCGCGGTTCATTTCGACCGTCGACTGTCGCTCAACGGCAACGCTCGTCCCCGTCAGACCAGCCATCCGCTCGTATCGCGCGGCCATCAGCACGGCCGACGGGTAGTCGCCACGGAGGGCGTAGCGTGACTGCGCCGGCGGGAACAGTCCGTCGACGACGCTTCGAGCCACGACCGTCGACACGCCATCGTAGCCGCCTGTATCCGCCGCTTCGCGGGCTGGCTCCGAGACGTTCTCCATCCCGCTCGGGACGGTCACTGTCGCCGCCCGAACGTCGACAGTATCCGGCGGCCGGTCGCCGACGCGGTACTCGCCTCTGACTGGCGCACCGGGATACGGTGTCCAGGTGACACAGACGGACGTTCGATGGCCGCGGCTGTGGAGCCTATCACGCGTCACCGCAGCGACTCGTGACTCGAAGTCTGTGCCGGCGCTCGATACCCGTTCGCCGTCCACGGTGACACCGCTCATCGCAGCCTCACCGAGTAGTCCTGCGACGGTCCCGTGACTCGTCCGTTGCCGCCGTGTCGCGTGGTCGGGCGGCCTGCCGTACTCTGACGGTGGGACGAGCAAATCGTACTCGACGCTTGCGGTACTCGTCGCCAGCGTCGACGCGTGGTCAGCTGCAGGGCTTGTGGTCGCCGCCGGCTTCTCGACGCTGACGCCGCTCACGAGGGTCCCTGCGGCCGCACCAACGAGCAGGAGGAATACTGTCACGTCGGCGACGGCACTCATCGCCCTGTTCATCGCCACACCCGAACCGTGAGCGTTCCGCGACGGACTGCCCCCGCTCCGACTCGCACGCTCACTGTTCTGGCTTCGATGTCAGCGCTGGTCGGTGGCTTTTGGCCACCGCTCCATCGCGCGCCGGTCGTCGCTGTGATGGTCGCGTTTCCGTGGTAGTTTTCTGGCACGCCCTCGAGCGCACCGTCGAGTTTTTCGGGCCGAACGACGCCAGCCGACGAGAGCCGCTGTTCCACAGTATCGGCGGTCGGCGTGGCGATATTTCGGTCGTCGTCAAGTGTGCTGAACGCGTCGTCTACCACACCGGCATACAGGGACACGCCAAACGTGACGGCGAAGACAGCGACAAGCGCGACCAGCGGTTCCGTCGTCGCTCTATCCGACGACCGTGACATCGGTTCCTCCCCAGGCGACGTGCCTGACAGTCACCCGGTCCGGAGCCGGTCGCCACCCGTCGTTCGCGGTCCGTGCCTGTCGGGTCGCTCGACTGAACGCGACCGGTGATTCGTACACGGCCTCCGGGCGCTCGCCGTTCACCACATTCTGTAGCCGGTCGGTCTGTGCCGGGACGGCCGTTCGAGTCAGTCGCGCGGTGGCTGACCCGCCGTCGTTGCGGAGACGGATTTCGCTGCCATCGAACGCCCACTCTGTAGCGACGAGTCGTCGATGTGCGACGGACCCGGGCGGGCTGGTCGTGACCTCATCGATAGTCGCCGCTGCCGCCGTCGCGTCCGGCGCTGCGGTCGTCGGGAGGCCGACGACGACACCAAGGACGGCCACGCTCACTGTTCCTAGGCCGACCCAGAGAGACAGCGTGTCGACGTGCGTCTCGAACATGGACCGTCTTGGCCGCGTTCTCCGGTTTAAACACTTAGACCAGCAGCCCGGTCGCGACGACGGCGGCGAGGAAGGTGGCCGTGGCCGAGAGGAGCGCCAGACCGGTTCGGTACCCAGCGAGCGCGCGGTCGAGGCCCCGATGCAACCCCGTCGATAGCATCGTCAGCAACACAGCCAGAACGAGCACGTACCAGCCGACAACCGGCCCCAGCAGCGCACTCGAAACGGTAGCGAACTGCTCGCCGCCGCCCATCGACCCGGCCAGCGCGACGGTCGCACCGCCAATAAGCGGACCGAACAGCGCAGCGGTGTTTGACAGCGTTTCGGTTATCTGTGCGAGGTCTCGGCGCGTCTCGCGCTCAATGGCCCGGAGCGCGTCGAGATGCTCGCCCATCGCCGTCACGGATGTTCCCGCCGGTGGCCCGATTGTCGCGGCCGTATCCAGCAGGATTGCCGCACGATGGGTGCGACGGCTCGGAACGTCAGCGAGCGCCCCGCCGGGACCCAGAAACGCTCCCTCGACGCTGGTCCCGAGGCATTCCTGACGCGCGACGGCGGCTTCGATGACGGCACTTGTCGGTGTGGGTGTCTCATCGACGGCCTCGACAAGCGCGGTTTCGACTGACTCGCCGCGACCCAGCCGTCGACCGACAGCCGATAGCACGTCCGGCAGGCCTGCTTCAACGTCGGTGACGTAGTCCCGGACCTCGGCGACGGGTCGGTAGTAGCTGACGAGCGCGCTCCCGACGCCGGCCCCGAGTGCCCCGATAGGAGACGCCCACGCAGCGACGAGCGCGCCGGCAAGGAGCCACCCCCCGATTCCGGCGCCGATTCCGACCACAACTGAGGGGAGTGCCGACGCCGGCACGTCCGGGTGGCTTCGCGGGATTGTTGCAGGCGGGAACGCGACCGGTCGCCGTCCTAAAAGCCAGCAACAGGCGACCAGCAGCGCGGCGGGCATGACGACGCCGTAGGTCCCAGCCAACACGGGAGCTGTCACTGGCACACCTGCGGCAGCGGCGGCGGGCAGCAGTGACGCCATCGCCAGCGGCAAGAGCACACCGAAGGCGTACAGGCCGGTCGCCGGTCCGCGAATCGAGGCCGCAAAGGCCGCCATCTCGTCGCGCGTCCCGTCGAGGATGCATCGCCGTGCACGTTCGAGGATCTCGGGCCGCTCCTCGGCCGGGGCCGCCGTCGCGTTCTCGACCAATCCGACTGCGCGTTCGAGCGCCGGGAACCGGTCGCTCCAAGCCGCCGCGAACGTTCCCAGACCGCTCCGTGGCGTGCCCGCGGCTCGCTGCCGATGGTGGTCCAGCCGTGTGGCGAGGAGCCCGCGTCCGGTTCGTCCGGCGAACGCCGCCGCCCGTTCGGCGCTTGGCCACAGTGTCACGCCGAGCACCAGCGTCGTGACAAGCGAGGGTGCGGCCCCCAGCGTTCGAATCCGCTTTGCTTTCGCGGCGAACGGCACGCCGTACCGTCCCAGCGCCGCAACGCTCAGAGACAGGGCGAGGAACCCGAGGCTGACGGTTGTCGCCAGCAGTCCGGTCACCGTCACAGCGACGAGCAGTGCGAGCAGGGAGCCACACACGGCAACGACGTAACTCGCCGCCAGCAGTGCCTCAGGCGGAGTCGTAACCGAGAGCAACTGACACGCTCGCCGGTAGTCGTCTGGTACCTCGACAGTGCCCGGGTAGGCCGCAACGACCGCGGTTGTGAGCGGTGCGGCTGGTGCCGTGCTCGCGCTGTCGCCGGAGTCGTCTGAACCGCTGGCGTAGCTCACGGCTGGGCCTCGTCTGTGGGCGGCTCGTTCCCGCGTGTCTCGACAGCCACCGACTCCTCGAATCGTTTGGTTCGCGCCTCGATAGTGTCGAGTACCTCGGCGTAGGACTCGTCGGGCGCGGCGATGGACTCCACCAGACGGCTGTTACCCCGCGTCAGGCGACCGGTAGCTGTCGCTGTCGGTCCGTCGCGTTCGTAGAGTGTCTCGAAAGATACACAATCGCCATGAGAGACGATTTCCGCGACAGATTCGATACCGCGGCCGTGCGCCGACGCGGGCGGAGCCAGCGTTATCACGAGGTCTGTCGCGGCGAACGACTGGACCGGGACGTCGAGGTCCGACACCAACCGTTCCCGAACGGCTTCGGGGCCGTTGCCGTGAATCGTCCCGAGGACGGCCCCGTCGCCGCCACCGACACGCATCGCTTCGTAGAGAACGCCGGCCTCCTCGCCGCGGACCTCTCCAACGGCGAGCGCGCCTTCGCCGAGCCGAAGCGCGGTCCGCAGGGCCTCTGTAGCATCTACTGATGGTCCGTCTCCGCTGGTGGTCCGAAGCGTCTGCACGTCCCGGCCGTCGGACTGCAACGACGACGCCGGAAGTTCGGGCGTGTCCTCGATCAGGATTGTCCGGACCTCGTGGGGAAGTTCCCAGAGCAACGCCCCGAGCGATGTCGTCTTGCCCGCACCGCGGGGACCGGCGACGAGGCAGGCCCCGCCGCGCTCCACGGCGACGGAGAGCAGTCCGGCGACGGCGGCCGGCATCGTCCCGTTGTCGACGAAGTCCGCCAACCGCCACACGTCGCTGTTGTGGGCGCGAAAGGCGAAGGCGAGGCCGTCACTGACCGGTTCACTCACACCGGCGACGCGAATCTGCCGGTCAGCCACCGTCGCCGTTGCATCGAGCGTCGGGTTCGCTCGCGAGAACGCCCGGCCGCTCGACCGCCTGAATGTCGATGCAAGCGTGTCCGCACCTGAAGGCGTCAGCCGGACGTTCGTTCGCATCGTTTCACCGTTACAACGCACTCGGAGCCGGATGTCACTCACTGGGGCTGTGGCGAACACGTCGGACACCCGCTTATCGGCGAAGATATCTTCCAAGATCCCGAGCCCGCCCGTGTGCTTTTCGAGCACGGCACCGACCGCGGTTGCCGTCGTACTGTCACCGGCCACCGCGGCAGCTGCATCGTACGGGTGACAGCCGCCGTCGGTGGCAGCGGTCGCGACTCGCCTGTACGCTTCGACAAGCGTCTCCATCGTGTCTGGGTCGAACCGCTGTTCGCGGGGCTCGATATGATACACCGGCAGTTGGTCGCCGTGCGCGTCGTATCTCCGAACGATGGCATCTGTCGGGAGCGCCTGCTGGCCCCGGAGCGTCGCATCCGCCGGCGGCGCTGTCTCGACACGGGCGTCGCTAATCGTTGGCCCGGTGGAGGCAGTAAGCGCCTGTTCGCTGGTGTCGAAGCCCTCGGTGGCGACAGCCAATCCGGTCTCTGCCGCCAAGTCGGCGACCGGCCCCGCTCGGCCGACTGCCTCTGTCGCGGCAGCGACGGGGTCCCGTCGGGCACGGGCTGCGAGGCGGTCGTCCAGCGCGGTGACTCTGGTCGCGAACCGGCCAGCCGCAGTGAGTACTGCCGCCGCCCGCTCGGCGTACACTCGCGCCTGTCCAGCTTGCGCTGTGACGACTGTCTCGATACCGGCCGACGAGAGCGAATCGACGACTGTCGCCCGGCAGTCAGCCGACGCGGCGAGGTCGCCGCCGCCCGGACACTCGTCGGCCGTCACCACCAGCCGCCCACTCTCGATAGTCGTTTCACAGCGACAGTCGGATGCTGTCGGTGACCCGAAGAGCCACTCACGCATGGCTACGCCTCGCCGCGGCTTCGAACTTAAACCGATGGACCCGCAGCATCCGCTGGCCGTTTGACCGCGTCAGCACGAATACGAGCCGATGTGTGCCGGGTTCGTCGAGTCTGTCGGTCGCGGCTGTCGTTCGGATCGGAATGCTGACCAGCCGTTCGGTCTGTTTCCGGGACTCGACCGTCCAAGTCGCGACGCCGACACCGCCCCGATCCACGAACTGTAGCTGACTGACGCCGGCATTCGTGTAGGTCCCTACGGGAATTCGTATCGACACTGTTCGCCGTGCGTCGCCGTTCACTGTCGCGGCGTCGGTCTCGGTTAGCCTCGTCAATTCGGTCCTCAGCCCGTCTACTTGACGCTCCATCGTGCCGCTGGCTGCGTCCGCTCGGGCTGTCGACAGTGCCGGGGCTGTTACACCGAGGAGTGCGGTCATGACCACGACGGCAAGGACCAGCCGGTATATCACAGCAGCGCGCGAATGCGGCTGACGACGCCCGAATCAGGCGTCTCGTCCCTGTCGTGGGTGCTGCTGTCAGTGATCGCGGAGAAGTCGGTCGCGGTGTCGGGCGCTGCATGGGTGCCGTCCGACGAACGTGGAGCAGTCTGTACTCCCTCGGTTCGATTCTGATCGCTCTCAGCCGCCTGTAGACTAGATGCCGACGGCGACGACAGTGCGTCGTTGAGTTGCTCCTCCAGTCGGTCAGTGGCCGCCAGCGCCGCATCGGCGCGCTGCTCGATATCCTCGTTGACCGTGCGAACATTCCCCACGTAGCCGCGGAGGGCCTGTGTAGCGGCTTCGAGTTCCGTCGTCCGCTCGTCGATGTCGGCGATACGCTGCTCAAGGGCGTCCACGCGCTTCTCCAACTCAGCGAGTTCCGTCACTTCCGGGAACTCCGTCGTTCCGTCTGTGACAGCGCGTTCGACCGTACGGAGCCGTTCGGCCAGCGTCTCGATATCTGTCATGCTCGGCGCTGGTCCCGTGCTATTATTTGAACGCTTGGACGGGGTCCTGCGGGAAACGCACCGGTCGCTGCCAGAAAACGTTCGCCCCGCCCTACCCGCCGAGGATGAACAGCGCGAGGATGACGGAGATGAGCAGGGTTGCCAGAATCAGCAGCGCGACGACTGTGATTGACGAAAGCGCCGTGTCGTCGGAGCGAAATTTGCACAGCGGCATGATAAAATACTATTATTTCGTTGTCAGCTAGCACTATCGCAGGACCGTTAGTTCTATCGAACGAATCACCTCACTATCTTGTACGCGTTCTCGATCAGTTCGGTTGGGCGATTGTCTCCACAGCGTCATTATCTGCCTCGGTACCGGTGAACATTTATATAGGATGCCGTGGCCACGCCACGCTATGGCCGATAGCGACCAGGTGAAAGCGGCACTCTCGGCGCTCGCTGCCGGTGAGGGCAACAGCGACGACAGGGGCCAAGCGACCCGAGCAGCCGACCGAGAGGGCGATAGTACCACAGCCCGGATGGCGACCGATGAGACGGGCGGTGACGCCGGCTACCAGACGGTCATCGAGCGAGCGTCTCGGGCAACCGACGATTTAGACAGAGCAGTCGCCTTCGTCGAGACGTTCGGCGTCGGCCAACTCCAAGCGGCCGTCGAACAGGCCGAACACGAAGTGAGCGGGCTGGCAGATGAGGGGCGGGCGGCTTTGCGAGCGTTCCGGCGGTACCGGGACGCCGCGGCGGGGCCAAACGATGGGTCGTAGTCACCGGGTCAATTACAGTCCTGTCGACCACTTTCACTCCGCTCACGATACCCCTTTAGGTGGCGCTGGCTTACAGGTGGGCAAATGACACGGGTGATACACACCGGCGATACCCACGTCGGATATCAGCAGTACAACGTCCCTGACCGACGGGACGACTTCCTTGATGCGTTCCGGCAGGTGGTCCGAGACGCCATCGGGGACGACGCTGACGCTGTCGTCCACGCCGGTGACCTGTTCCACGACCGCCGTCCGGCTTTGGCCGACATCATGGGCACGCTGAGCGTCCTCGAAGAACTCTCTGAAGCCAGTATCCCCTTCCTTGCTGTCGTAGGAAACCACGAGGCCAAGCGGGACGCCCAGTGGCTCGACCTGTACGAGTCACTCGGCCTGGCGACGCGGCTCAACGACGAGCCGACTGTCATCGGCGACACCGCCTTCTACGGCCTCGATTTCGTGCCACGCTCGCAACGCGACGACCTCGACTATGATTTTGCCGCCCACGACGCAGACAGCGCCGCGCTGGTCACCCACGGCCTGTTCCAGCCCTTCGAGTACGGCGACTGGGACGCCGAAGAAATTCTGACCGAATCGTCGGTCGAGTTCGACGCGATGTTGCTCGGTGACAACCACGACCCCGGCAAACAGCAGGTCGAAGATACCTGGGTCACCTACTGCGGGTCGACCGAGCGCGCGAGTGCGAGCGAACGCGAGGACCGCGGCTACAACATCGTCACCTTCGACGACGAAGTACGCATCACACGTCGCGGTCTCGACACCCGCGAGTTCGTCTTTGTCGACGTGGACCTCGGGCCCGAGGAAGGCGTCGAACGGGTCCGGAGCCGCGTCGGCCAGCACGACCTGGCGGACGCCGTCGTCATCGTCTCCATCAGCGGCGACGGCGACCCGGTTACTCCGGCCAGCGTCGAATCATTTGCACTTGACCGGGGTGCGCTCGTGGCTCGCGTCACCGACCACCGGGAAATCACGGCCGAGGAGCGAGAAACGGAGATCAGCTTCGCCGACCCTGACGACGCCGTCACCGAGCGCGTCCGCGAGCTCGGACTGAGCGAGGCCGCCCACGACATCGACGAGACGATACGCGCCTCGAAGGTCGCCGACGCGAACGTCAAGGACGAGGTCGAACGGCACGTCCGCGAACTGCTTTCCGAGGAGTCAGATGCCCTCGCAGCCGACACCGAGACGGCGGCGAGCGATGGCGCGTCCGACACCGACGCCACCGCGGGTGCAAACGAGGGCGAAGGCGACGACGGAACACCAGCGAACGAAGCCGACGGCACAGACAGCGAGAGTCAAGCGAGCGTCGAGGAGTTCCTGTGATGGAGGGTCAACAATGAAATTCCAACGGGTCAAGCTATCCAATTTCAAGTGCTACGACGATGCCGACCTGCGACTGGACAACGGCGTGACCGTCATCCACGGACTCAATGGGAGCGGGAAGTCATCCCTACTTGAGGCCTGTTTCTTCGCGCTGTACGGCTCGAAGGCGCTGGACGAGAACCTCGGCGATGTGGTTACTATCGGGGCCGACGACTGCACTGTCGAATTGTGGTTTTCTCACGCCGGCGGCGACTATCACCTCACGCGCCGGGTCCGCGCGACCGGGGCGCAACCGACGACGGCGAAGTGTGTGCTCGAGACGCCCGAGGGGAACTACGAGGGGGCACGCGACGTGCGCCGACGCGTTACGGAGCTCCTACGGATGGACAGCGAGGCGTTCGTTAACTGCGCGTACGTCCGTCAGGGCGAGGTAAACAAGCTCATCAACGCCTCTCCCGGCGACCGACAAGATATGCTCGACGACCTCCTGCAACTGGGGAAACTGGAGGAGTACCGCGAGCGGGCCAGCGACGCCCGCGTCGGGGTCGGTCGCGTGCGCGATGACAAACAGGGGGCACTATCACAACTCGACGAGCAGATACAGGAGAAAGAGTCGAAAGACCTCCACGAGCGCCTGAACAGCTTGGAAACAAAGGAATCGGAACTGCAGGACGAAATCGAGCACATTGAGGACCAGAAGGCCACTGCCGAGGAGACGCTCACGCAGGCCGAATCGGTCCTCGAAGAGTACGAGGAGAAACGCGAGGAACTGGCGGCGCTGGAAGACGACATCGAAGAACTGGAGACGACCATCACAGAGACGGAGACGGAACGAACCGACCTCAAAGAGCGCATCGGGGAGCTACAGGACCGCCGGGAATCGCTTCAGGAGCAACTCGCGGAAACGGTTTCCGAGACCGACCTCGACAGTTCGGAGCCGGACCCCGACACCGTCGATGCGCGACTCGAAGAGCGACAGTCTCGCGACGACGACCTGCAGGGCCGCATCGAGGACCAGCGCGTCGACGCAAAGGAACACAGCAGCACGGCTGATGCGCTCGCTGACAGCGCTGCCGACCTCGAATCCCGGGCCGAGGAGAAACGCAAAGAGGCCGACGAACTGGAAGCAGACATCGAAGCCGCGCGGGAGGCCATCGCCGAGCGCCGGGAGCAGATCAGCGACATCGACGACCAGATCGCTGCCCTCGAAGCCCGGTTCGAGAACGCGCCGACCGACCGCAACGGGGCGCAGTCGTACAAAGAATCTGTCGCCAGTGACCTCGAAGAGGCCCGACAGCAGGTGACCGAACTGGAGACGAAACTGGAGAGCGAGCGCGAGTCGCTCGCGGAGGCCGAGGCGCTGCTGGAGGCCAGCAAGTGCCCCGAGTGCGGGCAGGACGTGGCCGAGTCACCGCACGTCGACTCCATCGAGGACGACCGCGAGCGAATCGCGGAGCTGGAGTCGACGCTCGCAGACGCTCGCGAAGAAGTCGAAACACTGGAGTCGAAACACGAGACGGCGGCGGAGCTGGTCGAGACAGCGGACGAACTGGCGACGCTCGAAAACAACCGCTCGAACATCGTCCAACTCGTTGAGGAGAAGGCGAACGGGCTGGACGCGGATCAAGAGCGTATCGAAACCCTCCGAGAGGAAGCAGCGGACCACGAGTCCGAGGCCGAGACGAAACGTGAGAAAGCCGCCGAAGCCCGCGAGCAGGCGGAAGACTGCCGCTCGGTCGTCGCGGAGTGCAATCAGGAGCGCCAGCAGGTCAAGCAGTCGATTGAGCGTCTAGAGCGGGTCGAAGACCTGCTTGGGAAGATCGACGACTGCGACGACGACATCGAGCGCTTGCGGGAGAAGCGCAGTCAGCAGGCCGAACTAAACGACCAGCGCCGCGAACAGCTCGCGGAGAAGCGCGAGCGCAAGCAGGACCTGGCCGAATCGTTCGACGAAGAGCGAATTGATGAAGCCCGCAACGAGAAGCAACGCGCGGAACAGTACATCGAGCAGGCCGAAGAGGCGCTGGCGGAGAAACGCCAGAAGCGCGACGAACTACAAAACGCCATCGGCGGTGTCACGAACGAAATCGAGGAACTGGAGTCACTGCGGGACCGGCGCGAGAACCTCGAAGTGACCCTGGAGAAACTCGAAACGCTGTACGAGGAGACCGAGGAGCTACAGGAGATGTACGGCGCGCTTCGAGCGGAACTGCGCCAGCGCAATGTCGAAACCCTCGAACGGATGCTCAATCAGACGTTCGACTTGGTGTACCAGAACGACTCGTACTCACACATCGAGCTTGATGGACAGTACCAGCTGACGGTGTACCAGAAGGACGGCGAACCGCTGGAACCCGAACAGCTCTCCGGCGGCGAGCGCGCGCTGTTCAACCTCAGCCTGCGATGTGCTATCTATCGTCTGCTCGCGGAGGGTATCGAAGGAGCCGCACCGATGCCGCCGCTAATCCTCGACGAGCCGACGGTATTCCTTGATTCAGGCCACGTCACGCAACTGCTTGACCTTGTGGAGTACATGCGCGACGAGGTTGGCGTCGAACAGATTCTCGTGGTCAGTCACGACGAGGAACTCGTCGGTGCAGCGGACGACCTCGTCCGTGTCGAGAAGGACGCAACGACCAACCGCTCGCGGGTCGAGCAGGTCGAAGCGACGGTCGCGGAACTGGCCTGACCGCAGTCACGACGCTGACCAGACCTCAGTCGCGGAGCTGCGCCAGCCCATCGCTGGCCGTGTCGGTCGTGTCGTACCCCGGCTGGCCGTGGACTCTGGCCTCCGTGAGCAGGCCGGCGGCGCGAAACTCGGCTAGCAAGCCGTGCAGGTCGCTCTCGCAGAGATCGTAGGCTGAGAGCAGTTCCGCCACGGGGAGCGGCCCGCGCTCGTCGAGTTCCACGAGCAGGCCTAGCGCGCGCTCATCATGGGCCGCCGTAATGACTTGACGGGTGGCGTCGGGAACGGCTTTGGCGGCCGTGGTCAGCGGTGAGTCGCCATCCACAGGTTCGAGGTCGGCGTTCGGAACGTGTCGTTGTTCACCGGTTTCAGGGTCCCTGACCAGACTCGAATCGGTGGACTCCTTCAGCAGTAAGTACCGCGTGCCGTCGTCGTCCCGCACAGTACGCATATAATGCTTCGTAGCTGGCCGGACCGGTTAGCCGTTGTGGTCGCCTGACTCTGTGCCGTCGGACTGCGTATGTGTGGTCTCGGCTGTGTCGCCCTCGTCGTCCGATTTGCGCTCGCGCTCGAACTGGATGTACCGAAACGTTCCGTAGCCGAAGGCGATGACGCCGACGAGGAATATCCGGACCCCGAGGTCGACCTGTCCCTCGAAGTACGCAAGCATCGGGCCGAGCGAGAGGGCAAGCAGCGCGACGTTGAACACGATGACGAGTTTGACGAACAGCCCTGTGGTGTCGCCGCTGTAATCGCCGTCCGTCGGGGACGGAACGTCCGGTCCGAGGCTCTCCGGGTCGAACTCCTCTGGTTCGTACTCGCTCTTTTCCGAGAGGACGCCGCCGCTCTCGTTCGGGTCGTCCTCGCCGGGGATGTCCATCACACTAGCTACGACGCGTGGACGCTAAAAGTACTTCCTGTCAGGCGATCTCCTGTAAAGTGAGCGCCGTATCAGTCTGTAGCCACGCGAGCGGGTTCTCGGCGTCGTAAAACACTGTCCCCTCCTCGGTCTCGTAGGTCTCGGTCGTCTGGATGGCGTCCGGGAGCGCCGGCTCCGACCGCAGTTCTTCGGACCTATCCGCCTCGCCGTGGGGGGATGCGTGGTGCGACATTGGCCGTCAAACTTGGGTATGTTACTCGATGGCATATACTTTCTGCCTGTGGCAATACCCCGTCGACCGCCGGTGTTTTTATGCGGCATCTCGAAACAAGGCCAAGAATGAGTGACGGCACCCAGGGCACGCTGGGGGACTTCGGGCAGGACGCGGGCACAGACGACCGCCCGGTCGCCGACGAAGCGGCGGCCATCGCGGGCAACGGTGGGAGCGACGGCGGGACGAGCGTCGTCGATCTCGACGAGCGTCAGTTCCCGCCCGTCGAGGAGACCGTCGAGTTCGTCGTCACGCAGGTCGACTACACCATCGAGGGCCAGGGCGACGACGAATTCCCGGTCGTCCACGTCTTCGGCCGCACCGACGACAACGAACCGGTTCACGCTCGTGTCTTCGATTTCAAGCCGTACTTTTACGCGCCGACCGACAGCGTCACCGACGACGGACTCCGTCAGTACGATAGCATCACTGGCTGGGAAGAAGCCGACGCGGACGGCGAGCCCTACGAATCGATTCGGGGCGAGCGCCTGACGAAGATATTCGGCCAGACGCCACGCGACGTGGGGCAGATACGCGACGACTTCGACCACTACGAGGCGGACATCCTCTTTCCCAACCGGCTGCTGATCGACAAGGATATTACGAGCGGCGTGCGCGTCCCCGCCCGCAAACTCGACGACGGGAGCCTGAAGGTCCACCACGAGGAGATTCAACCGGTCGAGGCCCACGCCGACCCGCGGGTCAACACCTTCGATATCGAGGTCGACGACAGGCAGGGGTTCCCCGAGGACGGCGAGGAACCGATCATCTGCCTTACCTCCCACGACTCCTACCGCGACGAGTACGTCGTCTGGCTGTACGAGTCCCCCGACGGCATCGACGGCCCCGAGGCGCTGGCCGGCTACGACCCGATTCGGGAGGACTTCGAGGCCGACGTGCGCGTCTTCGGCGAGGAGGAGGCCATGCTGGAGGCCTTTGTCGACTACATCATCGACACCGACCCCGACGTGCTGACGGGCTGGAACTTCGACGACTTCGACGCGCCGTACTTCCTCGACCGCCTAGAGGAACTCCAGAGTTACAACCACGACTACGACCTGTCCGTCGACCGCCTCTCCCGCGTCGACGAGGTCTGGCGGTCGGGCTGGGGCGGCCCCGATATCAAGGGCCGGGTCGTCTTCGACCTCCTGTATGCCTACAAGCGTACGCAGTTCACCGAACTCGAATCCTACCGGCTCGACGCCGTCGGCGAGCAGGAACTCGGCGTCGGCAAGGAGCGCTACACTGGCGACATCGGCGACCTCTGGGAGCAAGACCCCGAGCAGTTGCTGGAGTACAACCTCCGGGACGTGGAGCTGTGTGTCGAACTCGACCGCGAGCAGGACATCGTCGACTTCTGGGACGAGGTCCGCACCTTCGTCGGCTGCAAACTGGAGGACGCGACGACGCCTGGCGACGCCGTCGACATGTACGTCCTGCACAAGCTCCACGGCGAGTTCGCGCTCCCCTCGAAGGGCCAACAGGAGAGCGAGGACTACGAGGGCGGCGCGGTGTTCGACCCCATCACCGGCGTCCGCGAGAACGTCACCGTGCTGGACCTGAAGTCGCTGTACCCGATGTGCATGGTGACGACCAACGCCAGCCCGGAGACGAAGGTCGACCCCGAGACCTACGACGGTGACACCTACTGCGCGCCCAACGGCACGCACTTCCGGAAGGAACCGGACGGCGTCATCCGGGAGATGGTCGACGAACTCCTGACAGAGCGCGAGGAGAAGAAAGAACGCCGGAACAGTTTTGACCCCGAAAATCCGGAGTACGAGCGCTTAGACCGTCAGCAAGCGGCAGTGAAGGTGATAATGAACAGCCTGTACGGCGTACTTGGGTGGGACCGCTTCCGCCTCTACGACAAGGAGATGGGTGCGGCGGTCACCGCCACCGGCCGCGAGGTCATCGACTACACCGACGAGGTCGTCGCGAGCGAGGGCTACGAGGTCGTCTACGGGGACACCGACTCTGTCATGCTCCAGTTGGGCGACATCGGCCCGGCGGACGTCGAGGGCGACGTGACCGTCACCGACGAGATGCGCGAGAAACACCCGGAGATGAGCGACGACGAACTCGAACTCATCGCCGCGACCATCGGGAAGGGGTTCGAACTGGAGGAGACCATCAACGACTCGTACGACGAGTTCGCGATGGAGGAACTCAACGCCGACGAGCATCGCTTCCAGATAGAGTTCGAGAAGCTCTACCGGCGGTTCTTCCAGGCCGGCAAAAAGAAGCGCTACGCGGGCAACATCGTCTGGAAGGAGGGCAAGCACGTCGACGACATCGACATCACGGGCTTCGAGTACCAGCGCTCGGACATCGCGCCCATCACCAAGCGGGTCCAGAAGGAGGTCATCGACCGCATCGTCCGCGGCGAAGACGCCGAGTCCATCAAACAGTACGTCAGCGATGTCATCGAGGACTATCAGGACGGCAACGTCAATTATGACGACGTGGGCATCCCCGGAGGCATCGGCAAGAAACTCGACAACTACGACACCGACACTGCGCAGGTCCGGGGCGCGAAGTACGCCAACCTTCTGCTGGGGACGAACTTCCAGAGCGGCTCGAAACCCAAGCGCCTCTATCTCGACCGGGTCCACTCGGACTTCTTCCAGCGCATCGAGGAAGAGGAGGGACTGGACCCCCAGCGGGACCCGCTGTACGGCGAGTTCCGACGGGACCCCGACGTTATCTGCTTCGAGTACGCGGACCAGATCCCCGAGGAGTTCGAAATCGACTGGGACAAGATGCTCGATAAGACACTGAAAGGACCGATTGCTCGGATCTTGGAAGCCATGGATATCTCCTGGGAGGAGGTCAAGTCCGGGCAGGAACAGACGGGACTCGGCAGCTTCATGTAACCCACAGAAAGCAGGGGCTTACTGCTGCAAGAAATATTATTTCTATATACAGAAGTTGAGTTCGCAGCAATGCGAAAGCTTCATGGGTGAAACGTACCTTCTTTCGGTTGACCTAAGAGATACCTATGGCGAAACTCGAAATCAACAATCTCCACGCAGAAGTCGCAGAAGAGGACGGTGAGACGATTCTCCGCGGTGTCGACCTCGAAGTCGAGTCCGGTGAGATCCACGCGCTGATGGGTCCCAACGGCTCGGGGAAGTCGACGACGGCGAAGATTATCGCCGGCCACCCGGCCTACGAGGTAACCGACGGCGAAGTGCTCATCCACCTCGAAGAGGACGAGTTCGGCGACGAGGAGATCCCAGAAGATCTCCGCACCTGGGACCTGCTCGACCTCGAACCGAACGAGCGCGCCGCGCTCGGTATCTTCCTCGGCTTCCAGTACCCGGCCGAGATTGAGGGCGTCACGATGGTGAACTTCCTGCGGACCGCGCTCAACGCCAAGCTCGAAGAGCGCGAGGAGCTCTTCGAGGACGACGAGGAAGAAGAGGCCGACGCAGAGGGCGGCGACACCAACGAGGACGCCGCCGGCTACGACACCTCCCCGATGGAGGGCAACGTCGAAGAAGGAGAAATCGGCGTCGCCGAGTTCCAGGAAATCCTCCAGGAGAAGATGGAGCAGCTGGACATGGACGAGAAGTTCGCGTCCCGGTATCTCAACGCTGGCTTCTCGGGTGGCGAGAAGAAGCAAAACGAGGTCCTCCAGGCCGCGATTCTCGAGCCCTCGATTGCCGTGCTCGACGAAATCGACTCCGGACTGGACATCGACCGACTGCAGGACGTCTCCAACGGCATCAACGCGCTCCGTGACGAGCAGGGCGCAGGCATCCTCCAGATTACCCACTACCAGCGCATCCTCGACTACGTCGAACCCGACCACGTCCACGTGATGCTCGACGGCCAGATCGCCACTTCCGGTGGTGCCGAACTCGCCGAAAAGCTCGAAGACGAGGGGTACGACTGGGTCCGAGAGGAAGCCTACGAGGCCGCGTAACGCCCTTCCGTACACAGCGATAACACTACACACACTATGAGTTCAGATCAAGACCACCTCAAGGAAACGGACACCGAGAAGCGCTTCGAGTTCAAGAAAGAGGAGAAGTCCGCCTTCGAAGCCGAGAAGGGCCTCACGGAGGAGACCATCCGGGTCATCTCCGAAGACAAGGACGAGCCCGAATGGATGCTCGAACGCCGCCTTCGCGCGCTCGAACAGTACAAGGAGATGCCGATGCCGGACGGCTGGCCGGGCGCGCCCGACCTCTCCGAGGTCGACGTGGACGAAATCGTCCCGTACATCCGCCCCGACATCGAGACACGCGGCGGCGTCGACGACTGGAACGACCTCCCAGAGGAGATTCAGGACACCTTCGACAAACTGGGCATCCCGGAAGCCGAGAAGAACGCGCTCTCAGGCGTCGGCGCGCAGTACGAGTCCGAGATCGTCTACCAGAACATGCAGGAGCGCTGGGAGGAGAAGGGTGTCATCTTCTGTGACATGGACAAGGCCGTCCAGGAACACGAAGACATCCTCAAAGAGTACTTCATGACCAAGGCCGTGCCGCCGAGCGACAACAAGTTCGCGGCGCTGCACGGCGCTATCTGGTCCGGTGGGTCGTTCGTCTACGTCCCCGAGGACACCACGGTCGATATGCCGGTCCAGGCGTACTTCCGCATGAACTCCGACGGCATGGGCCAGTTCGAGCACACGCTCATCATCGCCGAGGAGAACTCCGAAGTCCACTACATCGAGGGCTGTTCCGCCCCGAAGTACTCGGAGTTCAACCTTCACTCCGGCGGCGTCGAAGTGTTCGTCAAGGAGAACGCTCACGTCCAGTACTCGACCGTGCAGAACTGGTCGAAGAACACGTACAACCTCAACACCAAGCGCGCCATCTGCGAGGCCGACGGCACGATGGAGTGGGTCTCGGGCAGCATGGGCTCGAAGGCCACGATGCTGTACCCCTCGACCGTCCTCAAAGGGCCCGGCGCGACGGACAACCACATCACCATCGCCTTCGCCGGCGAGGGCCAGGACATCGACACGGGAGCGAAGGTCTACCACAACGCCCCAGAGACGAAGTCCACCATCGAGTCCAAGTCCATCAGCAAGGACGGCGGCCGCACGAACTACCGCGGTCTCGTCCACATCGCTGACGGTGCCGAAGACTCTTCGACCTCCGTCGAGTGTGACGCCCTGATGTTCGACAACGAGTCCACGTCGGACACGATGCCGTACATGGAGATTCAGGAGTCCAAGGTCGACGTTGCCCACGAGGCGACTGTCGGCAAGATCGGTGACGAGGACGTCTTCTACCTCCAGTCCCGCGGACTGGACGACGACGACGCAAAGCAGATGATCGTCGCCGGCTTCATCGAGCCGATCACGGAGGAACTGCCGATTGAGTACGCCGTTGAGCTGAACCGCCTCATTGAGCTTGAGATGGAGGGGTCGCTCGGATAACCATGAGTACGCAGGTACACGCCAATCTCACAGAGGCCCAAGTGGAACAGATTTCAGACGATCTCGGCGAGCCGGAGTGGCTGCTTGAGACGCGAAAGGACGCGCTCGCGGCGCTCGAAGAGCTCGAAATGCCGGACGTTATCCGGACGCCGGGTCGGACGTGGACGAACCTCGACGCGCTCGAATACGAGTCGCTGGTCGACCCGCTCGACTACGCACAGGACAAGGACCGCGTCGACGCCGAGGGCGTCGAGGTCCTCTCTTGGAGCGAGGCGCTCGACGAGCACGAAGACCTCGTTGAGGAGCACTTCGGCAGTACCGTCGACCCGCAGCGAGACTACCTCACCGCGCTGTCGACGGCCCTGTTCTCGGCCGGGACGGTCGTCTACGTCCCCGAGGGCGTCGATGCCGAGGACGTGAAGATCCGGACGACGATGAACAGCCAGTCGCTGTTCAACTACACGCTCGTCCTCGCCGAGGAGTCCTCCTCGGTCACGATTCTGGAACGCCAGCAGACCGGCGAGACGACCGACGCTGACCAGTACTACTCTGGTATCGTCGAGGTCGTCGCCGAGGAGAACGCCTACGTCCAGTACGGCGCGCTCCAGAACCTCTCGGAAGAGACCTACAACTTCCAGGTCAAGCGCGGCCACGCCGACACCTACGCCACGGTCAACTGGATCGACGGCAACATCGGCTCCCGACTGACCAAGTCTAACGTCGAGACCCGACTGCTCGGCGACTCCTCGGAGTCCCAGATTCTCGGAGCCTTCTTCGGCCACGAGGACCAGCACTTCGACATCGCGTCGCGTGTCTGGCACGAGGCTGAACACACTATCGCCGACCTCGTCACCCGCGGCGTCCTCGACGATGACGCCCGCTCGGTGTACGAGGGCGTGCAGGATGTCGGTCGTGAGGCCTGGGACACGTCGTCCTACCAGCGTGAGAACACGCTCATGCTCTCCGACGATTCCGAGGCCGACGCGTCGCCGAAGCTCATCATCAACAACCACGACACCGAGGCCTCCCACTCCGCGACGGTTGGGCAGGTCGACGAAGAGGACATGTTCTACATGACCTCCCGCGGTGTCGACCCGGAGAGTGCAAAGAACATGCTCGTCGAAGGGTTCTACGTCCCGGTACTCGAAGAGGTGCAGGTCGACGAACTCCGCGAAGACCTCGACCAGCTCATCTACGAGCGTCTTCGGGAGTAACGAGGTCCCACAGCGGCCTCGAACTGCAACGGACCGGCCCGCGAGACGCGGCTTGTTTTTGCTGTTTTTTGTGACCGTCTGCAGTCAGTCACCAGTCGCGCTTATCGCCACGGAGCCAGACGTAGTCACACGGGTCCAGCAGGAAGGTGACGCCGCCGTCTTCGATGTGATAGCCGCCGTCACCGACTGCCTTCGACGTGTCGGCGTCGGGGACTTCCCACTGGAGGACGGCTTCGCGGTACTCGTCGGCGAAGTTATGGGCGAAGATGAAGGCGGTGTCACCGGTGTCGACGCGGTGAACGAGCACGTCCTTGTGGCCCGATTCGATCAGATGGAGGTCGCCGCCGCTGAGTTCTGGGTTGCGCTTGCGGGCCGCGACGAGACGCTGGATGTGTGACAGCAGCGAGTCAGGGTCGGCTTGCTGGTCAGCGACGTTGATGTGCTCGAAGCTGTACTCCTTCCCGACGACCGGCGGGTTGTAGCAGTCCTCGCGAGCGGCCGTCGAGAAGCCGCCGTTCTCGGTGTCGTCCCACTGCATCGGCGTCCGGACAGACTCCCGTTCGTCGAGCCACAGGTCCGAGCCCATGCCGATCTCGTCGCCGGAGAGGATGACCGGTGTCCCCGGATACGCAAAGAGGAGGCTGTGAGCCATCGCGATGCGGTCGTGGTCGTGGCCGAGGAGGTCTGCCAGCCGGAGCCGGTGACCCCGACCGAAAATCCACGAGGAACCGTCATCGGGGCCAAAGTACTCCCGGGCGTGTTCCAGCGCTTCGTGGGGGAGTTTCAGGAGGTTCCACTCGTCGTGGTTCCGGAGGAAGTTCGCCCACTGTCCGATCCCTGAGATGTCCGGCAGGACCTCGTTCGCGCGGTGGAGTGGCCAGGTGTCTCTGACGCCGACGCCGTACACCATGTGAGCGTTCAGGACGAAATTGAACAGGAGGTCGAACGCCTCGCCGTCACCGAAGTAGTAATCGAGGTGTTCGGGCTGGTCGTCGGCCTCGGCGATGAGGATGGCGTGGTCCTTCGTCTCCCTGACGACGCGTTTCAGTTCTTTGAACAGCTCGATGTCCTCGGTTGTCCCGTTGTGCCCCTTCGGCAGCAGCATCGGGTGGGCGGCGTCAATACGGAAACCGTCTGCTCCCTGGTCCAGCCAGAAGCGCATCACGTCGTGGATTTCGTCGCGGACAGCGGGGTTGGCGACGTTGAGGTCCGGCTGATGGTGGTAGAACTGGTGGAAGTAGTGCTTGCCGGCGACCTCGTCGTAGCTCCAGACGCCGTCCTCGCGGTCGGGGAAAATGTTGGTCGTCTGGTACGCATCGTCGAGGTGGCTAGTCCAGAGGTAGTAGTCGTGGTACTTCGAGTCCGGGTCCCCGCGGGCGCGCTGGAACCACTCGTGGTCGATCGAGGTATGGTTGAACACGAGGTCGGTGAGGACACGGATGCCGCGGTCGTGGGCGCGGTCGGTGAGTTCTCGGAAGTCTGCCAGTGTTCCCATCCGGTCGTGGACGCTGTAGTAGTCGGCGACGTCGTACCCGTTGTCCCGGAGTGGACTCGGATAGAACGGGCGGAGCCAGAGGCAGGTCACGCCGAGGTCCTCGATGTAATCGAGCTTCTCGATGAGGCCCCGGAAATCGCCCCAGCCGTCGCCGTTGCTGTCGTTGAACGTCTTTACGTCCAGTGTGTAGATGACCGCGTCCTCGTGCCAGCCGTGTTCGACCATCTCGTGTGTGCCATCGAGTCCCAGCCTCTGGTAGTTTCGGGTCCGTCCGCGGACCGAGCCTGAACGGCTTCAGTTCGACGACAGGGAACCGCTTAAGTCCGGCCCTCCCCGAACTACGTGTATGACTGGAGCACAGCACCGAGTGGGGGTTGTACCGTGAGTCTCACACAGCCAGTGGTGTCCGATCATCAGCTGGCCCGGTTGCTACAGATCGGCATCGTCCTCGAAGAGGTCGTCGAGGCACGGGCGGCCAAGCACGCCGAGGAAACGAGCGGAGAGCACGAACAGGCGGTGCTCGACCTCCTCGCGCACGCCGAGACGGAGTCGGCCGAGCACCGCCGGCAACTGGAGGCACTCATCGACGACCTCGAAGCGGACACCGTTCCGTTCGAGGAAATCGAGATGCTAGTCGAGGCCCAGTACGAGGCCGACGAGGACTTCGACGGCGTGTTGTACGACCAGCTCTGTAACGAGGAGACGGCGTACAAGTTCTACGACGACCTCATCGAAGCCATCGAGGCGTCCGACGTGACATTCACTATCGACCGCGAACGGCTGCTTGCCGTGCTGTCGGATATCCGCGAGGACGAGGCAGAAGGTGTCGAAGACGTGACCGACCTGATGGAGGACTATCAATGAACACGCAGGCCCAGTATCTGAAAGCGATCTATCTCACGCAACAGCAAGAAGACGGTCCGGCATCCACCGGCGACGTGGCCGATATGCTTGATGTCAGTCCGGCGAGCGCCAACGAGATGATCGGCAAACTCGAAAGCCGTGGGCTGCTGAACCACGAGAAGTACAAAGGCGTCGACCTCACCGACGACGGCATCGCACAGGCTCGCGAGGCGCTCCAGAACTACTGTATCATCGAACGGTTCCTCATCGAGGTGCTAGAGGTCGAGGAGTTCCGGGCCGAGGCAAAGCAGCTGGAGGGCGTCATCGACGAAACGGTCGCTGACCGTCTCGATACGATTATCGACCGTAAACCGCAGTGTCCCGACTGTTTCGACCCTGAGGGGGATGTCTGTGGCCTGCTCGAAGTCGAGGCTGAAGTCACCAGCGACTGACCGGCCGCTCTCGAAGCGTTCAAGTGCGTTCCGTCGATTATCCTGCATACGGATCGCTCATAGCGAGTGACGTCCCGTGGTGGTGAGCAAATCCTGTGGATTTGCGCGGTACACGGGACAGACGAAGTGAATGAAGTCCCGTGGTGTAGTGGCCAATCATAAGGGCCTTTGGAGCCCTTGACGGCGGTTCGAATCCGCCCGGGACTATCCTCCGACAAACGAACGTGAGAAGTGGGTGGCTCTCGCGGATTCGATATTCAGAAGACGAGAGGATTCGAGTCTTCGCGGTTCGAATCCGCTCGGGACTATTCAGAGCAAGCTTGTGAACCGTAGATATCCTCGGCGAGTCGAACTCAGCGGACGAGAAAATTCGAGTCCCCGTGGTCTGAATTCCACTGAAGTGTCGGCTACCAGAACACAAACAGCGGTCACATTTCTAGAGGGTGCGATAGCAGCGCTAACGGGCTGACACGCCCCATTCGAGGCAACAAATCGCAGTGCCCTCACATGAATAGCCCAACGAGTGTCCCAAATTCTGACACCGAACTGTAGATTTATGATGTTTCGTGCCAACTAGTGGCATATGAAAATCAGGGAGGCAGTGTCGTCGGACAGGCCGGCTATCCGTGACGTGGCGCGTCGCTCGTTAGAGGCGTCGTATTCGCTGGGGCCGAAGGCGATCACGAGCGCTATCGAGGAGTGGTACGACGAAGAGCGTATCAATCAAATACTTACAGAGGAGAGTAACCGGTTGATTCTCGTCGCTGAGCAGGATGGGCAGGTGGTCGGTCTCTCCGAGAGCGTCCTCTCAGGGGATAGCATCGGAACGATACTCTGGCTGCACGTCGACCCAGCGTACCGCGGCGAAGGGATCGGGTCGGCACTGTTTGACGAGACCCACGGAGAGCTCCACGACCGCGGTGCCGAGACGCTCCAAGGGCGCGTGCTGGCCGACAACGTCGAAGGCAACAGCTTCTACGAGGACCGCGGCTTCGAACGCGCTGGCACGGGCGAGGTCGACATCGCTGGGCGGACCTACGTCGAGAACCTCTACACCGACGCCGAAGAGCTCGGCCGCGAACCGATAACCGACGACGGCCGGACGGTCTACGTCGACCACAACAACCACGAGTCCGGGTCGATAGCGCCGTTCCACGTGGTCCACGTCACCGAAGAGGGAAGCGACCGCTACGGGTACTTCTGTAGTAACTGTGAGACGCTGGCGAACGCGATGGATTCGATGGGCCGTATCGAATGTAACAACTGCGGGAACGTTCGCAAGCCGATGCGGTGGGACGCCGCCTATCTGTAACTACGGCGGCGACTGGTCCCCTGTGCGCTGTGACGATTCCTGTCTGTTTGCCGGGAGGAGTATCAGCTTGTAGTACAGGCCGAACAGGCACAGGGCGATACCGACGCCGACGAGCACATCAGTCACCGCGTGTTCGTTCGCCGCGTGGGTCACGATCGACACATCGCCGACGGGCATGTGGAGTGGCTGGAGAGGCATGTATGCTGATTTATCTATTAGATGTAAAAAGCTGGACTGATGTTCCCAGCCGCTGAGAACCAGTCGCTGGCTGGCTCCCAGTAATGACCCTACCTGACACAGCGTCAGAGATAGTAATGCGTCCCTTCGGGAGACTGCGACGACGGGGTTTACCCCGCTATCTCCATCTGAAAATGCCGGTGTAGCAGCCGTTCTCCCTGTCGTAACGCTAAAGAGTCGAACGTACGTCTATATGTGTAAGATGACTATCGAAATCCGTTTCGGGAGGTGGTGCTGTGGGCGTCGAGATTAGGGAGTCACCTGTCTCAGCCGACGCGTTCGAGGAAATGAAGGAGTTCGTCCACGACTACCTCGCGGCGAGCGTCGAAAACGAAGAAGAGGGCGGCCGGATGCGCTGGTATCCGTGGCACTCCGCGGAGTATCGCTTCAACCACATCCTCAACGTCGTCGACATCGCGACAAAAATCGCCCGCAAGGAGGGCGCAAACGTGGACGTGACTCGCGTTGCAGCGTTGTTTCACGACATCGCGAAACTGGAAGCCGAGCAGGACCTCCATGCGGAAGCCGGCGCTCGGATCGCACGCGAGTATCTGCGGGCACACGGTGACTACCCAGAATCGTTCATCGAACAGGTCTGCGCCGCCGTCGAGGCTCACTCGTACCAGGGGCCGCTGGACGACCTGCCGCTGGAAGTACAGTGTCTCATCGAGGCGGACATCCTAGACAAAGTCGGCGCGAACGGGACCGCCCTGATGTTGTTGCGCATGGGCTATGAGTCCCGGACGCATATGGACGCGGCCGAGATGGTCGACCGTGTCATCGAGCGCGGTGAGGACGCGCGCGAGCGCGTGCAGAGTGACACCGCCGAGTCTATCGTCCACCAGCGGCTCAAGCGGACCCGTTGGTTCCAGGAGTGGCTAACGATGGAAGTCGCCGACATGGCTGTCGAAGACGACCTCGACGAGGTGGCGACTGGGATGGGCGATTCATAGCGCCCGCAGCAGGAACAGAACCCCAGTCCCGGCGAGAACAGCGGCACTAATCCACGCGACCAGCGGTGCGAGCCGCTCGATACGCGTTCTCGCGGCGACAATCGCCGCCGGAAATCCCGTAATCCAGATACCGATCCCGCCGAAAAACCCACCCAACAGCACCGGGTGGCCGGTTTGGACGGTTAATGCGTCAGACCCGACCGCGGGCACGTACGACGCCACGTCGACCACACCCGGTTCAAGGAGGCCCACGCCGACGGTGAGCCAGAAGGCGACCTGATAGGGGTTTGTCAGTGCCAGCACGAGCGCCTTGCGAAAGCCCCGGCTGTCCCCGGACGCGACCGACGACTCCCCCTCGGTAACTACTGTATTGGCCTCCTGAACTGCTCCGTACGCGAACCAGAGCATCAGGAGCCCGCCGGCACCGATCATCACTCGTCGAAGTCCCGGCGTCTCGGTGATGATCGTAGCGGCGCCGAGCACAGCGAGCACAAGGAAGCAGGCGTCAGCAGTCATCGCGCCGAGGCCAGCGAGGAAGCCGGCCCGCCAGCCCCGCAGTGCACTCTCCTCGGCAATAACGGCGTTCATCGGACCCGGTGGCGCGGCGAGAGCGAGGCCAAACAGGATTCCACCGAGAGCTGTCGGGACGAGCGAGAGCGCGCCGAGCTGGAGCAGGCCAGGTGAGTGATGCATCTATGGTCCGAGAAAACAGAGAGAAAATCCCGCAGACTTACAGCTTGCCGGCCTTCTGGAGCTTCATCAGGTCCTCGGTGTCGAGGGTCTCGCCTTCCTTGAACTTCTGGTAAATCTCCTCGGCTTCCTCGCGAGCGGCTTCCTGCTTTTCTTCACGCTGGGAGCGCTCCTGCTCTTCTTCCTTCTTGTCGAGCTCGCGGAGGCGCTTCTGGACGCGGACGAAGTCCTCGTGGTGCTGGTCGGCCGCTTCCTGGGCCTCGACGAACTCCTCGTGTTTCTCGTCGGCCTCGTCACGGATCTCGTCGGCCTCGCGGTAGGCCTCGATCATCTCGTTGTGGTGCTTCTGAGCCTCGTCGGCCAGTTCCGTGACCTTCTGGTGGTGCTTCGAGGCTTCCGAGCGGACCTCTTCCGCTTCCTCTTTGAGCTCTTCGAGGTCGCCGCCCTGGTCGAGCTTCTCCTGTTTCTCCTGGAGCTTCTCGCGCTTGGTCTCGATTTTCTCGATGAGCTCCTTCTCGTCCTCCGAGGAGAGCACTTCGGTCTGTTGCTTGAACTCGAGATCTTCGATCTCCTCTTTGAGTTGTTCGACCGACGTGCCCTCATCGAGTTCGAGGTCGTTTTTCAGGTTATCGACTTTGTCGAACAGCTCGTTTGCTTCCGCATTAAGCTCGTTTCGCTTGTCCTTGTGCTCTTGGACCTGCTCGTTGAGCTCGTCGCGTTTCTCGCGGTGTTCCTGGGCTTCGTCGACCTTTTCGCGAGTCTTCGCGTTCAGGTCGTCGCGGGCGGAGGCCCGCTCGGACGCCATCTGGTTCAGCTCGTTCCGTCGGTCGCGGAGCTGGCCGGCGAGTTTGATGAGCTCGCCTTTCGATTTGTTTTCGAGATCCTCTTCGGTTACTGTAACGTTCTTTGATTCGTCTATCGAGTCTGCCATTGTTGAATCCTCTATGCCATCACCGCTTCAGCACAGACAGTCGGCCCACTACTGAGGGGCTGACACCAATAACAAGGGTTCCCTCTCATGTTGGGCTGAAAGCGATACTGCCTGAACGCGGAAGCGTTCTGGTGTCTACGAATAGAGGTGGATATTGTTTAAACATTCCGGTGCACTGAATACCGCGTCAACGTCTCACACGCCCTATTTCGGGGGCGAGACGGTCACTATCGTCTGTGGTTCCCTTGTATATCACGGGCATATATCACTCGCTAATACGGTACTCGTTCTTGACGACAGTCTGGCCGTCGGTGGCGGCGAGCGTCACGTCGTCACCGGCTGAAAGAGTAAGCGTGTCGACGGTGACGCGGGCGAACGGACCGACAGTGTGTTCGGCCTGTTCGCGGTCCCCGTTGCAGTCCCATTCCACGGTGAGGTCCGCTTTTTCTGGACGGTCGTGGAGGACGACGACATCCCGCTCGCCGGGTGCTGGGTCCGAGAGTATTACCTGCGTGGGCTCGTAACAGTCGGCAAGAACACTGAACGCCGTCTTCCCGGTGCCATCCGTGGTGAGCAGACCCATACCGGCGTCACCGACATCTCGGAGGCTATCCACGATCATGAGTGGCGTGGCGCGGCGCCGGAGCGACTCGGCAACCTCGCGGACGACGCTGGCCTGATACGCCTGTGACGCGTCGAGGCCGCCGTCGACGTGTCGGTCGTGGCAGGCGCGATCGAACCCGGGACTGTCGCCCGGGTCCGGCCGCCCAAGCGCACCGGCACCAAAACCGGCGACGACATCGCCAACGCCGAACGTGGAACAGAGCCACGGGAGGTCGGCCGTGTCGGCATACTGCCACCCCGGGTACAGCGTGGCCGCGTCGGGACCGATTCCGGGCGGACCGACCACCGGAAACGTCGGAACGGCGTCGACGCTCCCGGCCACTGACTTGGCGTCCGTGCTGTCGTAGCCGGCTCGCCAAGCGCGCCATCGGACGCGAAGTCTGTCGAGGAACCCAGAGCCCAGCCCGTCAGCGTACGGAGATACTGGCTCGTCGTGAACACCGACCGCCGCGAAACTGGGATGCTGTGCGTAGGTCGTATCGAGCCGCGTTGCGAGGGCAATTCCTCGTTCGCGGTCGAATGAACCAGGGCCCGACAGCGGGAGGTCCTGCCAGAGCAGGACGCCGTGGTCGTCACAGGCGCGGGCCACTTCGGGCGGCGTTCCCTGTGCCCGAATCCGAACCAGATTTGCATTGGCGTCGACAGCCCGTGCGACATCTTCAACAGTTGGGTCCAGCAGCGTTACGCCGCGAACGGGCACGGCCTCGCCGTTGACCCGCAGGCCGTCGTCGTAGGAGACGGTGCGCAGTCCCGTCGTCACCGAGTGCTCGTCGTCGCCGAGCTTCGCCCTGAGAACGTAGCGGGACTGCGCGCCGCGGTCGTGGGGCCACCACAGTGACGGGTCGCGCACGTCCATCGTGTAGGCCACCGTTGTCCGCTCGTCACTGGTCGAGACGCGGGCCCGATCCATCATTCCGCCGCCACGCACGTCGCCTTCCGGCCGCAGAGAGAGGGTTATCCGGTCGTCGAGGGGCTCTTCGGTCAGGACGGTCGCCGACACCTCGACCGTCGCGTCGGACACGTCTTCTTCCGACACCTGTGGCTGGACTGAAAGCTCGCTCACGCAGGGGTCCGGTCTGGTTTCGATGCTCGCATCCCACCAGATGCCCGGGACGCAGCGCTCCGGCGGAAGCTGGTCGGTCGCGTGCAGGCCGCCAAAGCGGTCCTCTGGCGTGCGACACTCCACGACGATCCTGTACTCCTCGCTCTCGGGGAGGCGAATCCGGAGCGGTTCGAAGTAGGCATCGTGGCTGCTGAGTAAATCGCCGTTGCACCACACGCGTGTGTGCGCGTATGTTCCGTTCAGTACGAGCAGGGCGTGTGCGTCGCTCTCGTCCCGCGGGTCCGAGAACGTCGTTTCGTAGGCCACGGCCTCGGCGCCGGCGAACTGTTCTGGCCGGCCGGGTACCGACACCGGTTCCCACGCCTCCGGGGACGGCATCTCGTCGTCCGGCGCAACCGCCGCGCCGCGCCACTCCAGCGACATACCTTGTGGCCCGTTCCCCGAGGGCATATCCTTTGCCCCACGCCTTCACTTTCACTTTCACTGCGGGGACGGCTCGCTTTGACATAGGTAGCCACCTATTATCCAGATATGCTCACTGAACTGCACGAGGCAGCGACACCGACCTGCGAGGCCCAGCACTGCGAGCGCTCGCTCGGGGAGCCGGCGCTGGTGTTCGAGACCGACGCTGGCCGCCGCGAAGCGCACGAGTGCGTCTGCGGTGCGGTGACGGTTACCGTCGTCCGCTCCGAGTCGTCCCGCTGAAGTATGCCCGGCGGCGAGCGAGAGGTATGACACTCGAAGAAGTGGTCCACGCACAGGGCCACGAGAACGTCGCCGGCGAGCACGCGAGCACGCTAGAAGTGACGAGCGACGACTTTCTGACACCGGCCGGTGACTGCATTCTAGCTATCGAAGCTGACCGCGTCCCCGCCGACTTCGATGAGAAGTTCGTAGCGGCCTGCCAGGACGCCGACGCGACGATTACGGCGATTATCGAGGCTGGTGACCACACTGTTACCGTGACCGGAACCGGCCATCCAGACCTCTCCTTCGAGAACGACCGGAGCCACGTCCTGCGGACGAGCGACTACGTCGATGACCGGACTGTGATGGTAAACGCCGACGCGGCGGCCGGCGACGTGGACCGGGACCTCGTCGAAGCGCTCGCTGACGGGGCCGATGCGACGCTGACGCTTTCTGTCGAGCCCAGCGGCGACTGAGCGGTGGTTTCTACAGCGGTCGCGCCGCTCTCTGGCGCGGTCAAAAGAAAACAGGTTTGACGTCTAAACCAGCTTAGCTCGACGAAATAACGTCGTCGATGCGGACGATCATCGTCGCCGCCTCGGTGGCGGAGTCGACCGCTTCGCGCTTGACAGCGGCGGGGTCGAGGATGCCGTACTCGACGGGGTCAGCAACGACACCAGTCTGGCCTTCGCTGATGACGCCAGCGATGCCCTCGCTCTCGTGTTCGGCGCGGAGGTCGACGAGCGCGTCAATGGCATCGAGACCCGTGTTCTCGGCGAGCGTGCGGGGCAGGACGTCGACAGCGTCGGCGAACGCTTCGACGGCGAGCTGCTTGCGGCCCTCGATTGACGCCGCTTCGGAGCGGATGTGGTCGGCGATGGCAATCTCCGTGGCGCCTGCGCCGGGGACCACACCGCCAGCGTCGAGCGCGGCGATGACCACGTCGAGCGCGTCGTTGAGCGCGCGTTCGAGTTCGTCGACGACGTGTTCGGTGGAGCCGCGAGCGATAACTGTGACGGACTCGGCGGTCGCGCCGCCGGTAATGAACGTCACGTCGTCGTCGCCCTGCTTTTCCACGTCGACACTGTCAGCGTGGCCGAGCGCGTCCTCATCAAGAGCTTCGAGGGAGCCGACGCGCTTTGCGCCGGTCGCCTCAACGATGTCCTTCGCGGTCGAGGAGCTGATGCTGTCGGCGACGAAGACGCCTTCCTTGGCGAGCTGGGAGGCGACGCGGTCGGCGACGTCCTCGGTGACGAAGGCGACGTCAGCGCCGCTCTCGACGACTTCCTCGGCGTAGCCCTGCAGTTCGCTCTCTTCGGCGTCGAGTGCGGCGTTGAGCTGGTCGACGCTAGAGACGTTGTACTCGGCGTCGATGTTGCTCTCGCGGACGTCGAGCTCGGTGTCGATGACCGCGATGGACGCGTTCTCGACCGAGGACGGCATGTTGTCGTGGACGGCCGTCTCGTCAACGATGACGCCTTCGACGAGCTTGGTCGCGGAGGAAGCCGCACCCGTCTGGGTGTGGACTTCGATGTTGTCCCGGCGAACGCCGTTGTCGCTCTTGGCGTGACGGACGGCGTCGACGACGACTTCGGCGAGTTTCTCGGCCTCGACATCACCAGTGCCCTTGCCGGTCATCGATGATTCGGCGACCTCGACGAGCGTCTCGTCGTCGAGGTCGACATCGAGGACGATCTCGTTGATGGCCTCCTGTGCGAGTTCGGCGGCAGCGGAGTATCCCTCGACGATTGTCGTCGGGTGGACGTCGTCGTCGAGCAGGTCCTCGCCTTTCGTCAGCAGTTCCCCGGCCAGCACGGACGCGGTCGTCGTTCCGTCGCCCACTTCGTCCTCCTGGGTCTGGGCGACCTCGACGATCATCTGGGCCGCGGGGTGTTCGATATCCATCTCGGAAAGGATGGTCGCCCCGTCGTTGGTGATGACCACATCACCGTCGTCGGAGACGAGCATCTTGTCCATGCCGCGGGGACCGAGCGTGGTCCGTACGGACTCGCTTACGGCCTTTCCGGCGGAGATGTTCGATGACTGTGCGTCCTTTCCGTGTGTGCGCTGGGCGTCCTCATCAAGGATGAAAAGAGGCTGGCCGCCCATGCGTCGCTGGCCAGATGACATATGTGTTGAACCTCACTTAAGACAAGGCAAGCGGTTCTATATAAAACTTTCTAACGGCGCAGACCGCTCGTTGGGCGACAGCGCGGTTCCTGTCTCTGTAATCCTGGCCGGACCTACACATCTTTTAATATGGGTCTATACACACCGTATAGTAGATGCTAGAGCTGGAGCACGGCTTTCGGGTCGTCGACGTGCACGCACGGCTGGAACCCGACGAGCAGCGCCGGCCCCGAGACGGCATGGGTGACCCGGAGCAACTGGAACGGGAGATGCACCAGGCCGGCGTCGTCCGCTCCGTCGTCTTCCCTGGCGAGCGAGACGGGTCGTATCTGAAAGCGAACAACGCCGTCGCCCGGATGACCGTCGAGCGACCGATGGTCGCCTTCGCCAGAGTCAACGGCGCTCGGGACCCGGGGTCCGGCCCCGGGTCGGCGCTTCGCAACCTCGCAAGTAGTCGCACAGATGACCATACCTCGCCTGCGGACATCGAACAGTACGCCTACGACGACCGGTTCTACGGCTTCAAGCTCCATCCACCGACCGACGGGCTACCCGATGACGAAGTCCTCGCAGAACTGGAGTCAGTGTCGCTGCCCGTTATCGTCCACGGCGGCGAAGGGTTCCCGCCCGAAACTGTCGCCGAATCGCTGCTATCGTACGACTTCCCGGTCATTCTCTCACACTTCGGCGCGCATCCACTTCGGCAGGACCTGATGGAACGAGCCATCGACCTACTGGCGGCCCACGACAATCTGTATCTCGACACCAGCGCGGTCCGCTACCGGGGGCCGATGGAACGGGCGGTTCTGGAACATCCTGACCGTGTTCTCTTCGGGAGCGGCGTCCCCAGCGTTCACCCGAACGTGGCTGTCATGGAGATTCTGACACTGGATGTCCCCGAAGACGCGATGCGCAAGGTGTTCTCGAACAATCCAAACCGCGTCATCGAAGCGCTGGCGCCCTGATCGCCGGCAGCCGCCACACCGGTAGAACGGGCGACAGTCGTGGGTTACCGCCAGTCGTACACAGTCACTGCGCGGTCCGCACGCGCGGACCGACCGTTCGGATTCCGGCGGAGTGTCCGGTCGGTCACGCGTGCCCTGACTCCGTCGACGATTCCCGACCCGACGCCGCCGAACACGTCCTGCCCGTTGCCGAGCCACTGCGACGGCGTCGTCTCCCCGCGCACGACATCGACCAGCGCGTCTTTCGCGTCACCGATCGCGTGGCTGAGGAGTCGCCGCACCACAGTCGGCCGGACGTTGTAGTTTTTCACAAGTCGATACGCGAGCGAGCGGTACTTCCAGTTCCAGTCGGTCTCTGCGATGCCGCCGTCGGCCTCGAACTCGCGGCTGACACACATTTTTGTGCTCCAGTCGACACCGTACTCACTGGCGGCCATCCGGTGTGCGAAGTCCCGGGCGCTGCCGACATTCAGATACTCGTCGAATCCGTCCAGTGCTTCCAGTACCTCGGCATCGAACGCGACGTTGCCGGGGTTGAAATACGTCACGTCGCGGCCGGCTATCGTCCGTGTTTCTTCTGTTTCGGTCGTCATCCCGGCCCACAGTTGCTGGTGTGTCGGTCCGGTGATGGCTTGCGCGGTCCCCGAAAGCCCGTCTCTCACGGCGTCAGCCCAGCCGGACTCGACTGAGAGCGACTGATGGACGAGCGCGATAACGTCCCCCGTCGCCCGGTCGATGCCAGCGTTGCGGGCGACTGTCACCGAGCGGTCGGCGATTTCGACGAGAATAGACACGTCGTCCCGGTCGCGGATCATGCCAGTCGTCCCGTCGGCTGACGGGCCGTTGACGACGATTACTTCCGCATCCGGAACCTGCTCGGTGAGTGCGTCCAGACAGCCGGCCAGCTCTTCCCGGCCGTTCAACGTCGGGACCACTACCGAGATATCCATACCTCTGGGTAGGACGGCGAAGGCGCTTAAAAGTCGCGGGAGGCGGACGCGAACTCTCCGCTACAAAACCGGGAGCGTTTGAGCGGCGATGCGCTACACGTGGGTGTTCCAGTACGACACCGACGCCAACTTTTCGCCGAGCGGTGTGCCGCCAAGCGCCGTATCGAGCGAGCGGAACGAGGCGGCCAGTTCGTTCGGAATCTTCCGATAAAACCCGTACGGAAGGAGCCAGTCGTGGTTCGCGTCGGTCAGTTCCAGTCCGGCCCCGTCTAACAGCCGGTCGATCTCCCAGCGGGAGTAGAGCCGCGACCCCATCGGGAGCGCCCAGTTGTATATCGACCGGGTGGAAAACCGGTTGAACGTATCAAAGAAAACCTGCTCCTTCGAGACGCGGCGCATCTCCGCGAGAAACGCCGCAGGTGTGTCCGCCAGATGGAAAAAGCGCATCGCAAACACAGTGTCGAAATGGTCGTCCGGGAACGGGAGTCGGGCGGCATCGCCCCGCATGAACTCCACGTGGTCGTCGACACCGGTCGCCTGTGCTTTCTCACGGCCCTGCTGGAGCATCGGTCCCGAGATGTCCAGCCCGGTGATATTCGCGCCGCGCTCGGCCAGCATCACAGTGAACCGGCCGGTCCCGCAAGCTACCTCTAATACGTCCTTATCGGCCACGGGGCCGATTGCGTCGAGGACGGCCTGCTTCTCGCGTCGGTCGATCAGCCGACCACCACGGGAGAACCGCTTGGCCTCGTACTCTTCGGCCACGGTGTCGGCCTGATACCACTCCTGCCCTTTCACGGTGTATTGCTCACCCCGCGGGGGATAAAACGATACTGGAATCCCCTTTCATCGGTCGGGTTGTTTTCCAGTCCATCCGGAACCGGCCACACTCCTGGCCCTGAAAGTTCCGGGCACGTATTCCTGCTACCGGCCGGAACCGCACGATGGCGGTTTTGTATAAGGACACATTAAACACTTCATAGAATCTGTATTGTTTGGTCATGCATATAGCCAAGTTTTACCAGTAAGTCTGGAATATCAGCCACTATGAGCGCATTAACTGAAAACGCTGCACCGGCACCGTTCACCGATGAGGAGTTCCGCGACACGCTGCGTGAACTCCCGCCGAGCGCGAAGCTCGTCGCGAAGGTGCTGGAAGACGATGCTCCGTTGTCACAGGGCGACCTGGCCGAGAACTCGCTGCTCCCGGACCGTACTGTCAGGTATGCCCTGAACCGGCTGGAGGAGTCTGATCTGGTAGACTCGCGGTATAGTTTCACCGACGCACGCAAACAGGTTTATTTCCTCACGGTCTGACCGGCCGGCATGAACTGGCAGCGGGCCGACGTACCCGTCTCGACACGGGCACCAACTGGCAACACGGCGGCATACGTTTGTGGCGACGAGGCGGCGCTTCTCGTGGACCCTGCGGCGACGAACGATGCGCTCGATTCGCTTCTCAGCGACCGCACCCTCGCACACATTGCGCTCACGCACCATCACCCTGACCACGCTGGTGCCGTTGCACACTACGCCGGAGAGACGGGCGCGACGGTGTGGGCGCGCCACGGTCGAGCAGGCGCGTTTGAAGCTACGACCGGCGTTTCCCCGGACAGACTGTTCAGCGGAGGGACGACGATTCCGACTGATGCCGGCCCAGTGACCGTCATCGATACGCCGGGACACGCGCCGGAGCACGTTGCCTTCGCAACAGACGGGGCCGTCGTCTCCGGCGACCTCGCCGTCGCTGAGGGCAGCGTCGTCGTCGGTGCACCCGAGGGCGACGTTCGGGCCTATCTCGCGTCACTGCGCCGCCTCCACGCCAGAAACCCCGACGTGCTGTTACCGGGTCACGGCCCGCGTATCGAGACGCCACGGGAGACCTGTGCACGACTCATCAATCACCGACTGGAGCGTGAGCGGCGTGTTCGGGACGCTGTCGACCACGGCGCCACTACGCTGGACGAAATCCTCAACGCCGCCTACGAAAAGGACCTCACCGGCGTGCGCGACCTGGCCCGCGCGACGGTGCTGGCCCACATTGAGAAACTCGCTGTCGAAGGCGTGCTCTCGTGGGACGGCGACCGGGCCGTGCCGAACCCGGCGGAGTGACGCCTTTTTGCCCGTCGGCCCGCTAGCGATGCTGTGGACTCCTTGGAAACCGAACTTGAACGGGCCCGTGCCCTCGACGAGTCGGACTTGGCCGACGCAATCGAGACGATCGGGTTCGAATGCACCCGCTGTGGAGCCTGCTGCAAGGCCGAGTCAGCGTGTAGTGCGGGTGGCGCGAGTGACGGACCCGATGGGTCCGACGAGCAGCCCAAGTCCGCTGAAACCGATGCTGAACCCCACACTGCGACGGTGTTTCCCGACGAGATCCGGCAGCTACAGGCGACCGGGGAGTACGACTTCCGCGACGTGGCTCGACCGATGCCGTACGGACTGGCTGACGGCCCTGACGGCCCCGAAGGCGAGACGTTTGAGTGGGCGCTCCAGACCGATGACTGCGGCGACTGTACGTTCTACGCTGAGGACGGCGGCACGGGTGCCTGTACGGTCCACGCTGACCGCCCGCTCATTTGCCGGACCTACCCGTTCAGCGTCGCGCTCGGCGGGACGAGCCAGCCGATGGGCGAAGCCGTCGACGAGGCGGGGATGGTCCGGGCCCACGAATGTGAGGGGCTCGGTCGGGATATGTCCAGAGCCGACGCCGAGGAGTTGGCAGCAGCGCTCAAGGAGCGCGCCGTTCGAGAACTGACGGAAGCAATCGGCGTCCGCGACAACTACCGGCCCGTCGACCAGTCAGCCGGACAGGTCGTCGTCCACGACTCCGAAGGAGCCAAGCGCCCCGACGGCAGCCCCTACGAGTAGCGTCACACGTCGTCGATGATTTCGCCGACTGCGAAGTTCGACTTGACCTCGGTCACTTCGATCTTGACACGTTCGTCGATTTCGGCTCCCGGAACGATGATGACATAGCCGCGCTCGACGCGGGCGATGCCGTCGCCCTGCTTGCCGATGTCTTCAATCTCGACGTAGCGCGTCTCACCCGGTTCGACCGGCGGTTGTGGCTGATCCGGTGGCGTCTCCGCCACTGTCTCCTCGTCCGCCTCTGTCCCCTCGTCTGCGGAGATAAGCGCAACGCGGTAGGTACTGCCCGAGTCGACTGCGCCCGTCTCGACCTCTCGACGAGGGATCTCTACGACGTACCGGTCCCCCTCGCTGCGGATATCGGCACTGAACAGACACAGCAGTTGATCCGAGATTTCCAATGTGATAGACCTCCGTTCGGCCACAAAACGGCCCATTACTAAAGAACTGCCGGAGCGAGCGACCGCGGTGTTTCCCGCCTGTACCAACCGACTGTCGCGTGGCCCAACTCGCGGCAGTATGTCCGCTTCGAATGAGAGAAAACCGCAAGACTACGGGCCGTTAACCGTCTGTACCAAATCCAATAAGGGTGTCTCGGTGCTGCTAGTAACTGTACTAATGAGCGCCACCGCACAACCCACCGACAGTCCGCTCTCGGACAAGCAGCGACGTATTCTGGAGTATCTCCGTTCCAATGCTGACGACCAGACGTATTTCAAGTCCCGGCTTATCGGCGACGAACTCGGGCTCTCGGCGAAGGAAGTCGGCACGAACATGACCGCAATCGCCGACGGCGACCACGACGTGGCCGTCGAGAAGTGGGGCTACTCCTCCTCGACGACGTGGATGGTCGAAGCGTAAGCCCGGACTCCGCCGAACGAGCGGTACTGTCCCCCGCGCAGAGACGGTTCGGTGTCGTCGCTCACTTTTCCGTCAGTCACGACCCCTTGAGATGCATGCTTCTGTCTGCCGAGCTGAATGTGCATATTCATAACAGTTGACGGCATAGTCGGACCCAGTAATGGGAGAGGCTGGTTCCCCGATTCGAGTCCTCCACGTCGACGACGACCTGCAGTACGCGGAGACGACGGCGGCGTTTCTCGAACGAGAGCGGGCCGCGTTCGACATCGAGACCGCGACGAGTGCATCGGAGGGGCTGGCCCGACTCGAATCGGCGACGTTCGACTGCATCGTCTCGGACTACGAGATGCCCGGCGAAAGCGGCATCGACCTCCTTGAATCCGTCCGCGAGGCGTACCCGGAGCTACCCTTTATTCTGTACACGGGCCGAGGCAGCGAAGCAGTCGCCGGGGATGCTATTTCGGCTGGCGTCACCGACTACCTGCAGAAGACGTCTGACACCAGCCACTACGCACTTCTGGCCAACCGCATCACCAACGCCGTCCAACAGTACCGGTCACAGCGCGCCCTCGAAGAGAGCACGGACCGGCTGTCGCTGTTTATCGACCAGTCGCCGCTGGGCTTCGTTGAGTTCGACTCCGACTTCGAAATCGTCCGGGTCAACGACACCCTCACCGAGATATTCGGCTACACCGAAGACGAACTGCTCGGGGAGACGTGGGAGGTGTTCGTGAGTCCGGACAGCTACGACGACGTCGACGCGGTCACCTCTGCCCTCAGTGAGGCCAGCGGCGGCTACCACAGCGTCGACGAGAACGTCCGGAAAGACGGCGAGCGTATCATGGTCGAGTGGCACAACCGCCTCGTCACCGACGACGCGGGCGATGTCGTCACTATCTTCTCGCACTGTCAGGAGGTCACCGAGCGTATCGAGCGCGAGCGGAACCTCGCCCAGCTACGGGACTTTTTCGCCGAGGCGGAGGAACTGGGTGACCTCGGCGCGTGGGAGTTCGACGAAAGCGGGATGTCGACCTGGACAGCGGGCACCCGCCGCATCCACGAGGTCGACGACGACTTCGAGCCGACAGTCGAAGGTGGGCTGTCGTTCTACCATCCCGAAGACAGGGAGACAGTCGCGGACGCCGTCGATGCGGCCCTCGAAGACGGGGAACCGTATGACCTCGAAGTCAGGCTCATCACCGCGACAGGCGACTGTCGGTGGGTCCGGACCCGCGGCAAACGAGTCGAGGACGCGGAACGCCGCACGGTCCGGGGGTTCATCCAGGACATCACCGAACAGAAGGAACGTGAGCGCCGGCTCCGCGTCCAGAACGACCGGCTCGAGTCCTTCGCAAGCGTCGTCAGCCACGACCTTCAGGGGCCGTTGACGGTCGCGCAGGGCCACTTGGAACTGGCCCGTCAGGAAGGGACCGACGACCATCTCGACAGCATCGACAGCGCCCACCAGCGGATACAGACGCTCATCGACGACATCCTGACGCTCGCACGCGACGGCCGCGAGGCGACGACCACCGAGCCGGTCGACTTACACACCGCCGCGACCGCCTGCTGGCAGACCGTCGAAACTGGGGACGCGACCTTAGAGACCGACACCGACAGCGTCGTCGTCGCGGACCCCCGGCGGCTGCGTCGCCTGCTGGAGAACCTGTTCCGGAACAGCGTCGCACACGGATCCCTTCCCACCCAGGGACAGGATGGGGATGTCGAACACAGCACCACGCCGCCCCAGTCGGACGCCGTCGTCGAGCACGGCGACGGCGTGACGGTCACCGTCGGCGACATCGACGACGAAAGCGGGTTCTACGTCGCCGACGACGGGCCGGGCGTCCCCGAGGACGAGCGGGACGCGGTGTTCGAAGCGGGCTACTCGACCGCGTCCGACGGCACCGGCTTCGGCCTCGCAATCGTCGCTGACATCGCCGCCGTCCACGGATGGGATGTGAGCGTGACCGACAGCGAGGCGGGCGGGGCCAGGTTCGAGATAACAAGCATCGTCGAAGGGGGGAGAGACGGACGCGGCTGGGTTGACAGCCGGGACCCGAGCGTCACGGGTCGTACCGCAGTAGCGAGTCGGCCTCGCCGGCTAACGCGGCCACATCGTCGCCGAACGAATCGGCGTACCGAATCAGCAGTGTCAGCACGGTTTCGGGTTCCGTAACTGCGTAGCCGTCTTCTCTGGACAGGAGCCCGGCGGCCTCCAGATCGGCGGCGTAGTTGCTCACCGTCGGCCGTGAGACGTCCAGTTCAGTGGCCAGTTCCGACGCCGTCGCGTCCGGGCGGCGCAGCAGGGTGACGAGCATCCCGCGAGCCGTGGACCGCCGCAGGTAGCCAAGCGCCACCTGTTCGAACTCGGAGAACTGCCCGGCCGGGAAGTACCTGCGGTAGTCGCCGTCCTTCTGTGACGTGACGACGGCCTCGTTTTCCAGCCGGTGGAGGTGGTGCTGGGCCTCACCAGTCCCGAGTTTGAGGTCGTCACGAAGCTTCGAGAAGTGGGTCCCGGGGTGTGTCGAGACGTATCCGGCGATGGCGTCGGGCGCGTCGCTCTCGCTTCCGCTGTCGCCGAAGCGGGCAAACGGACTTGCTGCACCGAGGGCGGCAAAGCGACGGAGTGTCGCTCGTTTATCCTCGTCCACGTCGCCCTCACGCGTCATTGCTACCGAAAAGGTGGGTCGGTAATAAAACGTCTTCGCCTGATTCTCAGTTAGTTGTCTTTGTCGACTTCCGACGTTCGCGTCGTGTCGTCGGGACCGCCGGCCACGTCAGTCGTGCCCGAGTCGTTGTCTATCTCAGCGTCCATCTCCTCAATGACGTCGTCGGCGCTGTCGACGCCGGAGTCTTCGCCGTGTTTGATCTTCTGGGCTTCCTCTTCCATCGCTTCGACATCGACCTGCGCTTCCTCGTCGATCTGGCCGAGGATTTCCTCGATATCGTCCAGACCAAGCATCTCGCGGGTCTCGTCGTCGAAGTCAAGCGCTTCCAGCGAGTGACCGTTCTCCTTCACGTCGGAGCCCTGGAGGTGCTTGCCGTAGCGGCCCACCAGCGAGGTAAGCTCCTGCGGGAGGATGAACTTCGTCGACTCGCCCTGACCGATTTCCGCGAGCGTCTCCATCCCCTTGTCGATGACGGCGCGCTCGCCCATCGACTCGGCGGATTTCGCACGCAGGACGGTCGAAATTGCGTCACCCTGTGCTTCCAGAATCTGGCTCTGTTTCTCACCCTGTGCGCGGATGATGTTAGACTGCTTGTCACCTTCGGCCGTCTCGATGGCGGAGCGCCGTTCACCCTGGGCTTCCAGAATCATGGCACGGCGTTTCCGCTCGGCGGAGGTCTGTTGCTCCATGGCCTGCTGGACGTCCTTGGACGGGTTGACCTCGCGGACCTCCACGCTCTCGACGCGGACACCCCACTCGTCGGTGGGTTCGTCCAGCTCTTTCCGGATGCGGGCGTTGATTTCACCCCGCTTGTTCAGCGTGTCGTCCAGTTCCATGTCACCTAGGACGGCACGAAGGGTCGTCTGGGCGAGGTTGGAGACGGCACGTTCGTAGTTGTCGACTTCGAGGAACGCCTTCTTCGGGTCCATCACCTTGATGTAGACGACGGCGTCGGCGGTCACCGGCGAGTTGTCGCGGGTGATAGCCTCTTGCCGCGGCACGTCAAGCGTCTGGGTACGCATATCGAACCGCGTCACGTCGGAGACAAAGGGATAGATGAAGTGAATCCCCTGGTCGAGGACGCCGCGATAGGTACCAAGGACCGTGTAGGCACCTTTCTGGTACGGGCGGATGATCACGACGCTGGAGTACACCAGCGCGATGGCGATCAGGAGGAAGATTACGGTAACGAAACCGACGAGTCCTCCCAGACCTTGCAGCGGTGCTGTCGCGGGGAACATGACAATCAGAACTCCGGAGCGCGCAATGAAAAGGCTTCGGTGTCCCTGTCACAAACTACCGAATTGCACACCTACGCCCGCTCGGACTCTCGCTCCGGCTCGGCGTCCGCATCGCTCCGGTTTCGGTCACGTTCGAGCGCGCGGTCGATTTCGTCGCCTGCCGCCTCCACCGCTTCGACTTCCAGGACGTTCCCGCCGCCCGGGTCGATGACGATTACTTCCGTCCCCTCCTCGATGGGATCGCCGGAACTGCGAGCCTGATAATAGGGATTGAAACCGCCGTCTTCCAGTTTGACCTCGCCGTCGCTTCGGGTTACGCGCTCGGTAACCGTTCCGAACTGGCCCGTAAGCGAGTCAGAGCTGAGCGTCTGGCCCCGGCCCGGTGCGGCGAAGTCGAGCTTTCGATACCCCCAGAGCGTGACCGCTGTCGTTGCAAGGACAACGACAGTAAGGATGAGTGGGGCGAGGATACCGAGGCTTGCTGGAATGAACAGCCCGACCAGCCCTGCCGTCAGCAGGGCCACGCCGAGAACGAAAAAGTGGGTTCCGGGGGCGAGCGCCTCGCCCACGATGAGGCCCGCGCCGGCCAGAAACAGCAGAATGGAGAGCGACATACCTAACAGTGGTTCGGCCTGCAGCAGGGCAACTGTCGCCAGCGGATTCACCATGCTCTCACCTAGTGTCGGAGCAGGATTAAGTGTCGGGGTCGGGCGTGACACGCCCGGCACTGCTGTAGCGTTACGCGTCGCTCGTCCGGACGAAGAACCCGTACAGTACTGCGGTTCCGAGCGCGACGGACAGGACTACGCCGCCGAGTACGGACGGTGTGTACATCTCCGCCCCGAGGAACATCCGTCCGAGCGCGAGGATTGCGATACAGACCCCCAGCGCGACGAAGACGACATTCTCAGGCTTCGGCGCGTCGGGCGTCACCTCGAGGTCCGGAGCGAGCGAGCCGGCGACCGCGCCCTCCACGTCGTCAGCCGCGTCGCTATCTGGGTCGTCCTCGAGCTGAATAACGTCGGCTTCCGTCGCCAGTTCGTACTCCTCGGTGAACGTATCACCCGTAGCGGCCGCATCGTCTCGTGCGGCCCCGTCGTCATCCATGGTCCGCGGTACGTGCCGTGACTACAAAAGCGCTGGCGACTGCGATTACTTGATTCGGGTCCCCAGTGGGGCGTCCTCGTGCGTCGTCAGCAGGTCCGCCTCGTCGCCGGCGGCCAGCACCATCCCGTTGGATTCGATGCCGAACAGCTCGGCTTTCTCCATGTTCGCCAGCAGGATGACCCGCGTCCCGGGCAGGTCCTCGGCGTCGTGGAGCTGTCGGAGGCCGGCGACGACCTGCCGGACCTCGTGGCCGATATCGACCGCTAACTTGAGAAGCTTGTCCGCGCCCTCGACCGGCTCGGCGCTACGAATCTCGCCGACGCGCATGTCGACACCCTCGAAGTCCTCGAAGCTGATGCGGTCCTCGACGAGGGGCTGGAGGTCGGCGGCGTCTGTATCCCCGTCGTCCGCTTCGTCGCCGGCGTCCTCGCCGTCATCATCCTCGGACTCGTCGTCGCCGGCCGCCTCAACGCGCTCCTGTAGCTCCTCGTTCAGCGCCTCGATGTGGTCGTCCTCGACTTGCTCGAACAGCTCCGCGGGCTCGCCGAACTCGGCCGGCGGCGCTTCGAGCGCGCTGTCGAGGGTCACGTCGGCGACCGACCCCTGCTCGCCCAGCTGGCCCCACAGGCGCTCGGCTTTGCCCGGCAGGACGGGCTGGATGAGCACCGCGACGGCCTTCGTCAGCTGGACGCAGTCGCGGATGACCTGCTCGGCTTCCTCGGGGTCGTCGTCGACGAGGTTCCACGGCTCGTTGCGCTGGATGTACTCGTTGCCGTAGTTCGACAGCTCGATGGCGATTTCGGCGAGGGCGCGCACGTCGTACTCGCGGACGGCGGCCTCGAAGTCGTCGATGGCCGCCTCGATGCGTTCGCGCACGTCGTCGCTGACGGGCGCGTCGGGCGTGCCGTCGTAGTTGCGCTCGGCGAACAAAAGCGAGCGGTAGATGAAGTTCCCGACGTTGCCGACGAGTTCGCCGTTGACCCGCTCCTGGAAGCGGTCCCAGGAGAAGTCCACGTCGGTGTCGATCTGTGCGCCGGTGGCGATGTAGTACCGGAACAGGTCGGGGTGGAAGCCGGCCTCCAGGTACTCGTCGGCCCAGACCGCGCGGTTGCGCGAGGTCGAGAGGGCCTTGCCGTCGATGCCGACGAAGCCGGTCGCGAGGATGGCCCGGGGCTCGTTGTAGCCCGCGCCCCGCAGCATGGCGGGCCAGAAGACGGCGTGGTGCTGGATGATGTCACGGCCGATGACGTGGATTATCTCGCCGTTGTCCTCGCTCCAGTCGTCGTCCCACTCGGTATCGTGGCGCTCTTCGCCGTCGACCTTCCAGACCTGTTCCCAGTTGTACTCATCGTCGCCGACGCGCTCGGAGTACTGCTTCGTCGAGGCGACGTACTCGATAGGTGCGTCGACCCAGACGTACAGCACCAGATCCTCCCCGCCGTCGACGTCCTCGGGATAGTCGACGCCCCAGTCCATGTCCCGCGTGATACAGAGATCCTGCAGTTCACCCTCGATCCACTCGCGGGGCTGGTTCTGGGCGTTGTCGGTCCCTTCGAGACGGTCGAGGAAGTCCTGCAGATACTCCTGGAAGTCCGAGAGGCGGAGGAACTTGTGCTCGCGGGTGCGGTACTCGGCGGGATTCCCGGTCAGCGTCGAGACGGGGTCCTCGATTTCGCCGGGTTCGAGGTGGCGCTGGCATCCCTCATCGCACTCGTCGCCGCGGGCCTGCTCCCCGCAGTAGGGACAGGTCCCCTCAACATAGCGGTCGGGGAGGGGCTGGTCCTCCTCGGTGTCCCAGGCGACCTCTATTTCCTTCTCGTGGACGTGGTCGTTTTCGACCCACGAGCGGACGAACGACTGAGTGAGTTCGACGTTGGTCTCGTCGTCGGTGTGCCCGTAGTTGTCGAATTCGATGTTGAACTGCGGGAACGTCTCGGCGTAGGTCTCATGGAAGTCAAGCGCGAACTCTCGCGGCTCGACGCCTGCTTCGGCGGCGTTGACCGCTACTGGCGTGCCGTGCATGTCCGATCCCGAAACGAACGCCGTCTGCTGACCGATCCGTCGGAGAGCGCGTGACAGCGCGTCTCCGTCGACATACGTCCTGAGGTGGCCGACGTGCAAGTCACCGTTCGCGTAGGGCAACCCACAGGTCACGACCGCCGGCTGGTCCGTCGGAAACTCGTCGTTGCTCATACCTGTTCGTGTGCCACCGACGGGTCAAAAGGGGGTTGGTTTCGGCGTGGTGGCCGCGCTCCGGGGTCACAGCAACGCGAGCGTACCGCCTGCCAGCCCGAGTGTCACGACGAGCCGTCCGGCACTGCCGAAGAACGTCGCTGCGCCGAACCGATAGTAGTCGCGTTCGAGGACGGTGAACGCGTAGATAGAGATGGTGTCGGGGAAAAACGGCACACAGAGCGCGAGCGCCAGACCGACGTACCCGTACTTCTGTGCTAGCTGGACCGTTTTCTTTTCCGACCACTCGATGATGTTGAACCGTGAGCGCTTGATTCGGCGAACGAGCGGGCCGTACTCCTTTGCCTCCTGACCGATATGGAAGGCGACGAGACTGCCAAACGCCTTCCCCAGACCACTGACGATGATAATCGCCACCAGATTCCCGTTTGTGGAGAGTCCAAGTCGAAGGGTTTCGGCCGGAACCAGCACGACCTCGCTCGGAAGCGGGAGAATGAACGCGATCAGAAACGAGTACACCGCGATGATACCCAGTCCGGTCGGACCAGTGGCCGTACAGACGGCTTCTTCGAGCGGCGACAGTGGGGTGCCAGCGGTCGTACAGTCACCGATGAAGGCGATGAACGCTGCGGTCGGTACTACCAAGTCCACGTCTCTCTGTAGCAAACAGGCACTTCTAAACCTTCGTATGTCTTCTCGGGAGCGCTCAGTACGGATACGTTTGACACTAGAGAAGCGATTCAGTACCAATCGAGGCCAGCGGCTCAGTACCAGTCGAGATCCGCGACAAATGAGCGTAGCATCGACCGCGTGACGTGGGGCATACACACGACGCGCATCTCACCGGCCCCGGTCTTCGAGACCCGCCAGCCGCGATCCCGCAGTTCGTCGGTCATCGGCATCGAGAGGTCGGCCGCGACAAGCGGAAGTTCGGGCCCGACCACGTCGTGGCCCCGCGCTGATAGCTGGTCAGCCAGCCAGTCGGCGTTGGCCATCGACGTTTCGTACTGTTGCTCGTAGCCTGCCGGCCACAGCGATTCCATCGCCGCGACAGCCGAGGCCACGCCAGCGCCCGACCGCGTCCCCGTCAGCGTGAGCTGGTCCGTCGATTCCAGATACGGCGTTTCGACGGCGAGTTCGTCGAGCAGCGACCGGTCCCGAGCCAGCAGTCCGCCGGCGGGAACCGCCGCCTGTCCGACCTTGTGGGGGTCGATGGTCATCGTGTCGATGTCCGCGTGGCCGAAGTGCCAGTCGTGGTCGGTGAACGGAAGGTAGAAGCCGCCCCACGCGGCGTCGACGTGACAGAGGGCATCGACCGTTTCTGCGAGGTCGGCGATGGCCGGAATCGGGTCGACGTAGCCGTACTCGGTCGAGCCGGCGACGCCGACGACACACACCGTGTCTTCGTCGACGAGTTCCGACATCGCCGCCATGTTGACACGGTAGTCCGTTGCCGGCGCAGTCCGCAACTCAACCCCGAGCACGTCAGCGGCCTTCGTGAATGAAAAATGCGCGTGGACGGGCGCGACCACGTTTGGGTCGTCTGTATCGGCGCGATTACGGGCGATGCGTATCGCCTGCAGGTTGGCCTCTGTCCCGCCCGAGGCGACGTAGCCCGCGGGGTCCGAGAGGCCGGTCATCCCGCCGAGATAGTCGACGGCCTCGCGTTCCAGATCGGCGATGGTCTCGTACGTACCCGGGTCTCCGGGGTTCGTCGCGAGGAAGCGTTCCGCCGCTTCGCGTGCCGACGGGTGTGGCACGGTACACATCGACGAGAGGACGCGCTCGAAGTCCTGTGGCTCTGCCCGCTGGAGCATCTATCGCCAGTATAGAGGGGGGAGTGGTTTAGCCGTTGTGCTCGGGCGTGTCCGTTGTCTGCTGTTTATTCTTCCTGACCGTAGTCAGGCGGTAGAGCCACTCGTACTCGGTCCGGGAGCGCGCTTCACAGCCGACTTACCAGTTCGACGGCCCGATTTTCTTCGTCGCCTTCGCGCGAAAGCCTGTGGGACCGATCAGCGACTCGAACACAGTCTGGCGCTCGGAGTCGAGCGCGCCGCCGAAGGAGCCGACCCGCATGGTCCGATACGTCTCGAAGCCCTTGTCGTTGGAGTAGAAGTAAACGCTGCCGTGCAACAGCCCATGAATGAGCGCGTCCGACCGCACGTCGCCGGCGGGTCGGTCGAGTTTGACGAAGGCTACGTTCCCCCAGTTGACGACCGCCTCCCGGAGCCCCATCAGGAACGCGATCTCGTGGTTCTGTGGCAGGCCGAACTCCGTCGCCCGTTCGAGGTCGGTCAGCGAGTCGATGACGATGAGCGTCTCTGCGGCGTCGCTCACCCGGTCGCTGATATCGGAGAGAAGTTTCTCGAACGTCTCCGAAGCAGGCTTTCGCTCCGGTAGCTCCGCGTCGGGCTGTTCGATTTCGGCGTCGCTCCGGCGGGCATCGAACAGTGGTTCGGGGACTGGCAACAGCTCCATAAACCGCTGGGAGAAATCGGCGACGGCCATGTTATCGGTGAGCGTATCGAACTGGTAGCCGTCGAGCACGGCGTCGAGTTCGCTGTAGACGTGCTCGCGGTCGTGCGAGAGCGTGATGTAGGTCACCGACTCTGGAATTGCCTCGCTGCGCCGGGCGATGCCGTTCGGAACCATTTCCGGGCGGTGTTTCGCGAGCATCAGCGTGGCGAGGCTGGTGTACGTGAAGGCGTCGCCTCCCGCGTCGGAGGCCCCCGCCAGCAGGACCGTGCTCCCGGTCGGAATCCCGCGGACCTGTCCGTCCAGCCCAGGGATGCCGAATGGGATGTACGACACGCCGGAGCTGATACTCTTGGCTTCCGGCGTCGATTCGGGTGCCATACCGCAACGAGGCGAACGGCGCAAAAAAACCTGCTGGCTACGTCAGGCGGCGGCCTCAGCGGACCGATTCCAGCAACAGGCGCTGTTCGACGCGCTTGACCTCGTGTTGTACGTCACGCACAGCGTCGATGTTCGGCGAGATGGAGGTGACTCCCTCGTCGACGAGGAAGTCGACCATCTGTGGCTTCGAGGCGGCCTGTCCGCAGATGCTCGTCGACACGTCGTGCTCGCGGCAGGTCCCGATGACCTGGCGCATGAGTTCGAGGACGGCCGGGTGGAGTTCGTCGAATCGGTCGGCGACGTTGCCGTTGTTGCGGTCGACGGCCAGCGTGTACTGGGTGAGGTCGTTCGTCCCGAAGGAGACGAAGTCGATGCCGGCGTCACAGATTTCCTCGATGGACAGCGCGCTCGCCGGCGTCTCGACCATGACACCCCAGTCGCGCTTCTCGGGGTCGATGCCGACCTCCTGCATCAGCGACTTCGCCCGCAGGATGTCCTCGGCGTCGGTCACGAGCGGCAGCATCAGCTCGACGTTGTCGTAGCCGAGGTCGTACAGGCGCTCGAACGCGCGGAGTTCGAGCTTGAACTCGCCTGGCCGGTCGAGCGAGCGCCGGATGCCCCGGTAGCCCAGCATCGGGTTGTGTTCGCTGGGTTCGTCCTCGCCGCCCTGGAGCTGGCGGAACTCGTCGGAGGGGGCATCGAGCGTGCGGACCCGTACCGGCCGCGGGTAGAACGCCTCGGCGACCGAGCGGACGCCCTCGACGATTTCGTCGACGTAGGCGCGCTCGCCGTGGTCCTCGACGTAGCGGGCGGGCGTCTTGTCCGTCGAGAGAATCATGTGCTCGATTCGCAGCAGACCGACGCCGTCGGCCCCCGTCGCGGCGGCCCGCTCGGCGGCCTCCGGAATGGAGACGTTGACCTTGACTTCCGTTCCGGTCATCGGCTTGACCGGCGAGTGTCCCTCGACCGCCCCGGCGTCGTCCTCGTCTTCGCTCGTCTCCGGGACCTTCGCCCCTTTCTCGACTGTGCCCTTGTCGCCGTCGAGCGTGACCGTCTCGCCGTCACGGAGCTTCTGTGTCGCGTCCTCTGCGCCGACGACGGCCGGGACGCCGAGTTCGCGGGAGACGATGGCGGCGTGGCTTGTCATCCCGCCTTCGTCGGTGATAATGCCGTTTGCCCGTTTCATCGCCGGTACCATGTCCGGCGTGGTCATTTCGGCGACGATGATGTCGCCGTCCTCGACCTTGTCGAGGTTGTCGAGCTTGTCGACGATACGGACGACGCCGGTGACCCGGCCCGGCGCGGAGCCGATGCCGGAGAGCCGGACCGACTCCGACTGGCTCTCCATCGCCCCACCGTCGGCGACGCCCGACTGCGCCCCCGGCGGCTGACTCTCGGCTTCGTTGGCCGAGCCGGCGCTTCCTTCGGGGTCGTCGATGGTAGTAATCGGGCGGGACTGGAGCAGATACACCTCGCCCTCGTAGACTGCCCACTCCACGTCCTGTGGAGTGTCGTAGTGGTCCTCGACGCGCTCGCCGACCTCCAGGAGCCGGTGTATCTCCTCGTCGGAGAGGACTCGTTCGTTGCGCTTCTCTTCGGGAACGGAGCGTTCGATGGTCTCGCCGTCCTCGCCCCGTACACACATTACCTTCTTGTCGGCGACAGTCACCTCGTCGATGGTCCCCGTCTCGCGGTCGATGATGTAGTTGTCGGGCGAGACCGCGCCGGAGACGACCGCTTCACCCAGTCCCCAGGCAGCTTCGATGATGGCCGTCGGACCACCGGTCGAGGGATGGCTGGTGAACATGACGCCCGATTTCTCCGCGTCGACCATCTGCTGGACGACGACGGCGATGTCCACGGCGTCGTGGGCGAAGTCGTTCTCGTTGCGGTAGTAGATGGCCCGCTGGGTGAAAAGCGACGCCCAGCACTCCTTGACTCGCTGCAGGAGGTCTGCACGCGAGACGTTCAGGTACGTGTCCTGCTGGCCCGCGAAGGAGGCGTCCGGGAGGTCCTCCGCGGTCGCCGAGGACCGCACCGCCACGTCCTCGTCCCCCATCTCGTCGTAGGCGGCCAGCAGGTCCTCGCGGACCGACGGCGGGGTGTCGGTCTCTAGGATCAACTCCTGGGCGCGTTCAGCCGCCTCGGCCAGTGCCTGCGAGTCGTCGCTGTCGACATCGACGGCCTCGAATAACGGCTCGTCGATTCCAGTTGCTTCGATGAACGACCGATACGTGTCGGCGGTAACGACGAACGCCGACGGAACGGGCAGGTCCGCTCCGGTCAGTTCTCCGAGAGACGCCGCCTTGCCGCCGACCCGCGCCAGGTCGTCGGCACCGATTTCATCGAGCCACAGTGTTGGCATGGACTCATTCGTACCATCTCCAACGACAATTAAGGAAGTTCCGGTTACAGCCAGTGATGCGGCCGCTCTTCACTCGATTTCGAGTGAATTAGGCGGTCACGCCGCCGGTGCGGTTGCGTGGTCACGCCTCGATGATGTCATCGTCGTCGACAGCGGGGACGGTCACTGTGCCGTCCAGTGCAGTGACGGCGCGCCCGCCGACCCACACCTCGGTCCCGTCAGTATCGACTGATACCGTCCCGGGTCTGTCACGGAAGTGCCCGCCCTCAGCGATAATCTGCTCGATAGTGTCATCAAGCGCGCCGTAGCGGCGGACAAACGCCGCACAGGCCCCCGAGGCCGCCGCGGTCACCGGTTCCTCGGTCCGGCTCCCCGCTCGGAAGGCGCGTCCGTGGAACGTCGACCGGCGCGTCGCGTCGGCACCGACGGTGTCGAACGTGAACGGATACACGCCGGCTACGTCCAAGCGGTCACAGAGTGAGGCGACGGCGGCCACGTCAACGCTGAGAGCGCTCAGATGCTCGAAGTAGTTGACTGGGACCATGAGCCACGGCTCGCCCGTGTCGGCCGTCACGAGCGGGAGATCAGCGCCCACGTCCTTGAGCGTGGCTTCGTCGAGACCGAGTGCGTCCGCAACATCACTGTAGGGGAGGTCGACTTCGGTGATGTCGGCCCGGCCCTGTTCGACCCAGACCATCCCGTTCTGTTTTGTCTCGACAGCGACTTCGCCGGCGGCGGTAGCGACCGTCCACTCGCCGTCGCTGATTTCACCACGCTCGGAGAGCGCTGCGTGCGCGGCGACCACTGCCGTCTCCGCCTGTGCCAGTTCCTCGGTCGGCGAGAAGCAGCGAAGTTGGCGGTCGGTGTCTTCCGCCGGCAAGACGAACGCTGTCTCGGCGGCCCCCAGTTCGCTGGCGACGGCCCGCATCTGGTCTGCAGTCAGTCCGTCGGCATCGGGCACGACGCCGGTCGGTGTGCCGGCCGTCGGCTCCGCAGCGAACGCGTCGACAAGCAGCGCCTGTCGGGTATCCATGGCACGGAGTTGTGCTGACCCGCAGATAACCTTTTCCGGAGCTAGCCGTGGCCGTCCGGTGGTGAGACATGCGTCGATGACCGGGACGCACCCCTGACGGACGACTTTAGTACAGGGAGGTATCACTGGAACGCATGAGCGATGACGTCGATCTCCCTGAGAGCCACCCCCGCTACGAGTCGCTTTTGACCCGCCACCGGATCGAGGCGGGCGTCGACCGCGGTATCACCTCCCGACAGGGCCTCATCGCACAGGGCCGTGGCGAGGCCTTCGACTACCTGCTGGGTGAACACACGCTCGACAGCGCCGACGACGCCGAGCGTGCCGCTGCGGCACACATCCTCTCCGCCGACCACGCCGTGATTTCGGTCAACGGCAACGCCGCCGCGCTGGTCCCCGCCGAACTGGTCGAACTGGCCGAGGTGACCGGCGCTGACCTCGAAGTGAACCTGTTCAACCGAACCGAGGAGCGCATCGAGGCCATCGCCGAGTACCTCCGCGAACACGGCGCGACAGACGTGAAGGGGCTGACCGCCGACGGGCGCATCCCCGGCCTCGACCACGAGCGCGCGAAGGTCGACGCCGACGGCATCGGCGCGGCGGACGTGGTGCTCGTCCCGCTGGAGGACGGCGACCGCGCCGAGGCGCTGGGCGAGATGGGGAAGACGGAACTGGTCATTGACCTCAACCCTCAGAGCCGCTCGGCAGAGGTGGCGGCGGTCCCCATCATCGACAACATCATTCGCGCGATACCGAACATCACCGAGCATGCCCGTGACCTCCGCGGCGACCCGGCCGCCCAGCAGGACGCTATCGACACGTTCGACGCCGACAGCGCCCTGACCGCCGCCGAGCGGCGGATTCGGGAGGGCGACCTCGAATGAGCTTGCCGCCGTACATCTACGCCGACCGGCGGGTCCCCGACGAGGAGGCCGTCAGAGAGACGCTCGACCAGCGGACGATGACGGCCTTCGGCGATACCGAGCGACTCGAACGGCTCCACCGAGTGTTCTATCCGGTGTTCAAGGTCGACTACGAGTACGAGACCGGCGAGGGCAGACTGTTCGGCACGACGAGCAAATCCGAGACGGCGTTTCTCGACGGCCTCTGGGCGGACAACGACCGGGCCGTCGCCCAGTACGTCGACGACACCGACGCGGTGGTCCGGCGGGCGACCAGCGACTACGACTTCGGCCGTAGCGACCCGGCGCTCGGTCGCTCGGTCCTGTTGCAGTTCCAGGTCACCGACGACGACGCCCGGTCGCTACTGCCCCAGCGTGTCGCGGAGTACCGCGAACAGCGCCACGACTCCGCCTCGGGCGCGGCGAACGTGTTCCTCCGGAAGCTGCGCGAGTCCTACGGCCTGCCCGGTGATTTCGACCCCGACGGGTTCGACGGCGTGACCGCCGTCGACCGGCTCTACCTCCCCTTCTGGCTCGCCGAGTACCACTCGCCTGACAGCACGGATGTCAAGCTCGTCACGTTCCGGGACCCGGACGCCTCAACCGAGGACCTCAAACGCCACGGCTGGCTCGCGGAGTTTTTGAGCGCCGAACCCCGACGGCTGGCCGAGTACGGCTACGAGGTCAACCCCGACCGGCTCGAACGGAACATTCGGGAGCGGATCGACCAGTCCGACGACTCCGGCTCGGCCGGGACGGGCGGTGATTCCGGCTCCGACAGCAACGACGGCGCGCCCTCGATAAACCGCGAGCGACCCTCGGACGATGGGACGGTGGTCCAGCCCGACGGCGTCGACATGGAGGCCGACGGGCTGGTCGACCCGAACCCGTCCCGAAGCTTCGCCGACGTGGGCGGGATGTCAGAGCTACTGGAGACGCTCAACCACAAGGTCGTCCGGCCGCTGCAGGACCCGAGTGCCTTCGAGGAGTACGGCATCGGTGTCGTCAACGGCGTCCTGTTGCACGGCCCGCCCGGGTGCGGGAAAACCCACGTCGCCGGCGCGCTTGCGGGCGAGGTCGACCATGCCTTCATCGAGGTCACGCCCGCCGACGTGACCAGCAAGTACATGGGCGAACCCGCACAGAAGGTCGAGGAGCTGTTCCAGATTGCCCGCGCGAACGCCCCGTGTATCCTCTTTATCGACGAAATCGACGGCATCGCTGGCGCGCGTGACGGCGATAGCAACATGAACAGCAGCGAGCAGCAACTGGTCAACCAACTGCTGACCGAACTAGAGGGTATCGCCGACGAGGACGTGGTGGTGCTCGGCGCGACGAACCTCGTCGAAGACGTGGATGACGCCATCCGCCGCTCGGGGCGGTTCGACGAGCGGGTGGAAGTCCCGCCGCCGGACCCGCAGGCCCGAAAACAGATTCTCGAGATTCACCTCGCCGGCCGGCCGACGGCCGACGACATCGATTTGGACCCAGTCGTCGAGGAGACCGCCGGCTTCGCCGCCAGCGACATCGAACTCCTCGCGGAGGACGCCGCCCGCAAGGCACTGCGGGCGGACGCCCCCATCGGGACGAACCACTTGCTGCAGGCCGCCGCGGAGACCGACACCAGCATCCCGGACTGGGTCGACCCCGAGATGGTCGCGGAAAACGGCGTCGTCCAGCCCGACGGCGTCGACCTGCAGGCCAGCTCGCTCGTCGAGACTGACCCCGGACGCGACTTCGCAGACGTGGGCGGCATGGGCGAACTGAAGGAGCGGCTCGAAGACACGGTCCTCGACCCACTGGCGAACGCCGACGCCTACGCCGAGTACGGCATCGACGTGCTGTCCGGACTGTTGCTGTACGGCCCGCCCGGCTGCGGAAAAACCCACCTCGCCGGTGCGCTCGCGGGCGAACTCGGCCACAGTTTCGTCGAAATCAGCCCGGCAGACGTGACGAGCAAGTGGATGGGCGAGCCGGCCCGCAACGTCGCCGAGGTGTTCGAGGTGGCCCGCGCGAACGCTCCCTGCGTGCTGTTCATCGACGAGATCGACGGTATCGCTGGCTCGCGACGCGGCTCGATGAACACGAGCGAGCAACAGCTGGTCAATCAGCTGCTCACCGAACTCGAAGGCGCGGCGGCCGAGGACATCGTCGTGGTCGCCGCGACAAACTTCGTCGAGGACATCGACGCGGCGCTCCGGCGCTCCGGCCGCTTCGACGAGCGCGTGGAGGTCCCGCCGCCGGATGCTGAGGCTCGAAGACAGATTCTGGAAATTCATCTACAGGACCGACCCGTCGCCGGCGACATCGACTGGAACGCCATCGTCGAGCCGACGGCTGGCTACGCCGCCAGCGACCTCGAACTCGTCGCCGAGGACGCGGCGCGTCACGCCTTGCGAGACGGCTCGGACATAACGCAGGCGCACCTCGAAACCGCCGTCTGGGAAACGCATTCGAGCATTGCCGACTGGGACGACCGCGACCGCTATCAGGGGGCTGAGGGCACCGCGGACCTGGGGCTCGGGCCCTGAGGACGGCTCACTCTAGCTCCTCGTCGAGGGCCGCAGCAACCCGCTCGGTGAAGGCCGGTGACTCGACAAGCGCGCCCGCGGCCTCGATGTCCTCGTGGACCGGTCGGTCTGTGGTCAGCTTCGGGACCACTGCACGGACGGCGTCGTAGGCCTCGGCCGAACCGACGCCCAGTTCGAGGGCATCGTCGACGAAATCAGCGGCCTGTGCCCCACAGCACAGCTCGACGCCGAGAATCGCGGCGGCGTTTCGGGCCGCGTTTCGGGCCAGATAGGCCGACTGCGCGCTCATGCTGACGTGGTCCTCCTGATTGCCGCTGACGGGCGTGTTGTCCATCGAGGGCCGGCCAAAGGACCGACATTCGTTCAACAGTGCGGCAGCGGTGTACTGTGCGATCATGTAGCCCGACCGGACGCCGCTTCGCTCGGTGAGAAACGGCGGGAGGTGTGGCTCCTGCAGATTCGGATTGAGCATCCGGTCCGTCCGGCGCTCCGAGATGGCCGCGAGTTCGGTGAGCGCGTTCGTCAGATAGTCGAGGCGCATGGCGAGTACCGCGCCGTGGAAGTTCCCGCCGGACAGCACGCCCGCGCTGTCGGAGCCGGAGGCCCGGTCCCCAACCGCCTCGCGGGGGAATACCAGTGGATTGTCGGTCGCGCTGTTGAGTTCTACCTCGACGGCCTCCCGGAGATGGGCGACGGCGTCGCGGACCGCGCCGTGGACCTGCGGCAGACAGCGCATCGCGTAGGCGTCCTGCACGCGGTCGCAGTTTCGGTGGGACTCGACCACATCGGAGTCGGCCGTCAGCCGCCGGATGTTTCGCGCGCTCGCGGCCTGGCCGGCGTGGGGCCGGACGTCGGTGATGGCTTCGTGGGACGGTACTGTCGAGGAGAGGGTCACCTCCGTCGTGAGCGCACCGGCGATGTCGGCGGCGGCGACCAGCCGTTCCGCGTCGGCGAGGAGGAGTGCGGCCACGCCGACGGTCAGTTGTGTCCCGTTGATGAGCGCCAACCCCTCCTTGGCCCGGAGCGTCACCGGTTCGAGGCCGACTGCGTCGAGCGCCTCGTCGCCGGGGAGTCGGTCCCCTTCGACCTCGGCTTCCCCCTCCCCGATGAGCACCAGCGACATATGTGCGAGCGGGGCGAGGTCACCGCTCGCACCGAGACTGCCTCGCGATGGGACGACCGGGTGGACACCAGCGTCGAGCATCGCCACCAGCAGATCGACGACGGACTCACGGATGCCTGAATACCCCTTCGCCAGCGTGTTCGCCCGCGTGACCATCATCGCCCGGACTTCCTCGGTCGTCAACTCCCGTCCGACCGCGGCGGCGTGGCTCCGGAGAAGGTTCCGCTGGAGGTCGTCGAGGTCCGCGTGTGGGATGCGCTCGTCGACGAGATCGCCGAAGCCGGTAGTGACGCCGTACACCGCCTCGCCGCTGTCCAGCACGCTCTCGACGCGTTCGCGGGACTCACGGATTCGCTCGCGAGCGGTTTCGGCAACCGTGACGGTCGCGCCGTTCCGGGCGACGGCGACCACGTCGGCGGGCGTGAGCGACTCGCCGTCGAGGACAACTTCGGCGGTCATGGGTTGACCCCCCGGTCGTATGACTCATGCGTTGGGGTGCTGACGACTGAGCCGTCTTTCAGGACAGTGTCGACGACGTTGGTCCCGTACTGGTAGGGTATGTGGACGTGACTCGGCGCGGCAAGGACGACAACGTCACCGGGCGCACCCGCACGAAGCGTCCCAAGTCCGCCGGTCCTGTTCAGTGCGAGCGCGGCGTGGCTCGTCCCAGCGACCAGCGCTTCGGCCGGCGTCAGTCCCATCTCGACGCAGGCCAGCGACAGCGCAAAGCCCATGCTGTGGCTGTGGCAGTTCGGATTGAAGTCCGTCGCTACCGCGACGGGCGCACCCCGGTCGCGGAACGCCGTCGCGTCCGCGTACGCTGCGCCGAGACCGAACGCTGTCCCGGGTAGCAACACCGGCGTCACGCCAGCGTCGACAAGCGCGTCGATGTCTTCGCCGGTCGCGTGCAGGAGGTGGTCGGCACTGGCCGCGCCCACGTCCGCCGCCAACTGCGTCCCGCCGATATGGGCCAGTTCCCCGGCGTGGACCTTCGGTGTCAGCCCCGCGGCCGCGCCTGCTTCGAGGACCCGTCGGGACTGCGAGACCGAGAAGACCCCTTCCTCGCAGAACACGTCGCAGAACTCGGCGATGCCCTGCGATTCGACAGCCGGAAGCTGCTCGTCGACGACCGCCGCGGTGTAGTCGTCGGCGTCCCACCCCTCGGGAACAGCGTGTGCGCCCATGAACGTCGGGACCACGTCGACGGGATGAACGTCGTCGGCCCTGTCGATAACTCGGAGCATCCGTAGCTCCGTCTCCGTGTCGAGTCCGTAGCCGGACTTCACCTCGACTGTCGTCGTCCCGTGAGCGAGCATGGTGTCGAGATGGGCCAGCAGGTTCGACAGCAGCGTTTCCTCGTCGGCTTCCCTGACCGCTCGGACCGTTCTGAGGATGCCGCCGCCCGCTGCGAGGAGGTCCTGATATGACTTGCCGCGCAGTTTGGCGGCGAACTCGTCCGAGCGGTCGCCGGCGAACAGCGCGTGGGTGTGGGGGTCGACGAAGCCCGGAACGACGGCCTGACCGTCGGCATTGACAGCGTGCCCGGCGTTCTCCGGCGGGTACTCGGCAGTCACCTCCGTGGTTGGACCAACAGCGGCGACAGTGCCGTCCACGATGGCGACTGCGCCGTTCTCGTAGGTCTCCAGACTGCCGCCGTCGGCTGCCGGGCCGGCGACGAGTTCGGCCGCGCCGTAGACCACCGCATCGAGGGTTGTCATCGGTCACCTCCAAGGCCGCTGAGGAAGTGTGCGACGGCGCGGGCCCCGGCGCGGGCGGTCCGGTCCCCGGCGTCCAGCGGCGGCGCGCACTCGACTACCTCGAAGCCGGCGATACGATTGTCCGACGCCACGCGGCCCAGCATCCGGAACAGTTCCCGTGTCGAGATGCCGCCCGGCGTCGGCGCGCTCACGCCCGGCGCGGCTGTGGCGTCGAGCACGTCGAGGTCTAAGCTAACATAGACGGCGTCTACGTCACCAAGCGCGTCGAGCGCGTCGTCCACCGCGCCGGCTGGATCACCGGCCACCGACGCCGGCGGCAGGACTGTCCCGCCCTGCTCGGCGAGGTAGTCGTGGTACGCCGTCGAGGTTTCGAAGTGGCGCGCGCCGACAACGGCCAGTGCGTCGAGGCCTGCATCGTGCAGCTGCCGGTACGGCGTCCCGCTCGTCGGCTCGTCCCGAACGGCGCGGCAATCGAGGTGGGCGTCGAAGCTGACTGCGCCGACCGTTTCGTGAGCCACCAGCGGCGCGGCGTTCGGGAACGTCAGTGAGTTATCGCCACCGAGAAACACCGGTACTGCGCCCGTCGCGTGAATCTCGGCAGTCATCGAGCGGACAGCGCTCTGGACCCGTTCGACGCCGCCGGCCGGAATCTCGATGTCGCCGAGGTCGGCGACCGAGCGGACCGGTCCGCGTTCGATGTGATGCGTCTTCGCTCCGCCGAGTTCGCGTCGGAGAGCCGCCGGACCGGCACGCGCGCCCGACCGTCCGATGACGGCCCTATCGTACGGCTCTCCCACCAGTACAGCGTCGTACTCAGACGCGGTCGCGAGCGTGGCCGTCTCGACGATGTCGCCGAACTGCTCGTCGTTTGGGTCGCCGGAGGGGCCGGTCCACGGCGACGGGGCTGTCAGGTCAGTCATCGGTCGCGGTTGCGGTCACGCATCGGGACCGCGACGTCGTTCTCGTCGGCCATTTCCTGTGCGATTTCGTAACCGGCGTCGGCGTGGCGAATGACGCCCATCCCGGGGTCGGTCGTGAACACACGGCGGGCCTTCTCGGCTGCGAGATCAGACCCGTCGAGGACGACGTGGTTGTTCGTGTGCAGGGAGTTGCCGATGCCGACGCCGCCGCCGTCGTGGACGCTGACGATGTCCGCGCCGGCGGCACAGTTCAGCAGGGCGTTCAGGATCGGCCAGTCGGCGACGGCGTCAGTGCCGTCTTTCATCGCCTCGGTTTCCCGGTTCGGCGAGGCCACGCTCCCGGCATCCAGATGGTCCCGCGTAACGACGACGGGTGCCGAAATCTCCCCGTCAGCGACGAGTTCGTTGATGCGGAGCGCGAGGCGGGCACGCTCGGTCAGCCCGTCCTCGGTCGCGTACCCAAGCCAGCACACTCGCGAGGGGAGCCCCTGGAAGGATACCTGCTCCTGAGCGAGGTCGATCCAGCGGTGGAGGTCGTCCTTCTCCGGGAACAGCTCCTTGACCGTGTCGTCTGTCCGGTGGATGTCCGCGGGGTCGCCCGAGAGCGCGGCCCAGCGGAACGGCCCCTTGCCCTCACAGAACAGTGGGCGGATGTACGCGGGAACGAACCCCGGGAAGTCGAACGCGCTGTCGAGGTCGCGCTGGTCCTCGACCTGTCCACGGATGTTGTTGCCGTACTCGAAGGCGATGGCTCCCCTGTCTTGCAGTTCCAGAATGCCCTCGACGTGTCGCGACATCGTATCGAGGCTCTCTGCGACATACGTCTCGGGGTCGCGTTCGCGGAGCCGGTCGGCGTCCTCGACAGTGTAGCCAGCGGGGTAGTACCCTTCGAGTTCGTCGTGTGCGCTCGTCTGGTCGGTCACTACATCGGGGACGAACCCCATGTCCAACATCTCCGCGAGCATGTCGGCGGCGTTCATGTGGACGCCGACGCTGTAGGGCTCACCGTTCGCCGCGGCCGCCTGTGCGCGCTCGATGGCCGTCGCGAGCTCGTCGGTTTTCTCCTGGCAGTACCCCGTCTCGATGCGCCGGTCGATACGGTCCGCGTCGACTTCGGCCGCGATACAGACGCCGTGGTTCATCGTCACCGCGAGCGGCTGCGCACCGCCCATTCCGCCGAGACCGCCGGTGACGACAATCTTCCCGCGAAGGCCGTCGTTCTCTGGGTAGTGTTTCCGGGCAAGTGCGGCCAGCGTCTCGTAGGTCCCCTGGATGATGCCCTGCGTGCCGATGTAGGCCCACGAACCGGCGGTCATCTGGCCGTACATGATCTGTCCCTTTGCTTCGAGTTCGTGGAAGTGCTCCCAGGTGTCCCACTTGCCGACGAGGTTCGAGTTCGCGATGAGGACACGGGGGGCTTTCTCGTGGGTTTCGAATCGACCGACCGGCTTGCCGCTCTGGACGAGGAGTGTTTCGGTAGCGCCGAGTTCGCGGAGTTCGTCGACGATGGCGTCGTAGGCGTCCCACGATCGGGCCGCACGCCCGGTTCCGCCGTACACGACCAGCTTCTCGGGCTGCTCGGCGACGTCGGGGTCAAGGTTGTTGTTCAGCATCCGTAGCGCGGCCTCCTGTCGCCACCCTTCACACTCGATATCAGTGCCGGTGGGCGCACCCTGGTACTCGCGCCACTGTTCTGAGGGCGTCCCGACGTCGTGGCCGGTGTCTGGGCCAGACTGCTGTGTCATACCCTCCTGTTTGCGCCCGAGTGTGATAGCAGAGGCCCTCCTTGCGGAACTGTTTTTATATGTATGTGTGTATTGGTTGCTATGTACGAGGCGGTGTTCCGGGTGGCCGGTGACGGGGCCTACGAGGCGGCGACCGACGGGACGGGCACGCGAATCGAGCTGTGGTGTACCGACCACAGCGACCTCCTCTACGTCCGCGGAGGGGATGTCGGGCCGGTCGTCGAGCAGGTCCGTGAGACTGTCGGCGTCGCCGAGCGCCTCGAAACAGATGACGGGCAGGTTCTGGTCACAGAGGCGTGTCTGAAGGTACACTTAGCGGATACCGTCGAGCACTATCTGGCCGACGAGGGGTGTCTGCTCGTGCCGCCACTTCGGTACGCGGAGGGGCACAAGCTCGTTCGAGCGCTGGGGCTCAGTTCCGAGGCGCTGTCGGCGGTGTACCGGTCATTAGCGTCGGCGTTCGAGGTCACTGTCGAGTCGAAACGCGAGGTCGGATCACTGACGCCCGACGCGCCGCTGGTGACCGTTGGCGACGTGGTCCCGTCGCTCTCGCCACGCCAGCGCGAGGTGTTCCTGACGGCATACGAGCAGGGGTATTACGAACTGCCGCGCGGGACGACGACGGCGGCTATTGCGGACCGTGTTGGTGTCCAGCGCCGAACTGCGGAGGACCACCTGCGGCGCGCCGAAAAGAAACTGGCCGACGCGCTGGTGGGGTACCTGTAGCGACGGCGGGTGCGACCAATACGCTGTCCTAGCAGCACCCTGTTCGGGGATGGTATCGATGCCCGCAGTCCGGACACGTCGCGCTGAACGCCGTCGCGTCATACTCGAAGCCGGTGTCACACTGCTGGCAGACGAGTAGCTGTGCCATAACAGTAATGCAGGTCTGCGTCCACATCAGTGTCCTGCTGCCGCTGGCGGGGTGTATTTCCGTGTCCGGGCGAAGGGCCGAGTATGGACCTCGACCGCTTTACCGACGACACGCCGGCCGACGACGCACCCGGCGAGGCCAGGGTCTGTGTTGTCGCCGCGCAGACGGAGACGTTCGAACGCTGTCGGCAGGGTTTCTACCCGTCTCCGGAGTCGTATGACCGAACGACAGAACCGTTCGACTACATGGCGTTCTACCGGACTGCCCCGGTATCGGCGGTCACGCACTACGCTCCGGTGACCGCCAGAACGGAGCAGACCCGTGGCGGCCCGGGACCGATGGACGCTGACGATTGGGCCGCCCTCATCGACCCGTTCTCGGAGACGGACGATGTCGTAGTGTTCGAACTGGCCGACCTCGTACCGCTCGGAAGTCCTGTCGAGAACGACCAGCACGGCCTCCGAGGGGCGTGGTACTGCACTATTGAGAACCTACGGACCACCGATACGCTCTCGGCGCTGGCTGCTACCGCGACTACCTGAGCAGGGTCCGATAGCCCACGCAACACCCCGCTATCAGGGGCGAGGGTTCAAGCGGGAAGCGCCCGTATAGATGGCGAATGCTCATCTACCCATCAGTCCGAGACCACGGCGTCTCGCTGTGTGAGCGGGCCGGCTACGATGTGGCGGTGCGTGACGATAGCGGCGGACCGCCCGCGCTCGCGACGCCGAACGACGACGCGGTCGGTCTCGTGGATGCCACAGACCCGCGCCCCGTCGCTATCGAGCCGCTGACCGAAGCCAACGTCGGCCCCGATGGACTCATTCCCCGGTTCGTCGACGCGGTTCGGGAGGGCCGGGACTGCCTGTTCGTGGTCCCGTCAACGGAGGCAATGGGAACGACACTGACACAGATGGTCGCTACCATCCTGGGTGAGCCCGCCTGTCTCGCCGCCGACGGCCCTGACGGCCGGCAGTTCTACAATGGCCCCGACCGCGTCCCGCTCTCAGATGGAACCTACGCCTGTGCGCGAGCCCCCGCCAGTGACCTCCAGTGGCGCGAAGTCAGAGTCGATCAGGGTCGGCCCAGACTCGAACTCGGCGTCGGGACGGAGGTGATCGCAGTTCTCGAACACGTCGACTCGCTCGCCGAGGCCGGTCGCCACGCCTTCCAGCACGCCTACCGCCGGGCGGATAACGGGCAGTTCGAGGTGACAGCCGGCGGCGACGTAATCGAACGGTTCCCCGGTCCGACAGCGATGCGGCGCGGCGGCTACCCGCCCGTGCCGATGCCGCTGGTCCCTGAGCACCTGTTCCCCGAAAACGCGGACAGCTCACGGTGGGCCGTCTGCCAGCCCGATGGCGGTACGGACGTACTGACCGCTACTGGACTGAGTGCCTGGGGCTGACGGCGGGCATTTTCTTCTGCTACTGTGTGGACAGCGACTGGTGTCTGCATCAGAACGACTATGTACCACCGTAAAATATCACTAGGTGGTATGAGCGATTCCGACTCATTCGAACAGTTCAGCGACGTCGGCGAGGCGGAAGTCACACGCGCCATCGGGCAGGAGTGGACCGAGGAGTTCATGGACTTCTCGGACTCCGACGTGATTATCGTCGGCGGCGGCCCCTCGGGGCTGATGGCCGCGAAAGAACTCGCAGAGCGCGGCGTGCAGGTGATGGTCGTCGAGAAGAACAACTACCTCGGCGGCGGTTTCTGGCTCGGCGGTTTCCTGATGAACAAAGTCACCGTTCGGGACCCGGCCCAGCAGGTACTCGACGAACTCGACGTCGACCACAAACAGTCCAAAGACAGCGAGGGGCTCTACGTCGCCAACGGGCCTGAGGCCTGTTCCGGCCTCATCAAGGCCGCCTGCGACGCCGGCGCGAAGATGCAGAACATGACGGAGTTCACCGACATCGTCATCCGCGAGGACCACCGTGTCGGAGGCATCGTCATGAACTGGACGCCGGTCCACGCGCTACCCCGCGAAATCACCTGCGTCGACCCGATCGCCGTCGAGGCCGACCTCGTCATCGACGCGACCGGCCACGACGCGATGGCCGTCAAGAAACTCGACGAGCGCGGCGTCCTCAACGCGCCGGGCCTCGAAGACGAAGCCAGCGGCATGGACCAGACCGACGACGACACCTACGGTGCGCCCGGCCACGACTCACCCGGCCACGACTCTATGTGGGTCGGCGAGAGCGAAGACGCTGTCGTCGAACACACAGGCCTCGCCCACGACGGCCTCGTCGTCACCGGCATGGCCACCGCGACGACCTACGGCCTCCCGCGCATGGGCCCGACGTTCGGCGCGATGCTCGTCTCTGGCAAGCGCGCGGCGCAGGTCGCGCTTGATGAGCTTGAAGTCGATGCCGAGCCGGTCGACGTCACGAGTCGCGACGCAACCCCGGCTGACGACTGAATCCCCTCCCACGTCACTGGTTTTAAAAAACCCATCTTTTATACGTTTCAGTAATCCATTCAGGCCATAATATCGCATTAATACAAACAATTATACAACCGTGCGATAGTTCTGTTAGTGATTGACAATCAATGCCTGAAGAGATGCAGCGGAGCGACAACCACGGGTCTGACGAGCCAGTCGGCGGCGAGATCGCGGTCCAGCTCTGGAGTCGGCGACCGGTCTGTGGCCCTCGAACGACAGCTATCGACCGGTTCACAGAACTCGCCGCAACGGGAGTTATCGATGACTTCGATATTCAGACGTGGCCCGAGGAAATTCCCGTGTCCCAGCGGAGCGAGCATGGAGAGATGCTTGCGACTGTCGACAGATACGAACAGTGGGCGACCAGACGAGGACTGAGTCTCCGACCGCCCTTTGAGACGCGGACCTCGTCGTTACTCGTCGGCGGCAGTACGGAGGTGCTGCGACTCCCGATGATAGCCGTCGCCGTCTACGCGGACGACGATCTGGTCGGGGCATACCCGTGTACTGACGGGGAAACCACGTGGTCGGTCACGGACTGCATCGACGCGCTCACTGCGGACCCGACGGCACTCCCGCACGAACCGAAGTAGTGCTCGCCACTGGAACGTCACAGACTGTCCGTGGCGGTTCTGGCCAGCACTGCGGTAGGTGGCTGTCTCTCACCGGTAGCGCCGCATCGACCCGTTCGCTCTGATTCTTCAGTTCGCCGTCTCAATGCGCGGGGGTCTCCGAGACACAAATGGTATTACCCAACGATACCACTGGCTAATACAATGAAGTCCGTCACGCTGTACCGCGCCCCGACGGCGGTCGTCGACGCCGACGCGATCGCCGACTGGCTCGACGAACGGGTCGAGGCCACTGTCTCCGTCCGGGACCGGTTTCTCTCGTTGCATGGCGACTCGGACCTGGCGGAGTCGTTCGCGGAGGCGCGGGTGCTCTCGCCGTACGATCGCGAGACCGGGAACACGATGCTCGGCATCGTCCGCTACGAGGAGCGAGCCATAGAGTCGCCCGAGCGGGCCGGCGGCGTCATCTACGACGGGCTGGCCGTCCAGCGGGCGCTCCACGAGCGACTCCCCGAGTCCGAGCGGTCGCTGGACCACCTCCACGTCCCGCTGTTGGACCGCGTCGTCGGGACCTGGGGCGACCACGACGGCCGCTGGCACAAGCGCGTGCACGTCCTCGGCCAGCCCGCGGTCGTCTCGGTGCCGGGGCTGTACGAGGCCCCCGCAAAGCCCGAGCAGTACTACAAGGAACAGCAGAAACACGCCCTGCTCTCCGGCGGTACGCCGCCCCGCGAGGTGCTCGAAAACGAGGTCGAGGGGGAGTTTCTCGTCGAGGACGACCCGCGGACGACCGAGGCGCTCAAGGGCTACGTCCTGCAGGCGTACCACTACCTCGACACGGGCGAGGCGTTCTGTGACGAGGAGACCTGTCGGCTCCACAACCCCCACCGCCAGCCCGGCGTCGTCGCTGCACAGCTACGGAAGCCCGAGTTCTGTCCGGCGCACGCTGAACGGTACCGACCGTAGCGGTTCGGCCCGCGCCCGTCAGGGCACAGTCCCGCTCAGCAGGCCGAGGTATCCCCCGGCGAGCGCCTCGTAGCGCCTGTCGACGGTCAGTTCGGTGAGTCGCTCCCGGGCCGCCCGGACCCGCCGCTCGAACGCGCTGGCGTGTGACCGCCGCGACAGCCGCGTCCCCGGCGCTGAGAGCCGGACGAACCCCTCGAACGCGAGGTTCAGCGGCGCGGCGAGGGCGCTGGGACTCCGCTGGAAGTTCAGCAGGGCGACACGGCCGCCGGGGGCGACGCTGTCACACCACGCATCGACCGCTGCCGCGGGATCCTCGAAGATGCCGGCAACGAACGTCGCCAGGACGGCGTCCGCCTCTCGAACAGGCGGTCGGGCGGCGTCGGCTTGCACGTAGTGTACGGTCCCGCCCGTCCGCGCGGCGTGTTCGCGTGCGCGTTCGAGCATCGCCCGCGTCACGTCGACGCCGACGATCCGACCCGACGGGTCGACTCGCTCACGGAGCGCCGGCACGTTCGCCCCCGTGCCACAGCCCATCTCGACGACGGTATCGCCGGGCGCGAGCGCCAGCGCCTCCGCCGTCCTGTCGCGCCATGCCGTCACACCGGGTGCATTCGCTATCCAGTCGTACACCCGCGCCCACCGGCCGTAAAACGACTGCGCGTCGGTCACAGGATTTCGCGGGCCGTTTCAGCGACCGAGACGGCGTCGTCCCCGAGCAGGTACACCACCGGTTCGATACCCATCGCGCCGGTGTGATAGAGCACGTCGACGCCCGGGTCGTCGGCCAGCGCGGCTGCGACGGCTGGTTCGACGCGCTCCTCGGCGTCGAACTCGACGACGGTCCGGCCCGCCTCTCGCAGCGCGGCCACGACGCCGTCGTCGTACCGGACGTTCAACACCGCGCGGGCGTCGCTCCCGGCGGTCCGCGCCGCCAGCAACAGCGTCGCGACGTGTTCGCTGACGCCGAACTCCGGGTCTGCCGGAATCGTTGCCCGCCCTTTCACGTCGAGAATCCGCCCCGGGACGGCGGCCACGTCCTCGATGCTCTCGGCGTCGGGGAGACACTGGACGAGGTTCGACCCCACTGCTGGGATGAGCGTCGCGAACCCGCTGGTGTTTTCCAACACACTGAGTCCGCGCCGCACCGACGCGAGCGTTCGTTCTGCTGCTCGGAGCTGTGAGTCCGGGTCGTGGACGGCGAACTCGTCGTCGTAGTCGCCCAGTTCCGGGACGGCGTCCTCGTGTATCTGCGCCAGCACGCCGCCCTGTTCGAGTTCGCGGATGAACACCTCCGTTTCGACCAGCGCTTGTACCGGACTCATATCGCCGTCAGCCAGCCCGTCGGCCAGCCGCTCGACCAACTCTTCCAGCCCGCGGTGGGCCAGCAAGTCCTCCTGACGCGCCACGTCGCCGTGGACGTACTTCGAGACCGCACTCTGGCTGATTCCCAGCAGGTCGGCGACTTCGGACTGTGTCAGCCCGCGCTCCCTGAGAGCGTCGGCCAGCAGCGAGCGAAACGTCGGCAGGAAGTCGTCGACGACGATCTCCTCGATGAACCGCATCTATTGGTCGCCTCCGAACTCGCGGTCCCCCTGTATCTTGCTGGCCTGCGGTCCGGACTGGCCCTGGTACTTCGAGCCGCGTTCGGCCCCGTACGGGCGGTCGGCGGGTGTCTTGAGTTCCGTGAACGTGAGCTGTGAGATCCGCATACCGGGCGTCAGCGCGACCGGCGCAGTGCCGAGGTTCGACAGTTCGAGCGTGATCTGTCCCTCGTAGCCGGGGTCACAGAGTCCGGCGGTCGCATGCACCACAATCGCCAGCCGGCCCAGCGACGACCGGCCCTCGACGTGGGCGATGAGGTCGTCAGGGATGGCGACGCGCTCGTGGGTCGTCCCCAGCACGAAGTCGCCGGGGTGGAGGATGAACTCCCCGCCCTCCTCGATGATGGTTTCCTCGACGTAGTCTGCGACTTCGTCCTCGGAGTTCGGATGAATACAGGGGATGTTGGCGTGCTGGAACTCCAGGAATTCCCGGCCGAGACGGAGGTCGACGCTGGCGGGCTGAATCTGGATGTCCGGGTCGTCAAGCGGCTCGACGACGAGGTCACCCTGTTCCAGCCGTCGGAGAATATCCGCATCTGAGAGTATCATGAGAGTGGCGTTTGCGGCCGCGGGCCTAAACCTCCCGGTTCCGGCCCACGCTCGACCGCATCGCGGGGTCGGCGCGAGAGCACTCGGTCCGCTACAGCTGCCGTCGTCGGCCGACAACTGTCATACCGAGCAGCGTGGCGCCGAACCCGAACAGCACGAGCGCCGACCGCCGCCCTGCCGACGAACTCGGCCCGCTGGTAGGCTGTGGGATACTGATGGTCAGCGTCCCGGTCTCGCCAGCGGTGAAGTTCCCGCTTGTGACCGTGTGCAGTTCTTGCTGGGGGACTTCAGAGTAGTTGAACGCCCCGGGCAAGGTGAAGGATGCAAGGTGGAGCGTCCGGTTTGGCCCGTCCTCCGGAATGGTGAATTCCACGGTGACCTGCGTCGGGTCGTCCGGGTCGTCGAAACTAAACGACTTGCCGGTGATGGTGACGTTCTGCAGTTGCCCCGGCCTGTTCTGGTGGAGAACGGAGGGGTTCTGTCTGACCCCGTCCTCGGAGTTTCCGAGTGCGGCCATCAGGTCACGGTCGTTCTTGCCGTAATACGGCGGATCAGGCGGTTCTTCGCCCGGTCCGAAGTCTACCTGCCAGTACACCGTGTCTTCCGGCGTCTTCGTGGGCTCCTCTGTGGGTTGTTCGGTTGGTTCTTCAGTGGGTTGTTCGGTTGGTTCTTCAGTGGGTTGTTCGGTTGGTTCTTCAGTGGGTTGTTCGGTTGGTTCTTCAGTGGGTTGTTCGGTTGGTTCTTCAGTGGGTTGTTCGGTTGGTTCTTCAGTGGGCTCCTCAGTTGGTGTCGGTGTCGAGGGCACCGTACAAAAAGCCAGGAAACTAATTCCCTGCTGTGACGTAGCTGTTCCCGATGTTGCCGCCGGGTCCAGTTCGTTGGCTTGGTTTATACTGCTCCCGCCGCCAGACTTGACAACCTCGACATCGACGGGGACTTGCGATGTCCACTCGACTTCAGTTGGTCCTTCGGACGGGCCTCCATCATACGCTCTCACATTGAACGTGACGGCGTCGCTTGCTCCCTTCTCGAAGACGAATCCGAACCCGTCATCGGTCGATTCCCAGTTGTACTTCGCCAACAGGTCCTCGCCCGGGGCACAGGGCTGGGACGGGCTCCGGTCGTCAGTCTGTACCAGAAACGACTGTGCCGATGGAGTGACCTGTCCCAGGCCGACGCCTGCGACGGCGACTGTCGTCCCGACGACGAACAGCGTGATTACGGCCGTGACCGCGATGAATGGGATATCGACACCCCCTGGGTCGTCACTCATCGACAGACTCCCTGGCTGTTGTTCGGCCTGAACTATACAGCCTCCCAGCTACACTGCATTCGATTGGTAATATCGATGACATCGACCATTAGTAACAAGGGGTGTTTTTTCGTTAATACCCAACTTATGCCAGTAAGGCGATACTTCGTTTCGTATCTTGGTCGGGGATGAGATGCCGACTGAAGCTATTACGGCTGACACACGGCGTTGGCCCCGTTAGAAAGACGAGACCCGGCAGTTTGCCAGTGTCGCAAACGCTGATGAGCCAACGGTAATCGATATGTATCTCGGACGCACCAGCCGAAGAATCGTTAGGGATGTGCTCGACCACGGCGTATGTACTCTGTGGTATGTGCAACCGTGGAGGGAGTCCGACGGGAGTTTAAGTACGGGTGGCCATGTAAGCATATGAAGCAGGCTATCGTCGCACGGGCCGACATCGGCATGGGCGAGGGCAAGCTCGCCGCCCAGGTTGCCCACGCCTCGCTGTCGGCCTACGAGGACGCCGGCCCGAAACCCCGGAAAGCCTGGAAGGGCGCGGGCCAGAAGAAAGTCGTCCTGAAAGCCACGAGCGAGTCCGAGCTGTTCGAACTCGCGGACGTGGCCGAGCGCGAAGGCCTGCCGCATGCGGTCGTCCGGGACGCCGGCCACACACAGCTCGACCCGGGAACCGTCACGGCGCTCGCCGTCGGCCCCGCCGAGGACGAGCTGGTGGACCGCGTCACCGGCGACCTGCCGCTGTTCTGAGGGCAGCGGCCCGCGATACGGTTATATAAGAGCAACCCTAACCTCAGGTGAACAACAACACGATACATCATGCAAGGAAACGAACAACAGGCCTACGACCGCGGGATTACCATCTTCTCCCCGGACGGACGCCTCTATCAGGTCGAGTACGCACGAGAAGCCGTCAAGCGCGGAACCGCCAGCGTCGGGGTCCGTACCGAGGACGGCGTGGTCATCGCCGCCGACCGCCACGCCCGGTCGCCGCTCATCGAGCGCGACAGCATCGAGAAGATCCACGAAATCGACTCCCACGTCGGCGTCGCCAGCGCGGGCCACGTGGCCGACGCGCGCCAGCTCATCGACGTAGCTCGTCGTCAGGCCCAGGTCAACCGCCTGCGCTACGACGAGCCGGCCTCCGTCGAGTCGCTGACGAAGGAAATCACGGACTACATCCAGCAGTACACCCAGACCGGCGGCGCGCGCCCGTTCGGTGTGGCGCTGCTGGTCGCCGGCATCGAGGACGGCCAGCCGCGGCTGTTCGAGACGGACCCGTCGGGAACGCCCTACGAGTGGCAGGCCGTCGCCATCGGCGGCTCGCGCGAGGACATCCAGTCGTTCCTCGAAGACGAGTACGCCGAGGAGATGGACCTCGAAAGCGGCATCGAACTCGCGCTCCGGGCGCTCGCGTCGGTCAACGAGGAAGGCCTCGACGCCACGGGCGTCGACATCGCCACCATCGACGTGGAGACCGAGCAGTTCGAGAAGCTCTCGGAGGAGGACATCGCCGAGCGCCTCGAAGAGTTCGAACTCGGAGGTGAGAACTGATGTACGACCCCGAGAACCGGCTGACCGACGCCTACGAGCCCGAGGTCGGGACCCTCCCCAACGAGAGCGAGGGCCGCGACGAGGAGAACGTCGTCAAGACCGGGACCACGACCGTCGGCCTCTCGACCGAGGACGGCGTCATCATCGCCACGGACCGGCGCGCGTCGCTCGGCGGCCGTTTCGTCTCGAACAAGCAGGTCACGAAGGTCGAGCAGATTCACCCGACAGCCGCGATGACGCTGGTCGGCAGCGTCGGCGGGGCCCAGTCGTTCATCCGCTCGCTGCGCGCGGAGGCGGACCTCTACGAGGTGCGCCGCGACGAACCGCTCTCGATTCACGCGCTGGCGACGCTCGCGGGCAACTTCGCCCGCGGCGGCCCGTACTTCGCCATCAACCCCATCGTGGGCGGCGTCGACGAAGAGGGCAGCCACGTCTACAGCGTCGACCCGGCCGGCGGCGTGCTGGAAGACGACTACACCGTCACCGGGTCCGGGACGATGGTCGCGACGGGGACCATCGAAGGGCAGTACGACCCCGAGATGACCCTCGACGAGGCGCGCTCGCTTGCCATCCGCGCGGTCAACGCCGCGGCCGAGCGCGACACCGGCTCCGGCAACGGCGTCGTCATCGCCGAGATCACCGACGAGGGCGTCGAAATCGACGCCTTCGACGACTACGAGTCGGCCGAATAGCTCGGCTCCCTCGGTTTTCGGTTTCTTTGCGGTCAGTTGTTCCCGGCAGTTGCTGCTCAGTCTCGTGGCACGACCCGCATCGGGTACTCCGACTGCCGCATGATGTCCTGTGCGACGCTGCCGAAGATGAGCCGGTCGGTCTGACTCCGCTTGCGGACGCCGATGACGAGTTCGTCGGCGTCGACCTCCGCCGCGATGTCGAAGATATCCGTCGCGGGGCTGTTGCCCCGGATTATCTGGTAGGTCTCGACGGACACCTGGTCGCCCAGCCGGTCCGAGACGACTTCGAGCGCGGCCTTCCCGTCGGCGACCGCCGCCGACGACGTGCTGTCGCCGCCGCGCTGTGAGTTGACCGCGTAGACGCTGTCGTCGGGATCGAGGACCCCTTCGAGGTACGAACACAGCGTTTCGCTGACTGTCTCTGAGTTCGTCGCGAGCACGAAGGTCTGCATACGCCGAGGTGCGACCGCCGCGGTTATAAGTGTGTTTCTAGTTACCAATCCACATTCTAGCGACGCTCCGTGACGACCAGCCAACAGACCGCCAGAAAGACCGCGAGGACGAGCAGTATCGACCCCCAGACGAGCGCCCCGAAGGCCGTCGAGCCCAGCGCGGCGAGGGGGAGCGCGGCCGTCGCGGTCATCGCTCGGACCCCCCGTCGGCCACCGGGTCGTCGAGCGCGCGCACCTCTCGTCCGAGAGTGTCGAGGTCGGCGTCGGCCCCGCCGAGCAGCGTCGCCGCGGCGGTGAGCGCGGCCGAGACCAGCGTCGCGCCGGCGAAGGCGACCAGGAACGACGGCGCTGGCAGCAGACTTCCGATGCCCGGCACGGCGGCGACGAGGCCACGCAGCGACGGGAAGTACGCGAAGCCGACGACCAGGCCCGCAACTCCCGAGACCATCGCGCCCGGCCCAGTGAGTCGCTCGGTGTAGAGGCCGGCGAGGAACGGCACGAAGACGCCGGCGGCAAGCAGGTCGGCCGTCAGGAACAACTGGAGGACGCTGTACCCCTGTGCGCCGATGAACATCGCGGCGAGGGCGACGGCGACGGTCAGCCCCCGCCCGCCGAGCCAGAGGGTCCGCTGGTCGGGGTCGTCGAGCAGTCGGGCGAGGTCGGCCGTGACGACGCTGGCGATGGCGTTGAACATCGTGTCGGCGGAACTCATCACCAGCAACACGGCGAGGACGACGACGGCGAGGGTCACCCACGCCGGGAACGCCTCCGCGACCACGAGGAAGAAGGCGATGCTGGCGGAGCCGGATTCCGTGAGCCCCAGCCCTGCGGCGGCGATGCCGAACAGTCCGGACAGCAGGAGCATCGGGACGACGACGATGGCGGCGATGCCCATTCCGCGGCGGAGGGTACGCTCGCCGTCGGCGGCGTACACCCGCTGCCAGACGCCTTGGTTCAGCATATTCGCGCCCAGCAGAGCGAACGCGACGTACAGGCCGAACTTCAGGCCGGGACCGAACGTCGGGTCGAGCAGCGTCGGGTCCGCCGACACCACCGTCGCGTGGAATTCGCCCGTGCCACCCAGCGAGAGCAGCGCGCCGCCGAAGCCGACGGCCAGAAGCGGCAGGATGACCAGCGTCTGGACGGTGTCGGTGACGATGCTGGCGAGCAGGCCGCCGTATGTCGTGTAGATGAGGACGAAGCCGCCGATGAGCAACGAAGTCTGCCAGAGGGGTACGTCCGCGACGAGTGCGAGCGCGCCGGCGATGCCAGTCATCTCCGCAGCGAGGAAGATGAACATGTAGAACACCGAGACCAGCAGGACGAGCAGGTACATCCCGGAGCCAAAGCGGGCGTAGGCGAACTCAGTCAGCGAGTGGCCCGCGGGCATCACCTCGCGGATGCGAGCGCCGACCGGAATAAAGAGGACGAGCGGGATCGCGCTGCCGATGGCGTAACCCAGTACGGCGGGCAGCCCACCGAAGGCGGCCCCGGCTTCGGCCGGGCTCAGCAGAATCCAGACGCCCATCATCGACGCGATGACGGTCGCAGCGAGGGTTCCGCTGCCGGCCGAGTCACGAGCAGAGATGTACGTCTCCACTGAGTCGATGCGGCCGCGGGCGGCGAAGAGGCCGACGCCGGTGAACACGAGGACGGTCGCCGCCGTCAGGCCGAGAGCCACGGTCGAGGAGACCATCTACGGGCGCACCTCCCCGTCGGCCGCGCTCTCATAGGCCGTCTCGAAGAACCGCCGTTCGAGCGCGACCGTGCGGTCGAACAGCGACGCGACGCGTGCCGCTCGCCGCGGGGAGAGCGTCGGGCCGACGGCGTCGAGTTCGCCCCGGAGCCAGTTGACGAAGGCGACGAACGAGTCGACGGCGTGGAGGTCCACCCACTCGGCGAAGTAGAAGGGCAGTCCCATCCCGGCGCTGGGCGGGCCGTCCGGGTCGCCGTGGTCCGTAGCGACCGCTGTCGCCCACGACTCGTATATCCACTCTGCCGGGACGAGGACGGCCAGCGTCTCTGCGTACCCGCCTTCCCGTGCGGCGCGGCCGAGCAGGTCGACGAACGCCGCCGTCGTCGGCGTAGGCTCGGGGTCCTGCCGGCGCGACTCGTCGACCCCCAGTGCGGCAAAGGAGCGCTCGAAGTAGTCGTCTTCGTCATCGGTCACGGTATCGAGGAACTCGACGAGGCGGCGCTTGGCGGTCATGTCCGGGGCCTGCCCGACCGCATGGCCGAACGTCCCGACGAGTTCGCCGACGAAGGCATAGTCCTGCACCAGGTAGTGTGCGAACGCGTCCTCGTCGAGCGTGCCGGCCCCGAGTTCCTCGACGAATCGGTGGCCGACAGCGTCGTCCCAGTCCGGCTGACTCTGGTCGCGGAGCCACTCGGTGAATCGGGGTTCGTCGGTGCGCTCGGCGTACGCTGAGTACGTCTCGGCTGTCATAGCGCCCACCCTTCTTGCGTGTAGGCCATCTCCCAGAACCGGTGTTCGAGCTTCGCACTCGTCAGAAACGCGTCCTCCATGGCGTCGCGCTGGCCGGGATACCGCTCGCCACAGCGGTCGACGTACGCCCGACACCAGCCCGTCGCCTCGCGGAAGTCATCGCTGGTGTACATCTCGATGAACGGTGTGTACCGGTGTTCGCCGTCAGCCAAATCGGCCATGTGCTCGGCCACGTCGAGATAGCCCTGCATGCAGGGGTACAGCGCAGCAGCAATCTCCGCCTCGTGGCCCTCGTAGGCTGTCCGAACGAGGAAGTTCGTGTACGCCAGACAGGTCGGGGCTTTCTCGGTCGACTCCAGTTCTCGCTCCGAGATACCGTACTCCGACGCGAACTCCCGGTGGAGATCCATCTCGGTATCCAGCACCTGATGGGCGACCCCGAGTAGATGCGTCATCGTCGACTCGTCGTCTGCCGTCGCGCCGGCGAGCGCGAACAGCCGCGCGTAGTCCTGCAGGTACCGGTAGTCCTGTTTCACCCAGTGTTTGAACGCCGACTCGTCGAGCGTCCCGTCGGCCAGTTCGCGGACAAATGGGTGGTCCTTCTGTGCGTCCCAGATGTTCTCGCCGATGTCAAGCAGGTGGTCGCTGAACGCCATTGGTAGCAAATACAACAAACTCCGAGGTAATATATCCTGCTAATACAACTAGGTTGTAACTCCGTAGACGAGCAGTGCGCGCAGTGAGCTACAGGTGCTGCGCGTCTCGGGGCCGGTTTCGCTGCTGGCAATCACGACAACGCAGTCGACCGACAGCGTCCGTAGTCCCAACTGCTAAGCGAACTACGCCCCTCACTTCCGGCAATGACACTGCAGTTACCGAGCGAAATTGTGGTCGAGCGGTTTCTCCCGACGGCCCGGGCGATGCTCGCCACGAGACTCGACGAGGAGGGCTGGACGCAACAGGAGATCGCCGACCAGCTCGGCGTGACACAGGCCGCAGTGAGCAAATACGGCAGCGGCTCGGTCACCATCGAGGAGCGGTTCCGGGACGACGCCCGGATGCAACAGACCATCGAGCGGATCGCTGACGGCCTGGTCGCGGGCGAGATGGACGAGTACGCGGTGCTGAACGAACTGCTCACCCTGGTACGGGAGTTCGAGGACCGGGGTCCCATCTGTGCGGTCCACGAGGAGGAGATGCCGGCGCTGCAGGGGATGGGCTGTGACCTCTGTGTTCGGGGGACAGACACCGCAGTACAGGCGGAACGGGCTGTGCTGTCGTCAGTCCGGCGAGCCACGCGGCTGCTGGCCGACAACGACGCCGTCGTCGACGCCATCCCGAATGTGGGGATGAACGTCGGCATGGCACTGCCGGACGCCGAAGACGCGCTTGACGTGGCGGCAGTTCCCGGTCGGATTCACAACCTTCGAGGGCGGGTCAACGTGCCGTCGAACCCCGAGTTCGGGGCGTCGGAACACGTCGCCCGGACGATACTGACCGCGATGGCGGTCGATCCCTCGTGCCGAGCGGCGCTCAATCTGACGACTGACGAGGCATTTCTCGATGCTGCCCGGGAACACGGTGTCGAGCCGCTGAAGTTCGACGCCGGCTACGAAGACCGTAACGAACGGCTCGAAGCCACCTTCCGCGAACGCGGCGCTGTTCCGCGTGTCATCTACCACAGCGGTGCGTTCGGTATCGAACCGATAACCTACGTTTTCGGTGAGTCAGCGGTCGAAGCTGCTGAACTGATGATCGAACTTCTCGACGCGGCCGACTCCTGAGCGGTTTCGGTCGCCGAACCCGTCAGAACCAGCCGGTCTCGGGGTCGATGGGATTCTCGGGCTCCTCGCCCCGCAGTACCCGGATGACATCTTCGGCCACGGTCTGTGTCAGCTCGACCCGGGACGCCTCGGAATACCACGCGACGTGCGGGCTACAGACGACGCTATCGAGGTCATGAAGCGGTGCGTCTCCGGGCGGTTCTGGCTCGCGCACGTCTAGTCCGGCCCCGCCGAGGTCGCCGCTGACGAGCGCGTCGTACAGCGCCGTTTCGTCGACGAGGCCGCCTCTGGCCGTGTTCACGAGCAGCGCGTCGTCGCGCATCCGGTCGAGCGCGTCCGCGTCGACCATCTCCCGTGTCTCGTCGGTCAGCGGGGCGTGCAGCGAGACGATATCGGAATCGGCCAGCAACGTCTCGAAGGTGACTGACTCGACACCGAGGTCGCCCATCCGGTACTCGGGCACGTACGGGTCGTGGGCGACGACATCGACGTCGAACCCTCGAAGCTTCGCGGCGAAGCGGCTGGCAAGCTTACCGAAGGCAACGAGACCCACGGTACTACCGGCAAGACGGCGCATCGGCTGGCCGACAGTCCACTCCCACTCACCACGCTTGACCGAGCGGTCAAACGTCGGTATCTTCCGCAGGCAAGCCAGCGTGAGCGCGAACGTATGAGTTGACACCTCCTCGACAGAGTAGTCCGGGACATTGACCACCCTCACACCGGCATCGACCGCCGCTCGCACGTCGATGTTGTCCACGCCGATGCCAGCCCGCCCCACCACTTTGAGCGAGTCCCCGGCTTCGACGACCTCGGCTGTGACCTGTGTGCCGGCGTCGACAATTAACGCATCAGCGTCGTTCACTGCGCGCGCGACGGCCGCCGGTTCTTTCGCCGCTGTCGTTTTGACGGTCGCTTCAACCGCATCCAGCACCGCCGCCCGTGTCTCTCCGTCCATCACTTTGGTGTCAGAGACGACAACTTTGTGAGACATACTCTGGCTTGCTCTGCCCCGGAAATAAAATCATCTGTCAGGATCGGTTCAGTCATTGAAACCGCGTCACTGTGGCACTACTGCGCCCCGGTAACCGGCACAGAACTGACAGAATAGTAGCAAACTTTTATGATACATTCGCGAGGAGGTGGCAACAGTATGTCGGCTGGTAACACAGGTGAGACAGCGCTCGAACGTATCGGCTATCGACTCTCTGCGTGGGTGGAACGGTGGATGCCAAGCCCGTTCCTGTTCGCGCTCATCCTCAGCTACGTCGTGTTTCTGGCCGGCGTCGGCCTCACCGGCTCCGGCCCCGTGGAGATGGTCCAGTTCTGGTACGACGGCTTCTGGGCCTTCCTGACGTTCTCGATGCAGATGGTCCTCATCCTGATGACGGGCTTCGTTGTGGCGTACCATCCGCGCGTCAATGCCGGCATCCGCCGGCTGACAGAGCTACCCAGCACCGGAAAGCAGGCGGTCGTCCTCGTCGGACTGTTGACGATGCTGCTTGGCTGGGTCCACTGGGGACTGAGCCTCATCCTCGGCGCGATCTTCGCCCGGGAGATGGGCAAGACCGCCCACGAGAACGACATCAACGTCCACTATCCGGTCCTCTGTGTCGCGGGCTACCTCGGTCTCGGTCTCACCTGGCACTGGGGGCTGTCCGGGTCTGCACCGCTCTTGCTCGCGACGGAGGGCAATGAGTTCATTCAGCAGGGCGTCATTGACGTCGTCGTCTCCGCCTCAGAAACCATCTTCCACCCCTACGGCCTCATTCTGACCGGCCTGTCGATAGCCTACGCGCTCGTCGTCCTCTACGTCATCACGCCGACCGGAGACCAGGCGCGGGGCATCACGCATTACATCCCCGAAGACGACCTGTTCGAATCCGCGAGTGACGGCGGCGTGGAAGCAACCGCAACCACCAATCAGGTCCCGGCCGAGCGCATCAACCACAGTCGCGTTCTCGGCGGGATTATCGGCCTGACCGGCATCGCGCTGGTCGCCTCACAGTTCGTCCAGTCCGGCATCGACGCGCTCGGACTGAACATCGTCAACTTCGGCTTCCTGACGATTGGTATCTTCATTTACATGGACCCACAGACCTACCGGGAGAAGTTCGGCGAGGCGGCGACCGCCGCCTCGGGCATCGTGTTGCTCTTTCCGTTCTTCGCCGGCATTCAGGGCATGATGGCCACCTCCGGGCTGGCGCAGTTGATGGCAAACGCGCTCATCTCGGTCTCGACGCCACAGACGTTCCCGGTCATCGCCTGGCTCACCGGCGCGACGGTCAACATCTTTGCTCCCTCCGGCGGCGGCGAGTGGATCATCCTCGGGCCGCCGATTCTCGAAGCCGCGCAGAACCTCGGGGTCCCGGCCGGTCAGGCGACGATGGCCTACGCCGTCGGCGACGCCCACACGAACCTCCTGAACCCTTTCTGGGCGCTGCCGTTGCTCGCTATCACCCGCATCAAGGCCCGGGAGATGTTCGGCTACGCCATTGCAATGTTGCTCGCGCTGACGCCGTTTCTGGCTGTCGTGCTGTTCGTCCTCCCGTACTGAGACGGCAGCGGCGTGACAGCCGAGGCTGATTGCCTCTTCTTCGAGCGTTAAGTTGTTAGAGAAACTGCACTCCGACAATGGCAACTGAGACGGGAGCCGAGGGGGACGTAGATCTTCTCGACTCCTTTCGGCAGTTCTTCGCGCTGGAGCGGGACGTGCTCGTGCTGTCGCTGTCCATGCTGGCATTCAGCCTCGCGTTCCAGATGACCAGCCGGTACGTCCCCGAGTACATGCGGATTCTGGGGGCCAGTGCCGGCGTCATCGGCCTGTACGGGAGCGTCGGGAACCTCATCAGCGCGGTGTACCCCTACCCCGGCGGCGCGGTGTCTGACCGCATCGGCTCGCGGCTGGCACTGACCGCCTTCGCGACGCTGGCGACGGTCGGCTTCGGTATCTGGTATCTCGCTTCGGTCATCGGCGACATCGCGCTTGGAACGGTGACGCTGCCGGCCTGGACGCTCGTGTTCGTCGGCCTCTTTCTCGCACAGGCTTGGAAGTCCTTCGGGCTGGGTGCGACATTCGCTATCGTCAAGCAGAGCGTCCCGCCGGGGCGACTGGCGATGGGATTTGCCAGCACGGAGATGTTCCGCCGCATCGGCTTCCTGCTCGGACCGCTCGCCGCCGCGGCGCTGCTGGCGACGACTGCGACGTTCGTCGAGGGGTTCCAGCGCGTGCTGGCGGTCGCGCTTGCCTGTGGCGTCGTCGCCACTGTCGCTCAGCACGTCCTCTACGACGCCAGCGAGGACACGCTCGGGAAGTCCTTCGAGGGCATCGACCAGATTCTCGCCGACCTGCGGACGATGCCGGCGACGCTCCGCCCGCTGCTGGTCGCCGATACGCTCGTCCGGTTCGCTAACGGCATGGTGTATGTCTTCTTCGTCATCGTCGTCACCGAGTTCCTCGCTGTGGGGTTCACCGGCTTCGGCGTCCAGTTGCGGCCCGACGCCTTCTTTGGCGTCCTGCTCGGCGTCGAGATGGTCGTCGCTATCCTCTCGATGGCCCCCGTCGCAAAACTCACCGAGTGGGCCGGCCTCAAGCCCGCCGTCGCACTGGGCTTTCTCGTCTACGCCGTCTTTCCACTCTTGCTCATCTTCGCACCGGGTGACCAGTGGGTGCTGGTGCTGTTGTTCGCGTTTTCGGGCCTGCGATTTGCCGGCCTGCCCGCTCACAAGGCGCTCATCGTCGGCCCGGCGAAACAGGATACTGGCGGCCGCGTCACCGGGACGTACTACCTGCTTCGGAATACGCTGGTCATCCCCAGCGCTGCGCTCGGTGGCTGGCTGTACGGCAGTGAGTGGGCCGTCGGCGTCGGTGGCGTGACGCTACGGGCCGGCCCCGAACTCGCCTTCGGCGTCGCTACCGCCGTCGGACTGGCCGGCGTCGCCTACTTCGTCGCCTTCGGTCGGGAGTTCGAAGCCTACGAGTAGTCGGGCTTACCACTCCTCGCGGGGCGGGAACTCCTCGCCACAGCGAGGGCAGTACCGCATCGGTGCGCGGGACTCCTGACCGTCCCTGTCGAACGTTATCTCCCGTCCACAACTCTCACATGCTAGCTTTGGCATCGTGGTGCTCTCGGGTCGCCTGCACAGCCACGACCTGTGCTAGATAGAGTATGTCCCGTGATAACACTAGGTATCGGCTGAGAGACGGACCCACGCCGAGTCCGCAAACGCCAGTCATAAGCGCCGAGCAACGAACTACTCGACCAATGCGAGACGCCCATCCAATCGAGCGAGCGGTCGGCATGGAGTACTACGTCAGCGACGCCGACGGGGTGGGCGGCCGCCTCCGTGCCGCCCCGGCGGACTTCCGGGTTCGGGAACTGGAGGCGTTCGACACCGAGCCGGTCGACGCCGACACCGGCGCGTACCCGCATCTCGTCTTCCGGGCGGAGCTTCGCAACTGGGAGACAAACGACTTCGCCAGCGAGCTGTCGGACCGACTGGGCATCTCCCGCGAGCGGGTGTCGTGGGCGGGGACGAAGGACAAGCGCGCGGTCACGACCCAGCTGTTCTCGGTGAAAGGCGTCGCGGCCGGGGACCTGCCGGATATCGGCGGCACGGACATCGAAGTCGTCGGCCGCGCCGGCCGCCCCATCCTCTTTGGCGACCTGGCTGGCAACGCCTTCGAAATCGTCGTCCGGGACACCGAGAACGACGACGCCGCCGCGAGCGTCGTGGCGGACCTCCAGGCGTTCGCCGCCGGGGAGGACCCGACTGCCGGCGAGGACCGCTCCAGCGACGCCGCGCTACCGGCCGGCGACACGACGGTCGGCGTGCCCAACTACTTCGGCCAGCAGCGGTTCGGGTCCCGCCGGCCGGTCACCCACGAGGTTGGGCTGGCCATCGCTCGCGGCGAGTGGGAGGATGCGGTTCTCGCCTACGTCGGGAACCCCCACGACCGCGAACCCGAGTCAACCCGGGAAGCCCGCGCGTACGTCGACGAAACTCACGACTGGGCCGGCGCGCTGGACAGGCTGCCCGGCGCGTTGGGCTACGAGCGCTCCATCTGTCACCGCCTGGTCGAGAACGGGGCCGATGAGCCGACGGATTTCCGTGAGGCGCTAGAAGCGCTACCGTCGAACCTCCAGTCGCTGTTCGTCAACGCTGCACAGTCCTACGTGTTCAACCGCATCCTCTCGGAGCGGCTGGAGCGGGGGCTCCCCTTCGACCGGCCGGTCGAGGGCGACGTGGTCTGTTTCCGGGACAGCGACGCGCCCGAGGACTTCCCGATTCCGGACGCCGACCGCACCCAAGAGGTCACGGCAAAGCGGCTCTCGACCGTCGAGCGTCACTGCGAGCGTGGTCGAGCGTTTGTCACCGCGCCGCTGGTCGGGACCGACACCGACCTCGGCGGCGGCGAGCCGGGCGACATCGCCCGCGGGGTCCTCGACGACCTCGGGCTCGAACGCGGCGATTTCGACCTCCCCGGGGCGTTCGACAGCGACGGGACGCGCCGCGCGATACTGCTCCGGACCGACCTCGGCGTCGACCGTACCGGCGACGACCTGACGTTCACCTTCTCGCTGCCGAAGGGGAGCTACGCGACAGTCGTCCTCCGGGAGTTCCGGAAAGGCGACCCGGCAGAGTGAGCAGTCGCTTGTGGCGCAAGTGACGCGGAATATGCAACGGTTAAGTCCGGCCACACACGCCATCTCGTATGGGCGAGCTACCGGACGAGTTTTCGTGTACCATCACCGACTGGGAGTACATCTACGGCCTCTGTCGAGACGTGGCCGACGACGTGAAGGCCGCCGAGTTCGAGCCCGACGTGGTCGTCGCGCTGGCGCGGGGCGGTTGGTTCGGCGGGCGCTGTCTCTGTGACTTCCTCGGGCTGGACGACCTGGCGAGCCTGAAAGTCGAACACTACGTCGGGACCGCGGCGAAAGGCGAGGAGGCACAGATTAAGTACCCGCTGGCCGACGGCGCGGTCGAAGGCAAGGACGTGCTGGTCGTCGACGACATCGCCGACACCGGCCAGTCAATCGAGACAGCCGCCGAGTGCGTCCGCGACCGAAACCCAAGCAGCGTCCGAACGGCGACGCTCCAGTTGCTCCAGACCAGCGACCACGAACCGGAGTTCGTCGGCGAGCGCCTCGACGAGTGGACCTGGGTCGTCTACCCCTGGAACTTCGTCGAGGACATGGTCGAACTCGTCGCGGGCGTGATGGCAAAGAGCGATCAGCAGACCCACACCGAAGATGACATCCGCCGTCTGCTCCGGGAGTACCACGGTGTTAGCCGGACGAATCTGGAAATCGCACAGCCGAACCGCTTGGGCGAGGTCACGACCGAGATGGAACGGCGGGACGTCGTCAAATCGGTCGGTGACGGCTGGCAACTCACCGACGACTGAGCAGGTCAGCCGCGACAGCCCGGCAGGTATCGCTCACGCTCGCTAGTCCCGACGCCCACTGCCGCTAGGTCCAATACACACCGCCGCCGGTCACGATACAAACGCGGTTAACGGCGAGTTCGGCCGTCGTCCCGAACGTACTCTAACGCACTGAGGAACAGTTCTGTGTCGACTCGTTCCTCGGACTCTTCGAGTCGTTCACGAATTTTCGTTGGAGTCATGTGTGTTGGTAACATGGTTCTACATCGGTATAACTCTTTCTCACCTGCTAACACATTCGACGCGAGCGCAGGTCTGACACGGCAGTAGGGCCGCCCGGTGGGCCGCCAAAACCATCACACGGGAACACCCCGTTGAGGGAATATATTTAATACCCTGCTCACCCAACAGAAACCATGGCCGCTTACGGCCGGCCGTCACTTCGAGACCTGTTCGATGAATCACCGACGCCGCACATCGCGCATCCACCGCGGAGTCACCATCGAGACTCCTACATCGCCACAGACGGGTCGTTCAGACCCCACAACGGCACCACATCACCCGACAGCGAGGCAGCTAGCTCGACCGGCGGACTGGGTGTCGTCGTGGAAACTCTCGACGGTGAGCGCGTCGTCAGGCTATCGGTCCCGGACACCTGCCCCGACAACAACGTTGCGGAGTATCGGGCACTCCATCTGGGGCTTGACGTGCTTGCGAGACGGGCTCCGCCCAACGCCCGCGTCGGCTTACTCATCGACCACGACCAGCTCGCTGAGAACGTGAACGCGGAGGTACTGGCCTCTCACGGCTCCGCCTACGACCCACCACACTCCGTGTCGGTCCCGCCGGCGACAGGGCTGCACTGGCGCGGGATTCAGGCACGTATCAACGGGTTCGGCGAGGTCCGCGCCGCACGGATTTCCGGCGACCGCAACCCCGCGCATCCGCTCGCGAACGCGCCCGACCAGTACGCCCACGTCAACGGCGAACCGGACCGGTGTGTCCTCCCCGACGCGCCGACCGTGAACGAACGCGTCCCGCCGCCGTCGCGCGCCGAGCGCGGCGGGGCATCGGACTGACGGCATCCGGTCGGTCCCACCGACCGGCGGCCCCCTGTTCTCTCGAATCGTTGCCGACAGCGCCGCGTCGCCATCTGGTTCTCTCCGGCCCTGCCCCCGAGTTCGGGATACTAACATACGGCGACGATTCTGCGAGATTCGACAGCCACGGTGAGAGCGTGTCGTAGCGAGCGGCTCTAGGGTGCTGTACCGGTCCTGTTTCACAGTAGATTATCTCTATAAGTTATGCAGATAGCGTAGCGAGTGGCCGCGTACGTTCGGGTAACGTCACACAGACCAAATTTTATGTATTAGAAATGAGATAGTATACGGTGGGAGGTGAGCTACGTTGAGTACCAGAACTGACGGACCCGACGGTTTCAGCGGACAGTACGTCGAGCAGCTGTTGCCGCGTCAGTCGCCGACGCGGCACGACCTCGTCCTCGCCGTCATCCCCGCGGTGTTTGTCCTCACACTCGCCGCCGCGGTCGTTCTGGGCCTCTCGTTGCAGGCGGCGATAACCGGCGCGTCGCTCGTCGGCGCCGTGGCGGTCGTCGACGCGCTCTTCCTCCACCCGCCGACCCGCGGCCGACGGCGAGGCGATACGTGACATCGCGTTCCGGCGACAGGCCTGAACGCTACGTTTTTCGGACGGATGATTCCGACCTAACTCGAAAAAAGCAGTCGCCTGTCCGTTACTCCTGTTGCGCGTCGACGACAGCGACGCCGGCGAGGTTCACGATGTCCTTGACCTCGTCGCCGCGCTGGAGGACGTGGACCGGCTTGTCCATGCCGACGAGCATCGGCCCGATGGCCTCAGCGCCGCCAAGCCGCTGGAGGAGCTTGTAGCCGATGTTCCCGGCTTCGAGGTTGGGGAACACGAGGACGTTCGCGGGGTCGTCGAGTTCCGAGAACTCGTAGGTGTCCTGCAGGATGTCCTCCACGACGGCGGTGTCGGCCTGCATCTCCCCGTCGACCGGGAAGTCGACGCGGTCGTCGTCCTGCAGGCGAGAGACAGCCCGGCGGATCTTCTTCGTCCCGAGGTTGTCGACGCTGCCGAAGTTGGAGTACGACAGCATCGCTGCCCGCGGTTCGACGTTGAACCGGCGGGCCAGTTCCCCCGTGTGGCGGGTGACCTCCTCCAGCACGTCCGCGTCGGGGGCCTGATTCACGGTGGTGTCGGCACAGAAGATGACGCGGTTCTTGAACGTCAGCATGTAGACGCCGGCCGCGTAGTCGGCGTCGTCAGCCGTCCCGATAACCTGGAGCGGCGGGCGCAGCGCCGAGGGATAGTGGTGGGTCAGGCCGGTCAGCATCGCGTCGGCGTCGCCCATCTCGACCATGACGCTGCCGAGGTAGTTCCCGTCCCGAATGAGCTCGTCGGCCTCGCGGCGCGTGACGCCCTTGCGCTGGCGGAGTTCGTACAGCCGGTCGGCGTAGTCGGCCACGTCGGCCGTCTCAGGGTCGACGACGACGGGGTCGAACTCAAGCCCGAACTTCCGGCGCGTGGACTCGATGCGGTCGGCGTCGCCGATGAGTATCGGCTCGGCGATACCCTGTTCGACCAGCTGGTAGGCCGCGCGGATCATCTTCTCGTCGTGGCCCTCGGCGAGCACGACGCGCTGGGGGTCGCTCTTGGCTTTGTTGAGCACGACGCGCATCATCTCGCGGGACTTGCCAAGCCGGGCTTCGAGTTCCTCGACGTAGGCCTCCGTATCGATTTCCGTCCGTGCCGCGCCGCTCTCGATGGCGGCCTCGGCGACCGCGGGCGTCACCTCGAACAGGACCCGCGGGTCCAGCGGTTTCGGAATGATGTAGTCCGGGCCGAATTGCAGCGGCTGGTCGCCGTAAGCCTTGACGACCTCGTCGGGCACATCCTGCTTGGCGAGGTCGGCCAGCGCTCGGGCCGCTGCCACCTTCATCTCCTCGTTGATTTCGGTCGCTCGCACGTCGAGCGCGCCGCGGAAAATAAACGGGAACCCGAGGACGTTGTTGACCTGATTCGGGTAGTCTGAACGACCGGTCGCCATGATAACCGTGTCGTCACGGGCGGACTTGGCAGACTCGTAGTCGATTTCTGGATCCGGGTTCGCCATCGCGAAGATGATGGGGTCGCTGGCCATCGACTGCACCATCTCCTGGTCGACGATGCCGCCGACTGAGAGCCCGACGAACACGTCGGCCCCGTCCATCGCGTCGGCGAGGCCACCCTCCGGAATATCCCGGGCGAACTCCTGTTTGAACCGGTTGAGTTCCTCGTGGGTCGCCCGCTCCTCAGTGATGATACCCGAGGAGTCACACATTGTGATGTTGTCCTTCGAGACGCCCAGAGAGACGTAGAACTTCGCCGAGGCAATCGCGGACGCTCCGGCCCCGGAGAAGACGACCTCTAGGTCCTCCAGTTCCTTCTCGGCGATGTCGGCCGCGTTGACGAGCGCCGCGCCGGAGATGATCGCGGTCCCGTGTTGGTCATCGTGGAACACCGGGATGTCGAGTTTCTCGCTGAGTCGGCGCTCGACTTCGAAACACTCCGGGGCGGCAATGTCTTCCAGGTTGATACCGCCGAAGGTCGGTTCCATCGCCGCCACCGTCTGTATCATCGCCTCAGCGTTGTCCGTGTCCAGTTCCACGTCGAACACGTCGATGTCGGCGAACCGCTTGAACAGCACGCCCTTGCCTTCCATGACCGGCTTCCCGGCCTCCGGACCGATGTCGCCCAGGCCGAGCACGGCGGACCCGTCGGAGACGACGCCGACGAGGTTCCCCTTCGCGGTGTACTCAAAGGCCCGCTCGGGGTCTTCGTCTATCTCCTTACACGGTGCGGCCACGCCGGGCGAGTACGCCAGCGAGAGGTCACGTTGGGTGTTCGTCGGCTTTGTTGTCGCAATCTCTATCTTCCCCGGCGGCTTGCTCCGGTGGTACTCCAGTGCGTCCTCGTCAAGTCCCATACCCGGATGTCGAACCCAACTGTAAAAAAGACAAGTTTACCGTCAACGGACGAGCGGTACAACGACGGTTGTCGAATACCGGCCGGTTGCAGCGGATTTTGCCCCGGTTGTATCCCATCAATTGGAAAATATCCACTGCCGAGACAGCGTCGTGCTGGACCGCCGTTGGCCCTCAGTTCGCGTTCGTGAGTTCGCCGACTCGGTCGGTCAGTTCGGTGACTGCGTCTTCCTGCTGGTCGGTCGCCTCGACGATCTCCTTCGTCGCCGCTTCGGCCTCTCGAGCGTGGTTCTGCGCGTCTTCGACCATCGAAGTCACGTTCTCGATAGCGCTCGCCTGATCGTCGTTGGCGTCGGCGACTTCCTGGATACCACTCGTCGCCTCCTCGACGGCGTCGGAAATCTCGTCCAGCGCATCCAGCGCGTCCTCAATCTCGGACTCCGCACGCTCGACCTGCTCGTGTGATGTCTCGACCATTTCGGCTGTCTCGGTCGCCTGGTCCTGAATCGAAGTAATGCTCGTCGAGATCTCGGAGGCGTATTCGCTTGTCTCGTTCGCGAGCGTTTTCACCTCGTCGGCCACGACAGCGAACCCGCTCCCGCTTTCACCGGCCCGGGCCGCTTCGATGTTGGCGTTCAGCGCGAGCATGTTCGTCTGCTCGGCCACGTCGGCGATTATTTCGACGATCTCGCTCACCTCGTCCATCTGGTCGTCGAGATCAGTGACGGTGTCCACGAGGGCTTCGCTCGTTTCGGCAAGCCCATCGGTGACATCCATGACTGCTTCACCGGCCGCTGAGCCGTCTTCTGCGGCCGCCTTCGCGCGCTGTGCTGCTGACGCCACTTCGCTGGACGTGGCGGCGACCTCCTCCATCCCAGCCCCGATGTCCTGAATGTTGTCGGCCGCTTGAGTGAGGGAGGCGGTCTGTTCGGTAACGCGACTTTCGACGGCCTCTGCGGACGAGTTCGCCTGTTCGATAGTGACCGCGAGTTGCTGTGCCTGCTCGTCCACCTGGTCCGCCAGCTCCTCGACCTGTTCTGCCATATCGTTGAGCGACCCGATGACTTCGTACAGCTGATCGTCGACGTATTCGCCGCCGTCAGTCCGGTCGAACGACGCCCGGGCGTCGAGGCGGCCGTTCTTGAGTGCAGCCATGGTCGATTTGACCTCATCGACTAGGTCCGTCACCGCCTCGTGGCGCTTGGCCTCATCAGTCCGGTCCTGGACCATCTCGACAACCGCGATGAGTTCGTCGTCCTCGTCGTAGATGGGGGCGGCGCTGAACGAGATGTTGCGCTCGTTTCCGTGCTGGTCGGCCATCACGCTCGTATCGCGGTACAGCGTGAAGTCCTCGTCTTCGACCTTTGGCACGTCGTACTTCCTGTGGGTCGTCTCCGGTGCGTCGAGGACCTTGTCGGCGAGGGTCTTCCCGCGTCGACCGTCTGGATAGAACGCCATGCTCGCCATCTCCATCTCCTTTGCTTCGGCCTCGGAGACACCAGTCAGGTTTTCGATCGAACTGTTCCAGCTGCGGATATCACCGTTCGTATCCAGAACAAAGAGCGGCGTCCCGATATGCTGCAGTACGTCGTGGTAGTCGAACCCATCGGTAGCGCTGTTTTCAGCTGTAGCGTCAGTGAAGGCGTCGATACCGGCCTGGGTGACTGACTGTGTTGTTTCCAGCCCTTCGTGAAGCTCTGCCTCGACAGTGTCGATAGCATTCTGTGCATCCGGGCCGAGTTCGTCCCGAAGCTGTTCGAACGCACTTTCGACGAGCGATTCCGTGACAAAGCCCTGGGTGGCGATGAACTCACGCTGGCTTATGCCAGCTGTTTCGTAGTCGTCAATCAGCGCCCGGAGTTCGTCAGGCTCGAGTTCGAACTGCCGCTCGACGTGCTGTGTCCCGATAGCGGCCGTCTCCGGGTCGTCGAAGCGATCAGTGAGGCGTGGCGAGTTCGGGTCAAGGGCGTCGGCCAGAAAGCGAGCTTGTCCGTCACTCGCGACGAATCCGCCGTCCGCCCGTCTGGCCGCAGCGTCCGGAGAACGGGACCGCTGGCCGTAGAGATAGGTGCGGATCTGTTCGAACATAGGGTGGTTATGTTACATTGGCTAACAGCTGTAGATAAAGATGACTCCGAGAGTATCAGTAAAGATAATTGTGCTCGGTGGCCGAGCGCGAAAAGAGAGCATAAGTACGTGCAACCGAAGGTCTAGGTATGACCACCCGTTTCCGCCGACTGGTGGCGACGACGACGGTGCTGACGTTCGCACTCATCCTGCTCGGCGTGTACACCGGTGCTATCGGTGCCGGGCTGACCTGTGAGGCACGCTGGCCGTTCTGTGACGGCTGGATGGGGCTGTTCCCCGCAAACTGGGCGAGTTTCGTCGAGTGGTTCCACCGTTTAGTCGCAATGATCACTGGCTTTGGCATCCTCGGTTCGACAATCGCCGCGTGGCGCGGTGAGTACAGCCGGCGGATCAAGCTTGCGACAGGTGTTGCCACGGTCGTGCTCCCGGTGCAGATTCTCCTTGGCGCGAACACTATCTTCAACTTCGGTGCCACGGCGCAGGTACTCCACCACGGGGCCGCACAGCTTATCTTCGGTGCGATGGTCGCGGCGACGGCGTGGGCCTACACCGATACGGCGGAGTCGCCGTCGGTACAATCGACCGAGACCCAGCACACAGCACGCGCTGACGATTGAACACGTGTCCCACCTCTGTGGGTAACACGTAAGATATATTCCGGTCTGTCGTGTGGTGAGGACTATGTCAGACAACGGTCTTTCACGACGCCAGTACCTCTCCACTGTCGGTGGAACTGCAGTAGCTGTCTCGCTCGCTGGGTGTTTCGGGGGCGGTGGCGGCGACGGCGGCGCTACCGAAATCACTGCCGGAACTGCACCGGGGTTCCCCCCGTTCGAGATGAAACAGGACGGCGAACTCGTCGGGTTCGACATCGACCTGCTTGAAGCGGTCGTCGACGAGACCGACTACACCCTTGCCGGCTGGGAAGAATTCGAGTTCAAGTCTCTGATCCCGGCGCTGACGAACGAGAATATCGACGTAGTCGCCGCGGGGATGACGATCAACGACGAGCGTGACGAGACCATCGACTTCACCGACCCGTACTACAGTTCGAACCAGGCGATTGTCGTCCGTGAAGACGGTGACTTCTCACCGGAGTCGATGTCGGACCTTTCCGGGCGCCCAGTCGGCGCACAGAAGGGCACGACGGGCGAGAGCACGGTCCAGTCGGAACTCATCGAACCGGGGAACCTCGACGAGTCAAACTACAACTCCTACGGCAACTACGTGCTGGCGGTCGAAGACCTCCAGAACGGCAACATCGACGCCGTCGTCATCGACGAGCCGGTCGCACAGACCTTCGCCGCACAGCGTCCGGTCACCATCGCCTTCACGTACGAGACGGGCGAGAACTTCGGGTTCGGCGTCCGGGAGGGCGACGACGAGTTCACCCAGGCGCTCAACGATGGCCTGTCCGCAGTCCGCGATGGGAACACGTACCAAGACCTGACGAACAAGTGGTTCGGCCAGCAGTAACCGATGCCACCGCTCCCGTTGCAGAGTGACTGGGCGTTTGTCGCCGGGAACCTCGACCTGCTGCTCGCAGGCACGGGTGTCACGGTCGGCCTGACAGCCGCGAGTATTCTGCTCGGCTTTCTGCTCGGCTTTCCGGCGGGGGCCGTCGAAGTGTACGGCCGTGGGCCGCTCAAACGCGCGGTCGAGACGGCCGGCGTCGTCCTTCGCGGCACGCCGCTGCTCGTCATCATTATCCTGCTGTTCTTCGGTCTCTCGGTGTCGAGCAGCGCCTTCGTGACGGCGACTATCGCGCTCGGACTCCGGAGTGCCGCGTACCAGTCACAGATCTTCCGCGGCGCACTCCAGAGCGTCGACGAGGGACAACTGGAAGCCGCTCGCGCCGTCGGCATGGGCCGGCTCCAGGCCATCCGGAGCGTCGTCGTGCCCCAGGCACTCCGCCGAAGCGTGCCCGGCTTCCAGAACGAGTTCACGATCGTCCTGAAAGACACGAGTATCGCCATCGTCATCGGTCTCGGCGAACTGCTGACTGTCGGCCAGAACCTCTACCAGGGCGGTCAAAGCACTGCTGCGCTTGAAATTTTCCTGACTGTGAGCCTCATTTATTTCGTTCTCACGTTCGTGACGAACCGCTCGCTCGATTACGTCGACGACCGCTTCAGCATCCCCGGCGGTGAGCGTGCATGAGCGACCCGTTACTGGAACTTGACGACGTGTACAAGTCCTACGGCGAGGAACAGGTGCTCTCCGGCGTCAGTTTCGAGATGGACGCCGGGGACGTGGACGTGGTCATCGGCCCCAGCGGAAGCGGCAAGTCGACGATGCTCCGCTGTGTGAACCGCCTCACCGAGATCGACAGCGGCGACATCTACCTCGACGGCGACTGCGTCACCGACGCCGACACCGACGTCAACGAACTCCGAAAACAGGTCGGGATGGTGTTTCAGGATTTCAACCTCTTTGCTCATCTCACGGCGCTCGGGAACGTCACACTTGGCCTGCGGAAAGTCCGCGGCATGGACAAATCGGCGGCCCAGGAGAAGGGGTACGAACATCTGGAACAGGTCGGACTGCTGGATCAGGCCGACTCGTACCCCGCTGAACTCTCCGGCGGGCAGAAACAGCGCGTCGGCATCGCGCGCGCACTCGCCATGGACCCGAAGCTCCTGCTGTTCGACGAGCCGACCAGCGCGCTCGACCCCGAACTCGTCGGCGAAGTCGTCGAGGTAATGCGCGACCTCGCCGCCGAGGGCATCACCATGCTCGTCGTCAGCCACGAGATGGGATTCGCGCGGTCGGCGGCGTCAGACATCATCTTCCTTGATGACGGGCGTATCGTCGAACACGGCCCGCCGGAACAGCTGTTCGAGAACCCAGAGGCGGCACGGACCGGCGAGTTCCTCAGTCGCTTGGAGACGACCCACGAGGGGGAGTGACCCATGGGGACGCCGGAGTCAACGACCGCCGGGCGAACGCTTCGCGCCCGCGCTGCCGGGCTGACCGACCAGCCGTTGACGCTGCTTACTGTCGCCGCCTTCTGGACGTGGCTCGTCGTGCGCTGGACGAACGACTTCCTGCTGGACGGGGCGCTCATCGAGCGCAATACGTCGTTCTTCCCGACTGCGCCGTTCGAGGCGGCCGCGTCAACGCTCGGTGGGCTCGCGACGAGTCTCGGTCCGGTCGGGGTCCCCGTCGGCTGGGTCGCCGGCTTCTTCGAGTTCCTGGCGGCATCGATCCCGTACTTGCCACCGCTGGCGACCGGCGTGTGGGCGACGATACTGCTGACGGGGCTGGGTATCGCGCTCGGTTTCGTCATCGCCGTCCCGCTTAGCGTCGCTCGGGTATACGGCGGGTCTATCACCCGTCTGGTCGCACTGGCGTACACCGAACTGTTCCGCGGAACGCCGCTGCTCGCCCAGTTGTTCGTCCTCTACTTCGCGACGCCGCTGACGGCAATCATCCGCGAACTGCCCACAGTCGGGACCGGATTCATTCCCGCACAGGCGTTCTGGGTGGCCGTTATCGCGTTCATGCTCAACAGCGCCGCCTACCAGTCGGAGTACATCCGCTCGGCGCTGAACTCCGTCCCGGAGGGGCAACTCACCGCCGCGCGCGCCATCGGCCTCTCGAAGGTTGATGGGATACGGCACGTGGTCCTGCCGCAGGGCCTGCGCTACGCGATTCCGGGCTGGTCGAACGAACTGGTGTACCTCATCAAGTACTCGTCGCTTGCGAGTTTCATCACTGTCCGTGAACTGTTCGAGCGGACCGACGCCATCGCCAGCGAGACCTACCGGTACACGGAACTGTTCGTCCTCGCCGGCCTGCTGTATCTGGCGCTGGTGCTCTCGGCGTCGCTCCTGATGGAATTCGTCGAGGACCGGGTCGCCATTCCCGGCCTCGGCACGACCAGCCGATGACTACATAAAGTCAGAAAGGCCAGACTGCTGGTCGTCATCGGCTGTCTCGCTCGCTGTTTCCGTCTCGTCGTCGGTAGCGCTGTCGTCCTCGGCGGCGTCGGAGCCAGCGCCATCGTCCGCCGCAAGCGTCACCTGCTGCTCGCCGTTCTCCTCGTCAGCGCTGGTATCCTGACTATCGGTCTCCGTATTGGTTTCGCCGTCCCCGTCGGCACTCGCATCCTCGAATGCCCCACCGGAGTGTTCGACGGCAGCTTCCTCCTTGAGTGCCTCGGCGTCAGCGACGATGTCCTGCACCTTATTCGTGTCTTTGCCCGATCCAGTGACGAATGAGACGTGCTCGGCCTCCATGTCGTAGGTCGCCGCCATTGCCACCGTCAGGTCCCGGTTCCGGCAGTGGTGAGTCATCGTCGAGAGGAAGGGCATGATCTCCCGGCGGGCGGTCCGCATCGACACGCCGTCGATAGCGGCAATCTGCTGGGCGACGTAGTCCCGTGTGTTCCGGGTTCCCTTCGACCGGCCGAGCTTCGACCAGTAGCTCGGCGGGCCGTAGCGAGTCCAGCCGCCCTTTGTCCCGTCCCGCGCTGCGGCGACGCCGGCGGTCATGTTGTCGCCGGCATACCGCCAGAAGGAGTAGTTCTGCGTCTCGCGGACGCGGCCAAGCCACTGGTCGGCGTTCGAGAGGAACTCGTAGGCGCGGACCAGTTCGGCCCCTTCGTAGTCCTTGGGCATGTTGTCCTCGATCCAGTTGATGAGGTCATCGGGCGTCTCATCTACGTCGTAGCTGGCCTCAAGGGCTTCCTGTGCGCCGGCCTCCTTGAGCACCACGTCGAGGTACTCGAAGATGCCCTCAGTCGTGTCGCGCTCGCCGGTTACCACGTCGTCGGCGGTCAGCTGCTCTGTCGTTTCGGCGATGGCTTGGAGGTCTTTGACCGCGCCCCGCAGGTCGCCGCTGTTCTGCTCAGCGAGTTCCTGCAGCGCGTCGGACTCGTACTCGACACCCTCCTGGCGGCAGAGGTCACGGAGAACGGGGACGATAGAGCGGGGCGAGACGTCCCGGAACTCGATGTCCTGGCAGTTGTTTCGCAAGCCGTTTGACATCTCGTAGTACTCGTTGGCGATGAGAATCATCGGCTGACTGGCCTCTTTCACGAGGGCCGTGATCGCTCGTGCACCCCCGCGGTCGGCGTTGCCGTGGATGTTGTCCGCCTCGTCCATGATGACGAGCCGGCGGCCGCCACCGCCAGCGGTCAGCGTCCCTGACTTGGCCGCCTCGCCGGCAACCCGATTGATAACGTCCTTGGTCCGGGAGTCGCTGGCGTTGAGTTCGATAGTCGGCCACCCCATGTCGTTTGCCAGCGCGTGGGCCGCTGAGGTCTTCCCGATACCCGGGGAGCCATAGAGGATGACCGCCTCACGGTGGTCGTCCCACGTCTCCGCCCACTTTTTGAGTGCGTCGCGGGCCTTGTCGTTGCCCCGCACCTCCGACAGTGTCGTCGGGCGGTACTTCTCCGTCCAATCCATTGGCTCGTTGTTGGCGCGACCGGCGTTTAGGGATTGCGGAGCGGTGTCGGTCCACTACTGAGATTTTTATTGAAAGCACCGGACAGTGTGTCCCACCAGTGGCCGGACGAAATCTCCCTTCTGCTCGTCGCGGCGTCAGTCCCGTCGTCGGCGTGGTCCTCATGCTCGTGATTAGCGTCCTTTTGGCGGCAACAGTCAGCAGTGTTGTGTTCAGTGCCAGCAGCGACCTGAACCAGCAGACACCGACCGTTGCCCGCTCGACAGGGGAGTTCGTGATTGGTCCGTCGGGTAGATGCGGTGAAAATACGGTGACGATTCGACACGACGGCGGCGACCCGGTCCCGGCCGACGAACTGGAAGTCGCTGTTGGACTGCCGGACAACGGCGCCCGCATCGTTGCGCTGCCAGTTTCCGGGACGGCGCTGTCAGCGAGGAATACTGCTGATCCGGACAACGTCGTCTACGACTACTGTGTCGGCGGTGTCATCGCTAATGGCGGACAGCGGTGGTCTGCGGGCCGGATAATCGCGTTCCAACTGAACGCCGGCGGTGGAACCGTCGAGCCGGGCGACAGCATCGAAGTACGCGTCGTCCACGCTCCCACGAACGGTGTCCTTGTCGAGGCCGAACTGACCGCTCGCCGGTAAGCGCCCGTGGTTCCGATACCCTTTTATTCGCGACCCCCCAGCGTGTGAACTAATGGCAGGGGGCGCACGTGACGACCTCGCGGAAAAAATGGCGGGCGAGGTGGCACTGAGCGACGACCCAGGGGCGACCCTGCGGAAGTGGCGTACCGACTTCGACGTTGCACAGACCGAACTCGCCGACAAACTCGATGTCTCCCCGTCCGTGGTCTCGGACTACGAGAGCGGTCGGCGTGACAACCCCGGTATCGGCGTTGTCAGGCGACTCGTCGTCGCATTGCTTGACATCGACGAGAACCGCGGCGGCGACCACATCCGCCAGCACGCCCGCGTGCTTTCGGCTGGATTCGACAGCGACGTGGTCCACGACCTCCGCGAATACTCCGCGAATGTGGGCGTCGAGCGGGTCTACGACGCTATCGACGCCGAGGAACTGTTCCGAGGTAGTCAAGACACCGTGGCGGGCCACACTGTCATCAACTCCATCGCCGCCATCACGCGCCTCTCTTCGGACGAGTTCTACCAGCTGTACGGTCAGTCGACGAACCGCGCGCTCGTGTTTACCAATGTGACCCGCGGCGAATCCCCCCTGGTCGCACTTCGGGTCGTCTCACCGACGCCCAACGCCGTCATCCTCCACGGACTTGACGACGAGGCCGTCTGGGAGCACGCGCAGGACCTCGCCCGCATCGACGACTTTTCGCTTGCGATCACCAATACAGATCTTGAGGATCTGTTGGGTGGCCTTCGAGAGCTTCCCTGAGCGCGCCGGTTCTGGCCGTGCTGTTTCGCGCCCGTCGACGTACTCTCTGGAAAACGACTGTTGTCGTGACTGCGATCTCTTTGTTCACCGGACAGCGTGACACAACTGCTCCGTCGGACTGCAGAGTTTCTAGGGAGAACTACTTTGATACCGAGGTGTCATGTCCACGCATGGTGCAATTGGGCTATCTTATCCTCTGGGCGTTCGCCGGCTTTGGACTTCTTGTTGCTGCCTCATTCGTCGGGACGATGCTTGCGCTTCAATACTACAACAGTGGGGGAACCCTCTCTGTGTCTCTCGACGACAGTATTAGCCGCCTCAACAACGATAAGCCGTAGTCGGGTAGTGTATACTGTCCAGTGCAGTACAAATAGAATTCCACGTATCCACGACAATAGATGGGATACCCCTCGCTATTCTCCACGGCTCCCTGCGGTCGCCGTTCCGACTCGAGAGCCACTCCCTTCGGTCGTGCCTCTCGCTGCTCACGGGTCACTCCGTTCCCCGTTCGCATTTCGAGGTTCTCGCTCGCGCTGCTCGCTCCGAACCTCGCTATTCTCGCGGCTGCGCCGCTCGTCTGTACGAAACCCCTCGCTTCGCTCGGGCTCTCGCTACTCCACGTACCGATATTTCCGCTCACCCATCCGGCCCCAGCCGTCGAAGGCGAACTCGTTTTCAGGGGCGGTGAACTCCTCGACATCGGTCTCAGTCTCGTGATTATGGACGTCGTGGACTTGTTCGTACTCGGCGAAGGAGAGGTCGTAGCGGTTCCGGATCTGTTCGTCGATGTCGAGCGCGCCGATTTCCTCCTCCCAGCCGGGGACGACAGTCTCGGCGTGGACTTCCGCCTGCGCGCCGGACCCGTAGGAGGCAACTAACAATCTGGCATCGTCCAGATCCAGTCCGTTCTCACGGGCGTGTTTCAGTCCGGAGGCACGGGCGATGTGGACGGAGCCGGTGTACCAGTTGCCGACCTCGCGGGAGATCTCAAGCGTCGGCTCTATGGTATTGGCGTACCAGTCCTGATAGCGCTCGGTTTCGGTGAGTGCGTCGGTGTACTCCTTGATTGCGGCATGGAACTCGTCGTCTGTCTCGAAGTCCGACCGCATGGGCTGGTGACCGATTTCCTCGGCCATCAGGTCGCCCACGTCGGTGCCGCGGATGATGTGTCGGTAGCCGAGTGCCGCGGCCTTCCGGACCATCCCCGGGAACGGCGTGTGGAAGGGAATCATCTCGTAGTCGCCCGGGTGGATGTCGCCGGCCACCTCGGCGAAGTCCTCAAGCGCTTCGCGCATGCGGGCGAGGTAGACGTTCACCGAGCGTTTCCCGTCGACTGACGGGAACTGCTGATTGGGCTTGAGGAAGTCAGTCTCGTCGGCGCTGCCGTATCCCTGTTCGGCAGAGAGTTCGACCAGATTCGGGTCTTCGTCGACGAGCATCGCCACCGCGCCGGCCCCCTGCGTGGCCTCGCCGGGGTCGTCGCGGGCGTACAGTGCGGTGTCAGTAGCGATGACGAGCGCGGCCCGACCGCGGTTTCGTCCGGCGCGAATCCAGTTGTAGGCGTCGTCGAGGCTCTGTGTCCCGGAGATACAGGCGAACTTCCGCTCGCCCTTGTTGGCGTGGTGGAAGTTCTCGTCGTATACCTGTTCGAGACAGCCCGCGATGTATGTCGAGACGGGTTTTGAGTTGTCGAAAGCGCTCTCGGTCGCTACGTCGATACGGCCGATATCTTCCGGTGTTAGCCCCTTGCGCTTCATCAGGCGATGGGCCGCATTCGCCCCCATCGTGACGATGTCCTCGTACACATCGGGGAACGATGACGCGCGCAGGCCCAGTCCCTTCGTGTACTTCCCCGGATCGTCTCCCTGAGCCGGTGCGAACGTCTCAGCGAGGTCGAGTTTGAGCTTCCCGGTCCAGATCTCCATGGCGTCGATACCGACTGCAGTCATGAGTCTAACGTCAGTGTGGATGTATATGGGTTTGTCGACTGGTCTTTCGACGATTGCCTAGTATTGCGCCAATATGGCGCGAACGGTCCGTGAGATAGTTATTCGCTGGCTGCCGGCTTCGTATTAAAGGAGAAATCGACCATACATTCGTCTTCGAGAACGTCGTACGGCTCACTTGGTGACGGAACGGCACGCGACCAGTCGGTGTTGTTGACTACGAGCCGATACGTTCCCGGCTCGATAGTAATCCGGTTGTCGCGGATGTTCGTCTTGTGGAACCGTGACACCTCACCAGCGTACCGGGCCCGGTAGCGACTCTGGAACGCCCGGTACTCTTCTTCGGTGAACAGAATGACATCCACGGCCGGGCCGCGCCGAACGATGAGGTCGTAGGTGAGCGTCGTCTGGCCAGTCACGTCGACTGTGAAATCTTCGTACTCGTTTTCTTCCAATCGGAACGTCGTATCAACCGACCGGTGGTTCGGCTCGGGTGTCGGCGTCGGTGTCTCAGTCTCGACCTGCAGCCGTGCCGATGTTTCCGTAGTGCTGTTCGCCTGCGACGCCTCGGCGCGCTGTGCTGTTGAAGTGTTTGCCGGAGCAGCACTATTCGCTGACGAGGCAGTGTTAACACGATCCGCTGTCGCGGTGCGTTGTGACGCTGTCGGTTCCGGGACTGGCGTCGTCTCGGACTCCTCTTCAGGTCGATTCCCGAGACAGCCGGCAGAGAGCGCGGCGAGCACCGAGGCTCCGAAGCCGCGCCGCGACAGGTCACCCATACCTCAGGACACTCATCCACAGTAAAGATGTTTACGGGCGGGTTCTCGTCGCTGGTAATTGGATCGCCGCCCCCTCCCAAACATATTTGTGGAGAGAGAGCCGAATCTACGCCGTTCGAGACGGGTCCGAGATAACTGTATCCAAGGTATCATTTCTCGGAACCGAACAGGAACGTTTCATATGAACAGGTCGGTCATCACACTCGGAGTAGTGGTTCTGGCGGTACTCAGTGTCTCGGGACTTGCGGGAGTAGCGGTCGAGGGAACGCTTGGCGTAGACGCGAGTCAGCCAGCCCCGACGGAGTCCGTAGAAGCGTCGTCGGCGACGACGCCCCACACGGACAGTGTGTCACCCGATACGCCACGCAGTGAGAAGACCGCGGCCGTGGTCACACAGTCCACCGAAGCTCCCTCGACGCCGGAAGCGGTACAGCCCACACCGGCAGACTCGGGGACAGATATCGATACGGCCCGCCTCGAAGACCGGCTCGTAGCGGCAATCAATGACCGACGCGGCAACCCGGTTGCCAACGACGCTTTCGACGGCTCGCTCTCGGATGAGACCAAAACCGGACAGAAGCTCTCAGCGATGGCCGGCAACCACAGCCAGCGAATGGCTGCACAGGGGTTGGCCTCCCCGATTGCGAACGGGTCAGATACGACAGATCGATACGCAGCCGCTGGACTGTCCGAGCAGTGTCGCCTCCGTCACGAAGGCAATGCGTATCTCCGCCCGGTGACCGACCTCGAACTGGTCACAAGCATCGACCCGAACGGGGCGAACGCGACCCGGACGGCGAACGCCGTCGCCGACCACTGGTTCGACCTCTCGGGCCCCCGTGACACGTTGTACGTGGCGAACGCGAACCACATCGGCGTCGGCGCGGCGACCGCCGACGGCGTCGTCTACATTACTGTGAATCTCTGCTGAGACCGGCGACAGAGCGGCCGTTACGGCACCTCTTTGCGAACAGTATCGGCATTTCCTCCCGAGTCAACAACGCGGAGTGCGACTACTGTGCCGGAGTCTACCTTTCTGTTCTCTACCGTCTGTCCGGTTGCATCGTCGAAGATACCGTCGCCGTCGAGGTCCCACTCGTAGGCTGCGATGTCGCCCTGCGGGTCGCTGGATGGGCTGGCATCGAAGTCCCACTTGTCGTTCGATTCCGGTCCATTGGAGGCTATCGTGAAGTCGGCGTTCGGTTGCTCGTTCGTGTTCGCGCCGCCGGGAGTGACCGTGAACATCTTCGAATCAGTACCGCCGCTTGCCAGCTCGTAGGTGACTGTTATCGTGACGCTCTCGCCGGCCATATCCACCTCGGAGGTGCCAAATAAAGTGTCCTGGACGAACTCGAACAGGTGGAACGTCGCAGTTGATGTGTCGGACAGTACCGGGTTTGGACCGTTCAGGCTGCCATCACTGTCGACATCAACAGTTCGTGGGATATCTGTTCCGCCACCGAAGTCGGTATATCCGTCCGTGTCTGCCTGGATATATATCTCATTCTCTTGTGGTGCCGGGGGACGGTCGTTGCTAAAGCTGTCGCTGAGTCGGATTATATCGTCATTAACGGGGTCGATTGCCACCGTCGTTATTGTGATCTCCTCATCCAATTCATTGGTGACAGTAAACTGGACGCCACCGTCAGTGTCCCCGTTGCTATCGAGGGCAACAGCGTCCTCGTTGTAAATGAGACCACTGGTGCCAGACCCATCACCGGATCCTTGGTTTGGCTCCGTCACCGTTACCGGAATCGAGACATTTTCTGGGGTCTCCCCATCGAACGACCCGTCGATTTCACCGAGGCTGAACTGTGCGGTGTATGTTCCAGTTGCCGTCGACTGGTTCGCTTCGTAGACGAACTTGACCCGACCGTCGTTGTCGGACACTTCCGTACCCGTGGTAAGCGAGCCGGCGTTACTCCCGTCGACTGTGCCGTTGACTTGGATATCGCCGCTGGGATTGTTGTACGCGTCCCGAACCTCCAGCACAACCTCTCCGCTTTCGCCTTTCGCGACAGTAATATTCTCACTGTCGACCGTCGTGAGGTACGCCTCGCTCTCGGAGGTAACCCGAGTACCGACACCTGCTTTCGCCATCTTCAGGCGGTAGTTCGTCCCTCGTTCAAAGACGATGGTGATGTTGTAGAGCGATCCGGGTCCATCAGCCTCGGTGACGTTCGCGACGTATCGTTCGTTGCTCATGTCGCCCGGATTCGGGTCGATTTGGTCCTCAAGAAGGACACTCCACTCCTCCTCCGGGAGACGGGAGAGAAACGAGACCGAGACGTTCGATGTCGCCGTCGTATTTGTTACGCGGACCGTCCGGGAGGACTGGGATTTCGGCTCTACGTCGACCGTGACCGAATCGCTCGCCGAGCGGCTCATCGACCCGTTGAGCGTGACGAGCGTGATGTCGCGCCCGTCGACCATCGCCTGTTCCGAGAGCGTGATGTTCCCCCCGCGGAACTGGTTGTAGACCACCGAGTGCTCGTAGACAGTCTCCGGCGCCTCCCCGTAGACGTTGTATTCCGGCTTGTAGGCGATGGCCCCCGTGTTGTAGTGTCGCGGCGTGGCTCCGTCCCAGTAATCTGCCGTTTCAGGGGTAATCGCCTCAGCGTTGCGAACCGTGAGGTTTTGCGACTCGTTGCTGGTCCCATCTGTGTACAGCAACCCCGACGGTGGCCCGGGATTCGTCGCCACCAGCCGACTCGGGTATCGCGTCCCCAACTGGACCGAGACGGCTTGCCGGCTCGGCTGTCCCGGGACAGAGACGATTGCGTTTCGCAGGTCCTGTAGTTGCGTTTGGACCTGCTGATTGTGGTTGAACTCCACCTCCCGGTTTTGCTCCGGCACGGCAAACGCTTGGTACGATGAGAAGGCGATGATCAGCACGCCAAACAGCAGTACAGCCCCGACCTGTACTGACTGCGCACGCTCATCGCCCATGAAAGTCATGGCGATGAGTTGCGGAGACGGCGGTAAAAACCTGACTGCCGAATTATCAACTCTCGTCTTCTTCGACGACTTCCGGATCGCTCATCGCAGTCTGGAGACTGTCGAGTCCATTGACCCACTCGGAGACGAGTCCGTATTCGAGGTCCTCAGCGACCTCCATCGGGAGCTCCGACCCGCCGATGATCTGCGTGCCGGCCTGCACACAGTACCCGAGCGCCGCATCGAGATCCTCTTGGGCTTCCGCGTCTGCGGCAGCTTCAATGTAGTCCGTGATGGTCGCGTCGTCCGCGGCCCCCTCAGCAACGAACTCCTCGGCCGCGTAGAACACGCACAAAAGCGAGGTCTGGACGCCGTCGATCAGCATCACGGTCTCCTCGTCGTCGATGTTGATGTCATCGAGAACGATTTCCCGGACCCCGGTAAGCTCGTCGAGCGTCGCCTCCTCGTCAAGCGGTCCGTCCTCGTAGTCGGTGATAATCTTCGCGACCGCGATCGCGGCGTCGTCTTGGAGGTTCAACAGGAGACGCGCCGAATCCTCGTCTTCAGGGTCGACGTCTTCTTCCTCGATACGGTCTAGCCAGTTCTGCCAGCGTTCTTCGGTGTAATACTCCCCCGGCGGAGTGCTCATACCAGTCCGTTCGTGCCGTTGGGGATAGTAGTTTCGACCGGCGGTCGCTCTGGCGCGCGGGCTTTCTCATAGAGAGGGACAAGCGAACCACTATTTTAGCGCTTGAAACAGCTCCTTTGTGAGGATTTCCGGATCGTCTGCACGCTCCGAAGGCCTGCTACGGTCTCGGTTGAGGGACGCACTTTTATGTCAGCCGAACATGTTATGTTCTGTCATGGCACAGCGACAGCCAGTTCCGACCTATGACGGCCCACTCGAGCCGGCTGCAGTGGCCGTGCTGGCCAAACGTGTTGGTCTGGCGCTGGTCGCCGTGGCGCTGCCGGTTGCAGTCGGTGCGTTCGCCGGCATGGCCCTTACCGCCGGGTCGCTCTCGGCCGCGACCGATGCCACGGCCGGCGCAATGAGCGGGCCGCTGACAGCAGCGCAGGGCCTGTCTCGGCTGTTCTACGTCAGTGCGCTCGGGACCGCGCTGGGATGCTGGGCTCTCGGGCTGGGGCTCCTTCTCGACGGTCTCGACCTGTAGGTCAGCCGTCGCCGTCCGGACGCATCTCCACGCTGCCTTGCAGTGACTCCTCGTCCGCCGCGTCCACGCGGTTCGAGAGGGTCCGCTGAGGGAACGGGATCGAGATGTCTTCCTCGTCGAACGTGGCTTTCACGCCCCGGACCACCGCCGAGATGGCGCGCCACTTCCGCGGTGGCGTCGGGTGATCGATCCAGAACCGGAGTTCCATCACCACGGCGGAATCGCCGAAGTCCTTCGGGACAACGTCCGGCGTCGGCGAATCGACGACGTGCTCGATGTCCGCCATCGCTTCACGGGCAAGGTCCATCGCCCGGTCGATGTCGGTGTCGTAGTCCACACCGATGTCGACTGTGAGCCGCAACAGTCCCTTCCGGCTGCGGTTCGTCACCGCGCGGTCGCTCACGCGGTCGTTCGGTATGATGACGAACTCGCCGTCGAAGTTCTCCAGCCGCGTGTTGAAGATCGTTATGTCGGTCACGATACCCTCCTGATCGCCGACGAGCACCCAGTCGCCGATAGTGAACGGACGGGAAAACATCAGGACGAAGCCGGCGATGAGCGAGCCGAGCGTCTGTCTGGCGGCCAGACCGACAACAATACCGAGAAACCCGGCCCCGACGAGCAGGCCACTGAGATCGATACCCCAGACGGCGAAGATCGTTGCACCGATGGTGACGAACACGGTGACCTGCCCCAGTCGGAGGAGGATCTCCTCCTGATGTTCTGTGAAGCCGGTAACAGCTTGGCTGAACCGTCCAATCCACCGCTGCATCTGGTCAGACAGGACGAAGGCCAGCATGACGAGAACGACCGTCTGTATCGTCGCCAGTACTGACCGATCGCTCCCGTTGAGGTACGGCCCGACTGTCTGGACGATATCGAGAACGCCCCAGACGATGAGAAACGAGACGACGACGAGAACGACCATCGAGAACTGGGCGATCCTGAGAAACACGCCCCGGATGGTCGTCGGCGTGTAGTCGGCCATGAGCTGCAGCCAGTCCCCGGTTCGGGCCGATGCGACAGATCGAAGCCGGGAGAGGACTGCTGGAACGACGACGACGCTGAGAAGGAGCACAGTCAGGAGAATGAGCGTCGCGACGAGTCGCCCCTGCGTTGCGACCAACTGGTCCAGCGACCGCTGTAACACGGTAAAGAGGTCCAGAAGGCTTTCTCCGGTGTCGTTGGCCGTCGGCGTAGGCGTGGCCGTCCCCTGCACAGCCACGTATCGCCGCCGTAGGAACTTGTGTCTTCGTCTTTGAGACGGTCTGTAAGTATCTGAAACCGGTCAAAAGCGACTCGTTGTGGCTCCAGTTAGACGCCGCGACCCTGCAACTGCTCTTCCTCGTCTAGGTCCGCGTTCGCTTGGCCTTTCATCCCTTTGCCGGGGTTCTTTGCGATCTCTTTGAGCTGTTCGGGGTCGTCGTAGTTGTTGACCGCCGCGACGACGGACTCACCCATCGCCTGTGGGTTCTCAGCGCCGAAGATACCCGAGCCGACGAAAATGCCGTCACAGCCGTGTTGCATCATGAGCGCGGCGTCGGCGGGCGTGGCGATGCCGCCGGCCGCGAAGTTGACAACCGGAAGCCGACCGCGGTCGGCCGTCTCGTGGACGAGCCGCCGGGGCGCGCCGTGTTCGCGGGCCCACTCGTCGCGTTCTTCGTAGGCCATCCCTTCGAGCTTGCCGATAGCACGCTGGATGTTACGCTGGTGCGTGACGGCCTGATTCACATCGCCGGTACCCGCCTCGCCCTTCGTGCGAATCATCGCCGCGCCCTCGTCGATGCGGCGCAGCGCCTCGGCGAGGTTCCGCGCCCCGCAGACGAATGGAGCGGTGAACTCGCGCTTGTCGATGTGGTAGCGGTCGTCGGCCTGGGTCAGCACTTCCGACTCGTCGACCATGTCCGCGCCAGCCGCTTCCAGAATCTGGGCCTCGGCGGTGTGGCCGATGCGGGCCTTGCCCATCACCGGAATCGACACTTCCTCGATTATCTCTTCGAGTTTACTGGGGTCAGCCATCCGGGCGACACCGCCTCGCTTGCGGATATCGGCCGGCACCGACTCTAGGTGCATCACGGCAACCGCGCCGGCGTCCTCGGCAATCCGGGCTTGCTCACGGTTGACGACATCCATGATGACGCCGCCTTTCTGCATCTTCGCGAAGCCGCGTTTGACGAGGTCAGTCCCGCGACGGAGGTCCTCGAGGTCGGTCTCTTCAGTCATTATCCAGACTTAGTGCTGGATTTACTTAACGCGTGTCCTTTCGAGGGACAGAACGCCGTTTGACCCACCCGCGGGGACCCGGTATCGGGCCAGCGATCACAGGACGAAGCTGAGACCACTACCGTTTTCATCGCGTCTCCCCACTCCATCGACATGGCTCCGGATGAGGGTGTCGGCGGACGCATCGACGCGGCTGTCGCGCGGGTGTTCAGCCGGCGGCTCCCCGATGCCGAAGGGCTTCCGCGGTACGTCGCGCCGCTGCCGGCGTGGCTAGAGAACGTCGGCCTCAGACTCGCCTGGCCAATCGCGCTCGTCAATCTGGTCGGGACGCTGTTCGGGTTCTGGTACTACGCCGGCCGGCCGCTGAACACAGCGCCGCCGCTCATAGAGGGGCAGCTCGGTGCGGCTCCGCTAGCTGCTTACCCCCTGATTCCGGATTCACCCGTGGCGACGATGTTCATCGGGCTCTCGCTGGTGGCCTGGCGGCTCGACTGGAACGCTGAGTGGCTCCACATGCTCGGCTTCTTCGGCTGCATCAAGCTCGGCCTCTGGACGCCGTACGTCCAGCTCGCTCTCAATGGTCCCGGCGGAATTCCGCTGTGGCTCTACTGGTTCCTGATTCTGAGCCATCTGGCGATGGCGCTGGAGGCGTTTCTCATCCACCGCTACGCGAGCTTTTCGGTCATCTCGGTTGCCGTTGCGGTGTTCTGGTACGGCTTCAACGACATCGTGGATTACTTCCTCCCGATTCTGGACGGTCCCCACCACACTTGGCTGCGTGCTGAACCTCTCGCCGCCACCGGTGGGTTCGACCACACGGTGCTCGCCCACGACCTTGCGGCCGGCTGGGCGGTCGTACTGACGCTCTTGGCGACATTTCTCGCGCTGGCGACGCGTGTAGAGAAAGTAAAACGACAGGCGTGAACGGTTCGGTCTCCCGCCAGTGGTTTCGGTAGTGTCTCAGGTCGTGAATCCGTCCTCTGCCTCGCGCTCGTCGAGCACCCACTCCAGTTCCTCGATAGCGCGCAGGATGGCGACCTCCGCCTCGTCTTCCAGTTCGGTCGACGGCGGGTCGTGCTTGTCGTACTCGTCCTGCAGCGCCTCGATGCGGTCCCGAATCGTTTCCTCTGTTCGCATGGTTCAAATGACCGGACCCGCAGGTCTTGATGCTACTGGTCCCGGCGATGTGCGGTCAGTGACCGCCGGGAACACCTGCAAAACGAGCCGAGTCTACCGAACGACGACGACGGCGCTCTCGGTTTCGGTCATTTCGCCCTCGCCGGAGTAGGTCCGGGACTCTTCGACGGTGAACATCTCGTCGGTGAGCGTGACACCGGCAACGTGCAGTTCGTCGTCGTCGATATCGTAGTCGCCATCTTCGATAGCAGCGTCGATAGCGCCGACTTCGCTGCCGAACTCGGGGCCGACCAGCGAGTAATCGAGGTCAATGCCGCTGACCTCGGTCGTGATGTCCGGGGCCTCGTCGTAGGTGTCCAGTTGCGCGACGTGCATCGCCTCGGCGACGGCGTCCTCGAAGCCGGCGACGTGGCCGAACACCTCAACGTGGTCGAGGTCGGCGTTCAGCGGCAGACCGTTCTCGGTCTTGTACCGCCGGAGCGCGGAAACGACCTCCATCGCCGTCTCGCCCGCTTCGAGGTCGGCGTCGTAGCCGCCCGAAGTCGGCCAGTCCGTCGTGTGGATTGAGGTATCCTCGTTATAGCACCGCTCCCACAGCTCCTCCGTGATGTGGGGGAGGAACGGCGCGAACAGCTGCAGGAAGGTCCGGTGGGCCTGCAGCAGCGTGAACTCGGTCGAGGCCGCGGTCCCGTCCGAAAGCCGCTGCTTGGCGATTTCGAGGTAGTCGTCACAGAACGTGTTCCAGAAGAACGACCGGAGTTCGTTGCGGGCCTTCGAGAACTCGTAGGCCTCGAACTTCGCCGTGACCGACTCGATGGTCGCGTCCAGTTCGGCCAGCAGCCACTCGTCGACCGAGGCGAGGTCGTCCGGTTCGGCCGGGCGCTCGGCGGGGGTCAGCTGGTCGACCAGCCGGGAGGCGTTCCAGAGTTTCTGGAGGAGTCGCTCACCAGCTTCGAGGTCCCCCTCCTTGTATGGGAAGTCGTCGCCGATGGAGGTGCCGGCGGCCCAGTACCGGGTGGCGTCGACCGGGAACTTCTCCAAGACCTCGCTTGGCGGGATGACGTTGCCCTTGGACTTGGACATCGCCTCGCGGTTCTCGTCTAAGACCATCCCGTTTATCATCACGTTCTCGAAGGGCACCTCGCCGGTGTGTTCGTAGCACTTGACGACGGTGTGGAACAGCCAGAACGAGATGATGTCGTGGCCCTGCGGGCGCAGGTCGAAGGGGTACAGCTCCGGCAGTTCCATGGTGAACGACTCGCTGTCGGGGTCCCAGTCCCAGCCGGCATTCACGAGCGGCGTCAGCGACGAGGTCGCCCAGGTGTCGAATACGTCCTCCTCGGGCGTCAGCGAGTCGTGGCCGCACTCAGGACAGCTATCGACCGGCGGGTCGTCTGACAGCGGGTCGACCGGGAGCTGGTCGCGCTCGGCCATCACGGGCTCGCCGCAGTCGTCGCAGTACCACACCGGAATCGGGATGCCCGAGTCGCGCTGGCGGGAGATACACCAGTCCCATTCGAGCCCTTCGATCCAGTGCTCGTAGCGGGTGGCCATCTTCTCGGGGAACCACTCCATCTGGCGGCCCGCCTCGATGTACTCCTCTTTCTTGTCGAGCAGTTCGATGTACCACTGCTCGGTGACGAGGTACTCGACTTCCTCTTCACAGCGTTCGTGGACCTGGACGGTGTGGTCGTGGTCGCGGCTCTCCAGCAGCGACCCCTCCTCGCGCAGGTCCTCGATGATGGCCTCGCGGGCCTCGGTGGTGTGCATCCCCTCGTAGTCGCCGGCGAGGTCGGTCATCGTCGCGGACTCGTCGATGGCGAGCCGCAGCGGCAGGTCGTGGGCCTGGTACCACTCGATGTCGTTCTGGTCGCCGAAGGTACAGCACATCACGATGCCGCTGCCGGTCTCCATGTCGACGCGCTCGTCGGCGATGATGGGAACCTCTTGCTCGAAGATGGGGACCCGGGCCGTCCCGCCGACGAGGTGCTGATTGTCGTCGTCCTCGGGGTGGACGAAGACGGCGACACAGGCCGGAAGTAGCTCGGGCCGCGTCGTCGAGATGGTGAACGTCGCGTCCTCGTCGGCAGGCCCCTCGCCCGTCTCCACGAGGTCGAAGGCGATATCGTTGAACTTCGTGTGCTTGTCCTTGTCCTCCTGTTCGACCTGTGAGATGGCCGTCTCACAGTCCGGACACCAGATGGTCGGTGCGCGCTGGCGGTACTCCCGGCCCTGCTCGTAGAGGTCGAGGAAGGATAGCTGGGAGACCCGCTGGACGTCCGGCGCGATGGTCTTGTAGGTGTTGTCCCAGTCGACCGAGATGGCAAGCGACTGCACGTCCTCGGTGAACTCGTCCTCGAACTGTGTACACACGTCGCGACACTTCTCCTGGAACTCTCGGCGCGGGTAATCCTGGTGTCGGATGCCGAGTTCGCGCTCGGTGAGCCGTTCCGAGGCGATGCCGTTGTCGTCGTAACCGAAGGGGAAATAGACGGTGTCGTCGCGCATCCGGTGGAAGCGGGCGACGAAGTCCTGCAGGGTGAACTGATAGAGGTGCCCCATATGGAGGTTCCCCGACACCGTCGGCGGCGGCGTGTCGATAGTGAAACGGGTGTCGGCGTCCCCGTCGTAGGCGTAGGTCTTGTCCGCGACCCACTGGTCTTGCCACTCCGGCTCTACCTCGCGAGGGTCGTACTCCCCCTCAAGGGCGTTTTCTGGTTTGTCTGCGCTCGATTCGTCCTGCGGTGGGTCCTGTGTATCACTCATATTCAAACTGTGGGTGTAACACCCGGGTCGCATCTGACTGCGGCGTGGTTATCAGCGGTGCGTGCGTCGATTTGGGGAGGTGGTGTGGGGCGTGGGGGCCCCTACACCGACGGGCGCGAGAACCAGCGTTCGGGAGAGTCGACGCACCATCTGTACAATACTCGACCAACGGCAGGATTAATGACTTCGGTTTTCACTGGCGCCCCGGCGGGCTCACACCAGCGACCGGCTCACGGCAGGTCGGGCTCGCGATGTTCGCGGTCCTCGGCAGAGTGAGCACGGACCCAGAGCTGTCCGATACGCGAGAGTGTCGTCCGGTAGGACTTTCCGTGCTCTTCCTGCTCGATATACCCCTTCCCGCCGGGGCCGAGCCGGTCAACGTTGTAGATGACCTTCGATCGGAAGGAGTCGGTGTACTCCTCGCCCATGTCCCGGGCCAGCTGTTGGGCCAGTTCGGAGACGGATTCGAACTCGCCGTGTTCGCCGAGGGTAAACAGAATGACCTCCTCGAAGGGCTTGACGTTCGAGAAGGACGCGACCGGCAGTTCGACGATGTGGGACCCGTCGATCTCTTTCGCGCCGATGGTCGTCCCGCGTTCGTCGAACTCCGCCAGCAGATCCCGTGCGGTTTCGAGTCGGTCATCGACGCGTTCGTCGACATCCTCGCCCGTGCGCATGTCTTCCAGCATATCGATCTGCTTGCGCAGTTCCTCGGCGAGTTCCGTCTCCAGATACTTCTCGGGAACCGTGTAGTAGGTGTGGATGCGATCCCGGTCGCCCTCGCGCTCGACCATGATCGAGTGGGCCGCGGTCGCAAAGGCAAAGGAGACAGTCCGGGGCATCGCAGAGACGTTGACCCACACCTCGCTTCCCGCGTCGAGTTCCGCGTTGATGAGCTCGAAGGCCTGCTCGAAGGCCTCGTCGTAATCGTACACGTCGGCGACGACGAACCGCTCTGTTTCGGCCCCGAGCAGGTTCTGGTAGTCCTTTTCGAGCTTCTCGGCGAGGTTGCGCGAGTACTCGACGTTGGCCTCGCTGCCGACCGCCCCCTCGAGCAGGATGACGCGGTCAACGTCGAGTTGCTCGCGCACCAGCGGCGCGATGAGCCGGTCGTAGTCGAACCCGACCGGGACGATGTGGGTCTGCATATGTGGGACAGTGGGCGGGAATTTATAAAAACATCAGCCTCTCGATCGCCGTTATGCCCATCCTGATGCTTGTCACAGCACTCTCCTGTGTTTCTATAGCGATAGGACCGCCGTGGCGGTTTCAGTCCGTCCCGTATTCCAGAAGACCGTCGCAGAATGACTTCGCTGGCGCGCTGATTTCGGGCACTGAGGTAAAGCACTCAGTACAACAACCAACGGCGGATGTGACGCCTGCGCGAATACTCTTGATTATTGACCGAACTGATTGGATATCCATTCTTGGTCGTCTGTCGGCCAGTAAGGATGAGGTCAGCCGGGCAGTACCTCTGACTATTATGCCCCCTATTGTCGTTTAGTTGTAATAAACACGGCTATACAACCCGTTGCCCACCTCTATAACCTGAGAACACACTACTTTATACGTGGGTTCCCGAAAATCGTATATGTTTCCAGAAAGGTACAACCTTACCAATTTACAGCGGGTCTTTAGTAATCCCACGCTTCTCAGACGGGAACTTGGGCGTATAACTTCGAGGGTAGTGTTCCCCATAAATAATGAAATATTTGAGAGGAGGCACGGAGACGGCATTGATATAATGTCCCAAGACTGGGATAATTTGGTTATTCTTGACGCGTGCCGATATGATCACTTTTTAGAACAAAATACCCTTCGGGGTTCGCTGCGTCCAGTCCTGTCTAAGGGAGCCCACAGCTGGGAGTTTATGCGGAATAATTTCGCTGGAAAGTCTCTCTATGATACCGTTTATGTGACGGGAAATCCGCACACCCCAAAACTGCCTGATAATACATTCCACGCTATCGACATAACACACAACCCATCTGAACCTGAAAAAACAATACAAATGGCACTCGATGCTCATGAAAAGTATCCGGATAAGCGTTTAATTATTCATATCATGTCGCCTCATGCACCTCATCTTGGAAAGACTGCTAAGAAACTCAGAGAGCGAAATGAGGAGCTGAACACCTCAAAGACAGGGAACTCCAGTGGGCAAAATATATGGAAGTCGACAATAGAAGGGCAGGTTACACGGGAAGAACTTCGTCAAGCCTATCAAGAATCGGTTGACATTGCTTTAGAACATGCTGAAACATTAGTTAATGAACTCGACGGCAAGTCCGTTATAACATCAGATCACGGCGAAATGCTCGGAGAGCGGGTATTCCCGTTAACACACCGCCAGTACGCTCACCCGCATAACTTGTACACCCGTGAGTTGCGCTTTGTTCCTTGGTTTGAGGTTGAGCAGGATTCAGAAACCCGGCGTGAAGTGGTTAGCGAACCACCTACTGCATTTAACAGACCAGATAAGGAGACTGTTGACAACCGTCTCGAGGCACTAGGTTACAAATCCTGATATTCTGTCCAACACTTTTTAATTGATTCATAGTTCTGCCCTATTTATTGAATACCGTTAAAATGACATAGTGATACGATTTGGTTACGACCGCTGGCGATGGTTAGCAGCATTTTGTCGTAATTGTCTCCCCCACAAGAGGACAGGTTGTCTTGTGCAGTTGTCAGTGACAGGCGCCATGTGGTTTGTCTCTCTATGACCACTAGCGACGTTCCAAGGCTTGGAAGAGTCTCGTGGGGCCGCTATAGTAACAATTGAAACGATTTACACACTGATCGCACTGCCGTCGGGCGATCAGGTGTGTATTGATTTTCAATGGCTACTATCGTCTTCGGGGGTCAGCAATAGATATGTTGTTGCCAAGGGTATGATTATATCAGACTCTTATTTTTGAAAGCGTAAGTTCCCCCCATTTCGTCCAATTCAACAAACCCAGCAGAGACCATTTTATCCACATATTCTCTTTCGCTAAACTCGTCAAACGGGTGGAACTCGATAATTGCAAAGGGAACGAAATCTGAAATAATATTGAGTTCTTCGTCAATCATTCTAAATTCTCCTCCTTCCATATCAGATATTAATACGAAATCGTTTAATTCATATTCGGCACAGATGCTTGATATACTGAACCCTTCGACACTAATTTGTCTGTCAGACATTTCCTTTTCCGTACTCCCGGAGGAAAACTTATTATCAAGACTCAACTTTACGTCATCGTCATTTGCAGAATATGCACCTTCCAGCAGAATATAATCAGACTGATTTAGCTGCTTCGTCATTTTATTACAGTTAACATTCTCCGGATTTGGTTCGACAGCGATTTGCCTCTCGTCGTCTCGAACTTTGCTATCAATGTAAGCTGAAATATACCCAATTCCGGCACCAAACTCAATTATAGGATAGTTTTCTGGAAGATACGCGTCAATGAGATTTTTTTCTCTTATTGAATGTTCATTCCGGAAGTAATACGGAAAGAAACGCGCTTTATTCTTCGTTTGTACTGCTCCACAGTTTGTGTTTATCTTTACGCCATTATAATCAACCGGGTTGAGAAATTTCTCAACCGCATGACCAGACATTATCTGGTAGGCTTGTGCGATCTTGTTTTTGATTGTGTTCATCAATGGTTCCTACAGCGTGTGGCATACAGAGGGACGCGAACGGTATATATCTACCACCAATTGTCCTACTAGTGAATCAGGCATTCAGTTGACGTATTCGCTGAACTCGTTCGAAGCCCGAACCGTATACTCCCTTGCCTGCCTCGTGAGGGTCAATTATCAGCGTCAATAGCTGTAGCGTGTTTCATACATCTATTTCAACTTGTTGTCGTGGGGTGTTCGGCCGGTCTCAATGCTATCCTCGCTTGAAGTAGCCACGACGCTGTTCCCCCTCCATCGATATATAGCGCCGGTCGTAGTCGAACCCGACCGGGACGATGTGGGTCTGCATACATGCATGACTGGGGCGGTGATTATAAAAAGGACCAGACTCAGGCTGCCGAACGCGTCTACGGGCGACCGCTATTCGCAGCTTTCGTGCACGATAGCGCCTTCTTCGTTCGGTCCGCGGCGCTCACCAGGAACGATTGGGTCCTCACAGACGGCACAGGTAAGCTTCCCGCTGGCGTGGCCGTTCGAGGCCTCGGCGTCGTCGGACGACGTGAAATCCACACTCACGTCCGTCGACTCATCTGCTGGCTCGTCGTCCACGTTCGGAGCGAACACGTCGTCGTCATCGGCCGTCGTATCGATGTCAAGCGTATCGTTGAAACCACAGTAGCCGGTTGAAGCGTTGAAACCCAGGCCGAGCGCGCCGATTCCGGCGAGCAGGCCGCGCTTGCGTTTCCCGCTGCGAAGCCAGCGCAGGGAGACGATTGTCAGGACAACTGCCAGCACCGCTCGGATCAGGCGGTCGCGACCGCCGACATTCTTATCGGAGTCCATATTGACACATTCGTCTGGATGCTTTTGTAGGTTTACATGTCGGCCGGTGGCCGCCGTCCGGCGGTTCCCGTGTAGAACGGAGCGCCCTGTTCAGTCGCTCTCGACGCCGGAGACGGCGTAGACGGTGTGGTTCTCGGTCGCAGCGGGAGCAGTCACCAGCGAGACGCTGACCGTCAGCACGAGACCGACTATGATACCGACGATGCCCGGCGTCCAGCCCAGGTATGCCGTCGGCAGGGCAACGCTGATACCGACAAGTCCGCCAAGTGTCGAGAGCACCGGGAAGACGTGCAGGCCATAGAACACCTGGCTGCCGATCACGCCGGCGTACATCCCCGTTCGCGTGGTCCCCTGCCAGTACAGCGCAAGTGCGACAGGAAGGGTAAGCTGTGCGAACCCGCTGAAGGCCGTTTCGCCGATTTGGACCAGCGTTCCCGGCGAGTAGAGACTCGCAATGAACGAGAGGGTGGCAAAGACGATCACGCCGAGGCGGGCAACGAGCGCCTCGCGCCGGTCGGTTGCTTCGTCGCTAGCGTTGCTACGGCCGGTCAGTGGGCGGTAGAGGTCTCGAGTCAGGTACGACGAGCCCGACAGCAGCATCGAGTCGCTGGAGGACATCATCGCGGCCATCGCGCCGGCGATGACCAGCGCGGTGAACCACGTCGGCGTGTACTCGCCCAGCAGCGCGGGGATGACGTTGCCGCCCTCCGGCACCGTGACACCGAGGCCGGCCGCCCACGCGCCCAGCATGAACGCCGGCACGAACAGAAGCAGGACCAGCACCGGCCAGAGCGCGAACGTCCGCTTGAGCACCTTCTTCGAGCCGGCGGCGAAGAAGCGCTGATTGATCTGGGGGAACATCGTCACGCCGAAGGCGATGCTGACCGCGGTCGAGATGATGTACTGCGGCGTGTAGAGGCCGCCGCCGAGACCGACGAAGGCTGGCTCTTTGGACGCCAACAGGGCCGTCGCCTCGCTAGCGCCGCCGACAGCAGAGAGGACCCAGGCGACGGCGACCCATATTAAAGAGAGCATGAACAGCCCCTGAAGCGTGTCGGTCCAGGCGACGCCGCGCATGCCTGAGAGCGCAACGTAGGCAATCATGAACAGCGTGATGCCGCCGGCCCCGACCCAGAACGGGACCGCGCCGTTCGTGAGGCCGACGATAGCCTGTCCGGCTCCTTTCTGCTGGAGCATCACGTACGGGAACAGCCAGACAAGGCTCACGCCGGCGACAACAACGCGGAGCGCCGTCGAGCCGAAGCGATCGCCCAGCATTTCCCCCAGCGTGACGTAGCCGTGGCGCTTGCCGACGAGCCACTGCTTGTACCCCAGCACGTACCAGAGGACCGCGAAGATGATGCCGTCCATCAGCCCCATCACGAGAATCCACTCGGGACCGGCGCTGAAGGCGAGGTTCGGGCCGCCGAAGAACGTAAACGCCGACAGGAGCGTCGCAAACGTCGTGAACAGCAGGACGACCGTCCCGAGCGTCCGGCTGGCGAGGTAGTAGTCCTCGGCGGTCCGGTCGGTCAAACGGTAGGCGACTGCGCCGACCGCGAGCGCGATGATCATGTACGCACCGACGATACCCAACTGGAGCCCGGTGTCAGCCATCTCACCGCACCTCCTCGACCCCGAGACCCCAGTCGGTGCGCGCGAAAACGGCGAAGACGATGCTCGCGAGCGCCATCCATCCGATGTGCCACCACAGCCACACGGGTAGCCCAGCCGTGACTGTGCTGGTGTCCCAGAGGAACCACGGCACTGCCAGCGCCATCAACACGAGCGCGACGACTGTCCACCCAGCGGCCCTGACCGTACTCATATTACAACGGGCTAGCCGCTGGCCGTACTAATGGGTAACGAACCTTCATCAACTCTGGTTGAAGAACTATCTTCTTCAATACACGCGGGTGCCGGGGTCGACCTCCCGTTCGGGTGTCAGGTGAACGACGCCGTCCTCGCTGTCGACGCCGGTCACCAGACACTCGCTCTCGAACCCGGCGATAGAGACTGTCCCGAGGTTGACGACGGCGACGACCTGTGAACCCAGCAGGTCCGCAGGCTCGTACACGTCGGTCAACCCTGCGGCCGACTGGCGGGTCTCGTTGCCGAAATCCACGTCGAGCTTGTACACATCCTTGCGTGCTTCGGGAAACGGCTCGACATCGACGATTTCACCGATACGCATCTCTACGTCTTCGAGGAACCGTGCGGGGTCGATCTCGGTTTCAGTGAATCCCATGCCCCCCGATAGCCCGTCCAGTTATTTTACGACAGCGTTCGCAGCAACGATATGCAGACAGCGATCCAGCTCTGGACACTCCGCGAGCTCCGGGAACCGCTATCGGACGTGCTCGACCGCATCAGCGCCGCGGGCTACGACGGCGTAGAGTTCGCCGGTATCGGCGACCCGGGTGCGTCTCAGCGCGCACTCGACGATGCGGGGCTCGACATTGCCGGCGTCCACGTCCCGCTGGACGACCTGCAGTCCGACCCGCGCACTGTTGGCAATCAGGCCCGGACGCTCGATGCGCCGTACATTGTTCTCCCGTATCTCGACGACGACCACTTCGCAAGCGAAAGCGCGGTCGAGTCGACGGCGACGCTGCTCGGGATGCTCGCGGCGGACTTTGACCGGCCCCTGCTGTACCACAACCACGACCACGAGTTCGTCCCGCTTGGCGACGGCACCGCCTTCGACGCGCTCGTCGACCAGACGACGATTGATTTCGAGTTCGACGCCGGTTGGGCGCACGCGGCAGGACAGGACCCTGTCGCACTGCTTCGGCGACTCAACGGGCGCGTTCCTGTCGTCCACCTCAAGGACATGACTGCGGATGGGGAACCGACTGCCCTCGGAGACGGCGTGGTGCCGCTCCAGGCGGTGGTCGATGCGGCCCGCGAGGCTGGGACTCAATGGCTCGTCTTCGAACACGACAATCCAACGGACCCAGTCGACGCTATCCGGGCTGGTATCGACGGCATGCGCCCGTTGCTAGAGTGAGTGGCTGCCCTGTCGGAGAGAGTGTTTCACAGCGGCAGTGTTGACTCACCACGCAGCTGTGGGACGATTCCCCCATCGAGTCGGGTGCGCAAGGTTATTCCGCTGTACATCCCAACATCAGTATAGTGACAGCAGTCCGTCGGAACACCGGTTGACGGGCTGGAAAACAGGACAATCATGCAAGATACGGCGAAATATCTGATACATGCCGACATCACGGCGGCGGGAGTCGTCGAGCGGAGCGACGTCGTCGGCGCGGTGTTCGGCCAGACGGAGGGACTACTCGGCGACGAACTGGACCTGCGGGACTTGCAGGACTCGAAGAAGGTCGGCCGCATCGACGTGGAAATACGCTCCGAAGGTGGACAGTCCTTTGGCGAAATAACCGTCGCAAGCGGCCTCGATAGGGTCGAGACCGCGATTCTCGCCGCGGCACTGGAGACCATCGAACAGGTGGGACCGTGTCGGGCCGAGATAGAGGTCTCCGAAATCGAGGACGTGCGTAGCGCCAAGCGGCGCGAGGTCGTCGAGCGCGCGACGGAACTGCTGAACGACTTCGAGGAGAAGTCCATCCAGACCGCGGACATCGTCGAGACGGTCAGACAGCAGGTCCGGGTCGCCGACGTGACCGACTACGAGGGGCTCCCGGCCGGACCGCGCGTGGCCGACTCCGACGCAATCGTCGTCGTCGAGGGCCGCTCGGACGTGATGCAACTGTTGAAGTACGGCATCAAAAACGCCGTGGCGGTCGAGGGCACGGACGTCCCCGACGCCATCGCAGACCTGACAGCTGGCCGCACGGTGACCTCGTTCCTCGACGGCGACCGCGGCGGCGACCTCATCCTGAAGGAACTCGCGCAGGTCGGCGACGTGGACTACGTCGCGGTCACGCCCACCGGCAAGTCCGTCGAGGACCTCTCGCGTAGCGAGGTGATGGCGGCGCTCCGGGACAAGGTGCCCTACGAGACGGTCGCAAGCGCACAGAGCCTCGACACCATCCGCGAGGAGATGTCCCAGACAGGAGAATCGACGACCGCTGATGGCGGTGCCGTGGCGACTGCGATGTCGGACGACACCGCTGACACCCAGCCCACACCCAGCACACAGGCTGGGTCGGCACAGGCCGAAACAGCCGACGAGGCGACGGCGGCGTCCGACGAGTCGGATACGACCCCTCCGGCGGCCGACGCGACCGACGAGGATGCCACCGACAACCCGGCCATCCCGTCGCTCTCAGACCACATCGAGGCTGTCATCCAGAACCACAGCGGGACGGCCAGACTGCTCGACGAGGACGCGACGCTGCTCGCGGAGGGCGAGACCGACGATGTCGTCTCGTTGCTTGCGTCGGCCGAGACTGTTCCCAGGACGGTCGTCGTCGACGGCGACTGCACGCAGAAGCTCCTCGACGTCGCCGCCCAGTGCGGCGTCGATGTTGTCGTCGCCGCCGGCCACGGTGAGTACGTCAAACAGCCGACGGCCGTGCAGGTCCGTATCGAGGGTTAGAGGTCCCGAACGAGCAACACGCCGTCGCCGTCGTCGTAGTGGCCGGGGAGTTCGTCGGCGACCGAGAACCCGAACCCGTCGTAGAAGCCGCGCGCTCGCTCGTCGTCCGTGCGCGCGGTGAGTCTGACTGTTTCGAACTCACGAGTCCGGAGCCTGTCCAGTAGCCCGTCCATCAGTGCCGTCCCGAGGCCCTGTCCCTGTTTGCCGGGGGCGATAGCGAACTCCGCCAGATACGCGACTGGCGGGTCCGGTACGACCAGCGCGTAGCCGAGCGGTTCACCGATGTGGAGCACCAGCACGAGCGGCGGACCGTCGATTCCGAAACCGAGTAGTTCCGGCCACGGCTCGTCAAGCGTGTTTGTCTGGATCGCCCGGAGCCGGGCTTCGTCCTCAGGGCGGGCCTCACGGATCATAAGAGGCCGACGACCAACACGACGCCGACTCCGGCTAATGCGGCCGCCAGAGTCGCGAGCATGTTGACACCCTGATTGCCGACGACTGACCCCTCGACGGTCGCACCCAGCAGGCTGTCGACGGTCATGCCGACCAGCCCACAGAGGAGGATAACACCGCTGCCGACCGTGGTGATGTCCTGTGTGAGTGCGGCGATGCCGGCGATGATACCCGCGCCGACAGCCCCAGCAGCTACGCCTTGCCAGGTCACGCCCCCGTCAGTACCCGGCTCGACGGGTTTGAGCGTCGTGATGAGTCGCGGGTTGTCGTAGAGCCCGCCGAACTCGCTAGAGAACGTATCGGTCATTGCCGCGGCGACGGCCCCGGCAAAGGCATAGAAGAACAGCAGCGGGTCGACGGTGATGTGGCTCGGGCTCGCCGCCGCGGCGACGACGGCAAAGAGCGCGACGATGGAGTTCGCCAGCACGTTCCCGCTCCCGCGTGCCCCCTCGTTTTCCTCGGCGATGCCTCGTTCCAGTTTCTCGTCGTAGCGGTACTTCGTCGAGAGGCCGCCGAGCCCGAAGAAGGTTATCAGCATGGCGAACCAGCCGAAACCGCCGAGCACGATGGTCAAAAAGGAGAGGAGGACGCCGGTGAGCATTCCGGGGAGCGACGCGGTGTCGAGCGCGTAGGAGAGGTAGCCAAGCAGTACTGTTACGGCGAGTGCGATGACGACGCGCCGTGTCGTCACTGACGGGTCGAGCTCGAAAAACAGCCACAGCAGCAGTCCCACGGTGAGTATCACCAGCGGGTCGTCCCGTTCGAACAGGACCGAGCGAAGCAGGGCGGCGACGAACGCGCCGCTGGCGGCGAGAAACAGCACGAGCGGCAGATCGACGGCGGCTGCTCCCTCGCCGACGGCCGCCTGAATCCGCGTTCCGAGCACCTGCCCTGTGACCCCGGCGACGAAGCCGACGAAGACGAAGCCCGCGGTTGCCACCACCTCGTCTGCGCGGACGGTGTATGCGAGTCGCTGGCCGAGGTTGCCGTAGGCGACGATGACGACGACGCCGACGAACACCGGCACCGGTAAACTGAACCGGACGGCAAGCAACGCGAGCCCGGCGGCGGCCAGTGAAAAGGCTGCCAGCCCGTACAGTTTCCCATCCTCGTAGTCGCCGGGGCGCGCGAACAGGTCGAACAGCCGAGAGTCCTGTCCGATGACCGTTACGCCGAGCGCGGCGACGATCACGAAGGGCGCGATAGCGGCGACAGTCGCGAGTTCGAGCGAGCGAAAGCCCGTTGCGGCCGGGACGGCGACCGCGAGGGTCCCCACCGCGGCGAACGCACCTGCCCGACGGACTGTGCCAGTCACGTCCCACCGGTATCCCCGAGAGGCACTTACCCTTTCCGAACTGTGGAGGCGACGGTACCGTGGGATTTACTGTGGCTGTCAGCATACCGGCGGGCGTGGGACTATACGACCGGTATCTCGCAACGCGTGTTCGGCGCAGCGACGCCGACCTGCCCGAAACGGTCGCGCTGGTGATTACAGAGCGAGACCTGCTGGGTGACGGTGCATATCGGACCCTGGAGCGGTTTTTCGACTGGGCTGTTCAGTACGGCACTGACACCGTCGTCGTCTACGTGAGCGTCCTCGACGAGGAGGCGATTCCGACGCTACAGCGTGAGCTCGAAAATGTCACCGCGCCACGGGAGATAGCGGTCAGAGTACCGGACGACGAGACGACGGCCGACGCCCCGATTCAGATTTCAATCGGACTCGGCGGGCAGTCGGAGTTCGCGACGGCCGTCCAGAAACTCGCGGAAGACGTCGATGCGGGCTCACTCGACCCGGACGACATAGACGAGGCCGCGGTCGAGGAGCACCTCGTCTTCCCGACCGACCCGGACCTGGTCATCAAGACCGGGGCCGAACGGCTCTCCGATTTCATGATTTGGCAGTCCGTCTATTCGGAACTGTACTTTACCGACGTGAACTGGCAGAACTTCCGGCAGCGGGATTACTTGCGGGCGCTGCGGGATTATCAGGAGCGACAGCGGCGGTTCGGGCGGTAATCAGTCCGCGAGGTCGTACTCTTCGTCGAGTCGCTCGCGTTCGGTACTCGGGAGCGCGTCACGGAATCGCCCGAGCATCCGCTTGGCCGTCGGTAGCTCCGATTGCTCGATGGCACGAACCAGTGCCAGCGACCGCTCGGCACGGGTCGTCCGCCAGGACTGCTCTCGGTTCTGGTACGTCCGGATCGCTCGCAGGAAGTCGACTTTCCGGAACTCCGGCCAGTAGGGGGTACAGAAGAACGTGGCGGCCTCGTTGCCGTTGGCGTGCCACGGCAGGAAGTTCGAGGTGCGTTCGTCGCCGCCGGTCCGGACGATGAGGTCAACGTCGCGGGTCGGCCCCTCGTAGAGCCGTTCTTCGATGGTTTCCGCGGAGACATCCGTCGGGTCGAGAGTCCCGTCCTCGACAGCAGTGGCGATGTCGCGAGCCGCACCGAGCAGTTCGGCCCGGCCGCCGTAGGCCAGCGCGACGTTGAGATTGAGCTGGTCGTACTGGGCGGTTCGTCCCTCCGCGTAGTCGATGGCGTCACGAACCCGCTCGGGGAGCATCTCTGTCTCGCCGATGGCGCGGATACACACGCCTGCCTCGTGGACCCGGTCAGCGTCGGCAAACGTCCGGAGCTTCTGTTCGACGAGGTCGAAGATGTGTTCGCGTTCCTCGGGGTCGCGATCGAAGTTCTCCGTCGAGAACGCGTACAGGGTCACTTCACGAATGTCGAGTTCGTCACACCAGTTCAGGAGCGCCTCCGTCGTTTCAGCCCCTTCTGTGTGGCCCTTTTGCTTCTTCGTCCCTTGTTTCTCGGCGTAACGGCGGTTCCCGTCCTGAATGACAGCGACGTGGTCGGGCGTCCCGGATAGTTCCCACTGGAGCAATCGCTCGTAGGCCGCATATCCCAGTCGCTTCCCCCTCGATAGCATCGTTGTAATCATTTCAACCACTCAATAAGGGCTTTGTGGAAGGGACTGGGTACAGTTATTTCCTGCCTAATATGGTGAAATATATGCGCATAGTTTTAATATACCCCGGCTTAACGTTCAAATTGCAATGGCGACCGGTACGGTAGACTTCTTCAACGACACAGGCGGTTACGGTTTCATCGATACCGAAGACTCCGACGAGGACGTCTTCTTCCACATGGAGGACATCGACGGTCCTGACCTCGAGGAGGGGCAAGAAGTGGAATTCGAGATCGAGCAGGCCGACAAAGGCCCGCGCGCGAAAAACCTCACGCGGCTGTAACCATGGCGACAGGCACTGTAGACTTCTTCAACGATACGGGTGGCTACGGTTTCATCGAAACCGACGATGCCGACGAAGACGTGTTCTTCCACATGGAAGACGTCGGCGGCCCGGACCTCGAAGAAGGGCAAGAAGTCGAATTCGAGATCGAACAGGCAGACAAAGGCCCGCGGGCGAAGAACCTCACGCGGCTGTAGGCGAGAGCGACTCGCTTTTCGATGAGGAGTGTTGCTCGATGGAGCGGCGCGTTCCGGTAGCGCGTGTCTTCTCATCGCTATCTCCGCGCCGTCTCACGGCCCGAATATCTTCGGGTAGAGCCGACCAGCGCTCGGAATCCGAAGTGTCTTAGGGACAGGGCCGCCGACCGCATGGTATGAGCGAGGCCGACGCACTCGACGAGGACCTCTACCGCCGGACCAAACAACTACTCGAGCCGGGCGAGATTCAACTCAACGGCGCTGTCGTCCACACGGAGTACGACGGCAGTGACGAGATAGAGATGATGCAGGCCACCATCGAGGTCGGTGAAATCATCGCCGAGGGCGCGGGGCTGGACCCGACGGACACGTTCGTCTACTCCGGTAGCGACGACCCCGAGTTCGCCTCGAACCAGCATCAGGGCCTCACGCTGGACGACGAAGAGTTCGTCTGGGAGTGCCAGCAGCTCCTGCGCAACGGCTCCTTCGACTTAGTCTTCTACTACGAGGCGAGCGCCGACCACGACGGGATTCTCAAAGCTATCGAGGACGCCGGCTACGCTGTCACCGGGGTCGAAGGCGAGTAGCTACGTTAGTCGCTGGTCACCAGCCGTTCCTGGCAGTTGTGACAGTAGGTGTAGTCAGGGCCGTTCGCTGCGCCACAGATACGGCAGTTTGTTGCTTCGACGGCGGCCTGTTCGAAGTAGGCGTTGAGCTGGCCGGTGTCGCGACCGTTGGGCTGGCCGCTGAACTGCTCGACAAGCGTGTCGTGTGCGGCGTAGTCCATGAGCCGGAACATGAGAACGAACCACAGCGGCACCCCTATCAGGACGAACAGGTAGACCAGCAGCCGGACCGTCAGTTCGGCTGTCGAGATTACCACATCTGGGGTAGGGACGCAAGGAGGTAAAACGCTCCGGCGACCCGGGCGTGCGGGCTGCATTCGCCCGCCTGTCCCGGACTGCTTTTATTCGCAGAACCCCCAGATAGCGCTATGAGCGAAGACCTCGGAACAGTAGACCGGGCCGTGCTGAACGCCTTTCAGGGGGGGTTCCCGGTCGTCGAACGGCCGTTCGAGCCGGCCGCGTCGGCGCTTACCGACCACGGTGTCGACATCGACGCGGACGAACTGTTGACGCGCGTACAGGACCTCGACGACGCGGGCGTGCTCACGCGGTTCGGGGCACTCATCAACGCCGAAGCGATTGGCGGCACTGCCACGCTCGTCGCGACCCACGCCCCCGAGGAGAGCTACGACGACCATGCCGAAATTATAAACGCGTACCCGGAGGTCGCGCACAATTACGAGCGAGCACATCCGCATCTGAACATGTGGTTCGTGGTCTCGGTGGCTGAAGAAGGACGTGTCGAGGAAGTCCTGGCCGACATCGAGGCTGAAACCGGCGAGGAGACGTACAATCTCCCGAAACAGCAGGAGTTCCACGTCGGCGCGAAATTCCCCGTCGAGGGCCCACAGACGCAGGCAGTCGACTGTTCGAACTTAGGGCCGGATGTGACACCGACTGACAGCCAGTCTCTCACCGCCGACGAACTTGATCTCGTGCTTGAAATTCAAGATGGCCTCCCAGTCACTGCCACACCGTACGCCGACGTGGCCGACGAGATCGGCGCCGATGTCGACTGGGTACTGGAGACGCTACAGCGGTTCAACATGGAAGGAAAGGTCCGCCGCGTCGGCGTCATCCCGAACCACTACGCGCTCGGCTACAGTGAGAACGGGATGACCGTCTGGGACGTGCCCGACGCGGTCATCAACGAAGTGGGACCGACCATCGCCGAGTTCGACTTTGTGACCCACTGCTACGAACGGCCGCGCCACGACGGCGTCTGGCCGTACAACTTCTTCGCGATGACCCACGGGCGAAGTGAAGCGGAGAGCCAGGAGCGCATCCAGCAGGTCCGCGACCGAATGGCCGACCACTGGGACGTGACCGAGGACGACTGGGACACGCTGTTCTCGACTCGCATCCTGAAAAAGACAGGTATCAGGCTGGACGAACGAGCGCGACAGAACACCGAGACCGCGTGAACGTACGCATCTCGGACTGGAGTGTCGAATCAGGGAGCCCTAACCGATGATTCCGCTCATGCACGATTTCGAGGGTGAGACGGTACTCGTCGTTGGCGGCGGTCCGGTCGGCGCGCGCAAGGCCCGAACGTTCGCCGCGGAGGCGAGCGTCGTCGTCCTCAGTCCCGAATTCGATGATCGCGCGTTCGCGGACGCAGAAAAAGTCCGGGCCGCACCGACCCCGGAGGACGCCATGGACTGGGTCAAGCGGACCGACCCGGCGCTGGTCGTCGCCGCGACGGACGACCCGGACCTGAACGACGCCTTCAGCACTGCCGCCAATGACCACGGCGCACTCGTCAACCGCGCTGACGACCACGGTGGCCAGTCGTTTGGCAATGTCGTCGTACCGGCCACGGTACGGGACGACCCGGTGACGCTCGCGATTGCAACCGGCGGGCGCGCACCAGCGCTATCGAAGTACCTTCGCGAGGAGTTCGAAGACGAGTTCGGAAACGCTGGTCTGATGGCGGAACTCGTCGGCGACCTCCGTGAGGACCTGCGCGAGCGAGGGGTCCCGCCGGCCAAACGGCGTGACGCCGTTAGGTTCGTTGTCAGGTCACGGGAAGTTTGGAAGGCTTTAGATAGTGGCAGGTCCAAGGGTGAGCAAGTAGCTAGAGACGTGACCGGAGAGTTACCTGGTGATCAAACGTGAGAGGGGACACTGGTGCAATCGTTGGGGTCTGTATCTCCCATGAACGCGCAAGCGTCGACCAATTAGAGACTGCTGCGGCGGACAGCGAGCGCCACGCCGTCGAATCCCTGCTCGCGAATCCCGCAGTGGAAGAAGCGATTGCGCTGCAGACGTGTAACCGTACCGAGGGGTACGTTGTCGTCTCTGATCACGAGGATGGGCTCGACGCGCTCGAACTGTTTACCCGAGCCGTGCCCGACGAAGTTGTCGTCGAGATGGGTCACGAGGAGAGTCTCCGTCACTTGCTCCGGGTGGCCGCCGGGCTCGAATCGATTGTGCTGGGCGAGGACCAGATCCTCGGCCAGCTCCGGACCGCCTACGAGACCGCCCGCGGCGTCGGCGGCATCGGCCCGATGCTAGAAGACGGCATCACGAAAGCGATTCACGTCGGCGAGCGCGCCCGCACGGAGACAAAAATCAACGAGGGCGTCGTCTCGATTGCCTCCGCCGCGGTGCGTCTTCTCAAACAGGAGAGTTCGCTGGCAAACGAGACAGCGCTCGTCGTCGGGGCTGGCGAGATGGGCCAACTCGCTGCCGATGCACTCAGCGAGGAGGTAGACCGGCTGCTCGTGGCCAACCGGACGGTCCCACACGCCGAGCACGTCGCCGAATCGGTCGACATCGACGCCAGTGCGGTGGCGCTCGACGGCATCGAGGCGGCGGTCTCCGAGGCCAGTGCGGTCATTTCGGCGACGGGAAGCGGCGATCAGGTGTTCGATATCGGGACTTTCAGCGATGCCGGCGAGGTGTCAATTGTCGATATCGCACAACCGCGCGACGTTCCGGCCGGCGCGGACCGCCTCCCGTCGGTGACGGTGTACGACCTCGACGCGCTGGAGTCGGTGACCGCCGAAACGCGGAACAAGCGACAGCGAGCCGCCGAAGCGGTCGAGCGTATCGTCGACGAGGAGTTCGACCGGCTGCTCACGCAGTACAAGCGCAAGCGCGCAGACAGGGTCATCTCGACGATGTACGAGAGCGCCGAACAGGTCAAAGCCGCAGAAATAAACAGCGCACTTTCCGCGGCTGACTTCGACGAGGACCAGGCAGAAGTCATCGAAGCGATGGCCGACGCTATCGTCTCGCAGATTCTCGCCGCACCGACCAAGAGCCTGCGCGACGCCGCGGAGGAGGACGACTGGTCGACAATTCACACGGCGCTGGAGCTGTTCGACCCGGACTTCGGCGGCCCCGACCAGGCTACCCAGCCCGAATTCACCAAGGGTATGTCGGTCGAAGACATCCCGGACGGTATGCGCGACGACATCCCGAACGCGGTGCTCGACCGCCTCTCCGACGACTGACCACGCCCACCTTTTTGCCCACGCCGTCCGACGTGGTCGATATGGCAGACCTGCTCTCTGACGAAGAGATTAGCGACCGACTACCGAAAGAGTGGACCCGGGAAGGCGACGAGATCGTCCGCGTCTTCGAGTTCAACGGCTATCTCGACGCGTCGGGCTTTCTGAGCGCTGCGGCTGGCATCGCTGAGGACGCGTGGCATCACCCGGAGATGACCATCCGCTGGGGCGAGGTCGAAGTTCGACTCACGACCCACGACGCCGGTGGCATCACCGAGAACGACATTGATCTCGCCGAGCGCTTGAACGGCATCCACGACTGACAGTGTGACCGTGGACACGACTGACAGACTCGCCGCCCTCCAGCCGACTGCGCCCGACGGCGCGACCGCGCGGTACGTTTTCCGGGTAGAGGTCCGACTGGAGCCAGCCGCAGATGGGTTGTGGACCGACCCTGACCGGTTCGAGACGACGCTGTACCGGGCGGCTGACGACCCGGGGACAAGCGGCTGGCTGTTCTTCCGGGACACGCTCTGGCGGGGTGAAATCGCTGACGAACCGCACTTCCGCCGGCTCGTCGCAGACGAACTCGGCTGTCAGGTCGTTTCGGCGTCGTTCAGTGAACTCAGGACTGACGAGGCGTATTTCGACGCGCTGAAAGCCGAGATTGCGGACGACCTGTCGCTGTTCAATGCCGACTCGGTCAGCGACGTGACCAACAAGTACCTTGGTAGCTCGATCCGGGTGACGTGAAACGAGCCGCCGCTGCGTAGTCAATGGCTACAGAGCAGTTATACGCAATAAAACCGGTCGTAGGGCCCGAAAGACTTTATTAGAGAGTCTCCAAGTGATGTATCCTCATGACCACCGACTACGACTTCTGGCTGTTTGATCTCGACGGGACGCTCGTCGACATCGAGCCAGCCTACCCTCGGAAGGTGATGGGTGCTGTCGGCGACCGCCTCGGCGTCGAGTTCACCGACCGCGAACGGGATGCACTCTGGTACGGATTCGGTGGGACACGGTCACGGACGCTTGCAGAGCGCGGCGTCGACCAGCAGGAGTTCTGGCGGCTGTTCCACGAGGAGGAAGACCCCGTCGCTCGGGCGGAGGCGACGTATCTCTACGACGACGCCGAGGCGTTCCTCGCAACCCTCGATACACCGGTCGGACTGGTCACACACTGCCAGCAGTACCTCACCGAACCGGTGCTTGACCATCTCGACATCGCCGACTGGTTCGAAACAGTCGTCTGCTGTGACGACGATATCGGCTGGAAGCCCGACCCGAAACCGGTCGAACTGGCGATGCGGGAGCTGGGTGTCTGGTACAACGGCCACAGCGGCGTGCTGGCAGGGGACAATCCGTCAGACATCGGTGCGGCGTGGAACGCAGGCCTTGATGGCGTCCACGTTGGTCGGCGGTCCCCGGCGGAGACGGGACGGTGCGTGCGCGGCGACAGACGCGTCGCCACGTTGCTCGATCTGGCGTCGTCTCAGGGCAGGTAGTCCCAGTCCTCGACGGTGACGGCCGTTCCGGCATCGATACCGGCCTCGTCCGCCGGCACGGACACCCAGCCATCGGCCCGGGTCGCTGTCGCGAGGTCAACACCGGGCAGCGGCGTTGCCGTCCCGTCGCTTACGGCGACCGGAGTAAACGTCTCGATGCCGGTCTGACTGTCGACGTGCGCTGCGAGCGTCGCTCGTGTTTCGGGATGAGGAGACAGCGGGGCATGGGCAAACGTCTTCAAGAGCGGGCGCACGAGCTGAACAGCGCCGACGCGGGCAGCGCCTGCCGACTCCGGCAGCAGTACTACCGGTCGGTTCTCGACGACGGCTAGTCCGGCCCGACGGCCGGGGTCGATCGCGAGGCGGTCCGCAAGCACCTCGCCGAGTTCGGCGACGATTTCTCGGAGCGTATCACCCGGCTCCGTTCCGGTAACGACGATCATATCACGGGTAAGGTCGCGCTGGATGGCCATCCGGAGCGCCGGCGCGTCGTCGGCGACTGGGTCCCGGTAGGTCACCTTCCCGCCCCACCGGTCGACGTACTGAGCAAGCGTGAACCCCGCCGTCTCGACCTTGCTGGCCGTGCTGGCATCCGGTCGGAGTTCGTCACCGGTTGGTATGATTCCGGCCTGCGGTCGCTGGCGGACGAGCAGTTCGGAGACGCCGGTTGCCCGCAGCAGCCTCACGTCGCCGGGCCGTACCTGATGGCCCTGTTCGAAGACAGTATCGTCGACCGAGATATCTGCCTCCTCGACAGGCTCGTTCGCTGTCGTATCTGTCGCCAGAATGCGTCCGACGGCGACGGAGAGCGGAATTCTGTCCGTCCGGTCGATGGGTCCGGCAACACTGCCGATTCGGCGGCGGGCGGTCTCCAGCGAGAGCGACGCAGCATCCGACGGCGAGGGGCCAGCCATACCCGTACTAGCAGCCGCTCTATCAAAAGTACCCTGCGTAGTGGCGCTGTCGCGATGCGGTGCCGGTTCAGCCACCGCGGCGACGCTGCTTTGTGCTGGCTGCCGCGTGTGGCGACGTTGCTCTCAGCCGGCTGCCGCGCCCTAGCCGTCGGTCGGCATAACTGGGAACATTTTTTTCAGCCGGGTCCGGCATCGACGTATGGTCCTCCCGCAACTGGTTGCCACCGTCTTCTTGCTCATCGGTAGCGTCGTCCTCTTCCGCGGCGGCCAGGAACTCCAAACGGTGTTTCACATCCTCCGGAACGATCCGGTCCCGGTGCGCTCGCTCGATGGCCACACCGGCCCCGTCGAAATCACCGGTACGGCTGTCGCCCACGAGGAGGGCGAGACCGTTACGGCCCCCTTCACCGGCAGCGAGTGTCTGGCATACACCTACGAGGTCGAGGAGTACCGGTCGTCCGGGAAACACTCACACTGGGAGACGCTGGACGAGGGACAGAACGGCGTCGACTTCGTCGTCGACGACGGGAACGACCGCGTCCGAGTGAACCCCGATGGAGCGGACGTGCGATTCGAGTCTCAGTCAGTGACGGTGTCTCCCGGAACTGAACTCCCCGAGCGCTTGGCCGACTACGTCGAGCGAACGGAGGGCGTCGAGGCGCAGGACGGCTCCGTAAACCTCCTCGTGACGGAGATCAGCCTGGGGAACAAACAGCGCTTTACCGAGCGCCGACTGGACGTTGGGGAGGACGTGTACGTCTACGGCCAGGCGATGCGCGGCCCCGCAACAGAATGGGGGAGCAATCTGGTCGACGCCATCGTCGGGGACGGCAACGCGACGCCGGTATTCGTTATCTCCGACACCAGCGAGCGTGGTACTGCCCGACGGATTGTTCGGGGCAGTATCGCCGAAGTCGCGTTCGGACTTGTCGCAGTCCTCATCGGCGCTGCCGTCCTCCTCTCCGTCCTCCTGTAGTAGCGAAGACCGTCGGGTTTACCACAGCCTACCACCTAGACGAGCGTATGTCTGCCCTGCGTGAAGCGCTTCGGGACCTTCCCGATGCCGTGTTCGCGGACGTGCTCGAATCCGAGGACGAATACCTGCTCGTGCTCGACCTGCCGGGTGTGGCCGCGGATACAATCGACGTGACCGTTGAAGGGGGCCGCCTTCGCATCGACGGGCAACGGACCAAGGATGTGCCCGGAGAGTTCACCTTCGTCCGCGAGGACCGCTCTGTCTTCCTCGATGCCGAACTCCCGCTCCCGCCGGACACGACCGGTCAGGGCGGAGAGGGAACCGTGGAAAACGGCGTCCTCGAACTCCGCCTGCCGAAGGCAACAGCCGCACCGAGTACGACGATTCCGATCGACGGGGACTGACTCAGAGGTGGCAATCCGGTGAACCTTCGCGCGTACTGGCGGTTCCTCGTCGTCGCTCGTCACTTCCTGCCCCTGTTGGTCGCGTACGCACGAGACCGAAAACGGTTCTTCGTGATCGGCTCATCGCGCCGCGTCACGTCCGAACAGCGTCGCAAACGAGCACAGCAACTACTGGACTCGCTGTTGACGCTCGGCCCGACCTTTATCAAACTCGGCCAGATCCTCTCGACGCGGCCGGATGTTTTGCCACCGGAGTACATCGAGGAGTTCTCGAAGCTACAGGACCGCGTGCCACCGGCTAACTGGGACGAGGCGCGGGTCGTCCTCGAAGACGAACTCGGCCCTGTCGACGACCGCTTCGACGAGTTCGAGACGGAGGCGATAAGCGGCGCGTCGCTCGGGCAGGTGTACCTGGCGGAGGTCGACGGCGAGAAGGTCGCGGTCAAGATTCGCCGCCCCGGCATTGAGGCGCTGGTCGAGGCTGACCTGCGGGTCGTCCGCTGGTCGCTGCCGCTGTTGATGTATTTCATCGACGACTCCCGGTCGTTCTCGCTGGAGACGCTCGCCGACGAGTTCTCGAAGACCATCCGCGAGGAGATGGACTACCAGCGCGAGGGGCGGATGCTCACCGAAATCCGGGAGAACTTCCGGGACAACGACCGCATCTGCATCCCCAAGGTCAAGGAGTCCCACTCCACCCAGCGGGTTCTGACGATGGAGTACGTCCCCGGCACGAAAATAAACGACATCGACAGCCTCGATGCGGGCGGTATCGACCGGACGGAGCTGGCTGAGACGCTCCAGCGGGCGTACCTCCAGATGATTATCGACGACGGCGTGTTCCACGCCGACCCCCACCCGGGGAACCTCGCGGTCCAGGACGACGGGACGCTGGTCTTCTACGACTTCGGGATGTCCGGCCGGGTCGACCCGTTCGTCCAGGACAAGATAATCGACTTCTACGCCGCCGTCGCCGACCAGGACATCGACGCCATCCTCGACGCCCTCATCGAGATGGGGACGCTCTCGCCGGAGGCCGACCGGCAAGTGATGGGCGATGTGATGGAACTGGCCATCGCCGACGCTCGCGGCGAGGATATCGAGCAGTACCGCGTCCAGCAGATCATCCAGCAGGTCGAGGACACGATCTACGAGTTTCCGCTCCGACTGCCGGCGAACCTGGCGCTCGTATTGCGCGTCGCCACAGTCGTCGAAGGCGTCTGTGTCACCCTCGATGAGGACTTCGACTTCATCGGCGTCGCCACCGACTACCTGCGCGAGGAGGGGTACATCGCCGAGGGCGTGCGGAACTTCGTCGAGGACCGCGCAACCGAAGTGTCCGATGCCGCCCGGTCGGCCGTCCGGATCCCGCCGAAACTGGAGTCCGCCCTCGACAGGGTCGAGCGTGAGGACTTCCGCGTACAGGCCGACATCGAGGACTCCGACGGCCTGCTCGCGACGATGACGAAGCGACTCATCCTCGGGATGTTGCTCGCGAGCACGCTGTTCTCGACAGCGTTCCTGTACACGCAGGCGTCGCTGCCGGCCACCGGTGTCGGCATCGCCGGAACCGTCGGTCTCTCTCTGGCGCTGTGGTGGTCATTCCGCTCAAAGAAGGCTGTCCGCGCCAAGCCACAGTTCACGCGACAGAGTATGCGCGAGCAAGACCGGGAGAGTCCGGGCGGACTCAACACCTCTTTCGGCGAGGACACCGACGACGCCTACAGCGGCGACTGAACGCCGACCGAGTTGGGGGTCAAAGCCGCTTTTCGAAGTGAACGAGTTCGTACTCGCCCTGTGTCGACCGGCCGACCTCCTGATACCCCTCGTCGCGGTAGAACGCGACCGCGGCGGGCTGGCTCTGTGATGTCGTCGCAAGCAGGACCTCGTACCCCCGCTCAGCCACTTGCTGTTCGAGTCTGTGCAGGAGTCGACGACCGTAGCCACGCCGCTGCCGGGACGGAGCGACCCGCATCCGGTGGAGTTCGGCCGCGCCGGGCACAGTCCGCTCGTCGGCGTGGCCGACCTCGTTCGGGAGGAACCCCCCCATCGCGGCGAGGCCGCCGTCGAACGTCTCCGGCAGTTCGTCGTCGACGGCGGGAACGACACCGACGAGAAACGCGCCGCCGGTGTCGAAATACCGCGTTTCGATGTGTCTCAGGTCTGACGTCCCGGGGATGTCGCTGGGGTCGTTGCCGGTCGCACGGATCGCCCGCTCGTGGAGACGCCAGACGGCGGCGGCGTCTCGGTCGTCGTAGGACCGAAACTGAATCTGGTCGGTCATCGAATACGCTCTGGACGACTCATTGTCGAAGTGAGGCTTTAATTCTACCTTATCAGCGTATGGTTCTATTATAGCCGCCTGAATTTATCCGGAACGTTCAGTATTCCGGCTCTGGTACAGGGGGTATGAGAAAATCCGGTGGCACGTGCTGGGTGCAACCCCCCGTTTGCGGACGCGATACGTCGATACCATTGCGATCAAGGGGGCATGTGAGTCGACAATGACGGCCCCAGCAACCAACAACGTGGTGTTGGTCACGATTGATTCGCTGCGGGCGGACGCACTGGGTGGCGCTGACAGCGTCTCCCCTGTCATGGACTCGCTCGCCGAATCTGGCGTCGTCTTCGAAAACGCCGCCGCACAGGGAAACTGGACGCCGTTCTCGTTTCCCAGCATCCACGGGTCACGGCCAGTGTTCGCGGAGAGCGAGGACATCGGTCTGGCGTCGACGCCGACGCTGGCCGAGCAGGTGTCCGATGCCGGCATCGAGACCGCAGGCTTCAACGCCGCAAACGGCTTTCTCACCGATCACTGGGGGTACGACCGCGGGTTCGACGAGTTCGAGCCGTTCGTCGACAGCGGCGGCTACAGCAAGTACCTGGCGGCCCACCCGACGATTCAGGCCTGGGTCCAGCTGGGAACCTCGCCGTTCCGACGCGCTGCGACCGTTCTCAGCGGCGGGTCCGACGAACGCCCCTTCGCTGACGTGTCCCGGATGGGAGACCTCGAAGACCACGCGACTGAGTTCCTGAAGACGACCGATGGGCCGTTCTTCCTGTGGGTCCATTACATGGACACGCACACGCCGTACGTGCCGGCACCGCGGCATATTCGCGAAGTGTCGGACAACCACTTCGGCGTTCTCCGGATGCTCACGTCCCACCTCCGAACCGGGCTGGGCTGGGAAGTCGACGACCGGACGCTGGAGACACTTCGGACCCTGTACGAGGCGACAGTCCGGCAGGTCGACGCCAGCGTCGGTCGGCTACTCGACACCCTCGAAACCGAGGGCCACCGCGACGATACGGCCATCATCGTCGCCGGCGACCACGGTGAGGAGTTCCTCGAACACGGCCATCTCGCCCACTACCCCAAGCTCTATCGAGAACTCATCGACGTTCCCTACATCGTCTCGACGCCGGACAGCGAGGACCAGTCGGTCGAGACGCCGGTCGGCCTCGATACAATCGCGCCGACAGTGTGTGACCTGCTGTCGCTCACGCCCGCGGCGGAGTGGGACGGGGAGTCTGTCGCTCCGGCGGTCCACGGCGCGGCTATCGAGGACCGCGGCCCCATCGTCTCCGCAGCGGTCCGGGGCGAGAGCGTGACCAGCCAACCGATTCCACGGAGCCGCGCGGACGGGGAACTCCTCCTCAGCGCACGTGACGAGCGCTACACGTACATCGAGTTCACAGAGTCGGGCCGTCAAGAACTGTACGACCGGACGAACGACCCCGAGGAGCAGGTCGACCTGTGTTCGGACTCGACGGACGCCGACCCGCCCGCGACCGTTCTCGACCGGCTTTCGGATGCTGTCGCTGAGCACCTCGCCACACTCGACAGCGACGGGAACGGAGCTGGAACCACTGAAGCGTCCGACGAAATAACAGCACGGTTAAAGGCGCTCGGTTATCAGTAAGGCTGTATGGCGTCTGCTGTCGTCACACCGGCCCGGCGACAGCAACTCGTCCGGTTTTTCCTCGTCGGCGTGGTCGCGGCATCCGCCCAGACGGTGTTGCTGTGGTCGTTCGTCGATGTCGGCGGTCTAAACTACATCCTCGGGGCGGCGCTCGCTATCGAACTCACGATACTGTTTCAGTACGTCCTCAACAACGCCTGGACGTTTCACCGCTCGCAACACTCGACGCTCAAAGAGTACATGCTGGGGATGGGGAAGACGAACCTCGTCCGGGGAACGGCAATTCCGCTCCAGCTGGGCCTCCTCTATGCGTTCGTCACCTGGGGCGGCGTGACGTACCTCATAGGGAACGGCGGCGCAATCGTCATTACTGGCGTGTACCGGTACGCGCTGGACGCCCACTGGACGTGGGGTTAGACCGTCGGAACGGGGACCTCGTCGAGCACGCTCTGGATGACCGTTCCCTTGTCCACCTGCTCGACGCGGGCATCAGGGGTTAACACCAGTCTGTGTGCCAGCACCGGCTGTGCGACCCGCTTGATGTCGTCCGGCGCAACGTACTCCCGGCCCGCGATTGTCGCCATCGCTCGCGTCGCCTCGAACAGCCGCTGGGTCCCACGTGGTGAGACTCCAACATCCACGCGGTAGTCGTCCCTGGTCGCCCGGACGAGGTCAGCCATGTACTGCAGCAGGTCGTCGTCGACGGTGACCGTCTCCGGGACACTCCGGAGTTCCGTGACCGATGCCGCGTCGAGTATCGGTTCCACGGTCGGGCTCTGTGTCGTCCGGCCGGCACGCCGCCGGAGGAGCTCGACCTCGCCTTCGTCGTCGGGGTAGCCGAGTGACGTCTTTGCCAGGAATCTGTCGACCTGTGCCTCCGGCAACTCGAAGGTCCCCTCCATATCGACCGGGTTCTGCGTGGCGATGACGAAGAACGGCTCGGGCAGGTCGTACGTGTCTCCGTCGACGGTGACCTGTCCTTCCTCCATCGCTTCGAGCAGCGCGGACTGTGTCTTGGGCGGTGCGCGGTTGATTTCGTCGGCCAGTACGACGTTGGCGAACACTGGCCCTTCAGTGAATTCGAAGCTCCGGGTCTCCTCGTTGAAGATGTGTGTTCCCGTGATATCGGCCGGCAGGAGGTCCGGCGTGAACTGGATGCGGGAGAAAGACAGTCCCAGCGCGGTCGCGACGCTGCGGGCGGTCAGCGTCTTCCCTGTGCCGGGCACGTCTTCGAGGAGGACGTGGCCCTTCGCGACAACACCCAGCAGCACCGTCTCGAAGAAACCGCGGTCAGCGATGACGGCACTCCCGATCTCGTCGAGGATCTGACTCGACACCTCGCTTGCCTCGGTAGCGTCCATAGTCTGTCATGTTACGGGTCCGATAAAGGGGTGTCGAGTCCGAAATCGAAACCCCTAAAGAGCAAACGGCGGTACTGATGGATGAGCCGAGGTAGCCTAGCCTGGCCAAGGCGGTTGCTTCGAGAGCAACTGTCCTCACGGACTCAGGAGTTCAAATCTCCTCCTCGGCGTTCTCTGTACCAGAACCGGTGAGCGTCGCGAGTCTGAATGCTGTAGCAGACAGTAGAAACCCGGATGAGGAGCCGCGGTACGATGCTGTGACCACCGCCCGTGGTTCGCCTCCGCTCCCCGGGCTCTCTGACTGAACACCGGGCGATAGCACTGGGGCCGAGCGGGCCGTTTCCGGTCGACTGCCAGTCAGGTCAGCAAGAAAATCAGCACGCTGATCGTCATGACGATGAGAATAAACGCCGCGGCAAGCGCACCGCCCATCGACACCATCGCGTTGGCGGTCGAAGCCAGCGTCTCGGTTCGGTCGTTGCCAAACACCGTCACGGTCACCTGTTCGCTCGCCATCCCGGCCTCGACGGGTTCAAGATCGGCGACGGCTCTGTCGACGAGGTCCCCGATGAGCGCAACGATTTCCTTCTCGGGGATGGCCTGCCCGACCTGATTCTCGGCCTCGACAGTATTGACGATGTGGGTGTCGCTGGTCATCACCTCCATCATATCCACGCCTTCGGCGGCGTCGATGATGCGCTGACGGAGGCCCGGCTCCATGTTGTTGCCGTCGATGAGTACGTACGCCGTCCGCTGGTCGTTGACCTCGAAGACACAGACCCGGATACCGAGCGGGCCGATGCCCTCCGCAGGCTCCCAGGGCGTTGCGTCCCAGGCGACCCCACAGCGGAGTTGGCCAGTTTCGGCGTCTGTGAGCAGGCTCCCGAGCTGGCCAGCTCCGTGGAGCATATCGAAGGACCGCTGACTGCCGGGCACGACGTGGCCGAGGTCGTCGCCTTCGAGTCCGTCGTTGCAGTTGTGCGCGTCGACCAGCAGCACGTCTTCCAGCCCGTCGGCCCGTGCTTCCGACATCGCTGAGAGTCCGACGGCGTACTCCACGTCGTCGGCACAGCCTGGCGCATACGTGTTCACGACGAGCGCGTCGGAGCCAAATGCCTGTCCCGTCAGCGTGGCCTCGCCCTCGGTGACTCGGTGGCCTGCCGTCGCATGGCTGTCGTATTCGATGTGCTGGTACGCTGTCTCGGCCGTCGACAGAATCTTGTCGACTTCCCGCTCTGTGACGAGGTTGAAGTCGTGGCCGGCAGTCGCGTGGGGCGGGAATGCGAGGCCGTCAGCCGACTCGGCGACGCGTCTGGGGAGGTTCCCCCCGCCGATCTCACCCATCGGACCGGGGTGAATCATCGGCAGGACGAACCGGGCTTTCTCCTCACCGTCCGGCCGACGGACCGACAGCAAGGTGACCGGAACGACGGCCTCTTCGCCGATATCCTCGAAGAACTCCTCCAGTTCACGCGTGCCCTCGGCGATGTGGCCGATGAAGCCCCGGAGGAAATCTAGCGCGGAAACACCCAGCGAGGAGCGCCACGGTTGGTCGATGACGACGAGGAACAGCCAGACCGCCAGCGCGTAGATGACACAGATAACCGCGAGAATGATGAAGTCTTCCGGGATGAACCCCTGGACCTGTGGCGGGACCTCTTCGGGGCGAGAAAGGTACTCCCGGAGCATCGGGTCTTCGAGGATGAACGCGGTCGCCCCGCTGTATATCGCCAGCAACACGGCGGCAGTGACTGTCTGGACGCTCGCCGGAATCGTCGCTTTCAGCAGTGAGTGCCGCGAGACGGCCATCAGTATCAGCAGCCGGAAGGCGAATATCGACGCCAGCGCGACTAGCAACACGTCGAAGACGAAGTTCTGCCCGAGGCGGACAGTAAAGATGGCGATGAGGCCGGCAACGGTCAGCATCGCGATGGTGATGAGCTCACAGATGACTGCAAGCAAAGTGGCCCGGTTTGGGGTGAGTTGCCCGCCCAACTGGCGGTCGACCCACGGCGTCACGGCACTGGCGATTGAAGTCGGCAGGCCGATGAGAAACACGCCCTGCCAGGCGTCGTCAAGGATGAACCGTGAGTCGAACGCAACGATGCCAGTCATCGCGGCGATGATCAGCGCGAAGGCGAGGCTCGTATACCAGGTCGGAGCCCTGAAAATAAATCGAGAAAGGCTAGCAAGATTTCCCTGTGTCGCCGTCATTTTTGTATCACACCCTACGAGCGAATATAAAACCAGTTACATTCTTCCCCGGCGGTTACTGGCGGGCGACAGACTGCTGATCACACACCGACAGGAAGTTCTCGAACACTTCTTCGCCCTCTTCGGTGTGAGCGACCTCCGGATGCCACTGGACGCCGTATATCGCCTCGTCCGTGTTGCTCATGGCCTCGACGCCACAGACATCGGAAGTCGCGGTTCGCTCGAATCCGGGTGGGACCTCCTTCACTTCGTCAGCGTGGCTGGCCCACACACGCGTGTCGGGATACAGCGAACCGAGGAGCGGGTCGTCCTCGTCGAGAATGTCGACCGTCACGTCCGCGTAGCCACCGTACTCGCCGCTGCCGACCCGGCCGCCGAGTTCGTCGGCGATGAGTTGCATGCCCAGGCAGATGCCGAGCACGGGAACGTCGAGGTCGAGGTACTCGGGACAGTTCCCGATATCGTCCATATCCGGGCCGCCCGAGAGGACGATGCCGTCGGCGTCAATCTCTTCGGGTGGGGTCGTGTTGTCCCTGAGCGAAACGTCGACGCCCATGTCACGGAGCGCGCGTTGCTCCAGATGTGTGAACTGTCCGTGATTGTCGATAACGTCGATTCGGGTCATTACTGACGCGAAGGCCGCGAAGGCGTATATATCTCCTGATGCGGTCGACGGGTCCCCTCGCGTCCGGTTTCAGGGCCACTCTCGAAGGGTCTGGCGAATCTCGTCGAGGACCGTCGGGCCGCACAGTTCCAGCGTCACGACATTGCCGTCGTCCGAGGTTGTGAGGTGTACGGCCCCGCCGTAACTTTCGACGATCCACGTCGTCAGCCACAGTCCGACTCCTTTCGAGTGGTGCAGTTGCGTCTCCTCTCCGCTGTCGAGGACCTCCCGTTCGTGCTGTGGAATCGACGGACAGTTATCGCCGATGTGGACGAACACGGTTCGGCCGTGTTCTTCGACCGAAATATACAGTGTCGGGGTCTCCTCGCAGTGGACGACTGCGTTCTCGACAACATTCCGGAACACGATGTCGAGCATCCAGTCGGCGTACACCTGCGACTGTTCAGGGAGGTCGAGTTCGACGGTGGCCTCCGGGTGTGACTGCGTGATCTGTTTCGCCTGTTCTCTGATACACGGTACGAGGTCAATCGGCTCCTGTGCGCGGCGGTCCGCATCGAACGCGAACTCTATCTGTCTCGCCTTCTCTGTGGTGTCGATGATGCCATCGATGGTCCCGCTCAGCTGCTCGACGTGTGCACGCGACTTCGGGCTGCCGCGTTCTGCCGTCTCCCGCTGCAGTTCGCCGAGGTGTCCGAGTGCCACGTTGAGATTGTTCCGGAGGTCGTGCCTGAGCACTCGAAACAACACTTCGTTGCTCTGTGCGAGTCGGCGTCTGGACCGCCGGAGTTCGAGCAGCCATCCGAACAAAATCCCGCCGAACCCGCCGACTGCGACCCCGCTTGCGAGTATCGACGGGATCATCGAGGACTGCGGCATCGGGGCGAGCAGTACGACGATTTTGATGAGCGTAAACAGCGCGATGCCCAGCCCGCACCACTCCGCAGCAGTCCATATCTGGTCGCCGGACAGTCCGCTCACCGGAAGCCAGTAGTTCGCCGCTACTAGAGCTAGCGCCGGTGTCAGCCCCACGCTGAGGATGACCATGTCAATCAGGGACGGGCGGACGGTAGAGATGCCGTGGGCGAGCAGTGCGCCGGTAATCACAACACCGGTTGCGACGACATATCCCGTCCCCAGCGACTGCTTCGTGAGCGCCGGAGAGGTCACTATACTACTCAGTTACTGTGATCCTACTTATCGGTCTGCCACCAGATATCAAATTTGATATTAAGATGGAGTTACGAGTCGTCGTAGCGGTCGGCTGCCGATTCAAACCCCAGTTCGGATTGCTCCTTAGAGCGGCGCTGTTCCCGTTGTGCGATGGCTTCGGGGTCTGGATTCACGTCGTCGTCGAGCCGCGCCCAGGACTGGTGGATTTTGGCGTGACACCACCGGCAGAGAAACACCGTTATTTCGTGCGATAGCTCGTCGCCGTCGCCGCGGTACGAGAGGTGGTGTTCCTCCAGTAGCGGCCGCTCGTCGGAGTGGGCCATACGCCGCTCTTCGAGTCCGCAGCGAACACACTCCCGGTCGTGATTCCGGGAGCGGAAATGCGGGCAGTCGGCCCAGTCCCATTCCGGCTCTGTGTCTGCATCTGCGTCGTCGGGCGCGATTGCTGCCGGACAGCGAAAGTCGTCAGCGCTCCGTGTGTTGGCGAATTCGGGGTCGTGGCGGCCGTGTTCGCGCGCCCAGCGGCACTTCCCCTCGCTGGTAACGAAGTCACACCGCGTCACGTGGTCATACGGGTCGTCAACGCCGACGGATGTCCCCCCGGGAGCCTTCTCCATGTCATATAGTCCGTGGCCATGCCCCCTCAAACCCTCCGTTCCGACAGAAGACTTTTTGACTGCGTACGACTTCCGCGGTGGTATGCGGCTCGTCCACGACCCCGACGGCGCGGCTCGCCCTCTCGCGACGGAAGTGGAATACGCCGAATCGATACTCGAACAGAGCCGGGGGCTGATGTTCCGGTCATCGATTCCCGACGACTACGCGCTTGTCTTCCCCTTCAACCGCGCCAGCCGACAGTTTATCCACATGCTGTTCGTCCGGTTCCCGCTGGACGTACTCTGGCTCGTCGACGAGGAGGTCCAAGCCGTCGAAACCATGCAACCTTGGCGCTCGGTCGGCTACGCGAACGCGGACACTGTCATCGAACTACCCGGTGGCGCGGCATCAGACGTCTCTGTGGGTGACATGGTCCGCTTAGAATCCTGAACACGACCGGTATGAAGTGTGGTCGTCGGTTCCGTCACCTTTTAGACCGTGAGGATTAGAGTAGTCACCACTATGTCGGAACACCCGACGGAGGATAGAGGAAGTCGCCGCGAGGCGGCTGGCCGCGAAATTCGTGGCGCGTGATGGAGCATCTTCTGTGAGTCAGAACACACTGTTCGAGGGGCACCCAGCGATGCGTGCGCTCTCAGATGTCGGTGAGGTACAGTTTCTCGACACGACACTGCGCGACGGTGAGCAGGCCCCCGGCGTCTCGCTGACGCCGGACGACAAGGCCGACATCGCCCGCTCGCTCGATGCGGCGCGTATCGATGTCATCGAAGCCGGGAGCGCCTGTACTGGCCCCGGCGAACGCGAGACGATTTCCCGCGTCGCGGGACTTGACCTCGACAGTACTGTCACCAGCTTCTGTCGTGGGATCCAGAACGATATCGACCTCGCGCTCGACTGTGGTGTCGACGGCATCAACCTCGTCGTTCCGGCCAGCGACAAGCACGTAGAACAGAAGGTCGGCACCTCGAAGACCGAGAACGTCGACAACACCGTCGAACTGGTGGAGTACGCTGTCGATCACGGGCTCTGGGTTGAGGTCATCGGCGAGGACGGCTCGCGGGCCGACCTAGACTACCTCGAAGAACTGCTCGGAGCGGCCACCGAGGCCGGTGCGGACCGCATCTGCTGGGCCGACACCGTCGGCCACGCGACGCCGGACCGCGCGCTTGAATGCGTCTCTCGGCTCTCGGATCTGGGTCCGGTCAGCACCCACACCCACGATGACCTGGGGCTGGCGGTGACCAACGCCTTGGTGTCTATCGCGGCGGGCGCGGACCTCGTCCATGGGACGATAAACGGCATTGGCGAGCGTGCCGGCAACGTCGCCCTCGAAGAGGTCGCCATCGCGCTCGACCACGGCTACGGCGTCGAGTCGATGGACCTCACCGAGGTGTACGACCTCGCCCAGCTCATCGCCAACCGGACCGGCATCCCGCTGGCTCCGAACAAGGCGGTCGTCGGCGAGAACGCCTTCACCCACGAGTCCGGCATCCACACCGACGGCACGCTCAAGGACGACTCGATGTACGAGCCGTACCCACCCGAGAAGGTGGGGCGCGAGCGCCGCCTCGCGCTCGGCAAGCACGCGGGCCGGGCCGGTGTCGAGGCGGCCCTCGACGAACACGATGTCGAGGTCACCGAAGACCAGCTCTCGGAGATCGTCAGTCGCGTCAAGGAAATCGGCGACCGCGGCAAGCGAGTCACCGACGCCGACCTGCTGACCATCGCCGACGAGGTGACCGGCGACGCACGCGACCGCCGGGTCGAACTGCTCGGCCTGACCGCCGTCTCCGGCTCCGATACGCCGACCGCAAGCGTCCGACTGTCGGTCGACGGCGAGGAACGCAAGGAGGCAGCGGTCGGCTCTGGACCGGTCGACGCCGCGATGAACGCCGCCGAAGTGGCGTTGTCCCACACTGCCGACGCGACACTCGAAGACTATCACGTCGACGCTATCACGGGCGGGACAGACGCACTCGTCACTGTCGAAATCGAGATGTCACGCGGTGACGATCACGTTGTCGTCTCTGCCAGCGACTCGGACATCACCCGGGCGTCCGTGCGCGCGATGGTGGACGCGATGGACCGCCTCGTCGCCGACGACGAAGAAACGCTCGTCGCCGACGACTGAGTAACTGATTTACGCAGAACGGGTCCCCTCCCGGGACCACGACACGAACGGTCGTTACTTGTGTCCGCGGCTGGCCTCGTGGTACTGGAACACTGTTTCCATGCCCCGAACCAGCGCATCGAGGTCCACGCTCTCGGTGTCGAACTCGCGGTCGCGAACGGACTGGTAGATGTCGGCCCACCGGTCCCGGAACCGGGCCTCGAACTGTTCGGCTTTGATTTTGTCGATGAGTTCGGCTTTCCCGTCAGGGTTTTCGAGTTCCTCGGGCGTGACGAATCCCTCCTGAAGGGCCAACACGACGATTCCCGCAGTGTAGTCCCCTTCTTTGACCTCTCGTTCCCATGTCGTGAGCCAGTTGCCGATTCGGGCCATCTCCTGTAGGTCCCAGATGAGGTCCCGAACGGTGCCGTAGTCAGCGAGTTCGAAATCCGGCGAATACATGAGGTCAACAGCCGCGTAGGGGAACATTACCATGTTATGTGCCCCATAAGTTTCTGCCCCGCTGAGGTTCGCAATCCGGGGGTTCTCGTTGACGACTGCGCTGTAGTCCATCGCGTTCAGCGTCTGTCGCATATCGTACGTGAACACGTCGTAGAACTCGTTGACGCGCGGCGCGTCGGTCAGTCCCCCCTCGAACTCCCGCCAGACGCGCTCGATAAAGGAGAAATAGTCTTCACTTACTGCCGCACGGCTCGGGTCAACGGCTGACGGGTCCTGAACAAGCCGTCGGGCCTCTTCGAAGGTGTCTCGGTCTCCGTCGTTCTCGACGATATCGTCCAGAATCGTGACGTACATCGTGAGAATCGTCTTCTGTGTCCGGACGTGGTCTGCGTGGGCCGGATGGACAGAGGAGAGGGTAAACTCGGGGAACAGCGAGTAGATCCACTGCCAGAGGAACCGATCACGCTCGCCACAGACCCGCTCGTACTCGTCTGCCAGTTCTGCAACCCGGTCCGGGAGGCTGGTCGTCCGAACCTCTTCGAGAAGGCTCTGTGCATCAACCGACGGAGACTCAACGCTCATCGTGACTGCCCTCCAACGCTTGCAGCCTCTATTCCGGCACAGTCGGTGGAATAATGTCTGATTAACTGAGGTTTTGCTGTCTCTACTGCCTCGGATTGAACGGTCACTGCCTTGGCGTTCTTACCCGACTGCGAGCCGGTTTCGATCAGTTGGTGTCCGACGTCCATACATCCGAAAGGCGAAGTTGAGCCTATAGTGGTACTGACGCCTAGCCTGCTGGTAGTATACTATTAACAAAGTATTTGACCGATTTTACTCCAGGTTACGTACCAGTTTTTCAATTGCTACCGGAAAAGAAATATCTACTTACTGAAACGTAGCGGCGATATACAACTCAGAGAGGAAAATAAGGTAATAATAACCCACCTGTCGGCGGGACCACTCACGATAGAGAGTGTCAGGAGAACAGCCGTGGGGTCAAGTTACGCTTCGAGTCCGGTTGCGGCCGAAACGTCACGGGACGGTGTCACCAGCACTGAGCGGTTCCCCTCAACTTCGATGCGGCAGTTGGCCATACTGAACACGACCAGGCCGTCAGGACTCGGTGCCCCATCCGTGTCTGGGCGGAACAGCCGGTCCAGCGCATCTGGATCGATACAGTCACTGATTCGATCATCGAGGTCGACGGGGTCGACACCCAGCGTGTCAGCCACGGCGTGGACGATGGTTTCGCTCAGCGGTTCGTTGGGTGTCGGTCTGTAGACCAGTTTTGCCTGGGACATTGTTCGTCGCTGTTTGTGGTTTGATGAGTGATTGAAAAGGTGATTGTGGCTATACAGATACAGCTCGGTTGACTGACCACTAATAGTATAGCGACGGCGTCAGCTATCGCCGAACACGAGTTCGAGCAGCTTTCGCTCGCTGACGCGGAGGTGCCGGTTGACCGTCGGCTGTGACACGTCCAGACTGGCCGCGATTTCCTGCCCGGTCGTCTCTCGGGGCCAGTCGAAAAAGCCACTCAGGTACGCCGTCTGGAGGACTTCAAACTGTCTGTCTGTGAGTTGCTCTTCCAGCGCCGACCGGACTGTCCCGTCCTGTTGACTGTCAGACTCTGCGCCGTCACGGCGCGCAATCAGCGCGACGTTGGCGTAGCGCTCGTCGAACTGTTCGACAAACTGCCGGATGTCAGTCTCACCCGAAACGACAACTGTCACCGTGAGTCCGCCCGTCGACGTTCGGATCGATTTCAACCGCCCGCCCTGCTCCAGTAGCGTCCCTGCGACGGTCTGGCCAGTCACGACAACCTCGTAAAGCCCGTCCAGCTGGTCGGTAGAGATCGCTCGCGCGGTGTCGACACGAGCCATCGATAGCAGCTGTTCCTCGACAACAACCGGGTCACAGTCCGAGACAGCGAGGAAGAGACGGAGTGCACCGTCGCCTCGCTGTACGGCGCCTTCGCAGACGACAGAGACGCCGAGCCGGTCCGCGAGCTGGGTCAGGAACGACTGCGGAGCAGACAGCGATAGTTCGAGTTCGACAGTGCCGTCGCCGGCCCGTCGCTGCCGGGATTCGATCTCCCGTATCGCATTCGCGATTGTCTCACCGAGTTCGGCGAACACCTCTTGGAGCATCTCATCGAACCCGTCTTCCTGGTCGGCGTACACCGTCAGGACGCCGTAGACGAAGTCGTCGTACTCAAGCGGGATACTGAGCGCCGACTGGAATTCGCGAGAGAGCGCCTCAGTCCGCCAGTGGTCGCCCCGGAGGTTGTCGGCCACTGACGGGACAACAGTCATCGTTTCGGACTGTGCGGTCTGAACGGCCGGCGGTCCGCCGCCGCGTTCGAGTGACAGCGAGATGGCGTCCAGATAGCTCGCGGTGTCGCCCGCCCACGCCCGGGGGACGAGTTCCGTCGCATCCTGCCGGCCGAGCCAGGCGAAAGAGAACCACTGTGAGTCGGCCAACTGGTCACACACGGCTTGTTCGATCTCCTCGGTGGTCTCCGCTTCGACGAGTACCTGATCGATCCGTCGAATGATCGCGTTGACCTGCTTGAGCCGCCGCAGTTCGCGGTTCTGTTCGCGGCGTTCAGCCTCGCGTTCTCGGAGCGTCGTCTCGCGGTCGACGCGTGCGAGTGCGGCTTCCGCGCTGGCGGCGAGCAGGTCTACCATCTCGCGCGTTCTGGCGTCGCTGTGTTGCTCACCCAGTTCGATGTAAAACACGCCGTGGTCTTCGAGCGGGAGACAGAGTCGCTTCGCGTCCGCCGTTACTGGTCCCGCCCCGAGGTCGATGGAGTCGCCGGGGGCGACTTCGACTGGGCTGTCTTGTACGAACACGTCCCACACCGTGCTCTCGCCCGGTCCGACAGACGCGCTTCGATCCGTCTCGACGTCGCCGACGCTTCGGAGGGTGTTGTCACTCCGGTCGAACAGGTAGATCTCTACGTCGGGCAACTCCAACACGTCGACGGCGGTGTCGAGTATCTGTTCGGCCACAGCCGTCTTCGTTTCCGTGTGTAGCAACTTCCGGGTCGACTCATGTAGCGCTGCGAGCGTCTCCTCGAACCGCTTCCGGTCCGATATGTCGCGGACGACACCGACCTGCCGGTAGCTCCCGTCCTTGCGGTCGTATGTGGTGAACTTGGTCTCTATCGGGAGCGTCTCGCCGTCGGCGGTCCGGAGGTCCGTCGTCAGCGTCCCCACGTCGCGTTCGCCCTCGATGAACTGTCGCGACATCTCCGCGGCCTCCTCGATGACGGATTCGTCCGCCAGCAGCGTCGCGTTTGACCCGACCAGCGTGTCCTTGTCGTAGCCAGTCATCGATTCGACGGCGCTGTTGACCGTCTGCATCGTGAACCCCTCGTCGAGCGTGTAGATGCCGTCCTCGATGGTCTCGACGATGCGCTCGTACTGCTCGAGCATCTCCGTCCGCTCGTGGCGCTCGGTGACATCGTGAACAATACCCAGATACAGTTCCTCGCCGTCCCACTGCTGGGGCTCGAAGGCGATTTCGACCCACCGTTCCGTGTCGCCGGCAGTACACGACGACGTCAGCGGTGTTCCCGGTGACTCACTGCAGTGGGTCCCGAGGTCAGCGTCACGCAGAGCTGGGAAGAACGCAGCTATCTGGCTTCCAAACACGTCCGACGGGTCGGAGTCAAGGAGCGCACAGAGGTGATCGTTCCCGGTCCGTATCTCCCCGTCCGCGGCGACGACGACCACTGGCTCGGGCATTCGCGCGGCGAGCGTCTCCAACAGCACAGGGGGGGACTGCTGTGCCGGTGTGTCAGGTGCCGCTTGTTCGTCTTCATCCGTTCCACCGACCGGCTTCTCCATACCGTTTCACGGCACTTGCCATGGGAAAGGTTGCTTTCAGTATACGTACCAGAATGCGGCGACTGTGTATCTGTTGGGTCCGGATACGGCTCAGTCGCTCCCGCTACGTCGACCGGCGATTCGAACTACGTCTTCGAGGCCGGACACATCGTAGTCTGGGGTCACGTCGAATTGCGTGTCGACCCTATGGGGTCGACGGATGAACGCCGAGTCGATGCCGGCCCGGTGTGCCGCCTCGATGTCGGATGCGTTGTCGCCGACGAACAGGGCGTCACTGACATCGAGGTCCGCCATCGCCCGCTCGATGTAGTACGGCCGGGGTTTCTTCCGCCGAAGGCTCTCGACTGTCGGCTCGCGCGCCCAGACGGTGTCGAAATAGTGGCCGATATCGAAATGCTCGAAGGCGAAGGCGACGGTCTCGCGCTGGTTCGAGGAAACCACACCCAGCGGGCAGTCAAGTCGGTCAAGCTCGGCTACGTCGGCGTAGGGCTGTTTCTCGCCGGCCCGGATAAGCGCCTGCTGCACCGCGGTCAGGGCCTCGTCACGAGCCCGGAAGAACCGCTCGGGGTCGATATCGTACTCCGTACAGATGTCAGTGAGTTCAGAAACTGTCACGCCGATGCTCATCGCTTCGACGTGGGCTGTCGACGGCGAGACCACCCCCAGTTCCTCGAAGGCCTGCCGCGCGCCGACGTAGTGTGCATCCATGTCCGTCAGCGTCAGCAACACGCCGTCGTTGTCGAAGATGACCGATTCGTACCCCATCACGCATTTTTAGGACGGACAGGCGCAGAAAGGTTTCGCGTCCTCACAGGCCGAGATCCTCACTGTCGCTTCCGCCCTGATCGAACTGCTCCGGCGGTCGCCCGGCCTCGTCGATAACGTCATCGGTTACTACGACTGGGCAATCTACTCGCAGGGAAATTGCGATAGCGTCCGATGGGCGGGCGTCGAACACCATGTCCTTCCGCCGGTCGTCGGTGTATTGCTCCGCGTCGATTTTCCCGTAGAACGTCCCGTCGGCCAAGTCGTCGATACGGACGCGGTCGATGGCAGCCCCGAATTCCGTCACCATCTCGACCAGCAGATCGTGGGTGAGCGGGCGCTCGAAGGGCTCGCCGGCCATCGCCAGCTGCATCGACTGGGCCTGGTCCTTGCTGACGAAGATTGGGACGATCTCCTCACGCGCCCGGAGCAGCACGACCGGCGTGCCGCCCCCCTCCTCGCTGACGCCGACGCCGACCCCTTCGACCGTGGCATCGTGTTCCATGGACCAGTGTTGGGCTCGCGGGTATGAAAAGCTACCCCGCCGGTGGTTTCAGGAGCTGTTCCGTGTACGATTCGCTCGCCGTCTGGACCGGCAGCACGGCGCGCATGCCAGCCATCTCATCCGGCAGTCCGGCTACAGTGTGACTGAGCTGTGAACGGGCGTCGAATCGGAATTAAACCGAATTAAAACGGACGTTAGAGAACCCAATTCGGATAAATTCGGCTTAATCCGCGTTTTCCGCTTCCCTCCTTCATATGCTACTGGGCCAGAGAGCCAAGCGGAGGCAACGACCACAATGAAACTCACTACGATTGCCGGCGGCCTACTCGCCGTGCTCGTTATCACGGGCTCGGCGGCGGCACTGCCCGGCGCAGCAGGTGCACAGGCCGATGCCCACGCGGACAACGCAGAGGCGAACACCGCGACGGAGCAGGCAGCGAACGAAACAACGACCGCAAACGAGAACGAATCGGGCGGCGCTGCCGAGGCGGCTGACCGACGCGGCCCGCCCGCTGACGCCGGCCAGGCAGCCGACCAGCGCGGCCCGCCATCGGCTCTTCCCGAACAGGTCCCTGACTTCGTCAGCGAGATTCACACGCTCATCGACCAGAAGCAGGCCGGTGAACTCACAGGGAATCTGGGCGAACAGATCAGCGACTTGACTCCCAGTGAGGAGAGCGATGCGACTGCGAACGAAAGCGGTGACGTGGACGACGCTGATGAGGAGCCGACTGGCGAGACGGATTCGGACGGCGACCAGTGAACTGACGACGACAGTGACGCGTACCTCCCCCTGACTCGCCGGCTCTCCACCGACGACTGACCAAGCGCGGTTTTTTTGCTTGCTGACCTCTGAGTGGTGTGTATGGATGACACCGCCGAGTCCAGCGTCCACGCCGACGACGGAACTGGTGACCGCACGACAGCGGACCTCCTTGCGGGTGACGAGGACTCGTCGGCGTCAGAATCGTCGAGCGAGATGAACCGGAAGCGGGCCCTTCTGTTTGTCTCGCCGTTTCTCGCTATCGGGCTGTTCGACCTGGCCCTGTTGCTCGGCTGGGGGCTGGACCCGCTGTGGGGGTTCATGATTCTCCCGCCGATACTGTTCGTCTCAGTGCTCGGCTGGATCGCGTTTCGGACCGGATTCGCGAGCGACCGGACCGGAGACCCAGCCCTCGATGGCCACGACTGACGGTTCTCGGCGTCGGTAGAACACCGAGTGACTGCCCGCGCCGGTGCGGGTGCCTATTCTTCGAACAGGTCGTCGACGGCAGCCCGGGCGGCGAGGGCGGCGTCGTCCGCGACCCGTGCCTCGTCCTGACGACTGTCGGGCGCGTTGACGTACACGTCGACGTCCAGCACGCTGTCTTCGAAGGTGACAGTCACGTCGAGGTCCTCGACTGCGCCGACGTCGTACCGAGAGAAGACAACGTCTTCGGCGGCGGCCGAGGCCGTCTCGACGACCTCATCGTCTGTCGGCATCGCCTTATGCGCCGCCAGCGCCGGGGCCGCCGGCCGGACCCGCGCCGCCCGCGCCGCCGAGCATCTGCTGGAGCTCGCTCTGGAGGTCTTCGAACTGCTCTTGCACACGCTCTTCCTGCTTTTCGAGCGTTTCCACGCGGACTTCGAGGCTGTTAACCTTCTCTTCGAGGTCGTCCTGTGCCTCGTCGAACTCGGTCTTCACGAGGAGTTCGCCGACCTCGCGGTACATGGTCGCGTCCTCGTCGATGTCGTCGAGCTCGTCGAGCGCCGTCTGGGACTCCTGGAGCTCTGTCTCGGCCTGCTGTTTCTGTGCAGCGACCTGCTGTGCTGTCTGCTGAAGGTCCTGCAGTTCCTCGAGCTTCTCCTGTGCTTCAGGCGGAAGATTACCCTGCATACCTTCAGAGTTGGGAGCCGGAGTGTTAAACCCATGCATCTAGCTCCGAACATAGGTGTCGAAACCGCGGCAGGCTCAGGGTCCGAATCGTCCGATATCGGCGTAAAACGTCCGAACTGGGGGCAGAGTCAGCCCAACGCACCGACAGTAGAACGACACGGGACCACAGGGATAGACGAAGTCCTGAGAGCATGGCATCATGACGGTGTCTGAACAAAGCACCGAGAGGGTCAGCGTAACACGTTTGCGTCTCACAGCCCTGACTACGGTATGTCCCACCCGTCACCGGAGACAGCCGCTGACCCGGATGAACTGGTCGCTGCACTGCCGGACCCGCTGGAACCGTGGCAGCGGACTGATGCCAACGGTGGTATCGTCGAGTATCGGATTCCGGACGACGACGGCGTCTGTGCCGCGGCCAAACTCGTCGTTCGACCCGAGCTTTTCGACGCCAGCGCGGTCCGGGTCGATAGAAAACAGGGGTGCAAAGACGTCGGAACGGGTCGATATCCAGATATCGAGAGCGCTGTCGATGCCGTTACCACGGAACTGGCCGCCGCGGCCGGCGAGTAGTTGTCGCGGCTAGCTACGCTGGCCCGTCGGCTAGGCCGGCGACTGTGACGTACAGTCCGAACGTCGAGATGACCGTTCCGGCGAGCTGTGTTCCCGCAGTGGCGAGAAAGCCGACATCCGTGTACAACAGCGGGGCGAGCATGAACCAGCCGCCAAAAATCGTCGTCAGGACAGCCGGTGGTAAACTCGGCTCGCCGGTCACGCGGAGCAGTTGGAGGTTTCGGACGGTGAAAACGAGTCCGAGAAGCCCGCTCGAAGTCACGCTGCCGGTAAACGCGGCTGATGACCCGACAACAACCGGGAGCAGTGCTCCGACGAGACAGCCCAGCACGCAGACGGCGGCCGAGGCCACGAGAAACTGAGGCGCGGGTTGTTCTGACACGGCAAGGAGTACGGACCGTGTTTATTAGTCCCTTACCCCAGCACAGATGGGCTAACGCCGGCGCGTGTTCAATTGGCGCTATGCGACCTCGCCGACGGCCCGTTCCCGCAACTCCCCAGTCAAATGCATCCCGTGCTGGTCGATTCGCCTGACGATTCGCTTTGCCTGGGACGGTTTGAGGTACTTGTCCTCGATAGCGGCCCGGACTACGACGCCGAAACTGCTCGTTACTTCCGCGCCGAGGCCCTGCGCCATCCGGCGGACGGTGCGATCCTCAGAGACGACAGCCACGGCGGAGCGGTCGTCGCTGGTACGGTGAGCTAACACGCCAGCGAGCACTGTCACAGCGGCTCCGAGTTCGGAATCGCCGAGCAGAGACCTGGCTTGGTCGATGTGGTCCTCGTCGACGCCGGTGTCGATATCGTTCTCGCGGTATTCGGTCAGGTTCGTCGCGGTCGGTTCGACCTGTACCTCGCCGATGACTGGCTCTGGGATGACGATGTCGCCGTCAAAGGCGTCAAGCAGCGACAGCTCCCCAACCTGCCCCAGCGAGTACAGCGACGTCGGCCCGACGTAGATGCGAGTCATAGCTCCGCGGCTGTGTCGGCATCGAGTTCCAGATCGGAGAGTTCGAGCTGTGTCGTCAGGTTCCGCTCGCGGGCCACGTCGAGCCACTCCGCGATGGAGAGGTCCGCAAGCTGTGCGGCTTCGGCCGCCGACACGTCGCCGGACTGGTACTGCTCGACAGCGACGCGGAGTCGGAGCGTCTCCAGTCCCTCCCGGAGGGCCTTTCGAATCGTGGTCGACCGGTCCTCGGAGAGCAACTCGGCGACATCGTCCAGTTCGGCTTTCTCTTCGCTCGGGAGTCGCGCGCTTATCGTCGGCATGTTTGCACAGTCATCCGCCGTAAACGCACATCAAACTACGGGTCGGAGAACTGCCTGTCGGCTGGCCTGAACGTCCGGACGGGGCAGACGAGGCGACCACCAACCCTTAACGCCGCCGGAACCCACGGGGAGGCAATGAGCGACGAAGCACACGCGTTCGTGCCCGGCCACATCACGGGCTTTTTTACCGTCGACCGGGGCGACGATCCGATCGAGACCGGCTCTCGCGGCGGGGGGCTAACCCTGTCTGATGGCGTTTCTGTTACTGTCAGCCGCGAGGCTGAAACCGAGATAACGCTGAACGGCGAGCCGATTGCGGTGGAGGCTGTCGAGCGAGTGCTTGACGCCCTGCGAACAACGGCGACTGTCACCGCCGAAACGCCGCTTCCGCTCGGGTCCGGCTTCGGCGTCTCTGGCGGACTGGCGCTCGGCACTGCGCTAGCGGCCAACGCTGCCTTCGGCCACGGCCTGTCGTACAACGAACTGGTGACCATCGCCCACGGCGCGGAAGTCCAGTCCGGCTCGGGCCTCGGCGACGTTGTCGCGCAGGCCCGGGGCGGCGTGCCGCTTCGCCTCGAACCCGGCGGGCCGCAGTTCAACTACCTCGACGCCATCCCGGCCCGCAGCCGCGTCGAATATCTCACGCTCGGCGAGCTATCGACGGCGGACGTGGTCGGTGGTGACACGGAGCCGCTGACGGCTGCCGGCGAGCGCGCGCTCTCTACCGTCGTCAAAGAGCCGAAACTATCGGCGTTCATGCAGGCCGCTCGGCAGTTTTCCCGCGAGGCGGACCTGTTGACGCCGGAGGTCAAGTCGGTCATCGACGACGTGGCCGAAGCCGGCGGTGACGCCGCCATGGCGATGCTCGGCGAGACGGTGTTCGCGCTCGGTACCGGGCTCTCCGACGCCGGCTACGACGCGACCGTTACGACGGTCTACCCGCCCGGGGCGACCATCGAAGACGAGGGCTGACGCAGCGCCTCGGGAAACTGCCGAACCGTCCCCCTTATCAGCGCGGACCCGTAGCCACAGCTATGGACTGTCGGCAGTGTGCCACGCCGCTCGACCGACCGGGCGATTACTGCCTGGTCTGTCACACTGCCAACACGGACGCCGTCGTCCTCGAACTCGACCGCGAGCGGGCGACGGTGACAGCGCTGCTTGACGGGGCTGTCGTCGGCCAGCGGACGGTGACGACGACGCCGGAGGGCGAGGGCAGCGACGAGGCCGTCGTCGTCGAACTGCGGAACTTCGCCGGCCTCGTCGCGGACGAAGTCCGGCGCAAGCGGCCCGAGGAGGTGTACGTCACGGGCGACCGCGACGTCATCGCCGCCGTCCGCCCGCAGTTGCACTACGAGTTCTTCCGCGTCGAGGGTGAGGACCCGGTCCAGCGGGTCATCGACCGCCAGGGCGAACCCGCGCTGGAGGTGGTCGACGCCGCGCCGGCGGAGAAACTCGGCGGGAGCCACTCGACGCTCATCGGCGGCCGGTCGGGCCAGCGGGTCATCCAGACCGTCGCCGGCCACCCCCACGTCAAGAAGGTCATCCCCGGTCCCATCGACGCCGGCGGCGCGAGTTCGCCGACGGGCGTCCGGGCGAAGGCGACCCGCGCCGACGACAACGGCAACGTCCGGGTGCTCATCCGCGACGGCTCTAGCGTTCAGGAGAACCGTGTCGTCACGACGGCCGGCGACCGTGAACTCGGCGAACACGTCCGGGCCGACCTGAACGAAGCACTCAGAGAAGCCGAATTGCAGGAGTAGTACCCGCAGCACCTGTGGTCACGCCACCACGACGCCCGCAACAAGCACTGCGGCCACCGCGACACCGACGACACTAGTCCGGTGAGCAGCCGGTAACGCCGTTCGGACGTCGAGAAGCATCGGGAGCGCATGGAGCGCGGCGAGCGCCAGGTAGCCGGCCGAGGAGACAAGCGGGAACGCGACCGCCCCGATGGCCAACAGACCGAGTCCGACAACGCCGGCACCGAGGTACCCGCGGCCGCGCACGGGCTGTCCGGCTCCTTCGAGGACGCCGCCGGTCCAGCAGTAGCCAACGGCTGTCGCACCGACCCACGCGTGCCAGAACGCCAGTTGTCCGGGGACGACACTGAAGAGGCCAGCGACGGTCAGCGCCATCGCAGTGCTGTTGACTGCTCCCCAGGCGAACATCGCGTCGGAGAAGCGGATGGAGTCCGGTGCGTGAAGCACGGTCAGGCCGACGAAGCCGCCGATCAGGACGGCCCACAGCACCGTGACGAGCAGCGCGCCGGTAGCGTGGTCCGACCACGCAACCGCCTGCGTACCACCCCAGCCGACCAGCCCGGCCGCTGCACCCGAGAGCAAGAACTCCGATGCTGTAAGCCGCCCGCTCGTGGCTGGCGCGACCCGCTGGATGCGACTGCGGAGTTCGTTGGCTGCCATCGACCGATGGTTTGCTCGCCTCCCTCTTGAGTGCTCTAGGCTAGCTCCGCGGCCAGCAGGAGGACGCTGGGGGCAATGAGGAGGACCAGACCGACGAGTAGCAGCACTGCTGGCACGACGAGCAGTCCCATGTCGGTGAACAGCCACAGACCGAGGCCGCCCAGCAGCGCGACGAGCCCGACGATTCGCACGAGCCACGTGACGATACCCTCGAATCCGGAGTCCGCGACGAGGTCGACGACGTCGAGTATCTCGTCCATGTCGGTCGGGCGTTGCTGGCCGAGCGTGTTAATCCCTGTGGCCGTCGGCCGACTGGACCGCATCTCGAAGGCCTTATGTGGCCGCTCGGCGGACAACAGACCACTATGGCTAGCAAGAGCGGAAAGACCGGTAGCTCGGGCCGTTTCGGCGCTCGCTACGGTCGCGTGTCTCGACGCCGCGTCGCGGAGATTGAATCGGAGATGAACGAGGACCACGCCTGTCCGAACTGCGGCGAGGACCGCGTCGACCGTCAGGGGACGGGCATCTGGCAGTGCGGGTACTGTGATTACAAATTCACCGGCGGCAGCTACAAGCCGGAGACGCCCGGCGGCAAGACCGTTCGACGCTCCATTCGGGCTGCACTGTCCGAAGACGAGGAGTAAAGGACCTCCGCTCCTATCTCTCAACTATGAGCTACAAGTGTTCACGCTGTAAGCGCGACGTGACGCTGGACGAGTACGGCGGCGTTCGCTGCCCGTACTGCGGACACCGCGTCCTGCTGAAGGAGCGGTCGCCAGACGTCAAAGAGATCAACGTCAACTGAGGCGGTCGGTTCGCGGCCGACAGCCGACGGTCGACTGCGCCACGTTACATGCGGCTTTTCTGGGGCAGTCCTGCGACCGATTCGATACCCACCAACAGTATGACTGCACCACATCAGACCCACCTCACCGTCGAGTACGACAGCGCTGCCAGGGCTCGCGCTATCGAGCGGAGCATTCGTCCCGAAATCGACGATATCGAGGGCGACCGGACGACAGCGCGGCTCGGCCGGGATGGACAGCGAGTCGAACTCACGGTCGAGGCGACTGACCTCGTCGCACTGCGGGCGGGTATCAACACGTGGTTGACGCTACGCGGCGTTGCCGAAGACGCTCTCGTGGGACGGCAGAGAGAAGCAGCGCCGAAATAACGGAGGCATCACGGAAATCAGGAAGCGGCGCGGCAGGCGAGCGCTATTGCCGGTAGCGGTCCGGGACGTGGGCCGCAATCGATTCGGGAACGTTGCCGAACACAACCGGTGCCAGGGCTGCCAGTCGACGGCGCAGGAGGCCATAGGTCACGCCGGTGAGGAGGGCCACGGCGACGACCCAGCGGAACGGTCCGTCTAGAACGACGAACAGCGGCGCGCCAACGAGTACCATCAGCCCCACGTCTGCAGGTGCCCCGTCGTACAGTATCCATCGCTTCGGCGACCGCCATCGGCCGCGGACGTGGTCGTACACGGCGCGCTCGGACGTAGCTTCCCACGGACGGAGTTCGAGGCCGCCGCCGTACCGGTCCATCCGGCAGTGGAGGGCAGCGGCCAGCAGGACGAAAGTGACCGCGACGAGGAGTGGCGTCTGGAGAATAGCGGCGAAACCGGCACTCGGGAGCGCCGCGAGCGTGTACCCGCTGGGGTAATGCAGCGTCCGCCGATGGCCCGAGTACAGGTCGAGATCGGGCAGAACGCCACCGACGAGACCGCCTGCGAGCGCGACCGCGGCGTGGTCCGGCGCAAGGACGAGCAGCGGTGTCGCAATGGCGAGCCCCGCTATCGCGTGCGTCGGCAGCATCATATACCTGTATAAGCGTCTGTCGGCGGTATAAACACGTCGCTGGGTTTATTCGCTGTCGTACCCCACGTGGACGCAATGACGGATGGGTCCGAGCGTCCCGACGGTACCCTCGGGAACATCGACCTCGACGACACGCTCGAGATGCTCTTCCGCGATGGGCGAACAAACGCACTCATCGCGTGGCTGCTCGTCGCTATTCTCACGGCTGTGTTCATCGAAAGCGCCCTTGATGTCGACTACCAGTGGATACTACTCGTCGGTTTCGTCGGCTTCGTCGTCCTCGTGCCGCCGGTGGCGTTCCGCGAGTGGCGCGTCATGCTGCCGTGGGAACTACTCTTTCTCGCCTGTCTGCCGATCCTGGTCCGGGGCCTCGTCGGCGGCACGGTCGGAACCTTTGCGACGTATCTCTCGCTGGCAGCGCTGTCGTTGCTCGTTATCGCGGAACTGCACATGTTCACTGAGATGGAGGTCACACACTGGTTCGCTGTCTGTCTCGTCGTCCTGACAACACTCGCCGCCGTGGCGGCCTGGACGGTGTTCCGGTGGAACGCCGACCGGTTTCTCGGAACGACGTATCTCACGACCAACGAAGCGCTGATGACCGAGTGGCTGTACGTCACCCTCGCTGGCCTCGTCGCGGGTGTGTTGTTCGATGGCTACTTCAGACGGCGGGACCGCCGCCTCTGGCGCGTCATCCGACGGATGGTGCGACGATGAGGCTGCCCCGACCGTCGATTCGGAATCAGCGGCGGATCACCCATGCAATGCAACTCGTCTTGCTTGCGCTGGTCGCCTACGGCATCGTCGCCGGTCGGCCAAAGCCGATTACGAACGGTAGTGTCGGTCTGCTGGTGACGTTTCTCCCTGCAGTGATGCGGCGGAACTACAACCTCGCGCTTGACCCGTGGCTCGCCCTCTGGATCACGACCGCGGTGTTTCTGCATACGCTCGGCTCGGCCGGACTCTACGGTCAGATCGGCTGGTGGGACCACCTCACCCACGCGATGTCGGCCTCGCTCATCGCCGCATTCGGGTACACGACGGCCCGGACCATCGACCTCCACAGCGATTCGATACACATCCCAAAGCGCGTCTTTTTCGTGTACATCTTCGTCGTCGTCCTTTCGTTCGGAGTTATCTGGGAACTGTTCGAGTTCGCGCTCGATATCGTCGCCACCGAAACAGGTGTCACGATGCCGCTGGCGCAACACGGTCTCGACGACACGGTCCGGGATACGATGTTCAATTCGCTCGGGGCGCTGCTGGTCGCGGCGTTCGGACAGGCCCACCTCACCGATGTCGCCGAAACCATTCGAGAACGACTGTTCGGTGTCAACTGATACTGTGTCGCCGGATTTGGTAGCCGAAATGCTAGCTACGGTGGCTGTGGTGGCCGAACACAGTACACCATTGACCCGAACGATGTCTGTTCGATAGGCCACAACGGAAGCCGCGTGCGATCCCCAGCCGTTCAATTACCGTGGCCACCATCCAGTTGGGTAGCTGTCATGTGAAACCTGTCGCCGCCGAACAGTTATTATCCCTCAGTAAAGTGGTTGAACAGCATACCAGGGTGATGATTGGAAACGACCTCGACGACGTCGCGGTTGCGGGAGCGAGACAGGCCGACGCTGCCAGTCGAGACATCGAAGTTGTGTATCTCGACTCCGACGCAACGGCACGAGAGCAGATACGCGAGGGACTGGCGGACCACCACGCTGATATAACGGTGACGAGCGTGGCAACGACAGATGCCGCGTTAGAAGCCGCCGTGTCGACGGATGTCTCCTGTCTCGTCTTGGACCCGACTGGACTGGGCGATATCCCGGCCGCACTGGTGTCGAATGACCGCTACCCGGTCGTCCTCTACACCGACGCCACTGCGACGAATAGCGCCGCGGCTGTCGTCGACGATGCGGCGACAGTCGTCTCGAAACAGGGGGACGGACAGCCGCTGCTGCTGGCGGAGAAGATTATCAGCGTCGTGTCGGCGTCAGCCGACCGGACCGAGTCCGCGTTCCGAGATGCGCTGTCCGAAATCGAATCGCGTGCTGAAGCGAACGAAATCGCTGTCCTGCTGGCAGATGACGGAACGGTACACTGGTCGAGCGAATCGGTGTCGGTGTTCGTTGACTCTCTCGACGACACTCGCCAGGTCGAACGCTTCTACGACGCCATGCAGACAGCACTCCCCGATACGTCCAGTGGCCGTCGGCAGTTACAGCGGCTCCAGAGCACCTCGACTGAACCGGTTGCCATCCGGGTTTCGGGTAGCGACCGCGATCAGTACCTCCTCCGACGCGGGCACGAACTACCGGCCGCTGCGGGCGGACTTACGCTCGTCCTGCTGCGAGATATCACTGACACTGCCCGGCGTGATGCCCGCACAGCGCTGCTGGATCTCATGGTCGAGCGGGCACAGGACGGGCTCTACACGCTCGACGAACGCGGTGTCATCGACTTCTGTAACGAGTCGTTTGCGTCGAACCTCGGGTACGAGCCGACCGAACTGTGCGGTGAACACGCCACGACAGTGCTTGCCCCCGGTGAACTCTCGACGGGGCAGGCGACTGTCGAAACACTGCTTGAAGCGCCTGAACGGGAGAGCGCAACTGCTGATCTGACGTTTCGTCGGAAAGACGGTACTGAACGGAAGGTATCAATCAACCACACGCTGATTCACGACGAAAACGGCAACTACAGTGGGCTGCTCGGCGTCGCTCGGGACATCACGGAACGCTGTGACCGCGAGCGCGAGTATCAGGAGATGACGGAGCGATTGAACTTCGCGCTCGAGGGCGCGGAACTCGGCGTCTGGGACTGGAACCCCAAAACCAACGCTGTCACCTTCGACGAACGATGGACCGGAATGCTCGGTTACACGACAGACGAACTGGAGCCACACTACGAGACGTGGGCCGACCTCGTCCATCCAGACGACCTCGACCGAGCGGAACAGGCGCTTGAGGAGCTGAAGGCCGGGGAGACCGATCTGTATCAGTGCGAGTTCCGAATGCAGACCAAAGACGGGGACTGGCGGTGGATCCGGGACATCGGCAAGGTGTTCCAGTGGAACGACGACGGCGAGGCGATCAGAGCAGTCGGAATCCATCAGGACATCACCGACGAACGGAAACGTCAGAACGCAATCGAACGCCAGCGCGACGAACTGGCGACACTCAACGGGGTCAACATGGTCATACAGGACCTCATTCACGCGCTAGGTGGTGCCGCGACCCGCCGCGAAACCGCGAAGACGGTGTGTGAGCGCGTCGTTGAATCCGACCTCTGTGAGCTAGCGTGGATCGCCGAGCGAGCGGGCGCGAACGACAGTCTCGTCCCGAAAACGGTAGCCGGCGACGATGGCGTTTGTGTCGACGACCTCATCGGTGGTAACGGGACCAACCGAGCGCTGTGTGAAACGGCCCTCGTGACAGGCGCCGTCCAGACGATACAGGACTGTGGTGACCCGACCGAATTCAAGCGGTGTGGGGCCGCCGCTCGTGAACAGGGATTCAAATCTGCCGCAGCGATTCCACTGGTTCAGGGGAACACCGTCCACGGCGTTCTTTGCGTGTACGCCGACCAGCCGGCGGCATTCAGTGGCCGTATAGCCGAGAGTTTCGCTGTCCTCGGTGAGATGGTTGGGTACACGCTTGCCGCGGTCCATAATAGGCAACTCCTGTCTGACGACACCGCGCTTGAGCTGACATTCGAATCAGAACGCCCTGACATACCGCTTGTCTCGGCAGCGAACGCGTACGGATGCCGGCTTGAAGTCATTGAGTCTGTCGAGACCAAGCCGACACATCTGCTCTATCTCTCCGTACACGGGGGGCCGCCCGATGCAGTCGCTGCGCATCTCTGTTCGCATACGGAGGTCCTCGGTTCGCGGGTCGTTCGTTCAGACGAGGCCAGCGCCGTTGTCGAACTTCAGGTGACAGAAACCGTCCAATCACTGCTGCTGGATGTCGGTGCCCGCTGTCGGACGATAGTTGCCGATGACGGGACGCTCTCTATTACTGTCGAGGCCCCGCAGGATGCCGATTCTCGGGCGATACAGGACGCAGTCTCTGACCGGATGCCAGGCATCGCGCTGACGGCAAAACAGGAGTGTGAGCAGCCAAGCGACATCCCTGACGCCGAGACAGACCCTCGGAATCACCTGACTGAGCGCCAGGAAGAAGTCCTCAGAACGGCCTTCCTGACGGGCTACTACGGCTGGCCCCGGGACACCAACGCCGAGCAACTGGCAGAGCGGCTCGGTATCGCGTCACCGACGCTTCATCAGCACCTCCGGCGGGCGCAGCGGAATCTCATCGATGCCGTGTTTGAAATAGACTCCTGAGCCGCGGTGAGGCCGTCAGCGAGCGAGGGCGGCGCATTCGACGGGTGCCTAGCCGTCTAGGTACAGAGTTAATATGGGGTAGGGCTATTAATTTTACGTGGGTAATGAGTAACCAAAGGAATGGAGGGTCTCAGAGCGACCAGTGGTGTGGGATGACGCCGTCGGAGCGAACGCTGTCTACGGCGGATGTAGATGACGTGTTCGAGGTGTTGGCTGATTGGCGGCGCCGCGCCGTCTGTCGCTACTTTGCGAGCAGTGACCGGACGGCCGCTGACGTTGGGGCGCTCGCATCGGCGATCTCGGAGCTGGGGGGCACGAGCACGGTCGATGCAGCAGACACGTCACCCGCGACTATCCGGGCCCAACTCGAAGAGCAGCACCTACCGATGCTCCATCAGATCGGACTCATCGACTACGACGAGCGAAGCGGCGCAGTAAAGTACTGGGGTTCGCCCACCGTTGAAAAGTGGGCTGACCACGCGGCGGCCGTCACGCAGCAGACCGATTTCTAACCGACCGAGGGGCGCATCTGGGGGGATGTCCCCTGTCGGAGCCGCTACTGGTTTTTAACGGGGGTCCCAACGCTGGAGCATGGACCTCCCACCAGTCGGGCTCGGCACGATGGGTATCGAGGACGAGGCGGTCGTTCGGACAGCCGTCGACTGTGGCTACCGTCATCTCGATACTGCTCAGATATATGACAACGAGAGCACTGTCGGCGCGGGCATCGCCGCCGCCGAAACCGACCGTGCCGACCTGACTGTCGCGACGAAGCTCTGGATCGACGCACTCGGGGCAACTGCCGTCCGCCCGGCGACAGAAGCGAGCCTCGACCGACTCGGCCTCGACGCCGTCGACTTACTGTACGTCCACCGGCCACGTGGCGACTATGACCCGGGAACAACGCTGCCCGCCGTCGAGGCCGTGCGCGAGGCGGGACTGACCGAGCACGTCGGACTCTCGAACTTCGACCCGGACCAGCTGGCTATCGCGCGCGATCACCTCGATGCGATTGCTGCACATCAGGTCGAGTTCCATCCGCTGTTCTGGCAGGAATCACTCCTCGCTGACGCCCAGAAACACGGCTATCCGCTGGTCGCGTACGCACCGCTGGCCGGCGGTCGCGTATTCGAGGAACCGACCATCGTCGACATCGCGGACCAGCACGACGCGTCGCCGGCCGCCGTCAGCATCGCCTGGGTGACCAGCTACGAAGCTGTCGTCACGATTCCGAAGGCGTCCTCCCGGTCCCATCTCGAAGCCAACCTCGCCGCTGCCGACTTGGAACTGACCGACGCCGAGATTGCGCGTATCGAAGCCATCGAGCGTGAAGAAGAACTGTTCCCGGAGTGACTCCCAGCGTCCACCACGAGCGGCCAGGCGCGGTCCGAGACGGTCTGGCTCGGCGGTCCTCTCCCCGTGTCCGTGCGTGGCCTATCCCTTCCGAAACCCGAATCCGATGGGCCATACCGATACCGTTTGGCTACGCGTCTTTAAGTGTACTCTTCGTAGTTAGCATACATGACAGCTGCCAGTACCACTGCAACGACAGTGCTTCAGGCGACACAGTCAGACGTGCTTCAGGAGATACAGTCGAATTTCCTCCTGAACTCCTCGCTCTGGGTGAACATCGCGCTGGCGGGCGTCGCCATCCTCCTGTTCGTCGCAATGGGTCGAGACATAGAGTCGCCCCGCGCAAAACTCATCTGGGTTGCGACGATGCTGGTGCCGCTGGTCTCGATTTCCAGCTACGCCGGCCTGGCGTCCGGGCTAACGGTCGGGTTTCTGCAGATGCCGCCGGGCCACGCCCTCGCCGGTCAGGACGTCCTGTCGCCGTGGGGTCGGTACCTGACCTGGACGTTCTCGACACCGATGATTCTCCTGGCGCTGGGCCTGTTGGCTGACACCGATATCGCGTCGCTGTTCACCGCGATCACGATGGACATCGGAATGTGCGTGACCGGCCTCGCCGCCGCGCTCATTACCTCCTCGCACCTGCTGCGCTGGGTGTTTTACGGCATCAGTTGCGCGTTCTTCCTCGCCGTACTGTACGTCCTGCTCGTCCAGTGGCCAGCCGACGCGGAAGCCGCCGGCACAAGCGAGATATTCGGGACGCTCAAGCTTCTCACTGTGGTGCTGTGGCTCGGCTACCCGATTCTCTGGGCGCTGGGTTCCGAGGGGGTTGCCCTTCTGAGCGTCGGCGTCACCTCGTGGGGCTACTCCGGGCTAGACATCCTCGCAAAGTACGTGTTCGCGTTCCTGCTCCTGCGCTGGGTCGCCGCCAACGAAGGCACCGTCTCAGGGTCCGGAATGGGCATCGGCTCCGGCGGGGCTGCGCCTGCAGACGACTGAGTAGGGTATTGAGACAGAGGCGGTGCTCTGCCGCCTCTCCGCCCCTGCCCGCACAATAGCAGATGCAGAAAAAATAAGCTATATCGCCCAAGTGGCTAGTCTGTATGCCCTCCCCATTCGAGAATCCGATTGTTCGATACGGTCTCCCACTGGTCAGCGCCACGATCGTTGCGGCTGTCGCGCTCTTCTTGCTCGAAGGAACGATACGCTATGTCGCACTCGGAATCGCCGCACTCGAAGTTGTGGTTGTGCCACAGATTCTGAAACAGGCGGCAACAAACGCGTAGTCGGGGACAGGTCGGATCGCCGCCCTCGTGTCGGTTCGGAGCGGAGCCCTGCGGCTATCCATCGCTGCCATTCCAAACTCGAGAACGTGAACCACTACGAGACAGTGTGACTCTACGAAGAGAGTCGCTGTCTCAGGGAGACAAGCGCTGCCGGTCTCGCGGGAACAGCACCGCTTCTCGGATGTTCTCCAGTCCGAGCATCGTCATGATGAGGCGCTCGCCGCCGAGGCCCCAGCCGGCGTGTGGCGGCATGCCGTACTTGAACATCTTGGTGTAGTACTCGAAGGCCTCAGGGTCCAGCCCCTGCTGTTCGAACCCTTCGACGAGGTGGTCGAAGCGGTGTTCACGCTGGCCCCCCGAGACCAGTTCCATCGACGGGTGCATCATGTCGAAGCCGGTCGAGACCTCCTCGTCGTCGTCGTGGTCCTTGATGTAGAACGGCTTGATTTCGCTGGGCCAGTCAGTGATGAAGTAGTGCTCGCCGACTTCCTGCCCGAGGACGTGCTCGGCCTCCGTCGAGAGGTCGTCGCCCCACACCAGCGGTTCGTCGAGTTCGCCGGTCGCATTGATCTTGTCGAGCGCTTCCTCGTAGGTGAGCCGCGGGAAGTCACCTTCTGGGGCCTCGAACTCCTCTTCGAGACCGAGGGCGTCCAGTTCGTCCTGACAGTTCTCGGCGACGCCCTCGTAGGCGGACTTGACGACGTGTTCGCAGGCGTCCATTGCCTCGGTGTGGTCGTAGAAGGCCGATTCGAAGTCGATGGAGGTCGCCTCGTTGAGGTGCCGCGGCGTGTTGTGCTCCTCTGCGCGGAAGATTGGACCGATTTCGAAGACGCGTTCGAGGCCGGAGCCGACCATCAGCTGCTTGAACAGCTGTGGGCTCTGGTTCATGAACGCTTCCTGTCCGAAGTAGGTGATCGGGAACAGCTCGGTGCCGCCCTCGGTCCCCGTAGCGACGATTTTCGGCGTGTTGATCTCCGTGCAGTTGAGTTCGCGGAACGCCTCGCGGACCGACCGGAGGACCTCCGCGCGGATCTCGAAGATGGCCTTCACTTCGTCCTTGCGGAGGTCGAGCGTGCGGTTGTCGAGGCGGGTCGGCAGTTCGGCGTCGACCTTACCCGACGGGTCAAGGGGCAGTTCGGGGTCGGCTTCCGAAATCACGTCGACGGACTCCGGCGTGACTTCGACACCGGTGGGCGCGCGTGGCTCTTCCTCGACAGCGCCGGTCACCGAGATGACCGATTCACGCTGGACGTTCAACCCCGTTTCCACGAGGTCGTCGTCCATCTCGTCTTTCTCGAACTTGACCTGTATCTTGCCGGTGGTGTCTCGAAGGATAAGGAAGGCGATACCACCGAGATCTCGGATTTCGTGGACCCAGCCGGCGACGGTGACCGTGTCGCCCGGCGTCGCGTCCGCCGTGTAGGTTCGGTTTTCCATGGGCGTTGGTTCTTGTGGCCGGAACTTAAGAACAGCCTTTCGAGGTGAGGACGCAAGTCGTTCCTGGCGGGGGTGGTATTAAAAATGTCTCCAGTACCGTTCCGGCCCGACCGAAGCGGTAGCTCGGTGCCGCTTGAACGTATAAACAGTTGATAGTGTGTTTTATGTGATACACTTTCAAATCCGACCACATGGCCCTCCCTCGATGGTTTCCCGTTGCGCGGAAAGAAGCAGTCGCGCTACTCAAATCAAAAGGAACCTGGCTACTTGCTCCCCTGCTCGCCGTCTGGGGCTACGGTCCCACCTACATCAGTTGGGACCTCCTTGGCCCGGATGTTACGGTCGGGTTCGTTCAGGCGGCCGGGTCCACGCTGCTCCCACTTGGCGTCCTGTTACTCACGTATCGATCGATTATCAAGGAGCGCACGTCGGGGAGTTTGAAATTCTTGCTTGGACTGCCTCTCACGCGAACTGATATTCTCATCGGCAAGGTCTTTGGTCGGAGCGTCGGCACCGTGCTTCCATTTGCCCTCGCAACGGTCATTCTCGGCGTGGTTGGCGGTGTCAAGTTCGGGCTGTTCTCCCCGCTGCGTTTTATTGGCGTGTTTCTGGTGACGGTGCTGTACATCGCTGTGCTCGTGTCGATTGCAACAGCGGCATCGGCAGTGACGACAAGCACAGTCCGTGTAACCGCCGTGCTCTTCGGCGGTTTCTTTCTGCTGCTGACACTGGGATGGAAAATCGTTGGTGTCCGGCTCTACTCAGCTGTGACCGGGAACGCAGTGAATCCGCTCGAACCGCCCGCTGACGGCCTGCTGTTCGCTATCCTTCGGATTTCACCGGGGCGAGCGTACCGAACGGTAACGAACTGGATACTCGGACTGGCAAACTCCGGCGGCCAGTACACGTCAGTCGCCACGGTACTGTATCCCGGGCATTCGATCAACGAGTACGTCGTTGACGCAGCCTTCAGTGGACAGCCAGTCCCTGCCTACCTGCACGAGTCGGTTGCTCTCGTCGTATTGCTTCTCTGGGGCGTCATCCCGCTCGCACTGGCCAGCTATCGATTCAATCGAGGTGACCTCGCGTGACGCCGCCGGCAATCGAGACCGAGGGGCTTTCGAAACAGTACGGCGAGGTTGATGCGCTCGATGCACTGACCATGACCGTAGCGCAGGGCGAGGTGTACGGTTTCCTCGGCCCGAACGGCGCCGGTAAGTCGACCACGATCAATCTGCTGATGGACTACATCAAACCAACGTCGGGGACAGCGCGCGTTCTCGGCCACGACCCGTGGACCGATGTCGTCGCCTGCCATCAGCGCGTTGGGATCTGCCCCGACCGCTTCGAGACATACGAGTCGCTGTCCGCGCGGCGGCATCTCGAACTGGTGATTGACACGAAGCGTGCCGACGACGACCCGCGGGCACTGCTTGAGCGCGTCGGACTGGTCAATGCTATCGAAAGACCCGCCGGCGAGTTCTCACAGGGAATGGAACAGCGGTTAGCACTCGCGATGAGTCTCGTCGGGGAACCGGACCTCCTGATCCTTGATGAGCCGTTCACTGGGCTTGACCCCCACGGCGTCGCGCTGGTACGGGATGTCGTCGAAGCCGAATCCGAACGTGGGGCAACCGTCTTCTTCTCCAGTCACGTCCTCGGGCAGGTCGATCTGGTCTGTGACCGCGTCGGGATTCTGTACGAAGGGGCCCTCATTGCAGAAGGCACGCTGCCGACGCTCCGAGACACCTGTGACCTTTCGTCCGATGCGACAGTGGAAGACATCTTCATGACACTGACTGATGGCTCCGCCCACGTTACCGAGGTGGACCTATGAACCGCCGCCGGTATCTGGCTGTGTCGACGGCGGTGCTGTCCGGACTCGCCGGCTGTTTGGGCGATCCTGAGTACACGATCTCCAGCGTGGAAACCGAAGCTGATTCGCACCCGCTGGCACTGGATGTGACAGTGATTGATCGGGACATCGCAATCGAAAGCCCCGGTCGGCTGGACATAACGCTCCGAAACACCGGGACACAGGACGTTACAATAAAGAACACCGGTGTCTGGCCACTCGGGATGTTAGGGTTGACGCCAGTGGGCGGGTCAGTGTCCGCTGACATTCTCCTGTTGACCGCTGCGTATGAGCAGTCAACTGCTGTCGAGGTACGGCCAAACGGGGCGCATAAAGACGGCGACCCACTCACCGGAACGCTAGCGACTGCTGAATCTATTCAGCGGCAGTACCAACTCATCGGGCGGCGGGTGTCGACCGCCGGCACGTACACGCTGCAGGGCTACTTTGACGACGTTCTGCTATCCTACCGCACCGGCGAGGATACCGACTGGGTCGCGTATCACCCGACAGTAACCGTGACACTCACCGAACAGTCGGTGCTTTCCTGAGACATAGCGGCGTCTGTGCCCCGAGCCCGCAGAGCGGGGCGTCGTGCTGCTGGTGAGTCACAGAGGAGTGTGGAAAACAGCCTGACAATACCGCAGCGTCCGGGCCAATATCCTGAACTTTTGTACTGGTAGCCGTCGAAACAGTTGACATGGCCGACGCGGAGTACCCTATCGACGACCTGGACCGGAACATCATTTATGCGCTGCAGCAGGATGCGAGACATACGTCGGCGAGTGAGATTGCCGAGTCGCTCGATGTCTCCGCACGAACGGTCCGGAACCGTATCACGAAGCTCGAAGAAGCTGGCGTCATCGCCGGCTACGATGTCGATGTCGATTACGAGGCCGCGGGGTACCAACTCCATACGCTCATCGTCTGCACGGCACCAATCCACGAGCGCGAGGAGGTCGCGCAGCGGGCACTCGACGTCTCCGGCGTCGTCGCCATCCGAGAGGTCATGACGGGGGCCGACAACGTCCACGTTGAGGTGGTCGGAACCGACGGAAACGACCTGAGCCGCATCGGCAGAGACCTCAACGATATCGGACTGGAGGTCGTCGACGAGGACCTCATTCGGAACGAGTACACCCGGCCGTTTCACCAGTTCGGGCACGACGATTCCGAAGGTGAGTCTACATAGTGTAATCTTCCGAAAATAGATTATATATCCACAATAGTCCGGAATCGGAACTATTCCCTAGATATTTATCGGTTTCCGGAATCAATGCTGGTGTACTGGCCGGGTAGCTCTGGCCTCTACGAACCCAATGATATCTCTTACTGGACTCCGCGAACGAGTGGACGACGACATCGACCCCCCGTCGGTACTGATCATCAGCGACCGGTACGTCGGGTCTGAGGTAGTAACGACGTTAGATCGGGGCACCGATGCCTGTCTCGTCACCGACCACGATGGCGTTGCCGGGCAAACGCCCGACGACACACGCGTGGTAGTCGGTGACGGCCGGGAGCGTACTGTTCTTCAGGACGCCGGGGCCCAAACGACCGATGTCGCTCTGGTATCGATGCAGACCGACCACGGGGCGTTCCTCGTGACACAGCTGCTTCGGACGCAGTTCGATGTCGAAACCGTGGTTGTCGTGCTTAACGACCCGCAGCATCGATCGGCGTTCGAGTCGGTCGGCTCCGAGGTGGTCTGTGGTTCGCAGGTCCTGGCGACCGAACTGGAACGCACTGTCGAAACAACGCTCCAGATGTCCGAAACCGCGAAATAATGGCCAAGGGTCTGGAACGCGACCTCGGACTGCTGTCAGTGGTAGCGATATCAATCGGCGCGATGGTCGGCAGCGGGATCTTCATCTTGCCGGCGCTGGCGGTGAAAGACGCCGGGGCCGGCATCATCGCTGCCTACCTTCTCGCGGGCGTGCTCGTGCTGCCCGCCGCACTCAGCAAGGCCGAAATGGCGACCGCCATGCCCGAAGCCGGCGGCACCTACGTCTACATCGAGCGGTCGATGGGGCCGCTACTGGGCACAGTTTCGGGACTCGGAACGTGGTTCTCCCTCTCGTTCAAGGGCGCGCTCGCGCTCGTCGGCGGCGTGCCGTACCTCGTTCTTCTCTTCGACCTGCCGATCCGTCCGGTTGCGATCACGCTCGCCGTCGTTCTCATCCTCGTCAACATCCTCGGCGCGGAACAGACCGGCCGACTCCAGATCGGCATCGTCGCGGTGATGCTCGTGGCAATCGGCTGGTTCGTCGCTGGCGGCGGGCCGGCAGTCAACACCGCGACGTACGGCGGGATGTGGGACTACGGCGTCGAAGGGATCTTCGCCGCGACCGGCCTCGTGTTCGTCTCCTTCGCCGGCGTGACGAAGATCGCTTCTATCGCCGAGGAGGTCGAGGACCCGGACCGCGTCATCCCGCTCGGAATGCTTGGATCGCTCGCCTTCACCACGCTGCTGTACGTGCTCGTCGTCGCCGTCGTCGTCGGCGTCGTCCCGCTCGACCAGCTTGCCGGGAGCACGACGCCCATTGCGGACGCGGCCGAGATGACCCTCGGAACCACTGGTGTCGCGGCTGTCGTTCTGGCGGCGATTCTGGCGCTGGTCAGTACAGCTAACGCCGGCATCCTTTCGTCCTCACGCTACCCGTTCGCCATGAGCCGCGACGGACTCGCGCCCGACCTGCTCAGTACGGTCAGCGACCGCTTTGGCACGCCGGTGACCGCCATCACGCTGACCGGCGGCGTGATGTTGCTGCTTATCCTCTTCGTTCCGATTCTGGAGATCGCGAAGCTCGCGAGCGCGTTCAAAATCCTCGTGTTCGCGCTCATCAACGTCGCGCTCATCGGCTTCCGTGAGAGCGACGCCCCAGACTACGACCCCTCCTTCGAGGTCCCGCTCTACCCGTGGACGCCGATATTCGGCACCCTGACCGGCTTTGCCCTGCTGACGCAGATGGGCCTGATCGCGATAGTCGGAGCCGCCGGTATCGTCGTTGGCAGCGTCATCTGGTATCTGGGCTACGTCAGACCGCGAGTCACCAGAGAAGGCGCGATCAAGGAGTCCGTTCGCCGGAGTATCGGCGACCGCGCGCTCGACCGGACTGAGGCGACGCTCGACGAGACGGCGGATACATCCGTGCTTGTTGCCCTTCCCGAGGGGTCCTCGCGGGAGAGCGAAGCGACACTGCTGGAGGTCGGGGCCGCGCTCTCACCCACCGGCAGCAGCCTCTCTGTCGTCCAGTTCGACGAAGTGCCCGACCAGCAGCCCCTCGATTACGCCTCCGGCGTGCAATCTCCGGACGACCGCGAATTCGAGTGTCGGACTGATACGCTGGCGGCTGCCCTTGATGTCCCGGTCGAATACGGCGAACTTGTCAGCCACCACCCCGAACGGGCCGTCGCCAACGCCGTCGACGAGCAAGGCGTCGATGTGTTGCTGGTGGAACGTGGCGCGTCGTTCGGGGATTCGCTGCTGGGCGACAGTATCGACCGCATCCGGAAACAGACTGACTGTGATACCATTGCCGTCGACGCACAGCCGCTCGACGCGCTGGAGACGATCACACTGGTCACGACCCGCGGCCCGTATGACCCGCTGAAAGTCCGCGTTGGGAACGCTGTCGCGACAGCGACCGAGGCCGACCTCCAGTTCCTCTACCCGCTTGATGAGCGCCAGTCGGCCGAACAACGCCAGCAACTCGAAGCATACCACGATGACCTGCTGGACCTCTGTGACGTGCCGACGGAGCGGAGCTTCGTCGACCGGCAGGACCTTTCAGCGACAATAGACGCGGCTGACAGCGACAGGACGCTCCTGATACACGCACACAACGGTGGGCTTTCGGCCCGCCGGTCAAACGGCGACAGCACTACGCAGTCGGCAATTCAAGACAGCGACCACGCGTCGATGGAAGTAGACACAAAACGTCATCCCGACGGTGTCGTCGGCCGTCTGCTCGAACGGCTCGCGTTCTAACTACCGAACGGTCGCCGTGGCGTCCTTCGCGCCTTGCACCGTCTCTCGCACTGCCTCGGCGCCTTCGTCGTGGACGAGGTCGCCGACGACGATGGTATCGGCGTGCTGTGCCATGGTGCGGGCGGACTCGTAATCGTGGATGCCGCCGCCATAGAACAGCGTCGCGTCGTCGAGCGCGTCTGCGGCGGCGGCGACGATGTCGGTGTCGCCGAGCATCCCCGAGTACTCGACGTAGACGATTTCCTGCCCGAGGAGATGCTCGGCGGCTTCGGCGTAAGCGGCCACGTCGGCCGCGTCGAGGTCGCAGTTGGCCTGCGTGTAGGACGCCACCGACGCCTCCGGGTTCATGACGATGTAGGCCTCCGTGAAGGTCCGCGACCAGTCGATCTCGTCGTCGATGCGTATCCACTCCTTGTGCGCGCCAGTGATCCAGGCCACGTCGCCAGCATTCATCACGACCGGGATGAGATAGCCGTCGTGACGGTCGCTGTGGACGACCGACGCGGGATTAGACGGCTCGATGTACACGGGGATGTCGTGTTTCCCGCAGGCGTCGACGACCCGCTTCATCTTCTCCTCTGTCATTCCGGTGGTCCCGCCGACTTCGATGGCGTCGGTCCCCGTCGCCGCGACGTCTTCGAAGGTCTCTCCGTCGACCAGCGTCTTGTCGGGGTCTATCTTCACGATGTGGTCCCAGTCCGCCCAGTCGCTCATACCTGCCAGACTTGCGCGTGGCCGTATAACCGCTTCGGATACACGTATCACAGTGGGTCACGCTGACAGCCCGATCGGACAGTCCGACTGGCGTCGGCTCCGGATATATATGTCTCCGAAGATTTATGACGGTTATGTTACAATCGTCAGACAATGACAGCGGACAAGCGCCGGTACATCGTCACTGCCATCCGAGGTGTGCTCGTTCTCACGGGCGCTGCCGTGACGGTGGCAGTGTTGTACTCCCTCTCGACGATGCCGACAGCGTCGTCGTCCGGTGACAGCTTCGTCCGCGGACTCTCGTATCTGTTCGGCAGCGTCTTCTTCGTCCTCGCGCTTGGCGGTGCCGGGCTCGGTATCGCCTTGCCATCGCTTCTGGGGGCCGAGGACACGCTGGCGTTCGACCGCTGGCAGCGCCGCTGTCTCAAGGGTGCCGGCGTCCTCTTCGTCGGCGGGTTCGTCGTCGGACTGGTCGTGGGGCTGCTCACCCAACTGCAGTTCGGCCTCCTCCTCTGGCTGGTCGCCATCGTCCTCGGCGTGCTCGTGGTCAGTTGCGTGCTGGTCTGGCGACTGTTCGCGGTGTTCGTTACTGCACTGGTCCGTCTCATCGCCGCGGAGACCGGTGAGTGACGCAGACAGCGGGAGGCGTGCGACGGGAACGCTGATACCGGCGGCAACCTAACGCGCCAGTCGTGCAGCGACTTACGACAGTCGAGACGGTCCACGAAGACGGGTCATGGCTGTTCACCGCGGAAGACCCTTACGGCGACCTCGAAGAGGTCGTTCTCGTCCCCTGTGACGACGGCGTCGAGGCGTGGGTGAACCGATGTACGCACGAAGCACAGCGGTTCGACACCGGACGAGGTGTCCCGATGCGGGACGACCAGCTCATCTGCCCCCGACACGGTTCGCTGTTCGATGCCTGCGACGGCGGCTGTGACAACGGCGACGCCGCTGGGACGACGCTCCCCGGGGTCGAGATATCGGAGACCCACGGCGACGTGTTCCTCACCGACGACGACTACGCGTTCGCCCACGAGGGTGGCATCGACGACGACGGCCCGAGTTCCACGTCCCACCTCCAGTTGTGACCGGCGGCCACAGCATCGACCGGGACCGACTCCGGGCCGGCGTCGTCGAGTGCCCGCTCTGTGAGCGCCAGATTCCGGAGCCGATGAGACACGCAGTCGTCTACGGCGCTGTCGACGAGATAACTGTCGAGACTGCCGAAGCGGTCGAGTGCCCGGTGTGTGGCGGCGTAACCTTCGTCTCGTAGCCACACTCACTGTTACTGTCCTGTTCTACGCCGGAAAATAAACATCAGTTTCCATTCACCCTTGGGAGTATTTCGGCAGACTGAGCGACTGCCGGCAGCTGTCCATCCGGCTTTGCAGGTTGTACCCTGTACCGAAGAATAAGGACGCTTCACCGCGTAGACGTAGTTATGTCAGAGTCCTCGACGGGTGACCCAGACACCCCGGACTCGTCGCCAGCTGACAGGCGTCGACAGCTCCAGACCCAATTTGCGACGACTGAGTTGCCTCGCCACCTCGCTCTGTTTTACCGGACACATGCAGAACAGATACGCGTCGTCACGACATTTGTCGCCCGCGGCATCCAACAGGATGAACAGGTGATTTACATCGCCGATGAAAACGAGACGGCAACAATCGCGACGGCGCTCTCCGACGCCGGACTCGACGTTGATTCGCTGCAAGCCGACGGCCAACTGGTGTTAGTTGACTCCGCCAAGATTTATTCAAACGGGGTATTTGACCCGAAGGAAAGCGTCGACGAGTTCCGTGACTTAGCTGCCGATGCTGTCGCAGACGGATATAGCGGACTCCGTGCGGCTGGTGAGAATAGTTGGTCGCTTGACCTCGACTGCAGCTTTGAGGATGTCATCGAGTTCGAACACCGGTTTGACGAAGCCCACCCGGACCTGCCAGTCACGGCGCTCTGTCAGTACAGCCTGGAACAGTTTACCGGCGAGGATATCGGCAAAGCGTTACAGACGCACGAGGCCATTATTTACCGCGAGACACTCTGTACAAACCCATACTACACCCCGCCGAAGGAGGCCATTGAGTACGGCGCACCACTCTCAAACGCAGCGCTCCTCCTGGAGCAAACGCGCGATATCCACCGATTCCGCGACGACGTCGAGCGCCGAGAGGAACGCCTCTCAGTTGTGAACCGAGTGCTCCGGCACAATCTTCGGAACGAACTGAACGTCATCAGCGGTCGGCTGGAATGGCTCGAAGCGCAAGGCCTGTTCGACGCAGCGGCTGTAGACCATCTCGACACCATCGCTACGGCGGCGGAGCGCCTGTCTTCGCTTTCGGAGAACGCACGGCACGTCGACCGGACCCTCGATGCCCGAGAGCAGGAGCCGGCAAACCTAAACGCTACCGTTGAGGCTGGCGTCACCGATGCCCGGCACGAGTATGCCGACCTCTCGGTCACTATCGACACTGGACCGCCGGACGCCACTGCCGCTGACGCGACTGTCCAGACGAGCGTCCGGGAAGTGATTGCGTGCGCTGCGACCAATCTCTCTGCCCCCACAGTCGAAGTCCGGGTCGAGGCTGACGAACAGTACAAGACGGGAACGGTCGAAGTCGTCGCCGACGAGGGGTTCGTCTCAGAGGCGACGATGACTGCGTTCGACAACGACATCGAGCGCTCGCTTGCACACGCGCGGACCCTCCGGCTGTGGGTTGCGCAGTGGACTATTCAAAGCATGAACGGGCGACTCGAACTGGGCGGGTCGCCGCCAGCGAACCGTGTTCGCCTCTCGTTCCCGACTATCGAAACGCGACCGTAGTATCTCAGGCTTCCAGTTCGTCCTGCCACTCCCGGACCTGCGTGGCGCTGACGCCCTGAACTTCGGTAGCGATGGTGTCGGGGTCGGCCTCCCGGAGCGCCGCCAGCGAGTCGACCCCGGCGTCGCCGAGCTTCTCCGCGGTCGCCGAGCCGATGCCGTTCAGGTCCTCTAGGTCTTCGACGGCCGTGCGGGCCTGGTACTCCTCGTAGTTGCAGATGGGGCAGCCAAGCTCCCAGGGGTCGTCGCTGTCGGCGTCGATGACCAGCTCCGGCAGGTCGTGCTCCTCGCAGAAGGCGTCGGTCACCGAGATGTCGCCGTTGCGGGGCAGCGGCAGCGAGTAGTCACACTCGGGGTAGCGCGTACAGCCGACGAGCCGGGAGCCCGAGCGGAGGTGTTTGATGGCCAACTCTCCGTCGTGCTCGTCGCCACAATCAGGACACGGCCCAATCACTTCGTCCTCGCTCTCGTCGGCCTTCTCGGCCTCACAGCGGGGACAGCCGTGGACGAAGGTGTCCCGGCCGGCGAGCATCTTGACGTGGTGCATGTCGTGCTCCTCGCAGTGGTCTTCGAGCACTTGCGGCTCGCCCGAGGAGGGCAGCGGGAGCGTGTTGCGACACTCGGGGAAGCCGTCACAGCCGACGAAGTACGATCCTTGGCGTGACCGCCGGACCAGCATGTCCTCGCCGCACTTGGGACAGGGACCGAGCGTCTTGTCGGCTTTCAGCGACTCCTGGAGGTGCTCGCCGATTTCCTCGCGGGACTCGCGCAGTTCCTCGAACACCCGTTTGAGCATCTCACGGGACTCGTCGGCCACGTCGTCGAGCGTCGCCTCGCCGTTGGCGATGGCGGTCATGTCCGCCTCCAGTTGGGCGGTCATCTCGTCGCTGACGACGTGGTCGGCGAACTCCTCGGCGGCCTCGACGACGGCCATCGCCAGCGTCGTCGGCCGCGGCGGGTCGCCCTCGATGTAGCCGCGGTCGTACAGTTTCTCGATGGAGTTGTGGCGCGTGCTCTTCGTCCCCAGCCCCTTGTCCTCCATCGTCTGGATGAGCCGCGACTGGCCGTAGCGGCGGGGCGGCTGGGTCTGTTTCTCCTCCATCCGGACCTCCGAGATGGCCAGTTCCTCGCCCTCTTCGACGTCGGGGACGTGGTTCTCGCTGGCGCTGGAGTAGGGATACACCTCGTGGTAGCCCGGTTCGACCAGGCGCTTGCCGTTGGCCTTCAGCGAGCGGCCGCCGGCCTCGGCGACGACGCGGAGGTGCTCCCACGTCGCGGCCTCGGCGACCGTCGCGAAGAACCGCCGGACGACCAGTTCGTAAATCTCCCACTCGTCGTCGGAGAGGTCGACCTTCGGCGGAATCTCGCCCGTCGGGTGGATGGGCGGGTGGTCGGTGGTCTCCTCGTCGCCCTCGGTGGCGGTGATGTCCTCCTGCTCCAGCAGGGCCTCGGCGTCCTCGCCGAAGTGGCCGGCTCCGACGAACTCATCGAGCAGGGCGTCCTCTTCGAGGTCGTCCGGGTAGACCGTGTTGTCCGTTCGCGGGTAGGTGATGTAGCCGGTGGTGTACAGCTCCTCGGCGATTGACATCGCCTGCTGGGCGGAGTAGCCCAGTGAACTCGCAGCGGAGATGAAGGCGGTGGTGTTGAACGGCGTCGGCGGGCTGTCGGTGCGGGTCCGGCGGCGGACGCTCGTCACCGTCGCCGCGTCGACGCTCGTCAGGTCGGCGTAGGCGTTGTCGGCGTCCTCTTCGACCCAGACGCGCTCGGCCTCGGTGCCGTCGTCGTCGTAGAAGTACTGAGCCTCGAAGGCCGAGCCGTTCTTCTGGAGGTCGGCGAATATCTCCCAGTAGTCCTCGGGGTCGAACGCCTGTATCTCGCGCTCGCGGTCGACGATGAGCTTCAGCGTCGGCGACTGGACCCGGCCGACGGAGATGAAGTCGTCGCCCAGTTGCCGGGCCGACAGCGAGAGGAAGCGCGTCAGCGCCGCGCCCCACACGAGGTCGATAATCTGGCGGGCCTCGCCCGCGGCCGCGAGATCGAAGTCGATGTCGTCGGGGTTGGCGAAGGCCTCGCGGACCTCCCGCTCGGTAATCGAGGAAAAGCGGACGCGGTCGACGGGCACGTCAGTCTCCTCGCGGATGAGTTCGTAGGCCTCCTTGCCGATGAGTTCCCCCTCCCGGTCGTAGTCTGTCGCGATGGTGGCCTCGTCGGCCTCCCGCGCCAGTTGCTGCAGCGTCGTGACGATGTTCTCCTGCGTCGGTTCCTTCGTCACGTCGGCGTCGATGAGTTCGACCGGCTCCACGTCGCGCCAGTCGTTGTACTCCTCGGGGAAGTCGACGCCGACGACGTGTCCGGAGAGGCCGACCACGCGGGTGTCACCCCACCGATAGACGTTGACGCCGTTGCGCCGATTCGCGGACGCACCTCCTTCTGAGAGGATCTCCGCAATGCGGCGAGCGGCGTTGTCTTTCTCGGTGATAATCAGCCGCATCGGACACCACCTGTCTCTGTCATTACCCGTCGCTACGGAGTCAGTTGTTCTAAAGGCTTTCGGGAAAATCAGGCGACAGCGCGGGTGTGCGGGCGCTTGCGGGGCCGCTCGCGCTCGCGCGGAGGTAGCCATTACAACGTCGGCCCCGTCCCACGAAGGTGGCGGTCCTCGGCACGACTCATCACTTCGACGCACTCTTGCCACTGCCACTCCGACTGTCAGTATGGATCGCCGGACGACCAAACTCCTCCGCGGAACCGCCGCCACGCTCGTCTTTGCGACGGCGGCGTTTCACCTCTGGTGGGGACTCCCGCGAAGCATCATCTACGCGCAGGCGATAGAGGGACTGTTCGGACGGGGACTCCCGCCGGACCCTCGCCCGTTTCTGTTTGTCGCCTTCGCCGCGGTATTGCTCGCTGGCCCGTATCTCATTACCCGGGGCATCATCGGTCTGCGGAACGCCTATATCGTCGGGACTGTCCTCATGATTGCGTCCATCGCCGGGTGGGTGTTCTGGCACGCCACCGGGCACGGGGCCTTCCTCGTCGACGGGTTCTCTGCACCGTCGTCCGGCGGCGGTGGCCACCACCACGGCGGGAGCACTGCCCTGCTGATACTGGACCATTTCACCACGGAACCGGTCGAATCAGCTATCAAGACCATCGAAGCGCTCGCCGCGACGGTCTTCGTGACACTGCTGTGGAAGGACCCCGCGATTATCCCGGGCGAGCGGCGTGAGAACGTCGAGTCGAACGCATCGAGCGAATCGTAGCATACGACGCACCATAGCGGCTCTTTGGACAGCCTCTGACAGTAACTACGCCTGTAGCATTCAGGACCGATTCGGCAAGAGAACGGCGGTATCGTGACATTTATTATCAGTAGTGTGTCTCTTGTTACAGGATGGGAACTTCTATCCCGGACGTGGTATGGGACACAGGGATGGACCGGGTGTTTGAAGCGCTGTTTACCCGCCGCCGTCGAATGATTCTGTTCATGTTGAAACAGCGGAGTCCACGGCCGATTGTCGATTTTCTGCCCAGAAGTGCTGGAGCCAGAACTACCGAAGCCGAACTCCGACACGACGACCTGCCCCGACTGGCCAGTTTAGCGTACATCGACTGGGACCGAGCGGCCGACGAGGTCTCACGGGGCCAGCGCTTCGACGAAATCGAACCGATGCTCGAACTGCTCGAAAATCACGCTGATGAACTGCCGGACGACTGGCCACGGCGGTGACAGGGCGACAGAGATACAGATTCGCCCTCCCCGGGACGGTCGAGTAGAACGCCCGCCTAGCTCTCCAGTTCCTCGCGCAGCAGCCCGTTCACGTCGCCGGGGTCGGCGCTCCCGCCGGTCTTTTGCATGACCTGCCCGACGAGGAAGTTGATTGCGCCGTCCTCGCCGCTGTGGTAGTCCTCGACGGCGTCGGGGTTCTCGTCGATGGCTTCCACGACAGCCTGCTGGACCTCGTCGCCGGTGGTCTTGCCCAGTCCCTCGCGGTCAACGACGGTATCGGGGTCGTCGCCGGTGTCGAGCATCTCCCGCAGGACCGTCTCGTGGGCGTTTTTGGCGGTGATTTCGTCCTCCGCGACGAGTTCGACCAGGCGCGTCACCTCGTCGAACCGGTCGTCGATGTCGGTGATAGCCATGTCCCGGTAGTTCAGTTCGCCAAGCAGATTGTCGGCGACCCACGTTGCGGCGAGGTTGGCATCGAAGCGCTCGGCCACGTCCTCGAAGAAGTCCGCGACCTGTTTCGTGCTCGTGAGCTTCGAGGCAGCCTCCTCGCTGAGACCGTACTCGGCGACGAACCGCTCGCGGCGGGCGTCGGGGAGTTCCGGAATCGGGACCTCGTCCTTCCAGTGGCTGACTCGCAGGGGCGGCAGGTCGGCCTCCCGGAAGTAGCGGTAGTCCTTCTCTTCCTCCTTCGAGCGCATCGACACTGTGTTGCCGTGTGTCTCGTTGAAGTGGCGGGTCTCCTGTTCGACGGCGCGGCCGGACTGGATAAGCTTCCGCTGGCGGGAGGCCTCGAAGGACAGCGCCTGCTCCGCGCCCTTGTGACTGGAGATGTTCTTGACTTCGGTGCGGTTGGCGTCTTCGAGGACGGCCTCGTCGATGTCGCCGTCGTCGTCCACCTCGCCCGCCTCGACCATCGAGAGGTTCGCGTCGATGCGGAGGCTGCCGTCCCGCGTTGCGTCGAACACGCCTAGATACTCCAGCACCTCTTCGAGCTTTTCGAGGAACGACCGGACCTCGCCCGGCGCGCGGAAGTCCGGTTCCGTGACAATCTCCATCAGCGGCGTCCCGGCGCGGTTGTAGTCGACGAGCGTGTAATCCGCGCGCTCGATGGAGCAGGTCCGGGATTCGAGCGGGCCGGACCCCTCGCGGACGTGCTTGATAGAACCGGGGTCCTCTTCCAGATGCGCACGGCGGATGTCGACGCTACGACGGTCGCCCTCGACGGTGAACTCCAGTTCCCCGTCCTGGCAGATGGGCGAATCGTATTGCGTTATCTGGAAGTTCTTCGGGAGGTCGGGGTAGTAGTAGTTCTTCCGGTGGAAGGCGGTCTCTTCCGGGATATCGGCGTCGATAGCCTTGCCGACCTTCACCGCCGCCTCGACGGCCCCCTCGTTGACCACGGGGAGCGCGCCGGGGAGGCCGAGACACACCGGGCACGTGTGGGTGTTGGGCTCGGCGTCGGCCACGTCGGTCGAGCAGCCACAGAAGATCTTCGTCGCCGTCTCAAGCTGGACGTGGACCTCCAGCCCGATGACGGCCGCGAGTTCGCGGGACTCGGACGCTTGTGCGGTCATTATCCGGGGTTCGGTGGCGCGTGGCTAAAGGCTAACGACCCTGTACAGGCGCGGACGTATCAACCGAACTGGTAATGTCTGACGTAGGTATAAGTGTCCAGAATGGCTGGGTATCGGGTATGTGCGGCAACCGAGTCGAGGAACTCGAAACGCGCGTCAGAGAACTGGAAGCGTCGGTCGAGGGACTGACCGACGAACTCGTCGAATGCAAGGTCCGCATCCGAGAACTCGAAGCCAGCGTCGACGAGGACAACGGATTCAGCGCCGACGCGTCCGACTCGGAAGAATCGGCCGCCACCCCAACCGAGGCCGACACACCTAACACTGCGGATACCGACGAGGGTGATAACAGGGAGGAAGCCGAAGCCGCGTCGGAGACCGAGGGCGAAGAGGACTCGGAGTCCGACATCATCGTCGCGTAGGGCTGTCGGCCACACCACCGTATGCATATCAAAGAGCTCGTCCTCGACAATTTCAAGAGCTTCGGGCGGAAGACCCGAATCCCGTTCTACGAAGATTTTACCACTATTAGCGGTCCGAACGGCTCGGGCAAGTCCAACATCATCGACGCCATCTTGTTCGCGCTCGGACTGGCTCGCACCTCGGGCATCCGCGCCGAGAAGCTCACCGACCTCATCTACAACCCCGGCCACGCCGACGAGGACGCCGAGTACGACGGCGAGCGCCAGGCCAGCGTCGAGGTCATTTTAGCGAACGACGACCGCACGCTCTCCCGCTCGCAGGTCGTCAACGCCGCCGGCACCGAAGACGTGGGCGACGTGGACGAGATCGCAATCAAACGCCGCGTCAAGGAGACCGAGGACAACTACTACTCCTACTACTACATCAACGGCCGCTCGGTCAACCTCTCGGACATTCAGGACCTGCTCGCGCAGGCGGGCGTGACGCCGGAGGGATACAACGTCGTCATGCAGGGCGACGTGACCGAGATCATCAACATGACGGCCGGCTCCCGTCGGGAAATTATCGACGAGATCGCCGGCGTCGCTCAGTTCGACGCAAAAAAGGCCGACGCCTTCGACGAACTGGAGGTCGTGCAAGACCGCATCGACGAGGCCGAACTCCGCATCGAAGAGAAACAGGAGCGCCTCGACCAGCTCGAAGACGAACGGGAAACGGCGCTCAAGTATCAGGATCTCCGCGACGAAAAGGAGGAGTACGAGGGCTACCGCAAGGCCGCGGAACTCGAAGACAAGCGTGAGGAACTGGCCGCCGTCGAGGAAACTATCGACGAGCTGGAAGCGGAACTCCAAGAACTGCAGACCGAACTCGACGAGCGTCAGGGTGCGGTCATCCGGCTGGAGGACGAACTCCACGAGCTCAATCAGGAAATCGAACGCAAGGGCGAGGACGAACAGCTCGCCATCAAGCGGGACATCGAGGAGATAAAGGGCGACATCTCGCGGCTGGAGGACAAAATCGAATCCGCCGAGGAAACCGTCGAGGCCGCCGAAAACGAGCGCCGACAGGCGTTCGTCCAGATCGACCGCAAGCAGGAGACCATCGACGATCTTGAAAGCGACATCCGCGAGGCGAAAGTCGCCAAGTCAAACGTCAAGGCCGACATCGCCGAGAAGGAGTCCGAACTCGCCGAGGTTCAACAGCGCATCGACGAGGTCGGCGAGGAGTTCCAGGAGGTCAAGGACGAACTGGAGACAAAGCGCTCGCGACTGGAGACGCTCAAAAGCGAGAAAAACGACCTCCAGCGTGAGCAGGACCGCCTGCTCGATGAGGCCCGGCGGCGCTCGAACGCCGAGGACGAGAAGCGCGCGGCCATCGAGGAAGCGGAGGCCGAGATTCCCGACCTCGAAGCCGACATCGAGGACTTGCAGACGGAACTGGAGAAGGCAAAGCAGAACAAGGCGACCATCGGCGAAGTCGTCGATGACCTTCGGGCCGAGAAGCGGGAACTCCAGTCGGACTTGGACGCGCTGGAAGACGAAATCAGCGCGAAACAGCAGGAGTACGCCCAGCTAGAGGCGAAGGCCGGCGAAGACGGCGACTCCTCCTACGGCCGCGCGGTCACGGCGATTCTCAACGCCAGCCAGGACGGCGTCCACGGCACCGTCGGCCAACTCGGCGGGGTCGACCCCGAGTACGCCACGGCCTGTGAAACGGCGGCCGGCGGGCGGCTCGCTCACGTCGTCGTTGACGACGACAGCGTGGGCCAGCGCTGTATCGAGTACCTCAAGTCACGTAGCGCCGGCCGGGCGACGTTCCTCCCGATTACGCAGATGCAGAACCGCTCGCTGGGGTCGCGGCCCAGCGCCGACGGCGTCGTCGACTTCGCGTACAACCTCGTGGACTTTGACCCCGAGTACGCGGGCATCTTCTCGTACGTGCTCGGCGACACCGTCGTCGTCGACAGCATGGACACCGCCCGCGACCTGATGGGCGAGTACCGGATGGTCACGCTGGACGGCGACCTCGTCGAGAAGTCCGGCGCGATGACCGGCGGCTCCTCGTCGGGCACGCGCTACTCCTTCTCGGGCGGGGCGGGCAAGCTCGAACGCGTCGCCACGCGCATCAACGAACTCGAAGACGAGCGGGCCGACGTGCGCGAGGACCTCCGGGACGTGGAGGAGCGCCTCGACGACGCCCGCGACCGCGAGTCCGACGCGACCGAGCAGGTCCGGGACATCGAGACGAGCATCGAGCGCAAGGAGAGCGCCCTCGAAGACACCCGCGACCGCATCGAGCAACTGGAAGCCGACCTCGAAGAAATCGCCGCGGAGCGTGAGGATGTCGCCGACCAGATGGACGAACTGGAGGCCGACATCGAAGCAAAGACCGAGGAAATCGACGCGCTCCAGGCCGACATCGACGACCTAGAGGCCGAGGTCGAGGACTCGGAACTGCCAGACCTGACCGACCGCCGCGAATCCATCGAGGCCGACATCGACGCGCTCGAAGACCGCCAGAGCGACCTCGACGCCGAACTCAACGAGTACCAACTGGAGAAACAGTACGCCGAGGAGGCCATCGAGGACCTCCACGACGACATCGAGGCCGCACAGAACCGGAAGGCCGAACACGAGGAGCGCATCGACGACCTCGAAGCGAAGGTCGCCGAGAAAGAGGAACTGAAAGCCGAGAAGGAGCAGGCCGTCGCCGATTTGGAGGAGGAACTGTCGGAACTCAAGTCCGAACGCGAGGACCTGAAAGCCGACCTGCAGGAGGCCAAAGAGGCCCGCGACGAGCAACAGGCCGCGGTCTCGGAGATCGAGCGTGACCTCGAATCAGAGCAGGAAACGCAGGAGCGTCTGGAGTGGGAAATCGATGAACTCGAAGCGCAGGTCGGCGACTACGACCCCGAGGACGTGCCAGACCACGAGACCGTCGAGCGGGAAATCGACCGACTCGAAACGGAGATGGAGAAACTGGAGCCGGTCAACATGCGGGCTATCGAGGAGTACGACCGGGTCAACGACGACCTGCAGGAACTCGAAGACAAGAAGGCGACGCTGGTCGAGGAGGCCGACGGCATCCGCGACCGCATCGACACCTACGAGGCGCGCAAGAAGGAGACGTTCATGGAGTCGTTCACGGAGATCAACGACCAGTTCCAGAACATCTTCGAGCGGCTCTCGAACGGTACCGGCCACCTCCACCTCGAAGACGAGGACGACCCCTTCGAGGGCGGGCTGACGATGAAGGCCCAGCCGGGCGACAAGCCCATCCAGCGGCTGAACGCGATGTCCGGCGGCGAGAAGTCCCTGACCGCGCTGGCCTTTATTTTCGCCATCCAGCGGCACAACCCCGCGCCGTTCTACGCGCTTGACGAGGTCGACGCCTTCCTCGATGCGGCCAACGCCGACCTCGTGGGCGAACTGGTGGACGAACTCGCCGGGGACGCTCAGTTCGTCGTCGTCTCGCACCGCTCGGCCATGCTGGAGCGGTCCGAGCGGGCCATCGGCGTGATGATGCAGGGCGACAACGTGAGCGCCGTAACTGGCATCGACCTCTCTGGCGAGGGCGACGGCGACGAGGAGGTGCCCGCTGATGACTAGCGAGGGGAGCGAGCCGTCACGCGGCTCGGACTCGCGAGCGGGGAGCGACGCGACCCGCGAGACTGAGGAGCAGCGCGACGGAGACTCCTCGGGACAGTCGAGCGGGGAACGAAGTGACCCACGAGACGATGCCGATGACATCCCGCTCAACATCACCGGGCACGAGGACCGCGAGCCGCCAGGTGGCTCGGACGACGCGGCGGCGCTGCTGGGCGACTCCCCCGACCCAGACGACGAGACAACTGCACAGGACAGCCCCGAAAGCGACCGGACGACCGACGAGGACGAGGACGAAGACGTCGAACCCGTCGAGGTGCTGGTCCAGCTCGCCGACGACGGCGAAATCGACCCGTGGGACATTGACGTGGTGCGGGTCACCGACAAATTCCTCGACCGCATCGACGACGCGGACTTGCGCACGTCGGGGCGGGCGCTGTTCTACGCGAGCGTCCTGATTCGGATGAAAAGCGACGCGATGCTCGGCGAGGGACAGACTGAGGAGGAGCCGGCCGAGCCCTGGGAGCAGGCGATGCACGAGGACGCTCCAATCGAACAGCCCGACCCCTTCGCCGCCCTGGAGTCGGAGATGGACCGCCGGCTCGAACGCCGCCGCGCCCGCGGGATGCCACAGACGCTCGACGAACTGGTCCGGGACCTCCGGGACGCCGAACGGGACTCCTGGTGGAAAGAATCTCGGGAGTACGACACCAGCGACTCCCCGAGCGGCTTCGACCGCGGGACCCAGGAACTGGACTACCGCGGGGCCGACGACATGCGGCTGGACGAGGAGCCGTCGGCCGCCGACGTGACCGGGACGGCCCACGCCGAGAACATCGACGACATCATCGCCGACGTCCACGACGCCGTCCGCGAGCAGTACGACAAGGGCCGCGAGGAAGTGCTGTACCGCGAGGTCGACACCGCTGGCGGGACTCGCGTCGAGACGTTCCTCGGATTACTCTTTTTGGCTCACCGCGGACAGGTCCGACTCCAGCAAGACGACCTGTTCGGCGACCTCTGGATTCGGGACCCAAACGCCGCGACTGGGTCGGACGAGGCCATCGCGGACTGACGAGGCCGGGGCCAGCAAACAGGTTCAAACGGGTCGAACCCTAAACGGGAGTAATGGCGACCCAGTCCTCGCCGCCGGAGTTGCCGGACCCGGAAACGCTCGCAGACACCTTCCACGTCTACGAGGTCGACAGGACCGCAGAGGACGGTGTCCGGTACTACGGCGAGCCGATGACCGAGTCAGAGCAGGTCATCCACCGCATCGCGCCGGCGTTCCGCCAGCGCGGGTATCGCGTCGCACTCAAGCGAGAGATGGGCGAGTGGGTATTGATCGCACAGGAGCGGTCGCTCGGCGTCGACGGTATCCCGTGGTTGAACGTCGGACTCGCCGTCCTGACGCTGCTATCGACGCTGTACGCCGGGACTCGCTGGTACGGGCTGTCAGTTCTTGAAGACCCGACAGCGATGCTCGCGGCGTGGCCCTTCGCCGCGGCAGCGCTCGGTATCCTCGCGGTCCACGAGTTCGGGCACTACGTCATGAGCCGCTACCACGAGGTGGAGGCGAGCCTGCCGTACTTCCTGCCGTTCCCGAACGTCCTCGGGACGCTGGGGGCGGTCATCAGCATGAACGACCACATCCCCGACCGCAAGGCGCTGTTCGACATCGGCGTCGCCGGTCCGCTGGCGGGCTTGGCCGCCACAGTCGTCGTGACTGCTATCGGCGTGACACTCCCGCCGGTGGAGGTGACACGCGGCATCGTCACGAACATCGAACTCGGCTACCCGCTCTTACTCCAGGGCATCGCCGCGGCGATGGGCGAGCCGCTGGAGTACGCGAACCCGCAGCTCCTCCCGAACCCGGTCGTCATCGGCGGCTGGGTCGGCGCGTTCGTGACCTTCCTGAACCTCCTGCCGGTCGGACAGCTCGACGGCGCACACGTCGCCCGGTCGCTGTTCGGCGACCGCCTGTCGCTGGTCCAGCTGGCCGTCCCCGCCGCCCTGTTCGGGCTCGCGGCATACCTCGTCGTCTTCGAAGGAGGGCGGGCGGCCGGGCTGTGGGCGTTCTGGGGAATTCTGGCGCTGGTGTTCGGGCGGCTGGGCTCCGCGACGCCGCTGGACGAGACGCCGCTGGGACTGGGCCGCTGGGCTGTGGGCCTGCTTACGTTCGTCCTGGGGATGCTCTGCTTCGTCCCGGTGCCGCTCGTCATCACGATGTAGCGCCCGACCGGGACTCACAGCCCGTACGGGTCGTACTCGGGCCTGTTGTCGGCGTCGGCGGGAAGGTCGTACCGCTCCCGGAACTCGGCGAGTAGCTCGTCGGCCTCGGCGGTGAACAGCACGGCGACGCCGTAGGGGCGGGAGTACGAGTCGGCATCGGGCGGGTCGGGGTCAATGAAGATAGCGTCTGTCGGCGGCTCGCCGATACCGGGGAGTTCGGTCAGCAGCGACTCCATCGGAACAAGACCGGTGAGCACACTCGGGACGAACGCGCCGCCGGGCAGCGGCGCGCGCGGCTGGACGAAACACTCCGCGACCTGCTCGCCGTTCTCTTCGAGCACGGTGCTCGCCGGGCGTTCGAGCCCGGGTTCCCAGAGCGCAGCCGCCACTGCCGGGATTTCGGCGTCGACGGCGAAATCCATCGCAACGCGGTCAAGCCGCTCGAACGAAAGCAGCGACCAGGCCTCATCCGAATCATCGGGGTCGCCGCCCAGTGTCGCCTCGACGAGATCGCCCGTCCGGAGGTCGTCGACCGCCGGTTGTCGCTCGCCGTAGCCGGACTGGTACACGGTGTAGAGTCGCGTTGCATCAGTGTCGAACAGATTGATATGTGGGACCGCGTTGACGACCCGGTAGACCCTGAACACGCCCGTGCGCTCGTCCATATTCCCCCGACGCGCTCCACCGTCAAGACTCCGCGGACTCGCCGCCGGTCAGTCGGTCGCCATCAGCCGGAGCCACTCGGTCAGGCAGTCGTCGCTACAGTGGTGGTGGCGCTGTCGGCCGCCGGTCGTGTCCACCACGCCAGTGACGAGGTGCCAGTCGTCGGCGTACACGTGGCCGCCACAGACCACGCAATCGCGCACTGTCTCGTCGTCCGTCTCTTTCCCGGCTGACACCGTCTCGACGTAGTAGGTCCCGCCGAGAGCGTAAGGCGTTGGCAACTTCATCGATGCAGTCTGGGGACCACACCCCCCTAAATGACGGGGCAAAACCGTCCGGTCCGTCACAACACGGAGGTAGCTTCGGCTCTAAGCGACAGACATGAGTCACTCCACAGATCTTCCAGATCCGGACCCAGAACAGCTCCGCCTGGCCATCGAGCGGCTGCTCGACGAGACGGTTGACCGCAACGAGCCACTTCACCTCTCGGCCGACGAGCTGTCTGTCTCTATTCCGATGCAGTTCGGCTCGGATGCCCCGCAGGCGACGTGGCGGTTCGACGGCGACGTGACAGTCTCAGTCGATGGTGTTCGGGGGCCGCTGAGAGAATGGGTCGATCTCGTCGACAGTCGGTCCGCGGACACAAAGTGAGAGCCAGCACAACGCGAAGAGCGCCCCCCAGAACATTGCATGCGGTGTGGGAGTGTCGCCTGTTCTTGTGAAATAGGCCACAGTTCTTACGGTCCCATCTCATTTCGGTGTAGTCCAATCGCCGAGTGGACACGGCGGGACGCCACCAACTGTGTCTGTCAACGGAATCTCCTGGTCCTTGCCGCCGTGTCCGCCCGCCCATCCCATCGTCTACCTGCTGTTGACCGTCCGCACCCCGTAGGTCGCTAGACACGCCACAAACGCGATGGTGCCGAGTTTCCCGCCGAACCCTGCGAGGTACGGCATCGTTCCGACGTAGAGGCCGCCGGCGAGCAGTCCGGCTCCGAAGGTTGCTCGCTCGCTCGGCAGCCGGTTGGGGCTCACCATCCCGACGAACGAGGCACAGAACGCTACAGCGGCGACTTGGCCGCCGACCGGTAACAGCGTCGGCGCGAGCAGACCGACGACCAACCCGACGACCGCCGATCCGACGACGGGGCCATGGTCGAGGCGGACGCTCACGACGAAGGTCAAGGCTGCGGCGACGCCAGCTACCGCGACGAGTGCGACCGCCGTCACCGGGTCCGGGAGCGCTGCTGGCTCGGCCGGGTTCGTGCCCGTCGTCAACGCGACCGTCCCGCATCCGACGAACGCCGTCGTGCCGAGTTTGCCGCCGAACCCGTCGAAGACGCGTTTGGCCGCGACGAAGGTGACGCCGGCCATGAGACCTGCGGCCGCGACCGCCAGGCGGCCCACAAAGACGCTGGGGGCGACCATCCCGACGAACGACCCGCAGTACACCGGAGCGCCGTACGTCGGCACGAACAGCCCGGCTAGCAACCCGACCAGCGCCGAGGCGACGACCGGCCCCAGGCCGGCCTCGACCGCGAGCCAGCGCGTGACCGGCGCGGCGACCGCGACGGCGTGTAGATTCACGATATCGGTCTCTGTCACGACGAAGCCGCCGTCAGTCACGACACGTCTGGCCTCCCCGGCCGTCACGTAGCCGATACAGACCGCTGGCAGACAGGCGAGTGTGATGACCCAGGGCAGAGAGTGCGCGTGAACCAACTCTGCGACACCGCTCGCGGCCGCAACCGTAACCGTCGACGCCGCTACCGCGAGAGTACTCGCTCCGAAAAGATGCGCCGTCCGACGCATGCAACGAGGGTAAGGAATAGTGACGGAACCACACCGTCCCTGCATATACGGGCTGTACTCCGACCCCACACCTCGCTGGTGAGTATCCAGGGCATACTTGCAGAATATACCTACAGAGTGCCGAGAAGCTACATCGACGGACTATGAACGGGTTGGGGCCTCGCTTGGCTGTGAATATCAACGAATCGCCGAGACAGCGACCTCAGACGGGGCCCAACGACTCACCGAGGCTGCTCAGTCGCTCCCGCCGTGCGAGTGGCCGACGAGCAGCGAAACTGCGTTACAGACGACGAGTGCGACGAACGCTGTCCGCGTTGCTCCGGAGTGCAGTCCGGTGACCAGTAGCGGGAGATAGAGAAACGGGAGTGCGATCGCTGTCCAGAATGCGATACCTCGAACGGCGGAGACGAACGGCTCGTCGAACTCCGGAATGGACTCATCAAACTGGGCGAGTAACTCGTATGCGGACGAACTTGACATGTGGGAGGGACCTGTCCACGACTTCCACTGGAGATAGCTTATAACCTCTAGAGGTTTCCGCCCGTTTCGCTTCGTTTCACACACAGCGACACCCCAGCAGCTCATTTTACTACAGTCTGAGCGGTGCTTAGACGTTTTATCCGCGTTGCAGATGCTGTGTGATACGCAGTGGCACTTCCGCTTTCGGTGACAGCTCTGGATGGCGTATTCGACCGATTACGGTCCGAGTAGTGACACGGTTACGTCGTGGTCCGTATCCACTAGTGTCGTGCTATCGACGACGTGATCAGGCAGGGACTCACGCCACTCGGCGAGCCGTTGTTCGTGGTAGGTCCGATGGCGTTCCACCGAGTACGTCTCGTCGTCCGCGTCTCGAAGTTCGTCGGCGGTGTCGTCGGGCGTCGGATACGACGGTGCGTCCGTCGCCAGTAGTGAGTCGGGCTGGATGTGTATCGGCTCATCGTCGTCGCCGGGCTGGACGACGTGGAGACGCGCTCGCATCCGACCGCTGAACGGCGGTGTGACGCGCAACACGGTCTCTGATCCGTCCGCAGTCGCTTCAATGGCTGCGACGAGGTCAGTTGCGTTTATCGCAATTGATTTGATGTCTGTCGGATCTGTGTCCATGGCTGAGTCTGTGGGTTCCATTGGTTCAGGCTGTTACATTCGGTTGCTGTAGTCCCAGGTGTGGAGGCGGTCGGGCGTGATAGTGATCTGTATCTCGCGGCGGTCAGGTGCAAGCAGTCGTTCGGCCAGCGGCGAGTCAGTGCCGCCGAGATACCGGTGTAACAAGTCAGTGAGAACGGTTTTATCATCGTCCGCTGTCATCGTCGCTGTCCCGTTACCCCTGACACCGCAGTACGGCGGCTCGTTCGTCGAAACCTCGAACGAGACGTCGTCGTCGTAGTCGAGGTAGTCGACGACTGCCGCGTCCGCGCCAGTCGCACACTCGAAGGTCCCGTCGACGAACCGGTACCACAGCGAGAGCATCCAGGGCCTGCCTGCTGGAGTTCGACACCCGAGGCGGAGTGGCACAGTCTCGGCGCTGAGAAACTGTGACATTTCCTCGCTCGTCCACGGTCCGGAGACGGTCACCATACACACAGCGTACGGTCGCCGCTATGTTAACATCTCTGGCATGAGTCACTGCATTGTGACAGTACAGTCGCATAAAATGGCAATAGAACAACTGCTGCATTCTCAGAATTGATAATATACTGGATAGCTTTATCCTGTTGTTCAGGAAAGTCTCGGTGAGAGCAGTACGTGAGTCGACAGGAGGGATAACAAGTGCAAATGCGTGGTGAGACGGAGGAAGCAACGGTACTCGTGGTCGACGATGAACAAGACATCGCAGATCTGTATTCGACGTGGCTGCTGACTGCACACGACGTTCAGACCGCACACAGCGGTACGGAAGCGCTCGAGTTAGTGGACGCGTCGGTCGATGTCGTTTTTCTGGACCGGCAGATGCCCGACATGAGCGGTGACGAAGTGCTCGACGCTATCGCACAGCAGGGCATCGACCCGGCAGTGGTGATGGTGACAGCCGTCGACCCGGATTTCGACATCGTCGAGATGCCCTTCGACGAGTACCTGACCAAGCCGGTCGGTCGTGATGACCTCCTCGACACTGTCTCGGAGATGCTCGTCCGAACCACGTACGATGAGCAGGTCCAGGAGTACTTCGCCGTGGCTTCAAAGAAGGCAACGCTAGAAACGCAAAAGAACACGCCGCAACTCGAAGCGAGCGACGAATACCAGAGCGTCAACGAGCAGTTCCACGAACTCCGTGACAGAGTCGACGCCACGGCTGCAGAGATTGACGATTTCGAGTCTGTTTTCCAGCAGTTCCCCGGCAGCGGTCTCTCGTCTGGGTGACCGCTGCCGATTCTTGCTCAGTGAAATCGCTCCACCCTCCGGAACTGCCATGACGAACGTAACGGCGTTTGAGAGCCACTCACCGCTGCGGCGACCTGCTCGCTCGGAACACCATTCTTTCAACCGACACAACGCCATCTGTCCGGCTCCGTGACAGAGAGCTGGTCGCTATTGACCGATGTGATCTGGAAAATGCCCGGGGAGGGCTCCGAACCCTCGATCTCCGCATGGCCCAGGTCTGGGGCGTGACGAGCGCCCCGGGGTCATGACGGGTGTGTGCCGCATGAGTCGAGAGACCCTATGAGTGCGGCGCTATGTCCAGCTAAGCCACCCGGGCGCGGGTGCATTCAGCCGTTGGCCGTTAGCCGTCTTGAAGGTTCTCATCTCCACCGGGACTGTGGCACAGTCCCACGCTGCGTGGGCGCATCGTCGCTGATACTCGACCCGCGGATTTAAGCCATCACGCAGGTATGCAGCCAGTATGGAGATACCAGACCTCGTCCAGCAGGAACTCGGGGACGAGGAGATCCGGGGCGGTGTCAACCTCGGCGACGAAGACGCGGCCTGTTTCACACCGACCCGGACGCTCGTCTACCGCGGTGAGGGTCTTCTCAGCGACGAGAAGGTCGCCAGCTATCCACACGACTTCGAACGGCTCACGGTTTCGGCCGGTCGGCGAAAGACCAAGTTCTCGCTCATCTACACTGGTGAGAAGCTTGAGCTGTCCGTTCCCGGCAACCGCAGCGACGCCGTCCTCGAACGGCTACTCGAAGGCAAGCTCGCCGTCTCGGGCGGTATTGCCCCGGACGAGAGTCTCGCCGGCGTGTTCCGGTTCAGCGAACTCACGCTGGTGGTTACCGACCGCCAGTTGCTCAAGCACATCGGTAACGTCACCTGGGATGCCGACTACGAAGCGTTCTCCTTCGACGACGTGACCGGCCTTGAGTTCGAAGAGGGCAGCGTCGCTACGGCGGTCGTGCTCTCGTTTAACGAGCGACCGGAGCGCATCAAGGCTCCGTCCGAGCAAGCACCGATGGTCCGGAAAACGCTCGAAGAGGCCCTCTTCGCGTACCACGACGTCGACTCGCTTGCCGACCTCAACACCAAAGTCGGGGCCGACCCAGACGAGAGTGCAGACGAAGGTGGCAACGGGCTCGGCCTGGAATCCGGCATCGACCCCCTTGTGAGCAATGACGAGGAGGGCAGTGATGAGTCCGAGACTGCATCTGCGAGCACCAGCACGCAGGCCGCGACCCAATCGACCAGTGAGCAGGGAACTACCGCCGAAGCCACGACCGAGACACGATCCACTGGCACAGCAGGCATAGACACCGACTCGGTCGAGCCGGACACCGCTGCAGACCCCGATATCGCTGAACTCGAAGCACAGGTCGCCGAACTGACCGCTGCTGTCGAGGCCCAGAACGAACAGCTCCAAAAGCAAGAGCGAACAATCAAACAGCTCATCAAGGAACTCCGGCAAGGCCGCTGAGTCGTCTGTTTTGACTGGGGCTGTACTTCTGAGGCCGCTTGGCTAATGAAGTCGTGGGTGCAGCCCCGACCTCGCTACCTGCAGGCCGTACCGTCCCAGTCACAGAATCAGGACCGTCCCCTAAGATTGCGATGCTCACGGCTCCTTGCGTCGCTGTTCGCATCAACGAGGGTCGCTCCCTGCGGTCGCTCCTTTGCTCGCGGGTCGTTCCTCCCCGCTCGCCTGACCGACGCCGTGGCCTCTGTCGCGGCCACCGCTCCGCTACTCCCGCCCTAACACTTTCCGAATACACGTCGACCCGAACGGGCCCAGTTCGCCACCGTCGAACTGGACGAAGTGACCCGTGTTGATAGCTGCACCACAGCGCTGACACGAGAACTCTCCTTCCCGGACGACCACGTCACTGTCGAAGTTCACGTACGACCCCTGTGACCGTGGGCGGACGACACCGTTCTCGCGTTCGATGAGGCCCCGCATCACGGCGGTATCGAGTATCTCGCGCTGGACCTGTGGGTTGGTCGTCACCGTCTCGATACGGTCGAGGGCGTCAGCGACGGACAGCTCACCGTGTTCCAGATGGGCGAGCAGTTCGACGCCGAGTTCGACCGGGTCTCGCGTCTCGGACACAACCACCGATTCAACCCCGAACAACGTAAAAGATACCACAAAGCGTTTGTCGATTGCTGCCGCTCAATTGGGTAGATGGACCGCCTCGCGAAGCGACAGCTGGTCGGGACTGCTGGGCTGGTGGGAGTCGTCGCCATTGCGACGACGCTGCTCACGCCCGAGCGGGTGGTAGCTCAGATGCTGCACCTGGCCGACCACCCTGTCTACCTCGCGGGCGTCATCGTCGGCCTGTATCTCATCCGCCCGTTCTTTGCGTGGCCCACGATGCCGCTGTCCGCGTTCGTCGGGTTCGTCCTCGGCGTCAAGTACGGCTTCCCGGTCGCGCTGATGGGGGCACTCGTCACGTGCCTCATTCCCTACCGGTTCGCGCTCCGGGCTGGTGAACAGGGCGGGATGTTCGGCTGGCTGGGCGACTCCGGCCGCCGGATCATCGAGGTAACCGGCGAGATGCGGGGCGTCCTCGCAGCGCGGCTCTCACCGGTTCCCGCGGACCCCGTGTCCTATGGGGCCGGGTTCGCCCGCGTCTCGCCGCGTTCGTTCGCTGTCGGGACCTTTCTCGGAGAGATTCCGTGGGTTGCCGTCGAGGTCACTGCGGGCGCGTCGCTGCGGTCGTTGACGCTCACCGGCCTCACTATCGACGCGCTCCCGCACGTCCTGCTGTTTTCGGCGGCGCTGGCCGTGTTGGTGCTTGCGGGACCGGCCTATCGCCACGTCAACGCTCCGAACTCGTCGTGAACTCGAACCGCGCGCCACCGCTTTCGCTCTCTGTCACCGACACCGACCAGCCGTGAGCCTGCGCAACTTCGGTGACGATTGCCAGCCCGAAGCCGGTCCCCGTGTCGCTCGTGGTGTAGCCGCGGCCGAACACGTCCTGTCGCTCCTCCGGCGGGATTCCGGCTCCGTCGTCGGCGACGTAGAAACCGTTGTCTGTCGTCCCGACGGAGACCGTTATCGGTGCGGCATCATCCGTCGAGGCCCCGTGTTCCACGCCGCCGTCGGTCCCTGACCGACTGCTCGTGGACCCATGTTCCACACTGTTTCGGAACAGATTCTCGAACACCGTCCGGAGCCGTGCCGCGTCGGCCTCAACCGTCGCCGTTCCGTGCTCTTCCAGCTTGGCTTCGCCTGTTTCGACATCGGCCCAGGCCTGCCCAGCGAGAGCGGTGAGATCCACCATCGCCGTCTCACCGACCGTCTCGCCCTGTCTGGCGAGGGTCAGCAGGTCGTTGATGAGGTCGTCCATCCGGTCGGCCGCGGACTCCGCCGCTTCGAGGTGCGATACGTCGCCCGACGTCCGAGCGGCCGATATCCGCCCTTTGACCACGTTCAGCGGGTTCCGGAGGTCGTGGCTCACGACGGAGGCGAACTCCGCGAGCTGTCGCTCTCTCTCTTTCCGGTCGCTGATGTCGCGGATGACGCCCGCCGTGCCGTTGAACTCTCCATCGGCTGCCGGAAGTAACGCGATGTGAATCTCGATAGGGGTGTGCTCCCCGTCCTGGTCGACGATATCGGTTTCGAAGGTCACGTTCTGCCGGGTCGGCTCGGATAGCATGGTCCGGATGAGGTCGCTACCGCGGTCGATGTCATCACCAGCCATAATCGTGGAGATGTGTTCACCGATGAGGGTATCCGGCTCGAAGCCCGTCAGTCGCTCTATCGCCTCGTTCGCGTAGGTGAACACGCCCTCGTCGTCGAGGGTGTACACCGGGTCGCCGACGGCCTCGATAATCGTCTCGTAGCGTTCGAGTTCCCGCTTGCGCTGCTTTCGATCCGTTATTTCACGCATCACACCGACCGAGCCGTCGAAGGTTCCATCCTCGTCGAACAGTGGGGCGATCCTGTCTTCGTTGATCCGAACCGTCCCGTCAGCCGATATCGTCCGCATCTCGTAGGACGCCCACGTTCGCTCGTCGTCGAGCAGGTCACGAATGAGGTCTGCCGCTTCCTCGACGTCCGCGTCGGGCATGAACCGGGCCGGATTCGAGCCGATGATTTCCGAGCGGTCGTACCCCAGATGGACGGCCATCGCCTCGTTCACCATCTCTATGGTCCCGTCCCTATCGAGGACGTACATCGGGTCTCCGACGTTTTCAACTAGCGTGCGATACTCTCTGAGTGCCCGCTCTCGACGCTTCCGCTCGGTGATATCCCGGCCGATTCCAGCAATCCCGAACGGGTCACCGCGCTCGTCCTCGATGAGCGAGCCCTTGAACTCATATTGGAGTTGCTCGCCGTCAGCCGTCTCAACACCTGCCTCGATGGTTCCGTACCCGGTCTCCAGCGTCTCCTCGAATATCCGCCACAGTTTGTCGTGGTCAGAGTCCACAATGAGCTCGTCAATTCCTATCGACGCTAATTTCTCGTTGGTGTACCCGGTCACCGACGGGACGGTGTCGTTCCATCGGACCAGGCTCCCGTCGGTAGCGACCACGTAGAACATATCGTCGATAGAGTCGATGAGCTTCTCGGTAAATGCCCGCTGATCCGCGAGTTCCCGTTCGCGCTCCTCGCGTGCGGTCACGTCGGTGATGAATCCTTCGAGGATTTCGACGCCGTCGTCGTCAGTGTCGACGACACGCCCGCGTTCCCACATCCAGCGAGTCTCACCGTCGGCCGTCTCAATCTGGTAGGAGACTTCGAACGGTTCGTCGGCGGCGATACAGGTCTGGACTGTCTCCCAGAGACGCTCTGTCTCGGAATCCTCTATGAGCGTGCCCCAAGAAACGTCGCCACTCTCGAGCGCCGCCGAACTGTAGCCGACGAGTTCCGCTGCACCGTCGCTGACGAACTCCATTGGCCAATCGGGTTCGTTCCGCGCGCGATACACCATTCCCGGAAGGTTCGAGATGAGCGTCGACAGCATCCGCTCAGACTCTTCGAGCGCGGTCTTGGCCCGTCGTTCCCCCACAGCCCGCTCGATACGGTTCGCGAGCACGGCGTACTGGTCCGTTCCGACTCCCTTCTGCAGGTATTCGGTGACGCCGGCAGAGATCGCGTCACTCGCGATTTCCTCGCTTCCCTTGCCAGTAAAGAGGATAAACGGGAGTTCCTCGTACTCCTCGCGAACGACTCTCAGAAACTCGAGTCCGTCCATGCCCGGCATGTCGTGGTCGCTGACGACACAGTCGAACGCGTGTTCAGACAGTCGCGCTAACCCGTCGGCCGCACTTCGTTCGGTACAGACAGAGATGTCGCCGTGCGTTTGCTCCAGATGGACCGCAACGAGGTCACCGAGGTCGGGGTCGTCGTCGACGTGCAGCACCGAAATCTCCTCCCCGTGACCACTCATACCACTCTTTTCATTGTTCCAAGCTAATAAACCCGTGAGCGTCTCGTCAGTAGAACGTGTCGGCGCAGTCGTACACGACCCCGTGTTCCGGACAGACGTACTTGCAGTGTCGGTGGTACATCGCCCGTTCACAGAGCGGGCAGGGCCGACCGCCGGGCTGCTCGTCCATGATTCCGTAGACCAACCCCGCTCGCTTGTGTCTTCCGGAGTTTCGGAACGGAATCTGGGTGAAATTGGAACAATCTCTTTTGCCGGGTAGACCGTCAGTGCAGCCATGACTGACGACCTTCTCGACTCGCCCGGCGGGCGGCTGCTGGTCAGTGTCGTTGCAGCCGTCGCGGGCCTGGCCGGCTCCTACGCGGTCACTGGCTACGCACCTGCGTTCATCGCCTCGCCTATCGAACGGACGCTCGCACGGTCGATGCCCGGCATCATCGTCTCGACCGCCATCTCGTCGCTTGGCAGTCTCGGCCAACAGTTGAATCTCCTGTTCGCCATCGCGCTCGCTGGGCTGTTCATCGCACTGGCGGCCAGGGCAGCCATCCTCATCGGGCAACTGGCGAATAACCGCGCCCTCCCTGTTGTCGGAACGGCTGTCGTCACCTGGGTTGTCAGCGTCGTTCTCACCGGCGAAGTCGTCCTTGCCGCTGGCCCGGCGGTCCCCGCCGCCGCCGTCGTCGGCCTTGCGCAGCTCCTTGACGGACTCAGTGGCTCGGTGTCGCCGATATCCTCGAAACGACGGCGGGCGCTCTCGACGGTCGGTGCGGCTGTCGCCGCGGCAACGGTCGGCTACACGGCTGGTAACCGGCGTTCGGTCGCCGCGACGGGTGACGACGCGCCCGTACTGAATGCGCCGGGGGCAGACCTCGACGATGTCGACGAGAAGCTCGCCGTCGCCGCGGAGTCCTCGCTTGGCTTTGGCGACATAGACCCGCTGGTCAGCGAGAACTTCTACGAGGTCGATATCAACTCCATCGACCCGCAGATCTCGGCCGCGGACTGGTCGCTCTCTATCACTGGTGCCGTCGAAGAGGAGATCACGCTCGACTACGGGGACATCCTGGAGATGGACGCCGAAAACCGGTTCATCACGCTCCGCTGTGTCGGCGAGAGTCTGAACGGCTACAAGATAGACAACGCGCTATGGACCGGCGTTCCCGTCGACAGCCTGCTCGAAGAAGCCGGCGTCCAGAGCGGCTGTGAGTGTGTGATGCTCCGGGCCGAAGACGACTACTACGAGGAGTTCCCCATCGACGCGCTCCGGGGCGGGATGCTCGCCTACGGAATGAACGGGAAGATACTCCCGCGCGGCCACGGCTACCCCGTCCGGGCGCTGGTCCCCGGCCACTGGGGCGAGGTCAACGTCAAGTGGCTCTCGGAGATCGAAATTCTCGACGAGGAGGCCGACGGCTACTGGGAGAAACGCGGCTGGCAGGGGACCGGGCCGGTGAATCCGGTCGCCAAACTCCACCACGAATCGATGCTTTCCGACGGCCGGCGGCGGATCGGCGGCCCCGCCTACGCCGGCCTGCGCGGCGTCCAGCGCGTCGAGGTCTCCACCGACGGCGGCGAGACGTGGGCGGACGCAACGCTCTCGGACCAACTGCCGGCCGCCAGCGGCGACGGCCCCGCCGAGGACGCATGGCGACAGTGGGAACATACCTATGACCCGCCGTCCGGCGGCCACACCGTCGTCGTCCGGATGGTCGACCAACGCGGCGAGGTACAGCCCGAGGAGGAGACTGACTCCTATCCCAGCGGTGCCTCGGGCTGGGTGTCGAAGCAGTACTCGTAATGCAAAGCGAGCGGCACATACCGCTGTAGTCGCTATCGTGTGTATGGACGAGACGATTGCCGGCGAGGTCATTCACGTCGTCCCGCCGGCCGATCACGAGGACTACGACTTCGAACCTGAGATGGCGTCGCTCGCCGAATCGCGCTACGTTATCGTCTGCCGGAAGGGTGGGACGCCGTCGTGGCTCGAACGGATTGCAGCCTTTCTTCGCCGCCAGCCCATCGAACCAGTCACGCTCGTCGCAGATTCGGCGGCTGAGGAAGGGACAGAAATCACCGCAGCCGTCGAGGAAACGACGATTACCGGCGTGTACGACGTGACCGAGTTCCGGTAGCCGGTCCTCGGCGAGTCAGCGAACGTGAAAAGAACGGGCTTCAAGCGCGGCGAATGACAGAGCCGCCTCTCAGGCTGAGACGGTCAGCACTCGGACCAGCCACAGGACTCGCAGGTCTTGCAACCCTCTGAGTAGTACAGCGACAGCGAGCCACAGTCAGGACATTCCGGGCTCTCGCCGGCGTCGATGATGTCCTGCTGGTCGCCGCTCGTGTCGGCTGCGGCGGCCGCACCGCCGTCGGTCTGGGTCTGTGTGGCGGGTTCGGTCTCGCCTTCGGCCTTCTCGGCCGTCTCCTCCAGCGTGGTCTGGTCGGGATAGGCCTTGTCGACGTCGCCGTCGAGGTAGCGACGCAGGGCGGTGCCGATGGCGTCCGGGATAGACTGTATCTGCTCGCCCTTGTCCCAGGCGACCTTCGGCGACCGGATGCCCTGCAGTTCGTCGGCGATTTCCTCGGGGTCGACGCCCGAGCGTAGCGCCGTCGAAATGGTCTTTGCCAGCGCCTCGGTGAAGGAGGCGGTGAAGCCGCCGGAGTTGCCGATGTTGGCGAACAGCTCGAACGGCCGGTCGGCCTCGGGGTCCTCGTTGATGTTGACGTAGAGCTTTCCGTAGCCGGTGTCGATGCGCTGGGTGACGCCATGGAGCACGTCCGGCCGGGTCTGCTTCTTGGCGAACTCGGCGTCGGTGTCGCCGTCGGCGACACTCAGGATTTCCTCAACGGAGTCGTCGAGGGCGGCCTGAACAGCCTCGTCTTCGAGGAAGCCCTCGATGCCGCCGAAGACCTCCTCTATCTGGGCAACGACCTCCTCGGCGTCCATGTCCGAGAACTCCGTGTTCTGGGCGCGCGTTGTCAGCACCTGCTTGCTGCGGGTGCCGTCGCGGTAGTAGGTGACGCCCTTGCCGCCGTGGTCGTAGATGTACTCGAACACTTCGGCTGCGTCCTCGGTCGTGGAGTCGTTCGGGGCGTTGACCGTCTTCGAGATGGCGGAGTCGACGCCCTCCTGACAGGCCACCTGGATACCCGCGTGCTGCTTCGCCGAGAGGTCGCCAGTCGTGACGAACAGCTCGCCGATGGCGTCGGGCACAGTCGTCAGCCCGTCGACGCCGTCGAACTCGTTGTTGGCCATCTGCTCTTGGGCCTCCTGCTTGACGGCCTCGACGTCGATGTCGTTGTCCTCCAGTGCGCGGAGGAAGTAGTCGTCGAACTCCACGAGCATCTCGTCGCCCTGCACGTCGTCGGAGACGTTCTTGTAGTAGGCGACGTTGTAGATCGGCTCACAGCCACCGGTGGTGTTGCCGATCATCGAGGTCGTCCCGGTCGGGGCGATGGTCGTGGTGTTGTGGTTGCGGATCGGGTAGCCGTCCGCCCAATCCTCGGCGTCCTCGCCGGTCTGCTTCTCGAACCAGTCGGGGTAGTCCGTCGGGTTCGCGTACTTGGAGTTCTCCCACTCGGAGAAGACGCCGCGTTCCTCGGCGAGTTCGTGGCTCGTGGCCTTGGACCCGTGGTTGATGTGTCGCATCGTCTGGCGGGCGATCTCGTTTGCCTCCTCGGTCCCGTAGGCGACGCCGAGCTGGATGTACAGCTGTGCGAGGCCCATGATACCGAGGCCAATCTTGCGCATCTCCCGGACCTTCTGCTCGATCTTCTCGACCGGGAAGTCGGACATCGTAACGACGTTTTCGAGGAAGCGGGTGCCGAGTTCGATGCGTCGGTCGAACTCGTCCCAGTCGATCGCTTCCTCGAGGAACGCGTCGATAGCCGCTTCAATCGAGTCGTATTCGTCAGCGTGACGGTCCGACCAGACGCGCCAGTCCGGCGCGTCCGTGGCAGCCAGCGTCGAGAGGTTGATGTGCCCGAGGTTGCAGGCCTCGTACTCTTCGAGGGGCTGTTCGCCACACGGGTTCGTGGCGAGAATCTCGTGGTCGGGGTGTTCCTCGACGTCGAAGGAGTGTTGCTTGTTCACCCGTTCGAGATAGATGACACCGGGCTCGCCGTTCTCGTGAGCGCCCTCGACGATGTCGTCCCAGAGCTCCTCGGCCGGAATCGAGAGCTCCTCGCCGACCTCGACGTGCTCGCCGAGGCCGAACATGTCGTACAGTTCTTTCGTCTCTTCGGTGACGATGTGGGCGTCGCCCGTTCGTGGATTGGTGAAGGTGAATTCTTCGCCGGCTTTCAGCGCCTCCATGAAGTCGTCAGTGACCCCGACGGAGATGTTGAAGTTCGAGAGGTGGCCCTCGACGGCGTTGCGGAGGTGCTTTGGCACCTTTCCGTCGTCGTCAATGAGTTCCCGTGCTTCTTCCAGGGCCTCGGCAAAGGAGTTGTGCGTGAAGTCGTCCGGGTCGTTCAGGCGGAGTGTCTCGGCCAGCGAGACGTCCTTGTTCTTGGCGTGGATGAACTGGATGACATCCGGGTGGGAGACGCGCATGACGCCCATCTGTGCGCCGCGGCGAGCCCCGCCCTGCGCGATGGTCTCGCACATCTGGTCGTAGGTCCGCATGAACGTGATGGGGCCGGACGCGATGCCGCCGGTGGAGCCGACGGGGTCGCCGTACGGGCGGAGCTTCCAGAACGCATAGCCCATGCCACCGCCGGACTGGAAGACCTGTGCGGCCTCCTTGGCGGTCTGGTGGATGTCGTCGATGTCGTCAGCCGGTGAGTCGACGAAACAGGCCGAGAGCTGCTGGAGTTCGTCGCCGGCGTTCATCAGCGTCGGCGAGTTCGGCATAAAGGAAAGCTGTTCCATCTGCTCCTGGAAGGCGTCGGCGGTTGCTTTGACATGCTCGCGGACGCCCTCGGGCAGTTCCGGCACAATCGTCTCGTAAGCGAACTTGTTGACGTTGTAAACAGAGAGTTCGGTCTCGACATCGTCGTCGACCGACGTGCCCTTGCCGAACACCTCGTCGGCGAGCTCGTCGCGGCGCGGGTGGTCGGGCTTCAACTGGTCCGGCGAGACGTATACGTCGATGTCTTGCTTGTTGGCCTCGAACACTGCTTCGGCGAGCGCGATGTTCTTGGCGACGCGGTCGAAGAGGTCTTCGGGTTCCTCGATGAGGTCACCGTTGGCATCCTTCCGGAGGTAGCGAGCCGGGAGAATGTTGTGGTAGGCGTTGCCTGTGAGTCGCTCTTCGATCGTGTCACCGTCGGTACGTTTGATCGGGAGCGTGATCTCGTCGGCGGAAAGGTCGCTGTTACTCATCGCCCGCTCCTCCTCCCGACAGCGGCCGTCTGTCGGTCGATACCCCTCGTCGTAGCTACCCGTGATCCTGTCATTTCTGGCGGCGAATACGTATTCATCGATAGCGTTTAATCCTTCTTGTCTGCGATTCGGTGGCGGCCGTAGCAAGCTCCGGAGTCGCGGCTACGGTGCTCGACGAACTGTGCTGGTGACGCGTGAAACGATAGCCGCGTACAACGGAATAGATGCCGTCGATTCTTCTTAATACTGTCTAGACCGAGGTGAAAGTGAAAACCCGTCCTCGTGAACCACCAGACGTGACCGAGATATCCAGTAGAAACAGGCGGGGGTTTGCGCGTTGTGACAGCCGCTCACTAACGGTACGTGGGGAGGTTATAAGACTGTGTTAGGCCCTCCGCCCTAGTGCGGTTTTGCCAAATCAGTCCTGTCAGTCCGTGCGGTTGTCGATATCGCGTGCATGTTCGCTGTTTTGCTCTTGGTTCTTCTGGAACGTGTCCGCTATAGAGTCCGAGAGCGAACTGATTGACAGGCGAGAGGCGGGACGCTTACAGGTCTGTGGACCGAAGAAGAACGCGTGCAGTACGATGGGCTCACCAAGGGAATCGCAGTGGTGTTTGGAGGCCTGACAGTCGTCCTGACGGCGGTGGGCCTCGTAATCAATCCTGCGGTGCTCTTTCTGGCGCTCATGTTCGGGGTGTCGACGTATTTCATGTACTACCACCTCAGCGGGAAGATGGCGGCAAGCCTCTACGAACGGGTTGAGCGACAGGCGGCACAGAACACGGGGAATGCCCGTCGCGGCGGGTTCGGAGCCGGGCCACGAGAGGAGTGGGAACCACCGCGAGACGGTCGTCGAGCACGCCGCTCACAGGCGAGTCAGGGTGGCCAGCGTCGCCGCCAGCGACGCCAGCGCCAACGACGCCAGACAGCGGGCGGCCGGCAGCGCCGACAGCGCGTTCAGTCGTCGGGACCGAGTCCGGCGGAGGCCTACCGACGGCTGGGCCTCGACCCGGATGCCGACCAGAGTTCCATCAAGCGGGCCTACCGGGAGAAAGTCAAAGAGGTCCATCCCGACACCGACAGCGGGAGTGAACGGGAATTCAAGCAGGTGCAGGCAGCCTACGAGACGCTGACCGACGACTGACCGCAATTTCCATAAGCGGTGCTCCGAACCGGAACGTATGGACACCGACACGCCGCCCCTCATTGTCGACATCGACGGGACACTAACCGACGAGAACCGCGCAATCGACCCCCACGTCATGCCAGTCCTCCGCGAGTGGCCTGCACGCGTCGTCATCGCCACCGGTAAGGCAATGCCGTTCCCGATTGCCCTCTGTGAGTTTCTGGGTATCGAGCGGACAGTCGTCGCCGAGAACGGCGGCGTCGTGTTCGTCGAAGCGAGCGACGAACTCAGGCTGGAAGGCGACCACGAGGCGGCGTTAGCGGTCGGCGAGTCCTACCGCGATCTGGGCCACGACCTCGGTTTCGGGCAGGTCGATCTGGCAAACCGATGGCGCGAGACGGAACTCGTCGTGTCGCGCGATCGGCCGCTTGAACCACTGGAGGAACTGGCTGCGGCGCGCGGGCTCGTCGTCCTCGACACCGGCTTCGCCTACCACGTGACGGACCCGGTCGTCGACAAGGGGACCGGTCTTGAAGCGGTGTGTGCAGAACTGGGCTTGGAGCCGGCCGAGTTTCTGGCGGTCGGCGACTCGGTAAACGACGCCCAGATGTTCGACCTGGCCGGCGAGGCTGTTGCTGTTGCTAATGCCGATGAGACGGCACTCGAACGGGCCGACCGAGTGACCAGCGGGAGCTACGGCGACGGCTTTCTCGAAGCGGTCGCGCCATACCGGGAGTGACGGTCGCATGACCGACGGTCTGACCAGTCCCTGTCCGAATGGGCAAGCAGGTGACGCCATCGACACCAGCTAGCACACGGAGCGGCGTCACGCAACCGCGAACCCCGCGTGGCGGCTCAGTCCATGGCCCGCGCTGGCCGCGTCCTTGCGTATAAATATCCGTCCGAGCGCTACTGTGAGAGATACACTCAGCCACCGGATTCAGGAGGGCTCTAGAGCCGTAAATCCGGGGAAGGCTTATGTCTGCCCCACGGTAACGAGGGGATATGAGCCCCGACCGGGCTGTCCTCCGGCGTGCGCTTGACCGCGGCGAGCGTGAGGGCGGCAGCGTCGAGTTCAAAGAACGGCTCACCGAGAACCTCCACCTGTCCGAGGGGCGACTCGAATCTCTCGCGGCGCAGCTGCGCCACCGCGTTCTCTCCGGGGATGGGGAGGCGACGTACGTCGTCGGGGTCACCGACGACGGTGGTCTCGCAGGCATCTCGCCGGCGGAGTTTTCCGAGTCGATGGACGTACTCAGCCTGCTGGCAGAAGAGGCCGGCGCACACATCGAGGATGTCAAAACATGGGGCGTCGATGGCATCTCGGACGACGGGTCGACCGACACGGACGGCATCGTGGGTGTGGCAACGGTCTCCGAGGGGTCGGTCCTCGCGGACGACGACCACATCGTCGTCGGAACTGCTGGGCACGTCGACCACGGCAAATCCACGCTCGTGGGGTCGCTGGTCACCGGTGACGCCGACGACGGCGAAGGCGGGACCCGCGGTTTTCTGGATGTCCAGCCTCACGAAGTCGAGCGGGGACTGTCGGCGGACCTCTCCTACGGCGTCTACGGCTTCGACGACGACGGAGAGCCGATCCGCATGGACAACCCACATCGGAAAGACGACCGAGCACGAGTCGTCGAAGAGTCCGACAGGCTCGTCTCTTTCGTCGACACTGTTGGCCACGAACCGTGGCTCCGGACGACAATCCGCGGCCTCGTCGGCCAGAAACTCGACTACGGTCTCTTGACCGTCGCGGCCGACGACGGGGTGACCGAGACGACGCGGGAACACCTCGGTATCCTGCTGGCGACGGACCTCCCGACGATTGTCGCCATTACCAAAACCGACCTCGTCGAGCAAGAGCGGGTCGCCGAGGTCGAACGCTCCGTCGAGCAGGCACTGCGAGAGGTCGACAAGACGCCGCTCCGGGTCGAGCGCCACGGCGTGGACACGGCTATAAACGAGATCTCCGAGACCGTCGTGCCGGTAATCACCACCAGCGCCGTCACCAAGGAGGGGCTGGACGACCTTGACGAGATGTTCGAGGCGCTGCCCAAAACCGCCGGCGAAGTGGGCGACTTCCGGATGTACGTCGACCGGACGTACAACGTCCAGGGCGTCGGCGCGGTCGCCTCGGGTACCATCAAGTCCGGCGCGGTCGAGGCGGGCGACGAACTGCTTCTCGGACCGATGCAGGACGGGAGCTTCCGCGAGGTCGAGGTCCGCTCCATCGAGATGCACTACCACCGGGTCGACGAGGCCAAGGCCGGCCGCATCGTCGGCATTGCGCTGAAGGGCGTCCGCGAGGCAGACATCGAGCGTGGGATGGTCCTGCTCCCGAGCGACGCAGACCCGTCGCCGGTCCGCGAGTTCGAGGCCGAGGTGATGGTGTTGAACCACCCGACCCGCATCGGTGACGGCTACGAACCCGTAGTCCACCTCGAAACGGTCAGCGAGGCCGCAGCCTTCTATCCGGACGGCGGGCAGTTGCTCCCGGGCGACGCTGGCAAGGCCCGGATCAGTTTTAAGTTCCGCTCCTATCTTATCGAGGAGGGCCAGAAGTTCGTCTTCCGCGAGGGCAGTTCGAAGGGTGTGGGCACCGTCACCGACACCGACCCGGCAGAGTAGCGCCCCGCCGTCTCTATCGTCCTCTCACCGGTCTGCGCTGTCTCCGGTCAGTAACCTGTAGTCGTCATCCGCTCTTTCTGCGAGACCAAACAGCACGGCCCAATCCAACAGACTCGTCGTCCGCTCTCGCCAGACGGCCTCCCAATCGGTGTGCCGCTCGCGCTCCCAGCGAGGAATCTCAGCCCGAAGCGCCTCGAACGCAGCATCGGCATCTACGCCCTCTGAATCGAGAGCAGCGAGGAGCACGTCGACACCGAAAACCGCTTCTTCGAAGGCTGTCGCAAGGGCCGCCCGGTCGGGATCAGTCCTCGTCCGGTAGTAACCTCGTTCGCTCTCGGCGACCAGTCCCAGTGCCTGCAGGAACACCAGGTACTCCTGTGCCGTTTCGCGGTCGGATACGTCGGTTGCTGTCTGTATCGCTCGACAGCAGTCGGCCTCGCTGTCGGGGACCAGCGGAATCGCCTTTCTCGCCGTGTCCAGAAACGAACGCGATCGGGCCGGCGGCGCGACCTTGTAGCGCATACCCGATTACAGGCCGAAGCTCTCGGCTAACACGTTCTCGCTCGTCTCACCGACGACGTGCGTGTCGCCGCCGACAACGTCGATGGTGACGGCAGCTGGGCCAAACAGTTCGACGGGAAGCTCCGCGAAGTCCCAGTCCACGTCCTCGAAGACGCCCTCCAGTGGCTCGCCGTACTCCCTGGCGGCGACGGAGGGGACCTCGTCGAAGCGGTCGAAGGACTCGTCGACGGTGAGATGCACCTCGCTGCCGTAGGCGAGTGCGTCTGTGGTCCGAGCCATCGCGGTCGCCTCGTTACTGGCGACCGGCGCGACCGGCGCGCGGCCGCTGGCCGACAGCACCGACACCGGATCGAAGCCAAGCTCGGCCAGCCGGAAGACGGCCAGCTCGGCGGCCCGCGCCGCGGCGACAACGCTCCCGGTCACGCTCGCTGTCGCAAACGACGGCAGGAACACGCCGGTCTCGGGGACGCCGGTGCGCTCGGCGACCTGGCTCGCAACGTCCTCGTCCGGCAGTTCGTCGGTCTCAAGGGCCAGCACAGCGAAGTCGGCGTCCTCCCGGTAGCCGATACGCTGGAACGCCTCCTCTTCGGCGACCAGCGCGCGTGCCGGGCCGCTCCCGAGCGCCTCGAAGCCGTCGACGGCCAGTTCCCAGCCGCCCTTCTGCGAGCACAGCAGGGCCAGTGCCGGGTGGTCTGTCGACAGCTCGACGTGGTTCAACGGTGCGCCGCCAACGGTGTCCATCGTGGACTGGACCGTCGCCAGCCCGGCTGTCTGAATTTCCGCGAGCAACATGCCAGCTTCGACAGCACCGGGAACCTCGACGCCGAAGTCCAGCACCGCGGCGTCGCCTTCCAGTGCGTGTACGTCTATCGTGAGCTCATCGGCAAAGTCGATGGCCTCGTCGACGAGTTCCGTGGCCATCCGATTGAGACTGTCCATACGCCGTCTTTGGTACCCTTCCCTTTAGTCTCCGCCTTCGGCCGCGTCGCTTCTGGCCGCCCGACCCAGGTGCTCCTCGACGGCGTCGACCTTGTCCCGCGCCTGCTGGTCGACAGTCCGCTTGTCGTCGATCTTCAGGAACGTGCTCACGCGGTCGGTCTGCTCGCCGACGGCCTCGTGAGCCGCGTGGGTGGCCGCGAACAGTTCCTCGCTGTCCTCCGCTTCGATGATGGTCCCCATCGGCGTCGTCTCGTAGTCGACGTCGAACGCCTCCAGCGCCGCGACGGCGTCGGCGACGTACGAGGACATGCTGCCTTCGATGACCGGTGCGACCGAGAGAAACCCTATGCAGGTCATATCAGTCTCCACGCGCGCCCGCGACCTAACCACTGTGGTGCTCGCGTGCTGCTATCGCTGTCGGACTGGAGTAACGAAGCCGCCGCTGTTCGGAACGGTTACTCGCCTTCTTCGACTGGTGCGCCGCGCGCGTTCGTCTTCACGCTCTGGAGCCCCTGTTTCGCCTTCTGCTTCGATGCGTACCCCTGTCCGCAGTCGGCGATTATCTCACCGTTGTCGTGGCGGAGCCGCCAGCGGGCCTTGTCCCCGCTGTCTTTGAACAGTTCGAACGTCGCCTTGCTCCCGCCGTCGTCGGGGGCGGTCTCGTCCTTGGATTTGTCGACGACATACGCGCCGGGGGCGTTGTTCTTGACGCTCTCGAGCCCTTGCTTTGCCTTCTGCTTCGAGGCGTAGCCCTCGCCGCTGTCGGCGATGATGTTCCCGTTGTCGTGGCGGAGCCGCCAGCGGTACTGCTCGGCGTTGTCCTCGTACACCTCGAACGTGGCCTTGCTCGCGACGACCTCGGTCTCGACCTCGCCGTCCGCTTCCTCCCACTCCATCTCGATTTCGAGAGTGACGGTGCCGTCCTCGCGTTCGACCCCGACCTCGAAGTCGGACTCAGCCGGTGGGTCGACAGTCACAGTCTGTTCCTCGTCGGCCGGCACTGGCTCGCCGCGGCTGAGCCTGTTTGCCAACCGCCGGAAGTACGACGCGATTCCTCTTCGACTCCGCGTTTCCTGTGACTCGTGGACGGTCTCGTCTGTCATGCAACCACACTGTCGACGGGAAAACGGATAACGCTGCCCCCCGATTCGTCAGCCGACGGTGCTGTCTGTCGCAGAAGCACGTCATCAAAACGTCAGGAGCCGACACGGCTCGCTGTGCTCGTCGGTCGATGTCGGCAGAAATGCGCTGGCTGGGATTTGAACCCAGGTTGTGACCATGGCAAGGTCACGTGATACCAACTACACTACCAGCGCGTACTTCGTTCGCCCTGACCTTCGCGGCCGTCGGCCGCTCGGTACCAGCGCGCAACGCCTCGTTGCAATCAAATCTGGCGAGGGTGAGAGTAAAAAGCCTTCCGTTTTCCGGGGAAAACCATGGGAAGTGAGGGCAATCATCTCCCCGGCTGAGCGCCGGATCATGTGATGGCGTCACGAGACATAGACTTTCGGAAGCGGCAATACAGTGAGCCGTTGCATCGGTCCCGAACCGGCATGACGGACCATGTGAACGCGACGCATCGCGAACGCGAAACGGGGGCTTTTTAAGCCCTGGAAAGGGAGATATCGGCACAGTCTAGTGGCGCGACGTGGAAGCGTCACGGCATGACGACCAGCGTACTCGTGCCGTCTTCCCTCGCACGGGAAGCCGAGGACAGACGCGAGGCAACTCGCAAGCTCGGTTACGTGGCCCGCGCGGCTGCGGTCTACCGGGTTGATCGGCTGACAGTGTATCCCGACCCTGACGGGGCGGGCAAGTGGGAAGACGGGTTCGTCGAAACCGTGCTGCGGTACGCCGCGACGCCCCCGCACCTCCGAAAGGAGATGTGGGGTAAGCGGGACGAACTAGAGTACGTCGGCGTCCTGCCGCCGCTCCGCGTGCGTTCACAGACCGGCTCCGGATCTGAGGGTTCGGGGTCGTTAAGACAGGGAATCGTGACCGAGGTCGGAGCTGATGGGCGCGTCCGGGTCAATTGCGGCATGCAACACCCGATCTCCCTGCCCGTCCCAGCGGATATGGACGTGGCACAGGGGGAGCGCGTGACCGTCAGGGTCTCTTCGCGACGGCCGGTCCGGGCGAAACTCGTCGACGCCCCTACAACGGGATTCGACGTTGTCGCCGCGGACCTCGATGCGGCACTCTCGCGCGACGATGCCGGGCTCACTATCGCGTCCTCGCGATACGGCGAGCCGGTAACGTCGACCCGTCTCGGCCAGCTGGCCGAGCGGCGCGACGCCGAGGGCGGCATGACTGTCGCCTTCGGGGCACCCGAGCGCGGGTTACCGTCGATACTCGACGTTGCCCCGGACGCCGTCGGGGGAGACCAGACGAGCGACGAACCAGAAGGGTTCGACCTCTGGCTGAATACGGTTCCGAACCAGGGCAGTGAGGTCGTGCGGACGGAGGAAGCTCTGTTCGCCTCCCTCACCTGTCTAACCCTCACGGAGTAAACGAATGCCACAACCAAGCAGACCACGCAAAGGCTCAATGGGCTTTAGCCCGCGCAAGCGCTCGACGAGCGAGACACCTCGCTTTAACAGCTGGCCGTCCGACGACGGGCAGCCGGGCGTCCAGGGGTTCGCCGGCTACAAGGCAGGCATGACACACGTCGTGCTTGTCAACGACGAACCCAACTCCCCCCGCGAGGGGATGGAGGAGACTGTCCCGGTGACAGTCATCGAGACGCCGCCGATGCGCGCCGTCGCCCTGCGAGCGTACGAAGACACGCCGTACGGTCAGCGTCCGCTGACGGAAGTCTGGACCGACGAGTTCCACTCGGAGCTCGACCGGACCCTGGACGTTCCGGAGGACCACGACCCGGACGCTGCTGAGGAACAGATACGCGACGCTCACGAGGCCGGTGACCTCGGGGACCTGCGACTTATTACGCACACCGTCCCCGACGCCGTCCCGAGCGTCCCGAAGAAAAAGCCCGACGTGATGGAGACTCGCGTCGGCGGCGGGTCCGTTTCGGACCGCCTCGACTACGCCCTCGACCTCGTCGAGGACGGTGGCGAACACGCCATGAACGACATCTTCCGCGCCGGCGAGTACGCCGACGTTGCCGGTGTCACGAAAGGCAAGGGGACGCAGGGTCCCGTCAAGCGGTGGGGCGTCCAGAAGCGGAAGGGCAAGCACGCCCGCCAGGGATGGCGCCGACGGATCGGCAACCTCGGTCCGTGGAACCCGTCCCGCGTGCGCTCGACGGTCCCCCAGCAGGGGCAGACCGGCTACCACCAGCGCACCGAGCTCAACAAGCGTCTCATCGACATCGGCGAGGGCGACGAGCCCACCGTCGATGGCGGCTTCGTCAACTACGGCGAGGTCGATGGGTCGTACACGCTCGTGAAAGGCTCCGTGCCCGGTCCGGACAAGCGCCTGGTGCGCTTCCGGCCCGCAGTGCGTCCGAACGACCAGCCGCGCCTCGACCCCGAGGTGCGCTACGTCTCCAACGAATCGAACCAGGGATAACCTATGCAGGCAACAATCTACGACCTGGACGGCAACACAGACGGCGAGGTCGACCTGCCGGACGTCTTCGAGACGCCGGTTCGGACCGACCTCATCGGCAAGGCTGTACGTGCCGCACAGGCCAACCGGAAGCAGGACTACGGGTCCGACGAGTACGCCGGCCTCCGAACGCCGGCCGAGTCCTTCGGTAGCGGCCGCGGGCAGGCACACGTCCCGAAGCAGGACGGCCGTGCCCGCCGCGTCCCGCAGGCGGTCAAGGGGCGACGCGCCCACCCGCCGAAAGCCGAGAAGGACCGCTCGCTCGACCTCAACGACAAGGAACGGCAGCTGGCCGTTCGCTCGGCGCTGGCCGCGACGGCCGACGCCGACCTCGTCGCCGACCGTGGCCACGAGTTCGACCGTGACGAAGTCCCCGTCGTCGTCTCCGACGACTTCGAGGACCTCGTCAAGACGCAGGAAGTCGTCTCGCTGCTGGAGGCGCTCGACGTCCACGCGGACATCGACCGCGCCGACGAGACGAAGATCAAGGCTGGACAGGGGTCGGCCCGCGGACGGAAGTACCGTCGTCCCGCCTCGATCCTCTTCGTGACCAGCGACGAGCCGTCGACGGCCGCCCGCAACCTCGCGGGAGCCGACGTGGCGACCGCAAGCGAGGTCAACACGGAAGACCTCGCGCCCGGCGGCGCACCCGGTCGACTCACCGTCTTCACGGAATCCGCACTCGCGGAGGTGGCCGAGCGATGAGCTGGGATGTCATCAAACACCCACACGTCACTGAGAAGGCCATGAACGACATGGACTTCCAGAACAAGCTCCAGTTCGCCGTCGACGACCGCGCCTCCAAGGGCGAGGTCGCCGACGCCGTCGAGGAGCAGTACGACGTGACAGTCGAACAGGTCAACACGCAGAACACGATGGACGGCGAGAAGAAGGCCGTCGTTCGCCTCTCCGAGGACGACGACGCCCAGGAAGTCGCCTCCAGAATTGGGGTGTTCTAACGATGGGACGACGAATCCAAGGACAACGGCGCGGCCGCGGGACCTCTACGTTCCGTGCGCCGTCGCACCGTTACAAGGCTGATCTGGAGCACCGCAAGGTCGAGGACGGCGACGTCGTCGCCGGCACAGTCGTCGACATCGAGCACGACCCGGCCCGCTCGGCCCCGGTCGCCGCCGTCGAGTTCGAAGACGGCGACCGTCGTCTCATCCTCGCGCCGGAGGGCGTCGGGGTGGGCGACGAGCTACAGGTCGGCGTCAGCGCCGAAATCGCACCCGGGAACACGCTCCCGCTGGCCGAAATCCCAGAGGGAGTCCCGGTGTGTAACGTCGAATCCAGCCCCGGTGACGGTGGGAAGTTCGCCCGCGCGTCGGGTGTCAACGCCCAGCTGCTCACCCACGACCGCAACGTCGCGGTCGTCAAGCTCCCCTCCGGGGAGATGAAGCGGCTTGACCCGCAGTGTCGCGCCACCATCGGCGTCGTCGCCGGTGGCGGCCGAACTGACAAGCCGTTCGTCAAGGCTGGCAACAAGCATCACAAGATGAAAGCGCGAGGGACGAAGTGGCCCAACGTCCGCGGTGTTGCGATGAACGCTGTCGATCACCCGTTCGGTGGTGGCGGCCGCCAGCACCCCGGCAAGCCCAAGTCCATCTCGCGGAACGCCCCGCCTGGCCGTAAGGTCGGGGACATCGCCTCGAAGCGAACTGGTCGAGGTGGCAACGAATGAGTTCAGAGTATCAAATCGGCCACGAAGGAGAGTTCTCCTTCCGCGGCCACACGCTCGACGAGCTGCAGGAGATGGAGCTCGAGGAAGTCGCGGAACTGCTCCCCGCTCGACAGCGGCGAAGTATCGTACGCGGCCTGACCGAGGAGAAACACAAGCTCCTCGACAAGGCCCGCGCGGCCGGCGAAGAGGAGACAGCCAACGACCCGATCCGGACGCACCTGCGCGACATGCCGGTGCTCCCGGAGATGGTCGGGCTGACCTTCGCCGTCCACGACGGCCAGAACTTCGAGCGTGTCAAAGTCGAGCCCGAGATGCTCGGCCACTACCTCGGTGAGTTCCAGCTCACCCGGAGTAGCGTCGAACACGGTCAGGCCGGTATCGGAGCGACACGCTCCTCGAAGTTCGTACCGCTCAAATAATCATGGGAATCAGTTACTCAGTCGAAGCCGACCCGGACACGACGGCCAAAGCGATGCTCCGGGAGCGGCAGATGAGCTTCAAGCACAGCAAGGCCATCGCCCGCGAGATCAAGGGCAAAACGGCCGGCGAGGCTGTCGACTACCTCGATGCGGTTATCGAGGGCGACCAGCCCGTTCCGTTCAAACAGCACAACTCGGGCGTCGGCCACAAAAGCAAGGTCGACGGCTGGGACGCCGGACGCTATCCGGAGAAGGCCAGCAAGGCCTTCCTCGACCTGCTCGAGAACGCGGTCGGCAACGCCGACCACCAGGGCTTCGACGGTGAGGCCATGACGATCAAGCACGTCGCCGCCCACAAGGTCGGCGAGCAGCAGGGTCGCAAGCCCCGCGCGATGGGGCGTGCCTCGGCGTGGAACAGCCCGCAGGTCGACGTCGAACTCATCCTCGAAGAGCCGGAGGTCGAAGACTAATGGCCGACGAACAACAGTTCATCGAGGACGGACTCCAGCGGACCCAGATCGACGAGTTCTTCGCAGAGGAACTCGGTCGCGCCGGCTACGGCGGCATGGACGTCGCCAAGACGCCGATGGGGACCCAGATCGTGCTCAAAGCCGAGAAGCCAGGGATGGTTATCGGCAAGGGCGGGAAGAACATCCGGAAGATAACGACGGAACTCGAGGAGCGGTTCAACCTCGACGACCCGCAAGTCGACGTGCAGGAAGTCGACGAGCCGGACCTCAACGCCCGCATTGTCGCGGACCGACTGGCCAACGCACTCGAGCGTGGCTGGTACTTCCGCAAAGCGGGCCACACCACCATTGATCGTATCATGGAGTCGGGCGCGCTCGGCGCAGAGATCGTCCTCTCCGGCAAGGTCACGGGTGCACGCTCGCGCGTGGAGAAGTTCAACCGCGGCTACGTCAAGCACAACGGCGAGCCCGCGGAGGAAATCGTCGACAGCGGTGTCGGCGTCGCCGTGATGAAGCTCGGTACCATCGGGGTCCGAGTCAAGATCATCCCGCCGGACGCGGAGCTCCCCGACGACTTCGAGATCTACGAGGATGTCGACGTCGAGGACTACGTGGCCGACACCGACGGCGAGTCCGTTGAGGAACTCCTCGAGGGCGAGCCCGAAGACAGCGAAACCGCCGAGGAACTCGACGAGGACGTGGCCGCCGGGGCCACCGACGACGCCGAGTCCGACGAGGAGTTCGTCGACGAGGAAATCGTCGAGGAAGACGTCGAAGTCCCGACCGACGACGATGTCGAGGACGTCGATGTCGACGAACTCGAAGAGGCCGTCGACGAGGAACTCGACGAAGACGTCGAGGCGGAAGCCGAAGAGCTGATGGACGAAATGGACGAGGAGGGTGAGGACGAATGACTGTCCTCCACGTCCAGGAAATTCGGGACATGACGCCCGCCGAGCGCGAGGCGGAACTCGACGACCTGAAGACCGAACTGCTGAACGCCCGGGCCGTCCAGGCCGCGGGTGGTGCGCCGGAGAACCCCGGCCGCATCAAGGAGCTGCGGAAGGCCATCGCCCGCATCAAGACGATTCAGGGCGAAGAAGGCGACCTGCAGGAGAACGAATAATGCCACTGACACCCGAGACGCTCCCACGACACGAACTCGTCGGCCTCGACTGTGAGGTCGTCGCGGCGTCCAACCCGGACGCCGTCGGTATCAGCGGCACTGTCGTCATGGAGACGACACAGATGCTGACGGTCGAGGGGACTGACCGGGTGTGGCACGTGCCGAAGGACAGCGCGACCTTTTCGTTCGGCGTCGACGGACAGCGAGTCCAGGTCGACGGCGACCGACTCGTCGCGCGTCCCGCTCGTCGCACAGAGAACACAGGAGATTCACTATGGCGCTAGGACTGAACGTACAGGAACCGGAGGAAACCTGTGCCGATCAGAACTGCCCGTTCCACGGAGAGCTCTCCGTGCGCGGACAGACACTGAACGGCGAGGTAGCCTCCACTGACATGGAGAAGACCGTTGTCGTCGAGCGCGAGTACGACGTGAAGGTGCCGAAATACGACCGCTTCATGAAGCGGCGGAGCCGCGTTCCGGCTCACGCACCCGACTGTCTCGACCTCGCGGTCGGTGACACGGTCACGATAGCAGAGTGTCGACCGCTCTCGAAAACGAAAAGCCACGTCGTCGTTAGCGCGGGCTCGGACGAGGCCGCGAACGACGAACAGGACGGTGATGCCTGATGGAAGCACTCGGTGCTGACGTCACGCAAGGCCTAGAGAAGGGCTCGCTCATCACGTGTGCGGACAACACGGGAGCGCGCGAACTCAAGGTCATTTCCGTCCACGGCTACTCGGGAACGAAGAACCGCCACCCCAAAGCTGGACTGGGCGACAAGATCACGGTCTCGGTCACCAAGGGGACGCCCGAAATGCGTCGCCAGGTGCTCGAAGCCGTCGTCGTCCGCCAGCGAAAGCCGATCCGTCGACCCGACGGTACCCGCGTCAAGTTCGAAGACAACGCGGCCGTCATCGTCGACGAGAACGAGGACCCGCGCGGGACCGAGCTGAAAGGTCCCATCGCACGGGAAGTCGCACAGCGATTCGGCAGTGTGGCATCAGCAGCGACGATGATCGTATAGAACCATGAGCAAGCAACCAGACAAACAACGCAAGAGTCAACGACGTGCCCCGCTTCACGAGCGGCACAAGCAGGTCCGGGCGACGCTGTCAGCCGACCTCCGCGAGGAGTACGGCCAGCGAAACGTCCGCGTCAACACCGGTGACACCGTCGAGGTGCTCCGTGGCGACTTCGCTGGCGACGAAGGCGAAGTCCTCAACGTAGACCTCGACAAGGCCGTCATCCACGTCGAGGATGTCACGCTCGAAAAGACGGACGGCGAGGAAGTCCCGCGACCGCTGGACACCTCGAACGTCCGCGTGACAGACCTAGACCTCGAAGACGAGAAGCGCGAGGCGCGTCTCGAATCGGAGGATGATTCCGCATGAGTAACCACCAGAAGCGACTCTCGGTGCCAAACAGCTGGCCTGTAGAGCGCAAGACCGCGACGTTTACGGTGAAAGCCGGTGCCGGCCCGCACGGTGAGGACGGGGTTCCCCTACTCATCGTTCTCCGGGACGTGCTCGGCTACGCCGACAACCGCAAAGAAGCCCGCTACGCCCTCAACGAGGACAACGTCCTCATCAACGGGAAGGCTATCTCCGACGAGGAGCGCCCCGTCGGGATGTTCGACATCCTGGCCTTCACCGAGCGCGAGGAGTACTACCGCGTGTTCCCCGGCGAGGGTGGTCGGCTGGCGCTGACCGCAATCGACCCGGACGCGGCCGAATCCAAGCTCGGCAAAATCGTCACCAAGACCCACGTCTCCGGTGGCGACGTCCAGCTGGGCCTCCACGACGGTGAGACACTCATCGTCGAGGACGACCAGACCTACGATGCTGGTGACTCCATCGTCGTCGGCAACGAGGACGGCGAAATCGTCGCCCACTTCGAATACGAAGAGGGCGCGCTTGTCACCGCCGTCGACGGTGCCCACGCGGGCGAGGTCGGCGAAATCGAGGAGATTCAGGTGACGCCGGGCTCGGCCCAGAACAACGTCATCGTCTCACAGGACGACGGCGACGGCTTCGAGACAGTCGAAGAGTACGTCGTCGTCATCGACGAGAACTTCACAGGTGATGACGAATGAGCTCCGAGAGTGAGTCCAGCGGCGATTTCCACGAGATGCGCGAACCGCGCATCGAGAAGGTCGTCGTCCACATGGGTATTGGCCACGGTGGGCGCGACCTCGCCAACGCAGAGGACATTCTCGGGGAAATCACCGGACAGACGCCGGTTCGAACGAAGGCCAAGCGGACTGTCGGCGAGTTCGACATCCGCGAGGGCGACCCCATCGGTGCGAAGGTCACCCTCCGCGACGAGATGGCCGAAGAGTTCCTCCAGACGGCGCTGCCGCTCGCTGAACTGGCGACGAGCCAGTTCGACGATACCGGCAACTTCAGCTTCGGCGTCGAGGAACACACCGAGTTCCCGAGCCAGGAGTACGACCCGAGCATCGGAATCTACGGGCTGGACGTGACGGTCAATCTCGTCCGCCCCGGCTACCGCGTCGCCAAGCGCGACAAGGCGTCGCGCTCGATTCCGACGAAGCATCGACTCAACCCGGCGGACGCGGTCGCCTTCATCGAGTCGACCTACGACGTGGAGGTGAGCGAATGAGCGAAAGTGAAACCACAGACGAGCCCGATTCCGAGACGGCAACCAGTGAGCGAACTGGCCAGCTCGAGTCCTGTCAGCGCTGCGGGCGCGAACAGGGACTCGTCGGCAAGTACGATATCTGGCTGTGCCGCCAGTGCTTCCGCGAGATTTCGCGGGGCATGGGCTTCAAGAAGTACAGCTAACAATGACAGGGAACGACCCATTTGCCAACGCACTGTCGGCGCTTAACAACGCCGAGAGCGTCGGGCACCTAGAGCAGACAGTATCGCCCGCTTCGAACGAGATCGGCAGCGTCCTCGAGGTCTTCTACGACCGCGGGTACATCGACGGATTCAGTTTCGTCGACGACGGCAAAGCCGGCGAGTTCGAAGTCGAACTGAAAGGAGCCATCAACGAGTGTGGCCCGGTCAAGCCCCGCTACTCTGCGGGCGCAGACGAGTTCGAAAAGTGGGAGAAGCGGTTCCTCCCCGCCCGTGACTACGGGACCCTTGTCGTCACGACCAGCCACGGCATCATGAGCCACTACGAGGCTCGTGAGCAGGGCGTTGGTGGCCAAGTCATCGCGTACGTATACTAACAATGCCACGAGTAGAACTGGAGATTCCGGAGGACGTGGACGCCGAGCAGGACCACCTTGACATCACCGTCGAGGGGGACAACGGCAGCGTCACGCGTCGGCTCTGGTACCCTGATATCGACGTGTCCGTCGACGGCGACACGGTCGTCATCGAGTCCGACGAGGACAACGCCAAGACGATGTCGACGATCGGTACCTTCCAGAGCCACATCGAGAACATGTTCCACGGCGTGACCGAGGGCTGGGAGTACGAGATGGAAGTCTTTTACTCTCACTTCCCGATGCAGGTCGACGTCGAGGGTGACGAAGTCGTCATCGAGAACTTCCTGGGCGAGAAGGCCCCCCGTCGCACGACGATCCACGGCGACACGGACGTCGAAATCGACGGCGAGGAGCTGACCATCAGTGGTCCCGACATCGAAGCCGTCGGTCAGACCGCTGCGGACATCGAACAGCTCACGCGCATCAACGACAAGGACGTGCGTGTGTTCCAGGACGGGGTGTACATCACCCAGAAACCGAACCGAGGTGACGCCTGATGGCGGACAACGAAGAAGATGTCGAAGCAGAGGCAGAGTACACCGAACTGACCGACATCAGCGGCGTCGGCCCGTCCAAGGCGGAATCGCTCCGCGAGGCCGGGTTCGAGTCGGTCGAAGACGTCCGCGGTGCCGACCAGTCCGCGCTCGCCGATGTCAGTGGCATCGGGAACGCGCTGGCGGCCCGAATCAAGGCCGATGTCGGCGGACTCGAAGTCGACTCCGAGACCGAAGCCGAAGTCGAAGAGGAAGGCGGCGAAGAAGCCCCCGACGAGGATGTGGAGACAGAACTCCAGGCTCGCGGGCTCACCGACAAGACGCCGGACCTCTCCGACGATGAAGCGCGGCTGCTGACCCAGCGGCACCGGGTCGGCAAGCCGCAGTTCAACCGCCAGGACCACCACAAGAAAAAGCGCGTCTCGACCTCGTGGCGCAAGCCCCGCGGCCAGCTCTCGAAGCAGCGCCGCGGTATCAAGGGCAAGGGCGACACGGTTGAGGCGGGCTTCCGCTCGCCGACCGCGGTTCGTGGCAAGCACCCGTCCGGCTTCGAGGAGGTCCGCGTGCACAACGTGGACGACCTCGAAGGCGTTGACGGCGACACCGAGGCCGTTCGGATCGCCTCGAAGGTCGGCGCTCGCAAGCGCGAGCGAATCGAAGAGGAAGCCGAGGACGCGGGCATCCGCGTGCTCAACCCCACCTACGTCGAAGTCGAGGTGAGTGAGTGATGACTGATCTCTCTGCACAGAAGCGACTCGCGGCCGACATCCTTGACGTCGGGAAGAACCGCGTCTGGTTCGACCCCGAGCGACAGGGCGACATCGCTGACGCGATTACCCGCGAGGACGTTCGCGAACTAGTCGATGAGGGCGCCATTCAGGCGAACGACAAGAAAGGCAACTCCCGTGGACGCGCCCGGGAGCGCCAGAAGAAGCGTGCGTACGGCCACCAGAAGGGTGCCGGTACCCGGAAGGGCAAGGCAGGCGCACGGCAGAACTCCAAGGAGGACTGGGAGTCACGCATCCGCGCACAGCGGACGAAGCTGCGCGAACTGCGTGACGAGGGAACGCTTTCGAGTTCGCAGTACCGCGACCTGTACGACAAGGCCGGCGGTGGCGAGTTCGACAGCGTTGCCGATCTCGAACGTTACATCGACGCAAATCACGGTGACGCATAATGGCGACAGGACCACGATATAAAGTACCGATGCGGCGACGCCGCGAGGCCAGAACCGATTACCATCAGCGGTTGCGCCTGTTGAAATCCGGTAAGCCACGTCTCGTTGCTCGAAAGAGCAATAAACACGTCAGGGCGCAGCTGGTGACGCTTGGCCCCAACGGCGACGACACTCTCGCGTCCGCTCACTCGAGCGACCTCGCCGAGTACGGCTGGGAGGCCCCGACGGGCAATATGCCCTCGGCCTACCTCACCGGTCTGCTCGCCGGGCTTCGCGCGCAGGAAGCGGGCATCGAGGAGGCAGTGCTCGACATCGGACTCAACAGCCCGACCCCCGGAAGCAAAGTATTCGCAATACAGGAAGGCGCAATCGACGCCGGCCTGGACATCCCACACAACGACGACGTACTCGCCGACTGGCAGCGCACGCGCGGTGCCCACATCGCCGAGTACGACGAGCAGCTCGACGAGCCGCTGTACAGCGGCGACTTCGACGCTGCCGATCTCCCGGAGCACTTCGACGAGCTCCGCGAGACCCTACTGGAAGGTGACATCGAACTATGAGTGCTAACAACGGATGGGAGCCACGGACACGCCTCGGCAAGCAGGTCGTCGAGGGCGAAATCGACTCCATGCAGGAGGCGCTGAACTCCGGGCTCCCGCTGAAAGAATCGGAAGTCGTCGACCAGCTCGTTCCCGATCTGGAAGACGAAGTGCTGGACATCAACATGGTTCAGCGGATGACAGACTCCGGCCGCCGCGTGAAGTTCCGCTGCGTGGTCGCCGTTGGCAACCGCGACGGTCTCATCGGCTACGCCGAAGGCCGTGACGACCAGGTCGGCGGTGCCATCCAGAAAGCAATCGACATCGCGAAGCTGAACATCATCGATGTCTCCCGCGGCTGCGGGTCCTGGGAGTGTGGCTGTGGCCGTCCCCACACGGTCGCGCTGCGCACCGAGGGCAAGGCCGGAAGCGTCGAAGTCGAGCTGCAGCCGGCCCCGCGCGGGCTGGGCCTCGCGGGCGGAGAGACCGTCCGCAAGGTGCTCGAACTCGCCGGCATTGAGGACATCTGGACACGCAGTAGCGGGAACACGCGCACCACGGTCAACTTCGCAAAGGCGACGTTCAACGCCCTGCAGAACACGGCCGAGGCGCGCGTCCCCGAACGAACCTTCGAGAAGCGAGAGGTGATCGAGTGATGCACGCGCTCGTCCAGCTCCGTGGCGAAGTCAACATGCACAGCGACATCCAGGACACTCTGGAGATGCTCAACATCCACCACGTGAACCACTGCACGCTCGTCCCCGAGACGGACGCCTACCGCGGCATGGTGACGAAGGTCAACGACTTCGTCGCCTTCGGTGAGCCGAGCCAGGACACCTTGGAGACGATTCTGGCCACGCGCGCCGAGCCGCTTGAGGGCGACGCCGACGTGGACGACGAGTGGGTCGCCGAGAACACGAACTACGACGACATCTCCGGGCTCGCGTTCGCGCTCCTCTCCGAGGAGACGACGCTGCGCGAGCAGGGACTGTCACCGACGCTCCGTCTGCACCCGCCTCGCGGCGGTCATGACGGCGTCAAACACCCCGTCAAGGAGGGCGGGCAGCTCGGGAAACACGACACCGAGGGAATCGACGACCTCCTGGAGGCGATGCGATAATGACGAGTAAAAAGAAACGACAGCGCGGCTCGCGCACGCACGGCGGTGGCTCGCACAAGAACCGACGTGGTGCCGGCCACCGCGGCGGTCGCGGTGCCGCAGGCCGTGACAAACACGAGTTCCACAACCACGAACCGCTCGGCAAGAGCGGCTTCAAGCGCCCGCAGAAGGTGCAGGAAGAGGCCGCGACGATCGACGTTCGCGAGATCGACGAGAACGTCACGCTGCTGGCTGCCGATGACGTCGCCGAAGTCGAAGACGGTGGCTTCCGCGTCGATGTCCGTGATGTGGTCGAAGAGGCAGACGACGCCGATTACGTGAAGGTCCTCGGTGCCGGCCAGGTTCGCCACGAACTCACGCTCATCGCCGACGACTTCTCCGAAGGCGCTCGCGAGAAAGTCGAAGCCGCAGGCGGAAGCGTCGAACTGACCGACCTCGGCGAGCAGCGCCAGGCCGAGGCCGAAGAAACCGACGACGCGGACGCGGACGAGGAATAACGAACGATGAGCTGGAAGGACACCGCCGAACCACTGCTTGTCCGGATGCCTGCAGTCCAGCGACCGGACGGACACGTCCCGTTCAAGCGCAAGCTCACTTGGACAGGTGGCGTGCTCCTGCTGTATTTCTTCCTGACGAACGTGAAGCTGTTCGGGCTGGACATCGACGCCAGCCAACAGGTGTTCGGGCGCTTCTCCTCGATTCTGGCCTCCGGCCAGGGGAGCATCATGCAGCTGGGTATCGGTCCGATTGTCACGGCGTCCATCGTGTTACAGCTCCTCGGTGGGGCGGACCTGCTCGGGCTGAACACCCAAGACGATCCGCGAGATCAGATCCTCTATCAGGGGCTCCAGAAGCTGCTGGTGCTTGTGATGATCTGTCTCACCGGGCTCCCGATGGTGTTTGCCGGCGGCTTCCTCCCGGCTGACACAGCGGTCGCGAACTCACTGGGTATCGGCACGGCCGGTGTCCAGTGGCTCATCTTCGCCCAGATGTTCGTCGGCGGTGTCCTCATCCTGTTTATGGACGAGGTCATCTCCAAATGGGGCGTCGGCTCCGGTATCGGGCTGTTCATTGTCGCCGGCGTGAGCCAACGGCTTGTCGGTGGCCTCCTGACGGCCCCGTTCCTCGGGAACAGCGAGGGGATCATCTACACCTGGTACCTGTTCATCACCGGCGAGCGCGGCACCGGACCAGTGCTAGCTGCTGATGGCCTCCAGACCGTGCTGCTTCAGGGCGAACTGCTGGGGCTGTTCACGACGGTCCTCATCTTCGCCGTGGTCGTCTACGCCGAATCGGTCCGCGTGGAGATTCCGCTGTCGAACGCCCGCGTGAAAGGGGCCCGTGGCCGGTTCCCGGTCAAGCTTATCTACGCGAGCGTCCTGCCGATGATCCTCGTCCGGGCACTGCAGGCGAACATCCAGTTCCTGGGCCGGATCCTGAACGCCCAGCTGGGTTCGATGCCAGCGTTCCTCGGCACGTACGCTAACGGCCAGCCCACCGGCGGCCTGTTCTACTTCCTTGCCCCCATCCAGAGCCGTGGCGACTGGATGTGGTGGCTCGAAGGGACGGCCCAACCGGTCTGGCAGATCCTGACCCGCGTCGGTATCGACCTGTTCGTCATGCTGGTCGGCGGCGCCATCTTCGCCGTGTTCTGGGTCGAGACCACCGACATGGGCCCGGAGGCGACGGCCAAGCAGATCCACAACTCCGGGATGCAGATCCCCGGCTTCCGTCAGAACGTCGGCGTCATCGAGAAGGTCCTTGAGCGGTACATCCCGCAAGTGACCGTCATCGGTGGGGCCCTAGTCGGACTGCTCGCAGTGATGGCCAACATGCTGGGTACCATCGGCGGCGTCTCCGGTACCGGACTGCTGCTGACGGTCTCCATTACGTACAAGCTGTACGAGGAGATCGCCGAAGAGCAGCTCATGGAGATGCATCCGATGATGCGCCAGATGTTCGGATGAGATGACAGAGAATCCGCAAAGCGCCGCTTAGCTACCTCTTTTTCGGTATCGTCCGAATGGCATAGCAGTTTCCTCAAGAATCGGGAGCTACCGATCGGTCATTCAGTGTGGGGCGAATAGACACAGATACCCGTCCGCTCTCGCCTCGGTCAAAGTGCTGCGGATGACCTTTCCTTGCGGGATACACCGTGAAGCGGGACACCCAGAGACGACGACAAGACACGATTGTATCATTACGCCTTGCAAGCACTGAAAAGGGTGCCGCTGACGAAGACGCTGAGCAACGGTGTTCTGAGGCGTGATATGGGGAAACATGACCATGAACTCTCAGTTCCCCTGTCGTTCTTTCACCGGCACGACTGTTTCTAAGCCGCACATGTGATTGACTCCTATAGGCTGAACGTACCGCGTTGCCCTTTCACCTGACACGCTGCAAGCAAACGATCAGAACGCAGGAAAGCAACGGAACAACACTGTCAACAGGTACGACTTCAGTGGAGAGAACGACACGGATATGTGCCGCGATGATGGCAATAATTATCCCCTAGTAAAGAGTGGGTGCAGTTGTTGCTGTTAAGATGTCCACGGTTGGGCCAGACACTACGCGCTTGTTCCGGTGCACGTCCGGCAGGCAGTGAGCACATTGATCCACTCATAGAATCGGGCACCATTGCCAGCGTAATTCAGATTCCAGCCGCATATCGATGTGGTGCAGTCGGTGAATGCCTAAGACGAATGTACCCCTATCCTAAGCCACTGATGACAAAAATGAACGGTAGTAATCTTTTCTCAAGACAGTCAAGTTGCATAAATTCCGTTTGAAAACACCTCGTCAGCAGCCACTCACGGTTTATATTCATCGGTAAGCCGGCGGTCGATAACTGTCACCATCCTTTCAACGGTACGAGTCCATGTATGTGAAGCGGCCCAGCACTGTGCTCCGTCTGAGTACTGTCGGTCGTCATCAAGAAGTTCACGGAGAGCTGCTGCGACGGCGTCTGGGTTGGGACGGGTGCATCTGCCTGACGTGCCATCTGCAATCGCGTCTTCAGCGCCAGTACCGAATGTCCCGACGACTGGGACTCCGTGACGGTTTGCTTCAAGATACACGAGTCCAAAGCCCTCGAAATGGTGGTTGACATACCGGGGCGTGAGGATGAAGGCTTCAGCGGTCGCGTACCATCGCTCAAGTTCTTCGTCTGGAACCTTCCCCTCAAAATGAATACGGTCACTCAGTCCGTTCTCACGCACGATGTTTCGAACGCCGTCTGCGTACTCGGTGTCTGATCCACTGCCGACCAAATGATAGTCAACGTCTGGTTCGTCGTCAGCAATACGGACAAACGCTTCGGCAGAGAGGTGCTGACCTTTTCGAGGCTTGAACGCCCCGACAGTCAGTAAGACACGGTGGTCGAGCGAAAACGGCGTTGGAGGATCGTTCACCGGAGGCACGCCGTTAGGGACCGTGACGAGGTTCTGAGATTTTGTAACTGACCGAATGCAGTCGGCGGTAAACGTCGAAACGCAGAACGCTGCGGCTGCCTTAGACAGCGCTAAGCGCGCCGGTAATCTGTGCTTCGAGTGGAGCGGCTCGACCGCGTACGTCCCGTGACACGAGACGAAGTACGGCACGTCAGTACGACGAGTGGCGAGGTAGGCTACCAGTGAGTAGGGGTACGCGACCAGTGAGAAAATGGCGTCTACGTCGTCAGTCGCACGCCGAACGCTGCTGGCCGCCCGGAGAACAGAAACAGGCGATGACTGCAGCGCCAATGGGCTAGGGAGGTCGGTTCGGACGTCAACTTCATAGTAGTCACGGAGTCTTGAGACGACCGCCTCGGAGTACTGTCCCCAGCCAGTGTCGGGGGATAATGTTGGCGTCAGAATAAGGAGACGATGCATAACATATAGAACGAAATAACGAGATATGCAAATACTTGTTGGCATTCCCTGTAGCAGGCATATCATTAAATCGCCCGCCTTTGCCGGAGATCTCGGTTTATTATCGGCATCATAAGAGCGTCAGCCTTCCCGGCGGACGCATCCGGGGACGATTCAACGAAAAGATTGACTATTTGTCGCCGTCCACGGTTCATTAAATGAATCTGACAACGCTGGTAGCGGGTGGTGGCGGTTTTCTCGGAAGTCACCTCTGTACGGCATTAGTCGAAGACGGACACGAGGTTATCTGCATTGATAACTTTGGTAGTGGACGCCGTGAGAACCTCGCACACCTTGAGGACCACCCGCGGTTCATGCTCATTGAGGCTGATATCCGCGAACCGCTAGGACTGCCCGCTGCTGACCGCGTGTACCACCTTGCGTCGCGCGCCTCGCCGACAGACTTCACTGAGTTCCCGGTACAAATCGCGCTGACCAACACTGAGGGAACCCGCAATCTACTTGACTACGCGGTCAAGCACGACGCACGGATGGTGTATGCAAGCACGAGTGAGGTCTACGGCGACCCGGAGGTCCATCCCCAGCCCGAAAGCTACACCGGAAACGTCAATATAAGAGGTCCACGTGGCTGTTATGACGAGTCGAAGCGTTTCGGCGAAACACTGACCGTCGCCTACGAGAAGCGTTATGACATCGACGTTCGGACCGCACGAATCTTCAATACATACGGTCCCAGAATGCGGGCTGACGACGGTCGGGTTGTCCCCACATTCGTTACACAGGCGCTTGACGGGGAGGACCTCACCATCTACGGCGACGGCACACAGACTCGGAGCTTCTGTTACGTCAGTGATATGGTGGCCGGTCTCAGAGCTTTGATGGACCAGCCAGGTCTCGACGGCGAAGTGGTCAACATTGGCAGAGAAAACGAGATTACAATTCGGACGCTGGCCGACCGCATTCTCGAACACTGCGACACGGATAGTGACCTCATATTCGAACCGCTGCCTGAGGACGACCCTGAACGGCGACGCCCCGATATCTCAAAGGCACAGAAACTGCTCAACTGGGAACCAAACGTATCACTGAACGAAGGTCTTCGCCAGACCATCTCGTACTTTGGACACAATTAACTTCTGAACCGTATGTGGTCTCGGCAGAACGTAATGTCTTAGTCGTCCTCCCGAAGCTATCTATTATGCATATTGCAATTCTTTCTGATCGGTACCCGGGACATGGCGCTGCTGGGGCAGGGACGATGGCCGCACGACTCGCAGAACAATATGATAAGCGCGGCCACATCATTAGCGTCCTAACAACTAGCTCTGAAACAGAACGGCCAACCGCATTTACTGCCATGTCCCCCAACATTGACAGCCACAACGACATTACCGTCTACTGCTTCCCCCGTCCCCCCTACCGCCAGTTTCGCTCGTACCATGCCCTCTACAACCCGTGGACAAGCCCCTCAATCCAGCAGTGGTTCGCTCATCATGCCGTTGATGCTGTGCACGCTCACAACGTTCATGAGTTCCTTTCGTATGATGCCCTCCGAGCCGCCAGCACCCATACAGACAGTGTCGTCCTCACCTATCACGACGGAATGAGCTTCGCATACGGGAAGGTTAACCACTTTGTAGACGGTGACCCCAATAACGACGGCCGACCACCTAGTTATGCATACTGCCCCTCAGAGCTACACCAGATACGTAGAGCGAAGTTCCAGTACAATCCCGTTCGAAACCGAGTAAACAAGTGGTATTTATCGACCTATATCAATCATGGTATCGCAGTTAGTCACGAGCTCGGCCGCGCGCTCCGCGCAAACGGCCGGCCAGTTGATTATATTATCCATAACGGTATTGACCCACAACGATATCTTGAAGCTGATGGTAACCAGTTCCGAGATAAATATGGCCTGAATGAACAACCGTTTATCCTTTTCGGCGGCCGTGCCTCAGACCTCAAAGGGGGTACTCAATTAGCCCGTGCTATCGCATGCTCGGAAACCCAGCCCCTACTGGTCCTTACTGGCGAAAATAAAAAGTACGCTGAAAAGTTACGTAGCATGCACCCGCAAATATCGATACGAGAAACTGGCTGGGTGGACGAAGACCTGATGCCTAGTGCGATGTCCGCTGCGGCAACCGTGGCGACGCCGAGTGTCTATCTTGAGCCATTTAACCTCCAGAACCTGGAGGCGATGGCCGCAGGAACACCGCCGATCACCACCTGTTACGGAGGACCACCGGAGGTTGTGGAAGACGACCGCACCGGGTTTGTTGTCAACCCGTTTTCAACCCGTGAGTTCGCTGACCGGATTGACGCCCTCATTCAACATGCCGACAAATGTCAAGAGTTGGGCCATAATGCCCAACAGAATGTCACTAAGTCGTTCACTATTGAAGACACCGCTAGCAAGTATCTGTCACATCTTATGGCATAAACCACATCAGTCCCATAGTGCGTCCTGATCAATGACTTCCGCCGGACTGCCAACAAAAAGGGTTGTTAGTGAGCATCGTCGGTGACCGCGCCTTCGCTGGCGATTACCGTTCCACTCTGACGATAACTGCTTGATTGAATATCACGCCGTCTCCAGTCCAAACGACGTCTTTAATCTCGATTGGTACTATTCAGGCTTACGTATCACTGCCCCGGTAGAGCTGATCACGGTCTGTGTCGAGAATCTGAACATCCTATGAGATGGCATAGTTATCACCGACAGCATTCGGTCTTGAAAATCACTTTCGTCATTGGATTAGCATCTGAGCGTCACATTTCAAACTCTCGTTCAATTTTCACACGCAAACAACGCACGCACACACAGTCCAGTATCGGAAAACTAATTACGGTACTAAACGTCCGAATGTCGGCAGTACGGACTCATTTGTATCTTCAAGTCGCCGTGGGACTTCCCAGTTGGATAGTGTCTGGTGTGGCGACAGTCATCGTGGCTGATAGCGTTGCCGTTAAATATCATGACTGGACGGCTATTTTCCAGCACCGCCGGTCGAGTGAGGGGAAAAGTAGTCCGAGAGGACGTAGACTTGCATTAGCAGAGTGGAGATGAAGTGCAAAATATAGGTTTTGGAAATGGGTTCGGTTCCGGAACGTATTTTCGCCGGCAACCAGTGCTAGCGGTAATGGCAGTCAGTGAATTGCTTATTCTCGGAGTAGATGCCGCGGATTTTAGTGTTCTCAGTTCGGACTCGGTCTCACTTCCGACGCTCGAACGACTAATGCAGGAGGGTGTTTCGGCCCCTCTCGAGAGCACCACGCCTCCGATAACCGGCGCAGCGTGGCCTGCGATGGCCTGTGGGCGCGACCCCAACAGTATCGGAATGTTTGACTTCCGGAACTTCTCGCGAGAGGATTGCGGTGAGTACCGTCCTTCGCCGTCGGCAGTTGATCCATTCTGGAGTTACCTCAGTGAGGAAGGGTATACTGCGGGTATCAGTGGCTACCCGATCGCGCCGCTGGACAAGCCCGTCGACGGGTTCGTCCTCTCATGGCCGTGGTATCTACCAGCGGACGAGCAACGCTTGGCTCCTGCGGAGTTCTTTGAGGACACTGACATCGAGGTTGATGACTACATCCGGGAGAACACAGAGTTCGAGGTCGAGCAGGTACTCACCGACCTCTGGGACAAGGCCGAGTTTGACGAACGTGTTTTAAATCGCTTTGATTTCGATGTGTATTTCACGCATCTTGACGCTGACACCATCATTCACATCGCAGACGAAGATACACTTGACGACGTGTATCGAGTCTACGAAGCGATAGACGAGATTGTCGCGTCCATACTTGAACACTGTGCAGACGACTGTGCCGTCATGATGGTCTCGGATCACGGCATTTCGAAAGTGCATGGGAAGTTCTACATGACACAGTTTCTCATTGACCAAGGGCTGCTTCAGAGAGAGACCACGGCAGCCGAACGGGTCACACAGACGGATATCAGCCAGCGCGCTATCGAGTTGGCCAAAACCACGCTGAACGCTCTCGGACTCACACGTCCCATCCAGAAGTTGTTGTTAAGTGACGATAAGATTCGCCAGCAGGCAGGACTCGAACACGGATTGGATTTCGAGGATATCGACTGCGAGAACACCGTTGTCGTCAACAGCGGAGATTGGGGTCAGTTATACGGTACAGACGGAGACGACGAGGTCAAAGCAGTTGTAGACTACCTCTCTCGGATGGCGGCTGAACAGGGCTTCGAGGTAGTCGTAGACTGGCCCGAAACGGCATACGAAGGCGATCAGTTGCATCCTGATGCGCCAGACGCCATCGTAACGATACGCGCACAAGACGGAATCCTGCGCCCAAAATCAGTCGTCTCACCAGGAAAAGAGGACCCTGAGGACTACTTCGAGACGTTCGACACGGCAAATCTGAACCACGGCGAAGACGGAGTGTTCGTCCTTTCGGGACCGAACGTGAAGCACAACACAGAGGTCGAACCGCTTCATTTGCTTGACGTCGCACCGACGATTCTGAACCAACTTGTGGGCGTCGTACCACCCGACGTACACGGGACAGCCCGGACCGATCTCTACGAGCCCGGTAGTCGGCCAGCGTCAACTCCCCAAACCGGATTCAAAGATTTCCAGCAGACGTTAATCGAGGACCGGTCGGAGCACGGAGAGATGGACGAGGTGAAGGAGAAACTGGCCGAGCTCGGATACTTCGAATAATTTCGATGGCATCGGATTTCATCCGCGACCTGCGCTGGGTTTCGTTTGCTGAAGTCTTCTCACAGGCCGCGTCATTTGCCACAGTCCCACTCCTTACACGGGCATTGGTCCCGTCTGAATACGGTCTCTATCGGTCGGCGTTCGTGGTGGTGTCACTGTTGATGTTCGTCAGGGGTGTAGTGAACCTCCAGCCGCTTCTTCTCGACCAACTACCACGGCTCGAGAGACAGCGCCAGAGGTCGTTGACGGTGGCAGTCAGCGTATGTACGGTTGCTTTGACCACGATGTCGCTCGTCGGACTCGTCCTTTTGACAGAGATAGGGATATTGAACGAGGTTTCGGGTCGGATCCAAGAGTTCGTGGCCGCTAACCTTTGGTTGACGATGTCTCTCGTGGCATCGAGGTCGCTGTATCAATACGGCCTTACTGTATGCAAAGCCTTGGACGAGTTTGCGACGTACAGTGGCGTCAAGTTCCTGTACGAGATGACGTTCTTGGGGGCACTTGTCGCGTTGTTCGCTGTCGATCTGCTCACGATTGTAACGGCAATCTCGGCGTACGTAGGCGCGAGTATGCTAGCCATCGGTATCATCCTCGTGATTGTCCACGATGAACTCCGCGCGAAGCCCGACTTTGGGAAGCTGATTGGCGAGTACCGTCGAGTCTCAGCGCCACTGATTCCCAGGTCACTTGTCGAGAAGACAAAAGGGCTCACTCCTCGATTCCTCATCGTGAGCGCGTTCGGGGTCGGAACCTTCGGGAGCTGGTCAGTTGTCTTCTCCCTTGCCATGTCGTTTCGGCTATTGAGCAGGCCGTTCTCGGAGATTCTCCTGCCGAAGATATCGAAAGCGCTCTCAGAAGGCCAGTCGCTCGACGGACTCGTATACCAGTACTACCGCGTGATGGGAACTCTCATTTCACCGGCGGTCGTCGGCGGCTGGCTTCTCGGTGCTGAGGTCATTCAGTACGTCTTTGGTGCGGAGTATGTTCTCGCTGACGTCGTGATTTGGCTTCTGCTCGCCGGGTTTGGCATCCAATCGATCAATGCGATAACGGGTTCGGTATACGTGGCCACTGATCGAAGTGATCTCGCGACATATACCCAGATCCTGTCCGCAGTCGGCCTTCTCTCGCTCGTGTTGCTCGGAGCTTTCGTCTTCGATTCACTTATTATCGTCTCAGCCGGATATCTCGCAGAAAACCTTATCGCGTTATCAATCTCACTCAGATATCAATCTACCATCCTTGAACTTCCACGGCCGAGTTTCGAGACGGTCTGGAAGCTCTGTTTGTCACTCGCTATGATGGTGATAGCCGTAGTGCTCGTAGAACCGTGGATAGCTGGTGTACTGACGACATTCGCTGCCGTCGCTGTCGGTGCGGCCACGTACTTTGTGACGCTCTACGCTACAGGATTCATCCGCGAGCAGGAGTGGGAACTCCTTCACCAGTTTGTTAGTATATAACCAACACGTATTTATTTGCGCATCCTAGTCCGATACTACTGTCGTTAGATCGAACGCATGCACGTACTTTCAATAAGTTTAGACGAGTCGATTGCGCTGTCGGAGAGCGACGCTCACCAGCGACAGCGGAGGTACGCCAAGTATTTCGACAGATACACTGTTGTGGCAAAAACCGATTCAGAACACGACAAGCAGATTCGGGACGGGGCACTACGGGTGATTCCCACGAATTCGACGACACGGTATCACTTTCTGATAGACGCCTACCGACTCGGACGTACGGCGGCCGAAGAGTGGGCACCTGATTGCGTGACAACGCAGGATCCGTTCTCAACTGGCGTCGTTGGACTCGCGCTTGCACGACAGTTCGATGCGTCGCTACGGGTGCAGGTTCACGCCGATTTCATATCTAACCCAAAGTGGCGGTGGCAGTCGGCGAAGAACCCGTTCGCGGAAGCGCTCGGCCGAATCGTATTGAAGCATGCTGATGCGGTTCGAGTTGGAACTAAACACGAACGTAGAAAGGTCAGTTCGGTCGTCCAAGACTCGACCAGGGTTTCGGTCGCTCCGGTTCGGATGGACTTCGATGGGGTTGTCGGTGGTAGTGAGCGGTCGGTGACCGAACTTCGGTCGGCCTTCGGTTTTGGCGAGCGCCCAGTCATCTTCTTTGCGGGCCGGTTCACCGATCAAAAGAATTTGCATAAGTGGCTCGAAGTTGCCGCGATCGTTCACGAAGCGGCTAACAGGACGCCACTATTCGTCATGGTGGGTGACGGCCCACAGTCCGAGAATGTTCGACAGCAGGTCACTGAGTTCGGCATAGAGGACAGCTTCCGGTTCCCTGGATGGGTAGAGACCGAGCGCCTCGCGGAGTACTACGACCTCGCAGACGTGTTTCTAATAACCTCTGACTATGAGGGCACTTCCCGAGTCGTCGTTGAGGCTGGCATGAACGAGACGCCGGTCGTCGCGACACCGTTTGCAGGCGCAATGGATAACATTGTTGACGGAGAAACTGGCTTTGTCGCTGAAGACGTGGAAACGCTCGCTCGACGAGTCTGCGAGCTACTTGAAGACGCGACCGTACGCCAACAGATGGGCACTCGGGCACGGGAACACTTGATGGAGCGATTCGACGCCGAGCGGCTGGTTGAAGAGTACGTAGAGTTCTTGCAGGATGGACTATGTGGAGAACGAAGATACTAGGTTTTGAGAGTCCTCGTATGAAGTGGATAGAACAAACCGCTGAGAGTGAACGCATACTCGACGTTTGATTCGTCGACGAGTGTGAAACAAATACTGCACGCCGAAGCGTTGCATAGCCGAATCCTGATGCAACATTGTAGGAACTGATTTAAAACCGACTGTTGGGGAACGGGCGGCTGGCGAGCCCATCAGAGACGACCTCTTTCCTCTGTCCTTTGCAGATGGCATTTTCGATGGCGTCGTTTTTGCAGAGGTACCGGAACGCTTGCCCAATCCTGGAGACGCGATACCAGAGCTCGCAACTGTTCTTGAAACAGGCGGGCGGCCATATCTAACAAGAACCCGCTCGGCCTGTATCGCTACCTTCGACACTCCCTACTAGTGGACTCTCCTGACCAGGGTCACTACCACGAGGCGGACGGCCATGTCCAGCTTGTAGCCCCGCTCTCGCTGTCACATCTGTTTGATGGTCACGGATTCCGTGTTGAAGAACGGACCCGCCCAAGTATCACTCTATCTAGGTCTCCGACGTGCCCTCGATTGACCGCTCTTCCAGAGTTTCTGTTCAACCGGGGTTGAACAGACACCTGTATCGTCGCGGTGAGCGAGTGATTCAGCCGCCTTCGCAGGGTTCTCAGAGTCTGGACGCCAGATTCGACATCAAGGCCCGTACGTCGTGGCGGTCACGGGCAACTTCTCGACTCCGCTGACAGAGGCTACGGTACTCGGCGTCGTTCAACTCAAAGATGGATTCGAGACGGTCGGCAAGCGCCGCCGGATCACCACTTGGGAACGTGAGGCGAGAGGCGTTAAGGTCCGAGTCGTGGACCATATCTACGTATGAATCGTTGGAGGAGACGACCGGTGTCCCGGATGCCATCGCTTCGACTTCCGTCTTGTCGAGACTTCCCGTCGCACTATCATTGAGGAAGACACCCGCACGCTGGTACTTCAGGACGACTTCCTCATGCGGGACGGCTCCAACGAATTCGACCAAATCGGTCAACCCCTGTGATTCAACCGTCTCGTATAGTTCTTCGACATACGCCTCGTCACCCGACGGTGCACCAACGATCTGTAGTTTCGCGTCGATACCGCGGGTATCGAGCACCTCGATAGCACCGACAAGTGTCTCGAACCGCTTTACCGGATCAAGGCGGCCGACGCCAAGAGCCAGTCGTCGGTCGGTGCTTGAACCGTTTGGCGCGAACGTATTGGTGTCGATACCGTGACCGAGCACCGAGAGCTTGTCCGACGGAAGTCTGAAGCTACCTTCGGTCGCGGTCACTACCCGGTCGGCTAGCCGGTGTGCAACCTTTAGATGCCACTCGACGCTGCTGTGGGCGTACCAGAGCGTAACTGGAACTCCTGCCGACCTGAACCATGGCCAGCCCGCAATAACGTAGTGTGGAATCATGTGGGCGAAGACCGCATCGATACCTCGCCGTACGGCCTCGATACAGTGTCGCTCGAACGAGAGGACCCGCCTCGCCTTCGAGTATCCCTTCTCCTTCCCGAAGCTGTAAAGCGTAACGTTGTCGGGGAGGTCGTACTGGCCGATGTAGCTTGTTAGTACGTCAAGCTTCTCAACGTGTTCGGCAAGTGCGCTGACCCAGTCGACAGTGAATCCGAGGATATCGTCGGTCGAATCTACCTTTTGTGTGATCATTAGGACGTGCATGCTCAGACCCCTATCTGTAGGAAATCAACGATGCTCTCGGCTCGGTGCTTCCACGTATACTGTTTGACGTCCTCTCGAGCGTGGCGTGCGACCTTGCTTGCGTCCGGGTCGTCCAACACATGACGTATTGAACGCGCGAGTGAACTGGAGCTGTCAGGCGGTGCGAAGTAGGCACTGGAGTCGTTCAACACTTCCTTCAACGACGGGATATCGGTGGCGATTATCGGTCGCCCGACTGCCATGTACTCGAACAGTTTGAGCGGCGAGGTGTACCGGCGTGAGATAGCTCTTTCAGCTGTGTTCGGGAGGACGAGCGCATCGCTGGCCGCGAGATACTTCGGGACCTGGTCTGGGTGGACGTGTCCAACCATCTCAACATTGCTCGGCATTGTCCCCACAGCAGTTTCAAGTCGGTCCTGCTGAGCGGCCGTACCGCCCACGAGACAGACAGTCACTTCAGGTATGTCTTTAGCTGCTTCGACCAATGTATCGACGCCTTTCCACTGTTTGAGGCTGCCGGCGTAGCAGACTAACTCGCCCTCCGGGAGCGATAGCTCGGTTCGAAGTGACGACTTTGAGCGCTTGATTGTGAACCGGTCAAGGCGTACACCATCCGGTGCGACAAGCATCGGCGCATTGGTGAACGAGCGCCACTCGTCCCGGAGCCCCTCGCTGATGACAACTACACCGCAAGTGTGCTCCAATGCCCGTCCAAGAAGTGCTGCGACTCGGTCTCTCGAAGGCCGACGGTGCAGTTCGACCGCAAGCGAATCGCCGAACAACGGTGCACCGAGGACGGCGAACAGAAGTCCGCGGGAGTACAGCCAGTCCCAGTCGGATCTGAGCGTGTACGCGAGCGCAGCGAGTGTGAACGTGATCGACTGGAGGTAGAACGCGAAGCGGAGGAGCGGCTGGCGTGAGCTACTGCCGAGAAAATCGATACACGGCAGTCGTGTTATTTCGAAGTTAATAGGTGAGTCGAAGTATTCCTCAACTGAATCGGGCGCGTCGTCTGGCTGGACGCGATCAGGGATGACTAGTTCAACCTCGTGTCCGTTCTCGGTAAATGCGTCGCACATCTGGACGATTTGATAGGCGTGTGCTCGCCGGCTCGGAAGCCTTGCGTTTGCCACGTACTGTATCCTAGCCATTTTTTTTTCGGTGGCCGTCTCTCGCGGAGGCTACCTTCCGCAGAAGGGTCTCGTATTCGGCGACCATCTGTTCGTGTTCAAACTGGCTCTCGAGGCGCTTGTACGCTTGCGTTCGGAGTTGACTCCGGAGCGAGGAGTTCGAGAGTAATTGCTCAAACCGCTCAGAGAACGCCTCAATGTCGTCCTGTTCAACGAGGAACCCGTCTTCGCCGTCGGTAATGGCCTCAGGAGTGCCACATACCGCGGACGCGACGACAGGTGTCCCGCAGGCCATCGCTTCGAGGACAACATGGGGAAGCCCCTCGTAGGTCGAATTTAACGCGAAGACGCGGCTACGAGAGACGATGTCGAGTACACGTTCGTGAGGGATGCGACCATGAAAGACAACTTGCTCACTCACGCCCCGTTTGTCTGCGTGCGCTTCGAGGGTGTCCCGTTCAGGCCCGTCACCGATGACGTGTAACTCCGCGTCGGGTACGTCGGCTCGTTCGAAAGCATCAACGATTCCGCCTATCCCTTTCCACGGGACGAGTCGACCGACGGTCACGATTCGGGGTGGTCGATCGGAGTCGGTTATCGACGGCCTCTCTATGTCTATCGCATTGTAGATGACGCTCGTCCGGTCGGGAGCCACTCCCCACCCAGTCACGAGTGAGCGGAGAAACTTGCTTGGCACCGCGACGTGGTCTGCCAATCGAACTGGCGCTGTCCGAAGAAGTTTCCAACCTTCGAGTTTCGGATTAAAAGTGAACTGCTGGAACGTCTCAATGTCGTTGCAGGTCTCGCCGGAACGGCGGGCCCGCTCCCATGCGGCGTCACCGACGATTTTGCTGACGGTCGGGACGCCCACGATGCGCCCGGCAGTTATCGCCTGCAAGTCGAACGCGTTTACCAACATCACGTCCGGTTCGTACGACCGGAGTTCGGCCACGAGGGTTCGAATCTGTCGGGCATATCTAAAGACGACGGAATCACCACGAGGAATGCGTACGACTTTGAACGGAAACCGGTCGTCGAACCCCGACGAGGCACGACCGTTCGTGACGACGCGGACAGAGTGGCCCCGGTTGACGAGTTCGCGTCCAAGCGATGAGACGAATGTCGCTGGACCTCCGGAATCGGGTGGAAAGATACCGGGGGCGAGCAATACGCTGACTGACTCCTTCACTGTTGGCTGAACAGTGTCTGTCCCGCTTGAAATATCGTTCTATTCGCGATGGAACTCTCGGAAAAGCGTGTAACGGCCGTTCAAGAACCTGTCGCCTTCTCTGGCCAGTCTCCAGAAAAGCACTATCGAATTAAACACGCTCTCGCCAGTGAGGACTGATACTTATCTGCTACCGAACGTCATCTCAACCATTCTCGATAGCGCACGCAGAGACCACGCGACATTGAACGAAAATAGAACGAAATATATGGTATCTTATCGGTACGAGTGCATTGAGCAAGAGTTGGGACATTATCCGCACACTGTACGACAACGAACTCGACGATGCCGACGCGTGCGTCGGTCAACTACCGAATTGGTCAGCGACTCAATGCCGGGGAACGGGATTCCTCGTGGCCACTACCCGTGGTGAGCTACTGGGCAATAGATAACTCAGCGAACAGATATGCGAGCGGCCGGTCAAACTTGGCTCGTGGCCGGAGGAAGCCAAAGTCAGTACACCTTTGGTAGAACACTAGAAATCAGGCGACAATGACAGATACACCGAGCGTTCTCCATGTTATTTCTGGTATCGATGTCGGCGGCGCAGAGAATCACCTTCTGATGCTTCTTGACGGACTCGCCTCACGGGAGTTTGACGTTACCGTAGCATATCTGAAAGGCGACGGCGAACTCGCGGACGACTTCCGAGAAGCAGGCTGCTCTGTTGAGCGAATTGGTATCCGGTCGGACTTGGACCCACTCGGGCTCGGGAGACTCGTCGCAAAAATAGCTCGAAACGATTACGACATTGTCCACACTCACCTCTTTCACGGTGACGTATACGGCGCGACAGCCGCAACTGTTGCTGGAGTTCCAGCTATCGTCTCCTCGAAGCATAACGATCCACCATACTGGCAGGACCAACCGCACAAGCTAGTACACGACCTGTCGCTGTCTCGTACCGACCGTATTCTCCCAATTTCTGAACATGTCCGTGACTACTTGCTTGAAACCTCGAATGTCAGCCCAGATCGAGTTCAGACGGTCCGATACGGGTTCTCGCTAAAGGACTTCGAAGACGTATCTGAGAGTGACGTCCAATCGGTACGGCGAGAATTTGTCGACGATAATAAGCCACTCGTTGGAACCGTCGCTCGACTCACTGAGCAGAAAAATCTGGAAACGCTTCTCCGCGCGTTCGAGCAAGTCAGAGACCGGGTGCCGGGCGCACATCTCGCTATCGTTGGACGCGGCGAGGAAGAAGACCGCTTGATACGCCTTGCAGACACTCTCGGTATTGCGGACGCCGTGACATTCGCCGGATTTCGGACTGACATTCCCGAACTTATGCACGCATTTGACGTGTTCGCACTGCCATCGCGGTGGGAAGGCTTTGGCGTTGTGTTTCTCGAAGCGATGGCCGCCCAGACACCCGTCGTCGCATCTGAAGTGAGTGCCATCCCAGAAGTGGTCGCAGACGGCAAGACTGGACTGCTGTGTCCCCCGACAGACGAGACGCAGTTTGCCGATGCTATCTCAACCCTGCTTGAGGACCGAGAACTGGCCGAATCGATGGGCGAAGCCGGGAGGGAACGGCTCGACAGGAAGTTCACGGTCGATAGGATGGTCGAAGAAGTAGCGACAATCTATCAAGAGATACTGTCCACCAAATCGCGGTAGAGCGATTGGTACGACTGTTCCATGTTTTCGAGCGTAAATCGGCTGAGGTCGGCGGTAGTTTGTTTGCTCATCTTACGCCGGAGCGACGGTGATGCGACGAGTTGCCCGATGCGGGCGCTCAGTTCTGAGATGTCACCCGGCTCGACTAGAAATCCGGTTTCGCCATGCGAAACCTGTTCGGGGATTCCTGCGACAGTCGTCGAGACGACCGGCAACCCGGCAGCACGGGCTTCGGTGACGACGCGGGGCATTCCCTCACGATAGGAGGGGAGTACGAAGACATCCGCCGTGGCGAGGAGCCGGGCAACATCGTCGCAGTAGCCGAGAAATGAGATGTTGTCTTCAAGCCCACGTCGCTTGACCGCATCCTGTAGTTCTTCTCGGCTTTCTCCTTCGCCCGCGATATCTAACTTGACCGGATGCTCTCCGGCGACCTGATCGACTGCCTCTATCAGGTCGAACAGGCCCTTGCCGTCCGCTAGTCGGCCGACGAAAAGTAGCGAAACTGGTTCATCGGCGGATGGCAGGTTATCCCACCGGTCCGGAACGCGATATGCGTCTAAGTCTAGACCGTCGTAGATGACCTCGTACTGGTCCGGATGACCAAACCCGCGGTCGAGATAGGTGTCACGAACCCTCACTGAGTTGGTGACTATGCGGTCGCTCAGCGGTGCACTCGCGCGCTCGAAGACGTAGAGTGTGGCGTTCAACAGCGGGTTCCGGTCGCTTGCGATTGGGTCACCGTGAACGCTGTGGATAGTGACTGGGACATCTGCAAGGGCGCCCGCCCAGCGTCCAATCACGCCTGCCTCTGTGCTATGTGTGTGGAGGATATCTATCTGTTCGTGTTTGAGATACCGTGCGACGCACAGGACCGCCGGAAGTGCAGTTACTGGGTTGTAGTGTCTGATCGCCCGGAACACAGTGACGTCGATTCCTCTCTCCCGGAGAGCATCAAGTCGCTCGGAAGCATGTTCCGCGCCGACACCGACTCGTAGGTCGTACTGCTCTGGTGCGGTCCGAAGCGCCGAGAGGATTTGTTCGACGCTCTTCTCTGCACCGCCATCGAGAAACCGAGTGATGAGGTGGAGGACACGATACGGCTCAGTCACAGGTCTACGTTTCGACGACTCGAGTAAAGGATTGCCGAAACTTCATCATCGACCGACCAATCTACGAACTATCCGCACAATGGCCGTGGTGCAGAATCCCACCTTTCGAATGAAATTTTTATGTCGAGCCAGAGTGATTTGTTTCAAACGTTTTTAATGTTGTGCTTCGATTCCTTTTCGCATCGTGACCTACTCAGGCCGTTACTCCCGGCGAGTCTGGTCTGTCTGAGCCTGACGAAGCACCACTTACGCCAGTCAGATGCCAGCGGTGAGTTTAGGACACTCGGAATACCGCTCAACGATGCTCTTGTCCCTCACCAGAACCGACCAGATTTGTTGGGCCTCGTTGAACCATGTGCTTCCAAGACACGACCGAGCCGAATAATGCTTAGTCTCCTTCGAGAGCGATTATCGAAGGCCGCCGGTATACAAGAACAGCGGTCGTGAACGCTGTCTAAATGGGAGGGGATCTAGCTAAGATGTGAGCAACGGTCGAGGCCAAGATAGAACCACGAATACTTATCGCCCGATACCCACTCCAGGAGGATATCAGGCTCAAAAGACGGCCTGACCGTTTGAAAGCTCTCATCTATGGCATGCGGACAAGATATTGTGCCGTCGGACACCAGTCTACGAATCGATGCCGAAGGGCAATTGCTACTTATCTTTTAAGTGGATACCATCACAACTATATTCGTCGGTTGTAGTGTTCCAACAGAGAAGGTAATGACGCTCAAGTCGATGTTCCGTGGTCGATTACACGAGTGGCTCCTCCGAGCCAACCGACTCTATCACAGACGGCTTTACACAGTAGAGTCCAATCCTGACGGAATCGACATTTTTGACGAGGACTGGGACTCACTTGTTCTTCTTGACGCTTGTCGGTACGATGCTCTCGTAGACCGGGATGAACTCCCCGGTAACTTGGAGTCACGGGTTTCTAAGGGGTCACAAACATACGAATTCCTCCGAGCGAATTTCACAGACCGAGACTTGCGTGACACGGTTTATGTTACCGCAACGCCGCAGTACTACCGGTTCGAAGACGAACTCAACGCGACGTTTCACGAGGTTGTTAACATCTGGAGCGATGATTCGAACGTATGGCACGATGGTGGACGACAGGTCGTGCGCCCCGAAACGACCACCGAGCACGCACTCCAAGCCGCCGAGCAGTACCCGAACAAGCGGCTACTGGTGCATTACATCCAGCCCCACACTCCCTTCCTCGATCGACCGACCGAGAAACTGAATACTGACCGAAACACGTACCGACAGTTCATCAGCGGAGAGCTATCGGTGGACGCCTCGACGCTGCGTGAGGCGTACCGACGGAACGTTGACATTACGCTTCCGCACGTAACTGACTTACTCGAGGGGCTTGACGGAAAGACCGTTGTCACTGCGGACCACGGAGAGCTACTGGGAGAACGATTATATCCGGTACCGGTTTCGGGCTGGGGACACCCACACGGAACATACGTCGACGAACTCGTACGTGTGCCGTGGCTAGTCCACGAACAGGGTGAGCGACGAGATGTGACCTCCGGGTCGTCGAAGAGTGGCGACGAAGAAATTAAGCATGACGTGGTTGAACAGCGACTGCGTAGCCTTGGCTACACGAACTAATCGAGATTGACAGGGACTGACCGAACCGCGAGAATCCATTTCACAGGTAACCGAGGTCTCGAAGGTGTTCGACTGTCTCCTTTCGTTCAAATTCGTCCTTGTCACCTTGTTCGCCAGTAACCCTCGGTTTGAACTTGGGTTCGTACTCGCCTCTGTCACGTGCAGTTGTAGTCGCCCATGGGACGCATTTCACGTTCGGTTGGAGGCTTCCGAGGGGGTGTTTGTACGTTCCCCAGCGGCCGAATCCTTCGCCGTGGTCCGCGCTAATTGCGACGCGCTCGGCATTCAGATTCTCAAGCAACACCGAAACGGAGTCAAGACTCATCCTGAGATTTTCGAGATACGCGTTCCAGACCGTCTCTCGCTCTACACTTCCGGCTCGAAGGCATTTGAATGGATTCGATTCCCATGGTTTCAGTTCCCGTCCTTCACGCCTCGCCATGGCGATGTACGGTGAGTGGGGTTGCGAGTAGTGGACAATGAGTCGGTCTGGCTGGAGTTCGCGGCCGACCGTGATAGCGCGGTCGGTCAAATGTTCGGGGAGCATGTGTTTGTAGGGGTGCTCGGGCTGATACTGCCACGCGTCGTCTACAAGCAAAAAGTCGTCTGCATCCGCCACCTTCCAGTTCACTGGTGCCCGGTCAGCCGGGAAGTTACGATCTTTGAGAACTCGCTTCGAGAAGGCGTTCGCTGAAACGTAGGCCGTTCCACGAATCTCGCTCGTATACGTTGTGCGAAACGTGTTTGCGACCCACTCTCGACTGGTGCTCCCAACAGAAACTATCGAATCGATATCTGACAAAAACGAGTACTCATCTGCAACCTCTTTCAGTGCGTCTACACGGCAGGTGTCGAGTATGATGAGCGCATCCCAGTCTCGCTCAAAGACATTCGCCCCAACTGGGTATCGGGAAGTGAGCGAGGCCCACAGCGCAATGTACGCGTCCCGCAGCTCCTCTGAAATCAGTGTGGTGATTTTAGTCGGCTGCATGTGTTCGAACTGATTACGAACTCCTTTATGGTCAATAGGTCATATATTTTGAGATCCTCACATTTGGCTATGCTTCTAACCAGAGGACTGATGATACCGGGTTTCCCATCCGTCAGCACTACGCAGGGTCGCCGAATATCGCGAGAAGGGAGTAATCTCTTTCGATAGAGTTTATACGGCGACATTCTAATCGATAATGAATGCGTCAGGGCGCTACGATGGCGATGGGAGCCGGAGTGGCGATGGCAGTCGGTATGATTCTCGCCGTTTGGGGTTTGACAGCGGTGCTTACCTTAATCTCAATCGTACTCACCCTCCTTATTCTGTTCAGCGGTGCAGCCCTCCTCTGCCGGAGTCGGGCGTGGTTCGCTATCCTGCTCGTCGGCATACTCGTTCGGCTCCCGTACACGGTATTGAAACCCGTCCACGACGACTCCTCAGTATACGTCGGGAGAGCACTCAACCTGCTTGAGGGCCAGATCACAATTTCCGGACACATCGGTGTAGAAGCCATCATGGCGCTGTTTCTCGGGCTCTTTGGCCAAATGGGTGGAAACCTCGCGTCGTTTGTGGCGTCTTTGGCAACGGTGTGGCTCGTCGGTCGAACAGCCACTGTGCTGTTTGATTCTCCCCGGGCAGGTCACGCCGCCGGATTCGTCCTCGCAGTTACGCCGCTTCACATCAACTTCTCGTGGTGGGCTTACACAGAACCGATTGCTGTCTGTTTTTTCACTCTCAGCCTATACTTCTTCGTTAGTCGAAGGTACGTGGCCGGAGCGGCCGTCGGAATCATCGTATTTTTTATGCGTCTAGAATACCTGTTTCTTCTCCTTGCTCCGCTCGCCGGACTCTATGCGTTCTCTGAAGACAGGTTTCGCCACGTCTTCGTACTCGGCCCACTGCTGGGGTTCGTTGGAGTCATACTGCTTTATCAGCTCTCGTCAGGGGACTCACCAGTAGTTACCGTTCGGACACTCGTCTCAATGCCCTCGCTGTTCTCGACCGGCTTCTTCGTCGGCTTGTCGAATGCACCACTCGAACATACGGTTCGGAACCTCCAATTCTATGCGCCTCATTTTCTTCATTGGGGTGTTCCTTACTTCGAGTTCGTACTGGTGAACCCTCTTCTACCGGTACTCTTTTTGATTGGAGTTGTGGCTCTTCTCCCAAGGGTGCGGTACGCTCGCATCTTGCCGGTAACTAGTGCTATCATCATCGCTGCCGCATTCATGTATCGCGAGCTAACTGTCGGGACGGGGCTCATTGGGCCTTCGATAGAGCTGGTTGCATGGCTATATGCTAGCATTTTCGTCGCACTCGTCGTGCTTGTGTTACAATCGACCGATAAGCGACTCTTCCCGCTGTTTGCTACGATTCCGTATCTGTGTCTTCTTGCTATCCTATACCTGGCCCCTAGATATCTCCTCCCGATGGCTGTCGTGGGTAGCCTCTACGCCGGATACGGGCTCAAAACCATCCTTGACATGGTGGTTATTAGCAGCGACGACACTGAAGACGCTGCAGCTACCTAGTCCCAGTGTGTTGCGAGTTTTCCCGTAACTATAGTAACAGTTGAAACGATTTACACACTGATCGCACTGCCGTCGGGCGATCAGGTGTGCATTGATTTTCAATGGCTACTATAGCACATCCTACTCTTGGTTTGTTCAATGCCGATCAATGAACTGCTCAGTGCCCTCACGAACCGTTGTCATCAATTCGTAACCGATGAGTCGCTGGTGCTCAAAATATTATTATAAGTGAAATTGGATTTACTCCGTTGAATAAACGCTGAGGCATAGTTAGAGTGGAACACGCAGCGGTTCTATATTTGCAGTGGTAAACACCAAATCGATTTCACAGAACCATTGGTACAGCAAACACTCGCTTAACTCTGTCCTGCGAGCGCTTAGTTGTCGAATATGAATTTCGGCCATCCAGCTCCGAGAGCTCTCTTTTGTCCGGACGGATGTGTTATCTGCGGTTACGTTCAGTGACGACCCACGAGAGTGAACGAGGTGATCAATTTCTAGCGTAGCAATTTCGCATTCGGTACGCCAGTCTTGGAAAAATCAGTCCCTGTCAGTGAATGGGTGGGATGGATACGTCAGAACGGACTGTCGTCCAGATGGAGAGACTCACAGCTCTGAAGTCAGACGGAGTACTTGAACACGACTGCTTTTATATGATCTGTCAATGTCTACTATCCTCTCTATAGAATCTTAGGTCGAGTTGTCCGCAATAGAGTTCTCAACACGCCACCGACAACACCCCTTTGATAATAACGTGGGTTATGGACAGTCACTGATCGCTTTTGCGAGTGTGTATTCACAGTCAGCGTGCTACTTTCTCACCTCGTCATACTGTTTCTCTGGTCACTGCCTCTCACCGTATCTCGGTTATGCCAAAGAGTGTGTAGAAAGCCTCGTGTCGAATGCACAGTGTTCAGAGTGCGTCCAGCACAACCGCAAACCTACAACGATACTACCACCGGAGAGTTTCAAGGGTTGTGCCACAATCCGGACACTCACCGTCGGTAATCGTTAGCTGTGCATCGCACGACGGACAGTAGTCACGATAACACGCTGGGTCGCCCATATCACACATCTATTCCGGCAGAGTGTGAGCGTTTCCCCGTTCTCAGACAGTCCTTCAACGAAGCACTGATAACCAGGAAAAGACACGACCTCCTTCTTCGGCTATCAATATAGCATCCTGATTCCCATACACTATTCCTATAGCAGTAACAGGCTTGTGCGCGATCCGTCTGGTGTCCATATGCGCAACACCGGCGACCAAGGGTCAGCAGCCGAAGCGGACCAGCCAGTCGATGGTGCTGGGTACGGGCCGGCGAGCCCATCAGAGACGGGTGAGACATCACGGGGGAAGAGCCTCGGTGTCGATCTGTGTCTGAGTCATCCGGAGCTGGTTCTGACGGAGGCAGTCGAGAGTAGTCCGGACATAACAGTCCGTCCGGAGCAGATGGTCGACGACGGTACGTCGAGTTTCGTGGTGATAGAGGCCGTCGGTGAGGGTCTCGACCAGTTCGAAACAGAACTGGAGAGGGATAGCACGGTATGCGAGTCCGTCGTGTTAGACTGGACGGAGACGAACCGCGTCTATCGGGTTGAGGTGGCCGACAGCGCCGTTCGACTCACGCCCTCGCTCGTCCGCGCCGGTGGTCGGGCGCTCGATATCAAAGGGACAAGTGGACAGTGGCTGGTACACGCCCAGTTTCGGTCGCGGGCGGCACTGTCACAGTTCCGCTCTGACTGCTCTGACCGGAATATCACGTTTCGACTTGATCGACTGTACTGGACCTCCGGAGAAGTCAATGCCGGTGCATGCGGGCTAACCGCAGACCAGCAAGTCGCACTCGAGACGGCACACAGCGAGGGGTACTTCGACGTTCCCCGTGGCATCTCACAAGCAGAGTTGGCGGACAAACTCGGCATTTCACCATCTGCGATGTCACAGCGGATTCGGCGCGGGATGGATCAGGTCGTCGGGTCGGAGCTTGGACTATCTGATGAGTAGATGACTAAAGAATAAATAATTATATCTGAATTATCAAGTGTGGCCAGACGTGACAGGGCTATCATGTGCCAAAAAGGATATTGTTCCGCTGTGACACCCGTTCCGTATGAGACACCGGATCGTGAGCGGGATATGCGCTTTATTCCTCCTCTTGACAGTCGCGTCCGTCTCCGTGGGTGTCGCTGCTGCAGCGGACGCCGGGCAGTATGCTGATGACACAGCGACGGGCAACGAAACAGCGCCAGCGATACAGTCGGCTGGTCCCACACAGGCTGTTGCGCACGGGCCGAACGGAACCGCGTTCGTCTGGGAACGGATAGACGGCGCGCGGCCCGGCGGGTATCAGATCGCAGTGACCGTTAGCTCGCCGCAGGAGAACCGCTCGATCTGTGCGCGCGCGAACGGGTCTTTGAACTGTACGTCGGTCGGCCCGAACGGAACAACGACCCTCACGACTCCCGGGACAACGGGGATCGATGATCTCTCAGTCTCTCTCTACAACACGCGCACCGACACCATGATAGATCGGCAACCGGTGTCTCTGCAGCCGATTCAGCGTACCGGTGATATTGATGACGACGGGCTCAACAACAGCCACGAGGTGGTCCAGGGTACGAACCTCACTGACGCCGACACTGACGGCGACGGGCTGTTGGACGGGACAGAAGTCCACCAGCACGGGACGGCCCCCACAGCCGTAGACACTGATGAAGACGGTGTCGCCGACAGGACTGAGATCCAACAGGGCACCGACCCGCGACGGGCCGATACCGATGGCGACGGGCTAGCAGACGAACGCGAACTGACACTCGGGACGAATCCGACCGTCGCGGATACTGACGGCGATGGGCTGTCCGACCAGCGAGAGGCGTCAGGCAAGACCGATCCAACCGACGCGGACACGGACAACGACGGCGTCGTCGACGGTCGGGAGCTGGCGGTCGGCACGAACCCGGCTCAGGCCGACACCGACGCTGATGGGGTCGCTGATGGCAGGGAGCTGGCTCTGGGCACGGATCCAACAGTCGCAGACACTGACGGTGATGGGGTGGCAGATGGAACAGAACTCGAATCGGGGACCGAGCCTACCGAGAGTGATACAGATAGTGACGGCCTCGACGACGGAAGAGAACTGGCAGCCGGCACGTCCCCAACCACCGTCGATACGGATGGCGATGGTCTCAGCGACGGGCGCGAGGTTTCGGCCCTTGGAACAGACCCGCTCGCGTCCGATTCGGACGGTGACTTCCTGACCGACCCACAGGAAGTCACCTGGGGGACGAACCCGAACAGCGTTCTGACGCCAGCCTGGGTGACGAGTTCGCTACTGGGGTTCCTGATAGGAATTGGGTTGACAGTCGCAGCGATCAGGCGTGGCTGGGTGATAAGGCTCTCCACGGCGGCCAGACTGTTCATTTATCGCTACCTCGAACTGGATCGGGAGATACTCGAAATTAACCGTGAAGTCGACGCCACGGACAGGGTGGTCGAAGCCGACAGTGCAGACATCGACGTGGACACTGCAGCTGGGGCCTTCGAGCAAGCTGACCGGGAACTCACCCCTGACGCGCACCTCGTGAAGCTGATGCTGCAAGCCGAGAACGGTCGTCTGCACCAGACAGATATCGTTGAGGCGACGGACTGGTCGAAAGCGAAGGTTAGCCGCCTCCTTTCGCGGATGGTGGACGAAGACGAAGTCGTAAAAATACGTCTCGGCAGGGAGAACCTCATCTGTCTGGAGCGGGCAAAGCCCCCGGCGGCGAACTCGCCCCACGCAGGCGATATCAAGCCGCCGACGCCCGGCGGATAAGCTGACACGCGGGCCGGATAGCTTGGTCGGTAGTGGCGTCACTGCACAGAGATGGGTAAATCTCCGCCAAGCGCACCTGTCCGCCGCCGTCACGGCGGTCAGGAATATGTGCACAACACCCTGCGGCAGATAAAGGTCACCGTACTCCCGGCTTTTGTGCCTTCTACGTCCCGAAAACAGTCGAATAGGCCCGTGACATGCGAAATTCCCACGGTGCACGAGTGTGGTTTTTCACATACTAGTTGCTGTCGAAACGGTGGAACGATCCGGTACGGTGCGTGAAACAGTACTGGAAAGCAATAGCTGGGGCGAAACGACCTATATGGCTGTATTCGTCCTTCAGAAGCCACTTTTACTGTCCTGTGTCCAGAGTAAGTCGGTCACTACCGACCGGCTAAATCGGTGAAACAGTCGCAACCGACGGAACAGTCGACCCGGTATATGGCGGCCGCTGGAAAAGGAAAAGTCACATGTCGATAGCTGAAACGACTTCCGAACCCACAGCAGCCGAGGCAGAGGCGTCCACGACAGACGAGTCATCGTCTGGAGACGCCTCGTCTGACGATAACCTCACCCGCGACGACATTTTCCATGTCCTTCAGTGTCGTCGTCGCCGCTTAGTCCTCAAGTACCTCCACGAGCACTCCGGCGAAGAGCCAGCCGATATGAGCGACATCGCAGAACACATCGCGGCGCTGGAACACGACACCACCATCGACTCGCTGCGCTCGAAACAGCGCCAGCGCGTCTACATCGCGCTGTACCAGTCCCACCTCCCAAAGATGGACGATGCGGGCGTTATCAACTACAACCAAGATCGAGGACTCGTCGAAGCGACCGCGCTCGCGAACTCCTTTGATAAGTATCTCGCTGCGGAACCATCACTTCTGTCGACGCCGCCTGCGGAGTCGACGCTGTCGGCCGGTGTAACTGACCACGACCGGCCCGGGGCCCACACGCCTGCCGATGAGCGATGGGCAGGTCGGTATCTCGGGACTGCGTGTGCCACACTGGTTGCAGTCGGTGGACTCGCACTCAGCGGGACTACAGTGTCAGGTGTCGCAGTCGCACTCGTCGTGAGCGTGGTATTTGTAGCACTGGCGGTGATCCATCGGCTCTCACTGATGGGGTCGCGGTCGCTTTCAGACCGTCTACGAGCGGCTCTCGATACGGAGATGTAAGCTACGTACTGGACAAATGCGTGCACACAGCGGTACACCCGGGGTGAGTAACATATGCGACCGGCAGTAGGGCCCGACGCCTTCGTTGATACCGGAGAAAAGACTACGCCGCCAGCGCAGAACGACCTCGATGGCGCAACCCTATTCGATATTCTCGGTAACGAGCGGCGCCGCGCATGCCTGTACTGCCTTGCTGAACACGGGACGGCGCTCTCTGTCAGTACGCTGGGCAAACAGGTGGCGCGGGCCGTCGCCGATGCAGAGACCGATAGTGACGAACTCTACGACAGTGTGTACATCTCCCTCTGTCAGACTCACCTGCCCAAACTCGACGCTGTCGGGCTGGTAGAGTACGAGCAAGACCGGAAACGTGTCTGTCAGGGCCCCAGATTTGACGCTATCAGGGACCAGTTCGAAGCGGCCCGCACGCCCAGAGAACAGGCAGCCGAGAGTCTTCGGGCAGAGACCATCGTGAGTGTTCTGACGGTGGCGATAGGCGGGGCCGCAGTCGCGAGTCCACCGACAGCTAGAACCGTACTGCTTTCCGGACTCGTTGGGATTCACCTTTTCGTTCTCATCCTCGGGTCCGCGTCTCCGTTCAGAAGTAGTGACTGAGCGCGTCCGTCTGGTCGGGCGTAGCACATACACTGGCCAGTGGTGAAATAGTAGTCACCTGCTACCGTAGTGAACGCTCCGCCGGGCGGCTGTTGCGTGTTTGACAGGGCTGCAGACAAAGACCGGTGCCGTATTGTGGTACAGTCCCTGACGGCGGTTCCCTGAATTGCGTGGCAGAAGTACGTGTCTACCGGGTAGATAGCGGGCGTAAAGAAGCATATAATCAAACGGTGGGCGACAGAGAAAGCGTGTATGACCGACTACGCCAGTATGCGAAAAGCGATCGAAGAGACGAAAGAATCGTTCGACGCGGTCGAGCGGTTCCAACGTCGGTCAGCCCTCTGTCCTTGGTTGAATGTACCGCTTCGGGATGAGCCGTAAGTAAGCCACAGGTGCGTCTTGACCGCCGGATTCGGTAGCCTGTCCGCCCCGATGGGGCCGGACTGCTGGCCGGATGAAAATACACTTCACCCATCGGCGGAAAGCTGATGCATATGAATCAGGCGGAGGCACAGCCGTGTATATCGTAATCGTCGGCGCGGGCGAGGTCGGTTCGAACATTGCTGAGAGCCTCGCTGAGAGCCACGAAGTCGCCGTCGTAGATATCGACCCAGACCGCGTTGAAAGCCTGATGTACGAGGCTGACGTGCTGGGCGTCGAAGGGGACGGTGCGGAACTCGACACCCTCTCCGAGGCCGGTATCGAGAAAGCCGACGTTCTCATCGCCAGTACCGACGACGACGAGACGAACATCGTCACCTGCGGGACGGCGGTAACGGCGGCTGACCCCTTCACCATTTCCCGCGTCAAGAGCGCGAAGTTCCTCCGGACTTGGGAGAAATCCGAGGGCGCCTTTGGCGTGGATCACATGGTCGCGACGAACCTGCTCACTGCGGAGAATATCGCCCGAGTAATCGGGCTCCCCGGTTCGCGCGACGTAGAAACATTTGTTGACGGTCAGGTCCAGATGGGTGAGTTCGAAGTGCGCGAATCCAGTCCAATCACGAACCTGACCGTCGCTGAGGCCGACCGCTACGAGTCATTAACCTTCGCTGCCGTACTGCGCGACGGCGAAGTCATTATCCCGCGCGGAGAGACAGTCATCAAAGCCGGCGACGATATCGTCGTCATCGGCAGCTGCGAGAGCGTTCGCCTGTTCGCGACCGAGATCGCGCCGAAGTCGGAGGCGACCCAGAACGTCCTCGTTGTCGGCGGGAGCGACGTCGGCTATCACACCGCACGACTGCTTCAGGATCGCGGTATCAAACCGCGGCTTATCGAGCGCGACCACGACAGAGCGCGCGAGCTGGCAGAAGAGCTGCAAGGAACCACCGTGCTGGAGAGTGATGCAACCGACACTGAGTTTCTCGAACGGGAACACGTCTCCGATGCCGATGCTGTGGTTGCGACGCTCGATAGCGACGAGAAGAATCTCTTAGTGACGCTGCTGGCCAAGCGACTCGGTGCGGAGCGAACCGTCGCCGTCGTCAACTCCGGCGAGTACGTTGACCTGTTCGAAGCTGTTGGCGTCGATGTAGCTGTCAATCCCCGCGAGACGACCGCAGAAGAGATTACCCGGTTCACCCGGGAGTACGACGCGACGAAGGTTGCCATCATCGAATCCGACCGCGCCGAAGTGCTGGAAATCGAAATAGCCGCTGACAGTGTCCTCGCCGGGCGACCGATCCAGGAATCGGTGCAGGAACTGCCGACTGGCGTGGTCATCGGAGCTATCAGCCGCGGCGGCGAGCTTGTCATCCCCCGCGGTGACACTGTTATCGAACCCGGCGACCACGTCGTGGTGTTCGTGGACGCCGACTGTCTGGAAGCGGTCAACGACAAGCTGTAGTAACAGCGCTACGCCCAAGAGACTAAGCCTGTTTCCCGCCTCAGTTAGTGTATGGCTTCCGTTGCGGCCCGTATCGTGCTCTCGTTTGCTCCCAACACCACCGATGGAGACCCGTGGTCCGGCGTCGATACCGAGTGGATAGCTGACGAACTCCGCGGGGACACCTATCAACAGTACCTTCGACGCGCCCACAGCGGCCCGGTAGCCGTCGGCGAGGAGTGGGACGAGTTCGTGAGCTGTGGTTGCGCGACGCCACAGGACGTGGTGCTGCGCGTCGAGCGCGTCGAGGCCGGAACGGCAGTTGGTGACGAAACGACGCTTGACGTTCATCCCCGTAACGACACCGAGGCAGTGCCCCAGTAGCCGTTTTTTGCTGTCGAGCGTGTCTGTTCCTGCATAGTAGTCCGCCGCGACTGTCGCACCGGTCAGTATCGGGAGATATTGGGAGAAGGGAAAGGCTGATGCATGGCACTAGCACATTCCGGACTATGCCACGCGATTCCTATCAGGAGGGACTGAACTCGCTCCGCGAGGATGTCCTTTATATGTCAGAGATCGTCCTCGAGCGGCTTCGGCTTGGCTTGGATGCGCTCGAACAGAAAGACGAAGAGATGGCCCGAGAGGTCATCGAGGGCGACCACGAGATCAATCAACTGTATCTCGACCTCGAACAGGACTGTATCGACCTGCTGGCGCTGCAACAGCCGGTCGCATCCGATCTCCGCTTTATCGCCGCGTCGTTCAAGATCATTACCGACCTCGAACGGATCGGCGACCTCGCCACGAACCTCGGCGAGTACTCGCTGGAGGCCGAACGCGATGTATACCCCGAGGTCGACATTCAGGACGTTGCCGACGTGACCATCGAGATGGTCGAAAACGCTATGCAAGCCTACGGCGACGAGAACGCCGACCAGTGCTACGCCATCGCCGATGTCGACGACGAGGTGGACGAACGCTGTGAGGCCGCCTCGGAGACGGTCGTGCGCGACCTCATTGAGCGGGAGATAGACACCGACTCCAGCGAAGGCGAGATTGAGCAACTGATGGCCGACGTGTCCCGTCTCCTGCTGACGATTCGTGACATCGAGCGGGTCGGCGACCACGCCGTCAACATCGCCGCGCGGACGCTGTACATGGCCGAGAACGACGACGACCTCATCTACTGAACCTTTTTCGTCGTCGGGTCGCCGGGGGCGACCGCTCCTCGAAAAACGGTCATGAAAAAGGCCGAGCACGGCGAGCCGTGCTCGGTGAAACCGCGCTCGCTCCGCTCGCGCGGTATGCGTCGAACGGCCACAGAACCGCGACGGCCCGTGCCCGACTGGTTCAGCAGTTAGGGCGGGCTACTGCGGCGTCTCGGGCGTGTCGTCGCCTACAAGTCCCGAGTCGGTGATGCGGAACTGGGCCGTGTCGCCGGCCGGTTTGGCGCGGTGTTTCTCCAGTGTGGCGCGGCGGTTGCCGCCGCGGAACCGGTCCAGGCGGACGATTGCGCCCGACCAGTGGTTGAGGGTATGGCCGCCGAGCGCCGTTGAGCGGTCGCTGTCGGGGTCGGTAAACACCTGGTTCGTAAACAGGACCGCGAGGTCGTGTTTGCGGGCCAGCGAGAGCAGGTGGGTAATCTGGCGGGCCACGTCCCGAAGCGTCTCACCGCCGTCCTCGTCGTCGCGGCGGAGTCGATAGAACCCGGTCGCGCTGTCGAGCACGATGAGTTCGACCTCGGCGGCGAACTCCGCGGCGTCCTGGACGGCCTCGGCCTGCTCGTCGTAGTCCAGCGCCTCGGTGATGATGAGGCGGCCGGCGAGGTCGTCCACGGTCTGGGCGGTCCCGCGAGCGCGGCCGCTAGCGACCTGTTCCATCCGGTCGGCCGAGAGTCCTTCAGTGTCGATGTACAGCGCCGCGTCGCCGGCAGCGGCGACTTCCATCACCGCCGACAGGGCGAAGTTGGTCTTGCCGGCCGCCGGCGGGCCGTACACCTGTGTGACCGCACCGCGCTCCAGCCCACCACCCAGGAGGTCGTCAATAGCGTCACACCCGGTCGGGACGTACTCGCTCACGGGCAGGGGTTGGGCAGGTTCGGATAAAAACACTGGTACCTGACGACACTGCTGTCAGTCGTCCGAAAGCCGTTCGGCCAGCGTCCACTCGGCGAGGGACACGTCGTCGATGTCGGCTGTTGCAAACCGGAGGGCAGTCCCCCATCTGCGGGTGATGACGAGCGACTCGGCGTCGAGCTCGTAAGATTCCAGTTCTTCCCAGGCGTAGAACTGTCTGGCAATTGGGAGTCTGACTTCCAGACCGCGCTCGGTCGCCACGACGGTTCGGGTTCCGCCTGTCGAGAGAAGGACGAAGCCGGACGGGAACAGCACCTGACTGATGTACTGGAGCAGGGCGATATCGAACACCGCACCGACGGCGAAGCCGATGGTCGCGACGCCAGCGATGGCTCCGCCGACGTGCAACCGCCGACGCTGTGCAGACTCGGGCCAGCTCGCTCGCCAGCGGGTCAGCTCGTCCGCCCCTGCGGTAACTGCCGCAGTGTACCGTGTCTGTGACATAACCGCGACAGCGACTCCGAGCAAAACGGCTAGCAAGCCGAAGAAAAACGCCAGCACGCCACTGACACCACTCATCTCCAGCGACGCAAAGCCGACGGCGGCGTACACGGCCGCGATCGCCGCTGGAAGCCACCGGGCGCGAGTCGCGCCGACTGTAACGGCTACTGCCGGTCGACTGGAGAGCAGCCATCCTATTACGGTGGTCACAGCGGTCACCGTCCCGACCAGCGCGGCGTAGAGCGCCCACGCTTCGGTAACGCCGACCCACTTCAGCCCCGGTACAATCGGCGGTGCCAGAAGCAAGCCCAGATAAGCTCCGCTGGCACCACTGAACAGCGGGTCGGAAGCCGCGCCTGCTCCGTCAGTGTGAACCACCGGACGCATCACTAGCAGTCCAGTTAGCTGTTATAAAAATCCTATCAAATATAATAGGAATCGTAGATGTCCCCAACACGATGTATCCAATGGTGTCTGGTAAATATCTAGAATACAAACGTGGACTAACGGACTCCCATATCTGTAAGTAATCGGCGTCCGAACTCCGGTTGTGATTGTCGTCGCCACAGCGGACTTCGAAGTGTACCACGGTGTCGTCAACGAGCTGCGCGACCGTGGTGTGGCGTTCACAACTATCGAACCGGGCGACCAATGGCCCGAGGAGGCGGAGGTCGCGGTCATCGCGGCCGGGGAATCGGTCGAAATCCCCGACGGCGTCGACCTCGTGCAGGCGGACCCGGACACACCGCGTCGAGCCGTCGAAACCGTCATCTCGACACTCCGGGGTGGTGACGGTCGAACCGTCATCGGTATCGACCCCGGCGAACGGCCGGGTGTCGCGATTCTCCACGGCGATATGGTCGTCGCGGCGTTTCAGGTACCTGTGGCGGAAATCACCGACATCGTTCGCGATGAAGTCGAGGACGCGGTCGACCCGGTCGTCCGCATCGGCGACGGTGCACGGCTCGTCGGCGCGCGCATCATCGACGAGATTCAGTCCGTGCCGGTGGAGTTGGTCGACGAAACGGGGACGACGCCGTATCTCGGGTCCGGCGCACGCGGAATGGGTGACGTGCTGGCCGCGGTCAACATCGCCCGGCTCGACGGCGAGGAAATCGAGAGCCGAACCATCGAACCCACCGCCGGCGAACTCCAGAAGATCAAGGACCGCTCGCGGGAGGCAAGCGAGACGAACCGGGCAATCAGCGAGGGGCTGGCCCGAAAGGTCGCCACCGGCGCGCTCACCGTCGAGGAGGCGCTGGCCGAACACGACAGCGACACTGCGGTCGGGGACGGAGACGAGGGCGACTCCGACCCGGACACGGCCGACGAGTAGCGGCTATTCCCGCACCATCCGCTCGGCTCGCTGCATAACCGCCCGAACGGGGAGCCCGGTCGCGTCCGCGACGGCCGCGGCGTCGTCGTACTCCGCGCTCACGTCGAACACTGTGCCGTCAGTGTCACTTGCGACTTTGACCGTGACCTCGAACTGCTCGCCGTCGACGGAGAGCGCGACCGTCTTGTACTCCCGGTCGGCGACCCAGCGGTGACCGGCCCCGGACTCGCGCACGCCGAGCGTCCCGGTCGCTTCGGCGAGGCGGCGCGCGACCCGCTCGGCGTCTTCCGGCCTGCAGATGACCTTCACGATGTGGCCGGGCCGGGACTTCTTCATCGTCGTCGGCACTATCGACACGTCGCGTGCGCCGACCTCCGGGAGCGAGCGCTGGAGGTCGCCAAGCACTTCGGGTGGGACGTCGTCGACGTTCGTTTCGAGGACCGTGATTTCATCGCGGCGGAGCCGCCCCGCGCCGTCGCCGACCATGGCCCGCAAGACGTTGGGGCGGTCGTCGAGGTCCCAGCCGCCAGCGCCGTAGCCTGACGCGTCGAGATCGAGCGGTGGCAACGAGTCGGTCCCGTCAGCGATGTGGGCGAGAATCGCCGCGCCGGTCGGCGTCAGGAGTTCCCTGTCGATGGGGCCACCCTGCAGCGACCAGTCGGCTTGCTCCGCGATTGCAACTACTGCGGGAGTCGGGACCGGGTAACTGCCGTGGCTCATCTCGACAGTCCCGCCGCCCGTCGCCAGCGGCGTCGTTACGACCCGCTCGATGTCGAGGTCGTCCAGCAGGAGGCAGACGCCGACGATATCAGCGATGGCGTCGTCGGCCCCGACCTCGTGAAAGTGCGTGTCGTCGAGATCCGTCCCGTGGACAGACGCCTCGGCCTCGCCGAGTATCTCGAATATCGCCAGCGCGTCCGTTCGCACTGTCGCCGGGAGGTCCATCTCCCCGACGAGTTCGACGACCTCGGCGTACGTTCGGCTCGGGCCGCGCCCCTCAGCGTGGGTGTGGTCGTGGTCTTCGTGGGTGTGTGGGTGTGCGTCGTCGTCCCCAGCGTGGCCGTGTCCCTCGTCATGGTCGTGGGAGTGAGAATGCGACTGGTCGTCGTGAGAATCGTCGACATCGTCGGCGTCGGTCAGCAGTACGTCGACGCGCGTTGCAGCAATCCCTGAGCGGTCCACCGCGGAGACGGCGTATTCGACGTCCAGCGCGTCTTCAACCGGCGACAGAGCCTCGCGGTCGGCCCCGGCGGCCAGTAGTGCCCCCAGCAGCATGTCGCCGGCAGCACCTATCCGGCCATCGAAAGCGAGTGTTCGCATACCCGGAGAGTCAGGCTGGGCCGGTAAAAGCCCTCTCGCTACAGCCTCACGTCTGGCGGACGATGTGGATGTCGTAGGACTCGCCGTCTGTGACTTCGCCGATGGGGACGACGATGTCTTCGGTGTCGTCGCTACCGAGGAACACGACGCTGGCGTCAACGTCTCGGGCGGTCTGCCTGATCGTCGTCGACAATTCACTGGTGGAGTGGGCGCTCACGTCGTCGTAGCGGAGTTCGGAGTCGTCGGTCGCCTCCTCGATCTTGCGTCTGAGGTCATCTGCGGCGGTTTCGGCGGCGAAGTCTTCAGTGGGGTCGACGCGTCGGCGGCGCTCGGCGTAGTCGGCCCCAGTGGGGATGAACGCGACGGCGACGACATCCTCGTCAAGCGCTCCAGCGTAGGTGACGGCGCGGTCGAGTGCGGCATCTGCAAGCGGTGACCCATCGAAGGGAACAAGAAATACCATATCGGCGCTATCGGGTCCAGCCTTATGAAACGCGGCGATGGCGGCAGCCTGTGTCACTGCGTCCCAAAACAGAGGCTATTACCGCATGCTGTGCGGTGTGTTATTAGGTATCATATAAACCCGTCGCCCTGCGTCTTGGCCGCCGGTAGCATAAAGCATATCTCCGGGGCTACCCGAGTTCGTTGTAAGCAGGCTCTACTATGAACGAAGTCCAATTGGAAGTGGCGAAGGCGTACCCGAACGACTCGGGGCGCGGCATCGCCCGACTCGACCCCGACACGCTGCTGCATCTCAAGCTTTCCCCCGGCGACATCATCGAGATAGAAGGGAGCGATACGACCGCGGCCAAGGTGTGGCGGGCCGACCGACAGGACTGGAACACCGACACCGTCCGCATCGACGGCTTCACGCGCCAGAACGCAGACGTGGGCATCGGCGAGCGCGTCACCATCCGCAAGGCCGAGGCCGAGAAGGCCGACAAGCTCGTGCTCGCCCCGCCCGAGGAGGCATCGGTCCAGTTCGGCTCCGACGCCGCCGGCATGGTCAAACGCCAGATTCTCAAGCGGCCGGTCGTCGAGCGCGACATCGTCCCCGTGATGTCCTCGACGAACCACCCGTTCATGCGCTCGCCCGGACAGGCCATCCCGCTCATCGCAGTCGAGACCGAGCCGGAGGGCGTCTGTCTCATCACTGAGGACACCGAGGTCGAACTCCGCGAGGAACCCATCTCCGGGTTCGAGAAGACCGGCGGCGGCATCACCTACGAGGACATCGGCGGCCTCCAAAACGAGATTCAGCGGGTCCGCGAGATGGTCGAGCTGCCGATGAAACACCCCCAGATATTCAAGAAGCTCGGCATCGAGCCGCCACAGGGGGTCTTGCTCCACGGGCCGCCCGGCACCGGGAAGACCCTGCTCGCGAAGGCCGTCGCCAACGAGACCTCCGCCAGTTTCTTCTCTATCGCCGGCCCCGAGATAATCTCGAAGTACTACGGCGAATCGGAACAGCAGTTACGCGAGATCTTCGAGGACGCGAGCGAGGAATCGCCCTCGATAATCTTCATCGACGAACTGGACTCTATCGCGCCAAAGCGCGAGGACGTGACCGGCGAGGTCGAGCGCCGCGTCGTCGCCCAACTGCTGACGATGATGGACGGCCTCGAATCGCGGGGCCAGGTCATCGTCATCGCCGCGACCAACCGCGTCGACAGCGTGGACCCGGCGCTTCGCCGCCCCGGCCGCTTCGACCGCGAAATCGAGATCGGCGTGCCCGACGAGGTCGGCCGCGAGGAAATCCTCCAGATTCACACCCGCGGCATGCCGCTGTCTGACGACGTGAACCTCGCCAAACTGGCGACGGACACGCACGGCTTCGTCGGAGCCGACATCGAGAGTCTGACCAAGGAGGCCGCGATGAAGGCGCTCCGGCGCTACCTCCCCGAAATCGACTTGGACGAGGAGGACATCCCGCCGAGCCTCATCGACCGCATGATAATCAAGCGCGACGACTTCAAGGGCGCGCTCAACGAGGTGAGTCCGTCGGCGATGCGGGAAGTGCTGGTGGAACTCCCGAAGGTGTCCTGGGACAGCGTCGGCGGCCTCAGCGAGCCCAAAGAGCAGGTCCAGGAGGCCGTCGAGTGGCCGATGAACTCCCCGGAGAAGTTCGAGCGCATGGGCGTGACGCCGCCGTCGGGCGTGTTGCTGTACGGTCCGCCCGGCACCGGAAAGACGCTCATGGCGAAAGCTGTCGCCAACGAGACGGACGCGAACTTCATCTCGGTCCGCGGGCCGCAACTACTCAGCAAGTGGGTCGGCGAGAGCGAGAAGGCCATCCGCCAGACGTTCCGGAAGGCTCGCCAGGTCGCCCCGACCATCATCTTCTTCGACGAACTCGACTCGCTGGCACCGGGTCGGGGCGGCGAGATGGGGTCGAACGTCTCCGAACGCGTCGTCAACCAGCTCCTGACCGAACTCGACGGGCTCGAAGAGATGGAGGACGTGATGGTCATCGGCGCGACCAACCGCCCGGACATGATCGACCCGGCCCTCATCCGCTCGGGCCGGTTCGACCGGCTGGTGATGATCGGCGAGCCCGACATCGAGGGCCGCGAGCAGATCCTGAAGATCCACACGGACGACACGCCGCTGTCGCCCGATGTGAGCCTGCGTGAACTGGCCGAAGTCAGCGAGGGCTTCGTCGGCTCGGACCTCGAATCCATTGCCCGTGAGGCCGCTATCGAGGCGCTCCGTGAGGACGACGACGCGGAGGAAGTCGAGATGCGCCACTTCCGGCAGGCGATGGACAGCGTGCGCCCGACCATCACCGACGATATCCGCGAGTACTACGAGCAGATGGAAGAGGAGTTCAGAGGGGGTTCCAGCCCACAGCGTCAGGCTGGAACCGGCGGCCGGATCGGCTTCCAGTAACGCCGGCGACCTCGATACTGCTTCTCGCTTGATTTGAACGCGTTTTCCGCTTCACCGCTCTCGATCAGCGATGCATCCCTCGTGGCTGCACAATACCCGTGGATAATTATTAGATAAACTATAAAACCGGTGCTTGTTTCTCCTTTCGAAGCCCCCTTTCAAGTCGCAAGTGTATGAGGGGTGATGTCGAACACAAACCGCGTTTACCGGCTGGCGAAGCGCCCCGAAGGGACGCCCGACCACGATACGTTCGAGCTTTCCGAGGAAGAGATCCCGGACCCGGGGCCCGGCGAGGTACTCATCAAGACGCTGTACCTCTCTGTCGACCCGTATATGCGTGACCGGATGCGAGACAGCGAATCGTATGCGGACCCGTGGGATGTGGGCGACGCGCTCAAGGGTGCTGTCGTCGGTGAGGTTGTCGAGTCCAACGGTGCACGTTTTGACGAGGGCGATGTCGTCACCGGCGAGCTAGAGTGGGCGGAGTACGCCACAGCGCCCGGACCGGTGCTCACAGAAGTCAATCCGGAGCTCGCACCCATTTCGACAGCGCTCGGCGTCTTAGGGATGCCGGGCCTGACAGCGTACTTCGGCACGCGGGAAGTCGCGCAGCCTGCGGCCGGCGACACGTTCGTCGTCACCGGCGCTGCGGGCGCCGTCGGCTCCGTGGCGGGTCAGCTCGCCAAGCTCCAGGGCGCACGCGTCGTCGGTTTCGCCGGCTCCGACGAGAAAGTCTCGTTCCTCGAAGACGACCTCGGCTTCGACGCTGGCATCAACTACAAAACGACCGACGACTACCGGGCCGCGCTGGACGAGGCCGCGCCGGACGGCGTCGACGCCTACTTCGACAACGTCGGCGGCCCGATCACCGACGCGGTGTTCACGCGACTCAACACCGACGCGCGCGTCGCCGTCTGCGGACAGATCTCGCTGTACAACAGCGAGGAGGTCCCGATGGGGCCGCGCAAGCTGACTCAGGTCATCCAGTCCCGGGCAACCGTCGAAGGGCTTCTCGTCTCCGACTTCGAGCCGCGGTTCGAGGAAGCGACGAAGCAGCTCGGTCAGTGGGTCGCCTCGGGCGACATTTCCTACCGAGAAACCGTCACCGAAGGCATCGAGAACGCGCCCGACGCGTTCCTCGGGCTGTTTGAGGGCGAGAACATCGGCAAGCAGCTCGTGCAGGTCGCCGAGCGATAGAAAAAACGAGTATCCGGTTATAGCTCGCCGAGCTTACGGAGGAGCTGGCCGCGGTACTCCTCGTCGGCCTGAACGCCTTTCAGTTCGAGGACGTTGCGTTCTAGCTTGTCGAGCGCGACGTTGAAGGCGGTTTCAGCGCCGTAGCCCTCACCGGAGCCGGCCGCCTGACCCTTGTTGGTGCGCAGGCGGATCTGACACTGGATGAGCGGCGTGCCACGGAGCTTCTCCTTGTGCTCGTGGAACCGGACGTGCGCGTGCTGGACCTGCATCGCTCCGTACTTGTCCGCGACCGTCTCGATGTCGGCCCGGATATCCGCACGGGAGATGGTGTCCAGCAGTTTTATATTCGTGATCTGGACGTCCATGTGCTCTTCTTCGGTGTAGGTCAGCGCACGGAGCACGTCGGTCTTCGTGAGGATGCCGGCGACGTGGGTGTCGTCCTCTTCCGGCGTGACGACGAGCCCGGCGAAGTCGTTTTCGAGCATCCGCGCGACGGCGTTCTCGACGGAGTCGCCGAGCTTTGCCGTCTCCACCGGACTGCTCATTACGTCGTAGACCGGCATGTCGAGCACGCGCTCGACTTCGCCGGAGCGGTCGCCCCGCGTCGTCTTGTTCATGTCCCGGACGACCACGTCGACGATGTCGTGACGCGTGACCATCCCAGTCAGGCCGTCGTCGTCACCAAGTACCGGAAGCCGGGAGATGCCGTGTTTCCGGAGGAGGTTGACGACTTGCCCGACGTTGGTGTCCTCAGAGACTGTGATGACGTCCTGCGTGTAGATGTCCTCGACGCGCAGTGCGTCGAGGTTGTCGAGAACCGCGTCGAGGATATCGTCCTCGGTGACGATACCCCAGAGCTCGCCCGCCTCGAACACCGGCGCGAGCTTGACACCACCCTCGACGAGGACGCGCGCGACCTCGCGCACGTCGTCGGTGCGCTCGACTTTCGGCGCCGAGCGCGTCATCGCCCCCGCTTTCGCGTTGTCCTCGACATGGGACTGGACCAGCTGTTTCTGCGTGATAACGCCAGCGTAGTCACCGTCTTCCGTGACGATGATACCCTTGGGGTTCTCGCGTTCGAAGATAGACCGGACTTTCCCCAAGCGCTTGTTGGCGTCAACCTCGACAAATTCTCTGGTGGCGATATCAGCAATATCCATCGTTCTTCACAATTCGTAGATTCGACGTGTGGGGTTATCAAGGTTGGTTTAGTCCCCGGAAACCGAGAGACGAACTAAGCTTTAGGCCCGTAGATCTAAGGTCGGTGTATGCTGCCTGACATCGGGGTCTTCGGCCCCTACACCTACCTAGTGACCGAGGTGATCTGGGGGAGTATCGCTCTCGTGTTGCTCTGGCGCGCGAACGCCCTCCGGATGGCGGCCAAGACCATCGTCGCGCTCTATCCGATCGCCTACGTCTGGGACTGGTACACACTGACCGTTGGTGTCTTCGAAATCAAACTCCGGACCGGTGTCGACCTGCTCGGGATTCCCATCGAAGAACATATTTTCATGATCGTCGTTCCCGCGCTCATTCTCGGTATCCACGAGAATCTCCACGGTCTTTCGTCCGGGTCGAACAGCGAATAGTAAGAAATCCGATATCGCTTTCAGCTGTTAACTACTTCCAAATTTGCGTTACAACTGGAATCGGACCGCTCACAGATACTGCTGATTTCGCGCGTATCTCGTCCTGAAAGGGCCATCTGTACTATGCAGACATCTCTCACAGTATCTATATGTGTCAGCCGGGAGTGCTGTCGGATAGCCATGAGTGATACTAACCCGACACCTCATATTGAACTGTATGTCCGGTCGATGCTGCCTGACGGCGCACACGAACGACAGGAAGCGGTCATCGACCGGCTTCAGACGCTCGACGAGAACGACCACATCGACGGGTTCAACGTCATCGTCTGGGGCAAACAGATCGCACCGCAGTCGGCCGCCGCACGGACGGAGGAAGGCAAGTACATCCTGAACCGGGTCGCCGAGTTCAAGCAGTGGGCACTGAGCAACAATGTCTCGCTGGACTCGTTCTATCAGGACACAACCGTTGATTCAGAAGTAGCGGAGTCGGCGTACGACGCTATGGCGTTGCCAGTCATGGGGCTGGCTGAATACGACGGCAGCGAACTCGTCCACGTCGCACCCTGTACGAAAGACGATGTCGTCCACACGATTATGGACCGCCTTGACCGTCTCGAAGTGGGCCAACCACCCGCTCTCGATCAAGAGGGTGGCGACGTGAGTGTCGTCTAACGGGAACCTACGAGGACCGCACCGTTTCGATATACGAGTTGAATTCGTCCGTCGTCGACAGCGCTTCAAGCACTTCGTCCGGGTCTCCAGCCAGTCCGTATCCCGGCCGCCCTTTCCCCGTGGGTGACTCCGTCTTTTCGTTGCTCAGGAGTCCCTTCTCGGCGAGTTGTCCCAGCACCGAGATGACCTTCTGGCGCTCGACGCCGCCGAAGGGCTGTCGGTCGATATCTGCGAGGTGCGCTTTCATTGTCTGCGTCACGTGATAGGAGTGGACTGGCGTTTCACCGGCGGTTTCGAGTTCCACAACGGCCAGCAGCACGAACTGTTCGAACGCGTCCGCCGACTGGACCTGATCTCTCATATAGATGACTCTAACGCGGTTGGGGCAAGAAACTATGGGACGGTTCTGCCGGCCGATCGGTCTGCTTCCGACTTCGTCGGGGTGCGCCAGTGTCGTACTCATTCCCGACGACAACGGGAGTGGACTCGGGAGGATTGTGGTCCACGTCGAGACGGGTGCGTTTGCACAGACTCGGCGAACCAACGCCAGCAATCGCTGCAGACTTGCTTCGCTCGCCGGCAGGGATAGTAGAAATGGGTTCGGGCGGATTTGAACCGCCGGCCTCCTCCATGTCAAGGAGGTGTCATAACCGACCTAGACCACGAACCCTCACTGCGAGGTACACCACATTGTTTCCGGCGGGTGTAATTGAAGGTTTCGAATTCCGTATCGCTACGTTGTCTGTTGATTGTCCACACGTATCCGTCAACGGGCAAAGTCCCGATAGGCTTAAGTCAATGTACGGATTTGTACATCACAACACGAAAGAGTCCATTGGTGAATACAATGAAAGAGTATATTGAACGCGTCACCGACGGTGAAGACCTGACACAGGACGAGGCTCGGACCGTCGCGACGACTGTCTTCGAGGATGCGACCGAGGCACAGATCGGAGCGCTCCTGACGGCACTGCGGGCAAAGGGGGAGACAGAGGCCGAGATCGCTGGCTTCGCGGAGGGGATGCGAGACGCCGCACGGACCATTCGGCCCGACCGCGAGGGGCTTGTCGACACCTGCGGGACCGGTGGCGACGACTACAACACAATCAACGTCTCGACGACGAGCGCCATTGTCGCGGCCGGGGCTGGCGTCCCGATTGCCAAACACGGCAACTACTCTGTCTCTTCATCGTCTGGGAGCGCCGACGTGCTCGAAGAGGTCGGCGTCGACATCGAGGCCGAACCGCCGGCTGTCGAGGAGACGATTGAACGAGACGGGATCGGCTTCATGCTCGCACCCGTGTTCCACCCGGCGATGAAGGCCGTTATCGGCCCGCGCCAGGAACTCGGGATGCGGACTGTGTTCAATATTCTCGGCCCGCTGACGAACCCTGCCGATGCGGACGCACAGGTGCTTGGCGTCTACGACCCGGACCTCGTGCCCGTGATGGCCGAAGCGCTGGCTCGACTGGATGTCGAGCGGGCGCTGGTCGTCCACGGCGACGGCCTCGACGAGATTGCAGTCCACGGCGAGACGGTTGTCGCGGAAGTAACCGGCGACCGGATCGCGGAGTACACCATCTCCCCGGAAGACATGGGGCTTGAGACACATGACATCGAGGCCATGGCGGGCGGCGAGCCCGCGGAGAACGCCGCCGACCTTCGTGGCATCGTCTCCGGAGAGATCACCGGGGCGAAGCGGGACATCATCCTCGCTAACGCTGGCGCAGCCATCTACGTCGCCGGTGTCGCCGACACGCACGAGGCGGGGGTCGAACAGGCCCGGGAGGCTATCGAGTCGGGCGCGGCGGCCGACAAACTCGACGATCTGATCGGGGCATGACGCGCGTGAAGATCTGTGGCGTGACGGACAGCACGGACCGCGATGCCGTCGTTACGGCCGGCGCTGACGCGGTCGGCGTCATCCACGGTGTCCCGGTCGACACACCACGGGAAGTCGATGCGGCCACTGCCGAGAAGCTCGCCGACGGCGTCCCGCCGTTCGTGACGAGCGTACTGGTGACGATGCCGACGACGGTTCAGGAGGCCGTCAGGCGCGTCGACAGGATCGAACCCGACGCAGTGCAGGTCCACGACGGACTCTCACCGGCAGAACTCGGGGCCCTCGACAGCCGCATCACCCAGGATATCGTCGCCGTCGTCGAGGCGGACGCGCCAGCCATCGAGAGCTATGCCACCCACGCCGACGCCTTGCTCGTGGACTCAGTCGACGCCGACGGCGGCGGCGGCACGGGCGAGACACACGACTGGGAGCGCACGCGCGACCTCGTCGACTCGCTGGATGTGCCCATCGTGCTGGCCGGCGGACTGACCCCTGAGAACGTGGCCGACGCCGTCGAGACGGTCGAACCGTTCGCCGTCGACGTGGCGAGCGGCGTGGAGTCCGCTGGCGGCACGAAAGACCACGACGCGGTCAGCCGGTTCGTCCGGAACGCCAAGCAAGCAGCGGAGGGAGCGGTATGACCCTCGATATCTCCCGCGAGGAGTTCGTCGAACACGCCAAGGCCGACCGCCCGGTCGTCGTCCGCACCGCCGCGGAGCTGGACGTCGACGTGGAACCGCTGACCGCGTACGCAGCGCTGACCGGCCGCACGAGTGACGTAGCCGCAAACGATTACACGTTCCTGCTGGAAAGCGCCGAGAAGGTCGCCTCCAGCGACCCCGACGGCGCGTTCGCGCCGGAGACCGACGACCGCCACGCCCGCTTCTCCTTCGTCGGCTACGACCCGCGCGCTGTCGTTACCGTGACCGGCGACGAGAGCGAGGTCGAGGCGTTCGACGACCGCTACGCCGACCTCGTGACGACCGATGGCGGCGACGTGGTTGATGACCTCCGGGCCGCGATGCCCGATGTGGCGCTGCGGAACTTCCCGGAGATGGACCGCCAGCATCTCGAAGGCGGCCTCGTCGGCTTCCTCTCCTATGACGCCGTCTACGACCTCTGGCTCGACGAGGTCGGCTTGGACCGCCCCGACTCGCGGTTCCCGGACGCGCAGTTCGTCCTCACGACGTCGACGGTCCGATTCGACCACGTCGAGGATACTGTCTCGCTCGTGTTCACACCTGTTGTCAGGCAAGGCGAGGACGCCGGCGAGCGCTACGACGAACTGGTCGCCGAGGCCGAACGGGTCGAGGCCGTGCTGACGGACCTCGCCCCGCTGGAGACTGACGGCTTCCGCCGCGAGGACGAAGTTGCTGGTCCGCAAGACGAGTACGAGGACGCCGTCGAACGCGCCAAGGAGTACGTCCTCTCGGGGGACATTTACCAGGGCGTCATCTCGCGGACCCGCGAGCTGTACGGCGAGGTCGACCCGCTGGGCTTCTACGAGGCGCTCCGGGCGGTGAACCCCTCGCCGTACATGTATCTGCTGGGCTACGACGACCTGACCATCGTCGGCGCGAGCCCGGAGACGCTGGTCTCGGTCGCCGGCGACCACGTCGTCTCGAACCCCATCGCGGGGACGTGCCAGCGCGGAAACTCCCCCGTCGAGGACCGCCGCCTCGCCGGCGAGATGCTCGCCGACGGGAAGGAGCGGGCCGAACACACCATGCTGGTCGACCTGGCGCGCAACGACGTGCGCCGCGTCGCCGAGGCCGGGAGCGTCCGCGTTCCTGAGTTCATGAACGTCCTCAAGTACAGCCACGTCCAGCACATCGAATCCACGGTCACTGGCCGGCTCGCCGCGGACAAGGACGCCTTCGACGCCGCCCGCGCGACGTTCCCGGCGGGGACCCTCTCGGGCGCGCCGAAGATTCGCGCCATGGAGATAATCGACGAACTCGAACGCTCGCCGCGTGGCCCCTACGGCGGCGGCGTCGGCTACTTCGACTGGGACGGGGACACCGACTTCGCCATCGTCATCCGCTCGGCCACGGTCGAGGACGAGGGCGACCGGGACCGCATCACCGTCCAGGCCGGCGCGGGCATCGTCGCGGATTCGGACCCCGAAAGCGAGTACGTCGAGACCGAGCAGAAAATGGACGGCGTGCTGACGGCGCTGGAGGAAATCGAAGGGGAACCGGTCGACACGACTGTGGGTGCCGACGACACCGAGGCTGCGAGCGGAGCCGACGGCCCCGAGGAGGTGACCCGATGAGTGCGTCACAGCCCGCTGGTGTGGACGCTGTCAGGGATGACCTCCGGGTGCTGTTCGTCGACAACTTCGACTCCTTTACGTACAATCTCGTCGAGTACGTCTCCGAACACGCAGAGACCGAAGTCGTCCGCAACACCGCGACGCTCGACGAGGTCAAGGCGTTCGACCCCGACGCCATCATCCTGTCGCCGGGGCCGGGCCATCCGAAGAACGAGCGGGATGTCGGTGTCACGCTGGAGGTCCTCCGCGAGGTCAGCCCTGACGTGCCGACGCTCGGGGTCTGTCTGGGCCTCGAATCGGCGGTGTACGCCTACGGCGGTAGCATCGGTCGTGCGCCGGAGCCGATTCACGGCAAGGCGTTCCCTATCGACCACGACGAGACGGGGGTCTTCGAGGGCCTGGAACAGGGGTTTCAGGGCGGGCGCTATCACTCGCTCATCGCCGAGGACGTGCCCGACGAGTTCGTCGTCAGCGCGACCACGGAGACCGAGGACGGGACAGAGCTGGTGATGGGTGTCCGCCACCGCGAATATCCCATCGAGGCCGTCCAGTTCCATCCGGAGTCGGTCCTGACTGCGGTCGGCCACGACGTGATTCGGAACTTCCTCGCCGGCCTCTAGATGACCTGAAAGCCCAGCAGTCCGAGTATCCAGAGGACGGCGACGGCGATGATAGCGATGATAACGAGCCGCCACGCCACCTTCATCACGAGCCGACCGACCAGCAGGACCACGGCGATAGCCAGCAAGCCGACGAGTATCGCTGGCAGCGATGGCAGCGCTCCAAGCTGAAGGAGTGGCAACATACTACAGATAGGAATAGCCACGGGGAAATACTTCGTGGCCGGCGGGGACTGTCCCGGCACGGGTTGCTGAACCACTGCACGCTCACACCGCCAAAGATTCAAACGGCCAGCTGTGCTACCCACTATCATGAGCGTCGCCGGACTGTGTGAACTCTGTGAGCGCCCCGACGTGGACCACACCTGCGACAGGTGCGGGCGACTCGTCTGTGATCGCCACTGGGACGACGACACCGGGATGTGCGTCGAGTGTGGCGCAGAGGTCGGTCGGCCGGGCGACCGCGTCTCGCCGGAAGACATGCCTGACGGCGTGGACACGTTCCGCTTCTGATACTGTCGGCTGTAATCACGTACCGAATGTTGCCACCTCGAACTGGCGAATATCTCCACGAAGGTACGGCTACCATACGAGCTACCGGAACTGATTCAATCGCTCTTTGAGCTGTCGTGCCGACTGGCCGGCGGCCTTGAAAAACGCGTCACCAGAGTCATCGCGCCGCGCGTCAGCGTCCTCGCCGGCGAAGATGATACCCCGCGAGGAGTTGACGAGGCCGACGCCGTCGGCGAGGCCGTGCTCGACGGCGGCCTCGGCGTCGCCGCCCTGCGCGCCGACGCCGGGGACGAGAAACGGAATGTCTGGAACCAGTTCGCGGATTTCCTCGAGTTCGTCGGGGTTTGTCGCACCGACGACGAGACCGACGTTCCCGTTGCCGTTCCAGAGGTCAGCGAGGTGGACGACGCGCTCGTACAGTTTCTCGCCGGAGGCCAGTTCGAGGTCCTGTAAGTCCTCGCCGCCGGGGTTCGAGGTGCGCCCGAGAACGAACACCCCTTTGTCCGCGCACTGGAGGAACGGCTCCAGCGAGTCTCGTCCGAGAAAGGGGTTGACCGTGATGGCGTCGGCGGCGGGGCCTGCCTCGTCGTCGAGAATCTGGGCGTACTGCCGTGCGGTGTTGCCGATGTCGCCCCGCTTGGCGTCCAGCAAGACCGGCACGTCTTTGCCGTGTGCGTAGGCGATGGTTTCTTCGAGGGCGCGCCAGCCGTCGGGGTCCTCGTAGAAGGCGGCGTTTGGCTTGTAGCACGCGGCGTGCTCGTGGGTCGCGTCGATAATCCGGCGATTGAACTGCCAGCGCGGGAGGTCGGCGTCCAGCACGCTGTCTGGGAGGCGGTCGGGGTCCGGGTCGAGACCGACCGATACCACGCTGTCGGCGGTCGCGATGCGGTCCGCGAGGCGGTCGAAGAAGTGCATAGATACCGCGGCGGTTGGAAGCGATACAAGCGTTTCCTTCTCGTGTCGCCCCTTGCTTCGGTGGAATCAGATTTGATACTTCTTCCGCTGTCTATTTCACACCGGAGGGAGAAGCCCGCGTATGGATCGTTTCGTGGATGTCGGTCACGTGGCCGAGACTCTCCCAGACCTGAGCGAAGCCCTGGATGACCCACGGCTGCGGCAGTTCGGACTCGTCGGCGGTGTCGTGCTCGTGGCCCTCGGCGCGCTTCTGTCGCTCGCGCCCGCGTCCGAGCAGTGGCTGTTCTGGTCGTACGCCGTCGCCGCGACGCTGGTGTTTATCGGCGTCCCACTGCTGTGTCTCGGCCTCGCCGCCCCCGACCCGGAACCCGGGTCGCTGTTCCATCTCGGTATCGAACTGACGACGACACAGCGCCGGGCCGTCGCGCTGGGCTCGCTCTGTATCACAGTGACACCGATTGTCATCGCCCTCGGGACGCCGCTTGGCCTTCCAACGCTGGTGCTTGCTATCGCTGCCGTGACAGCTATACTCGGCTCCGTGCTCATCCTGACCGGATTCGTCGCATGGACGTCGGCAGCTATCGCTGAGCCGAGCCGTCACTGAGTGCAGTTCAGTCGGTGTCCAACCGTTTCCGTCCTCCGAAAGACCGTCTACCTCGAGAGAGTCTGCTCCAGCACGTCGACCGTGGCTTTCACCGCCGCGCCGCTGTGAACAACAACGGTCCCCCCGTCGGCTGTGATATCGTTACGCTCTGGGACGGTTACGGGCTCCGCGTTCAGGACCAGTCGGGCCGTCTCCGGCGTCACCTCGACAACCGCCACTTCAGTGTCGTTGGCCGTCACACGGTAGGCGAAAGCCCCGTCAGGCGTCGGCTCCACGTCTCTGTCCGCATCAACGACGGAAATGTCCGCGAACGGGCCGCGCTGGAGACCGGTCAACTCCGAGGCGAGCAACTGCCCGATCCGCCGGCCGTCAGTGATTCTGTCCTTGACCATCAGAGTTCCTCCCGAACGTCCGCCGCGATAGCTTCGACATCGACACTCTCACTTCGCGCATACACGACAGCCGCGGCCTCAAGCGTAACGCCGATGTCGGACTGAAGCGCGTTGATGCCGGCGACGGCGGTTTGCTTTTCGATGCCGGCCTCGACGACAGCGTCGAGCACCCGCTCGAACGTCGACCGCGACTGCAGGATTTCCTCGCCGGGCGTGAACCCATCCGGGATGTCGGTGTGCGTGGCGTCGAATCCGACGACGAGGTCGTCGTCGTCCCGTTCGACTAACCCCTCGCTTGCGGCCACATCGACCAGTGTCTTGGCCTGGTCGGGCGAGAACCAGTTCCGGTCCAGCGAGAGCGCGACGACGAACTCGCTTTCCGCCATCCGGTCGGTTCCACGCTGGCGGAACGGCGCGGCGACGGCCGTCTTCAGACTCATCGTCAGAGCAACCGCTCGGCACGGGGGTAACGATTACGATGGCGAGTCGGCATCGAACGGTTCAAGTAGCCGCTGGGTCTTCCTTCCCCTATGAAAGACCAGGGACGCTCCCCTCGCAAGCGGACAGGCGGACGCCGACGACCGAACCACAAGAAGAAGAAACACGAGCTCGGGAAGGACACCGTCGAGACGCAGGTCGGCGAGCAGCGACTGAAGACCGTTGACTCCCGCGGCAACACCCAGAAGGTCCGTGCGGTCAAGACCGACGTTGCGAGCATCGCTGACGGCGCGGAAACCATCGAGGCGACCATCGAGAACGTCGTGGAGAACCCGTCGAACCCGAACTACGCCCGGCGAAACATCATCACGAAAGGCGCAATCCTCGAAACCACCGAGGGACGTGCCCGCGTGACCTCCCGTCCCGGGCAGCACGGGCAGGTCAACGCCGTGCTTGTCGAGTAATCCGGCGCGCAATCAGCGTTTTTAGCTGGCCACAGGTTCGGAGCGACAGCTACGGCCGTGGCGCAGCCTTCTGGAGTGCGCTTTCGGCGATATTGCCACCGTAGTCTGCAGTCCGGGACAGCGAGTCAACCACGCGACCAAGTAGTTGTGCGCTCTGTGGATCTAGCTCCCTGACTTTTCCGTCGACCTCGCGGGCGGTTTCATCGACTTCGGGAATGCGGGACCGAGCCTCGTTTGCCAGCTCGACGGCCTCGTCGTTGTCGTCAGCTAACAGCGCATCCATCGCGGTTTCGGGGACCGCAATGGCTTCGGTCTCCAGCTGGTCGAGAAGGTCGGCGGTTTCGCCGGTGATTTCGTCAATCTCCTGTGAGAGGCCGGCGATCTTGGTCGCGTGGTCGGCGATGCGTTCGAGTTGCCGGGCGCTGGACTGGTAATCGAACACAGTCTCACGCGGGAAGCCGATCTCGTTAGCCGCTGTCGGGTTCCGGAGGACGGTTCGGAACACACGGGAGACCATGTACCAGAGCCGGTCTACGTCGTCGTCGCGTTGCATCACGTCTTCTGCGAGGTCGTTGTCGTCCTCTATGAGCGCCTCGACAGCATCGGAGAGCATCGTTAGCGACACGAGTCGCATACGTGTGATGGCGTTGAGAACAGAGAGTTCCGAGGAGTCAAGCAGGTCCTGCAGAACAACACGGGCAGCCGTTTCCTCGATCATCTCGAGGCCGACCAGTCCCTGGGTCGCATCGCGGATGATGCGTCGCTGCTCGGCCGTGATCCGAGCGGCTTCCAGTCGGATGATGTCGAAGCCGCTGACGTACATCGTCATCACTGCCCGCGTGAGTTCGTGCCTGTTTTCCAGGCCGGTCACGTCCAGCGCTCCCTCGACGTGGTCGTCGCCGTGCTGTGGCGAGACCAGTAGCAGGTCGTCTTCGGCGTAGAATTCGACGATACTGCCGCTCTCGACACCGTTCTCTGTCGCCCATTCCTTCGGTAATGAGACGGTATACGTGGACCCACCCGTCAACTGTACTTTGCGCGTCTCCATAGTACTACAAATACACGCCAGAGATTTATAAAATATGATTTGACTATATATTAGCCATCGGTGCTCTATCAGATGCTGCCATGGAATCACAACCCACTGTGAAAGCACTATTCCAAGTGGTCTGCCACCACCGGAGTATGTGATAGATTTCGCTCTGTATTAGGATTAAAACGGCTTCAGACGGCCGCTGAATCGGTTTAACGGCATAGCTTGGTAGTAGAACATAATAATATATAGCAGTATATAGCGTTTATATCTGGATATAGGGCTAATAGTAGGGTACTTATCCGCTCTTCATCTGGAACTGGATGATGACAGATTCACCGAGCGGTGGTTTCTCCCGCCGTCGTTTTCTGACGAGCTCCGGTGCAATCGGAGCGCTGGCACTGGCCGGCTGTACTGAACAGTCCTCTGATGGCAGTGACGGAAGCACCGGTAACAACGGTGGCAGCACCGACAGTAGCGGCAGCGGACAGCTGTCCGGTGAAATTACGATCACGGGGAGCAGCACGGTGTTCCCCCTCGCGACGGCCGTCGCAAACGAATTCCAGAAGCAACACGGCCAAGTCAACATCAGTCTCTCCTCTACGGGGTCCGGTGGCGGCTTCAGCAACCACTTCTGTGTCGGAAACGCCGAGTTCAACAACGCCTCACGGCCGATTTCTAGCGAAGAGAAGCAGCTCTGTGCCGATAACGACATTGAGTTCCACGAGATTCAGGTCGCCACCGACGCGGTGACCGTTATCGTCAACACGGAGAACGACTGGGTCGATTGCGTGACGCCGGAGCAGCTCAGACAGATGTGGCGCGCAGACGGTGCGTCGACCTGGGCGGACGTGAATTCGGACTGGCCCGATGAGCCGATCAACCGGTTCGGTGCCGCCGACACGTCCGGGACGTTCGATTACTTCAACGAGGCGATTCTCGGCGAGGAAGCGGACCACACCAGCAACTACGAAGCCACCGAACAGGATAACCTCATCCTGCAGGGCGTCCAGCAGGACCAGTACGCCATCGGCTACTTCGGTTTCGCCTACTACCAGAGTAACACGGACGCAGTCACGGCACTCAGCATTGACAACGGCGACGGCTGTGTCGAGCCTTCACTGGAGACAGCCAAGGCCGGCGACTACCAGCCCCTTTCTCGCCCCCTGTTCACCTATCCACAGAAGGGCGCGCTCGCCGAGGAGCACGTCGCCGAGTTCGCTCGGTATTTCATCGAACAGAGCGCCAACACTGAACTCGTCGCCGAGGACATCGGCTACGTCCCACGGACAGAGGAAGCGATGCAGGCGGAACTCGACGCCCTCAACGAAGTTATCGACGAGGTCCAGTAACGAGTCAGCTATATAGACAGTAGAGAACTACAGATACAATCACGCACTTTTCCCGAGATACATAGAATGAGCGAACAACACCGATGAGCAACGAAGGACAGACGCCAGACCTAGCAGGGGATCGAGGGTTCAGGTCGGTCCGTGAGTCGGCATACAAATACGCGCTGGCGGGCTGTGCCGTCCTATCCGTCCTGACGACGGTGAGTATCATCGGGGTGCTCGTCCTGGACGCCGCGGAGTTTTTCGCCGAGGTGCCAGTCCTCGCGTTCTTGACCGGAACGACGTTCAGCCCGAACCTCGAACCGGTCTCGTTCGGCGTGTTGCCCCTCGTTCTCGGGACGATTCTCATCACCATCGGCGCGGGCGCGCTCGCGCTCCCGACCGGCGTGTTGACCGCGATATACCTCAGTGAGTACGCGAGCGACCGCACGCGGTCGATACTCAAACCGATGCTCGAAGTGCTCGCCGGCGTCCCGACCGTCGTCTACGGCTACTTCGCTATCGTCTACGTCACGCCCGCGCTGAACGCCGCAATCACGTGGCTCAACGGCGCGTTCGGGACCGGCTTCGACGAGCTGGGGCTGTTCAACGGGCTCTCGGCTTCCATCGTCGTCGGCATCATGATTATCCCGATGGTCTCCTCTATCAGCGAGGACGCGATGAGTTCGGTCCCGGACTCACTGCGCCAGGCCGGCTACGGCCTCGGAGCGACGAAGTTCAATGTCTCACTGACTATCGTCGTGCCGGCGGCGGTTTCCGGTATCGCCTCGTCGTTCATCCTCGCTATCTCGCGGGCCATCGGCGAGACGATGGCTGTCGTACTGGCCGCGGGGTCGCAGCCGCCGGATATACCGCCCGTCCAGCAGGCCTTCGGCATCCCGTACGTGGCACCGGCTGACGTGATCGGGCTCTTTACCGAGAGCTCTGCGACAATGACCGTCGCGATGGTCAACATCGCACAGGGGGACATCTCCGGCGGGTCGACCGCGTACCAGTCACTGTTCGCTATCGGGCTCACGCTGTTCGTCATCACGCTGGCGATGAACGTCGTCAGCGACCTCGTGGCGAGTCGCTACCGGGAGGTTTACGAGTAAATGGCCACGACATCACCGACCGAGACCGAGTTCGGCGAGGTCAGCCGAATCAAAGGCATCGTCTTCAAGTACATCTCGTTTGCTGCCTCTATCGTCGGTATCCTCGCGCTCGGCGTGTTGCTCGCGTACGTGTTCTGGGACGCGCTGGGCCTAGAGAGCGCTGGCACCGGCTGGTACCTCGCGTACACGGGCACGCTGCTCGTCCCGCTGCTCGCGTTCTTCGCCTACGCCCGGACACGGCCCGCCGTCGTCGCGGGGACGTTCGAACTGTTCAGCATGACGCTGGCCGGCGTCCTGCTGACCGGCGCGGGCGTCATCATCCTCTCGATTATCGCCAGCCCCGGGGTGTGGTTCGCGTACTTCCTGACCGTCGTCGGGCCCATCGTCGGCCTGTACGTCTACGGCCAGTACGACCGCGAGGCGACCTGGGTCGGCCTGGCGATGCTCGGGGTGGTACTGCTCGGCCCGGTCGTCGGGACGCTCGGGCTGGGCCCGCTGACCGCGGTCGGCGCGTTGCTCGGCTCGCCCGGCATCTACTTCCTGTCGCTCGTGGTCCCCGCGGCCGCCGTCGCCGCGTACCTGTCGGCGGAACGGCTGGATTTCTCCCGGCGGCGGAGCCTGGGCATCGGCGTCGGCCTCCCGGTGCTGGCCATCGCCGCCGTCCCGCTGGTCGACACCGTGCCGGCCATCTCGCGGTCGGTCTGGCTCATCGGGCTCGTGTTGCTCGGCCTCCCGGCCGGGTTCGCGGTCGCGAACACGGCCCGAACCCGCGAGCGGTGGCCGGCGTTTGCCTTCCCCGCAATCGTCGCTCTCGGGTTCCTCGCGGGCGAGGCCGTCGTCACCGCCATCGGCGCGACGCCGCCGACCCCGTGGCTCGACTGGCAGTACGTCACCAGCGGCCCGTCCCAGACCGCGGCGGAGGCGGGACTGTACCCCGCCATCATCGGCTCGATATTCCTCATCGTGCTGGTGAGCGTGTTCACCTTCGTCTTCGGCGTCGGCGCGGCCATCTACCTCGAAGAGTACGCGCCGGGCAGCGGCCCGCTGGCCGCCGTCACGCGGATTATCAAGGTGAACATCTCGAACCTCGCCGGCGTTCCCTCAGTCGTGTACGGCCTGCTGGGGCTGGGCATCTTCGTCAACATCGAGTCCCAGCTCGGCCCGTTCACCTACGCCGGCTTCGGCGTCGGGACGGTGCTGACCGCCGCGATGACCCTGTCCCTGCTCATCCTGCCCATCGTCATCATCTCCGCGCAGGAGGCGATTCGGTCCGTGCCGGACTCGCTGCGGCAGGCGTCCTACGGGATGGGCGCGACCCGGTGGCAGACGATTCGGAACGTCGTCCTGCCGCGCTCGCTGCCGGGCATCCTCACCGGGACGATTCTCGCGCTCGGGCGGGCTATCGGCGAGACCGCACCGCTTATTATGGTCGGCGCAGCGACGACGAAGTTCTCCCCGCCGAGCGGGCTGTTCGGCAAGCTCACCGCGATGCCGATGCAGATTTTCGCCTGGGCGTTCGAACCGAGCGACGAATTCCGGTACGGCGTCGTCGCGGCCGGCGTTGTGACGCTGCTCATCGTCATGCTGACGATGAACTCAGTTGCGATTCTCGTACGGAACAAATATCAACAGGAGGCAAACTAATGACTTCACAGGACATGGCCAGCGACACCGACGTTGAGACCGACGACGACTCCCTCGTGACGACAGACCCCGGCAAAGGCGGTCTGGACGAGAACGCCGACCGCGGCTCGGTCGGGCAAAGCGGGGCGGGGACCGTCATTGAGTCCCGCAGTCTCGACGTGTTCTACGGCGAGACCCAGGCGCTCCAGGACATCGACCTGGCCATTCCGGAGAACCAGGTGACGGCGATGATCGGCCCCTCGGGCTGTGGCAAATCGACGTTCCTGCGGTGTATCAACCGCATGAACGACCTCATCGACATCGCCCGCATCGATGGGGAGCTCATGTTCAAGGGGAAAAACGTCTACGACACTGACGTGGATCCGGTGGCTCTCCGACGCCGAATCGGAATGGTGTTCCAGCACCCGAACCCGTTCCCGAAGAGCATCTACGACAACGTCGCCTACGGCCTCCGCATTCAGGACAAGACCGATAACATAGACGAGGTGGTAGAGCAGTCTTTGAAGAAAGCGGCGCTGTGGGACGAGGTCAAAGACCGGCTCGACGAGTCGGCCCTCGATCTCTCTGGCGGGCAACAGCAGCGACTGTGCATCGCCCGCGCCATCGCCGTCGACCCCGAGGTCATCCTGATGGACGAACCGGCCTCGGCGCTTGACCCCATCGCCACCTCACAGATAGAGGACCTCATCGAGGAACTGGCCGAGGAGTACACTGTCGTCATCGTGACTCACAACATGCAGCAGGCGGCCCGCATCTCCGATAAGACGGCCGTCTTCCTCACCGGCGGCGAACTCGTCGAGTTCGACGACACGGACAAGATATTCGAGAACCCCGACAGCCAGCGCGTCGAGGACTACATCACTGGGAAGTTCGGATAGCCGTCGCCTGCGGACCGGCCGTTTTCGTCGCCTCTTACTGTTCTAGCGTCGCTTCGGTGTCAATACCGTACACCGCCTTCGGTGTCTCGACGTGTGCCGTTCTGACCGCGTCCTCGTGTCCCTCTTCGAGTAGCCAGCGGACGCGCCGTGGGACGGTTTTCGGTCCAAGTACCGCACCGGGGCGGTCCGGGTCGTCGATGTAGTCGGTCTCCATCAGGAACGGCTCGTCTGTCTCGACGGCGATTTCCAGTTCGTCCTTGTCGGCCAGCACCGACTTGACCGGCCCCTGGAGCCGGCCCCCGGAGTAGTGTTTGACGACCTGCGTGCGGTCGAGGCCGCGTTCTTCGGCCCAGCGGGCGACTTCTTCGAAGTCTTCGCCGCCCTCGGTGTGAAGCTGTATCGCACAGCCCACGTCGGCGGCGCGCTCGAACCCGTGACACATGACTTCGTTCGAGGCTTCCCAGACGGCGTCGTCCACGTCGTAGTGCGGGCGTCCGGATTTCATCGCGAGTGCGTCACCGGTATCGACATACTCCGCCGCCACGTCGAGGCCGGTCTGCATGATGTCCCGCGCTTCCGATGGCGTGTGGCCGTCGTCGACGAGCTTCGAAACCAGCGCCGGGTGAACACCGAGGACGGGCCAAGTCCGGCCGTCGAGTACGTCCGACGCGTCGGCGGCCGCTTCGACAGTCAGGTCGAACACTTCCCGGAAGGTGGCCTCGTCGGTGGCCATCTCGACTAAATGCCAGGACGGCTTGTTGAGCACCAGCAGGTGTGTGCCGCCCTGTGCTGCGAACTCCTCGGCTGCCGCAACGTTCCGTCCGTTGACCGGGTCGAGATGCAGGTGGTTGTCCAGTATCGGCGTGTTGTCGATATTCATACGTGCTCACTAGCACTGGCGGAAAAAACAGTTGGCGTCATGAGATTCGAACCTTAGAGCGTTACTGCGTCCTCAGCCGCGTTGCGTAACGCATCAGAGCGGCCATACTCTCCCGGCGCGATGGCGACCGTTCGGACTCCTTCTCGTGCAGCCACTTCCAGCGCCGGCTTGAAATCCGTATCCCGCGAGGCAACGGCCAGTACGTCGATTTGTCCAGCAACGGCGGCGTCTGTCGCGTCAACAGCCAGCCGGACATCGACGTCACCGCTGGTGGTTCGAACCTCGAAGCCGCGGGCCTCGGCGGCCTGAATAAGCCCCGGCGAGGCGTTCTGGTCGACGTAGAGACGAGTGACCGCCAGCGGACCGTATTCGGCTGCGATATCCCGGACCGCATCTAGATCGACATCGAACTCGGACCTGAGCACGTTCGGGCCGTCGACGAACAGTCCGACGCGCTGTCGCGAATCTTTCTCCTCGAATATCCGACGGAGCAGCTCCATACGCCTCTTTCCCTGCCCGGTCTGCTTATGCGTGCCGCTTCGGTCGGTAAACTCTTTCTCGCTATATAGAATAATACGACACAAAGTTTAGTATGATACCCTCCTCACACTATGTACGCATTTCCGTCCGGAGTCGGCCAGCAACAATGCGTGGACATTGACATATGAGTGAAGAACGCCTTCACGACCAAGACGTACTAAACGGGCTCTGTGAGATTATTTCTGATCCGGCTATTGTTCTAGACGCCGACGGCGCCTTTGTCGATGTTATCCACAACGCCCACAACGGGGCATTGTTTTTCAAAGATCCAGAGGCACTACTTGGAGCAGATCTCTGGGATATTTTCTCTACAGCACAGGCAGACCAGTTCTACGCGATTATAGAGGATGCTTTACAAAGTGGTGAACAGCAGGATATCGAGTACCAGTTATCGCTCGATCACGGAGAGCGATACTTCGAGGCTCGTGTCACGCCGGTCGGCGGTGATAACATGGAGCGCGTGCTATGGCTGGCGGAGGATATCACACAGCGTAAACAGCGGCAAAAAAAGCAGGCCCTCATCGAACGGGTGTTCGAGGTCAGTCCGGTCGGCATCGTCGTCGTAGAACGGTCTGGCAAAATTTCGCTAGCTAACGAGCGCGCCGAGGAACTGCTCGGTCTCGAACGCGAGAAGATCACTCAGAGACGATACACCCAACCGGAGTGGAATATTTACTACGAAGACCGGACGCCAATCCCCAACTCAGAGCACCCGGTTACGCAGGTACTCGAATCGGGCGAACCGGTGTTCGGGTTCGAGCACTGGATCGAACTCGCTGACGGCAGCGAGCGGTGGCTTTCGAGCAATGCCGCGCCGATACTGGGCGAGGATGGGACTGTCGAACGCGTCGTCGTTGGTCTGGACGACGCCACGGGATTGAAACAGCGCGAAGAACAACTGGAGTGGCTTGTCGGGACCGAAACGTTGGCCGACATTGGCGGGTGGGAACTCGATCTGGAGACGGGTACGATAGAGGGAACGACTGGAATGAAGCGCCTCTACGGAACGTCAGAGTACAATCCAACGCTTGAGGAGGCTATCGAGCAGTACCATCCCGACGATAGAGCGGCCGTTCGCGACGCCATCGAGGCCTGTTGTGAGACCGGCGAACCGATGGAACTAGAGGCACGCCGCCAGACCGCGTCCGAAACCGAGCGCTGGTTCCGACTTCGGGCCGAAAAAACGGTCCGGAACGGGACGCCGAAACTGCGAGGCATCGTTCGCGACATCACACAAGACAAAGAGCGAGAGCAGCGGCTCATGGTCATGAGCCGGATTCTCCGGCACAACATCCGGAACAAGCTGACCGTGATACGGGGTAATTCGAGACTTCTCAAGGAAGAACTCGATTCGCCTGGTTTCACTGTTGACGCTGCTAGCGGACACATCGAAAGAATCGAAAACGCCTCCGAAGAGCTTGACTCGCTGGCTGAGCGCGTACGGACGTTCGACCGGGCTATTGAGCGTGACCTCCGGAGTGGGACATTTCACCTCCAGCAGGCGCTCACTGCTGTCCAGAGCGACCTCACAGAACAATATTCCGAGGTGACTATTAAGGTAGCGCCGACTGACGCGGAGGTATCAGGCGACAGGATGGCTCTCGACCTGATACTGGAGATTCTCGTCGAGAACGTGCTGGAATACAGCGACCTGACCGACCCGACAATTGAGCTTACCGCTGAGGAGACACCGTCGGGACAGGTGACAGTTGAGGTCGACACCGATGGCTCCGCAATCCCCGATATGGAACGCGACGTTCTGACTTCGGAGACTGAGGGGCCAGTGGCACACAGCCGTGGGCTCGGACTATGGGCAGTCATGTGGCTTGTCCGACGACTCGGTGGGTCCGTGACGATGGACGAAGATCACGGCGACGGAACCCGAGTTGAACTCGTGTTCCCGCAAGCACGAAACGAGTAACGAAGACGCTGCTTGTTTTCTCTCTCTCAATTCGCCGTGTGCCTGCCACGATTGCCGATTTGATATCGTCGTATGTGATTTATCAGTGGGCCGAGGGCGGTGAGGGCCAAACGGTAAGACCACGCGGTTCGAGAGGTTCGCGTATGACACTGCGGGCACCACCGCTTTCTGCGGTTCACCAGCGAGCCGACGCTTCGTTCACCGATTTCGGCGGGTGGGAGATGCCGGTCGAGTTCGAGTCGATTCGCACGGAACACGAGGCAGTTCGGAGCGAGGTTGGGAAGTTCGACGTTTCGCACATGGGACAGATAACCGTGGCCGGGCCGGACGCGGCAACGCTGACACAGCGGCTGACCACCAACGACGTGACCGTGCTGGACCCGGGTGAGGCCCAGTACGGAGCCATCACAGACGAGGATGGGATCATGCTGGACGACACCGTCGTCTACCGGCTGCCGGAAGGCGCGGCCGATGAGTTCCTGTTCATCCCGAACGCCGGTCACGACGGGGAGATGACCGAGCGGTGGCTCTCCGAGCGGGACGAACGGGGGCTTGACGCGACAGTGACGAACCGGACCGAGGAGTACGCGATGATCGCCGTTCAGGGGCCTGACGCGCCGGACCTGCTGTCGGCCGAGACAGAGGTTTCGCTCGCTGGCCTGTCGCGGTTCGAGGTGACTGACGGGCCTGTCGCTGGCGTTGACTCTCTGATTGCCCGGACGGGATACACGGGCGAACCGGGCTTCGAAATCCTCTGTCCGCCAGACGATGCCGAAGCGGTCTGGGGCGCGCTTGAGTGCCAGCCCTGTGGGCTCGGCGCGCGCGACACCCTCCGCTTGGAAATGGGCTTTCTACTCTCCGGCCAGGAGTTCCATCCAGTTGACGAGCCTAGGACGCCCTACGAGGCCGGTATCGGTTGGACTGTCAAACTGGATACGGAGTTCGTCGGTCGGGACGCACTGGAGGGCGTCGCCGCTGACGGTCCCGAAGAGAAGCTCATCGGCATCGAACTCATTGACCGTGGTGTCCCGCGCCACGGGTACGACGTGACGACGCCTGACGGGGAGCCAATCGGCCACATCACCAGCGGGACGATGAGTCCGACGCTGGGAGCGCCGATTGCCCTCGCCTACGTCCCGGCGGCGTACGCCCAACCGGGCACATCCGTCCGCGTCGTCGTCCGCGGTGAACCGAAGAAAGCACGTACCAGGAGCACGCCATTCCTCGATAGATGAGCTTCGACGTTCCCGACGACCTGCGATATCTGGAGTCACACGAATGGGTACGCGTCGCCGGCGATACCGCAGAGGTCGGCATCACGGCGTTCGCACAGGACGAGCTCGGCGACGTGGTGTTCGTCGAGCTGCCCGAGGAAGGGGCGGAGTTGACCGCCGGCGAGGACTTCGGCGTCGTGGAGTCCATCAAGGCCGTGTCGGACGTGTACGCCCCCGTCTCTGGCACCGTCACAGCAGTTAACGACCGACTCCGCGACGAGCCGGAACTGCTGAACGAGGACCCGTTCGGTGACGGCTGGATGCTCAAGGTCGAAGTGGCCGACGAGAGCGAAGTCGACGACTTGCTCTCACCCGACGCGTACCGCGACCAGATTGAGTAACCCGGTGGCAGTGGTCCCCTGCAGGGGTGAAAGGAGTAACCTAATGTGGACACGGTCGCTAGCTGTCGATATCATGTCACCCCGGCGCTACTGGGTGGTTCTCCAATGAGCGATAGTGATTCACACGCGACAGGCAGTCCGTACGCACCGCAAACGGCTGCAGAGACCGCGGCGATGCTCGACGCGGTCGGGGCCGACGACCTCGAATCGCTGTTCGACGTTCCCGAGTCCGTTGCTTTCGACGGCGAGTTCGGCATCAATGCCCGGAGCGAGCGGGCGACCCGCCGAGAAGTCGCCGGCCTCCTGAGCCGCAACGCCGACCTTACCGAGTTCCTTGGCCGCGGCCACTACGACCATTACGTCCCGAGCGTCGTCGACGACCTCGCAAGCCGGTCTGAGTTTTTGACCTCCTACACGCAGTATCAGCCCGAGGTCGCACAGGGGTTCCTGCAGGCCCTCTTCGAGTTCCAGTCGATACTGGTGGAACTCACGGGGCTGGGCGTTGCTAACTGCTCTATGTACGACGATGCGACGGCGCTGGGTGAGGCGGCGACGCTCTCCCAGCGCGTCCGCTCGGTGTCTGGCGACCGGATTCTGGTCCCTGAACACCTTCGGGAGAGCAAACGAGCCGTGCTGTCGAATTACGCCGATGGACCGGCTCTCACGATCGAGTCCTACCCGATGACCGACGGGGCCGTCGACGTACCGGCGCTGTCTGACCAACTCGGCGACGACACCGCGATGGTGTACGCCGAGTCGCCGACGGTCCGCGGCGTTATCGAGGAACGCCTCGGCGCAATTGGCGACCTGGCTCACGACCACGAGGCGCTGTTTTGCCTCGGCTCGGACCCGCTCGCGCTGTCCCTGCTTGAGCGCCCGGTCGATGTCGGGGCAGACGTGGTCGTCGGCGACGCCGCGTCGCTGGGGACCGGGACCGCCTACGGCTTTGGACTGGGGATGTTTGTCACCCGCGAGGAGTACCTGCGGCAGGTCCCCGGTCGGCTGGTCGGGGCCAGCGAAGACGCCGCTGACCGCCGCGCGTACACGCTGACACTCCAGACACGAGAGCAGCACATCCGCAAGGAGCGAGCCACCTCCAACATCTGTACGAACCAGGCGTGGGTCGCGCTCCGAACCGCGATGCACGCCGCGTGGCTCGGCCCGGACGGGCTGGTCGACCTCGCCGAGGACTGTGTGACCCGCGCCCGTGACCTGGCCGACCGCCTCGACGACATCGTCGGCGTGAAAGCGCCGATTCACGGCCGCCATCACTTCCGGGAGTTCCTCGCACGTACGGACCAGCCCGCAAGCGCCATCGTTGCCGATCTCGCAGCAGAGGGCTTCGCGGTCCACGCGGTCGATGACCATCTGGTACAGGTGTGTACGACCGAGACCACTGCCGACGCCACAGACGAGTTCGTCGCGGCGTTCCGAGAGGTGGCGAAATGACACTCGCCGCACTGCGTTCGGCGACCCACCGTGGGACAAGCCACGCCCCACGAGCGTCACGCTCGACACGGGGGTGTCTCGCGTGAAATACGATCAAGCGCGCTGGACTGACGACAGCGAGGACCTGTACGAGCCGCTGCTCTCGGAGAAAGCGAACAAGACGGTCGCGGTCGAGGACTCGCCGCTACCCGATGACCTGACGCGAGACAGTCTCTCACTGCCGGACCCAGCCGAGCCCGAACTGGCCCGGCACTACACGCGCCTCTCGCAGATGAACTACGGCGTCGAGAGCGGGCCGTTCCCACTCGGTTCGTGTACGATGAAGTACAACCCCTCCTTTACAGAGGATGTCGCTGGACGAGCCGATGCTGCCATCCACCCGGACCGACCCGATTCGACGGTCCAGGGGACGCTGGCACTGTGTCATCGCCTGCAGGACTATCTCGGCCGCATCGGTGGCATGGACGCCGTGACGCTGCAGCCACCCGCCGGCGCGGCCGGCGAGTTCACCGGAATACAGATCGCAAAGGCGTACCACGAACACAACGACGACGAGCGCCCGGAGGTCGTCATCCCGGACTCGGCACACGGCACGAACTTCGCGACAGCGGCGATGGCCGGGTACGAGGTCGTCGAGCTCCCGAGCGGCGACGACGGTCGCGTCGACATCGAGGCACTGGAGGCGGCTGTCGGCGACGATACCGCCGCGCTGATGCTCACGAATCCCAACACGCTGGGGCTGTTCGAGCGCGACATCGAGCGCATCGCCGACATCGTCCACGACGCCGGTGGCCTGCTGTACTACGACGGCGCGAACCTCAACGCGCTGCTGGGGCGCGCTCGCCCCGGCGACATGGGCTTTGACGTGATGCACTACAACGTCCACAAGACGTTCGCGACGCCCCACGGCGGCGGTGGCCCCGGTGCTGGTCCGGTCGGCGTCCGCGAGGGACTGGCCCAGTTCCTCCCGAACCCACACGTCAGAGAGCGCGGCGGGAACTACGAACACTACGAGCCGTCGAACTCCGTCGGGAAGGTGCATGGCTTCTACGGCAACTGGCCGGTGCTGCTCAAGACCTTCGCGTACATCGCCAGACTGGGCGACGAAGGGCTCCGCGACGCCAGCGCGAAGGCTGTGTTGAACGCGAACTATCTCGCCGAGCAGATCGAGTACGACGTTCCGTTTGGCCCGTTCCACCACGAGTTCGTCGCCAGCGCGGGCGAGCAAGACGCTGCAGACGCGGCCAAGCGGATGCTCGATTACGGCGTCCACCCGCCGACGACGAAGTGGCCCGAAATCGTCGACGAGGCGCTGATGACCGAGCCCACGGAGAGCGAAACCAAGCGCTCGCTGGACCAGCTCGCGGCCGCGTTCAACGCTGTGGCCGGTGACTCGGACGCCGAACTGGCCGACGCACCGTCGCGTCCGACGGCGAAACGCATCGACCAGGCGACTGCGGCCCGGACCCCGCGGCTCTCCTGGCAGGCGCTTGACGACACGTAGCCGCTCGTTTCGACATTTGATACTCTCGCCCGAGCGTATATGCCACCCCGTTGTATAGCATTTACAACGGAACGCTATGTCCGATATGCCGCATTTGTTGTACGTAGGCTCTGCTGGCGATGACGCGGACACGGCCATGCCCGGCACGCCGGCTTCAGTCACGTCAGTCACCGGCGTGGCGGACGCACTGTCGGAGCTGGCCGAGCACGCCTACGACGCCGTCGTCTGTGAACAGCACCTGTCGGGAGGGGAAACTGGGCTGGAGGCACTGGCAGCGATACGTGAGCAGTACGACGCGCTCCCGGTCGTGCTCTGCACGGCCGAGCCGGACGGCTCGGTCGCCGCTCGCGCGACACGACTCGATGTGACCGAGTACGTCCCTCGCAGCGACGTGTCGCTGACGGACCGAGTGTACGACATCGTGACGCAGGGGCGCGAACCAGCGGGCCGCGGCAACGAGAGTCGCTCATCGGCTGCTCTCGATGACGGGCCGACCCGGCTCCCACCGGAACTCGCGGACTCCTTTGACGCCATCGCCGGCAGTATCTCCGACGCCGTCGTCACAATCGATGCCGACAGCGAAGTCGTGTACGCCAACGACGAGGCCGCTGAGCTAACTGGCTATGACCGCGAGACGCTGGTCGGTGACGATTTCGCGAAAGTGATTCCCGAACATCTGCGAAGCTCCCACTTCGACGGCGTGGACCGCTACCGCCGGACCGGCGACCGGAACGTCGACTGGGACTACCTCGAACTGCCGCTCGTAACCGCTGCCGGAGAACAGCTGACCGTTGCGGTGTCGTTCGGTGATTTCGAGCGAAACGGGCAGTGGTTCTGTACGGGCGTTCTCAGGGATATCTCTGACCGGAAAGAGCGCGAGCGGGCGCTCGAAGAGACGAACCGCCGCCTCGACCTGGCGCTGGACGGAACGGATACCGGCGTCTACGAGTGGAATCTGGGCACCGGCGAGATGGTCTGGGACGAAGCGACCGCGGAACTCTTCGGAACGACGCCAGCGGCCTTCGAAGGCACCGTCTCCGCGTTCTATGAGCGCGTCCATCCCGATGACCGGCAGTCGCTCGAAGCGGCGTTCGAGCGGGTGTCCGAGAGCGACGAGCGGGTCGACGCCGAGTTCCGTACCGATGTCGACGGAGAGACGCGATGGCTCCGGACGAGCGGCGTTATCGAGGACCGCGACGCACAGGCCCCACGCCTTGTCGCCATCGCCACGGATATCACGGAGCGTAAGGAGCGCGAACAGACGCTGCGTGCCAACAACGACTCGCTGCAGGAGCTGACACAGCTTGCAACCGGGAACGGACTCGACAAGGCCGAAACTGTCGGCCGAGTTATCGAAATCGGGCTGGACCGGCTCGACATGGCGTTTGGCTACCTGAGCCGTATCGAAGACGGGGTCCACGAAATCCAGCTGGTCACCGGGGACACCCCCCTCGAATCCGGGACACAGACGCCGCTTGAAGACACGTACTGCCAGCGAGTGCTCGAATCCGGCGACCTCTACGCAATTACCGATGCCACCACCGAGGATGGGCACGTGGGTGACGTGTATCGAAACAGCGGCGTCGCGTGCTACGCCGGTGGGCTCATCACAGTCGACGGTGAGCCCTACGGAACGCTCTGCTTCGGCGACGAACAGGCCCGGTCGGAGTCATTCTCCGACAGCGAGGAGGCGTTCATGAAACTGCTCGTCGAGTGGGTGAACCACGAACTCCAACGCCGCCACCGCGAGGACGAACTCGAACGGTACGAGAACATCATCGAGGCGGTCGACGACGGCGTGTACGCCCTCGACTCCGAGGGGTACTTCCAGTTCGTCAATCAGGCGATGACCGACCTCACGGGCTACTCCGAGTCTGAACTGCTTGGCTCGTACACCGGTTTCATCAAGAACGATGGCGTCGTCGAGCGGGCCGAATCCATCGTTCAGGAGATGATATTCGAGGACCGCGACGACGAGGAGACGTTCGAACTGGCGATTCAGCAGGCGTCGGGTGGGTCGTTTCCCGCGCAGGACCACATGACGCTGCTGTACGACGACGACGGACGGTTCGCCGGGACCGCGGGCGTCATCCGGGACATCACGGAGCAGAAACGGCGTGACGAGGCACTGTCCGGACTGCTTGATACGACCCGGTCGCTCATGCAGGCACAGACGCCGCAGGAGGTCGCCGAAACAGTCATCGAAGCGATCCAGTCGGACCTCGGGTTCGACCACGCGCTCGTACGGCTGTACGACGAGGCAACGGACACCCTCAGACCCGCCGCCGCCAGCGATAAGGTCCCGGAACGGCCGGTGTACGATGCCGACGAGGGGTTCCCCGGCGACGCGTTCCAGCGCGGCGACCCGCTGGTCATCGACGAGTTCGACCGGGTGGACAACTACGACTCCGACGCCCTGTCGGCAACGATGTACCTCCCGATGGGTGATCACGGGGCCGTGAGCATCGGCGCACAAGACGGGATGGAGCTGACCGACTCGGACATCTCCGTGGCAGAAATCCTTGCCTCCAACGCGGCCGCCGCGTTCGACCGCGTCGAGCGCGAGCGGAGCCTGTTGCGGTACGAGTCGGTCGTCGAGAACGTCCGCGACATGATGTACGTCCTCGACGACGAAGGCCGGGTCCAGCTGGTCACTGAACCGCTCGCGGAGTGGCTCGGCTACGAGCGGGCGACGCTTCTCGGCCAGCATCCGAGCGTGGTCCTCGAACAGGACGCTGTCGACGAGTTCGCCCGCCGCATCGCCGACCTCCGTCAGCGGGACGGGACCGGCGGTATCCAACTCGAAACGACCCTTGAGACGGCCGCCGGGGAGCGGCGGCCGGTCGAAATCGACGTGTCGCTGCTCGATGCGGAGCAGTTCCGTGGCACCGTCGGCGTCGTCCGTGACCTGACCGAACTCAAACAGGCGCGGGCGGAGCTGGAAGACGAACGCGACCGGTTCTCGTACCTGTTTAACACGCTTCCAGACGCCGTCATCGAGACGGAGACAGTTGCAGGCGACCCGGTCGTCAGGTCAGTCAACCCTGCCTTTTCCGACGTGTTCGGGTATGGTCAGGAGACAGCCGTCGACAGTCCTCTGTCCGACCTCCTCCGCCCACCGGACACCAGTCGCGATGAACTACCTCGGTTCGACGGCAAGCAGCCGAACGGCGACCCCTTCCAGACCGAACTCCGACTGATGACCGAGACGGGGTTCCGTGACTTCCTCTTCCGGGGCGTGCCGTACAGCCGGGACGGCGACAGCGTCCGTGGATTCGGAATCTACACTGATATCACCGACCAGCGGGAGCGCGAGCGTCGGTTGAAACTGCTCAACCGCGTCCTCCGGCACAACCTCCGGAACGACCTGACTGTCGTCCTTGGCATGGCTGATGCACTGGAAGACCGAATCGACGACGCCGAGCGCGCCGCCATTCTCGACAGACTCCAGCGAAAGGCCGAAGAGATGGCATCACTGAGCGAGCGGGCACGAGACATGGAGCGGTCCGTTCGCCGCGACCAGTTCGGCACGGACCCGGTCGACGTGTCCGCGGCTGTCACGGATATCGTCTCATCATATCGCGACACGCACGCCGGCAGAATCGAAACAGACCTTCCGGATACGTCGGTGACAGCGGGCGATGGACGGTTACATCGAATCCTGGGCGAACTCATCGAAAACAGCCTCGAACACTCCGGCGACGACCCGTCGGTCCGCATCGAGGTGACGACAGACCAGCGAACCGTCTCGATCACGGTCGCCGACGACGGTCCGGGAATTCCACAGCACGAACTCGATGTCGTGACCGGTGATGAGCCGATTACGCAACTGCGCCACGGAACTGGACTCGGCCTGTGGCTGGTCGTCTGGGTAGCCGAAACCTACGGCGGCACAGTGAACTTTGGTAGCGGTCCGGACGGTGGGGCGGTCGTCACGCTGGAACTGCCAAAGATAGACCGCTAGATGGTGTTTCGAATCCGGTCGGCGAGCACGCCGTACTGCTCCGTGCCCGTTCCTTTCTGGACCACGGCAGTGACGCCGTTTTCGGTGGCGGCATCTGCGACATCGTCGTGTTCGCGCGCCGTGAACAGCAGGAACGGAATGTCAACACCGTTTTCGCGGAGCGCGGCGCACAACTCGATTCCGTCGAGCCGGGGCATCTTGTAGTCACTGACGACGGCGTCGAAATCACCGTCAGTTGCCAGGTCCAGTGCCGCTTCCGGATCGGCCTCTGTCGTTATTTCGAACCCGTCTTCCTGTCCCAGAAACGTCCCGACAATCTCCAGAACGTCTACGTCTTCGTCTACCAGTAGAACCTCGATGCTCATCGGTTCTAGGTCCGTGGTTCCCCGGTAAAAACTCTCGGTCACCGCATCGCATCGAGACCGACGACGACCGACTTATCCACGGTCATCCACGTCGACAGCTTGGCGACGCCGGAGAGCCCCCGCGGTGACACGGTGCACCGGTCCGGTTCACTGGTGTACTCAACCACGGTCATCGACAGTTCGTGCGGGGCCTGCGGTCGCTCGGTGGCTGCGCTCCCTGCACCGTCCGGGTTGAGGCTCATCGGTAACAGATGCTTCTCGGTGACAGTGTAAAACGGCTGCTAAGAGGTCTCTATACCGCTCCGGAGAGCTATGCCGCCTGTCCGGTGTCGACTTCGCCGTCGATGCGGACGAACCCGTAGTCACACTCCGGGCAGTGCCACTTGACCTTGGTCCCCAGATGCATCGTCGTGCTCGCGACCTTCCAGAAATCGCGGTACTCTTCGCATTCAGGACAGTAGTGTTCGAGTTCGAGGCTCATACTGAGTTGTTTCCATGGGGGTACAGTTGAATTTCCCGGTTCCACACGGGGCGTCGAAGCAGGCAAACGGCTCGAAGCCCTGTCTCCAAGTATGACTCCGAGTGCGTACGAGCCAACCCATCCCACAGCACTGGCTGTCGATGCCGAGGCACCGGGGCCGGCGGCGACAGCATCAGCGACGTTCGGTATGGGCTGTTTCTGGGGCCCGGACGCCCGCTTCGGCGCGATGCCGGGGGTGGTCAGGACGCGAGTGGGCTACGCCGGTGGAACCGAGCCGGAGCCCAGCTACTACTCGCTGGGCGACCACACAGAGGTCGTGCAGGTCGAGTACGACCCGGAAACGGTGAGCTACGAGGCCCTGCTGAACGTGTTCTGGGCGAACCATGCGCCGTTCTCCGCGCCCCTGAAGCGCCAGTATCGCGGTGTGGTGTTAGCCCACGACGACCGGCAGCGCGAAACCGCAGCGCGGACGCGTGAGGAACTGGAATCGCAGACCGGGAAGTCCGTCGAGACGGCAATCGAAACCCTCGACCGGTTCTATCTGGCGGAGGGGTACCACCAGAAGTACGAACTCCGCTCGACGCCAGTGGTCGCCGACGAACTCGAAGAGACCTACGGCGATGCGTTCGTCGATTCGACGGTCGCCGCCCGGCTCAACGGCTTCGTCGCCGGCCACGGGGACGACGACGAACGTGAGGCGCTGTTTGCCCAGCTGGATATCTCTCCGGCTGCGCTCTCTGAGGTCCGCCGCCGGCTCTAAGCGCGGGGCTGAGAGCCCAGAGTCGGAACGTGGCTCGGGCGCCCGCGCTCCCCAATGATTCGCCCACGGCTATAAGACGCTGGCAGTGCCAGATTCAGCTATGACTATCTACACCGGTCGCGGCGATCAGGGCCAGACAGATCTCCGGAACATGGAGCGGGTATCGAAGGACAGCCGCCGTATCGAGGCGTACGGCACTGTCGACGAGGTGAACGCGCTGGTCGGTGTCGTCAGGCCGACCGGCCACGACGATATCGATGAAAAGCTCCGGGTCATCCAGAACCACCTCCACATCGTTCAGGCCGACTTCGCCAACCCCAGCCCAGAGGAGGACGACCCGCGGATACAGGAGTCCCACGTCGAGACGCTCGAAGATCTCATCGACGAGGCCGATTCGGAGCTGGACCCGCTCGAATCGTTCATCCTCCCCTCCGGGTCGGAGCCGGGGGCGAAGCTTCACCACGCCCGCGCGGTCTGTCGCCGTGCCGAGCGCCGTTGCGTCTCCTTTGCCGCCGAGGAGGCCGGCGTCAACGAGACGGCTATCATCTACCTGAACCGGCTCTCGGACGCCCTGTTCACGCTCGCCCGCCTCGTCAACAAGCGCGAGGGCATCCGCGAGGAGAACCCCGAGTACTGACGCCGTTTGCCGACCACGCCGGCGCCGGCGGTTCGCAATAGCAAAGTGACCGGCCCGGAAGGGTGAGATATGAAAGCGACCGCGAAGGCACATCCGATTCAGGGGCTGGTCAAGTACCACGGGATGCGCGACGAGGAACTGCGACTGCCGTACCACGACAGCATCTCCGTCTGTACCGCACCGAGCCACTCGAAGACGACGGCCGCCTTCGACCCGGACCGTGAGGAAGACGTGTACGTCATCGACGGCGAGGAGGTCACTGGCCGCGGAGCCGAACGTATCGACGCCGTCGTGGACCACGTCCGCGACCTCGCTGGCATCGACCACGGTGTCCGCTTCGAGTCGGCGAACAACTTCCCGACGAACATCGGGTTTGGCTCCTCCTCGTCGGGCTTTGCCGCCGCGGCGATGGCTCTCGTCGAGGCGGCAGGCCTCGAGATGACGCGGCCTGAGATTTCGACGGTCGCGCGCCGCGGGTCCTCGTCGGCCGCGCGTGCCGTGACCGGCGCGTTCTCGCACCTCCGGACCGGGATGAACGACAAAGACTGCCGGAGCGAGCGCATCGAGACGGACCTGGAAGACGACCTGCGGATCGTCGCCGGGATGGTCCCCTCCTACAAGGAAACCGAGGAAGCCCACAAGGAGGCTGCCGAGAGCCACATGTTCGAGTCGCGGATGGCCCACATCCACGGCCAGATTTCGGATATGCGCGACGCGCTGTACAACGGCGATTTCGACGCCGTCTTCGACCTCGCCGAGAAGGACTCGCTCTCGCTGGCCGCCGCGACGATGACCGGACCGGCCGGCTGGGTGTACTGGCAGCCCCGCACCATCGAGATATTCAACGCCGTCCGGGAACTCCGGAATGCCGAGGACGTGCCGGTGTACTTCTCCGTCGACACCGGCGCGAGCGTCTACATCAATACGACTGATGAGTATGTCGGCCGCGTCGAAGAGGCGGTCGCCGACTGTGGCGTCGACACCCGCGTCTGGGAGGTCGGCGGCCCCGCACAGATTCTCGACGAGGACGAGGCGCTGTTCTGAGTCAGTCGACTGGCCGCCGGAGGCGGATCTCGACTTCGGTCCCGCCGAACCGGCTCTCCGAAACCGAGATCGACCCATCAGACTCCCGGACGATCCACTGCGTGAGCCACAGCCCCGTGCCCGTGCTGTGCGCGAGCGGTGTCTCTGTTCCAGTTGTGAGGACCGACTGCTCCGTATCAGGAAGCCCCGGACCGTTGTCAGCTATCCGGAAGATGACGCGGTCGCTTCCGCTCGCTGGCTCGGCAGTCACATCGATACGGGGCGTCTCAGCGTCGTTGTGTTCCACTGCGTTGTCGAGGACGTTGTCGAGCGCATACGGGAGCAGTTCGTGACCGACAACGCGGCCCGTGACGCGCACGTCTTGCCGAAGGGCAAGGGTCGCTTGCTCGGTCCGCAGACGGCCGATCCGGTCACAGAGCAGTGCGCTCGGGTCGAAGGTTCGCCGTTCCGTCTCGTCGCTGTGTTGCAGTTGCTCAATCTGCTGTGCGGCCTCGCTCAGACTACGGATATCTTCGATACGGTCCGCGATGATATCGATATGTTCACTCTGGCGTTCGTCGCTGAGCAGGTCCAGATGCCCGCGGATGACAGTCACGTCGTTACGGATGTTATGCCGAAACAGGCGGTTGAGGACCATGAGCCGCTGCTCGCGTTGTTTCTGCTCCGAGATGTCGGTGACAAACAACGACGCACCGTCTGTACTCTCGCCGGCGAGCGGCGCTCCCCACAACTGCACGTCGAGCGTCGACCCGTTGGCGTGCCGGTGGGAGGATTCAACGCCGGTGAGCGACTCTCCGGAGACGAGAGAGGATAGCAGGTCGTCGAGTGTCGCTGGCGACTCCGCAAGCGTCTCGGCGTACGAACGGCCGGTCACCCGACTCTCGTTCCAGCCGAACAGTCGCTCGGCACCGTCGCTCCAGAACTGAATCGACCTGTCCGCGTCGATTACGACCACCGCGGCAGGGATTGACTGCACGATAGCCGAAAACCGTTCTACCAGCGAGCCGACCGAGTTCGCCAGTATCTCGACTTCCGCATCGCGGTCGAGTCGGGCGTCTAACAGCGCCAGTAGTTCAGACAGCAACGTCCGCGAAAGCGCTTCCCGCTCCCGGACCGCGCTGTCTTGGTACACTTCCAACAACGCTTCACGTGTCTCTGTCCGCCCCTCCTCAGCAAGGGACGCAAACAGTTCGCCGACAAGTAACTCGGCACCGTCGTCCATTTTAGGCTAGCCTAATCAGAAGAGTGCATGAATATAAATGGTATGATGATCGCTCGCCTGTCTGTCCCATGGAGGCAGGCCTTTCAGCGTCTAGCTCCAAGCGAACGGTATGCGTGTCGCCGTTCTCGGAGCCGGGTACGCCGGGCTCACGCTCGCCAGAAAGCTCCAACAGATACTCCCCGATAGCGTCTCGCTGGTCGTCGTCGACGAACAGTCCGAGCATCTCGTTCAGCACGAACTCCACCGGGTCGTCCGGCGGCCGTCGCTGGCCGAGGAAATTACCGTCGACCTCGACGCCGTTCTGGACTGTGAAATCCGACAGGCGACGGTCACCGATGTCGACCCTGATGCCGGCGTTGCGACGCTGGACGAGTCGGAGACGCTGTCCTACGACGTGGGGGCGGTGTGTCTCGGCGCGCAGACGGCGTTCTATGACCTCCCGGGTGTGCGCGAGCACGCGACGCCGCTGAAGCGCCTCGATGACGCGCGCGCGATCCGCGAGCGGTTCCACACCCTCAGTGACGGCGACCGCGTGGTCGTCGGCGGCGCTGGCCTGTCGGGCGTGCAGGTGGCCGGCGAACTGGCCGAGATGCGCGAGGACAGTGATATCGAGATCCGCTTGCTCGAACAGGAAGACGCCGTGGCACCGTCGTTCCCCCCGTCGTTTCAGTCGGCGGTCCACGACGCGCTGGTCGACGCCGGCGTGACAGTCATGACCGGGACCGGCGTGGCTGGAGCCGACGCCGACGCCATTTCGCTCGCGGACGGCTCGGACCTGCCGATGGACCAGTTCGTCTGGACCGGCGGTATCGAGGGGTCACCGGCGCTCGATTCCGACCGGCCCGTCGTCCGGGCGGACCTCCGACTCGGCGAGTCCACCTTCGCGGTCGGCGACGCGGCCCGGGTCGTCGACAGCGACGGCGAGGCCGTGCCGGCGAGCGCGGCGGCGGCCATCCGCGAGGCCCGCGTCGCCGCTGACAACATCGGAACACTCGTCGAACGGTCACAGGGTGGCCACGGCGAGTTCCAGCCCCGGCTGACCCAGTACCAGTTCAACGTGCCGGGCTGGCTCGTCTCGGTCGGCGACGACGCCGTGGCGAAGGTCGGCCCCTCTGTCCTCACCGGCGGGGCCGCGCTGGCGCTCAAGACGACCGTGGGCGCAGGCTATCTCGGGACGGTGGGTGCCGTCCAGAACGCGGTCGATCTCGTCAGCGAAGAACTGGACCTCCACGGCGAGAAGCCGGACAGTGAGTAAGGGGCGGGAAAACGGCCCGGATACCCCTCTCAAAGACGCGAGATTTTCACGGCCGTCAGCATGAGCGGGTACCTGAAACCCACGGGGGAGCGGAAGTTAACACATATATCCGACACCCGTGTATCCCGACGTTATATGCAATTCTGTGACGAGTGTGGCTCGGTAATGCACACGGAGGGCGACACCTGGGTGTGTCGCTCCTGTGAAAACGAGGAACCCCGGGACTCGCAGGCAGAAGCGGCGATGGCGACCCAGGATGCACAGCGGGACGACGGGGCACCCGCCGTGGCCGACGCGACGCAGGACGCTACCGAGACGATGCAGGAGCCCTGTCCGGCGGACGACTGCGACAGCGACCAGGCCTACTACGAGATGCTGCCGAAGCCGGGCGGCTCCTACGAGGTTCGGCTATTCACCTGTGTCGAGTGCGGCCACAAGTGGCGCGAGTCCTGATGGCGCGTCTCGCGAACCCCGTTCTTGTCGGTCAGTGAGTAGCCGATCCAAGGTCTCCGACATGAGAAGCGGAGCCGCTGTGCTGGGCGGACTCTCTCTGCGGTCCGGCAGCTATTCCGTCATGAGGGGATGCAATCAAGCTGAAAACAGTAGCGTCAGTCCTCGCCGTCCGCGGTTGCGTTCCCGAGAACGTCGTCGGGTTCGATCCAGATGACGAACTCGTCCTCGTCGTCACGGTCGACGACGCCGTTGATGTACTCGCCGTCGACCGGGGCGGTGTTCACTTCGGACTCGGCGACGGGGACGACCTGCCGGACCTCGTCGACGATCCAGCCCATCGCACCCTGTTCCTCGAACACGCCTGCGTCGAAGACGACGATGAGATTCTCGGTCCCGTCGCTGTCGATGTCCATCATCACCTTGGGGTTGAGAATCGTCGTAATCTGGCCCCGGAGGTCGACGACGCCCTCGACGTAGTCCTCGGTATTTGGGACGCGAGTGACCGTTTCGCGCTTGACGATCTCCTCGACGTAGTCGATGTCGAGACAGTAGTACTCGTCACCGAGCGCGAACTCGAGTACCCGGACCAGCTCTTCTGTCTGGGTCGCGTCGTCATCGATAGCCGCGGCGCGAGCGCCACCTTCGGTCGTGGCGGTGTTGTCCGACGCCATCGCCTCCTCGATGAGTTCCTGGTCCGGCAACTCGACGCCGGTCGGCCCCTGCATCGGGCTGGCCGAGGCCGAAAGGTCGTCTGTCGGCTGGTCGGCAACACCGGCGTCGACGTTCTCACCGGTCATCTGTGCGGAGGCCTCGGCCGCTCGCTGTGCGGCGGCCATCGCGTCAGTATCGGTCTGGGCAGTGGTTGCGCCGTCGGCGTTCGTATCGCTGCCGTTGTCGTCAGGAGTCTGTCCATCGGCCGCCGCTTCCTCAGGCGCGTCGTCGCTCTGGGCGGCCGACGGTTCCGCGTCACCGGCCCTGACCGGCGTCTCCTCGTTTCCGCTGTCGTCGGAGTGGTCACTGGACCCATCCGCGGAGTCATCGTCCGTCTCCTCGGTGTCGTCGGTAGTCTCTGCTTTGTTCCCCTCGCGCATCTGTCGGATGCGCTCCGCTCTGTCCATACGTTCGTCGTCACTCATGCTGGTACCTCTGTGTCGGTAAAGCCGAACTGCTTGTCGAGTTCTGCGGCGATGTCCTCGAAGACAGCCGCCATATCACACGATTCCTCTGTCGCGAAAATCGATTGGCCGGCGCTGAACGCGCGCTGGAGCGCGACCCGCTTGCGGACCTCCCAGACGGGACTGTCCGGGAATGCCATGTTGAACCATTCGAGCATCGTCTCGTCCTCGGATGTCGTTTCGACCCGGTTGGCGACGACGCCGAGCGTGTTGATCGACGCGTCGGTCTGGCGCTCCATCGCGGCCATCTGGTCCATCAGCAGTTCGATGGCTCGCTCGGAGGTCGCTTCAGTCAGCGCGGGAATGAGGACGTTCTGTGCGGCGTACATACCGGTGTCGGTCAGCTTCCCGTAGAACGGCGGGCAATCGATGATAACGTAGTCGTACTCGGCGTCGAGCGTCGACAGCGCCCGGTCGAGCGTGTCGAGCGCGTGTGACCCCGTGACCATCTCTGGCGTGATGTTGATCGCGAACGAGGCCAGCGCGGCCTGGTCGATATCCCCGCCTTGGGTGTTGACCCGGGCGATGAGGTCGGCGATGGTCAGTTCGTGCTCGGCCTGGAGCATATCGATGCTGGAGGGGATCACGTCCATCTCCTCACCCTTGCAGATGAGGTCACCCAGCGCCGATGGGTCACCAGTCAGTGCGTCGAACAGCGTCGGCGGGTCGGCGTCGTACGCCTCGACGAGACCGACGCCTTCCGTGGCGTTGCCCTGTGGGTCGAGGTCGATAAAGAGGACGTCCCGGCCGCGGTCGTTCAGTGCACCGGCTACGTTGATAGCAACTGTCGTCTTTCCGGTCCCGCCTTTCGCGTTGGTCACACAGAAGCGGGCTGGACCGGTTTCTGATTGCCGGTTCATCATCCAAGTATCCACAGGTCGACTCCGAGCCACTATAAAAATGTGGTCCCGATTATCAACCTCGCAACTGGGGGACGGAACGCGGACGAGACCGAAATGCCCGCGAGCGTGTGCATGACGGCCGTCTGACGGTGTGCAAGATTTATGATTGTGTAGATTGAAGGGTCAGTATCATGACCATCAACCCGCGTGATTACGACCTCGACGAGTTACGGAAGATGGCTCGTCAGCGGGGCAACGGGATGGGCGACGAGGACGTTCCGGACCCGACAGATCTCGACATGGGGCTCGACGACTCCGACGAAGAGGTGCTTGCGGGGAGTTCGTTCCGTTCCGGGCTCTACCGTGAACTCCTGCCGTTCCTCGGTGGTGACGCACAGGAGAAACCCTATCTCGAAGCGCTGCCCGAGACCTACGCCGCAGAGTTCGTGGTCTTCGAGTGGCTGGAGTTCCTGCTGATGCACTCCGGGTATCAGGGGGCCGACGAAGCGCTCGATTACTACCGCTCTATCGACTGGATCACCGAGGACGTACAGGACGACCTCTCGGACTATCTGCTCGGCATCGACGAGTCGGCGACCAACGACGACAACGAGCTGAGCGTCGACGACCACATGCTGAGCCTCGTCTACATCGCGAAGCTCACCGCGATGACATAACGCTCGTTTTCAGCAGCAGTTCTTTCCGTCACATTCCTGATATCGAGGATGCTGCAGTATCAGTCACCCGAGGGGGCAGCTATCAGTCCTGAATACTAGGGAGAGGATATATATCGGGCGGTCGACAAGGACGACCGTATATGAGTGACGAGGATGCGGACGACGACACCGGGTCCGAATCAGACGCCGGTGTGTCGTCAAGCGGCGCTGCCGCTGTTCCGGTCGGGGTCAAGCTCGGGAGTACCCGGACCGTCATTGCCCTGCCGGGCGAACACGGCACGGAGAACCGGATCATCAAGACACTGACCTGCATGGCGACGTACGAGGACGCCCTGACCGGTGAGGAGAAAATCCTCTACGGCGAGGAAGCGGCCCGCGAGTATCCGGATCGCGTCGAGTACATGCTCCGGTCGGGACTGCCCGAGGACGCCGACCGGGCCGAGATGACCAAGACGTTCTTCGAGGCGATCATCGAGGAACACGACATCCCGGCAAACAGCGGCGTCGTGTACGCTATTCCAACCATCGACAATCCGACTGGGCTGGGGAACCTCCAGAACGTCATCGAGAACTCCTCGATCGGGCTGGAACTCGTCGAGAGCTATCCAGAGTCACTGTGTGGCTCCATCCCGGCCTTCGGCGACGACCTCGAAGCCATCGACGAGATATTCGTCGCTGTCAACATGGGGTCAACGAACCTCGAAGCCTCTGCGTACCGCCGCGGCGAACAACTTTCGCCGTTCACGACGGGCGCAGTGACCGGGAACGAGGTCGACCGGATGATCGCCAACTACGTCGAAGAAGAGACGCAGGGCCGTGTCAACATAGACAACCAGACTGCTCGCGAATACAAGGAGGAGCACGCCGACTTCGTCGATTTCGAGCCGTTCACGGACATCATCCAGCAGCCCGGCGGCGGCTCACACGAGTTCACCATCGAGCGCTCTGTGATGGACGCGGTCAACGAGTACCTCGACGACGCCGTCGACGAACTGGCGAACACGTTCCTGCCGGAGCTGGCAAACGACTACATGAAAGTGTACCAGCTAGCACTGGACCGGCCGATCGCCATCACCGGCGGCATGGCCTGCATTCCCGGTATCGTCGACGAGTTCGAGGAGCGACTCAGCGCGGAACTGAACCGCGATATCGAAGTCATCGCCGCCGACGAACCGGACATCGCACCGACTATCGGCGCACAGCGGATCGCGGCGCGTCTCGTCGAGACCAACTAGGGATTCCGCCAGCAGTCCAGCCACTGTGCGATTCTGGGCTCGGACTGTGCCATTTTGTGACCGCGACCAGTCGAGAGCAGTTCGAATACGTCAGTGTCGATTCCGAGGCCGGTCGCGTCAGTTGCGAGGTCACCACCCCGTCGCTTCTGAGACGGACTCCCGCTGAGACGAGTACGTGGCATATGCTCGGCTATGCGAGCATGACACCTAAAGTCAAGTCAGACAGCCGTCTGCCGGCTGACGGACGGCGTGGCGAGATACGCGGGATATCGACGGCCGCGGCCTGACGGGAACGCGACAGCGCAATTCAGGTGAAGACTGCAGTAATTTACTACACCAGTATCAGAATTCATAAGTCAAACTCAAGTCTTCAGGTGTATTTTGCTCCGGTAATGGGAAAAATTATCAAATTAAATAATTTGGAGGATCCACCTGATATCCTCACCCGCACCGGTCCGGGCGGGCTCTTCTCGACCGGCTATCTCCACGACGAGCCAGCACTGGCAGCCGTCGACGACGACGAGACCCCACGGTTCGCTCTCACCAGCCGCAAACACGGCGTCGAACTCGGTACGTCGAAGTCTGGCGAGACGGTGCAGCCGGGCAGCAACTACCGCATGATCGGCGTCGTGACGGACAGGCGACTCATCGTGCTAGTGGGAAACGACGACGGCGACAGGCGGTTCGCCGTCCCACACGTCGATATCGATCAGGTCGCGGGAGACCACTCGCTGGGCCACGGTCAGATCACGCTCCGGCGGTGTGGTGGGACGGAGTGGCGGGTTCACTGTGGCAAACAGGGAATCGTCGACCTGACCGCGTATCTTTCCCATGCGTCACAGGCGTGGGTTCGCGTCGAGAATATCTTGGACGAGGTCAAGCGGATGCTCGTGAGAGCAACAGAACAGCGCGATCAAGGGGACTACGAGCAGGCACTGGCGACGGTGCTGGAAGCCGGGGACCGCCTTGACGTGGCCGGTGAAACGGCCACGGAGTTCGGGCCGTCCGACGATGCGAACGCGCTCGAAGACCGCGTTACCACGGTGCGAGAACGCCACACTGCGACACTCGCGGAGGTCCGTCGCAGCCGCGCTCGACGGGCAGTCGACACCGGTGAGCAGCGCTGGCGAGGGCGCGAATTCGAGGCGGCGTACGACGCCTACGAGGTGGCGCGAGCGGAGTATGACGAGATTCTCTCACTTCCGACCGAGGGCGTTCCAGAACTTGCCGACATCCGTGCCGAGCGTGACCGACTCGAAACGGTCATCGATGACCTCGAACAGTCGCCGCTGCGCACTGCGGCTGCAGCCGACAACGAGGCTGTCGCGGCGCAGGACCCCGCTGTTGCCGCCAAACACTGGGCCGAGGCGCTCGAAGCCTACCGAAACGTCCTCGAGCTCGACTGGGGGGCGGATGAACGCCGGTTCGCTGGCGACCCTGAGCGGGTCCGGGACCGACTGGGGACCGTCGCGGAGCACCTCGTCACCGCGCGACGGGCGGTTGCGACGGACGCGATGGAGGCAGGGGACTGGTACGCCGACGCCAGCCAGCCCGACGCCGCGTTAGCGGAGTACAAGACGGCAAAAGCGGCGTTCGAAACTGCCCTCGCAGACGCCAGAGACTGTTATCCGGACGCCATCGACCACCTGGAAGCGGAACTCGATGCCGTGGAACAGCGGCTTTCGAGGGCGAAAGTCAGACTCGATGGCGACCCCGTCGACGTGGACGACCGCTTCGTCGGGACTGAGACGACGCCGGACCCGGACATAACGACCGCTGACGAGCGCTCGCTGTCGCCGACTGACACGACCGACCGCTCGGATATCGAGGACGGTAGCACCGACCCGAAAATCGACCCTACGGGACACGGCGGGTCGTAGTCCCAGCCAGCCACGCGCTCTCAGCTACCCGTCGATTGTCTGTTCGCTCTGGAGAACTGTGTCGCGGTGGCGCTGTCGACACAGACGGGAGCTTCTGATCCGATCCATGTGAGGAGATAGCACAATTCAGCCGTGTCAGGCCGTCTCCCGCCCGGGCCGACCATGTGCAGGAGAAAATTTATATCCCATAGTAGAATATATACAATTATAATGGATTGCACCAACTGTGGCACGCGGATGTCATACAACGATCAGACGACAAAGCTCACCGAGTTCGTCTGTCCCAGTTGTCATGAGACCGTCATCGACTGGAAGGCCGAGGCCCGCAACGCTCGCGTCCACTGACCGGCTCTGCTCGCTTTTTCATCGATAGTCCGCTGTCAGCTACTGCTCTGGCTGTTAGCCCTCCCTGACTGTCTCTGTACACTGTCGCTGAGCGGGGTGAGGCTACGCTGTAGGCAGCCAGTGGGCTGCCGGATGGGTGCTGCCCACAGCAACGCCGCAATACACAATATCGTGCACATTCACTCAAAAACGATTGCCGAATGTTTTTATATTTCAGGCAGGGATAACGGGCAATGGCAGATTCGCCACGCATCGGCTGTCTCTACGCCGACACCTGTACGGACGAGCAGGCGTCGGCCTACGACTGGTGTCAGGAGACACTCGACGATGCCGAGCGGTGCGCACTCTCCTCTGTCGAACCCACCGAGTACGATGTCCTCTGGTGGCACCGGGACGAACTGTTCGACGGGCGAGCCCTTGCGGACGCGCCAGCGCTAGCCGCGTACGTCCGCGACGGCGGCTCGCTCCTGCTGACGCTGAGCGCGCTCTCGGCCGTCGAACCACTGGGATTCGAGGCGGTTGCGCCAGATGCGACCGGCTGGGAGGAGATCCCCGAGCCGACCGGCCACCTCTGGCAGGCCCTGTATGCCGACCACCCGATCCACGCGGACTACGACACCCTGCGCGTCCACACCCGCGGCCCGGGCGTGACGATTCCGTACGCGCGATACGAGTCCATCGCGCCACAGTCCGGGGACGTCCTCGCCAGCACGGTCCGGGGCGACACCGACGTGGTCAAACAGATGGCGGCCATCTCTTGGGAGCCCGGCGACGGGCAGGTGCTCGGGGTGGGCTCTTCGGTGGCGTTCGCCCAGCCGACCCACGACGTGTGTCGGGGCAACCGCGAGACGCTCATCGAGAACGCGCTGAGATTTCTGGCGACCGACGACCGGCATCCGCTGACTGGCCGTCCGAAGGATGCCGACACGTTTGGGCAGTTACGCAAGCGCCTCGACGACGACCCGTGCCGGCCGTCCTATCACGTCACCCCGCCCGCGAACTGGCTCAACGACCCGAACGGCCTCATCCACTGGAACGGTCGCTACCACCTGTTCTACCAGTACAACCCCGTCGGCCCGTTCCACAACACCATCCACTGGGGCCACGCGGTCAGCGACGACCTCGTCCACTGGGAGGACCGTCCGGTCGCGCTCACGCCCTCGCCCGACGGGCCTGACCGGGACGGCTGCTGGTCGGGCTGTGCGGTCGACGACGGCGGCGTCCCGACCGTGCTGTACACCGGCGGTCGGGACAAGCGCCAGCTCCCCTGTATCGCCACCGCCGCGGACGACGACCTCACGGCCTGGGACAAGGACCCGGACAACCCCATCATCGAGGAGCTGCCGGCCGAGCCGGAGGTGCTCCGCACCGAGCACTGGGAAGGGGAGTTCCGGGACCACTGCGTCTGGCGCGAGGACGGGACCTGGTATCAGCTCATCGGGGCCGGCATGGAGGGCGGCGGCGGCGCGGCCCTGCTGTACGAGTCCGCTGACCTCCGGGACTGGGAGTATCAGGGCCCGATCCTCACCGGCGACCGCGACACCGCCGGCACCGTCTGGGAGTGCCCGGAACTGCTGGATTTCGGCGACCGCCAGCTCCTGCACATCTCGAACTACGAGGACGTGGTGTACTTCCTGGGCACCTACGCGGACGGCGAGTTCGAGGTCGACCGCCGGGACAAGCTCGACCACGGCGACTTCTACGCCCCGCAGTCGATGTGGACCGACGACGGCCGCATCCTGACCTGGGGGTGGCTCCCCGAGGCCCGGGACGTGAGCGGGCAGTGGGACGCCGGCTGGTCGGGCGCGATGTCGCTGCCCCGTGAGCTGTCCCTAGCCGACGACGGCGGCCTCTGCCAGCGGCCGGCCCCGGAACTCACCGAGCTACGGGGCGAGCACACCGGCTACGACGTGGTGCGGCTCGGCGACGATGATAGCAAGGAGTTGCCGGTCGAGAGCCGGTCGTTCGAGCTTCGCGCCACGGTCCGTCTGGAGGACGCCGAAGCCGTCGAGCTGTCCGTCCTCGAATCGCCGGACGGCGAGGAGCGGACGCCAATCCGGTACACCTACGAGAGCGAGATCGCCGTCGACCGGTCGGCCTCGAGCACCGACCCTCAAGCGACCGGCGACACACAGTCGATGCGAGTCCAGCCCTACGACGCGCCGCTGTCGCTGCGCGTCTTCGTCGACGGCTCTGTCGTCGAGGTGTTCGCCAACGAACGGCACTGCCTGACCAGCCGCGTGTACCCGACCCGCGAGGACGCGACCGGTATCTCGCTGTCTGCCGAGGGCGGGCGCGCGACCGTCGCGTCGCTGGACGTCTGGGAACTGGACTCTGTCTGGTAAGCGGTATCCGCGAAAACGCCGCTGTGTCGGTTACTCTGACCCCGTCCGCGCGCCGTAGCTCCCGGTGCCGGCGTCGGCCCGTTGCCCGCGCCGAATCAGTTCCCGGTCTGTCGGCGGCAGTCCCTCGCCGTCCAGCGGGATGTGCCAGTGCCCGAGCGTTCCGATGATGCGCGTTCGGCTCCCCTCGACATCGAGCCGGAGCGTCGGGCCGAGCGAGCCGCCGAACCGGCGCATCTGCTCGGATTCGGACAGATGGGCGATTTCGTCCAGCGTCTCGCCGTCGAAGTCGTAGTAGTTGAAGAAGCTCTGGACAAGCACCTCGCCGTCGTGGGGAAACGCCATCCACGAGTAGGACTGGAACGGCGCGTTTTCGGGGTTCGTGGCGACGAGCCCCGACTCGTTCAGCGGGACGTACTCGCCCCGTAGCTCCTCAGCGACGAAGCCGTACAGCGCGTCGAACCCTTCGAGGCCCGGCGCGAAGGTGTGGAGGTGGCTGGAGACGAACAGGTAGTACAGGCCGTCCCGATACACGATGTGTGGCCGTTCGAGTTCCTGATTGACGCCCACAGCGTCCAGCAGTGGGTCTTCAAGCTCCCACGCCAGCGGGTCGCCGGTCGGCGAGCGAGCGATGCCCACGCTTCCGTTGAACTCCTGTAACGCGTCGTCGCCACCACAGATGTCGCTCCGCTCCAGAACCGGCGTGTTCGCCTCGAACAGGAGCCACGTCTCGCCCGTCTCCGGGTCCTCGAAGAACCACGGGTCGCGGAAGGTGTATATCATCCCGCGGGACTGGTCTTCGCGCTCGTAGCGTTCGCCGTCGGGCTGTAGCAGTTCGTGGTGGGTCCACGGACCCGAGAGTTCGAACCCGTCTGTCGTGTCGATGCTGCCGCCACCTGCACCGACAATACGCTGGGTGTATGTCAGGTCTTCGGCCCTCTCCTCGCCGGCCGCAGTGTAGAACAGATAGACGCTGCCGTCGTCGTCATACAGGGCGGACCCGGCCCACTGGCGCTGCCCCAGTGCGTCCTCGAACACCGGGCCAGCGTTGTGCCAGTTGCGACCGTCGTCAGAGTAGAAACAGCGGATGGTCGCCACGTCGTGGCGCTTGCCGGGTAGCAAGTCGGACGGAGCCGTCAGGGAAAAACAGACCCGGTAGCCGTCGACTGTCGCCAGCGTGCCGTCGCGGTTGCGGAGGAACCAGGTGTCCCAGATATGAACCTCGGGAATCTGTTCGGTTTCCGGCGGATAGACGATGGGGGCAACGGTGTCGTCGGTGCGCGCGATCCGACTCGCCTGCTCGCGTGTCCACCCGGCGCGTCCCCTCGTTCCGGGACGGCTCTCGCCGAGTGCCTCGTTTGTCATACCTCACGTTGGGCCGACCACGGCTATAAATGTTGTCAGGCGGGTACCACGGGTGTTGTATGAGAATTTTCCAATACGTGTGTTTCCGGGAGCAGACATGGCGAAAAAAACTGCTAGTGTGTAGTCAGGGAGCCGAACAGCACGTCACTCGCTTGAGTCCTCACTCCCGCTAACGCCCTCTGGGCCGGTGATATCGAGCGGCCGGACCCACTCGTACCAGATGAAGACGACGCCGAGGCCGTACCCCAGCGCCCAGACAGCGCTCCCGACCCAGGGGTAGCCAAGTGTGCTGAAGCCCCAGTTTGCGAGTCCCGGGAGGATGATCGCAGCAACGACCGTCAGCACCAACACTGCTGTATCCCGATTGTTCACGGTCGCAGCCCCCACGTTGCTGTGCCGTTCATACGTCGAGTTAGGCTCGGACACTCCTGAGTCTGTCGGAACACCGACCCGTGACCGGGTCGAGACTGACACCGTAGCCGTCCCATTTTTATCATCGTATGCCCTACCCCGGATGTCGGGAATGTCTCAGAACCACACAGACCGGTCGTCTTCGGAAGACATCGAGTGGTGCTACGATGCCGTCCATCGTGTGTCGCGGACGTTTAGTCTCACAATTTCGGAACTCAACGAACCGATGGCCCGGGACATCTGTCTGGGCTACCTCCTCTGTCGTGTGGCTGACACTATCGAGGACGCCGGTCATCTCCCTCCAGCGGTACAGACTGAACTCCTGCAGACGTACAGCCGCTCGCTCGAACCATCGAGCGGGACGACCGTGTCGTCGTTCCACGACGCTGTCGAAGAGTGGATCCCCACGACGACGAACGCCGACTGGGAAGTCGTCGAGAACGCGGGCCGCATCGTCGACGTGTTTCACACGCTCGACGACCACTCCACGCGGACGATCCGCGGGCCGGTCCGGGAACTCGTCGACGGGATGGCGATGTTCGTCGACCGCTACGCCGAGGCCGGCGGGCTTCGAATCAAGACGCTCGACGAACTCGAAGAGTACTGCTGGTACGCCGCGGGCACCGTCGGCACGCTGGTGACCGGACTGGTTTCCCACGAAGCCACCGACGAGCAGATCGCCCAGATGGAGGAAAACGCCCGGTCGTTCGCCCTGCTACTCCAGCTCGTCAACGTCGCCAAGGACGCCGCGACGGACATGGAAGAGGAGAACAACGTCTACCTCCCGCTGGAGTTGCTCCACGAGCAAGGACTCGATCACAGCGACGTGAGCAACACGGACAACGTCGACTCGCTGGTCCCCGTCATCGAGCAGGTAACCGAGCGAGCGGAGGGCTACCTCGACGACGCACAGGCGTGGCTCGAGGCCATGCCCGAAACCCGCGGCAACACGCTCTCTGCGTGGGCCATTCCGTTCCTGCTCGCGGTCGGCACGATTCGTGAGCTCCGTGAGCGACCTGCCGACGTTATCGAGCAGGGCAACGTCAAGATCTCCCGCGAGGAGGTCCACTCGGTGACACAGCAGTTCGGCGGCGACGGCGATCCCTCTATTGGGGAGTTGCGAGCCAAGATCCGCCAGCAGCCGCTCCACCAGTACTGACGACCAACAGAGACATTCCTCTTTTGCGGTCGCATCCGCAGGCCCCTGTCGGACGCGAACAGGCAGCCACTACCCTACCTATGTCCGTTTGTCTCTCCCTCACGCGCGTCGTACTTCTGGACGAGTTCGCGGAGCCACCAGAGCTTCAATCCCCCCATCGCAACCGTTGCGACTGCAGCGCTGACCGGCCGACGACGCCAGGCAGCGTACAGGGCGATAATCGACGCCAGCGCGCCGGCAGTGTTACAGACGTTCGGATAATCGAGGCCCATCGTTCCGCTGTCCTGCTCCCTGAGCCACCACCGCTCTGCCAGCACAGCACGGGTCATCCAGGCGTCCTCAGTCTCGGGCGGCGCGAATAGGACTGGGTTGACCAGCGTCCACAGGAAGGCCGCAGCCAGGAGACGCCAGTCCCGCTGATACACGGCGTACACGATGACAGCGCCGGTCGGCACACGCGACCAGCCGCTCTTGGGATTCGAATGCCGCGCCCAGAACCGGTCCTGTACGCTGTCTGGAAGTGGGACAGTCATATCATCCCCTTATCGTATCAGATAATAACAATACTGCCGGTGAGACCCAGAACAGGGGCTTCGAACGGGGACAGAACACTCATGTCCGCCCTGTGCGAACGCCGTCTATGGCCACAGCGGCGTCGGGACTCTCCGAGCCACAGGTACTCGCCCGGACGAAAGAGAGGCTATTTACCGACCGCGAGGACGCCTACGTCGTCGCGGACACGCAGTTCGCACAGCAGCGTTGGCTGGACGACACACCTATCGAGGCGTCCGTACAGGCGACGCTCGCGCCGTTCAACCACGTCCGGGTCGGGACCGGCTATCCCGACCTCGTTGGCGTACAGACGCTCTCGACGGACCTGCTGTCCGTCGACCGACTCGGTGACCGGCCGCCGCTCATCGCCGTCGAGGCGAAGGGCTACACCGGTGACGGTGCCATCGACACCGAGCGCGGGGTTGTGCAGGCACACGACCGGCTCAACGAGGCCAACGTGGCCTTCTTGGCTGCGCCTCAGAGCGGTATCTCAACCGCCGCCCGGACGATGGCCCGCGAGCTAAACGTCGGTGTGCTGGGCGTCAAATCCGGCGGCTCAGTCGCGGTTCTGGAACGGCCACGCGTGGTCGGCCACGGGTCGATGGATGCCGCTTCGGCGGTCCGGTTTCAGGCCAGTGCCCAGGGTGTCGCCGATCAGAACTTCGGACTCAACCATCCGAAGAACTACATCGCAGTGCCGTTGACGGTCTACCACGACGATGACGCACGGGACCTGCTTGCGTCCCACGTCGTCGGTGCCGTCGACGGGGCTATCGCCGGAGCGGCGTTTCTGAATCTGATCGAGACCGGTCAGGGCACACCCACGCTGACACCGCTGGGGCGGGAGGTGGTCAGGTTCGCGCTCCGGACGGTCGGCGACCTCGACGCCGCTCTGCAGCGGTTCGAGGACTGGCAGCGGTCCCGCCGGCGCTTCATCGATATCGCCCCACAGTGGGGGCAGCTTGTTCGCCGCGTCGTCTCCGACTACCCCGCCACGGAACTCCTGGTTGACGGGCTCTATGCCTGCCATCGAGATGGTTACGAGGCCCCGACGCTCGTCGAGTTCGTCGAGTACCTCCACGCGCTCCACCCGGAGTTCACCGTCGAACTGTTCCTCCGCGGCGACGAGGCGGTCCGCCAGCGGGTGCTGACCGGCGACGGGGACCTCCGCCGCGCAGAGCTGACCGACGGCAGCGTCTATCACTCACCCACCGTGTTCCAACTGAAGGCGATGTACTACCACGCTGGCATCGTGACAGCCCGCGGCGCGGAACCATCGAACCTCGACCCAGAGGCGGACGAGTGGGCGCTGTGCGACCCGATCACGTAGCGGTGTTGGTTCGCGCACAACGCTGAAACGTCGGTAGCTCCTATGTGTGCGTGATGGCCCGGACCCTGGAGCTCCCCAACGGCGACGTCGTCTCGGCGGACGACGTGTTCTGCTACAATGACTACCCCTACCGGCTCGTCTGGCTGGAGGACGATACCCACGAGTTCGCGCTCTCCCCGCTATACTGGGGCGACAGCGGCATGGACATCCCGTTCCGTGACCGGGAGGCGCTGGTCGACCAGTGGGAGGTCGATTCACAGGGGCAGATGACGGCTGAGGAGTGGGCGGACTGGCTCGACGACGCGACGGCGGACCCACGATTCAGCGACGACGAGGTCGCCTCGCTCGCGGCAGAGCTACCAACAGAGTGGGACTCAGGGAGCAGGGACTCGGATTCCAGCGGCGGAATCCTGGACCGTCTCGGACTGTAACGCTGTCGCCGGAGTCTGAAAGGTATTAATCCGTCCGTCCTGCAACGCTTGGCATGGAACCGACCTGGCTCGTCGCCGGTGGGGTGGCCCTCGCTGTGGGCCTCGTGCTGGCGTTCGCGATCACCCGTCGCTCAGAGAGCAGCGCATCGAAACGCGCTCACGAGGCCGCAAAGGAACGAGAACCACCTGTAGAGATCGGTGAGACCTACGAGTTTGGCATCAGCGAATTCAGCGACCACCACTCCGGCGACCGCGTCGCCGTCGGGAAAGTCGAGGGATTCGTCCTGTTCACGGAGGACGTGCCGTCGTCGGTGTCTGCTGGGGACGTGATCCGGGCGAAGGTGCTGTCGTTCAACCGGGGCCACACCTCCGCCGACGCTCGGTTCGTCGAACGTGCGTGAGCAGCGGCGGACACTCCCGGTGGAGCACGCGTCGGTCTGACGCTGGCTCAGCAATCCCGCCGGATGGAGAAACCGATATGTGCCTACCACGATAAAACAGGGCATGAGCGAATCGGACGGGCAGAGCACGCCACAGGACACCCGAGAGGTCATCATGGAGGCAACCTTTCGGGCGCTGAGCAAGCACGGCTACAAAGACTTGCGGGTCCGGGATATCGGCGAGGAAATGGAGATGTCCCGGCAGGTGATCCACTACCATTTCGACGGCAAGTACGACCTGATTTCGTCGTTTTTGGAGTATATTATCGACCAGTACGAGGGCAGCGTCGAGGTTGACGACGAAACCGACCCCCGGACGGAGCTTGATGTCCGCATCGATCGATGTCTGTTCGGTCCGGAGTTCGAGGACTTCTCGCACTGGGACCGGATGAAGGTGTACCACGAACTGTACGCCTACGCGCAAAACGACGCGGAGCACCGAGCGCTGTTCAACGAGCACTACGACCGCCTTCGAGAAAGCATCTCGACTGTCATCGAAGACGGAGTTGAGCAGGGCGCGTTTCGCGATGTCGATGCTGACTTGATGGGCCAGCTCATCACGGACGTGATTCACGCGGCCCGCGGCCGACGGATCGCGCTCGGCCACGAGGACGCACCCGACGAAGCCAAGCGGGCCGTCAACGACTTCATTCTCGACTCACTGTACCCGTCTCAGTAGATTGGGCCGAACAGCCAGCGTCAGAGGGGGCTGATGCCGACGCTGAGCGCCCATGTACCAGTTGCTGACGCGGCGACGACGAGTGCCCCGCCCGCGAGTGTCACGTTCTTCAGGAAACTGTTCAGTTCGTCCTGTCGGTCCTCGTCGGGCACGGCCCAGAAGTCGTGCATCGCGACCGCCGAGACGATGAGGAACGCGGCGAGACAGACCGCCGCGACGACTGGGAAGACGCCCACGGTTACACCGAGCCCACCGAGGATGAGGAGCCCACCTGACGCGAGGACGGAGAGTCGCGGCGCTGGGAGCCCCTTGTACTCGGCGTAACCGGCCATCTGTTCGGTCTGCGTGAAGTGACTCAGGCCAGTAAAGGCGAGGACGCCGCCGAAGAGGACACGACCGACAACGAGCAACACGACGTTGAGTTCGGGTGTCATCAGGCGCTCACCACCGACGGCACGCGAGCGTTTCCAACAGTGCGATTTGGGATAGTAGCGGCATTCATTGTGGGAGCCGAATCTGACTGCATCATTAGAGTTCCGGCACGTCTGACGGCATGTCGAAGTCGTGGTAGTACTCGCCTTTCTCTTTCGAGAGAATGTCGAGGACGGCGGCCGCGCCGTCACCGGCTGCGATGACCGCTTGCCACTTCTCCGCTCGGCCCATCGCACCGGTCGCGTAGACGTTCTCGACGGACGTTTCCATGTCGACAGTCACGTCGACGACGTCCTCGTCGGTGAACGCACAGCCGAGGTCCTCGGCGAGGCTCCGGTCGCCGCCGGTCGCCAGGACAACGTACTCCGCGGTGTACTCGTCCTCGTCCGTCGTCAGGACGAACCCGTCGTCGGTCTGCCCGATGCCGGTGACCTCCGTCTCGTGGAGCGTCGCACCTCGGTCGCGGGCCTGCCCGCGGGCGATGGTGAGGAACTCCTCGCCGCTAATGGACCGGACGGCGGGGTAATTGAACAGGTGCGCTTTGTGCATCCACGACTCGTCCGTATCGAAGGCGATCGTTTCGAGGTCGTTTTTCGCAGCGTACTGTGCCGCACTCAGACCGGCGGGACCACCGCCGACAACTGCAACATCTGCCATATGTCACGGCAGGGGTCGCCCGCAAAAGAGTCTTACCATTTGGTAAAAAAAATGTCCAGCCTCGAACGGACACCCGCTCTCGGCCGTCAGCGAGTCACCACGGCAGCTCTCACAGGACGAACGGACCACGCTGTCGAATCGGCTCCCCGTGCGGGCGGCCCGAGACGGCGACGGCCCGGAGCGACTCGTCGCTCCGCAGCGTCACCGACCGCGCGTCAGTGACCGGCAGGATGTCACCGGCGGCGAGGGGCCGTCCCTCGACCGTCCCGCTGCCGCCGACGCCGTAGACGAACCCGGCCCACTCGTCGGGCACCGACCACGTCCACGCGCCGGCGACGGTCACGTCCAGGTACTCCATCGGCGTCTGGAGGCCGATGGGCGAGCCGTCGCCGACGACCGTCGTGACCGTCGCGCCGTCCCGCTGGGCCGTCGGCAGCTCCTCGGCCCTCGCGTCGACGTAGTCCGGGTCGACCTCCTTCTGCGCCCACGGCAGGTTCACCCAGAGCTGGAGGCCCGTACAGGCCCGCCCGTCGGCGGGGAACTCGGAGTGGCGTATCCCACTGCCAGTGGTGATTCGCATCGCGTCGTTCTCGTAGGCCGTGTTCGTGACCCCGAGGGAGTCCTCGTGTTCCATGCCGCCCTCAATCATGTACGAGACTATCTCGAAGCCGCGGTGTGGGTGCATCGGGAACCCCTCGTCGTGGTCGATGTAGAACTGCTCGAACAGGACGAACGGGTCGAGGTTGTGCGGATACCCCTCCGTCGGGAACGCGCGGTTCGAATTCACGCCCGTCCCGTGGCGAACCGTCTCCCCGGCGACGGGGCCGTCGGCCAACGCGTGGGACTCGCTGCTGGTCATACCCTCTATAGTTTACCGAGCGGTAAAAGCGGTCGGGTACGCTCCGCTCGTCCGTGTGAGTTACTATCGCCGGCGGATATCCGACAGTCTGTGCGGCGGCAGGTCGGGATTCACGTGGACGTCGCTGTGGCAGGACCTGCTTCGAGAGGACTGGTCTCGGTCAAAAGTGTGAAGCGAACGGATGGGTTGGGGCGGATTCGAACCGCCGACTTCCTCCGTGTGAAGGAGGTATCATAACCGAACTAGATCACCAACCCGACGCACTCAACTCTATTCGAGCGCATCCCTTAAGAATTGCTTTCCGACTACGCTTCGGTCTCTTCGGCACCGCGATACTCGCCGATTTTCTTGCGGGCGTCGGCGATGGCGTCCTCGGCCTCACCTTCGGCTTTCTCCTGTAGCTCCTTCAGGTCCGCTTTGACCGCCTCCAGTCGGCTGGGTTCGGGCTCTTCCTCCTTCCCGGTGAGTTCGCGGAACCGCTCCTCGACCGGTTCGAGCTCTTCTTTGACGCCTTTGGTAGCGGTCTCCCCGGCGCGTTTCAGGTAGTACCGTGCGTCTTCGAAGTGCTTGTTCATATCTGTCCCTACGCGAAGGACGAATATATCTCTTGTGCCCGGAAAACAGTGCAGAACTACGGCTAACCGAGGGACAGCGAGCGCCCACGATAGTAAACGTGTCGTGCGGGTACGAACTGTTTTGCGCCGCCACCTGCAACGAGGCGATATGTTCACACGGGTGTCGATTCCGACGCCGTTTCAGGTCGGGCCAGTCAATGCATACATCGCGCGTCGAACGATTGTTGATCCGGGACCCGACAGTGAGGAAGCGTGGTCGCGTCTGATCGAGGCGCTCGAAGCGCGCGAACTGTCACCGGGTGACATCGAGCAGGTGCTAGTCACACATCCGCACCCGGACCATTTCGGTATGGCAAACCGGTTCGCTGAGCGGGGGGCGCGTGTCCTCGCCAGCGAACCGGGGGCAGCGATCATGCGTGATTTCGCGGCGCAACTACACACCGAACAGTCCTACTTTGCGGATTTCTTCGAGCGGTGCGGTGTCTCACGCGAGACTGCCGAAACGGTCACACAGTTACCGGAAGCCTTCCTGCCATATGCCCAGAGTGTCGACACCGACCGCGCGCTCACAGCCGGTGACACCGTCACCGTCGACGACACAGAACTAATCATCGACACCGTGCAGGGCCACTCCGCGGGCGAAATCATCTTCTCGTACGATTTGCAGGGTCGTCGTGAAGCGATTGTCGGCGACAACGTGCTGGGCGACATCACGCCCAATCCGTTCCTGCAGGTGCCCGACGAGAGCGGGACGCGGCCGCGGGTGTTGCCGGCGTTCAACGACTCGCTCCGGTGGCTCCGCGAGCAGGGCCACGACCGCTTTCTCACTGGCCATCGCGAGCCAGTCGAATCACCGCGGGAACGCATCGATGACATCCTCGCGGAACACGACCAGCGTACCGCAGAGGTCGCAGACATCGTCTCCGGCGGCGCGACGACGCCCAGCGACGTGATGACGGCGCTGTTCGGCGATCTCCCAGCTACGGAGTACTTCGCCGGGATGAGCGAGGCTGTCGGTCACTTGGACGTACTCGAAGTCACTGGCCGCGTCGAGAAACGCGAGAGCGGCGGGGTGTTCGTCTACGAGTCGGCGTAAGAAGACGCGTCGAACCGCGCTTACAGCAACTGCGCGGCCTGGAACGCGATTTCAGAAACGCGGTTGAAGCCGGGGACGAGCAGGACAGTCACGACCGCGGCACCAACCACGGCGGTGTACAGTCCCATCGGATAGGACTCGATGGTCCGGCTGCCGTTCGGTTCTTCGATCCACATCGCCTTGACGACGCGGGAGTAGTAGAACAGGCTGAGTGCGCTGTTGATGATAAGCGCGGCGGCCAGCGACCACGCGCCCACGTTGAGGGTCGCCGAGAACAGGTAGAACTTCGAGAAGAACCCGCCGCCGATAGGCAGGCCGGCGAGGCTAAAGAGGAACACCGTCATCGCCGCGCAGGCGACTGGCGCTTCCTTGCCGAGGCCGTTGTAGTCCTCGAAGCGTCGGCCGACGCCCCAGTACTCGGCCAGCGCGATGAACAGGAACGCGCCCGTGTTCATGAAGCCGTAGACGAGCAGGTGAGACATCCCGGCGCTCAGGCTGAGGCTCAGTCCCTCGCCGGAGCCAGAGACGGCGGCGAGGCCGATGAGGACGTAGCCGGCGTGGCCGACGCTGGAGTAGGCCAGCATCCGCTTGACTGTCTCCTGAGTCGCGGCGGCGAAGTTCCCGATGAACATCGTCGCGATGGCGAGGATCTGGAACGCCATCACCCAGTTGATCGCTCCACCAGCGGCGAGCAGGTCGCCAATGGGGAAGGCGACAGCGAAGACACGGAACGCCAGCACGAAACCGGCGGCCTTCGACGCCGAGGAGAGGAACGCCGAGATCGGTGCTGGTGCGCCTTCGTACGCCTCTGGTGCCCAGAAGTGGAACGGCACGGAGGCGGTCTTGAACGCGACGCCACCGATGATCATCAGGATACCGACGCCGAGGATAGCCATCGGGACGGCTGGCTCACCGGACTGGGCCTGTATCGACCCCTCGGATATGGTCTGGATCGTGCCACTGGAAATAGCTGTTGCGACGCCGTCGAATCGAAGCACGCCCGTCGCAGCGTACACCAGCGAGATGCCGTAGGCCAGCACTGCCGAGGACACCGCGCCGATGAGGAAGTACTTCAGTCCTGCCTCGACGCTGCCCTTGTTTTCCTTGAGGAAGGCGACGAGTGCGTAGGACGGCAGCGACACAAGCTCGAGTGCGACGAAGGCCGTTGCCAGGCTGTTGGCCGCACTGAGGATACTCATCCCGGTCGCAGACAGCAGAACCAGTGCGAAGAACTCGGCCTGGTAGCTGTGCTCAGCGACGTAGTCGTAGCTCGCGAGCACGACTAGGGTCGTGACGCTACCGACGATGGCCATGAAGAACAGGGCCATCTGGTCGACGACGAGCTGGTCATTGAACAGCGCGACGCCGGTGCCGTTTGCCATCCCGGTGCCGGCGGTAATAAACCAGCCGGCGAAGCCGAAGGAGACCAGTGATCCAAGCGCCGAGATACCAGCCAGCAGCCCCGTGTTCGTCGTGTCTGGGTTGACTGAGTCCGACAGCAGCAACACCAGGGAGGCGAAGGCCAGCGAGAGTGCCGGGGCGAGCGCCATCCAGTCAGGGAGTGCGACCATCTATGCACCACCTCCGATTTCGAGAACCGGTGATATCGAGTCCTGTATCATAGCAAAGGAGAGGTCCGGCGCGACACCGAGTGCGATGACCAGCAGGAGCAACACGGCCAGCGGCGCGACGTCGTGGAACGCGGCCGGGCTGACCTCGTAGTCGGTCTCCAGGCTGAAGGCACCGAACAGCGTGCGCTGCATGGCCCACAGCAGGTAGCCGGCGACGATGACGATGCCGAACATCGCCAGCGAAGTCAACACCGGCGCGGCTCCGCCGAGCGTCGGCGCGTTGAACGAGCCCTGGAAGATGAAGTACTCCCCGGCGAAGCCGGCCATCAGCGGCAGGCCCATGTAGCCGAAGGCGGCGGCGACGAAGATGCCGACCGTCCAGGGCATCCTGTCCGCGAGGCCGGACATGTCGCCGACCATCCGCGTGTGGGTCGTGTTGTAGATGACCCCGACGGCCATGAACATCAGCCCTGAGATGAGGCCGTGGGCAATCATCTGGAAGGTCGCCCCGCCCATGCCGTAGGGCGTGAACGCGACCAGCCCAAGGATGACATAGCCCATCGACGAAATCGATGAGTAGGCGACGATTCGCTTGAGGTCGCGCTGTGCCAGCGCGAGCATCGCGCCGTAGATGACGCTGACGACGCCGGTGATTGCAAGCGGAACCGCAAGCGCCCGTGCTGTGTCCGCAAGCATCGTGAAGTTGAACCGCAGCAGTGCGTAGGTCCCCATCTTCAGGAGGACCCCGGCCAGCATAACCGACACCGGTGTCGGGGCCTCGACGTGAGCGTCAGGGAGCCACGTGTGTAGCGGGAAGACGGGCACCTTCACCGCGAACCCGAAGAACATCATGATGAAGGAGATGGTCATCAGGTTGACGCCGGCGATGGTCGGGAGTCCGCTCGCGGTGCGGAACGCCTCAGCCATCGCGGGCAGAGACAGCGACGTGAGACCAGTACTGAACACGAGCGCGAACAGGCCCGCGAACATGATCAGCGACGCCACGTTCGTGTAGACGAAGAACTTGATGGCGGCGTACTTCCGGCGCGGACCGCCCCAGACTCCGATGAGCAGGTACATCGGGATGAGGACGCCCTCCCAGAAGACGAACCAGAGGAAGAAATCGAGCGCGGAGAACACGCCGATGAGGCTCACCTCCATGAACAGCATCAGTCCGTAGAACTGGGACTGACGCTCGTCGATGGGCGTCCACGCCGAGACGATGGCGAGTGTCGTCAGGACCGTCGTCAGCGCGAGCAGCGGCATGCTGATGCCGTCGAGGCCAACGTAGTACGACACTTCCAGTTCACCCAGCGTGATCCACGGGATCTGCTGGCCGAATGCGATGTCGGCGGGCGACAGCAGGGCGTTCCCCGTGCCGCCGTACTGCGTGAGGTACACCCAGTACATGTAGAGGCTGCCAAGCGCTGGCACCGCACTGACGGCAGCGGCGAGCTTTCCGGCGTACCGGTCAGGCGAGAGGAACACGAGACCGGTTCCCAGCAGGGTCACGAGCAGAAGCGCAGCGACCCACATCTAGAACCACCCTCCCATGACGCCGAAGGCAGCAAGCAAGAGCACGAGTCCAAGCGTCAGCAGCGTCGCGTAGTTGCTGACGACGCCGGACTGGATGCGTCGGATGCGGCTGCCGCCGAACAGGCTCACGCTGGAGATGCCGTTGACGACACCGTCGACGACACCCTGGTCGAACTTGTTCATCACACGGGCGAGCGGGTAGGTGACACCCGTCGCGAGCCACACCTGATATTCGTCCTGGTAGTAGTTGTGCATGAGTAGCGTCTTCAGACTGCCAAGCTTGTCGGTATGCTCAACCGGGTCGGCACCAGCATAGAGACTCCGAGCAACGAGCACGCCGGTGAGTGCCAGCCCGAGTGAGAGGGCTGCTGAAACCAGCAGCGTCCCGGTCTCACCACCTAGCGGATACGCTGGGTCGACGTGGGGCACATTGTGGAGCAGTTCCTCGTAGTGGTGTAGGTCCGTCGAGAGAAGGGCTGGCCAGCCGCCCTCTTCGGGCCCGGTCAGCCACTTGTGGAGGAAGTCGATTTCCGCGCCGGTGAGCTTCTTGACCGGGGCCATGTTAATGAACCCGATGGTTGTGGCGAGGATGCCAAGGACCGTCAGCGGGCCCTTGACGTTCCAGCGGACGGGCTCGGGGTCGCGTGCAGTGTCCGAGCGGGCGTCGCCGTGGAAGGTCAGGTACACCATCCGGAAGGTGTAGAAGCCGGTGAAGAACACGGCCAGCAGCCCCATCGCGTACGCGACGAGGTAGGCCGTTCCGAGGCCGCCCTCAGTACCGAAGCCGTGGATGAGTGCCTCGTACAGCACCTCGTCCTTGGACCAGAAGCCGGCGAACGGAACGATACCGGCCAGTGCGAGCGAGCCGGCGAGGAACGTCCAGTAGGTCACTGGCATCCGGTCTTTCAGACCGCCCATGTCCCACATGTTCTCGTTGTGGTGCATGGCGATGATGACCGACCCCGCGCCGAGGAACAGGAGCGCCTTGAACACGGCGTGGGTGGTCAGGTGGAAGACAGCGGCGATGTAGCCACCCGACCCCAGCGCGAGCATCATGTACCCGTACTGGGAGATGGTGGAGTACGCGAGTACTTGTTTGATTTCCTGTTTGACCAGGCCCATCGTTGCCGCAAACAGTGCGGTGAAGCCGCCGATAAGGGCGATGACGGCCAACGCCGTCGGCGAGAGCGCGTAGAAGCCGTACATCCGTGCGACGAGGTACACACCGGCTGCAACCATCGTCGCTGCGTGAATCAGCGCCGAGACCGGCGTCGGACCTTCCATCGCGTCAGGCAGCCACGTGTGCAGCGGGAACTGCGCGGACTTACCGACCACACCGCCCAGCACGAGGAGGCCAAGCACAGTGAACCAGGCCTGTGGTCCCATGCCGACCGTCTCCAGCATCGCGATACCTTCGACCTCGCCGTCGACGATAGCGTGTTCGGCTAGCATCGGGAAACTCTCGGCAACTACTTCGCCGCCCTGCGTAATGGGGGCGAAGAGGCCGGTCCCAAAGGTGGCGAAGATGCCGACGACGCCGATGAGGAAGAAGTAGTCACCGAAGCGGGTGACGAGGAACGCCTTCTTCGCGGCGCTCGGCGGGCCGTCCTGACGGAACCAGAAGCCGATGAGCAGATACGAACACAGGCCCACCAGCTCGAAGAACATGAACGCCATCAGGAGATTGTTGGCGACGACGAACCCGAGCATGCTCGCCGTGAACAGGCCGAGCCCGGCGTAATAGCGCGGGAGACCGGTCTCGCCCTCGTCGTTCATGTAGCCGAGCGAGAAGATGTGGACGAGGAAGGATATGAGACAGACGATAAGCAGCATGAGCGCAGACAGCGGGTCGAGCAGCAGGCCGAAGTTCAGCCGGAGCGACTCGACGCTTGCGGTCCACGTGTACAGTATCTCGTTGTGAACCTCACCGCCAGCCACCGTCAGCGCGACCCAGATCGATAGCAGGAGCGACCCGCCCGTCGCGGTGATGCCAGCTAACGCGCCGCCTTTCGGCATGCGGTCGCCGGCGAACAGCGCGACGAGGAACGATACGAACGGCAGCAGGACAATCGCCGGAGCGTATGTGAATGCAGCCATCTGTTACCACCTCATCGTCGTCGCCTTCGTCACGTCCACGTCTGTGAAGTTGCGGTACAGGACCAGGACGATACCGATGCCGATGGCGACCTCCGCGGCGGCGAGTGCCATCGTGAACAGGGTGAACACCTGGCCGGTGAGGTTCCCGTGTTGCAGCGAGAACGCGACGAGGTTGATATTCGCAGCGTTCAGCATCAACTCGACGGACATCAGGAAGATGAGCGCGTTCCGTCGGGTGAGGATGCCGAACAGACCGATACAGAATATGGCCGCCGACAGGAGGAGGTACGTCTCAGCCGGAATCACGAGTCGTCACCCCCCGGGCCACCGTCAGCGGCAACAGCCATGTCGTCGTCATCCGTGGTTTCGACACCGAGTGTTACTGACTCGCCAGCACCCTCTCGTCGGGCAAGCATGACGGCCCCAACGAGTGCGGCTACCAGCACGATGTCGATAGTCTCGAAGGCAACGAGGAACCCTTCACCGGGAACAGCCGTCTCACCCTCGCCCATAATCGCGCTCGGAGCGATGTCGAACATCGCCGCGCCGAGGCTCTTAGTTATTGCTGCTCCCTCGCCAAAGCCCGCTGGCGCGGGAAACGAGACGCCCATGAACACTGCACCGAGGACGACGAACAGGGCGATTGCGGCCAGTCCAGCGACGAAACTCCCCTCCGTCTGTAGTTCGGGCTTTGTGGTCATGGTGTCACCTCGATCACCGACTCGTCCTCGCGGGTCAGCATCACCGCGAAGGTGATGAGAACGAGGACGCCGCCGACGTACACCAGGATCTGCATCGTTGCGACGAACGCCGCCTGGTTCATTACGTAGAACACTGCGACGCTGACGAGTGAAACGCCCAGTAACAGCGCCGAGTGCCAGACGTCCCGGACTAACACGACGCCCGCAGCGCTGCTCACCGTTACGATAGCGAACAGCGCGAACGCAATTGACTCTGCCAGTGCCATCTTACTTGGAGACTCTTTGCGGCGTCCCTTTGAAGATTCCTCTTTCGTCTCGCCAGTAGAGCCACTGTTTGCCGGTATGGCCCCCATATTTCGGGGCACTTCTGTCCTTCTGGAGAATACGCATCAGTATCTAGATGGGTTCGGGCGATTGAGACAGTCTACTCTGGGAGTACTACTGGAAAGCCAGCCTCGCTGAGCAGCACGTCACCTCGGCACGTACGGACGAAGGAGCCGCGAGGCTTGTCCTAAGAGAAGCCCGATAAAATCCGCCGCAAAAGGGATTACTGGTAATCCACTTCGCCGTCGCCCTCGCCGATCCACGCGCCCCGGTCGGGTTCGCGGGACTCCAGCGGGTCGATATCCTTGTACCACGGCACGTTCTTGAGTTGCTCCTTGTCGTAGGCGAACTCGTCTTTCGTGTCCGCGGTGAACTCGAAGTTCTGGGTCAGCAGAATCGCGTCAGTCGGGCAGACCTCCTCACACAGCCGGCAGTAGATACACTGGCCGATGTGGAGGTTGTACTGCTCGCCGTTGCGCTGCTCGTCCATCACGATCTGGATGGTGTTGTTCGGGCAGACGTTCTCACACTGCCGACACCAGATACACCGCTCCTGGCTCCACTTGTGGACGCCGCGGAAGCGGGGACTCACCTCGGGGGCGACGTCCGGGTACTCCACCGTGAACGTCTCCCCGTCGAGGGCGTGTTTCATCGTCGTCGCCATTGATTTCAGGATTCCAATCATGACAGGTCACCTCCGGTCGCTCGCGGGTCGGTTCGTGTGGCCGTCATCAGACGGTCACCCCGACAATAACGGCAGTCAGCAGCAGGTTCGCCAGCGAGAGCACCAGCATTCCCTTCCAGCCGATTTCGATGAGCTGGTCGATCCGGACGCGGGGCACCGCCGAGCGGGCCCACTGCGTGAACAGGAAGACGCCCCAGATCTTGATGAGGAACCAGACGATGCCCGGGAGAACCGGACCGGCCGGTCCACCGAGGAAGATCGTGGCGATGATCGCCCCACCGAGGAAGATGTGGATGAACTCCCCGAGGTAGATCAGGACGAAGTACACTGAGGAGTACTCGGTCTGGTAGCCGGCGACAATCTCGGTCGGCGCTTCCGGGATGTCGAACGGGTTCCGGCCAACTTCCGCGAGGTTCGCGATCATGAACAGCACGAACGCGAATGGGTTCACGAACGCGTACCACGACGGCAGCGGGCCGATCAGCGACTGCTGCTGGGCCGCGACGATTTCGCTCATCTGGAGCGAGCCGGCGAAGATGACGACCGACGCGCCCGTCAGAATGAGCGGGATCTCGTAGGCGAGGTTCTGCGCGACCGCGCGCAGCCCGCCGAGGAACGAGTACTTGTTGTTCGATGCGTAGCCGGCCATCACGAGACCGATCGACGTGGTCGAGGCCACGGCGAACACGTACGCCAGCCCGACTTCGGGGTCGGCGAGGTGGATGCCGTTCCCCATCGGAATCACGGCGAAGCCAAGCAGCGCGGTACTGGCGATAATCAGCGGCGCGAGGTCCCACGCCGGTCGGTCGACGCCTTCTGGAACGATGAGTTCCTTCGACAGCAGGCGAACGGCGTCAGCCACGATAATGAACAGCCCGTACGGGCCGATCCGGTCGACGGCGATACGGTCAGTGAACGCGGCCGTAATCTTTCGCTTCGCCCACGGGCCGGCAAGCGCCGTGTTCGTCATCATGAGTGTCCCGATGAGCCCCGCGCCGACGAGGCTCAGCACGATCATCACGGCCGTGCTGTTGGGATCCAGCCCCAGCAGGTTCGCGAGCGTTTCCGGTAACGGCGCCGACTGCATTACCGGTCCACCTCCCCGAGCACGATGTCGAGGCTCCCGAGCGAGGCGATCATGTCAGGGATGTACTCGCCCTGGGACATCTCCGGCAGCGTCTGCAGGTTCGAGAAACACGGGCTGCGAATCTTGAACCGGGCCGGCTTGTCCGTCCCGTCCGAGCGGATGTAGATGCCGAGTTCGCCCTTCGCACCCTCGACGGAGCGGTAGATCTCCTTGTCGGGGTCCGGGCGGAGCGTCCGCGGGACGTTGGCCTGAATCTCGCGGTCGTCTTCCGGCCACTGCTCCAGCAGGTCGACACACTGCTCGATGATGCGGGCGGACTCTTCGACCTCGCGGAGGCGGACGAGAACGCGACTGAAGTTGTCGCCGCCTTGCTCGGTGACGACGTTCCAGTCGAGTTCGTCGTAGTAGCCGTACGGGTCATCGCGCCGGATGTCGTAGTCGACGCCGGAGCCGCGTGCCACGGGGCCGGTCGCGCCGTACTGCTTGACCTGCTCCGGGGAGAGGACGCCGGTGTCGACACACCGCATCTGGAAAATCTCGTTCCCGGTGACGAGGTCGTGGATTTCTTCGAGCTTGTGCGGGAGGTCATCGAGGAAGTCACGGATCTTCTCGAAGTACTCCTCGCGGGGCTCGGGCAGGTCCCAGGCGACCCCGCCCAGCCGGAGGTAATTGAACATCAGCCGCTGGCCGGTCAGATCTTCGAGCAGGTTCTGGACGATTTCGCGGTCGCGGATGCCGTACTGGAAGACGGCGGTGAAGTCGCCGAACACGTCCAGCGCGAACGTCGCCAGCGCGAGTTCGTGGGAGGCGATGCGGCACATCTCCGCGGCCATCGTCCGGATGACCTGCGCGTACTCGGGGACCTCGATATCCGCGAGGTCTTCGGCGGCGCGCGCGTACGCCCACTCGTTGAGTATACCAGCGGAAATGTAGTCCCACCGGTCCGGGTACGGCATGATCTGGTGACGGTAGGTGCCCTGCTGACACATCTGCTCCTCACAGCGGTGCAGGTAGCCGATGTCGGGTTCGAGGTCGGCGATCTGCTCGCCGTCAAGCACCGTCTCGACGTGGAGCACGCCGTGAGTCGCCGGGTGGTGCGGCCCGATGTTGACGAACATCGTGTCCGGGTCGTCCTCGCTGCGCTTGTCGTCTTTCAACGGGTTCGCGTGCTCGCGCAGTGAGACGATCTGTGGCTGGTCCTGATTGTAGTCTTGGCTCAGGGGATGGCCCTGCCAGGTCTCAGGCAGCAGGATGCGCCGGAGGTCTGGATGGTCGTCGTAGTCGATGCCGACCAGGTCATAGGCCTCCCGCTCGTGCCAGTCCGCGGTGTCGTAGACGCGAGCGGCCGACTCGTTGTGCGGGTCGTCCTTCGGCGACGGGACGACAATCGACAGTTCCTGTGTCGGGTCGTTGTACTTCCGCAGGTGGTAGATGGATTCGTACCGGTCGTCGTACTCCTGTGCCGTGACACAGGCGCAGTGGTCGAATCCAGCTTCCTCTTTCAGCGTCGAGAGGACTTCCTGGACCTCGTCGGGACGGATGACGAACCCCTCGGCGTTGACGTGCTCCTCGCGGTCGAGGACATGGCCCCCGAGCAAGTCCGCGAGCGCGTCGTAATCGAGGCCGTCCTCCGTAACGCCGACATCGAGCGCCGTATCGCGTGATGGTTTTTCTAAACTCATGGCAAGTTATGGAGAGTCGTTCCAGTTGTACCGCATGACGAGGTCTTCCTCGTCGATTTCGCTGGCGAGTTTGTCCACGAGCTCGTCCTGTTCGAGATCACCGAACTGCTCCAGTTCGTAGGGCTTGACCGTCACTGGCGAGGACTCACCCTCGGCGATGCGCTCTTGCAGCTTGGCGACGCCGTAGATGAGTGCCTCGGGGCGTGGCGGACAGCCCGGCACGTGGATGTCGACCGGAATGACCTCTTCCGCGCCCTTGATGACGTTGTACCCTTCCTGGAACGGGCCGCCGGAAATGGTACAGGATCCCATCGAGACGACGAACTTCGGCTCGGGCATCTGATCGTAGACACGCTTCATCCGCGGGGCGAACTTCGAGACGATGGTCCCCGGGACGATGATAACGTCCGCTTGGCGCGGGGACGCGCGTGGCACCCCCGAACCGAAGCGGTCGAGGTCGTGCTTGATCGCGTAGGTGTGGATCATCTCGATGCTACAGCAGGCGATCCCGAACTGCAGCATGAACATCGAGGAGCCCCGGACCCAGTTCATGAACTTGTCGAACTTGGTCAGGATGAACGGCGTCGACCCGAACGCCTCGCGTAGCGTCGAGTTGAAGCGGTCGTCGGCCCCGTCACCCATGCGGGCTTCCTGTGTCGATACGTCTTCGACGGCCGGTGGTGTCTGGTCACTACTCATATGTGTCTGCCCCCTTCGTGGCGCGCGGACTGCGCACCCACTGAACTGCACCGTTACGCCAGGCCCAACCGAGTCCAACGGCGAGAATTCCGATGAATACGACCATCGGTAGCAGTGCCTGGGTCATCCCGACCGCAGCGACGGCGTCGCTGTAGATGACCGTCCACGGGAAAATGAAGACGGTCTCGATGTCGAAGACGACGAACAGCAGCGCGACCATGTAGTACTGGATATTAAACTTGATCTGTCGACTGCTGCCAGTCGGCACTTCACCGGACTCGTAGGTGGTGCGTTTGCCTTGTTCCGGCACGCTGGGCCGCAAGAGGCTCGAAACTGCCATCATCGTCAGTGGGATGGCCAGTGCCACGACCGCGAGCGCGCCGATGGCGATCCATGGATTACTCATTCCGGTATCTCCTATCGTCTGTCGGTTAGAAGTACTCGCATATAAGGGTTCATTGTTCGGTTTTTCGGCCCTGTGGGTCTTTAAGAGCCGACGCGCTCTCAGACCGAAAGTGCCCTGCATCCGCCACACCACCCAGGTGTGTCCCCCCGCTGTTCACTCGTCCCAGTACTCGCGTTTGAATCCGGGCGTCCCGAGTTCGTGGAGATCACGTGACGCCTCGCCGACGTCAGTCTGCAGACCCTCGTGATATGAGACGAGGCGGTCGCGGAGTTCGTCGTACTGTCGTGCGAGAATCTGTACCGCGGAGAGCGCGGCGTTGAAGGACTTGCCGGCGTCGACCGCGGTGATGGGCGCGCCCTGTGGCATCCCGATGACCGAGTCGACGGACTTCTCCTGCACTGGGACACCGATGACAGGCAGCGGATAGGCGATGCTGGCGGTCATGTTCGGCAGGTCCGCGGATTTGCCGCCAGCACCGGCGATAATAACGTCGACACCGCGGTCGGCGGCCGTCTCCGCGTACGCGTACATCAGATCTGGCGTCCGGTGGGCCGAGCAGACGAACGTCTCGAAGGTGAAGCGGCTCTCGGGCGCGTCGGTGTAGTCCGTCTGTTCCTCGAAGCCGAGTTCGTCCGCGAGCGCGGCGTAAGCTCCCGGCCGCTTGCCCTGCCCGCCGGCCATCGTCGGCAGGTCCGAGTCAGATCCCATGATGATGCCGACGTCGGGCGTCAGGTCGTTCGGCCGGTCCATCTCGGCTTCGTCGTGTAACTGGTCGATGAGCGACTGGACGCTGTCTGCGGACATACGACCCACTGTGACGGGGACCGGCGTAAGTGTGGGCGGTTTCCGGTCAGTCGGTCAGCACCTGCTCTAATTCGGCACGCAACGTCTGTGGGTCCGCGGGGAAGCACCTGAGCGGGTCGGCACGGCCGGCGACCCGTATCCTGAGTGCGTACCGTTTGCGGTAGGTGAGTGCGAGGCTGACGGCACCAGCGACAGCGAAGGCCCCGCCGAGGAGGACGGACCGGCCGAGCGACAGCAGGCCGAACCCGACCAGCGCGGCGCTCATCACCGCGAGAAACCAGTCGATGTCCTGCAGACTCACCTCGACCACGTCGTCGAGGTCGACGACCACCGGCTCGTCATCGCGGTCGACCACAAGGCGGTCAGCACCGAGGACGATAGTCCCGCCGGTTCGGAGTGTGCCCGTGTACTGCTCGGTGTCGACGGGTAGTTCGGTGCCTGCGGTCGTGCCGTCGCCGTCCTCGCCCACGGTCAGTCGTCGCTCACCGCGGACGGACGATCGCCGCCGCGGCCGCGGATCCGGTCTGCTGCTGAGACGTATTCACTGTCGTCTTCTGTGAGCGCGGCCCAGGCCGCGAGGCCGCGTTCCTCGCGGGACCCGGGCACGGTGTTGTCGAGGATGAAGGCGACAATGCCACCGACGACCATCCCGGTCCCGCCCATGACGAACAGCGTTGTCGCAACCACATCGGTTCCGAGGACGCTCCCCAGCACCGGCACGGCCGCGAGGCCCTGCTGGAGGGCCGTTGCACCGCCGACGTCCATCCCCTGGCCGACCTGGCTCATGTACTCAGGGACTGCGAGACCGGCAAAGAGCGCGAAGCCGACGATGAAGACGTTTCGGTTGGCATCGAGGTCAACGTACTTGAGCTGTGAAAGGCCCACAGCGGCGATCTGTCCGAACATGACGATGTAGAGGCCGCCGATGATTGGCGACGGAATGGTCGCGAACAACTGGCCCGCTGGTCCGAAGTAGCCGACCAGAATCATCACCGCAGCGCCAATCTGTACGACGTAGCGGGACGCGACGCCGGTGATGGCGATTGCGCCGACGTTCTCAGTGTAGGAGGTGCAGCCGTTGCCGGTGCCCATGATGCCAGCGAACACGTTTCCGACTCCCTCCATGCCGATACCGTCGTTGATCCGATGGCTGTTCGGCGCGCCGCGGCCGGCGATGCGGGCGACGGAGTGGTAGTCGCCGAAGCTCTCGACGACGGAGGCGAGCATTCCAGCGAACATCCCGACGATGAAACCCGGCGTGAACTGCGGGAGCCCCCACTGGAACGGGTAGATGGGCTGGACAAGCGGTGCGCTCGCGACCGAACCGAGCGAGACGTAGCTGACCGAACCCGATGTAAAGACGCCGGTGACCGAGAGGAGGGCTGCGACAGTCCACGCAAACAGAATACCCAAGAGTACGGGAAAGAGCTTGAACGCCCGGTGGCGTCGGTCGAGGTACTGTGAACACGCGATAATCGAGAGCATTGTCAGCCCGAGCAGCCACCAGTTCTGACCGGTCCCCGGGTCGCCGAAGTTCGGGTTCGCTATCTGTGGGACGTTAAACAGCGAGAGGCCGATGAGCGCGATGACCGGCGCGATGACGACCGGACCGACGTACCGCTTCAGCTTTCCCATGAGACCGCTGTAGCCGATTACCATCTCGACGATACCAGCGACGATGACGGCCCCCTGTAGCTCTACAAGCATGGTCTGCCAGCCTGCGCCCTGCTGGGCCAGCACGCCGATAATGGCCAGCCCGGGTGCAAGCATTGAGAACGTTCCGCCCTGAACGATCGGGTACCTGTTTCCGAGCGTCGTCTGGGCGAGCGTCGCAATGCCGGAGACGACGAAGAACGTCCCGATGAGACGGCCGACCTGCTCCGGCGCGGCCTCGAACATGCCCATCGCGCCCGCGAGTCCGAGCGGAATCGCCACGGACGCGCCGATCATCGTCAGGTAGTGCTGGACGCCGAGCAGTATCGCCTGCTTTCGCGGCGGCTTGTCGTCGATGCCGTACTCGACGAAGCCGGCGGTTTCCGGTTCCTCCGGTGTGGTCGGGTTTTGTCCGTCGTCCGGTGGTGTCGCGTCAGTCATGCTCGCTACCCATGGCACTGCAACTCCCGATACATATTCTTTGCTCGTTGGCCCGGCAGCGACGGGACGCAACCGCCGCCGCGAAAGGAAAACGCTCTTGGCCCGCTCCGACACAGTCTTGGACATGAGCAACGGGGACGACGAGGCCGACGCGTCGGACGACGCCGAGGCAGATGGGAGCGACGTGACCGCCGAAGAACTGGAATCGCGTCTCACAGAGGCCGGCGACGCGTTAGAGGCCGCAGAGACGGAAGCCGACCTCGACGACGTTGAGTCGTCCCTCGACGACATCGAGAGCGACCTCGAAGCCGCTGACCTGCCCGAACCCGACGAGGACGACGATGACGCCGATGACCCCCGGGAGGAACTGGAGTCACAGCTCTCCGACCTCCGCGACGATCTCGGTGCACAGCGCGGCCCCTACGCCGAGGATGTCGTCGCCATCGTTTCCGACGCCGCCGACACTGTCACCGACAGCGAGTGGACCGACGACGGAGAGGCCGAGGCTCAGGACGCCGTCGAGACGTTCCTCGACGAAAGCGCGGAGTTCGTCGACCACGACGCCGACACGGGCGGCGATTTCGTCGCTGCCGGGGACGCACTGAGTACAGTCGCCGACGCCATCGACTCGGCAAACCTCGACCCCGACGAGGACGCTGAGACTATCGAGGGCCTTCTCGAAGCGGCCGAGACGCTAGAAACGGGGCTCGAAGATGCCGAAGTCTGGGACGACCTCACAGTGCAGGAGCAACTCGACGCGCGTGGGTTCTACGACATCCTGACGAACGAGAACCGAAAAGACTTCCCGCCGGAGTGGAACGCCGCAAAGCTCCACGCCGAAGAAGGGGACTTCGAGCAGGTGCTGTTCGCCTACGACAAGCTCGGGTCGGAGTTCTTCGACGGCTACATCGTCGACCTCCTGTACAACCTCGGGAGCGACGCCGAGCCGGCCTTTGACGCGATGCACCAGCGCGCACAGAAACGCGACAAGGGGCCCATCGAGGTACTGGGGAAAATCGGCGACGAGCGCGCCACCGAGACGCTGCACGACTATATCGACGGCGACGGCGATCCCGCGCTCCAGAAGGTCACGCTCCGCGCGCTGGGCGCTATCGGCAGTGCGGAGTCGGTCCAGCCGGTCGCCAATCGGCTCGACGCTGACAGTGAGGAGGTCCGCTCGGTCGCGGCTCGGGCCCTCGGCCTACTTGGGGATACTCGCGCTATCGAGCCGCTGAGCGACGTCCTCAAATCCGACGACAGCGACTCAGTTCGCGCCTCCGCCGCGTGGGCGCTCCGACAGATAGGGACCGAAGCGGCCCTCGACGAGGCCGCCCGCTATACGGACGACCGCGCGTATCTGGTCCAGGCCGAGGCGGAGAAAGCGGCGAGCGCCTGAGCCCGGGAACCTTTTTATGCGAAAGGGCGGCCAGACGCCCCGATGCGGTCGCTCACACTCGTCTGTTGCGTGCTCGTCCTCGTAGCCACGGCCCCACAGACCGCCACCGGACAGGCCGCTTCGACCGCGACGACGGCCGGCGGTCCCGACGAGCCGTCGATTCACGCGGTGTACCCGGACCCCGTCGCCGGCGGCGACGAGGGGGAGTTCGTCGTCCTCAGCATTCCTGACGAGACCAACATCGGGGAGTACGCCGTCACCGACGGCGACAGCACCGCCCCCGTTCCGAACACGACCGCCAGCGGGCGCGTCGTCCTCTCGACGGTACCGAACCGGACCCGGACGCTCACCGACTGGCCGGTCGTGGGCCTCGGTGGACACCTCGGGCTGGCAAACAGCGGCGAGCGTATCCGACTCCAGCGCGGTAACCGGACCGTCGACGCCGTCCGGTACGCCGACCCGGCGGAGGGCGAACTCGGCGTCGTGCACGGCTCGGTCGTCCGCTGGCGACCGCTTGGCGCGACCGACCGCCCCGTCGTCAGGGCCGCCGGTGGCGAGGTCCGTGCGTTCACGCTGCCGGATACACCCGCTGCTCCGATTCGGCCGATCCGAAACGCCGACGAGCGGGTGTACCTGGCCGGGTACACACTCTCCTCGGCCAGGGTCGCCGACGCCCTCATCGCCGCCCAGCGCCGCGGCGCGACAGTCCGCGTCCTTCTCGAAGGTGAACCGGTCGGTAGCCGCACCGCCGCGGAAGCCCGCACCCTCGACCGGCTGACCGAGGCCGGCGTCCCGGTTCGGGTATTGACAGGCTCGCGCGCCAGATACCGCTACCACCACGCCAAGTACGCCGTCGCCGACGAGCAGGCCGTCGTGCTGACGGAAAACTGGAAGCCCGCTGGTACCGGCGGCAACAGCAGTCGGGGCTGGGGCGTGGTGACGGCACAGCCGCGGGTCGTCGCGGGGCTGAACCGGACGTTCCGTTCCGACGCCGGCTGGCAGGACAGCAAGTCGTGGGGGCAGTACCGTCGGGGCCGGCAGTTCGAGCGCGGAGAGCCGGCAACTGGGGAGTATCAGACCCGCTTTTCCGCAGAGTCGGTGACGGTCCGGCGGACGGACCTCCTAGTCACCCCGGACAACGCGCAGGGAGAGCTCGTCGCGACGATAGACAGCGCGGACGACTCCGTCGACGTCGTCCAGCCGACAGTCGGGGACTGGGACAGCCCGCTACTCCGGGCGCTCCGTCGAGCGGCATCCCGCGGCGTCGAGGTCCGCCTGCTCCTCAGTGACGCGTGGTACGTCCGCGAGGAGAACGCACGGACGGCAAAGCGGTTCCGGGAGTGGGCCAAGCGCAACGACGCGGCGCTGGCGGCCAAGGTGGCCGACCCCGACGGCCGCTACGAAAAGATACACGCGAAAGGCGCAGTCGTCGACGACGAGCGCGTCGTCGTCGGCAGCCTCAACTGGAACGAGCAGGCGGCGACGGAGAATCGGGAGGTCGTGGTGGTACTCCACGGGAGCGACGCGGCGGCCTACTTCGGCGCGGTCTTCGACGCGGACTGGGCAGCCGGCGGGTTCGACACGCCGGTCGGGGTCCTCGCCGCGGTGGTCAGTCTCCTCGTGGTCGCCGGACTCGCCGCTCGCCGCGTGTCCTTCGAGGCGTAAAAACGAGCGCTGACCCTATACTTCTTCGGGCAGCGCCGTCGAGCTTCCGAGGTCCTCGTCGATCTCGGCTTCGGCCATCTTCTCGACGAGAGCGTCGATGACCGACTCGCGGCGGCCCTTGACGAACTTGATGGAGCCGACAACGAGGTGGCCGCCCCCAGAGACGCCGCCACCGTCGACTTCCTCGGTTAGTTCGGTGACCATCCGCGGGATGTCCAGACGAACACCGTCCGAGCGCAGGACAGCGAAGTCCGGGCCGTAGCCGATGGTGATGACGGGGTCACCGGTCTCCGCGACCTTCCGGTCGTGGATTTCGCCGGTGGTCTTGCCGGGGGCGGGGTACGTGAATCGGTGGGCGTGGTTCTCCACGTCGATGGTGTAGAGGTGTGCGCCGTTGTCGAGGCGCTCGTGTTCGACGTGGCTCATGGCGGCGTCGAGCTGGTCCTCGACGTCGCGTTCGGCCCGCTCGGCCAGGAAGTCGACGACTTCTCCGTGGCGGTCCCGGTCGTCACAGTCGACGTTTAGCACGTCGGTGATGAGCTGTTCGCCGGAGTTGTAGCGCAGCCAGTGGGTCGCGTAGTCGAGTGCCTCGCCGATGTCCCGCAGGTCGGTCTCGTCGTAGCCCTGCTCGCTCGCCAGGTCGATGTAGTCGCGCATCGCCTCGGCCTCCGAGCGGTCCGAGAGGCCGGCGACGGCGGGAACGTGCGCGAGGTCCTCAGTGAGGTCGGGGTCTATCATCCGGGCGAGTTCGACACAGAGCATGCCCGTCGTGATGCGGTAGTCCTCGTCGTGGAGGTAGGGATTGACGTGTTGTTCGATGAGCGGTTCGACGGCCTCCGGGTCCGGGTGATGGTGGTCGACAACGACAACCGGGATGTCGTAGTGCCGGAGGTTGCGGTAGGCCGGCGTGTCCTCTTCGGTCGAGCCGTTGTCGAGCATCAGCAGCATCGGGAGCTTCTGGCCGTGGCGGGTGCGGTCCTCTAGCGCGAAGTTGAGGTCTCGGGTCACGTCCTCCATCTCGTAGTAGGGGGCCTTGCTCGGCAGGCGCTTGAGGAGGTGCTGGGGCGCGCTGGCGTCCTCGTACTGGGAGGCGATGAACGATTCCAGCGCGACCTGTAGCGGGACGCTTGCACAGAGTCCGTCGCCGTCGGCGTGGTGGCGCATCCGGATCGGACGGCCCGAGAGCACCGTCTTTCGGAGTTCCGTCGCGACTTCACGAAGGTCGTCCCACAGCTTCTCGAAAGCGGGCCACTCGACGAGCGGCTCCACGTCGGCTGGTTCGGCGGCCTCGGCCAGCGCGGCGTCGAGGTCGCTCTCCACGTCGGCAGCCGCGTCGCCGTCGAGGACAGTCAACGACTCGGCCTCGACCTGCAGGCCGTCGTCGCGCTCTTCGGCCCGGCCCGAGACGCGGACGATGTCGTCGATCTCCACGTCGGGATGGGCGCGGACGCCAGCTTCTTCGAAGGCAGCACACGGGACGATGCCGGTTTCGTCACGGACCTGGAACACTGTGGGACCGCCGGTCTGTTTGATTTGGACGACCTGGCCCTCGATGATGACCGTCTCGCCGGTCGCGTCGGCGAGGTCGGCGACGGTGGTCGCGTCGCCGTGGACGACGCGCTCGTCCTCGTAGTCGGCGACCCGTACTTCCTCGAAGCTCAGGTCGCCGTCGGGGCGGATCTCGCCGAGTTCGACGATGAGGTCGTCGCCCACGTCGTACTGGCCCAAGAGATTAGAGTCGTGGACGAGCCCGGAGACAGCATCGGAGAGATCGACAAACACGCCGTATTCGACGGTGCCGTTGACAGTTGCGTGATACAGTGCGCCTTCTTCGAGATCATCGGACGTACATTGGTCCGCGAGATCGTAGACGATGGTCCCGCCGTCGGGGACCGTCGCACCGTCACCGGTGCCAGTTGGCGAAGACATTTGTCAATCCTTCGGTGCTCCCCCGTTTGTACTCTTCGGAATCCGCGGAGGGCCGAACACAACGCGTAAAAAGCGTCCGACCCGACTGCGTGATATGGGGTTGTTCCGAACGGGCGGGATACTCGGGATCGCAGAGTCCGCACTCGAGTTCGCGCTCGCAGCCTCCGAGGAGGCCCATCCCAACGAATATATGGGCTTTCTCCGGGGCGATGACGCCAGCAAGCTCGGGCTCGACGACGACGGCACGGTGCTGACCGACGTACTAGTCATTCCGGGAACGGAGTCGAACCCGGTCAGCGCGACCGTCAAGACGAGCATGGTGCCAAACGACATGCGAGCGGCGGGATCGATTCACTCCCACCCGAACGGCGTCCTCCAGCCCAGCGACGCCGACCTGGCCACGTTCGGCCGCGGCGACGTCCACATCATTGTCGGCTACCCGTACGGCCGCGACGACTGGCAGGCCTTCGACAGCGACGGGAGCGAGGTCGACCTCCCGGTGCTGGACGTCGAGCCGCCCGAGGAGTCCTTCTTCGATTTCGACCAGGCCGACATCGACGCCGAACTGCGCGAGGAGGAGTTCGACAAGTGACCCGCGTCGTCGCACAGGGCACGTTCGATATCCTGCACCCAGGCCACGCCCACTACCTCGCAGACGCCGCCGACATGGGCGACGAACTGCACGTCATCGTGGCCCGGTCGGTCAACGTCACGCACAAGGAGCCGCCGGTCGTCCCGGACGAGCAACGGCGAGAGATGGTCAGCGCACTCAAACCCGTCGATAAAGCACATCTCGGCCACTCGGAAGATATCTTTGTCCCGATCGAACGCATCGAACCGGACATCATCGCGCTTGGGTACGACCAGCACCACGACGACGACCAACTCGAAGCAGCGCTGTCCGCCCGGGGTATCGACTGTGAGGTCCGCCGGGCCAGCCCGCTGGAGGCCCACGCGTCCGACCGACTGCTCTCGACGGGGGACATCATCGACCGGATTCTCGACGAGCGGAGCGAGTGATTACGCTTCGACAGTGACTGTCGCCTCCGAGACGGCGCGCTCGTCTGCGGTGGCCGTCCCGGCCTCGACCGCAAGCACGTACTCGCCGGGTGTCGCTCCGTTCGGGACGGCGACTGCCAAGCTGCCTGTCACTGACTCGGCGACGGGATCCCAGACTAGCTCGGGCGGATAGGACTCCCGCACGGCGGTCGGCTGCGGCTCGAAGTTCTCGTGTGCCACCTGCCAGCGCTCGGGAATCTCGGCCAACTGCCAGGTCAGGACGCCGACCGACGAGGCCTGTACCGCGATTCTCGCTGTCTCGCCTGGCGCGGCGGTCGCATCTGCCACTTCGATAGTGAGACCGCCGTTCGAGCCGCCGGGAGCCCCACAGCCGGCGAGACAGAGTGTCCCGGCAGAGAGGGCAAGCATTGTTCTCCGAGTTCGCATACCGGCTGTTCCAACGGTCGAGTCAAAACGGTTCGCACGGACCTGTGCCGAGTTCGAGAGGTGAGTTGTCCAGAGTGGCGACAATCAAGCGCTCCTCAGCCGGTAAAAGTGTACATTCGTGTTCCTTCACCACCGATAACCCTAAAAGGCGACCATGAGCACCAGAGTTTGGAATGTATCAGCCAGATGATTGTCCCTCCCCTCGGATACTAAGCCGCCATGTCAGGCACCGTAACTGCGGCTATGTTACAGACGGGTAGTCCTGCGATATCCGCCGAGGCAGCCAGCTATCTCGCCGGGGGACTTGCGGCCCTCGCCGTCGGGTTAGCGGCGCTTGGCTCCGGATTCGCCGAGCGCGGTATCGGTGCGGCGGCCGTTGGGGCCATCGCCGAGGACCCTGATATGTTCGGCCGGGGACTCATCCTCACGGTCCTGCCCGAGACGCTCGTCATCCTCACGCTGGTGACGGTGTTCGTCGTCACGTAACAAAACAGCCCGTTTCCGGGCCTCTCCCGGTTTTCGCCGTGGTTCGAGCGACTAGAGAGGGCTGTGTGAGCCGACGGTTAGATGAGGTCGGCCTCGGCCAGCCGGTCGACAGCTTCCTCCAGTCGTTCCTTGCTGTTGGCGTAGGAGATGCGGGCGTAGCCGGGCGTCCCGAACGCGGTCCCGGGGACGGTGGCGACCTGCGCCTCGGAGATGGCCTGGTCACACCACTCGGTGTCGTCGCCGTCCGGAGCGATTTCGGGCATCATGTAGAACGCGCCCTGGGGTTCGGGGACGTGGACACCGTGGTCCTCGAACAGACCCATGAGGAACTCGCGGCGCTCGGCGAAGGCCTGGCGCATCTCCTCGACGGCGTCGTCGGTGTTCGTGATGGCCTCGACGCCGGCGTGCTGGACGAAGTTCACGGCACACGAGACCGAGTGGGAGTGGACCTTGCCAGCCTGTGAGACCAGTTCTTCCGGGGCCGCGAAGTAGCCCAGCCGCCAGCCGGTCATCGAGTAGGCCTTCGAGAAGCCGTTGAGGGTGATAGTCCGGTCTTCCATACCCTCAAGCGTGCCCAGCGAGGCGGCTTCGACGCCGTCGTAGGTAATCTCCTTGTAAATCTCGTCGGAGATGACCGTGATGTCGTGCTCGACGGCGAGGTCGCGAACGCCCTCGAGCGCTTCACGGGAGTACACGGCACCGTGAGGGTTGCCCGGCGAGTTCACGACGAGAAGTTCCGTCTCGTCGGAGACGGCGTCGGCGAGGTCGTCGAGTGCGCCCTCCAGTTGGAAGTCGTGGGCGGCGGTGTCGACGCGGGTCAGCGTGCCGCCGGCGAGTTTCGCCATCGCCTCGTAAGACACCCAAGCCGGGTCGAGCAGGGCGACTTCGTCGCCGTCGTCGATGATGGTCTGGAAGATTTCGTACAAGGCCTGCTTGCCACCCGGCGTGACGATGAGGTTCTCCGGGCCGTACTGGGTGAGGCCGTCGTCGTGGAGCTTGTCGGCGATAGCCTCTTTCAGTTCGGGGATGCCGTTGGAGGACGTGTAGCCGGTGTGCCCGGCGTCGAGTGCGTCCTTGGCGGCCTGTTTGATATTCTCCGGCGTGTCGAAGTCGGGTTCGCCGACGCTCAGGTCGACGACATCCTTGCCCTCGGCCTCCAGTTCGGCGGCCTTGTTGCTGATTGCGAGGGTCGCGCTCGGTTCTACACGTTCGACGCGGGAAGCGAAGTCCATAGTCATTGTTCGAGTTCGGTGGCGAGTTCGATTGCGCTCCGGACGGCCGAGGCCCCCTTGTCGGTTCGGGCCTCAGCCTCGTCCTGGCTCATGCCCGGGCCGATGATGCCCAGCGTGACTGGGGTGTCGCGGTCGAGGGACACGTCGGTCAGCCCCTGCGCAGCGGCGTTGCCGATGACCTGGTCGTGGTCGGTGTCGCCGCTGATGATCGCGCCGAGGACGGCGACAGCGTCGACATCTGATCGGCGCGCGAGCCGGTCAGCGGCCAGCGGCGTGTCGTAGGACCCGGGGACATCAATCGACGCGATAATTTCGGCGTCGCTGTCGGCAGCGGCCTCGTAAGCCCCGTGCTCCATCTCCTCGATAACGGCCCCGTGTTTGTCGTACTGGGCGACAACCAGCCCGAGCTGCACCATACCTGACACCCGGGGAGGGCCGAATAAAGTACTACCGTTCCGTAGCTGGGGCCGGTCGCCGTGCCGAACGGCTGGATTAAAATCCTGTTATAGAAACCAGAAGGATTCTAATGCCCCATGTGCTTGAGCCAGGTATGGCTGAGCCGTCCCTGCCGTCCGCCCTCCGCGATGTCCGGGACCGGAGCCGGTCCTGGTTCGCGGACGACCCCCGCGCGACCGTGAAGGTCGTCGTCGTCGCGACGCTTCTCGGTCTCGTCCTCAGAGTCGCAGCACTCGGGAGCCGCGTCGCCCATTTCGACGAAGGCCGCGTGGCCTACTGGGCGCTCCATCTCCGCGATTCCGGGTCGTTCGCCTACCGATACATCATCCACGGTCCGTTCATCCAGCACGTCGATAGCTGGGTGTTCACCCTCGCCGCGCCGACCGATTTCACGATGCGGCTCCCAGTCGCGATTGTCGGTGGCCTGCTTCCGCTGACAGCGCTGCTCTTTCGCCGACACCTCCGGTCCGACGAGACAGTCTTCATGGCCGCCTTTCTCGCACTCAATCCAGTTCTCCTGTACTTCTCGCGGTTTATGCGTAGCGACGTGCTGGTCGCGGCGTTCATGTTCACCGCCTTCGGCCTGCTCGTCCGGTTTGTCGACACCCGGAAGGCGCGCTATCTCTACGGCTCCGGGGCGTTCATGGCATTCGGATTCGCCTCGAAGGAGAACGCTATCGTCTACGTACTGACGTGGCTCGGCGCGACCGGCCTCCTGCTGGCGAAGGTACTCGTGCTCCCGAACGGCTACCGCGACGCCGCCGCCTTCCTCCGAACCGTCCCGAGTATCGGTGCCATCTGGGGCCGCGTCGCTGGTCGCGTTCGGGCGGACGTCGGGCTTGTCGCCACCACCGTCCGCTCGTTCCGCGACCGCCACGACAGCGCCGCCTCCGTCCTCGCGGCGTACGCGAGTCATATCGTCCTCGCCGCGCTGGTGTTCGGCCTCATCTCGCTGTTCTTCTATGCGCCCCGCGGCGCTGGTGTCGCCGGTATCGAACATCCGCCAGCACCGGCCGCCAGCGGCGACATAAACTTCTGGTCCGGCGTGACGAACCCATCGCTGTTCCCGGAGCTCGTCCAGACCACCTGGGAGCGCGTCGCTGACCAGTACAGCGAGTGGTTCTCGCCGGCCTCGGAGAAAGCCACGACCACTGAAACGGGCCTCGTCGCGTCTATCGAGACGTTCTACGAGAGTGTCGACGGTCACTACGAGGTACTGCTGAAAGCGCTGGGCTACACTGCGGCACCGCTGCTCCTGTTCTCGGTCTTCGGGTACGCGGTCGACCGACTGGGAATCGTCGAGCCGCGTCACCTCATCCCGTTCGCGGCCTACGGCGGCTACGTCTCGATTCTGGGCTACCCCATCGGGACCGACATCGGCGCGCCGTGGCTCGCCGTCCACGTCGTCGTCCCGCTGTCGATTCCAGCCGCCGTCGGGTTCGCCGCCGTTGTCCGATGGGGGAACGAATCGCTGTCGGCTGACGACGTGACCGGCGCTGTCATCGCCGCCGCCATCGTTCTGCTCGTCACTGTACTCGTCGTCAACACGAGCGCAACGCGGGTGTATACAAACGAGCATCTGGAGGAGAACTCGCTGGTCCAGTACGCTCAGCCACAGGAGTCGCTCCGTGCGGATCTGGCCGAGATGGACCGGATCGCGACGGCCAACGGGAACGGCACCGATGTAGTGATGTATCACGGGGAGCGCGGCGATGCATACGACGGCGACGACGCGTACGTCAAGGAAGACCGCGGTGAGTGGAACGACTCGTGGTGGAACACCAGACCGACCTGCCTGCAGTGGCACAACTCGCTGCCGCTGCCGTGGTACTACGCGGCCGACGACGTGAACGTCTCGTGTGAGAACCGGCCCGACATGCTCGTCGAGCAGGCGGAGAGTGACCAGCCGCCGATAATCATCACCCAGCGGATTGACAGCACGGTCCCTGACGAACAGCTCGAAGCCGCCGGGTACGCGCCCAAGACCCACCGGATGCGAACGAAATACAGCTCGAACGACATGACAGTGTGGGTCCACGAGTCCTACGGCCGAGAACCGAACCGTTAACCCTGCTGCTGTGGAAGCGCGCGGTATGACGCTCACGTCACCAGGGCCGACCGTCGGCGTGGTCGGCGGTGGCCAGCTCGGCCGGATGCTGGGCGAGGCGGCCGCGCCGCTTGGCCTCGAACTGCTCGTGACCGACCCGACGCCGGACTGCCCGGCCGCGTCGGTCGTCCGCGACCAGCTCGTCGGGGATTTCGACGAGGCGGCGACCCTGCGGGAACTCGCTGAGCGCGCCGATTACCTCACCTTCGAGATTGAACTCGCCGACCCGGACGTGCTCGAACGGGTCGCTGAGGAGACAGGGACGCCGGTACATCCCGCTCCCGAGACGCTCCGGACGATTCAGGACAAACTCGTCCAGAAGCGCCGGCTCTCGGAGGCCGGCGTTCCAGTCCCCGAGTTCCGCGCCGTCGACACCGCTGACGACCTCCGGGAGGCCTGTGCGGAACTGGGCTACCCTGCGATGCTCAAGGCCCGGACCGGCGGCTACGACGGTCGCGGAAACATCCGCGTCGAGGGGCCGGAGACTGTTGAGGACGCTATCGACGACATCGCCGGTCCCGCGATGGTCGAGGAGATGGTCGACTTCGAGCGGGAACTGGCGGTCATGGGCTGTCGCGGCGTGGACGAGCGGGACACGTTCCCGGTCACCGAGACTATCCACCGCGAGGAAATACTCCGGGAGTCGGTCGCGCCGGCACGGGCGTCGGACGCTGTTCGTGAGCGCGCGCGTGGAGTGGCTCACGACGTGCTCGACGTGATGGACGGCCGCGGCGTGTTCGGCATCGAACTGTTCGAGACGACCGACGGCGAGATTTTGCTCAACGAAATCGCGCCCCGGCCCCACAACTCCGGGCACTGGACCATCGAGGGGTGTCACACCTCGCAGTTCGAGCAACACCTGCGGGCCGTCACCGGCCAGCCGCTGGGGTCGACCGACCAGCGGTTCCCGACCGTCTCGACGAACATCCTCGGCGACGTTGCGGAACGGCAGCCGGCAGAGTTGGAGGGGGAAGACGGCGTGCTGGCGACGCCCCGAGCACATCTGCACTGGTACGGCAAGCGCGAGGTGTACGCCCTCCGGAAGATGGGCCACGTGACGCTGACCGCCGACGACCGCGACGGCCTGCTCGACGATGCCCGCGAACTCCGTGACGGATTGACCTTCGAGTGACCGCCGCCGGCTGATTCGTGGTCCAAAACCGAGCGGTCTTTGACTCTGCGGTCCTGAGTCGCGGTATGGAGCGACGGGATTTTCTCCGTGCGGCCGGCCCGGCGGCAGTCGCAGGGCTCGCCGGTTGCCTCGGCGGTGGGAGCGCTGACACCGACTACGACGTGGGGATGTCCGCGAAGGCGTTTCGCCCGGTTCGCATCGCTGTCGAACCAGGAACGACTGTGCGGTGGCTCAACACGAGCAAACAGGGCCACTCGGTCACGGCCTACGAAGACGAGATCCCAGACGAGGCGGACTACTTCGCCTCCGGCGGCTTCGACACTGAACAGGCCGCCCGCGACAACTGGGGGAGTTCCTCTGGCGGGACGATGTACGAGGGCCAGGATTTCACCCACACCTTCGAGGTACTCGGCGAGTACGCCTACTTCTGCATCCCGCACGAGCGGGCCGGGATGGTCGGAACCGTCGTTGTAACCGAAAATCCAGAAACGGCGACGACCGGCGAGTAGCATCGCTGTCGCTTTTTCGGAGCTTCTCTCGTCTGTGCTGGGTGTGTCGTCTGTGCGCTGTTTTGCGGTAGCGGTCGCTAACTCCGACCGTCGGCAACAGCGTCACAGGAGAGGGGCAGGTCCGCTGCGTCGCTGTGAATCGGTCTCTTACTGCGGCAGAAAAATCGACCGTTGGTGCTGGAACGTCTAGGCTTCGACGTCGACGTCCTCTTCGTCCACGTCGACGGCCGTCTCCTCTTCCGCGGCGACTTCTTCGGGGCGCGCTTCGAGCGTTGTCTTCTTGATTTCGACGCGTCGGAGCGGGTAGATGTCCTTGGCCTCGCCGTAGATGGCCGAGGAGAGACGCCCTTCGACGACGCTGTCGACGAGCTCCTCGAAGGTTCGGTCTTCGGCCGTCTCGCGAACGAGGTCGATCATCGTCCGGCGGATGGCCTTCTCCTGGGAGGCATCGGCCTTCTTCGTCGTCACGGCGACCGGCTGGACCTGGACGCGGTAGTCGTCTGTGGTCAGCACGGTGATGTAGGCCTCGACCTTCGAGGAGCCGCGGCGGACGAGCGAGCGGAGGTAGTCCCGCGTGAGTTCGTGGCGGATGAACTCCGTGTACGCCGAGTCTGAGGCGACCTCGTTGATCTTGAAGGTTAGCTTCGTGTTGTTCTCGCTGGCGTCGTTGGTCAGTTCGCCGAGCGTTGTTTCGATGGTGCGTCCGAGCACCTTGTCCGGTTCGTCTGCCGGTGTCTTACCGAGAACCTCCCGGTCGAACTGCTCGGGAGCCTGCACGGTGTACCACCGTTTCTGTTCTGTGCGCTTGGAAACGCTTCGTTCACTCATGGTTGGATTGTGTGTGTTGGTCTGCGAGCTGTGCTGCAACCCGGATGTTGACGACGTAGTCGTCGACGGTCGCCTGCAGGCCGCCGGTCGAATCGCGCTCGACGGTCGTGACCACGGCGTCGCCCTCGACGCGTGTGGTCATCTCGTCGGTGTTGTCCGGCCGCACCGCGCGTGCGACGCGTTCGGGCGAGTCGTGTGTCGTCCGAATCTCGGCCCGTCTCATACTGCCTCCCGAAACGCTTCGATGAAGTCGGCCGTCGAGGCGTCGAACCGGGCGCGTGCCCGGTCGCCCGTCCCGACGGCGTCGCCGCCGACAGCGTCGGCGGCCGCGCGCATCGTTTCTGTCACGTCCTGCCCGTCCGTGGCGCGGGCTGCGGCCCGGCCGTCGGTAACAACGAGCGTCACCGGTTCTGGTGCGCGATAGTCCGCGAACAGACGGGCGACGGTGCCGGTCGGCATCGCGTCGCCGCGGGCGACGAACAGGCCGTCGTACCGGCCTGTGGCCGCCTCGGACACTGCTTCATGGGCGCGCGCGGCGTGTGTCCGCCACGCGGCCAGCGCGTCATCGTGGACAGCCTCGTGGCCGAGCGCGAGCGCGACGCCGGTGCCCGGCTGTTCGCGGGCGACGGCGTCGAGCACGTCGGCGTAGCCGCCGACCGTCTCGAAGGGGCCGCCCGTCGTCGGGCGGAGCGCGCGCTGGACCGTCTCAGCGGCCCGGGGCGGTGCATCTTCGGTGACAGCTAACGCGACCAGCGACGCGAGGCGTCGGTGGTCGTCTGTCGAGAGATCACCGGCTTGCACCGAATCCGAGCCGAGGCCCAGTTCGGTGAGTTCGGCCCGCACTGTGTCGGCGTCGCCCGAGAAAGGCGCGACGAACAGCGTCGAGTAGGCCAGCCCGTCCGCGAGGTCCGCTGTCGGAACGGCGACGCCGGGTCGGCGTTCCAGTCCGGCCTGCTCGGCGGCTTCGGCAACAGTCCCGTCAACGTCCCCGGCGGCAATCGTGCCAGCCAGGGCGAGCGCGGCGTCGGCCGTGCCGAGTTCGCGAGCGGTCTCGAAGGCAGTCGCGGCGGCGCGGTCGGTCAGCGTCACGTCGGCGGTCGGCTGCGTGCGACCGATGGCGACAGTGATGTCGGTCTCGGTGGTCCGGTCGGGGTCCTCGAACGGGCGGACGACGCTCGCCTGGAACGGCGTGTCATCGAGCGCCCGCGCCAGCAGGCCGGTCGAAGCCAGCGCCTCGCCGGTCGCATCGCTGACGAGGCGAACGAACGTGGCCTCACGTAGCGACCCGGCGAGGTCACTGGGCGACGTGGCTGGCGTCGGTTCCCGACCGGTCGCCGACATCTATTCGAGACCCAGCGCTTCGACGGCGTTGTCGTAGCTGTAGGTGAAGTCCTCGTCGACCTCGTCGCCGCGGTAGTAGTCGATGAGGCGTCGGATCTTCGACTGCGTGTTCTGGAGCGCACGCTTGTTCTGGTAGTCACCGGGGTTCTCGTCCATGTGGTCGCGAAGGCGGACGGCCCGTTCGAGCAGGTTCCGAAGGTCCTCCGGCAGGTCCGGTTCGGCTTCGTTCTCCTCGAGAATCTCGGTGACTTTCTTGCCGGTCGCGAGCGAGACGTCAGGGATCGGCGTGCCCTGAACGCCCTCGTCGCGCAGCTTCAGGCCGATCTCGCTGGGCGAGTGGCCCTGTTCGGCCAGTTCGACGACGCGCGCTTCGATGGCGTCCTCGTCGACGTCACTCCACTCCGGGGGTTCGTCTGCCGCCGGTTTGTCCGAGTCGGACGAACCGCGACGGCGTGTATGCATTCGTGCCATTGTAATCTGGTTGGAACCGCACGAACCGCTCTCGTTACGAGGCGTATTGGCACTGTACAGTGCCGAACACGGCCGCAATCCCGAGCTGTGAAAGGCCACAGCGAGTCAGATTTGCGGTCGTGCTGTTCCCATCTCCCTGTCTGAGAGGGCGCGACTAAACCGTTCCGCTTCCCGGTCGCGCCTCGAAGCAGCGATGCCGCTCACGAGTCGACACTGCAACGACCCGCACAGTATTACAATTGATAACTTGCCCCGCTGTTTTAAATCATTTGCTGCGGTAATTGTGCGTAGTATGGGTAGCGCTGGGCTGAGCCTCGGGACTCGCGGCCAGAGTGCTCCGCTCGGGCTAGCACTGGTTTTTGCGGTGATGATTGTGTCGACGACGGCGGTCGTCGCGCTGGGTGCGGACGCGATCACGAGCACACAAACGCAACTCGATGTGGAGCGAACCGAAAAGTCACTGACGGAACTCAATTCCAAAACCGCGCTCGTAGCACTGGGACAGACGGATGTCCAGCAAGTCACCCTTCCCGCGAGTGGTTCGAGTACCTATTACATCGACGGGAGCGCCGGGTGGATGAACGTCTCCTATCGGAACACAACGTCCGGGAACCGGACGACTGTAGTCAACGAGTCGATGGGCGAGGTGGCCTACCGCGGCAACGGTGCGACGCGACTCGCGTATCAGGGCGGTGGCGTCTGGCGGTCGACCGGCGACGGTCGATCAGTGATGGTGTCACCGCCCGAGTTCCACTACCGGGACGCGACGCTGACGCTCCCGCTCGTGACGGTGAGTGGGTCCGGGGCACTCAGAGACAGCGCATCTATCTCACATAACGCTTCGAAACAGTACTGGCCCAACAAATCAGCGGGGGCAGTGAATCCGCTCGAGTCGGGAAAAGTCGAGGTTCGGGTACAGAGTGAGTACTACCGGGCGTGGGGACAGTATTTCGAGACGCGGACCGACGGCTCGGTCGATTACAACCACAGCAGTAACATTGTCACCCTCGAGTTGCTCGTCCCTGCGACCAATCCGCCAGTACAGGGCGGGATCGTCGCTGGGACACCCGGGACATCAATGACAATCAAAAACAATGCCGAGGCAGATAGCTACAACTCCTCGGTGGGTCCGTACAGTGGGTTCCCCGACAGCTCGAATTCGCGAATCATCTCTGCTGGCGATGTCGATGTGGAGAACAATGCCATCATTGAGGGAGACCTCGAATCCGGTGGCGACGTACAAATAAGCAATAACGGGGAAATCCGTGGCAACCTTTCTTACGGGGGGACAGCTAGCGGTGGCGGTTACCCTGGCGGTGTCAGTGGCTGGAGCGCACAGAACGCCTCAGTCACCGCACCCGACTCTGTTGAGCGCCTCATCGATACACGTCGGTCGAGTATCTCGTCGTCGAACGACAACGCCGACCCGAGTGTCGACATCGACAATAGCTCGAACAGGCTTGAGAACTGCGCGTCGACATGCGAACTGACGGCCGGTGACTACTTCCTCTCGGAAATCACACTCAACAGTGGTGAAAACGCTCGTATCGACACCTCCAGCGGCGATGTCAACATCGTCGTCAACGGAACGATCACGATACAGAACGACCAGCAAATAGCGGTCGTTGGCGGGAACAGAGTGAATGTCTACGTTGAAGGCGACTACTATCAACGGAACGGAGCACTCGTCACTGTCGAAGATGATAAAGCCCCGAACTTCTGGGTGTATACGAATCCCGACGCAGATGTCGAGTTCGATAACAACGCCGAGTTCACCGGCGTTATCTACGGTCCGAACGGACCGGACAACGATGGGGCGGACATAACACTCGATCAGAACGCCCACGTCTACGGCGGTGTTGTGGGTGACGTGACGTTTGTGTCGAACAACTACGGGATCCACTACGACGAGGCACTTCAGCGGACAGAGACAACGACGATTCCACAGGCAATCCCGTCTGTTACGTACGTCCACATCTCGACGAACGACGTCAACATCACATCCGGCTGATAGCCAACACGGTCGCCCACCGGATATCAGAATGGGTAGTATCCAAACTCGGACGATATTCAGTGCAGCCGACAGAGTCAGCCGCTGCGCGGTGGCTGCGATAATTCGGCCAGCAATCTTATCAGCTATGATAACTACTGTCGGATAATGCACTCCCCCAGGGGTCAGGAACGCGCACAATCCGCCCCGCTCGGGCTGATACTGGTCCTCAGTCTCGTCATCGTCGGTTCCAGCATCGTTGTCAGTCTAGGAGCGACAGCGCTGGTCGATACTGAGGCTGGGCTCGATGTCTCCCGGGCGGAGACGGGGATGACCCAACTGGACTCACAGGCGGCGCTGGTGGCACTTGGGAACGCTGACAGCCAGCAGGTATCGCTCGTCGGGACGGACAGATCCACGTACCGAACCAACAACACAGCGGGTCGGATGACAGTCAGTATCACCAACCACTCGGCTTCGCCCCCGACAACTGTCACGCTGATGGAGGAGGAACTCGGCGCGGTCGTCTACGAGAACGGGAACCAGAAAGTCGCCTATCAGGGCGGTGGCGTGTGGCGGCGCTCTGGCAGCGGCAGTGTCATGGTCTCACCGCCGGAGTTCTACTATCGCGACGCGACGCTGACGCTCCCGCTTATCACCGTCCGCGGTGACCGCTCGCTTGGCTCACAAGCCAGCATCTCAAAGAACGGCACGACGCAGGTGTACCCCGACCAGGCGGCCGGAAACGTCAATCCGCTAGATACCGGAACGGTCAATATCACCGTCGAGAGCGACTACTACCGGTCATGGGGGCGCTACTTCGAAGAGCGGACAGATGGCGACGCGTACTACGATCACGAAAACGACAGCGTGACCACGACACTAGTCGTGCCGACAGGGCCGCGAGAAGTGACGAGTGCCGTCGCGGCTACGTCCGCTGGCGGGCAGATTACGCTCTCCGGTAGTGGCACCGACCCCGCTCGAACGGACAGCTACAACTCGTCTGTCGGCGACTACTCGACATCACGAGGGTCGTTCGGAACGATCACCACAGCCGGTGACGTGTACGTGAAAGGGAACAGCGAGGTAGACGGCACTGTTCAGTCCGGTGACCGGGTCGAGGTCAAGGGTAGCGGCGTCGTTACCCGTGACGTGGAATACTCGACCACGAAGCACATCAAGGGCACTGTCAACGGCGATGTCAGACAGATTTCAGGCGTTGAGGGAGCCGGCGCTATCGACGGCCTGGTGACCCGGCGAGTCGCCAACGCAAGTGCCACCAATGACAACGGTGCGACCAGCAGCATTTCGGGCGACCAGCTCGCCGCCGGTGACCAGACGCTGGACGCGGGCACGTACTACTTGGAAGACCTGACGTTGGACAGTGAGACGCTGACGATTAACACAGGCGGTGACGACGTGACCATCGCCGTCCGAGACTACGTCTACATCGAGAACGGCGGACGGATCAAGGTGAACGGTGCCGGGAAAGTGCGTCTCTACGTCAAAGGCGAAGCTACGTCCGCCAGCGGCCACCACTTCCACATCTATCGTACCGGCAAGGTCGATGTCGATACCGCGCAGAACTCGACGCAGTTCTGGGTGTACGGCCAGTCGGACTTCGACGCCGTCATCGAAGGGGATACCGATACCCCGCAGTTCGAGGGCGTGATTTACGCACCCGCCGGCGGTGTCGGTGCCAGCAGTGTTTCGCTCAAAAAGGCAGAGCTGTACGGCGGCCTCGTCGCTGGGTCAGTCACGGTGGATAACGGCGGACTGGTCCATTACGACCGGGCGCTCAGAAACGAGCGAGCCGTCCCGAAGAACACGAACATCATCCGGCTGACGTACCTCCACGTCTCGGAGAACCGGATTAACGTGACCAGCGGATAGGCGATCCATTACTGGTCGATGTCAACCGCAATATCGTGGTAGACGACGTACGTCCGCTGGATGCCGCCGGACGACGTGAAGTTACACCAGCCGTTGGCCCCGCAGCTGAACCCTTCACTCTCGAAGTACGACTGCCAGAGTGCCTCACGCTGTGGGGTTGAGTCGACACTGACGTTGACGTGTTCGATGTTTCCACCGGTATCGGCGAACGACACGTTGCTGTCGCGGTGGGTTGTCCGGACGAGCACCGTCGAGCCGCCCAGGCTCTGCTGTTCACTGGCGGTCGTACCGACCACAGTGATGAGTGCGCGGTCGTCCGAGACGAGTATCGGCGGCGTTCGTTTCTGTACCCCACCGTCCCGGTTCGTCCGATACACTGCCCCGGCTTCGTATACGAGCGCTCGTTCCTGATTGCCGGCGTATATGATTGGGCGGATCTTCCATGTTCCGACGTCTTTGGGAGTGGTCCCGTCGTGGACTTGGACCGATATTGTCGTGTTTTCACCCGTCCTGAGCGATGCCTCACCGAGACTGACCTCCGTGGCACGGCTCGGTGCGCCCTGTTTGTGGAGGTCTGCGATGTTGTCCGAGAGCACGTCAAACGCCCGCTCAGCGTTCTCTATCTGCTCCGCATCCCGGGCGTTCTGTAACGCCCCCAGACCGCTCACCGAGACAAGAATTATCGAAGCTACAATGAGACTGAACACCAGAGCGAAGCTCAACACCTCGCTGACGGCGCGGTCAGCCATTTCGGACCTCCAGTTGCCCGCTCGATTCGTCGTAGAACACGGCTATTACACCGCCGTCAGCGGTGGAGTCTCCCAGGTCTGTCCAGGTTGTGAGTGACACAGTCACCGACACCTCCGGCGATGTCGATTCGAGCGTTAGTTCATCGGCGGCGGGGGCAATCGAGACCCGGTAGCCGGACCCACTCACCCGCGCCGGGAACGTGTGATTCAGCCGCGCAGTCGGGTCGGTGTCGGCAGCGACCACCAGCCGATCAATACGCCCGATGTCGGCGGCGACCTGCTGTCCGATGACTTCGAGCTCGTCTCTGATAACCTGCTCCTGCCGGTCCTCGACGAAGTTCCCGCCGGCAATGAGGAGGCCAGACACCAGAATCGAGGCGATGGCCAGGCTCAGCGTGTAGCTCAGCGTCGTCGAGACGGCGCGGTTACGACGCATCCGGCTCACCCGGGGCCACCCGTATCTTTGCCTCGTACCGTAAGTTCGAGGTGTCGTAGCGGTAGCGGACGGTCGTATTATAAATCGCGGTCGTGCTGAACGGCGACGCAGGTGCTGTATCGAGCGTGCTTGCTGGCGTGCTATCGCGGACGACCAGCGAGTAGTTCCCCCTGATCTGGTCGCCCGATTCGTACGTGATGTTGTACTCGTCACCGACACCGTGGGCGAACCGTCCGTCGAAACTCCCGCCCTGCAGCGCGAGGCACGGTTTGCTCTGCACTGTTCCGTCAGTCACGTCAATGTGGGCATACGGCTCCTCGATAGGGACGGTACACGTCTGTGTGCCGCTCGGTGTGTCGACTTCCACGTTTACGGTCCCACCGGGTCCGACATCCCCCCAGACCTGCATCGTCCATTTCGGGTTGCCACCGGTACCGTTCGCTGTGACAGCAAACGCGTCCGCAGAGTCCGTCGGGATGTCCGTCGCGTTGATGACGAACCCTCTGGTCGCGTTCGTGCCGTCACCCGGGCGAGTGACCCGCTCTCTGACCATCCAATCGGCACTCGGGGTCGCCTCACCGGATTCGAACAGTGACGTATCGTTCTGTGCGATCCGTGTGCCGTATGTCGGCGAACCGGTGAGTGTCGCGTTCACCAGTGCCCCGCTCGTGACCCGCTGTCGCTCCGTCTGTGTACTGACGGTCCGAACACTCTCACGCACACTGGCTTCGAGCGTCGTCTGCGTCGAGTAGTTGTACCTGTTCGCCGCGATAATGCCCCGCTCGACGTTCGCCTCTACAATTGCCCGCATCTCCAGTGCGTCGTTGCTCCCGGCGACCTCGCCCCGGCTGGCAAGGTTCTGCGTGTAAATCGCGGAGTTGACGACCAGCGCCAGCCCGATGAACGTCACCGCCAGGGCCAGGGCGGCGATGAGAATTATCTGTCCGCGGTCGTCGTCGTTCAGATGCGCCACGCGACCACCTCCACGCTGACCGTGTTGTAGACGTTCGTCCCGGTGTCCGAAACCGTATAATCGGTCGCCGGGTCACCAAGCCGTGTGCTGTTTCGCGTCCCATCCGCGTCTCGCAGATGGTCGTCGTCCATGAGCGTGATTGTGTGGCTGGCACGCACTGCGTTGTCGCTCGGCTCACCGCTGTAGATGTATCGAGTCGTGACGGTTCGCCCCTGCATATTCTGGAACCTGAGGTAGACGTTGTAAGCGATTCCTCGCTGGTCGAACGCACGCTCCAGCAACTCTCCGAACCGATTGTCCGGTGGCCCGTTCGTGTAATATTCCCGACCACCGGCCGTGTTATGGAACTGCGCCGTGCTGTTGTCCCAGTAGAGCACAGCCGGTTTTAACGCGTCCTCTGCCGCCGCCGAGGCGAGGACTCCGTGGCCGATTGCCTGCTGCTGGTTCTCGATGTGCTGGCTCGACGTACTCGCAGACAGCGGCGTCACCGCTGTCATCTGGAGGGCAAACACCAGGCTTGCCAGTAACAGCATTCCGCTGACGATGGCTTCGAGCGTGTGCGCCTGCGCACGCATGCTACCACATCACCACGCGTACTGTGACGTCCTGCCCGTTCAGCGATACCACTCGCAGCGCAGTGACCGACGCGTCGTTGTTTGTCGGCGGATTCCCGCCAGTCGTGAGTATCGTTCCGCAGCCACCACTGGCCGCAACGAGCTCCTCATCTGTTCCATCCCAACAGAGCGTTTCGTCGGTGGCTGCCGTTGCCGTCGCATTCCCCCGAATTGTGACGTTCACGTTCTCCAAAGCCGGATCAAGCCCAACCCGTTCTTCTGTACTCCCACCGGAGTCGTAGCCACATCCTGACGGTGGTGCGTTTCCAGCGAAGAACTCTCGCGTACAGTGTTCGTCCAGAACGTACGGCTGCTGTGGCGAACCAAGCATCCCCATTGTGAGGCCGTCGGCAACTCTGTCAGTCGTGACCGTCTCCTCCTGAACCCCTGCCGAAAACGGCGACAAAAGTCCCGGAATGAACAGGAAAATGAATATCAGGACGCTCAAAAACAAGCTCATACCGATTGCGAAGTCCAGTGTCGTCTGCCCGCGCTGGGGCCTTCCGATCCAGAGTGCCCGGGCGACACGACGGTTGGTAGACTGCGTCTCATTTTTCCTACGGTTCATAAGCCTGATTCACTGAACTGAGATTACTGTAGGGATGGTATCAGGCGTTATAACCATTGTGGCCGTACTGTAACTCCAATTACCAGATCTCCACGCACCCCTGGAAGTCGATGCAATACTGATCTGTTTGCGACCATGAGGCCGGTTCCCTATGTCCCGGTGCTTCGATGGGTTTAAGCAATCCCATCGGGAAGCAGATAATGCACACAAGGGCTCGTAGATCAGGGGTAGATCACTCCCTTGGCATGGGAGAGGCCCCGGGTTCAAATCCCGGCGAGTCCATCCTTATTGTGCTACTGTGGTTGAGGAGTTACCATGACTCTCAACGGGTCAACTGTGCAGCCAGGCAGATTTGATACCGGCCCAGATAAGCGAATTTACAACGCTGTTCGTAACAGTAAAGAACACGTACGGTCACCCACAAGGGCAGACCAGTAATCACACGTCTTTCTCCAATTAGAAGTTGCGTTTGCAGTCCTGGCTTCGCAGGTAGCGTCTAGTCCCCTCGGATGCAGGTACTGAGCAAACCAGAGTCTGTGTTGTTTGTGAAATTGTTATTGTCCACCACTTACGCTATCATGAGTGAAAATGGCACAGACAATAGCATATTGTCTTGGCTGATTGCCGAATAGTTGCTGTACATATTGTAATGCAAAGCAGGAGCGCCAGTCGTGTAGCGTGGGATTTGTGGTGGGTTGAGACTGTATGTGTGATAGTCATGCTTGGATGTCCGTGATAAATCTTCATTAATTTATATTGAAACAGTACATTTATGTGCAATAGTTGGTATGTATTTGAGTATGTTCGAGTGGGGCAGCCGGGGGGCTGGAGACCGGGGTGTATCGCACGTTCTGGGTGTGGTGTTGTTGGCGAGTGCAGTCATCATTGGTGCCATACTGATCGTTCAGGCGGGCCAGCAGACAATCGGAGATATCAACGACGACGCGAATGTCGAGCTCGCTGAGGAGGTGCTGCTGTCGGTCGATCAGAGCTTCCAGCGGTCAGATACCAGTGAGTCAGTTAAGCTTCCGGACCGGGTTCGGTCTGATGTCGCTGTGACGGACGACGCGACATACAGCCTGACGCTGAACCGTAACTCGACCTGTTCGACGGGGAATCGGACGTTGCAGACGCTTCAGTATCAGGAAAACGGCCAACAAGTTGGCTATCAAGGCGGAGGTGTATGGCGGATGACCGAGTCGGGCGCGACGATGTCGTCGCCCCCGGCCGTGAACTACGATAAAGGGGCGCTGTCAGTCTCGTTCGCGAATATCTCTGGGCACCAGATGGGGGGGAGTTCGGTCGCGATTCAATCGAACACGACGGCGAACCGATCACACGAAGCAGCACTTCAAACGGCGCTATTCACTGAGGCGACATACGAAGGCGTACGGAACGGCTCGTGGGACTCTTCTTCGCCGAGCACCACCTGTGCCCCGTCACAGGTCACCAACGCTACGTTGACAATCGAGAACAGCAGTTACGCTCGCGCGTGGGCGGACTGGGCACAGGACGCATACGACGACAAGTACGTCACGGTGACTCCGAATTCAGCGGAGCCGGGTGAGACCATCTATATTAACTTTGCACTTGGCAACGTGAGCGACCCGGTGTTCGAAGTACGGAACATGTCGGTGCAAGAAGACCCATCAGACGGTCAGAAAGCACTTGTGAATGCCACGATACGGAACTCTGGTGGTTTGCAAGACACCCAAGTGATCAGACTGAATCGGTCCGGGGCGGCAGATAATGCGACAGCCACGGTCACGCTTACTGGTGGCGATTCAGCTAGCGTGAGCAAGTCGATAGATGCCGACAGCGGTGTACACAACTTCACTGTGGCATCTGAGCAAGACGAAGCCTACGAGCTGGTCAACTACACGGCTGTGCCCGGATCACCGTCACTGAATATAACTAGTGTCTCGATCCCCGCAACAGCACGGCTCAATCAGGTCCCAGAAGCGAATGTCACAGTCGAAAACAACGGCAGTATGACAGCCGAACAGAGCGTCACGCTGCTGGTTAATGGCTCGGTGACCGCTACGCGGCACGTGACAGTCCATCCGGGCAACAGCCGGACAGTTGATTTTGGATCGGCGATGCCGACCGACGAGAACGGGACCTACGATATCGAGGTCACGACGGACGACGACACGTATTCGCAGTACAGCGACGACGGCCACTACTTCGTTGTCGGTGACGTCGGTGTCTTTGAGGTGACATCGGTTTCGCCACCGGGTGGGGTAAAGAGCGGTGACACAGTCACGATCGCGGCGACAGTCAAAAATACCGGCAATATCCGTAAGTCCGACGCCGTCAAAATACTCATCAAAAACGAGTCGAACACAAAGGTTGAATCGAAGGAGAAAACGCTCACGCTCAATGGAACCAACAGCGGTTCAGAAAAAGAGACGGTAACTCTCACTGGCGGTCCGCTCACTGCACCGTCATACAGTAATTACACCTACGTCGTCGAGACGCCGGACGACCGCAGTTATGGGACCTTCACTGTCGGCGGGTCGGCCCCACCAGTGTTCGATATCACTGGCCTCGGCGTCGACAACCCGGTCGAGCCAGAGAACAAGACCGAAGTCAGCTTCAATGTCACGAACACTGGGGGCAGAGAAGGCTCCCAGACGCTTCGCATCGGCAGAGACTGGGGAGCTGACAAGTCAACGGACGAACAGCTTGGCCCGGGAGAGAGTACGACGGTCACACAGACCGTTACAGCGCCGTCCGAAGATGGACTCTATCGAGTGAACTTTACCACTGAAAACCAGACTGCCTGGCGACTCCTAAACGTGCGGTCGAATACTGCGGTCGAGCGTGACGAGGGAGGGATGACAACCAACGAGCGGGTCAACGCAACAATCGAACTCAAGGGAGCTGAGCTTGAGGGTAGTAACGGCTATCAGATTACGCACACGAAAGTAGACATGGATCTGGTCGTCAACAATCAGTCCGGCGACCACGAGATTCCACTGTGGCGCGACGTGGGATACAGCTTCGAAGACGGCGATGTGAACGGCCCCTATGCCGAACGGCGGCTGATCAACGACGACTATTCGGACCCATATGAGTTCACCAAGACTTTCGAAGCGAATTCAAGCTTCTCCGTCACCGCCACATCCTACTATTGTTATGAAACGACGTATACGGACATTCGGTTCAAGATAGACGGCACGAACTACTACACCAAGAGATGCAGCAATCCAGGTGGGGTCCGAATTTCTACCGACGAAAGCAGCTCGAACGCAGACATATTGGCCGATGGAGAGGTGATTCCCGGCTACGGGCAGGCCGGCAAGGCACAGCGGAAACTCCGGGATATGCTTGGTGAGCAACGGCTCACCGCACTTGCGAACGGATCAGCGAGGCTAAACCTCGCTGACGGTGAATTTGTGTACCTGTATGAACTCTCACAAGATAACGCAAACCCCGAAAACGCATACGGTTACGGCGACCCCGACTACAACGACGCAGTGGTTATATTCAGAACCAACTCCATCGAGAATGAGGTTTTGGAGCCGAGATTCAGCTTCGTTGATGTTGATGTCCCCGCCCGTACCCCGAAGACAGATGACACGGAGGCAACGGTGACGGTCAAAAACGTCGGTACCGCCGCCGGTACCGCAGAGCTTACGCCTACCTTCGATGGAAGCACAGCCGAGACGCAGGATACGGAGATCGGGGTAAACGAAACGGCGCAGTTCAGCGTTGAGCTAGCGACTGCAAGTAAGACACCGGGGCAATCGTACCAGTACAGATTCAATCTCACGAACCCCAACCGCTCCGAGTCCGCTACTGGGAAGCAGTGGGGCGGAAATATCTACGTCGGCGACATTGACGAACAGTTCATGCAAGTCGACTCTGTGCGCGCCACGAGCGCAATCGACAACGACGAGTCTGCAAACGCTACGGTCAACGTCACGAACGTCGGAGGAGAAGGCGGAACCGCCGAAATCAAACTCTATGCAAAGAACACCGACGACGCGAGCCCGACGTTCGCAGTGTCTGACGCCGCGACAACCAACGTTCTCACAAGCAAAGAGACGAAGCAGGTGAACCTCAGCCTCCCGTCTGACCGCGGTAACTACACGTACTACGTCCAGACACGGAACAGCACCTCAGCAAAGCAGTCGTTTTTCGTTGGTCGGTCGAACGTCGTGGTAAACGACACACAGGGCATCAATATCGGCACACAGACATACAATACCGCCACACTCATTGAACGGAACGGCGGTGCAGAACGGGTCACCGTCGAAGTCCGCAATGAGGGGACCGTTGGCGACAAACGCGAGGTGAGCCTCACTGTCAAGAACAAGAGTGACGGCAGTACAGTGTACACAGGCACTGAGAACGTCACCGTGGGTAGCGGTGACCTTACCGGGACCGATGCGTATCCGGCGTGGGCTGGCTACGATACCGACCTCGATGCCGGATACTACACGTACGAAGTCACAGTGTACAACGACACGGCCAGTGGGTCGGTTGACGATACTGCGACGGGTGAAATCTACCTGAAGGAAGTCGACGAGAGTGGCGCAACCACGAACGACTCACCCATCTCGATTGACTCCGATACGATTAGGATCGGTAGCTAAGGCCGCAGCAGACCCGTTTTCGGTGTAATCAGACTCGTATGTCAGGCAGTACACGCTGGATTACAGCTCGGTCGTGGCTCAGCATACTTGTCCAATAGAGATACGGCTATCGGCGGGGTCAGTATTGACTCCTCTCACCGGTCGAGCGCACGCAAAGAAAAAACTGAGCTGTGTTGAACCGAGTTAGCCGAAGAGTTCGCCGAGGCCCTCACCGCTTGCCTCGTCGTCCTCGTCGTCATCGTCGTCGCCGCCGTCGTCGGCAGCCTCTTCTTCGGCTTCCTCGTCGGCCTCGTCGGCCTCGTCAGCGTCACCCTCGGCGGGTGCGGCCGCGCCACCGCTTGCCGGCACCGGTGCCGCTGCGGCCTGGTCGACGGCCTCCTCGATGTCGACGTCCTCGAGGGCGGCGACGAGGGCCTTGACGCGGGACTCCTCGACGTCGACGCCAGCGGCGTTGAGCACGTCGGTGAGGTTGTCTTCGTTGATTTCTTCGCCCGATTCGTTCAGGATGAGTGCAGCGTATACGTATTCCATTGTTGTAGTGTGAGTTGTTAGAACATCGCTCCGAGCGCGTCGCCGGCGTCTTCATCGTCGTCATCGTCGCCGTCGTCGGCCTCCTCGGCCGCGTCGTCGGCGTCGGCGTCGTCCTCGGATGCGGTGTCGTCGTCTTGATCGTCAGTCGGTTCCTCTGTCGCCACGTCGGCCTCGACGCCCTGGAGCTCCTCCGGGAGTGCCTCCTCGTCGTCGATCTGCGAGGCGAGCGCACGGACCTGTGCGTCGGCCTTGCTCACGAGGTCAGGCACGACCTCGGGGTCCTCGATGGCCGCCTGGAGCGCGAGGCTCTTGGCGTTGCCACGAGCGGACTGGAGCATCGTCGGGGCCGTCGTCGCGGTCGGGTAGTCGGCGTTGACCGAGAGATTGAACGCTCGGCCGGCAGCCGCCTGGATGTCGCTCCGGTACTCGTCGATGTCGAGTTCCAGTTCCTCGGGCTCGAACAGCACACCGTCGGCGAAGACGGCGCGGAGGTCGAGACCGACCTCCTTCGGTTCGATGCCGAGTTCGTTCAGCACATTCGCGAGTTCTTGGGAGACTTCCTCGCCGGTGTCAAGCACCGTCGAGTCGGAGAGGACCTGAATGGAGCCCTCCTGAATGCGTGCGTCGGCACCCACGCTCTGGAGTTCGCCGACGAACGGACCGGGGTCGACGCCCGTGTCGCCTTCCGGAATCACGATGTCGTTCGGGGCCACCTCGCCGGCACCGATGGGTGCGGGCGTTTTGGAGGCCTCGAGTTCCTGAAACAGCGAGAACGGGTTGTCGTCGGTTCCGATGAGCCCGACCTGCCCGGTGATGTAGCTGTTGAGGTCTTCGAGTCCGTCGTCGACTTCGTCGAGTGCACGCTCAAGCAGCGTGTTCCGGGAGACGCGGAGCTCGGCGGTCCCGTGCAGGTCACGTCGCATGTCCTGTAGCTGTCGGGACGGGATCCCGGCGATGTTGACGACGCCGACGCTCTCGTAGGACTCGATCATCTCTACGATGGCGTCGACCTCTTCCTGCTTCCACTCGGGAATGGTCTCGGTCTTGCGTTCGGATTCGGCGCTCATATCAGGCAACCTCCATCGCAGGCCCCATCGTCGTCTTCACGTAGACCGTGTCGATGTTGAGCGGGCCCTTCTCGAGGTCCGCGTGCAGACGGCGGAGGATAACGTCGATGTTGTCCGCGATATCCTCGGCGGACATGTCCTCCGCGCCGACCCGCGTGTGGAACGTTCGCCGTTCCCCGCTGCGGAGCTGCACGGTGTTTTTCATGCGTTCGATGACCTCGACGACGTCGTCGTCGGGGTCGAGCGGTTCCGGCATCTTCCCACGCGGACCGAGGACGGTCCCGAGGTAGCGACCGATGTCCTGCATCAGATCCTTCTCCGCAATGAAGAAGTCAGTGTCATCGGCGAGGTCCTTGGCGGCGTCGTCGTCGCCACCCAGTTCCTCGAGTTCGTCCTCGTCGAGTACGTCGTCTGCGACTTCCTCAGCACGAAGGGCGGTTTCGCCCTCGGCGAAGACCACAATAGTGGTCTCCTGACCGGTGCCAGCAGGAAGCACGACGGACTCGTCGACGCGGTTCGACGGGTCGTTAAGATCTAAGTCGCGCAGGTTCACAGCGAGGTCGACCGTTTCGCGGAAATTCCGCTCAGGTGCGTCCTCGAGTGCGCGCGAGACTGCGTTCTCTATTTCCTGATCTGCCATTGTTCACCTCCGTAGTACGCCAATCGGCTTCTACGGGTCAGTGAAACAGGCGGATGCCTGTCTCGTGCGGGTAGACGCCAATGCGACACTTAAACCCGTCGAACCAGCCCAAGGGCCGCTGACGGGCGTGTTTCCGGTTCGCAGGGACCAGTTGTTGACGGGGGTCCAGCAGACAGTGCAGTGGCTCAGCAGCGTCGAAAGCAAGGGAAAACACACGCCAGTCGCACAGCGGTCCGACTTACGCCTGTGCTTCGGCCGCGAACACGTCGTCGTACTCGCCCGCGTCGATGCGTTCCTTGAACTCGCGTGGGTTTTCGCCTTCAATAGTGACGCCGAGGGAGGTACACGTCCCGACGACTTCCTTTGCGGCGTTCTTCAGGTCGTAGGAGAGCAGGTCAGTCTGCTTTTGCTCGGCGATCTGCTTGACCTGGTCGACGGAGAGATCAGCGACGAAGTCTTCCTGAGGCTCGCCGCTGCCAGTCTCGAAGCCGGCCTCGTCCTTGATGAGTTCGGCCGTCGGCGGGACACCGACTTCGATCTCGAAGGAGCCGTCGTCGTCGTACTCGACGGTGACGGGGACTTCGGTGCCGTCGAACGCTTCCGTCTGGTCGTTGATCTCCTGTACGACTGCCTGCACGTCCACCGGTGTCGGGCCGAGTTCCGGGCCGAGTGGCGGGCCAGGGTTGGCCTCCCCACCGGGAACGAGGACTTCGATAGTTCCAGCCATACATAGTGGAATCCTCGCGGCGGTTTAAAGGATTGCGTTTCACGGATCGCTGCGTGAGGCCTCCACACGCTCGAACGCTCACTATTCTATCGACGGAGCGTCCAGCACGACAAAAAATAGGATCCCTGTCGGCTCAGGCGAACGTCACGCCGTGCCGTGCGAGAAAATCACTTGCGTCTTTGATTTCGACCGGAGAGCCGATGATCCGAATCTGCTCACCGTCTTGATGAACACTCACAGTGAACTGCTGTTCCAACTCCTCGCGAATCCCGTCGAGCGCACCGACTGGCAGCAGTATCTGCGTACTGTCGCGGAACCGACTCGCCGCTCCCATTATCGACATATGACGGAGGGTGGCCTATAGGTGTGTCGAATTACATGAGGGTCGTTTGACCATTCTGAACGGGAAGACAGCCATGACGCGTGCCGCGGGGGTGGCGTCGACGAGGGAGGAAAGCCTTATTCGGTGTGAGGGGCCGACATACACTTAATGGGGCTCGAAGAGGAGATTCAGGAACTCGAGGACGAAATCGCCAGCACTCCCTACAATAAGTCTACAGAGGCCCATATCGGTCGGCTGAAGTCCAAGCTCGCCGAGAAAAAGGAGAAGCTCGAACAGCAGGCCTCGTCGGGCGGTGGCGGTGGCTACGGCGTCGAGAAACACGGTGACGCGACTGTTGCGCTCGTCGGGTTCCCAAGCGTCGGGAAGTCGACGCTGCTGAACGCACTGACCAACGCCGAGTCCGAGACCGGCGCATACGAGTTCACCACGCTCGACGTGTACCCGGGGATGCTCAAGCACAAGGGAGCGAACATACAGATTCTCGACGTTCCGGGTCTCATCGAGGGCGCTGCTGGCGGCCGCGGTGGTGGGAAAGAAGTGCTGTCCGTTGTCCGGACCGCGGACCTCATCGTCTTCCTCATCTCCGTCTTCGAGATCGACCAGTACGACCGCCTCAGCGAAGAGCTGTACAAGAACAAGATTCGCCTCGATCAGGACCCGCCGTGGGTTAACGTTCGAAAGAAGGGTAAAGACGGGATTTCGGTCAACACGGCCTCCGGCGTCGAACTCGACGACGAGACAGTCAAGGCCGTCCTGCGTGAGCACGGCTACGTCAACGCCGACGTGACTATCGGCGAGGACATCGATATCGACCAGCTCGTTGACGGTGTGATGGACAACCGCGTCTACCTGCCCTCGCTCGTCGCGGTCAACAAAGCCGACCTCATTGAGCCAGACTACCTCCCGAAAGTCGAAGACGAACTCCGAGAGCGGGACATCGACCCCGACGAAGCGATCTTTATTAGCGCCGAGGAGGAGAAAGGGCTGGACAGCCTCACCGAACGCATCTGGGAGGAGCTCGGCCTGATACGGATCTACATGGACAAGCCGGGCCGCGGCGTTGACCGTGAGGAACCGCTGATCCTCCGTGAGGGAGACACCGTCGACGACGCCTGCGAGAAACTCGGCGGAAGTTTCGACGAGCGGTTCCGCTTCGCTCGTGTGACCGGCCCGAGCGCCAAGCACGACGAACAGCAGGTCGGGCGTGACCACGAACTCGCGGACGAAGATATCCTGCGAATCGTCGCCAACCGGTAGTGGTTGTCGCGCGTCGGCCCGCGCGTGCACACGACATCCAAGTTCTGACAAAGAAGTAGATGCGTTCATGGGTGTGGAGCCCTGCGACCAGATATGGATCGCGGTCCCCGACGCCGTCTTGTGGCCGTTGTCGTTGCCGGCCTCGTCCCGTGGACAGTAGTGCTAATCGGAGCAGAACTGACGCTCATCTTCTCCTTTGGGCTCTTTAATACGAATCCGCCGGAGCTACTCTCGGCCTATAGCTACTTCGTTCGGTTTACCAACGCACTCCCGCAGTTTATCGAGTCGTGGGGCTCAGGCGTCCTGCTGTATGCCCTTGCCCTGGCCAGCGCTGCCGCCGGTGTCGTCTGGCGTGAGGATGTTCGGGTCACCGCTCTTGCTCTTGCAGGTGCGGGTCTGACCCAGTTTCCCGTGTTTCTGGGATTCAACAGGCGGCTCAACTACGTGGCTGTCCCGGTAGGCTCTCTCGTCTTACTGGCCGTGGTCTGGTGGTACTATCTGCCGGCAATTCGGACCAGTTCGGCGACGCGGTGACCCGCAGTATCGAATCCGGACGGAACCGCCTGTGGCGGTAGCCTTTTCGCTCGCTCGGACCACATGCCGTGTATGTGGTCACTCGATCATACGATGATGCGCGTCGAGGATCTGGACGCCTCGCTAGACTGGTACCAGACGTATTTCGATTACGAGGAAAAGGGCCGCTGGGAAGCCGACACGTTCACGAATGTCTTCCTTGGTCCGGAGGACGTCCACGACGAGGGTGCACTGCTCGAACTCACGTACAATCATGACGGGCGCTCGTACACGATGGGCGACGCGTGGGGACACATCGCCGTCCGCTGTGATGACGTGTACGACGCCTACGACGACCTGATGGACGCCGGTGTCGAGGATTACCGCGACCCAGACTCCTGTGGCGGTTCCTATGCCTTCGTCACAGACCCCGACGGCCATGAGATCGAGATCGTCGAGCGGGACCACGGCGCGAAGTGGTCGCTCGACCACACGATGATCCGCGTCGAAGACGCCGACCAGGCTATCGGCTGGTACACCCGAAAGCTCGACTACGACCTGTTCCGCCGCGAAGAGTTCGACGACTTCGCCCTGTACTTCCTCAAGCCCGAAGATGCTCCCGACGAGGCGATGTCAGTCGAACTCACATACAACTACGACGGCCGGTCCTACGAACTTGGCGACGCGTGGGGGCACCTCGCGGTTCAGACTGATGACCTCCACGACGCGTGGGAGACGCTGATGGGGCGCCACGCCGAGGACTACCGTGATCCCGGTAGCTGTGACGACCGTTACGCGTTCACCAAAGACCCCGATAGCCGTGAAATCGAAATTGTAACGAACTGACGGTACTAGTCGGAAGTGACCGTTCAATCCTCCTCTATTCTCATGCCGTAGCTGTCAGGTGTGGTTCTTCTGCGGACTCGTTCCTGAGTGAGCAGTTAGCACTCGTGAGGGTCTGGTATCTCTGGCCAATGAAACCAGCTCCACGATGTACATTCAACCCGTCAGACGCACGAATGACGGAATTATAGCTTGGAATCCACGCTGCTTCTCCTACATCTGATCGCCACGGACGGCGTTTCAATCCTTGACCAGTCATGACAGTCAGATATCCTAACCACAAAACATTTACAGTATACACCTATCGTTTAGACTGTACCCCTACCCATGGCGCCAGAAGTGAGTACGCCGGTTCGGTCTACACGCGATTGCGGTGATTGCGTTCCGACCAGGTGGAAAACTGCTGGGGTCGCCCGATAGCAAACACAAACTATGACAGGAAACTCAGACAAGATCCGCAGCCTGTTCCTGACGGCGCTGATGGTCTTCTCGGTATTTGCCGGGACCATCGCGTTCTCCGGTGGCGCAGCCGCCGCCGCAAACGTCAGCGTCGAGCAGGCAGCAGAATACGATAGCGGCACAGTTGAACTGGCACTTAATGGATCGACCGGCAGCGCAGTCCCAAGAGGGAACATCGATGTCTACATTGACGGGAACGAGAACCCCGGTAATTACAATGTTTCCTCTGTCGATGGGACTGACGACGGGACGACTGGACGTCTTGAGTTCAGTCTCGATCAGGACGTTCAGCCGAACCGGAATCTGACTGTCAAGGTCACCGGTCTCAGTGGCGGTGACGGAACCGTCGTCGCTCAGGATATCGACGTGACATCCGAGACAATCACGACGACTGGGACAAACGATACGGACATCAACGCCTTCCGCGGTGAAGTGATTGCCGTTGAAAACACCTCTGCAGACAACGTTAACAACGGCCCATCCATCGAGGTTGATGCAGACAGCGTCGTTCTGTCCGACTCGTACACTGACAACAGTGAAGTCTACACCGTTGACACCAGTGACCTCGACACTGGCGAGGATTACACGATCAGTGTCAACAATAATGAGGAAGCGGTCGTCACAGTCAGCGACCTCAGTCTGGAAGTGAACATCGACGATGATGTCGGCGACGGTGCCAACATCGACGACACAGACACGCTGGCTGTCAACGTCTCCACGAACCGTGGTGGCGAGCCAGCCAACGCAACGCTGTTCAACGAAGACGACGACAAGGTTGCCACAATTGTCAAAAACCTCCAAGGTAACGAAAATGTCGTGTTCGACTTCGGCAACCAGAGCGCCGACGACAGTCCGTACTACGTCAAGGTGACGGACAACCAGACCGGCGTCTCCGCGGAATCCGACCAGATCAACGTCTCCGAGTCCGACGACGGTGACGCAAGCTTCGAAACCTCAACTGTACAGGATGAGATTGGTGATGTCAGCAACATCACGGTCCAGATGTCCAACACCGAGGACGCCGTGATTAACGTTGGTAGCCAGGAAGACGACAACTACTACATCCAAGGTCAGCTGACCGACGAAGATGGTGACGGCGAAGTCACTGTTCAGTTCAACAGCTACACCGCTGGGACTAACAACAACAACACGGTTCTCAGTGTCCCCGGTGACGACGACCTCGATGATGTCGAAGAGGGTGGTAGCTTTACCGGAAGCAGAGCAGCCCTCGATGAGGACGTGCTTGAAGCCGGTTCCTACTCGATGAATGTGACTGCAGGGACGTCCCCAGATGTCACCAGCCCTGATAATGTTGGAACGCTCCGACTTAACGAGAACTCAGTCGAGAATATGCGGACTTGGGTTGCACCGAGTGACGCGGATATCGACGACGAGGATATCGACATCTACGATCGCATCGGTGAGAACCTCACGCGGTCCGACGATGTCGCAGCTGAGGATCTCGTCGTCCACGAAATCGAAGCATCCGGTATCGAAGGTGCCCTCGAATACGAGCAGGAAGATAACGGATCTTCCGACGTGACTGAGGCGTTCATCGCCGCTGCCGACACTACGCCGGATCGTATCAATGATGACTCGAGTGCGTCCGGCCTCCGACTCTACGTCAACCGGACCGATGTCGGTGCGAACGCGGATGAAGATCCCGTCAACTTCACGAACAGCAGTGATGCCGTGACTGTTGTCGACGACCCGGACAACAACACCTACTTCGTTGCTCTCGACACCAGTGATGTTGAGTTCGAGTCTGGTAACACGATTACCGGCGAAGAGGACACGGCACTCAACGCGACCTTCTCCGTTCAGGAAGGGCCGTTGAGCGACGATAGCACATCCGAAAGCGCACTCTACACAACGTCCGAACGCAACGCGGAGTTGAACCTCGACGAGGACGGCTTCGTTACTGTTGGAGCCGCGGCCGGACAGACCGTGAGCGGCGATACGAATGTCGCTCCTGGCTCCGAGCTTGAGGTCGAAATGGAGTCTGAAAGTGAGGCAAATCCATTCGTCCTCCGTCCAGAAGCAACTGTCGGTCCAAACGGCACGTACACTGCCACGGCTGACTTCAGCGAATACTCCGCCGGCACGAACTTCACCGTCCAGACGCTCGACGTCGATGGTGACTCTGACTTCAGCGACGAGGAAGACGGCCGCATCGTCGAAGCCGACACGGCCACCGTGAGCATCAGTGACCAGGAATCCGACGGAAGCGAAGTCGTCGTCGACAGCGCGCAGCTGTCTAGCGGTGGGTTCATTGTCATCCACGACGGCTCACTGCTTGACGGCGATGTCGAAGGTAGCGTTATCGGGAACTCCGAATATCTCGAAGCCGGTACCTACAATGACATCACGGTCACGCTCGACGAGCCAATGGACGAGAACTTCACGGCCATCGCGATGCCGCACCTCGACACCAACGGCAACGAAGCGTATGACTTCCCGGGTGCTGACGGTCCGTACACCTCGAACGGCTCTGCCGTGACGGACAGTGCGAACGTGACCGTCTCAGCCGAGGAACCGGAGGACACGCCTGAGGACACGCCTGAGGACACGCCTGAGGACACGCCTGAGGACACGCCTGAGGACACGCCTGAGGACACGCCTGAGGACACGCCGATGGACACTGAAACCGAGACCACTGCAGCGGAAGGCCCTGGCTTCACCGCAGCTATCGCGCTCATCGCGCTGGTCGCTGCTGCGCTCCTCGCTGTCCGACGCGACAACTAACCGGAACACCCCCGGTCCCTGAACACCGTTCTTTCTTCCGCGCGCACGTGGGCAGTGCCAACAGTCTCATACAGCGTCACCGATTCGCGGCCCGGTTCCCGATTCGGGATTGTGCCTTCGCTTCCATGCAGCTAATTGCCGACTGTCAGTCGTGACTGGGTATAGTCGGACGCTGGCGCTCTCTTCGAAATGAACTCCGAGTGAGACACACCGGTCTGTGGCGCTCTTCAGACAACTGCCTCAGCCGGCGTGGATCCTCTCTAATTATCTAACAGGTCAACGGAAATACCATATCAGGTGTAAATATATGTTCAAAAACATTATTCGCTGATGACTACTTGTAGTATACTTACCAGCTTTATTCCACAAAGCATTTACCACACTTCGGGCAATGTACCGATACCCCTACCCATGACGCCAGAAGTGAGTACGCCGGTTCGGTCTATGCGGGGCCTCGGTGGCCGCGTTCCGACCAGGTGGAAAACTGCTGGGGTCGCCCGATAGCAAACACAAACATGACAGATACAAGCGAAAAAATCCGCAGTCTGTTCCTGACGGCGCTGATGGTCTTCTCGGTATTTGCCGGGACCATCGCGTTCTCCGGTGGCGCAGCCGCCGCCGCGAACGTCAGCGTCGAGCAGGCAGCAGAATACGATAGCGGCACAGTTGAACTGGCACTTAATGGATCGACCGGCAGCGCAGTCTCTGCCACTGACATCGATGTCTACCTCGACGGGAACAAGAACCCGAGCAACTACGGCATCACCAGCGTCGGTGCTGACGGGCAGAACGGACGTCTCGCGTTCAGTCTTGCTCAGGACGTTCAGCCGAACCGGAACCTGACTGTCAAGGTCAGCAACCTCACCGGTGGCGACAACACAATCGTCGCTGAGGACATTGATGTGACGTCCGAGACGATTAAGGCGTCTGGTTCAAACGATACGGACATCAACGCCTTCCGCGGCGAAGTGATTGCCATTGAAGACACCGACGCAGACGCCACTAACAACGGCCCATCCATCGAGGTTGATGCAGACAGCGTCGTTCTGTCCGACTCGTACACTGACAACAGTGAAGTCTACACCGTTGACACCAGTGACTTCGACACTGGCGAGGATTACACGATCAGTGTCGACAATACTGAGGAAGCGGTCGTCACAGTCAGCGACCTCAGTCTGGAAGTGAACATCGACGATGATGTCGGCGACGGTGCCAACATCGACGACACAGACACGCTGGCTGTCAACGTCTCCACGAACCGTGGTGGCGAGCCGGCCAACGCAACGCTGTTCAACGAAGACGACGACAAGGTTGACACAATTGTCAAAAACCTCCAAGGTAACGAAAATGTCGTGTTCGACTTCGGCAACCAGAGCGCCGACGACAGTCCGTACTACGTCAAGGTGACGGACAACCAGACCGGCGTCTCCGCGGAATCCGACCAGATCAACGTCTCCGAGTCCGACGACGGTGAGGCAAGCTTCGAAACCGGAACCGTTCAGGACGAGCTCGGCGATGTCGCCAACATCACGGTCCAGATGTCCAACACCGAGGACGCCGTGATTAACGTTGGTAGCCAGGAAGACGACAACTACTACATCCAAGGTCAGCTGACCGACGAAGATGGTGACGGCGAAGTCACTGTTCAGTTCAACAGCTACACCGCTGGGACCCATGGAACCAACACGGTTCTCAGTGTCCCTGGTGACGACGACCTTGATGAGGTCGAAGAGGGTGGCAGCTTCAACCGAGGAACGCTCTCGGACGACGCACTTGAAGCCGGCTCCTACTCGATCAACGTGACTGCAGGGACTTCCCCTGACGTCACCAGCCCCGACGCAGTCGGGACGCTTCGCCTCAACGAGAACTCCGTTGAAAGCATCAATACGTGGGCCGCCCCGAGCGACGCAGAGATCGACGATGACGATGTCGATATCTACGACCGCATCGGCGTGAACCTCACCGAGTCCGACGACCTCGCAGCCGAGGACGTTGTCGTCCACGAGATTCAGGCCTCCGGTATCGAGGGTGCACTCGAATACGAGCAGGAAGACGGAAGCGCGTCTGACGCAACCGAAGCGTTCATTGACGCGACCGACACCACGCCGGACCGCATCAACAGCACTGATACGACGGACTCCGGCCTCCGACTCTACGTCAACCGAACCGATGTCGGTGCGAACGCTGAGGAACAGCCGATTGACTTCTCGAACAGCAGTGGCGCCGTAACTGTTGTCGACGACCCGGACAACAACACCTACTTCGTCGCTGTTGATACCAGCGACGTTGCGTTCGAAAACGGCAAGACGATCGTTGGCGAAGAGGACACGCGCCTCAACGCGACCTTCTCCGTCCGAGAGGGTCCGCTGACCGACGACCGCAACAGTGACAGTGCGATCTACACCACGTCTGAGCGCGACGCGACGCTGAACCTTGACGACAGCGGTGTTGTCACGGTCTCGGCCGCGGCCGGGCAGGAAGTGACTGGTACGACGAACGTCGCCCCCGGCTCCGAACTCGAAGTTGAGATGGAGTCTGAAAGCGAGGCGAACCCGTTCGTCCTCCGCCCGGAAACTGATGTCGCACCTGATGGCACGTACACTGCCACGGCTGACTTCAGCGAATACTCCGCCGGCACGAACTTCACCGTCCAGACGCTCGACGTCGATGGTGGCTCTGACTTCAGCGACGAGGAAGACGGCCGCATCGTCGAAGCCGACACGGCCACCGTGAGCATCAGTGACCAGGAATCCGACGGAAGCGAAGTCGTCGTCGACAGCGCGCAGCTGTCCGAGGGTGGCTTCATCGTGATTCACGACAGCACTCTCCTTGACGGCGAGGTCGAGGGTAGCGTTGTCGGGAACTCGGAGTACCTCGAGGCAGGCAGCCACGAGGACATCACGATCACGCTCGACGAGCCGATGGACGAGGACTTCACGGCCATCGCGATGCCGCACCTCGACACCAACGGCAACGAAGCGTACGACTTCCCGGGCGCTGACGGTCCATACACCGCCAACGGCTCCGCCGTCACGGACAGTGCGAACGTGACCGTCTCAGCCGAGGAAGAGCAGACCGAAGCGCCGGACACGGAAACCGAAACCGAAGCGCCGGACACGGAAACCGAAACCGAGGAGCAGACTGAGGAGGCCACCACCATGGACTCCGGAACCGAAGAAGCTGAGACCACCGCCGCGGAAGGTCCCGGCTTCACGGCAGCTATCGCGCTCATCGCGCTCGTCGCTGCTGCGCTCCTCGCCGTCCGACGCGACAACTAACCGGAACACCTCCGGTCCCTGAACACCGTTCTTTCTTTCGTGCGCTACGCCGGTAGCGACAGCGCTACCGATAGGTCGGTCTGACGACACTACCGCACAGTAGCGCAACGACAAAACATATACGCCGGTTTGGCTAACGTACGAGCAATGAGTGAGACAGTCCTGCAGGCAGGCGTCGACATCGCTGGACTGTCGTTCGACCCGGTCACAGTTTCGGAACCGCTGATGTGGCTCGTTCTTGCGGCGTTTCTGGGAAGCGTGGCCGTTGCGCAGTATGATACGCGACTGGCTCGCCCCGTTGGCACGGCCGGCTGGGTTTTATTCGCGGCGTACTGGCTCGTCCTGGCCCCGCATTTCATACTGATACAGAAAAGCGTCGTCGAGGGACTGGGAAGCGTCATGGCCGTCCCACTGTCGCTGTACACCGGCTATTTACTCTGGAACGGCCGGGAGTCGTTGCTGGTATTGACCCGTGCCATCGGTATCATGGGGGTCATCTACGTGCCCTTTCTCACTATCGGGCCGCTCCGCCAGACAATCATCGAGATCGTCACTGATCAGGTCGCCTTCCTGATGACGCTCATCGGGTACGACCCGATGGTAGTCGACGGGCTTTCGTACAACGGCATCGACATCGCGTCGAAGCAGTACCCTTACGAAAACACGTTCTGGTTCGACAGGAACGAGCGGCCGATAACGTACACTATTATTCTGGCCTGTACAGGTATCGGCAGCATCTCCATCTTCGCCGGCGGCATACTGGCAGTCAAGGCACCGTGGCGGCGGAAGCTCCGCGTGCTGGTCGGGGCCGTCGGTATCATTTATCTCTTGAATCTCCTTCGGAACCTCGGGATCGCCCTGGCCTTTGGCCTCCAGAAGGCGCAGTTCTTCCCGGGAACGGTCATGACGCTGTTTGGCCTCAGTGACCCACAGCTCGTGTCCTACTACATCGTCGACCGGATGGTGGCGCAGTTCGGCTCCGTCATCGTCCTCGTCGGGCTGACGTGGGTACTGATGCGGGAGCTACCGGAACTCACGGTTATCGTCGAGGACCTTCTGTTTCTCGTGACCGGAACAGAGTACGACCTCGGAACGGCGTTCGAAAAGGACCGGTCGGAGTCGAGCCCCGCAGCGCCCGGTGACGACTGAACCGCGCCGCGGGACCGACACTCGCTATTCTAGCGCTGCACCAGCGATTGACTCCAGTGCATCCGCCTCAAGCGGATGAAGTGACCCGGGGATGACAAGCAAATGTAGCGGGTCGCCAAACGTCTGTGTAGCGAGTTCGTCGAGCGTAGCAGCAACCACCAGTGGTTCAGGACTGCCGGCTCTGGCCACGACAACGCCGTGCGTGTCCGGGAATGGCTCCGACAGCATGGCGGCGGCTTGGCTTGCGGTCATGTACGTGTCGTCGCTGTCGTCCCAGTGGGGGTCGTCGACCTTGATATCGAGGTAGACCAGCGTATGGAGGTCCCGGTCCTGATTGTCCTCGATGGTAGCAACGACGCTATCCGGAACGCCGTCACCGCCGTGGGCGTCTTCGAAGGGGAGCGTTGTGGCCTTCCCGAAGCGGTAGTTCTGCAGGCCGGTCAGCGAACCGGCGGCAGTCTGGGCGGTCGTGCCGTGGACGATTCGGGTCTGGATACCGCGGTTCTCGGCACGGAGTCGGAGATCAGTGTGTGTCGTTGAGACCATCGTATCCCCGGCGGTACAGAAGACGACGCTTTCGCGCTCAGCGGCTTCGAGAATCGGCTCGGGGTCCTGCTCGATACCGGCACGGTCGCGGAGTTCGATACTCGTCTCCAGCGCGTCCTCCAGCGTTTCGAGATCAGTGCCGATCAGCCGGCTCGTGTAGAACTCGGCGAACACCCGGTCGGCGTCCCGGATGGCGTCGCGGCCTGCGACCGTGACAGAGCGCTCGTCATAGAGGCCCAGTCCGACGAAAGTGAGCATATCCGGAGTGGGTCGCCGCCGGGCATAAAGGGCGCGAAGCGTCAGGCTTACCACCCACGGTCGGAGAAGAGACGTATGGGCGTTCCCTGCGTTCGCGTTCCCCGCGAGGCCGGCGAAGAGACGCGCCAGCGCCTCGCCGAGGCAAACCTCGTCGACGACGGCTACGATATCACGGTCGTCGACGGCCAGCTATACGTTCCTGTCACCGACCCCACAGCGGTGCCGTCAGACCTGGCCGTCGTGGAGGCAGATCCGCCGGTTCGCGAAGGCCAGACGATGCCGGCGGATGCCCTCGGCTTCGATCCGAGCTACGAACGCATCGGCGACATCGCGATTGTCGACGAGGACGACGACGAGCGGGCGCGGGCGATTGCCGACGCGATTATGAAGTCGGACCTCCCCGTGCGAGCGGTGTTGAATCGCGCATCGAAAATCAAGGGCGAACAGCGGGTCCGCGACTGGGACGTACTCGCTGGTGAGGGGACGGAAGTCACTCACCGGGAGTACGGCTGTACGTTCGACCTCGACCTCGCAGAAGTGTACTTCTCGCCGCGGCTGGCGACAGAGCGCCATCGTGTTACCAAGCAGGTCAGTGCGGGAGAGCGAGCCTTCGACATGTTCGCCGGTGTCGGTCCGTTCGTGATTCCGTTCGCCAAACGCGAGGCGACCTGTGTCGGGACCGACATCAACGAGACGGCGATCAAGTACCTCCGGGCAAACACAGAGCAAAACGGCGTCTCCGACCGCGTGACCGGTATCTGTGGCGACGTACGCGAGGTTGCCGGCGAGTACGAGGGCTGGGCCGACCGCGTCGTGATGAACCTGCCCCACAGCGCCGATGAGTTTCTTGAGACCGCCGTCTGTCTGGCGGCCGACGAGTGCGTTCTGCATTACTACGACATTCAGCACGAGGATGACCTGTTCGGTCCCGGCGAGCGAGTGATCCGGGCGGCTGCGGAGCCGACGTACGACGTGACGGTCGAAACGCGCCACACTGTTCGGTCGTATGCCCCGAAAGAACACAACGTCGTTCTCGACGTTCGGCTGACACGCTAAGACGAACAGTTATGTTCATTCGTCTGATGGTGGGGAATAGTAGCAGATGGAGGTGAGCGAGGGTGACGACATCGACATCCACGACATCTCGCCGACAGCGTGGCGGCTCCTCCGCGTCGCGGCGGGGTTCGGCCAGCGGGAGGTCGAGGTGGAAATCGACGATATCATGCAGGCTCACATCTCGATGCTGGAGAACAACAACCGGAGCCTCTCGGAGCAACGACTCGAAGTGTTGTTCGATCTGTACCAGTCGGAGCTGACTACCGAGCAGGTTCGCGTGCTGGTTTCGAACTTCTAACCATGACCGAAGGGATATCCAACGGACGCCGAGACGCGGTGACTAACCAGCGGGGCTTGCCATGACCTGGTCGGGTCGAACGCGACCGCGACGAACGGCGGCGGCGATTGCCGTCGCGCTCGCCTCGACAGCTGTGATAGCCGCGGTCCCGACGCCGTCCGGACTCGATATCGCCGCCCAGTATGCACTGGCGACGATGGCCTTCGCGGCGATTCTCTGGGTGACCGACGCGCTGCCGCTCCCGGTAACGGCGCTGCTGATACCGGTGTTACTGACGGTGTTCGGCATCTACACCGAGATGGAGGCCGCACTCTCGGGGTTTGCCGACCCGCTCATCTACCTGTTCGTGGCCGGCTTCATGCTCGCGAAGGCGCTCCAGACTCACAACATCGACCGTCGCATCGCCCTGCACCTCATTAGCTGGATGGGGCGCTCGCCACGACTGCTCATTCTGGCAATCATGGTTGCGACGGCGTTTCTCTCGATGTGGGTGTCGAACACGGCGACGACGGCGATGATGACCCCCGTCGCGCTGGGTGTGCTTGCCGAGGTTGTCGGTCGAGATGTTCCCGACGGCGAGACATCGAACATGCGGGTCGCGACCTTGCTCGGCACGGCCTACGCGGCGAGCGTCGGCGGGGTTGGGACCCTCATCGGGACACCGCCAAATGTCGTCGCCGTGGCGTTTCTCGACAGGCTCATCGGTGTCGAGATATCGTTCGTGCAGTGGCTGGCCATCGGGCTTCCGATCGTCGTGTTGACCCTCCCACTGACGTGGTACGTTCTGACGTTCTGGCTCTACCCGCCGGAAGTCGAAGACGTGAGTGAAGCGAACGCGCAGGCGAAAGCGTATCTTGCGGAGGAGGGGCCACTGTCGGCAGGGGGTCGCCGCGCAGCGTATATCTTTGCGGCTACAGCGGGCCTGTGGATCCTCGGTGGGCTTGGGTTCCTGTTCGAAGGCATTCTTCCCGACCCGGTGTTCGTGACACTGTTCGGCGGCGCAGGCGACACTGTGTTCGGTCTGACGGGGCATCGGGGCGTCCTGTATCTCGTGGTGGTCGGACTGCTCGCGATCCCGGCACTCGTCCTCTCCGGCGCCGACGACTGGGAGAATCTGGTCGATATCGACTGGGGGACGATTATCCTGTTCGGTGGCGGCATCTCACTGGCAGATGCACTGGCCGAAACCGAGGCGACGACGTGGCTGGCACGGACTGTCTTCGATACTCTAGTCGGCGCACCGCTGGTCCTCGTCGTGCTTGCTGTCGTCGTGTTCACCGTGCTGGTGACGGAACTGTCCTCAAATACGGCGACGACAACGATACTCGCTCCGATCCTCATCGGCCTCGGGAGCGTGCTCGCCGGAACACTCGGCGTCGAGCCGGTGCAGGCTGCGATTACGCTGACGGTTACCGGGGCTATCGCGGCGAGCTTCGCGTTCGCACTCCCCGTCGCGACGCCGCCGAACGCCATTGTCTTCGGCAGCGGCCACCTAGAGCAGCGGGATATGATACGGGCCGGTATCGTGCTGAACGTCCTGATGACGCTCGTGTTGACAGGGCTTGTCCTCGTTTCCTTCGCGGTCTTCTGGCCACACATACTCTGGTAGGCCGCTCTTCCGCGTGGCTCGCTCTGAGAGGGGTTTTATACGTACAGGTCTGTCTCTGTCGCCGTATCCTTAACATTTAATAGGGTATGTCACAACGGAACGTACAGGCCGTGTATCATTGATACACGGGTGTAAAACGACCTATGACTGGACAACACGACCGACGCGCGTTTCTGAAGGTGGCAGGAAGCACAGGTGTCCTCGGACTGACCGGCCTCGCTGGCTGTTCTGGTGACGGGGGCGACGGCAGTAGCGACGGGGGCGATGGAAGTGGTGGCGGCGACGGCGGCTCCACCGGCGAAAGCGGCAGTGGAACGAACGTCATCACTCTCGGTGGCTCGATGAGTCTCACTGGAGACAACGCCGACCTCGGGCAGTTGTACAAGGACGCGTACGAACTGACCATCGAGCGCATCAACGAGTCCGGCGGCGTCGAGGCCGGCGACGGCAACACGTACGAACTGGAGATGGTGCTCCGTGATGACAGCACCGACGCTTCCCAGTCGAAGTCCATCTATCAGGAACTCATCGACCGCGAAGGGATCGACTACCTGCTCGGACCGTACTCAAGTACGGTCACCCTGCCCGCGAGCGCCGTGGCCGCACAGAATCAAAAGCCGATGGTCGAGGGCGGCGGCGCGAGCCCTGAAATTTTCGCACAGGGCAACGAGTGGATTTTCGGCCTCCTGCCGACGGCGAACAAGTACGCCAAGAGCTACATCGACATGTGCCTCGCACAGGACTCGGCACCGGAGTCTATCGCGATCCTTGCCGAAGACGGCACGTTCAGCCAGTCGACCGCAGAGGGGGCACGGAACAAAATCAGTGACACAGATCTGGAACTGGTCGTCGATCAGACGTTCCCCTCGGACACGTCTGACCTCTCGACGAACCTCGGCAGAGTTCGAGACAGCGGCGCTGACATCCTCCTGCTGTGTGCCCACCAGAAGCACAACATTATTCTGGCCAACCAGATGGAGAGTCAGAACGTCAACGTCGACGCGGCGATGGGGACCGTCGGCAGCCTCAACGAATCGTTCAAGAACGAGGCCGGCGCGAACGGTGATTATCTGTACGGGCCGTCCTCGTGGGCCGTCAACGCGAACTTCGACGATCCGGTGTTCGGCAAGACCGGCGACTTCGTCTCGGCTATCGAGGAGAACTACGACTACACGCCGGACTACCACAGCGCGGCCGGCGAGGCAGTCATCCTCACCTATATGAACGCCTTCCAGAACGTCGACGAACTCAACCCGACAGCGGTCCGAGACCACATCCGACAGGCCGAATTCTCGACGGTGTACGGGTCTGTCGCCTTCGATGACAGCGGCGTCATCGACAAGAACATGCTGGTCTATCAGTGGCAGCCTGACCCGGGCCTCCAGATCACGTACCCGGAGAACGTCGCACAGTCGGAACCGATATATCCGATGCCCGACTGGAGCGAGCGCTGAGAGCGATGGCTGCCACCCAGTTCGTCGTCAACGGCCTGCTGGTCGGTGCGCTGTTCGCAGGCGTGGCGGTCGGATTCGCGCTCATCTGGGGCGTCGTCGACATCATCAATCTCGCCCACGGCGAGATGGTGATGCTCGGCGGCTACACCTCTTACTGGGTGCTGACGCTGATTACCGGGAACGCGGAGGGGTCGCCGCTCCTGTTTCTGGCGACCATCCCGGTCGCCATCGCCGTACTGTTCGGAATCGGCTACGCGCTCCAGCGAACGCTGGTCTCGCGCGTCATCGGAACCGACATCTTCCTCACACTGCTGGTGACCTTCGGCGCGAGCATCGCCATCCAGCAACTGGCGATACAGGCGTGGTCGGCGAACCCGCGGTCGATTCAGGTCAGCTTCGCGGACCCGTCGATGACTCTCGCCGGTATTGTCGTCCCGAAGATGAAACTTGTCGCCTTCGCCGGCGCGCTCGTCCTCACTGCGCTCATGTACGTGTTCCTCCAGAAAACACGGACCGGACGAGCGATACGGGCCGTCTCACAGAACCCCGAGGCCGCGGCGCTGGTCGGCATCGACGTCGAGCACACCCGCGCGGTGACCTTCGGCGTCTCATCGGCTATCGCCGGCGGTATCGGCGCGTTCATCGCCGTCATTCTGAACATCCAGCCGCAGATGGGGCTCATCTACACGCTCAAGAGCTTTATCATCGTGGTCTTTGGCGGCGTCGGAAGCATCCCCGGCGCGCTCATCGGCGGCCTGTTGCTCGGCTCGGTCGAGGAACTGGTCGCCGGCTTCGCGTCCTCGCAGTGGACGCTCGCAGTGAGCTTCTCGCTGCTCATCGTCTTGCTCATTCTCAAACCGAAGGGCCTGTTCGGCCAGGAGGCTGACCAATGAGCACGACTGACGAGGAGTCTGGCGGCGTCCTCCGGTCGATTCTTCCGCCGGAGCAAGTCGACCGGTTCCTCGGGACCTGTGACGACTACGGCTGGCCGCTTCTCGGTCTTGGAGCACTGGTTGCAGCCTCGTTCCCTCTCCTCGGCCTCGAAGGCGGGTACTACATGACAGTGCTCACCGAGATGTTCCTGTTTGCCATCCTGGCGCTCTCCTGGGACATCGTCGGCGGACAGACCGGCTATCCCAGTTTCGGGAACATGGCCTTCTTCGGTATCGGCGCGTACGCGACGGCCATCCTGACGAAGGACTTCGCCCTCGCGTTCCCGGTCGCGTTCCTGCTGGCCGGCTTGCTCGCCGTCACCTTCGCAGCTATCATCGGCATCGTCGTGCTTCGGCTCCGTGGCCACTACTTTGCCATTGCGACGCTGGGCGTCCTGCTGGTCGCGCAACAGGTCTCCCGCATCCTCGATATCACCGGTGGCGCCAGCGGCAAGATACTGCTGGAGACGCCGTCGGCCGAGACCTTCTACTACCTGTTCCTCGGCGTTCTCGTCTTCGAGATGGGGCTCGTCTACTACCTCTCGGGGACGCGCTTTGGCTTCGTGCTGAACGCCATCCGCGACGACGAGGAAAAGGCCACGGCGATGGGGTTCAATACCACCTACTACAAGACAGCCGCGTGGATGCTGGCCGGCCTGTTCACGGGCTTTGCCGGGGCCGCGTACAGCCTGTTCAACACGTTCATCGACCCCCAGACCGCCTACAACGGCGCGTGGAACGTGGAGCTCATCGCGATGGCGCTGCTGGGCGGGTCCGGCACCGTTGCCGGCCCCGTCATCGGCGCGTTCGGCCTCCACACCATCATCGAACTCGTGGAGACGTACGCCGTCGGGTGGCAGCTCGTCTTGCTCGGTGGGGCCGTCATCATCACTGTTATCGGCTTCCCCAAGGGGGTCGTCGGAACGCTCAGCGAATACGCGAGCCAGATGGACTACTACAAGCACGGCGGCATGGCCGCCACAGATACTGACGACGGATCGGAGGTGAGTGCCGATGAGTAAAGCGACGAGCGGCCCGGTGACCGACACGGACAGCGACCGTGCGGTGTTGCAGACGGACGGCGTCACGAAGCGCTTCGGCGGGCTGACCGCCGTCGACGACGTGGACATCGCAATCCACAGCGGCGAAATCGTCGGCCTCATCGGGCCGAACGGCGCGGGCAAGTCCACGCTGTTCAACTGCATCACCGGCACGCTGACGCCCGACGAGGGCCGGGTCTACCTGCAGGGCGAGGACGTGACGGACTGGCCCGAACACAAAATCGCGCGGGCCGGCCTGGGCCGGATGTTCCAGGAAACCCGCATCTTCGGGGACATGACCGTCCGCGAGAACCTGCTGCTTGCGGCACAGGAGGGCGGCGCTGACGTCTCAAGCCTCATGCGTCGCCCCGACAGTTCGCTGCTCGCCCGGACGGACGAATTGCTGGACTACGTCGACCTCGGCGGGCTGGCCGAGACCCGCGCCGGGCGGATGAGCTTCGGCCAGCAGAAGCTACTCGAGTTCGCGATGGAGCTGATGTCGGAACCGGAGATCCTGCTGATGGACGAACCGGCCGGTGGCATCAACCCCTCGATGCTTGGGAATCTCATCGACTACATCCGCAGTGCCAACGAGGAACAGGAGTCGACCATCTTCCTCATCGAACACAACATGGACTTCGTCATGGACATCGCCGACCGCATCTACGTCCTGGCCCACGGCGAACGTATCGCTGAGGGGACGCCCCAAGAGATACAGAACGACCAGCGCGTGCTCGACGCGTACCTCGGGAGGGAGTAAGTATGGCATCCACACCAGACGCCACGGGCGACTCGACCGGGGAGCCGGTGCTTCGGATGGAGAACGTCACAGCCGGCTACGGCAACACGACGGTGTTACACGACGTGAGCATCGCTGTCGAGGACGAACAGGTCGCCTGTCTCATCGGTCCGAACGGCTCGGGGAAGTCCACGCTGATGAAGAGCATCTACGGCTTCGCGGATGTCCAGACCGGGACAGTATCGTTTCGGGGCGAAGACATCACTGGCCGGTCGCCACAGCAGAACCTCAGCAACGGGATGAGCTACGTGCTGCAAGATGCCAGCGTCTTCCCGGGGATGAGCGTCCACGAGAACATGCTGATGGGCGGGTACGTGTTCAACGACGACGACCGCGCCGCCGCCCGTGCCGAGGAACTGTACGCGGAGTTCCCGGTGCTCGCCGACCTCCGGAGCCAGTCTGCCGGCACCCTCTCGGGCGGCCAGCGTCGCCTGCTGGAACTGGCCCGCGCGCTAATGGTTGAACCGGACGTGATGATGCTCGATGAGCCGTCTATCGGACTCGAACCGCGGTTTATCGACGACGTGTTCGAGCGCATCAAGCAGCTCAACGACCTCGGGACGACCATCCTGCTCGTCGAACAGAACGCCGAAAAGGGGCTCTCTATCGCCGACCGGGGCTTCGTGCTCGCAAGCGGCGAAATCAAGTTCACCGGCACGGGGACCGAACTGCTTAACGACGAGGAAGTCGGACGCTTGTATCTAGGAGGGTAAAACATGTACACGATACTTGTCCCAGTCGATGCCGATGAAGACCGCGCTCGTGGCCAGGCCGCCTTCGTCGCGGAGCTACCGTCTGCCGAGACCGAGATCAAGGCCGTAATCACACATGCACTGACCAAGGAAGAGGCGGAAGCGCCCGAGGAGATACGCAACGTCGAGCGGATCTCGACAGTCAGGCTCGTACGCGACTATCTCGAGGACCACGATGTCGATGTCCAGCTAGCTGAGGGCCAGCAGCCGCCGGCTGACGGCATCATCGACCTAGCCGAGGAGTTCGACGTCGACCAGATCGTCATGGGGTCCAGAAAGCGGTCACCGACCGGCAAGGCCGTGTTCGGGAGCGTCTCTCAGCAGGTCCTGCTTGAGGCGGACGACCCGGTCACCGTCGTCGGGTCCCGAGCTGAGTGAGAACGTCTCTCTCGGTGGCGCCGATTCGCAATCCTTATTGCGGTTATGCGTCCAACAACTGATGTACGCGAGCGACGCGCCGGTGTAGCTCAGACTGGCAGAGCGAATCCTTCGTAAGGATTAGGCCGAGGGTTCAAATCCCTCCACCGGCTTTCCGCTTTTGAATGTTGGTTTACGGGTTAGCCGTGTATTCTACCGAAGGCGGTTTGTCGACAGTTACAGGAACTGTGTCACTGTTCCGACGGTGCTCCGCAAGCTAATATAAAAATGAACCTCAGCAGTGATGCGATACGGCAACGGACTGCCGGGCGGAATTTCTAGCCGTAAACGATGGTCACACAGCACGAATTACTGGCGGAGACTGCGGTGTGCCCGCGAGACCGGCACGACGGACGCACGTGCGGACAGTCAGATGGAGTGTGGTTCTGATGGATTTCCGAAACGCCTGGCACCGCGACACCGACGAAGACGTCTGTTGCATCGCCTGCGGTGAAACGGTCGCCCGGTCGGACGCCCGAGAGTACGATAAGTACGGGGACCGCTGGAACCGCGACGGCAAGTCCTTCGAATATCTGTGCAAGCCCTGCTACCAAGAGTACTGTCACTTCGGCCGGGCCGGGCTGGAAGACCGACTCGAAGCGGCCGGTGCCGGGACCGTGAGTCGAGACACGTTTCTCAGACGCTATCATGATCTGGCCGAGGACACAGAGCAGACCCGCGCCGACGGTCACTGAGCCGGACGGTGGGTCCTCCGCCCGGCGATGGGATACCGTCTCGGGAACGGTTCAGGGCGTTATAACCGCTCTCCCGTCGATATCCCGGTTTTCCAGCATCTGTGCGACGGTGTTCACCTCGCTGAGGTCGTACTGGGTCGTGTGGAGGGTAACCGCGCCGCGGTCGACGAGTGCGACCAGTTCCTGCAGCTCGGTGTACTGACCGACGATGTTTCCCTGATAAGCGAATTCGCCGTTGACGAGCGCCTGCGCGGGCTCGTGGATATGGCCGCCGTAGCCGATGATGTGGTGGTCGCCGCCGGCGGCACAGATATCGGGCGCGAGCGCCGTCGTCTCATCGGCCCCGACGAAGTCAAGGACTTGTGCGGCACCGACGCCATCGCTGATGGCTTCGACCTCGGCGGCGACGTCTTCGCTTTCTGGGTTGATGGTGTAGTGTGCACCGAGGTCGGCGGCGAGGTCGCGAGCGGACTGCTTGATGTCGACGGCGACGAGGTCGGCGGCACACATGGCGTCGAGGCACTGGAGGCCGATGTGACCGAGGCCGCCGATGCCGATAACGACCGCTGTGTCGCCGGGATTGAGTCCGTCGACGGCCTTCTTCGCCGCGTGATAGGCCGTGATACCGGCGTCGGCGTGCGGGGCGATGTCAGCCGGGTCGACGCCATCGGGGAGCGGGATGACCGACCGGTCGCTGGTCAGTAACTGGTCGGCGAAGCCGCCGTCGGTCGTCAGTCCGTTGAACGCGTCGTTCTCGCAGTACATGGTCTCACCTTGCCGGCACGGTCGGCAGGTCCCACAGGTCTGGACCGGGTGGCAGATGACTTTGTCGCCTTCCGAGACGATGTCGACGTCGTCGCCCGTTTCGACGACTGTGCCGGCGTTCTCGTGGCCCAGCGTCATCGGGAGGTCCTGCGGGACGTACTGCTCCCACATTCCCTCGATGATGTGATTGTCAGTCTGGCACCAGCCGGCTCCGTCGACTTCGACGATGACATCATCTCCGGCTGCGACCTGTGGCGCACCTACGTCGTCTATCGAGAGCCCGTTCGACATGTCGTGCGTGTACTCGTGGAGTCTGGCTGCGCGCATCGTCCTGTCTCCGGACGAAACGACAATAAACCCATATTATAAAACATCGTATATATTGGCTGTATCGTTGTCCACCCGTCTGGAAGAGTGTCGGGCAGTCGGTCGGCGTTGCGTCCGAATATAAAAACAGCGGTGCGGTGACGCAGCTACTCAGTCCCGACTGGCAAGCAGCGCGGCCCCCAGCAGTGCCACGACGGCGACGGGAATTCCCATACCGGGACCGAAGGCCGACGAGGGCGCGGGGCTGGTCGCGCGGATTGGGTCCTCGACCGGCTCATCAGCCGCGTACTCCCAGACAGCGGTCTCGTTTTGAACGATATCAGCGTTCGAAGACGAGATGTCGGCGGGCATCGTCAGCCGGTACTCGACTGCGACGCCGTCGCCGAAGGCCACATCAGTATCCTCGTTCGCAGTGACGAACGTCCGGTCTTCGAACGTGACGTTGCCCCCGCTCGCGTTGACCGACACATCGCTTTCCGGGCCGGGGTTCCAGTCCGTGAATGTCATCGAGAGCGTGACGTTCTCACCCTCCAGTTCTTGTTCGTACGTGTAGTTCGACATTCGACTGGTGTTCACGTCGGCCAGAAGATATCCTTCGACCGAGTCATAGCCTTCCTGCTGGGCCTGATTCTGAAGCCCGTCGTACACTGACGGGGACATTTCGAGGGTCAGGTCGTACTCCGAAACTGTGCCGTCGGCGGCCACAGTCGAATCAACCGTCGCCGTCACACAGCCGGATAGCACGACGAGGGCAGCGAGGCCGATTGCGGGGATAATCCGATGCATACCTCACCGAATCGGATGCGGTGGAATAAGCCTTGTTACCGAAGTCGGTCCGGCTCAATGTGTCAGGACCAGCAGCTGGTCATCAGTCCGGACCAGACAGAAGGGCGACCCGGGGTTTCCGAAGGTATTTGTCCGTTTGTCGCTGATAAAGAGCGTCTCGAACTCGTTGCCACAGGCCGGACAGGCGAACCCCTCTCGGTTCGACAGCGTCATCGTACCCCGGTCGTCTTTCAGCAGCTTGAGCCCGTGTCGGTACTCGTGAACGTCAAAGCTCCCGCTGATGTCTAGCCGATCCATACGTGTGAAACGAGCGGCGGCCGTCTAAAACTCGTCGGCGACTTACACCAGGTTCGCGCCCATGTAGAGCACGACGACGAGGAAGATCCAGACGATATCGACGAAGTGCCAGTACATCGACGCCGTCGAGACGGAGGTGTGCCGTTCAGCCGAGTACTGCCCGTAGTACCCGCGGATGAAGACAATACCGAGGAGCACAGCGCCCATCGTGACGTGGAGCCCGTGGAGCCCAGTCAGCCCGTAGAACGCGGACCCGTAGATGCCGCCACCGATTGTAAAGCCCTTGTGAACGATGAACTCGTAGTACTCGTAGACCTGTCCGCCGATGAAGACGATGCCCAGTAGCAGCGTCGCGCCCAGCAGCTTCAGGAACCGGCTGCGGTCCCCGTTACGGAGCGCGACGTGACTGAAGTGCAGCGTCACGGAGCTGGCAATCAGAATCAGCGTGTTAATAATCACCAGCGAGCCGAACACTTCGGGCACTGCCGCCTGTGTCCAGACCTCGCCGCCGCGCACAATGAAGTAGTACACGAAGCCAGCGCCGAACGTGGCGATTTCGCTCCCGAGAAACAGGAGCATGGCGAACTTCAGCGTCTTGTCCGAGTGGTAGTCCGTCCCGCGCTCCCAGAAGTCCGAGACGAAGGCGTGGTACAGCCAGCCGTAGATGCCAACGAGGAAGAGGCCGACACTCCCGGCCATCGCTCCTGCCCCGACAGTCTGGCTGACAAGCGCGTTCTCACCCATCGAGAGCACGAGCAGGGCCGCGCTGACGTAGATGCCCGAACCACCGATCGCCGTCACAAAGGGCCACCAGCTGGCCTCGCCGAACCCGTGGGGCCAGTCCTCCGTCGCCGGGAGGTGGTGGTCCCCGTGCCCGTCGTCCGCGTGTTCATCGGAGACACTCATACTAGGGCCCTTGCGAACGGAATACTAAAAGCCCATCCAATTCCCTGCGGCCTGTGCCACCGCAACCCCGATCCGACGGGTGCCTCGCCGGCATCCCGGAAACTACACGGGGGCGAAGCCCCAACTATCGACGATGACATCTGGGAGGCGTCGCACAGTCGCGCTTGTGGTGTGTGGGCTGGGCTGGCTGGCCGCGACAGGGACGGCGAGCGCACACGGCGGCAGTCTCGCCGGCGGCGGCCGCGAGTCACTGACGATCCCGACGTGGCTCTTTCTGAGTACCGGCGGCGCGGCCGTCGGCGCGTCGTTCCTGCTGGCGTCGTTTGTCACTGACCGCGCGTTCATTGAGCGCATCCACGACTGGGGGCGACCGCTGTCGGGTAATTTCGAAGGCATCCTCCGGCTCGCTGGGCAGCTCATCGGGCTTGCCGGACTCGCCGCAGTGTTCGTCGTCGGCTTCATCGGGCCGACGAACGCCCGGACGAATCTCGCAATACTGCTCGTCTGGGTCGGCTGGTGGGCTGGGCTGACGATGACAACGTACCTCGTGGGGAACAGCTGGGCGACGCTCAATCCGTTCAAGACCCTCGCTGGGTTCCTCCCGACACTCGACCGCAGCTACCCGGCCCGCGTCGGGTCGTGGCCCGCCGTCGGTGGCCTGCTCGTGCTGGTATGGGTAGAGGTCGTCAGCCCGCTCGCTGACCAGCCCCGACTGCTCGCGTCAGTTGTCGCCGGCTACGCTGTGGTGACACTCGCGGGCGCGCTCGTGTTCGGGCCTGACGACTGGTTCGCTCACGCCGACCCGGTGGAACGGGTGTTCCGCTACTACGGTCGCTTTGCACCCATCGGCCGCGATGAGGACGGACTCCGGCTCCGCCTCCCCGGCATGGACCTCTCGACGCCGCGGCTGGTCGACGGGCCTGACGAGGTCGCCTTCGTGATCGCTTTGCTGTGGGTCACGACCTACGACGGACTGGTCACGACACCGGTCTGGCGGGACCTGACGACGCCACTCGTCGCAGCCGGTGTCCCGCCGCATCTCCTGTATCCGGTCGCGCTCGCTATCGGCTTCACCGGCTTCCTCGGTGTGTACCGACTCGCGGTCCGGCTCTCCCGCGATATGTCGGACACGTATCTGACCCCGGCGGTTCTCGCACGGCGGTTCGCGCCGCCGCTCGTCGCCATCGCCGTCGGCTATCATTTCGCGCATTACCTCGGATACTTCCTCGTCCTCGCACCCTCACTGGCCGTCGCGCTCACGTCGCCGTTTGCGAATCCGGCAGTAGTGCCGACCGTCGACCTGCCGGCGTGGTTCGGCGCGGTCGCGCTCGCGTCGGTCATCGTCGGTCATCTGGTCGCTATCTGGGTGGCCCACGCCGCCGCATACGACCTGTTTCCCGCGCGACTGCAGGCGATTCGGTCGCAGTACCCGTTCATCGCGGTCATGGTGTTTTATACGATGACGAGTCTCTGGGTCGTCTCACAGCCGGAGGTGGCACTCCCACATCTATGACTGACACAGCAACCCAGCCGGTAGCTGATACGGCAGCGACAAGTACCGACGACGAACCAGCCTACGATGTCCCGGCCGACGCCACGGCCCACACGTGTTCGTACTGCGGCCGGCCGTTCGCCCGCGAGTCTTGGCTCGCGCTCCACCGCGGTCTGGCCCACCCTAACGAACTCGGCGACGAGGAGATTGAGGCCTTTCGAGCGGCCCACAGCGAGGAGGAAGAGTCGCTTTCGACGTTCCGACTCCAGGCACTGGGCGCGCTCGTACTCCTCTACTTTGGCTTCCTGATGGTGTACGCACTCGTGTAGTCTCCGGGTGTCACGCTGTCACCGACACAGCGGACGGGAAGCGAAGCGTTGATGGGTCGCAGGTGACCAACAGATGGGTATGGACCTTCGCGTTATCGACAAATCCGACACGGAACTCTCTATCGAAATCGCCGGTGAGGACCACACGTTCATGAACGTCATCAAAGGGGCGCTGCTGGAGACAGAGGGCGTCACGGCGGCGACCTACGACGTGAACCCGGAACAGTCCGGTGGCCAGACGGACCCGGTGCTGACAATCAAGACCGAGGAGGGCGTCGACGCGCTGGAAGCGCTCGAAGACGGAACCGACGCCGTCATCGAGAAGGCAGACAGCTTTACCGACGCGTTCGAAGCCGCCGCGTAATTCTAACAGAGCACGTACGTGACGAACACGCGTTCGTCCGGACCGACGTGGATGTCGAGACCGATCAGTCCGTCCTCCGCTCTCTGAATCCTGTTGCCTCGCTCAATGTAGCTGTCGACGAGTGCGGTCGCCAGTGCCGTCTCGTTCTGGTACTGGCTGAGTGACTGTGGCGTCCGGTCGTAGGCCACCTCGTAGCTGACCACGACTGGGCGCTCACAGGAGGGGGCGAACCGGGAGACCCCCTCGCGCGTCGGCCGCTCGCCGTTGTCGTATCGCGCGTCGACACGGCCCTTGTTGTAGTAGGCTGCGGCGTCGTCTAGGGTCGCGTTCCGCGAGACCGTCCCGCCGCCGACGCCCGACCGCCGGACGTTGTACACGTCGACGTAGGTGCCCTCGACTGCGGCGAGCGAGAGCGAGTCGACGGTGTCGCCGCTTCCGGCGGGGGATGCGATCTGCGGTGGGCCGGCGGGGGTTTCGGCGGCGAAGCCCGGCAGCGTGATGCCGCCGACAGCAGCAAGCACAATGAGGCCGAGCAGCAGTGCCACGGCGGCGTAGCCGAGCACGTACTTCGTTTCGAGCACGTCCAGCCAGCCGGTCTTTATATCATCCAGCGGATCGTCCTCCGGCGGCCCCGTCCGTCGCTCGAAGTTACTCCCGCCACAGCGTTTGCACGGCGGCGAGTTCTTCTGGTGCTGGCGACCGCAGTCCAGACAGACCCATCTGGGGCCGCCCTCGACGACTTCTTCGTTGACTTGCGTCACGGCCTCCTCGAAGGAACCGTGCCCGCAGTTGTCACACGGCGGGTCATTTTCTTCGTGAGGTTTGCCACACCACTCACACCGCCATTTCATTGGTGATGCTCCGTGGTGGGCGGATAAAGCCTGCCCGATGCTAGGCCACGGCGCTGTGACTCTCTGGAGCCGTACCCCCACTGTCGCTCAGCCAGTTGACGCCCCGGGTACGACCTCCCCCACGGACGGATGCTGCCAGCGACTGCCGAATCTGTGCCCGCTAACGCCGACAGCTGATACCGAACGCCGAGACGCGGAAAAAACCGAGGCCATCCGAGACGCCCAGAGAACTGCGTCATACAAAGAAAGAGACAGGTACGGCTATTTACTATTTCGACCCCAGGCCGGGGACGGTGTTACAGTCGGACCGGAATCCCCTTGCCGCCGAGATACTCCTTGGTCTCGGCGATGGAGTACTCGCCGAAGTGGAAGATAGAGGCGGCGAGACCGGCGTCCGCGCCGGCATCGACGAACACTTCTTCCATGTCGGCCGGGCTCCCACAGCCAGAGGAAGCGATAACCGGCGTCGAGACGGTGTCACAGACGGCTTTCATCAGCGGGATGTCGTAGCCATCCTTGGTCCCGTCGGCGTCGATAGAGTTGACGAACAGCTCGCCCGCGCCGCGCTCTTCTGCTTCGGTGGCCCACTCGATGACGTCCAGTCCAGTTCCCTCGCGCCCGCCCTTGACGGTGCATTCGAACCAGCAGGACTCGCCGTCGACCTCGGTGTAGTGCTCGCCGTCGTTGTCAAAGCGCCGCCGGGCGTCGACGGAGATGACGATGCACTGGCTCCCGAAGGCTGCCGCGCCCTCGTTGATGAGGTCCGGTTCGGCGATGGCCCCGGAGTTGATCGATACCTTGTCCGCACCGGCCCGCAGCGTCTCTTTGATGTCGGCGCGCGTCCGGATGCCACCGCCGACGGTCAGCGGGATGAACACCTCGTCGGCCACGGCCGACACTGTATCGAGCATCGTCTCGCGACCCTCGGCGGAGGCGGTGATATCCAGAAAGACGAACTCGTCGGCCCCGGACTCGTTGTAGGCCTTTGCCATCTCGACCGGGTCGCCGGTGTACTCCAGATCCTCGAAGTTGACTCCCGTGTACACTGCCGCGTCACCGTTCTCGTCTACGTCCACGTCGATACAGGGGATGATCCGTTTCGTGAGCGTCATTCGATAGTTGTGGATTCGACACAACGCCGCTTGACCGTTTCGACTGGTGCAAGTGTCTGGCCGATACGCAGTGCCAATCCGACAGCTACACGTACGACGCTCCTGAACCACCGACTATGGCAGACGACCACCACGAGGAGGACCGGCCGGATTACGACCCCGAACACGTCGAACTCCCCGCGCGCGAACCGCCGCTTCGCTCGACGGCCCCACAGAGCGCGTTCACCATGTCGCAGGTCGGCACAGGGCTCGGCGTACTGCTGGTCGGACTGGTTCTCACCTTCGGTCTCGCGCTGGCGCTGGCCTGAGACGGTCGATAAGGCCTCGCCGACCGGCATAAATATCAGATCTGATATTCCTGGGGAGGGGTATATAGGCTTACACGTCAATAACTGTTGTACGATGTCGCCCCAGTCAGACGCACGTACGGCGGTCGCTACGGGAACGTCAGTGGCGACTGCTGGGAAACGCGCTGGCCGGGAGGCGACAAGCACTGCTCGTGACCGGCTTGACGCCGAGCGAGTGGATTTCTGTCAAGTGTTTGCTAGCTCGGAGTTCGATGCTGAAGCCGTTCTGGCGGGCGTGAATGCGCTCGTCGGCGACGAGACAGCCGTTGTCGGCTGTACGGCCAGTGGCACGTTCACCGAGGAGCGAGCGATGGATACCGGCGTGGCCGTCACGCTCGTTACCAGTGATTCGTTCCGGTTCGATACGGCCCTTGCTGCTGGCCTCAGCGACAACACCCGTGGGACTGTCAGAGACGCTGTCCGGTCGCTTCCTGGAAACATCGAAGAACCGTACCAGTCAGCGATCGTTCTCCACGACGGTCTCGCAGGTGTCGGTGAGCAGTTGTCGTTGTCGGTCCAGCGACGGCTCGGCCCCTATGTTGAATTCGCAGGTGGGGCAGCGTCTGACGGTCTCCGGATGGAGTCAACGCCGGTGTTTTGTGATGCGTCAGTTGTCGAGGACGCAGTCGTTCTCGTACTCGTTTCCGGCGAGAAACGTCCGATCATTACTGTCAACCACGGTCACAGCCCCATCTCGGAGCCTTGGGAGGTAACTGATGTCTCCGGAAACGTGGTTCACGAACTCAACGGTGAGCCAGCCTTCGACGTGTGGAAAGACGCCGTCCGAGACCACGTTGCGGAGACGTTAGGGGTCGCGGTCGATGATGTCCCCGTCGGTTCAGCGCAGCTCAGGAAGCTCATGGTCGCATACCTGTTTGGCATCGACCAGGGTGACACCTACAAGATTCGCTGGCCACGGACTGCGATTGAAGAGACTGGCGCACTGCAGTTCGCCGTCGATATTCCGGCGGGGACTGTCCTTCGGATAATGCATGGCGACAGAAGGGACCAGATCAGGTCCGCCGAGCAGGCTGCTGTCGACGCTGTCTCGCTGTGCGACGGTAATATCGCCGGCGCGTTCGTCTACGACTGCGCGTGCCGTCAGATTCTCTTCGACGACGCGTTTCCGGCGGCTGTCGACGGTATCACGTCGACCCTGTCGGCTCCAGTCGCTGGGTTTGAGACGTACGGGGAGCTGTGTATGCAGGCCGGACAGCTCAGTGGCTTTCACAACACGACAACGGTGCTTTTCGCACTGCCGGAGTAACAGATGGATCGAACAGGACTCGTTTCAAAGTTCGCAGAAACGGTGGGCATCGAGAAGGCGTCAGCTATCGTCGACGACGCGATAGCCGACCTCGGTATCAGCGACGAAACGGAGATAGACAACACGGATGCACAGGACATCTGTGATATAATCCAGCACAACCATGAGGGATACGTCGCACTCGTCGCGAGTGAACTCCGCGTACAGCTGGCGGCACAGGAACGATTTGACGCGCTTCTGGGAAACATTCCGAACCCGGCTGTCGTCGTCGGGTTCGAGCAGCGAGAACCGTACGTCAAGTCGATCAACGAAGCGTTTGCGGAGTCGTTTGGCTACGACCAGACGGATGCAGTCGGAGCGAAGCTTCGGACACTCCTTGCGCCACCCGGGTCCGACGCCGAAGGTATCAGGACAGACTGGTGGGAACAGACCGGTCAGTCAGAGCAAGAGGTCAGACGGATGACCGCATCAGGCGAGGTCCGGACCTATCTGTTCCGGAGTACGATTGTCACCCGTGACAGCAGCCAGCTGGAAGGGTTCGGGATATACACCGACATCACAGATCGAAAGCGCCGGGAACAACAGCTGAAACACCAGAACGAGCGGCTCGACGAGTTTGTCAGTATCGTCAGCCACGACCTTCGGAACCCGTTGAACATCGCCTCCGGTCGCACCCACCTCCTGCTTGATGACATTGAGGATGGGGCTGTGCAGGAAGGGCTACAGGAGATCGCTGCAGCACACGACCGGATGGCCCAGATTCTCGATGATACGCTGACGCTCGCGCGGCAGGGGCGAGTCGTCGGAGAGACCGCGAGCGTCTCCATCGAAACCGTCGCCGCCGACGCGTGGCAACAGGTCGAAACCGAGGACGCAACGCTTACCATCGAAACCGAAGCGACCGTCGAGGCGGACGCCGAGCGCCTCCAGCAGCTCTTCGAGAATCTCTACCGGAACGCCATCGAGCACGCGGGCGCTGACTGCTCCGTTGTTGTGTCTGTGCCCGAGAGACACGGGCAGAGTGGGTTCTCCATCGCGGACGATGGTCCCGGTATTCCACCGGACGACCGTGAGCTGGTGTTCGAACACGGTTACTCAACGAACTCGGACGGGACAGGGTTCGGCCTATCAATCGTTCAGAGCATCGCTGAAGCACACGGCTGGTCGGTCACAGTCACAGAGAGTGAGATGGGCGGGACGCGGTTCGATATCCGCTGGTAATCAGGCCAGTTCGTCGTCGATAACGGACCGCAGAGCGGCGATTTCCGCGGCGTCGTACTGCAGTTGCTCGTCGGTGACGGTGATATCGAGGTGGTTCGAGCCGGTGGCCGCACCGAGCTCCGTCACCGGCGCGACGCCATCGAAGGCCTCACGGACTGCTGCCGGGTCGGTCGTCTCGAACACGACGCGGCCGGGCCGCTCGTTGAACAGGAGTCGGTTCTTGGTCCCGCGGTCGACCGTTTCGATTTCGACCGACGCGCCGGCGTCCTCGTGGACCATCTCCGCAAGTGCCACCGCGAGGCCGCCGTGGCTCACGTCGTGGCTCGCCAGTACGTGGTCGGCGTCGGCGACCTCGGCAACGGTCTCGACGACCTCCGTCGTATCGGCGGGGAGGGCGGGGAAGCGGTCGGTTCCGCCGAACTGCGCGGTGTACTCAGAGCCGCCCAGCCGCGGGTCGGTCTCGCCTTCCAGCGCGGTGTCGCCGACGACCACGAGCGTTCCCTCACCGGACAGCGACAGCGGCGGAGCGTCGTAGCCTTCCTTGACCCCGACCAGTGCGAGCGTCGGCGTGGGCGGAATCGGCCCCTCCTGGGAGTCGTTGTACAGCGAGACGTTGCCGCCGACGACCGGCACGTCGAGGTCGCTGCACATGTCGGCCAAGCCATCGACGATGCCTTTGAAGCCGCCGTAAACGTCCGGCTTCTCGGGGTTTCCGCCGTTCAAGCAGTCCACGGCCGCGTGGGGCGTCGCGCCCTTCGCGGCGACGTTGGTGGCGTTCTCCAAGGCGACGGCGCGAGCGCCCTCGTAGGGGGCCGCGTCGGTCCAGTTGGGGTCCGCGCCGGCCGAGAAAGCGAGGCCGGTGCCGGCTTCGCGGATGGCGAGCAGGGCGGCGTCGTCCCCCGGCAGGACGCTCGTGCGGACCTGCACCTCGTGGTCGTACTGGCGGTACACCCACCGCTTCGAGGCGCAGTTCGGACTGGCGACGATGCGCTCGAAGGCTTCCTCCAGTGACACGGTCGGCAGGTTCCGTTCCTGTTTCGGTGGCGCGTCGCTCGGCAGGTCGTTCATCGGCGCACCGTCCCCGAGGAACGCGGCGTCCACGTCGACGACCGTCTCGCCCTCGAAGGTACAGACGTAGTTCGTACCCGGCTCGGTGAGTTCGCCGATGACCGAACAGCCGAGGTCGAACCGCTCGGCGAGTTCGGCCACGCGGTCGACGTTCTCCGGCGCGACCTCGTAGACCATCCGCTCCTGGCTCTCGGCGAGCAGGTACTCCATGGCGTTCATGTTTGGCTCGCGCTCGTGGACGCGGTCGAGTTCGATGCGCGCGCCGAGGCCGCCCTTGGCGACGAGTTCCGAAGACGCCCCACCGAGGCCAGCGGCCCCGAGGTCGCGGGCCGACTCGACGAGGCCCTCGTCCAGCAGCGCCTCGTTGCACTCGATGAGCAGTTTCTCCGAGTACGGGTCGCCGACCTGCACAGCCGGCCGGTCCTCCGTTTCGGCGTCCTCGGCGAGGTCCTCGCTGGCGAATGACGCGCCGCCGAGGCCGTCCCGGCCCGTCGCGTTGCCGACGAGGACGAGCTTGTTGCCCGGCTCCTGTGCCTCGGCGGTGATGGTCCGCTCGGGTTCCAGCAGGCCGATACAGGAAACGTTCACGAGCGGGTTCCCCTTGTAGTCGTCGTGGAAGGCGACGCTGCCGGTGACGGTCGGGACGCCGATACAGTTCCCGTAGTGGGAGATACCCTCGACGACGCCCTCGAAGAGATAGCGGGAGTGCTCTCGGTCGAAGTCGCCGAAGTACAGGCAGTCGGCCAGCGCGATGGGATACGCGCCCATCGACAGTGTATCGCGGACGATGCCGCCAACGCCCGTCGCCGCCCCGTCGAAGGGGTCGACGTAGGACGGGTGGTTGTGGGACTCGACGCCCATCGTGATGTACATCTCCTCGCCGTCACCGTGGGACGGCAGGGAGACGACGGCTGCGTCGTCGCCGGGGCCGATGACGACCTGCTCGCCCTCGGAGTCGAACGCCGACAGCAGGGGGCGAGAGGAGCGATACGCGCAGTGTTCGCTCCAGAGGTTCTCGAAGAGAGCGGCCTCCGCCCGTGTCGGCTCCCGACCGATCTCCTCGACCACGAGTTCGTGGTCCGCGTCGGACAGGCTCATTACCTCGTCGTGGCCGCCCACAAGATAAGTCCCTTTCCATGCACCCGCGCCGGCAGCACACGAACGTACAACAGCGTCGGGAGCACACGTCCCACGCGAGGTGAGTGACCCGTTCAACGACCCGCAGCCAATAGCTGAAACGCATGTCTGACTACGAGCTTCCACTGCCCTCGACTATGGTTTTCAGGAAGTGAAGATGAAGACGTAGCGCAGTCATAATGAGGTCCTATGCCGGTATTCTGCAGGAACCACACGGAACTCCTTTTTCAAATCAGATAACTGGCCCTCGCAGTATATATGGCCGCTAGACGTACCCCGGTACAGGATGGGGTCTGCGGATAGCGACTGGCTGACGCTGGAGGGGAGTTCCTTCTCTGTCCGGTCGTTCTCCAGCGTGTGGGCGGTGGCGCTGGCGACCTACGGCGTCGGCGACGTGGTTACTACCATCGCCATCGTCTATTTCGTCCCGACGTTCACCGAGGCGAATCCCGCGATTCGGTGGGCGATCCAGTCGTTCGGCGGCGGTGGCTTCCTCGGACTCAAACTGCTTGTTATCTACTGTTGTCTCGGCTTGAGCATCTGGGGCGGCGTGCTGGAGGAAGACCCACTGCTCTACTACGGCCCGCCGGTGCTCCTGACAGTGCTTGGCCTCGTCGTGACCGGCTTCAATCTCACGCTCCTGTTTTCTTGAAAACTCCCACAGGCGCACCCCTTCGAAGTAGCGACGCTAGCAAGTGAGACGTCCCAGCGGGACCGGGCTACGCAACCGTCGTGTTGCTGGTGGGTGTCCCGTTCGACTCGTCGGTAGCCGGTGTCGGGGTTTCAGTCAGGAGCGCACTCGGTGGCGGCGAGCCACTTCCGCCGCTCTCGGTCGGCGTAGAGTCGGTTCCGGCCGGTGTCTCTGCCGAGGGTGACTCTGTCGGAGTAGGCGGCGTCTCAACGGCGGGCTGGTTGGGAGCCGGGTCGTTAGTGTCGGTGAGACCGAGAGTTCCGACACCAGCGCCGATGGCGGCGAGTAAAACGAGAAGGACGAGTCCCAGAAGCCGCTTGTTGTAGGTCCCGTCCGCATCTCGGACGATGCCGCTACTCATGTCAGTTTCGCCCCCGGCTGGCTGTGGCATCGCGGTGGAAGTGCAATACTATCATTTTTTGGCACGCTGTTACCCTTTTCGTAGAGAGACCCCTCCACGGTCCCACCAGGCCACCGATATCCCACCCCAGTCGACTCGGCTTACGATATGTCGCCCAGCAGACCGTATAATGGTTTCCATGTTTTCAGCCGTCACAAAAGGTTGGTTCTCCCCGCAGTATTCTGCCAGTGTGGTTGCCCGGACCGACTGCCAGCGGATATGCTTCACGAGGTCACTGAGCACGCTACGCTGCGGGCTGTCGGCTGTCAGAACGGGACGCTCTCGTCGGACGCTTCGCCTTCATCGTCGGCTTGGAGTTCACCGGTGTGTCGGTACCGTGTCTCGAGTTGCTGGAGTTTGTCGTTGATACTCGTACTCTGGTGGTGATCCGGGCTTACGCGAACGCGGACAAGATCGTACTCGTGGCGGTCCGAGAGCCCATTCCAGGCGCGGAACGCGCCGACAGTCAGCGTGTCGCTCTGGGGGCAGAACTCGGTCGTCGGCGTGAACTCCGCTCTGAGAACACTGCCGCCGTCGGGTTCACGGCCGTAGCGGAAGCCCGCGTCCGGGTGCCGATGGTCGAGGTTCAGCCGTGCGAGGTTGTACCCGAAGGTCATGTCGTACACGCCACGCTCGTCGAACAGGTCCATCGTGAGGCGGTGGAAGGCAGCGTGGTCGGCACCGGTCAGTACCGCTGTCTCAGACAGAAACGGGCCGGGGTCGGGGTTGTGTTCGAGAACGAAGGTTCCATAGCTGTCAAACCCGACGTCTGAGCCGCCGCGGAGGCCGGAGAGAAGGCTCATAGTAGAGTGAACGGGTGGCACACTTCAGGGCCTACTCCCGAACGTGTTCGGGGCAACCCCCTCCCCGACTCCCGGCGAACACGCAGGTGATGCCAGCAACCACACTCGACCTGCGTGAGACGCCGCCGCCCGAGCGACACTCGAAGATACACGACTCCTTTGAGGCGCTGTCGTCCGGGGAGACGCTTCGGATCATCAACGACCACGAACCGAAGCCACTGTTCTACGAAATGCAAGCCGAGGTCGAGGCGTTCGACGCGGCGAACTACCAGTGTGAGCAGGACGGTCCAGAAAAGTACGTCGCGGACCTCCCGAAACAATGAGCGAATCTACTGCCGCAAAAACGGAGCGAGCAACGCTCGACGGCGGTGAAGACGGCCGGACGAGGTTGTTTGACGGGGAGCCGAAGACGGTCCAGTTGACGCTTGGTGCGGGCGAGTCGATTCCGGCGCACAAGCATCCCGGTCGGGACATCGTGTTCGTCCTCCGTTCAGGCGCTGTGGACCTGACGCTCGGTGACGAGACGCTGTCACTCTCTCCCGGTGATGTCGTCCGGTTTGACGGGGATCAGGACATCTCCCCCACCGCAGCGGCGGACAGCGAGGCACTGCTCGTTCTGGCGGCGTCGTCGGAGTAGGCGCATACTGGTCGGCTGTCTCTTCGTTCGGACATCGTATTCTGCGGACGCACTAGTCGCCAGGGGAGTACGACCGCTCGCCTCACTCGAACAGGGAAATCGCCGTTTCGATCCGCTCGTCGTCCGCGTTCTTTGCCGCGTCCTGAAGACTTGCACGGGGGACAGCGAGCAGTCGCTCGACGAGCCGCTCGCTCAGTTGTTCCACCGCCAGCCGCTGGGCAGCCGTCAGGTCACCGTCCTGCTGGAGCTGTGACAGCGTCTGTTCGAGTTGCTCCTGCTGAATCTTCGCACCGCGGCTGTTGATACGAGCGACCGCTTCGTCGACATCGACAGGGGACTCCGTGTTCCGACTCATCTTCGCCAGATGACCGTCACTGTCGTGTCCTCGGTCTCAACACTTTCGAAGTCGTATCCTCTGTCTTCGAGTTTCGGATAGAGGTGCTGTGGGGCACGGTCGTTGAACTGGACGAGAACAGTATCGTCGTCGAGGTCCGCAAGCAACTCCAGCGTCTGCTTGAGCGGCTTCGGCGGCCCCAGCGACTGCACATCGAGGGATTCCGTCGGCGCGTCATCGGGCGCATCGGTTTCCGAAACCAGGGCCGCGGTCTGGGCTGTTGGCTGGTGGTTCGGCGTCATGTGTTCTCGTTCGGTTGTAAGCGGGCCGACCCTTTTCCCGAACATATTCGGCCACACTGCCAGCAGGGACAGCACCGTATCAGACGATAATGAGCGGAATGCCTGCTGATGTGGACGCTGACGCCGCACCGCCGATGACGGTTCCGCTGCGTCATTTCGTCGTCGCGCTGGCGTTTCTGGTCGCCGGTGTCACCGTCGGTGTCGTCGGGGGTCGGGCCGGCCACCTCGCGCAGGTCCACCTGCTGCTTGCGGGATGGGTCTGTCTCACCATCATGGGCGCACTGACGCAGTTTGTCCCGGTCTGGTGTGGCATCGAACTTCATTCGCATCGCCTTGCCGCTGTGCAGTTACCACTCGCAGCGGTCGGGTTCGTAGGGCTGGCAGCTGGCTTCCTAACGGGGACTCCCGAGCTATTGCCAGTTGCTGGCGCAATCGCGCTGGTCGGGGTCTGGACCCTCTGTTACAACGTCGGGCGGACGCTACTCACTGCGGAGCCCGACGTCACGGCGATTCACTTCGGCTGGGCACTGGTGTTTTTCGCCCTCGTGACGGCTGCGGGGTTGGTGCTGGCGCTGGACCACGCCGCCGGCGTCCTCCCGCTTTTGGGAATCGGCCGGCAGGGGCTCTTGCTGGCCCACGGAACGCTCGCCGTGTTCGGCGCGGTCCTGACTACTGTCGCGGGCGCGCTGGCCCAGCTCGCCCCGATGTTCACCCAGGCCGACACCGGCCGCATTGACACGGCGGTCCAGCGGGTCGAGACCGCTTGTTATCCGGTCGGCGTCCTTGTCTTGGCTGGCGGTCGCCTGGTCGGCTCGCTCGTTCTGGCCCGGCTCGGTGCAGTACTGGTCGCTGCTGGGCTCGGCGTGGTGGCGGTGCTTCTGGCGCGACAGCTTATCGGTGCGCGAGTCGAGTGGTCACCGATGCTGACCCGCTACAGCGTCGCAGCGTTGTCGCTGTTTCTCTGGGCAGGCCTGACGGCGGTCGCGTGGTGGACCGACCCGCTGGCGTACACCGGGCTGCTCGGTCAGCCGTCGACAGTATTGCTCGTCGGCGGCGTCGGCTTTGTCGTCTTCGGGACGCTGTATCACGTCGTCCCGTTCATCATCTGGGTCCATCGGTACAGCGACCGTCTCGGTTTCGAGGACGTGCCGATGGTCGATGACCTGTACGACCACCGTATCGCGGCGGTCGATGGCGTTGCACTGACTATCGCATACGCCCTTCTCGTGAGTCAGCAGTGGCTTGAGACACCGAACGGCACGGCACTGGCAGTCGGGCTACTCGCGTTTTTCGGGACCGTCCTGTTCGCGGGTAACCTCGTCGCCGTCTTCGTCGAGCATAGCCCACAATCGCTGCCGACACTCCTGACCGGCCGTGAACGCACGCCCGCCGAGGACTCGTGACTCAGGTCGTCGTGGTCGGTTGGTCGGTGTACAGCGAGTACGTCAGAATAAAGAATCCAGCAGCGGTGAACAGTTCTTCGACAGTGACGCTCTGTGCCACCGGCAGCCCGACGAGCTGGTGGAGGCTCCCGCCGAGTATTGCGCCCAGCGTGACGAACCCGATGCCGAAACAGAGCGCCCGCATCGCCGGTGCCTGAGTGCGACGGTATGCGCGGTAGGTCAACGTCGTCAGTACCACACCACAGAACAGTGTGACTGTCTTCATTCCGATTAACAGCACTGCGTTCGCTCCGAGCATGCTCCTGATTGACACGTCCGCACAGATATACCGTCCGTAGCGTTTCCAGTCGGTGGGAATCCCACCGTCACGACGCGAAACGGACCAGCGGCCCGTTCCGACGAGATCGAGGCGGAAGAAGCGAATCTGTTACCGGGTGGGCGCTCTCCGTGCTCGCTACCGCACGTACAGCGAGTACAGGATGATGCCCAGACCGATGGCTGTTAGCGAACTCGACGTGAAGACGCTTACCGGAAGCAGTTCTTGGCCGAGATACCTGCCGATGGCGATGTCGAGCACGCCGCCGGCAAACGCACCGAGCGTCACCACGCCGAACCCGTATGTGAGCCACTTGTGCTGGGGGCTTTTCGTCCGGCTGTACGCCTGATACGAGTAGTACGTTATCAGTCCACCAAGAATGAGGATCAGTGTCTTCGAGACGACGATGCCGACCTGTGAACTTGGGATGTGTACCATGGTTATGTCTCCTTTCGCACCTCAGACCAGAGGTTTTCGAGCCGTTGGTCCGGCGTCCGAGCGCGATGTGAGATATCGACGGTGAGCGACAGTTCCTCGTCGAGGCTGATGACGACCTCCTCGAAGTCAATCGCGTACCGACTGGCGTGTTGACCGTCCGACCTGACTTCCACACCCTCGTACAGCAACGAGGACTCCGTCAGTAGCTCCAGCTTTCGGTAGGTCGTCGATAGCGGTACGCCGCTCCGGTCGGATATCTCGCTCGCCGTCAACGGTTCCTCCAGAACGCTGACAATGGCGCGGCAGTCCTCGTCGTCGAGTGCGTCGAGGACCGCCTGTAACTCCGGCGTCTCCTCGTCAGCGAAGGGGTCCCGGACCATCCTTGCCCGACACTGCCCGCCCAAGACGTTTAATGTAACCGACTTAGAACCGCCTACCGCCCGACAGAGTCGACGTTTCCGTAACACAGCACGCAATATATGGGGAACTTATCTGTAATCGTGCAGTCGTTCCCAATTACTGAGAACGCTTCTGTTGGCCTGAGAACTCGCTTTGGGGGTTTATACTGTGGTGTCTTACCCCCAATTGCTTATGGAAGACCAGATCGGCGCACCCGGATCGGGCATCTCCCGTCGCGACTTCGTGAAAGCCTCCGGCCTCGGCGGCACGGTCGCGCTTGCGGGCTGTACCGCTCCGGGTGAGGTTCCAACTGAAGAGTCAGTCGACACCACCACTACCCCAGCACAATCCGACAGCGACCTCCCGACCACGTCGCCGCCGGAAATCGTCAACGTCGACGAACAGGGTGGCGAAGTGACGCTGTCCTCCGTTCCGGCCAAACACGAAGCCCATCCCGGTGAGTCGATGGGCGGCCCGGTCGAACTGCCGAAGGTGTGGGCGTTCAAAGCTGACGATGGCGAACCGAGCGTCCCGGGGCCGATTCTCCGGACGACGGAGGGCGAGGACATGGAGGTCACCTTCGACAACACGGACGGCATGCGCCCGCACACAGTCCACTTCCACGCCGTCCAGAAGCAGTGGGAAGACGACGGCGTCCCGACGACGACGGGTATTCGTATCGACCCTGGCGAGAAGCACACCTACACCATCCCCGCGAACGTGCCGGGCACGCATCTCTATCACTGCCACTACCAGACCCATCGCCACATCGACATGGGGATGTACGGCATCTTCCGCGTCGATCCGAAGGGGTACGAGCCGGCCGACAAGGAGTACTTCATGACCCTGAAGGAGTGGGACTCCCGGCTGAACCGACAGATGGCAGGCATGGACGCTAGCTACGATGTTCGCAACCGCCGCCCCGACACGTTCACCGTCAACGGTAAGTCAGCGCCCCGGACGCTTCACCCGGAGGACGGCTCGCCGATCATCGTCGAGCAGGGCGATACGGTGCGCATCCACATGTGTAACAACGGGTACATGGACCACCCGATGCACATCCACAACCACCGCTTCCAGGTGACCCACAAGGACGGCGGAAAGATTCCGGAAGCCGCCCGCCACGACCAAGATATCACCAGTATCCCGCCCGCCGGTCGGCACACGATTGAGTTCGAAGCCGACGCCGATCCCGGCATCTACCTCGCGCACTGTCACAAGGTCAGCCACGCGATGAACGGGACCTCGTACCCCGGTGGGATGATCACCGGTGTTGTCTACAAAGAAGCGATGGACACCGACATCTTCAAACAGCTGATGGACTACGCCGGCTACGACGCATAACGCAACGCTCGGCGCATCGACTCGCTTTTCGAGGCACTCTCGGGAGAGAGGTCATAAATTAGCTGATGCTATATCGAATCCGGCTGTCGTCCGGCAGCCGAGTCGCTGGCCACTGGCCGCGACCACAGAATGAGGCACCACGCCGCAGAGAAGAAGCCGATGGCGGATTCAGTCCGGCGATCGCTACCGCGTTACCGGACGATGACGCTGCCTTTCATGCCGAGCGCCTTGTGGGGCGTGCAGTAGTAGTTGTACACGCCGGTCTCCTCGAAGGTGTATTCGAACTTCACGCCTGTCCCGCTTTCCGACGAACCGGAGTTGAAGGTCTCGTCCTCGGCCACGACGTTGTGTGCGGCCCCCTTGCCCGTCCACTCCCACTGCACCGTCGTGCCGGTCGATATCTCGACTGCCGCCGGAGCATAAGCGAAGTTCCCGTTGTTCCCCGATGCCCCGACCTCCACCGTGACGGTGTCCTGTCCGGTCGCGTCGGTCACACTGCCGTCGAAGTTGCTCGTGTCGCTGAGATACGACGACACCGAGGACGGCACGTCCCCACCACCGGACTGTGCGGCGGTTGTCGCTTCCTCCGTCGGGGTCGGGGTGGCCGTCGCCCCGCCGGCGTCCGCTTCGGTCTCGCCGCTCGGCGACTGCTCCGCCGAACTCGATGTCGTCCCGGGCGCAGTACACCCCGCGACGGATGCCCCCGCAACTACTGTGCCGATACTCGCGATGAACCGACGTCTGTCAATGTCTCCTGTATCAGTCATAGTTATCGAATTGCGTTCCGCCCGACGCGTCACGCGACCATACCGGTCACGAGTAAGTGAATATGTTCGGGGGAATAATAGCGGCGTGCGTTCCCAAAACCTGATAACCGGCTGCACTACTGAAACACGCTTGCGGACCTACTCTTCAACAGGGATGCGTACGCGTTCGGTAGTTACAAACTCCTGTATGCATCACGTGTCTACACACGAACCGTGTCGTGACCGACCGGTCCGGCCGTGACACCACACTATCTATGCAAACGAAAACAAGGCTTCTCGTCGGGGGCGTGGTAATCCCGGTGCTGTTCGGAGCGATGGCCGTCACCACGATGGGCGGTGCGGCCGAGTTTACGACACCGACCAAGATAACGAACACCGGCGAATACGACGGCGACAGAGTGAACCTCGAAGGCATCGCCATCGACATCGAGCAGACGAACGAGCGGCTCTCGTTTGCGGTCACCGACGGGAACGCGTCGGTGCCCGTCGTCTACGAGGGGCCGATGCCGGAGACGATGTCCGCCGGACGAACGGTCGTCGCCAAGGGGTACTACAACGGGAGCGCGGTCGAGGCGGAGTCGCTGTCCATCCGCGCACACGAGGGCGAGCACCCGTCGGGTCACAACAACTCCACGCAGTACGGGTCGATGAACGGCACCCACGCGAACGTCACGGGCTACGACAAGGGGGCCTACGGCAACGCGTCGGACGGAACGAACAGCGAACGAGTGGCCGCGCCACGCCGGGAATAACACCGTCTGACCTATGAGTGAGACACCTTCGGTCTTCCAGGGCCGGTCTCGTCGTGCGCTGACGGTCTTCGCCAGCGGCGTCTCGGTTGTGGGGACCTCCTTCGCGCTGTATGGCACCACGCGGGAGTTCGTCATAATCGCGGCCAGCCGAACCGCGCTGGACGTCCTTCCGAGTTCGGTGGTCGCCTCCATCATCTGGAACTTCGGCGACCTGTCGTTCTCGCTTGCCCTCCTCGTGTTCGGCATCGCGCTGGCCGGCGTCACCGGCGCGGTCAGCTACGCCGGCTTCCGGGCGGGCGAGCGCCTCGTCGGCGAAGCCCCGAACGTCGGCGGGATGGCCCTCTCGCTGGCCGTCGTCTGGGCGCTCGTCGCCGCGACCGTCTGGTCACCGCTGGCCGCCGTGGTGCCCGCCGCCGCTGGGACAATCGGGACCGGGCTGGTGATTGCGCGCTCGACCGACGACGCCGACCAGCTATCGACCCCTGACGACAGGCGGGCGTTCGTCAAGACCCTCGCCGGTCTCGGTGCCTACAACGTCGTCGCACACGCCGTCGGCTTCGTCCAGGGCAGCGGGTCCCGGACGGACGAACTGTCGACGCCGCCGTCCGAGAGCGAGGCGTCCGACCTGGTCCAGCAGCGTCTCGACGCGGCGGCTGACCGTTCGCTCAACGTCGACGGGATGGTGGGGCTGGTCGACACGACGGACTCGTTTTTCACCGTCGACATCAACCCCCGCCCGCCGACCGTCGAGGCAGAGAACTGGGCGCTCTCGGTCACCGGCAACGTCGAAACCGAGCGGGAGTTCACCTACGAGGAACTCCGACAGCGCGAGACGGTACATCGGTTCAAGACGCTACGCTGTCTGGGCGACCCGGTCGACGGCGAGCAGATAGGGACCGCCCTCTGGACGGGGTGTTCGCTGCTGGACCTCCTAGACGAGGCCGGCGCGAACGGGAGCCACGTCGTCCTCCGGGCGACCGACGACTACTACTACTCGGTGCCGATGTCGATGCTCTCGGAGGCGATGCTGGCCTACGGGATGAACGAGCAGCAACTCCCGCGCGAGCACGGCTACCCCGTCCGCGCGCTGATTCCGAACCGGTGGGGGAAGCTCAACGTGAAGTGGCTCGACGAAATCGAGGTCGTCGACCAGTCGGAGAGCGGCTACTGGGAGGAGCGGGGCTGGAACGGCATGGGGACGGTCAACACGGTCGTCAAGTTCGGCGCAAGCAACCGCCTCTCGGACGGACGGGTCCAGCTCGGCGGCCACGCTTACGCCGGGACCGACGGGATACAGGAGGTTCGCGTCTCGCTCGACGGCGGCGAGACGTGGGACACGGCGACGCTGTCGGACCCGCTGCCCGACCCCGACACCTGGCGACAGTGGAAGTACGAGTGGCAGCCCGACAGCACGAGCTACACCGTCGTGGCGAAAGCGGTCGACGGGACCGGAACGGAGCAGACGCGCGTGCGTTCGAGCCCGTTCCCGGACGGCGCGACCGGCTGGAGCCGGCTCGACCTCAGCGTGCAGCTGTGAGACGGGGTTACTGGTCGACGAGGTCCGAGACCTGTTCTTCGAGCGCCGTAATCCGGTTCCGGAGGTAGCCGACGTACATGATGAGCGCTAGGAAGACAGCGCTGTACCCGACGAGGAGGAGGGGTTCCACGTTCACTCACCCCCCTTCCCCATCGCGTGGTCGTCGAGCGACCGGTCGCGGCGTGCGTAGTCGACGCGGCGCTTGAGTTCCCGTAGCTGTACGCGCGAGCCGACGAGATAGAGGTAGACCAGCAGGAGCGCCGCGATAGAGAGCAACAGCGCCGGGACGGTAATCGTCGCCTGCGTGTCCGGGTTCCCCGCCGTCGGCCGGTGGAACGTGGGGGTCCAGAGCCGCGTGGACAGGTACGAGAGCGGCACGGTCACGAACCCGATGATGCCGTATACCGACGTGATGCGTTTGAGTGAGGCGGAGTCCCCGCCGGCGGAGTAGATGAGCAGGTAGCCCGCGTAGATGAACCAGATAATGAGGAACGTGACCAGACGGATGTCGGTCCACTCCCACCAGCTGTTCCAGATGACGCGCCCCCACACGCTCCCGGTCACCAGCGTCAGCGTGACCATGAGGAACCCGACCTCGCCCGACGAGTGGGCGAGGAACTCCCAGAACGGCGTCTCGGTCGCCAGATAGAGGGCACAGCCGAGAAACGTCACGGTGAGCGCGACCGCCGCGGCCGTCGCCAGACCGATGTGCCAGTACGCGATGAGGTTAATCTTGTGGCTCACGCCGTACATCGAATCCGACGCCATACCGAAGACGCTTCCCAGCGACGCGACTCCGGCTAGAAGGGTCAAGTACTTGATAACGTTGGACCGCAACAGCGCGCGGAGGGACGGAATACCGCGGGTTTCGAGCCGTGCCAATACGCTCATACGCTCAGTTCTTCAGGCCAACTTAAAAACTGTTGTGCGGATTCCCACGGACTCGTAGGCCGATAATCGATAGACTGCGACCGGCTGTGTCGACGGATTCCCTGTATATTTACCGCTCCGTTTTAAGAAGGAGCCGGAACATGTGCGAATATGTCGCGACAGCCGTTGGCTCGCGCCGTCTTCGTCGTTGGCATGTCGCTGCTGTTGATCGGCGGACCGATCGTAAGCACCGTTGGTGCTGTGGATGGGGGGCCGTCGGGCGAGGCAGTGGGCGACACGCTTGACGAGACAGCGCAACAAACCGCACAGACGAGTAATCAGAGTAGCAACGAGACATCCGATTTACCCGTCGAGCCGCCGACCAGTCAGCCGCTGCCGTCCTACGAGGAGGTCCGGCAGCCAAACGACACGGAGGCGAAAATCGAGCTCGGCAAGAAACTGTTCTTCGACCCCCGCCTGTCCGACACGGGGTCTATCTCCTGTAACACCTGCCACAACGTGATGGAAGGTGGTGACGGCAGCCGGACCGTCGGCCGCGGCGTCCACGGCCAGACCGGGCCGCGGAACTCGCCGACGGTGTGGAACGCCGTGTTCATGAGTACCCAGTTCTGGGACGGCCGTGCCGACACGCTCGAACAACAGGCGAAAGGGCCCATCACCGCGGGCGTCGAGATGGGGATGCCGACCTCGGAAGCGGCGATGGAGAAGATACGTAGCAACGAGGGCTACGTCGAGATGTACGAGGAGGTCTACGGCGGCGAGAACCCGGTCACGCTCAACAACACCGTCGACGCGATCGCAGCCTACGAGCGGACGCTCATCACCCCGAACAGCTCGTACGACCGGTACGTCAGAGGGGACGAGGACGCCCTGACCGAACGACAACTCAACGGGATGGAGACGTTCAAGGAACTGGGCTGTCAGGGCTGTCACTCCGGTCCCGCGTTCAACGGCCCGCAGTGGCAGATGGAGAACGGGAACGGGTACTACCAGAAACTGGGCGTCTACCAGGGGTCGAACCCGCAGTGTGACCAGTACATCGACCGGTACAACCTGTACGCCGACTCCGGGCGCGCCGGCGTGACCGGTGATAGCAGTGACGAACACAAATTCAAGGTTCCGACGCTCCGGAACGTTGAACATACAGCGCCGTACTTCCATAACGGTCAGGTTCGGACGCTGGAGAACGCGACGAAAGTGATGGCTTCCTGTCAGGTGGGGCAGAACATTTCCGACCAGCAGGCCGAAAACGTCACCGCGTTCATGACCAGTCTCACCGGGCAGTACCCCGAACAGCAGATGCCGCGCATCCCGTCCCGGAGCGGCGGCGAGCCGATGCTCCCTGAAGACGCAGGTGACGCATCTGCTCCGGAGACCGACGACGCCGCCTCTGTCGGGACGCCTGCAGAGACGGCTGCGTCACAGCAGACGGCTGCCCCACAGCAAGCCGGGGTCCGCGGTGGCGGTGACGGAGGCTCCCCGACTAGTACTGCTGCGTTCATGATGGCCGCTGCGCTGATCATCGCGCTAATCGCTGTAGCCTACGCACAGCGCAAGTAAGCGGAATCGACAGCCTTTCTGGCACTACATCTTTTATTCCAGTCAGCAAATGAATGCTCGTAAAACGCTCACCGTCGCGTTCTTTCTAGTGGTCCTTGGGGTGGGCCACTACTCAATGAACGCCGCACCGGTGGTCCGTGACGACGCGCACACGTATCAGGGAGGTCTAGAGTGGGAAACTGAGCCCAGCACTGCGTTCGACGCGGCCCAGTCACAGGACAAGCCGGTTCTGGTCTACTACTGGGCGACGTGGTGCACGTACTGCGAGCGGTATGACAAGAACCACTATCGAAACGAAACCGTTCGCGCTGTGCTAGATGAGTACGTCTTGCTCGCGGTAAACATCGATGAACCTGGGAACGGGACGGGGCTGGTTCGCCAGCATCAGGCGACGTATCCACCACAGCATCGGATCATGACACCTGAAGGCGAAACTGTCGAGAGCGTTGAGGGGTATATCGGGCGGGACGAACTACTCGCAATACTTGAAGAGAGGTCCGAGGAGGCAACATGACAGCGGTCGTGTTCGGTCTTGCCGTTGGTACCTGGCTGCTGGCAATCGGCCTGTTCGGGAGCGTACTCGCCACAGTATTGCTCGGCTACGAGTACGCGACCGGCGACCAGTCGTTCCTTCGGGTCAGCAAAGGCGCTGCAGGAGTTGCGACGGGGTCATTCGTCATTGCACTGCTGTACCTGACCTTGCAGTTTCTCAGTGGGGATTACACCAACGCGTATGTCTGGGACAACACTGCAAACTATCTCCCGACGCTGTACAAAGTCACGGGCGTCTACGCGTCCAACGCGGGGTCGGTGCTCCTGTGGGCGATGCTTACGGCCGTTGTCGTCACAGCGACTCTGCTTCTGGATCGGTATAGTGCGCGTGGCGCGCGTCTCCCCCAATCCCTCGGAATGGGGGTTGTCACCGTCTTCGCCTGGATGCTCGTCACTGACAGTCCGTTTACCCCCCTGTCGACAAGGTATCCCGCCGTCGCAGCGAACGGGATTCCACGGGATGGCAGCGGTCTGAATCCGTTGCTGGTTGACCCGTTCATGGCGATCCACCCGCCGATCACGTTCTCGGCGTACGCACTGTTAGTGGTGCCCTTCACTGTTGGCGTGACACACTTCGTTGCCAGGCTCCGGGGGACCGAGAGCGTGCTCGACGACTGGCTGGACGGCATGACACGTTGGCTCCGGGCGTCGTGGCTTCTGTTGACCGCCGCAATAACGCTCGGCGGGCTCTGGGCGTACCGGGTGCTCGGCTGGGGTGGTTTCTGGTCGTGGGATCCGGTCGAAACGTCCGTGCTCATTCCGTGGCTCGGCCTGACTGCCGTGTTACACACGCTTAATCAGTACCGACGCTCGGGCCGGTACGCGGTGCTCGCGCCCGCTGCCACGGCCGCGTTGTTCCCGCTGGTTATCTACGCGACGACTGTGGTCCGGAGCGGCGTCTTCCGGAGCGTCCACTCGTTCGCCGGTGGGGGCATCGGAAGCGGCGTCTTGTTCCTTCTCGGAGGGACGAGCACCTTGGCAGTCGGCCCCGCGTTCGTCCACTGGTTCAGGACTGAACAGGGAGACACAGATGAGGCGGGGCTGCTCGACCGGGCGACGATTTACCACGCTGCTGTGCTCGGGTTCATCATGCTTGCGTTCGTCTCGCTCTGGGGCCTCACGTTTCCCGTGGTGCGCAGCCTCGCTTCGGGCGTCGAGGTCAGTGTTGACGCGCGGTACTACAACCTCTGGAGCTTCCCGGTCGTCGTCGCGATGTTGCTTGCTGGCGGGATGTACGCACAGCAAGAGCGCTTCAGCACGCGAGTGACAGTCGGAACGGCCGCCGCAGTGCTCATTGCCGCCCTCGTTGTTGGTGTCGGGCTGGCACGACCGGAATGGCAGTTGGCGTCGACTGAACCGTTCGACCCGGCGTATTACCGCGCTATTGGGAGTCTCAGTGTAGTGACCGTGCTCCCGCCGGCAGTGTACTTCGCAGGCGCATGGGTCGTCCGCTACACGGGACGCCTCCGTCGGCTAACCGGACGGCGCGCGAAGCTGAACGAGACTGGCATTGCGCTCATCCACGTCGGCGCGGCGCTACTCGTCGTCTCTGTCTCGTTCGTCTACGTCTTCTCGACGACGGCGTCCGTCGGTATCGCCGGCGCGACCGAACTGGACGATACCGGGGAGCGAATCGTCCGCGACGTCGAGGGGTCGCCGTACACGGTCGAGGTAACCAATTACTCGCCGGAGCACACGCCGACGATAACCGACGCAGCGATGACGCCGGCCGAGATTGGCTCGGTCTCCCCCTCGACGTCAGTATTGCTCGTGAAAGGGGAGGTGACAGCGGTCCAGCGCTTCGAGAACACCACCATCGCACAGCTCAACGACTCGCGCGTGTGGGTCGGTGCCGACAGTGGGGCGGTGCAGTTCGAAGAGGGATCGGTAATCGTCGCCCGTGGGTCCCTCTCTGATCCCCGCTCAGAGAATATCGACGCGCTCGTCTACACTACCGGCGAGAACGTCGGACCCATATCGGCCCCACCGACGGACGCGTACACGCCACGGGTCGTTGATCATCAGTACGATGTCCAGCTGTATCGGGGCGATACGCTGGTCGCCGACGGCACCGTCGCCGAGCAGTCTTATCGCGGGCGCGACATGCAGACCAACGACCCGCTCATCGAGCGCGGGCTTGCTGGCGACACGTACGTCGTCGGGACCCGCACTGCCGGCGGACTCTCGATTGAAATCAGCCGCTACCCGCTGGCCAACCAGATATGGTTCGGCGTCGCGGTGATGCTCGTCGGGATGGCGCTGGTCTTCCTGTTCGACCCGGCCTCGGGTGCCGTCGGTGCCCGCGAGTGACGGGGTCAGGCTTCGATGACGAACTCGAAGCTCACCCACCCGGTGACGAGCACGGCCCCGTCGTAGACGAGGAGGATTCGGAACCACTCCGACAGCCAGAACGGCCCCCTGGAGAGGCTCGTGAGTTCGATTCCAGCGAGGATGACCGGCACCACAAGCGGGACGAGTAACACCGGGAGCAGCGACTCGTTGACCTGTGAGTTCAGCGTCAGCGCGGTCAGTAACACGCCGGCGGCGCTGAATCCGACTGCCGCGAGCGGGAACACGAGCGCCAACTGGACGAGCAGGGCGGGCTCGAACGGCGTCCCCAGAAACACCGTCACCGCGACGAGGGTCACCCACCCGATAGCCGTCACGAACACCGCCGAGCTACAGACCTTCCCGAGGTAGATCGCGGACCGGTCGACGGGGGCGAGCATCAGCCCCTCGATTGCGGCGTTGTCGTCCTCGACGGCGATGCCCCGGGAGAGCGCGAGCGTCGTGGCGAACACGAGCGCTATCCAGAGCCCACCGCGGGCGATGACCGCCGGCTCGTCGACCCGGCGGACGAACACGAACGAGAAGATGACGACTATCAGCAGCGCCAGCACCGCCGCGCCGTTGGCCCGCCGCTTCCCGCGGGCTTCGAGCAACAGGTCCTTCGCCGCGATAGCCCGAACTGCGCGCAGATACCGTCGAATCATGGTTGTCGAGGTGTGTCCACGTACTGTTGTCTGATCGCGTCCGGCCCGGGACAGTCGGCCGTGTCAATATCACGGACGAGCTGTCCTCCCTTGAGTGTGAGCACCCGGTCGGCGTGAGTGAACCCGTGGTCGACATCGTGTGTCGCGAAGACGATTGTCGTCTCCTCCAGATTGCGTAGCTGGTCCGTCACTCGTAGGAGAGACTCTTGATCAAGTCCAGTGAACGGCTCGTCTAGCAACAACAGCAAAGGGTCATGCAGCGTCGCCCGCGCGAGTGCGAGCCGCTTTGCCATCCCGTGGGAGAACTCGCTTACGGGGTCGCTGGCTCTGTCCGCGAGCCCGACGGCGTCGAGCTGGGTCTCACACCGGCTCCGGTCCACCCCGTGTAGCCTGGCGTGCAGGCGGAGGTTCTCCCGGGCAGTCAGTTGCTCGTAGTGGTACGTCTCGTGTGCCACGAAGCCGATTTCCCCACGCTGTGTCGGTCGGTCGCGGGAGAACTCGGTTCCCTCAAGCGAAATCGTCCCCTCGCTCGGTCGCGTCAGCGTCGCCAGGAGCCTGAGTAGCGTGGTCTTGCCCGACCCGTTGTGACCGAACAACAGCACCGACTCGCCGCGACCCACCTCGATATCGATCCCCTCAACACCGACCTTCGGCCCGAAATACTTCGAGACTGTAGACAGCGAGAGGACGGCCATCACCAGAGGGACGGACAGCAGATGTTTTTACCTTTTGTAATCCAAATACGGGTATGGCAGCGGTCTCACTCCTAGCGTCGTTTGCCGCCGGTGCCATGACCGTTCTCACGCCGTGTTGTCTCCCGGTGCTCCCGCCGCTCCTGTCGGGGAGCGTGGGTCACCGGCTGAAACCGCTCGCGATTGTCGGCGGGAGCGTCGTCTCCTTTACCCTCGTCGGCCTGGTCACCGGCTACCTGGGGACGCTCACCTCCGACTCGCTGCGGGCCCCCGCGTTCCTCGTCATCATCGCCTTCGGCGCGGTCATGGCCGACGACGACCTCCACGAGGCGTACGCGGCGACGGCGTCGAAGGTCTCGGGACGGGTCGACGGGCTCGGCATCCTCTCCAGTTCGGCCCACCCAATCGCCGCCGGGTTCGCGCTCGGGCTCGTCATCGGCATCCTCTGGCTCCCGTGTGTCGGCCCGGTCCTCGGCGCTGTGCTGGCGTACGCGGGCACGACGGGCGACATCTCACAGAGCGGCCTCCTGCTGTTTAGCTACGGCGTCGGGTTCGGGCTCCCGATGCTCGGTGTCGCCTACGGGAGCAAGGTCGCCGGCGGGCGGGTCAGGGAGGTACTCCCGGGTGCCGAGCAGACGGAATCGGTCCGCCGGCTCGCTGGGTACCTCCTGCTTGTCAGCGGCGTCGCGTTGTTGTTTCAACTGGACCGCGTGCTCCTCTCGACGCTTTGATTAGCCGGTCATCGCGGCGACGCGGAGCATCAGGAACAGCATCGTGACCTGCAGCGCCCCTTGGACGGTAAGCAGTGTCGCGGTCCGGACGCCGAGGGAGACGACCCGTTCCGGGTCGGGGTCCGCACTGCGGAGTTCGCGGTAGGTGAGTACGTCCGCCGGCAACACGCCGAGCAGTGCGATACCGGCGATAGCGACCGCAACGCCGAACACGGCGCGCACGAGCGTCGTCATCGGCCACACGATACCGTACGCGAGCGCCATCGTGACGCCGGCGGCCAGCGTCACGACCGTCAGCGTCGGCAGCAGGACCAGCGTCGTCGGTGCGAGCCGCGCCACTATCGGGTAGGCCGCCGCCGTATCACGTTCGCGCAACAGCGGTGCCAGGACGAACCCGTACGCGAGGACGAGCGCCGTCCACGCGGTCCCGACCCAGACGTGGATGGTCCGTACTGCCCCGATGGGACCGGTCAGGGCCGCGTACCCGAATCCGGCGGCGACACAGGCCGCCAGTCCGCCGCCGACGCCCAACGCCGCAGTCGGCCCGTGTCGGTCCGGCATCGGTCTGTAGTACGTCCGGCCGATGAAAAACGAGTCGGTCGACGCGTTCGGGGCCTCGACCCGCCAGCGTCCCGCCAACATCTGGCGGTCTGCCGGGATTGCACAACGCTCATAGGTTCGGTGGAAAAACATCCGGACAAGGCTCTCAAACCGTGCCTCGAAACCAGACGCGCCGGCGGACGCTCGCGTTGCTCGGCTCCGCGCTCTCGGTTCCGGTCGCCGGCTGCTCGGGCGGCCTGTTCGGCAGCGAGACGGACACCGCGCCCGACACCCCGACACCGACCCCCGAGCCGACAGTCCAGCGCGTACCGGCAGCGTACCGGCTCCGGCGCTGGCTCCCCCCGCTGTGGACGCTCCCGTACTCGAACCCCGCGCAGGTGGGCTACCAGACCGTGAACGTCTCCGACCTGCGGTTCGCTCGGCTCGACGCGTCGGCCGGGAACGAACTCATCGCCGACGCGGCCAGCGACGCCCGAACGGAAGACAGCATCCCGCTGGCGATGACATACCGCACCGAGGCGCTCGAAGTCGTCGTCATCGCCCGCGGACCGACGGAGGCCCTGCTCGACTCGTTCGAAGCCCGGGGCATGACCGAGGGGTCGTCGGACGCCGGCTACCGGGTGTACTACCAGACCGACGAGGAGGGCGAGCGACGGCTCACCTACATCGGCGGCAACGAGTGGAGCGTCTACGTCCGGTTCAGCGGCGACCGGGACGAGGACCTCACCGCGGCGCTGCTTGAGGCCAGGACCGGCGAGGGCCAGTCGTGGGCGAGTGCCAGCCCCGAGACCCGGCCCCTGTTTTACGACGCGTACGTCGCCGCCGACGCCCAGGGTGTGCTGTTCCCGTCGCCGACCCCCGGCAGTTTCGAGGGCGTTGACGGCGACCTCCACGGGGCGCTGGCGAGTACGGTCTTTCCGGGCAGCGACGAGCAGTCCTACGACACCGCGCGGATGCAGGTCACGCTGGCGTTCGCCCCCAACGCGCCCGCCCGGCGCTCGGCCGTCGAGGCCGTCTATCGCGGGGCCGCGGAGTCCGCCGAGCGGGAGACGTTCCGCCTGTCGTACTGGCCGGTCTTCGACGACCCGACCGTCGAGCAGGTCGGCGAGAGTGCGATACGCGTCCGGCAGGACGTCGACACGGAGACGCTCCGGGACGCATAGGGCTCCGAGTGAGGGCGGGTAGTTCCCAGTAGCTGAGAACACGCCAGTCCCGTTTTTCTTGGGGAGACTAACAGGGGGGTATGGAAGAGTTCGACCACGAGGTGGACGCCCCGCGGGGCGCAACGAGCCGCGAGTGGGAGGTGTTCGTCCGCGAGGACACGGCGGACCCGCTGGCCCACGTCGGAAGCGTCAGCGCACCGTCCGCCGACATCGCCAGGGAGCAGGCCGCGTCGCTGTTTGGCCGGACCGCCGTCACGCTGTGGCTGTGTCCCGCCGACGAGACCCGCCGCTACCAGACCGACGACGCGGCCCTCGGGTCGGGGGCGACGGGGGAAGATGCCACGATGAGCATCGACGAGATGGAGTCGGAGACACTCCGGGGTGAGAACCGATGATTTCGGTCTCGAAACTGCTCTGTGACCTCGATGCCGAGGGCGATGGCCTCCGGTACGACGCGGCCGACGAGTCGACCAAGCGCCAGATACGCGACCGGAAACAGCGCCGCCCCGTCGTCGTCTGGAACGTTACGAAGCAGTGTAATCTCTACTGCGACCACTGCTACGCCGCCGCCGACACTGACATCGCCGACGGCGAGCTCTCGACGGCCGAGGGGAAGGCGCTGCTGGAGGACCTGGCCGACTACGGCGCGCCGGTGGTGCTGTTTTCCGGCGGCGAACCGCTCGTCCGCAACGACCTCGAAGAACTGGTCGCCTACGCGAACGAGGTCGGTGTCCGCCCGGTGCTCTCGACCAACGGGACGCTCATCACCGAGGAGCGCGCCGAGTCGCTCAAGAATGCTGGGCTGAAATACGCCGGCGTCTCCGTCGACGGCCTGCCGGAGCGAAACGACGACTTCCGCGGGGTCGACGGCGCGTTCGAGGGCGCGGTCCAGGGCATCGAGAACTGCCTCGACGCGGGCCTGAAGACCGGCCTCCGGTACACCATCACCGAGCGCAACGCCGCCGACCTGGAGGGCGTCGTGGACCTGCTGACCGACGTGGGGGTCGACCGCTTCTGTTTCTACCATCTGGACTACGGCGGGCGCGGGACCGAAATCGTTGACGCTGACCTCACACCTGAGGACCGCCGGCAGGCGGTCAAGCGGGTCTGTGACATGACTCGGAAGTACCACGACCGCGGCGAGGAAATCGAGACACTACTGGTCGGGAACTACGCCGACGCGGCCTACCTCGTCGAGTACGCCCGCGAGCACATGAGCGACGCGCAGGCCCAGCGAGTGTACGAGTACCTGCGGGTCAACGGCGGAGACCCGACCGGCGAACGCGTTGCCGACGTGGACTATCAGGGCAACGTCCACCTCACACAGTTCTGGCAGGGGTACTCGCTGGGGAACGTCCGCGACCGCTCGTTCGGCGACATCTGGGAGGACGAGTCGAATCCGCTGCTTCGGGCGCTCCGGAACCGCGAGGACCACCTCAGCGGGAAGTGTGCCGACTGCCGCTACGCTGGGGTCTGCCGCGGCGCGTCGCGCCTGCGTGCGCTCACCGTCGAGGACGACCTGTTCGCCCCGGACCCGCAGTGCTATCTGGAGGACGCCGAGGTTCACGGGCCGCTGCCGTTCGACACCGGCGGGAACTCGGTCGCTGGCGGGAGTTCGGCAGACTGACCCGCTCGTGTTTAGTCGAGAAACTGCAAGTACTACTGACCAGCCCCGCGTTCAGTCCCGCCCTGTCGGCTGACCGAGCGGCTACGCCGGAACGGGAGGGGTGTCGGCAGCGCTACACGCCCGCTGCTCGGGCGACCTGCGGTCTCCCGGTGGCCGGGGTTTCTGGCTCTCAGCACCACGCTTCGCAGTAACCGCTGCCACCGACCCGGACAGCCCTACTTTAATCCCCGCCAAACCAAGGGGGACGACTCATTCCTGCGTGCCGGTAACTATCACATGCGACCGTCGATTGACGGTCGTGTCGTCGGGAAACACACGCTCAGTCTCGTGGGACAGATGGGCGTTCCTTCGGGCATTCGGCCGCCCTGGACACGGCGGCCGGTTTGTTCTCTGTGAGCACTGGGGCGGACCGGGGCGTTTTTGCCCTGCCCCCCGCTATCGACACCTGTGCAGTCGGTTGAGCTACACGCGCATTCGTCGCTGTCGTACGACGGCCGGGACCCGGTCGAGCTCCTCTTAGAGCAAGCCAGCGGTGTCGGACTGGACGCGCTGGCTGTGACTGACCACGACGAAATCGACGCCAGCCTCCGGGCGGCCGAACTCGCCCCGGAGTACGGCCTCGTCGGGATTCCCGGCATGGAGGTCACGTGTGCCGCCGGACACGTCCTCGCGCTGGGGATACAGGAGGCGATTCCGCCCCACCTCCCCTTCGACGAGACGCTTGACCGCATCCGCGAGCAGGGCGGGCTCGCGGTCGTCCCGCATCCGTTTCAGGAGTCCCGCCACGGCGTCTTAGAACACATCTCGAAGGCCGAACTCGCGACGGCCGACGCCATCGAAGTGTACAACTCGCGGCTGCTGACCGGGCGGTCGAACCGGCAGGCCGAGCGGTTCGCGCGACGAAAGGGGCTGCCGATGACCGCTGGCAGTGACGCCCACATCGCGGAGATGGTTGGGCAGGCGGTCACCAACGTCGGCACGGACGAACGAACCGTCGAGGCGATTCTAGACGCGATCCGCGAGGGTAAGACGACTGTCGAGGGGAAGCGGACGCCGTGGCGCATCAGCTTCCGGCAGGCGGCTGGCGGGGCGAAGCGACGCGTCAAGAACGGTATCGCGGAGCTCCTACAGTGATGCAGGGAGCCGACGCGGCCGCCGTCGCCGACGCGCTCGACAGCGGCGACCCGCTCCCAGGGACCGGCGGGTTCGCGGGCGACGTGGACGGGACGCTCGTCCGGGACGTGCTCGGGCGTTACCCGCTGTTCGTGGAGCGAGACGTTGCCGAAGAGGGGCGACTCGGCCACGACCAGTGGGGTCACGACCCGGCGGCGCTGGAAGACCCGCGGTCGTTCCCCGCAGGCCACGTCCGCGACGGCGACGGGACCAGACGCCGCTTCACGCTGCCGTCGCCCGACCCGTTTCCGGACCGAGAGACGGCGGTCGAGGCGGTCCAAGCGGCCGTCGAGACCAGCGTCGACGCCGTCGACACCGACGGGCTGGCAATTGCCTTCTCCGGCGGCGTGGACTCGGCGTTGCTCGCGGCGCGGCTCGACGCGCCGCTGTACGTCGCTGGGTTCCCGGACAGCCACGACGTCGAGGCGGCGCGGTCGGCCGCGGACTTGCTGGGGACCGACGTGCGCGTCGTGGACCTCACTCACGACGCCATCGAGCGGACCGTGCCCGAGGTCGCGCGCGCGACGGGGCGGGTCAACGCCATGGACGTACAGATAGCGCTCCCGCTGTACCTGGCCGCCGAACGGGTCGCGGCGGACGGCTTCGACCGGCTGGCGCTCGGGCAGGGAGCCGACGAACTGTTCGGCGGCTACGCGAAGGTCGCCAAGGCCCCCGAGGACCCCCGGGTCGACGCTGACACGGTCAGGGGCGCACAGCGCGAGGTCGTCGCCACGCTCCCCGACCAGCTAGAGCGGGACGTGCTCGCGTTGCGGGCCGCGGGCGTCGAACCGGTGACGCCGCTGTTGCACGACCGCGTCGTCGCGGCCGCCCTGCGACTGGACGGCGACCTGCTGGTCGACGGTGAGACGCGGAAAGTCGCGCTCCGGGCGGCCGCCCGGGAGTCGCTCCCGGACGAGATTGCGGACCGGGACAAGAAGGCCGCCCAGTACGGCTCCTTGGCGGCCCGCGAACTCGACCGCCTCGCCCGGCAGGCCGGCTACAAGCGCCGGATGGACAATCACGTCACGAAGTACATTGAAGCGCTCATCGAGTGAGCTGCGGCTACGGCTCGTGAACCGACTCGATTGCTCGCTGGCCGACCTCGACGACATCTGCCGGGAGTTCCCCGCTCCGGTCACGTAAGTCAGCCACGGAGAACCACTCCCAGTCCTCGGCCGGCTGTTCGCCCGGCCCCGGTGTGATGTCGCGGCTGTCCGCCCGGCCGTAGAAGATGAAGTCGATGTGCTGGTGGCCCACCTCCCCCTCAGCGGTGACGTTGATGTCTTCGAGCAGGAAGTGCTGTGGCTGAGGTATCGACTGGACCGTCTCGCTCTCGATATCCTGCTGGGGTGCGATGAGGTCGACATCAAGACCCAGTTCCTCGCGCGTTTCGCGGAGCGCGGCTTCGTGGGGCAGTTCGTCGCGGTCGATGTGGCCGCCGGCTGGCAGCCACATGTCAAGCTTGCTGTGTTCGTGCAACGCGACGCGGCTGTCGCTGACAACGTAGACGGTTGCGACAAAATGGCGGGTCGTCTCCATACCGACGGAACGGCACAGTCAGAGGTTTAGGTTACGATACCGGTCAGGGGTGGATGTTGTCTTCCGCTTCCAGCAGTTCGTGGTAGCGGTTGCGGATGGTAACCTCGGAGATGTTGGCGACTTCGCTGACCTGGCTCTGGGTCACCTTCTCGTTGGTGAGCAGCGAGGCGGCGTAGACGGCGGCGGCGGCGAGGCCGACCGGCGACTTCCCGGAGTGGACGCCCTCTTGCTTGGCGTTCTGGAGCAGCTGGCGGGCGCGCCGTTCGACCTCCTCGGAGAGGTCGAGGTCCGACGCGAACCGCGGGACGTAGCTTTCGGGGTCGGCGGGCTGGATTTCGAGGCTCAGCTCGCGGACGACGTAGCGGTAGGTGCGAGCGATTTCATCCTTCTCGACGCGGGAGACGCCGGCGATTTCGTCGAGCGACCGCGGTGTGCCGGCCTGTCGCGCGGCGGCGTACAGCGACGCTGTCGAGACGCCCTCGATGGAGCGGCCGGGGAGCAGGTCCTCGTCGAGGGCGCGCCGATAGATGACGCTCGCGGTCTCGCGGACGTTCTCGGGCAGGCCCAGCGCGGAGGCCATACGGTCGATTTCGCCAAGCGCCTGCTTGAGGTTGCGCTCTTTGGAGTCCCGTGTCCGGAACCGCTCGTTCCATGTGCGCAGGCGCTGCATCTTCTCACGCTGGCGTGAGGACAGGGAGTTGCCGTAGGCGTCCTTGTCTTGCCAGCCGATGTTGGTCGACAGGCCCTTGTCGTGCATCATATTCGTCGTCGGCGCACCAACGCGGGATTTCTCGTCTTTCTCCTTCGAATCGAACGCGCGCCATTCGGGACCGGGGTCAATCTCGTCCTCCTCGACCACCAGCCCACAGTCTTCGCACACCGTCTCACCGCGCTCGCTGTCGGAGAGTAGCGCACCGCTACACTCCGGACAGACGAGTGATTCCGACTCCTCTTCCTCCGTCTGCTCTGTCTCCGTTTCGCGCTCGTTCGAGTATCGGCGGATGCTGGTATCGGTCATTTGTTGGGGGTGGGACAACCGGGTATCGTACCCGAAAAACGTGTTGTATCCTATTGTTGTATCTACGGCGACTTAAAACTTTTGTCTGTTTCAGAAGTCCAATTTTCGGAACGGAAAACAAGAGTTGGCAAATCGTGTGTATTACCCCCACAATTGTTAACTTATTTATATTTCTGCCCGGTGTTTCGAAACGCTTACCGCGTATCCAGCACTCCGGCCCGACATGAGCGACCCCGCCGTCGATCCCGAGGAGGTCCGGCACGTCGCCGACCTCGCCCGTGTTGACCTCGCAGACGACGAGATCGAGCGGTTCACCGAGCAGTTCGGTGACATCCTCGACGCGTTCGAAGCGCTCGACGATGTGCCCGAGACAGAACGGGAGGCAGACCTCTCGAACGTGATGCGCCCCGACGAGATACGTGAAAGTCTCTCACAGGAGGACGCACTCCAGAACGCCAGCGACACCGAGGAAGGACAGTTCAAAGGACCGAAGGTGTCGTAGATGACGGCGTACAACGGCTACGTCACCGACGAGACAATCGAGGGGGCCGAGGACGGCCCGCTGGCGGACACGACCGTCGCAGTCAAGGACAACATCTCAACCGAAGGCGTCCGGACGACCTGTGGCTCGGCGATGCTTTCCGACTACGTCCCGCCCTACGACGCGACGGTCGTCCAGCGGCTGAAAGACGCCGGTGCGACCATCCCCGGCAAGACCAACATGGACGAGTTCGGGATGGGAACGACCACCGAAACGTCGGCGTTCGGCCCCGTCGAGAACCCCGTCGCCGAGGGCCGCGTCCCCGGCGGTTCCTCCGGTGGCTCGGCCGCCGTTGTCGCGGCCGGCGATGCTGACCTCGCGCTGGGGAGCGACACCGGCGGTTCCATCCGCTGTCCGGCTGCGTTCTGTGGCGTCGTCGGCATCAAACCGACCTACGGACTGGTCTCCCGGTACGGCCTCGTGGCCTACGCGAACAGCCTCGAACAGATAGGCCCCATCGCGCCGACCGTCGAGGACGCTGCAGAACTGCTGGACGTTATCGCCGGCCCGGACGAACACGATGCAACGACACAGGAAGCACCCGAGGCCGACGGTTCCTACGCGGCGGCTGCCGACGGTGACGTCGACGGACTCTCTATCGGTGTTCCGACAGAGCTGCTCAACGGGGCTGACCAAGAGGTTGTCGAGACGTTCTGGACGGCGTTGGACGACCTCGAAGCACAGGGCGCGAGCTACCACGAGGTTGACCTGCCCTCGGTCGAACACGCCGTCGAGGCGTACTACGTCATCGCCATGTCCGAGGCGTCCTCGAACCTCGCGCGGTTCGACGGCGTCCGCTACGGACAGTCGGGCGGCTACGACGGCAACTGGAACGATTCCTTCGCCAACGCCCGCGAGGAGGGCTTCGGCGAGGAGGTCAAGCGCCGGGTTCTCCTCGGAACGTACGCCCTTTCGGCGGGCTACCACGACAAGTACTACAAGAAGGCACAGGACGCCCGGGCGTGGGTCAAACAGGACTTCGACGAGGCGCTGGATGACGCCGACGTGTTGGCGTCACCAACGATGCCCGTCCCGCCGATGAAACGCGGCGAAAGCCTTGACGACCCGCTCACGATGTACCTGGCCGACGCCAACACGACCCCAGTGAACCTGGCGAACCTCCCGGCTATCTCCGTGCCGGCCGGCGAGACCGACGACGGGCTCCCCGTGGGCCTGCAACTGGTCGGACCGGCCTTCGGCGAACGCGAGATAATCCGCGCCGGCAGCGCGCTGGCGTAGGGACGCGAGTGAGCGGAGCGAACGAGCGATTTTTCGCCTACGTTTTTCGACGAGTGGTGCTCGCAGCGAACACAGTGAGTGAGGACACCCGAGGAACAAAAAGGTGGTTGGCGAGCGAGAAATAATCCGCGCCGGCAGCGCGCTAGCGTAGGGACACGAGTGAGCGGAGCGAACGAGTGATTTTTCGCCCGCGTCGCGGTCGACGGGTTTGCGCCCCGTCACGCTTTTTGAACAGGCTGGTGAAATAGACACGAGAGTGCCCCCCACCCACAGTACACGCCGGCTACGGCTGGGTGCCCTCCTGCTCGGGCTGGTCGCCTTCGACGCCCTCGCCGTGGTCACGGCGTACGTCCTGGCACACGTCGCGTACGGCTTGCTCCCGGCGCTTGGCCTCCCGGTCGGCGCGTCAGTCTGGACCCGGGGGTTTCATCTGGTCCCGCTCGGACCCGTGGTGCTCGCCGGGACACCGCTCGTGTTGGCCCTCCAGTGCTGCTTTGGCTACCGGGTCACGCTACGGGAGGCCGCCGGCGGCCCGGACCTGCCCGAGGCACCCGAGCCGGAAACCACCAGAGAGCGCTTCACCGCGATCAAACGCAAGCGGACTGCGACACAGCTCCGCAAGCGGGTCGCACGGCTGGCCCAGACGGTGGATATGGCAACGCCCGAAGTGCGCGTCATCGACTCGGCGACGCCGAACAGCTACGCCGCGAGCCGGCCCGGCGAGCGGACGCTGTTCGTGACGACGGCGCTCATCAACCAGCTTGCCGACGACGAGCTGGACGCCGTCCTCGCTCACGAACTCGCGCATCTGAAAAACGGCGACTCGTTCGTGATGACAGCGGCGGCGTTCCTGCCGATTGTGAGCGCACGCGCCACCCGGAGGCTTCGGACCACGCTCGAAACGTCGGTGTTCACTCACCGGTTCCTCGACGGAGAGATAAGCAGAAACGCCGTCGGCGCTGCCTATTTTCACCTCCCGCTGGTCGCGTTCGCGCTCGCCGCAGTACCGTTTACCGCGGCGCTGTATCTCGCCAGCACGACCTGTTACCGGCTGTTGTCCAGAGTCCGGGAGTACGCGGCGGACGCAGGCGGCGTCGCCATCTGTGGCTCCCCGGCGGCGCTCGCCAGTGCTCTGGAGACGCTGACAGCGGACCAGCGCCCGGCCACGGACATCCGAACTGCTGAGACCGGTGTGCGGGAACTGTGTGTGGTGCCGTACGCGATTGCAGACGGGACGCCCGACCCGCCGGAGGGACGGGCCGAACGGCTCGCCCACCGCTGGCGGAGCGTCTCCGAACGGCTGCTGCCCGGGTCGCATCCGGACGTCGAACGCCGCATCGCTGCGCTGGCAGAGCGACAGTCCGCCCGTGACCAGCACGAGCGCCCGTGACGAATGGGTACAGTTTACTCGCCGGCGGCCCGAAAGAGCGTATGAGCGACGACGCCGAAGGGCGACTCAGCTGGCTCCACTGGCCGACAGTCCTGAAGGGGCTGGCACTGGGAATCGGGGCTGGCCTGATACTGGCCGTCTCACTGGGGGATTTCTACCTCGGGATACTGCTCGGGACACTCAACGGGCTCGCGTTCGGTATCGGTTGGTCACACTCGCGGGCCTGAGCTGCGGAGTCCGGCGCTGTTCGGATGACGGTTACAGCACGCTAGCGTACACGTCGGCCAGTTTGTCGATGGCGTGCTCGACGCTGATTACGTCCCGCCGGGCAAGACAGCGCTCTCGAAGCTGTATCTGGTCATCGAGGACGCGCTCGATAGCCCGGCGAAAACCGTCGATGTCGCCTTCGTCGTATGAGTAGCCGGTTTCACCGTCTTCGATGGTGTCGCTGAGTGCGCCGGCGTCGACGCCCGCGACGGGCGTCCCACAGCAGTTGGCCTCCAGCGCGACCAGCCCCTGCGTTTCGACGGGGCTGGGGAACGCGAACACGTCAAGTGTCGAGTACAGCTCGGGAAGCTCCGCCCGGTCCAGAAAGCCGAGAAACCGCACGTCGACATCGCTGTGTTCGGCCGTCGCTTCGAGGGTTTCACGGGCCGGGCCGTCGCCGCCGAGCACGACAGTCACGTCCAGCCCCTCGCAGGCGGTGATGATGTCAGCTAGACATTTCTCGTAGCCGTGGCGGCCGGTGTAGCCGACGATGGGGCCGTCGGGGAGGTCGTAGCGGTCCCGGAAGTCGGTCGTGTCGACCGGTTCGAACACGGTCGTGTCGACGCCGTTCGGGACGACGGACACCGTTGTATCGAGGCCAATAGACTCCCGGAGATGGGTCGCTGCGCGCTCGCTTGGCGCGATAACGGTGTCGGCACGGCCAAGGAACCAGCGTTCGTAGCTCTCGGCGCTGGAGCGGACCGCTGACTCGACAGCGCCGTTGAAGGAGACGTACTCGGCGTACTCGCTCGTGGGCGTGTGATACGACGCGACGAACGGGATGTCAAGCTTCCCCGCGAGTCGCTGGCCAGCCATCCCGAGGCTGAACGGCGTGTGGGCGTGGACCAGTTCGGCGTCCCGGACGCCGTTCGGTATCTGTGGCATCCCGAGGCGAAAGCCCTCGTAGAACGGGAACGGGAGGCTCCGGACCGGGTACTCGTTGTCGGCGGGGTCGTGGTCGCTTTTCGGATAGACCACGCCCATGCGACCGCCGCGGTCGCGCCAGCGGTCCCGCCACGTCTGCACCGTGTAGGTCACCCCATTGACGGTCGGGAGATACGTGTCGGTAAACGTCGCGACGTGCGGCAGTGCCATCGCCGCGGCGTAGCAGGACCAGGGCTTAAACCGTTGCCATTGGCAAGCCACTAATCAGGTGATTGTCACCCGCCACCAAGCGCCAGAGCGCTTTTCCGGGACCGTGGTGGAGTGTGGGTAATGGACCGGGACGGCTGGCTGTACGCCTGGGCGCTCGCATCGGTGGCACTGGGCGCGGGTTCGCTGCTCGTGCCGCTGTATTTTGTCGCCATCGGCGGCGAAACGTTCATGCTGGGCGTCCTCGCCGGGGTGGCCGCCGCGGCGGGCGCGCCCGGCGCGCTCGTCTTCGGGCGCGTCGCCGACAAAACGGGGAAGCGCCGTTCGCTCGTCCTGGTCGCGCTGGGACTGGCGGTCATCGCCCTGGTGCTCGTCTCGCTGACGGAGCGGCCGTGGCTAGTCATCGTCGGCAACGGCCTGCTGTGGTTCGCGGCGGGCGCGGTCGCGCCGGTGCTGACCCTGCTCGTCACCGTCGGAACCGTCGAGCGGGACTGGCCCGCGCGGTTCGCTGTCCTGAACCGCTACCAGGGCTGGGGGTGGGCCGGCGGCCTCGTCCTCGGCCTCGTGTGGACGACGCTGCTCTCGGGACCGCTCGGTGAGGTTCCCGCCCAGCAGTCGCTGCTGTGGCTGTGTGCGGCCGCCGTTTCTCTGTCGATGGCGCTCGCGGCGAAGTGGCTACCGGCCGACCCCGACGAACTCGCCAGCCCACGAGCCAGCCGGCTCTCGCGGGCCATCGCCCGGTCGCGCCGGCTCCCGGTCAGGAGCGCGACGTTCCCGGTCGGCCCGGGCCGGCTGTACTGGCTCACGCGGTCGATACATCCACGGGACGTCGTGGCCCGGTTCACTCCGGCGCTGACGGTCTACTTCGGAGGCGTCGTCGCCTTCTTCGTCGGGTTCGGCGTGTTCTGGGGACCGTTGCCGCTGTATCTCTCGCGGACGCTCGGCTACAACTCCGGTCTGGTCTTTGCGCTGTATCTCGTCTCCAGCGTCGGGTCGGCGCTGTGGTACGACCGCGCCGGCAAACTCGCCGAGCGGTACGACCCGAGCGGGCTTCAGGTCGGCAGCCTGCTCGCCCGCGCGGCGCTTCACCCGGCCGTCGCCGTCGTGGGACTGCTCTTCTCGGCGGCGCTCGTCGGCACAGCGGTCACCGGCGTCGTGTTCGCCCTCATCGGCGTCGCCTGGGCTGTCATCGCCGTCACCGCGGCCAGCGTCGTCACCCAACTCGCGCCGGCGGCGATTCGCGGCGAGGCGCTCGGCATCTACACCGCCGTCTCTGGGCTGGCGAGCGGCGTCGGGTCGATACTCGGCGGCTGGCTTGGCGGCTACGGCTTTCTGCTCGCGTTCTCAGTCGCCGGTGCGCTGGTGTTTGTCGGCGCAGCACTGGTCGCAGTCGTCTGGCGTCGCTCACCGTCGGTAGCTGTCGCAACGGACCCCCGCTCAGCATAACAATCCGCTGGGGCGGCGATCAGACCAGTTTTTCGTACGTCTCGATCAGCCGACGACCGACCCGGTCTAAGCTGTGTTCTCTGGCCGTCTCTTTAGCGTTCTCTCCGAGTCGGTCCCGCAGGTCCGGGTTCTCGGCGAGACGCTCCAGTGCCTCGCGGAACTCCGTTTTGTCAGAACAGATGAGACAGTCGTGGCCGTCCTCGTAGTACTCTCGGAACACCGGAATATCGGAAAGGACGACCGCCTTCCCGCAGGCCATCGCCTCCAGCACGGCGATACCCTGATTCTCTGCCTTCGTCGGGAACAGGTACACGTCGCCGGCCCCGAACGCGCCGCGGATGTCCTCGACCCAGCCGGTGAACGTGACGTTCTCTGGCGGGTCGTTCACCCACTGCGAGACGGTCTTCGAGGCCTGTGGCCCGGCGTCGTATGGGCCGAACCACGCGAAGTCGTGCTCCGTTGCCTGTGCGAGTTCACAGAACGTCGTCAGCCCCTTGCGCTCGAAGACGTTGCCGACGGCGAAGACGACCATCCCGTCGAGGTCGTAGCGCCCGCGGTAGTCCTCGCGCATATCCTCGTAGCCTGCCAGCGCGTCGATGTCGACGCCGTTTGTCATCGGCCGTATCGGCGCATCGACCGGGTACGACTCGAGGATGTCCTTCGTGTACTCGGAGGGACAGAGCACGAGGTCGGCCTGCGAGTAGAACCACCGGAGGTACCGACCCAGTGCCGGCGCGACCAGGTTCGACCCGCGGAAGCTATCCCGGAAATCCTCGCGGGTGACGTGGGCGTGCAGGACGAGCGGGATGTCTGCCTGCGCCGCGTGTTGTGCCACAGCGACGGACCCCGGTCCGATCATGTTGCAGTGAGCGATGTCAAACGCTCGGAACACCGGATCGTTGAAGGCGATATTGCCACCCAGTGCCCACGCCGGATGGCCCTCCTGCCAGGGCGTCGTCTCCACCTCGATGTCGGTCTCGGACAGCGCCGCCCGCTGGTGGTCCACGGCAGTTCCGATGCCCGACCGGTCGAGGCGGTCGGCTAGTTCGAGATAGTTCAGGACGCGCACGTCTCGGGCAACTCCACCGGGGCCGAAAATCCTATCGACTTTCCCTGTGAGGGGTTGTAATAGATCGCAGTTGCCAGCTCGTTCGGAAGGCATTTTCCCGCCGCCGACCCAGTACCGCCAATGACGGACGAGGCGACCATCGCCCGCGAGCGTATCGAGCGCCTCCAGTCGCTCGCTCGCGAGGCCGTCCAGGCTGGCAACGAAGACCGTGCTCGGTCGTACGTCCGGCGCGCGCGACGCGTCGCGGAGCGTCACCGTCTGCGGCTGCCGCGGTCGTTCGAGCGGTCGACATGTGACGCCTGCGACACGTATCTCTTGCACGGCCACAACGCCCGCTCGCGAACCCAGTCCGGCCACGTCGTCATCACCTGCGACTGTGGGTCACAGTCCCGCTACCCGTACGACTGAGGATTCTTTACGACTACTGGTTTTAAGGGGCTGTCCGCGCTAAACCGTGTACATGAGTGACTCTTCTCGACAGTCTCGGATACACGACCTCGACGCGACACTCCGCGTCGGCAAACACGGCATCGAATCAGTAGCGGACGAACTCGATGACCAGCTGGAGAACACCGACCTGGTGAAAGTCAAGTTCCTCCGCTCGTCCCGCGGCGGCACGACGACCGAGGAACTCGCCGACGACCTTGCTGAGCTGGTCAACGCCACCGTGATTCAGGTTCGGGGACACACTGCTGTGTTTGAGAAATGATGCAGGTCCAGCCACTCGCCGACCTACTCAACGGGCTCGGTGTGCCAGCGGCCGGCTCTATCGCTTCGGCAGTGGTCTTCGTCGTTGTCTTCGCCCTCGTCTACGTTCTGGGGAAGGCAATCGTCCTGCCTATCGTCGACCGCTCGCTCAAGTCCCGCGACCTCGATACGCACGCTCGGCGGCCGCTGAAGAAGGTCGTCAGCATCGGTATCGTGTTCGTCGCCATCTCCGTCGCCTTCGGGATGGCCGAGTACGGGAACTTCCTGCAGTCGCTGGCGACCATCGCCGCGGCAGCGACGCTGGCCATCGGCTTCGCGATGCAGGATGTCATCAAGAACTTCGTTGCCGGCGTGTTCATCTACACCGACAAGCCGTTCCGCATCGGTGACTGGATCGAGTGGGACGGTAACTCAGGCGTCGTTGAGGACATTAGCCTCCGTGTGACTCGCGTCCGGACCTTCGACAACGAACTGCTTACCGTGCCGAACTCGAATCTGACCGACGGCGTCATCAAAAACCCTGTCGCAAAGGACCAGCTCCGATTGAAGTTCGTGTTCGGCATCGACTACGACGACGACATCGACGAAGCGACTGAAATCATTCTCGACGAGGCCAGGGCACACCCGGGGATTATGGACGACCCCGAGCCCTCCGTTCGCCTCGTTGAACTCGGTGATTCCTCTGTCGGACTCCAGTCCCGTATCTGGATCGAAAACCCCAGTCGGTCCGACTTCGTCAAGACCCGCGCCGAGTACGTCAAGTCAGTCAAGCAGCGGTTCGATGCCGAGGACATCAATATGCCGTATCCGAACCGGACCATCGGCGGCGGGCTGGAGATGACCGGACTCGACAGCGTCGTGGAACCGGCCGACGACTGAGGGCAGGGCGGCGGCTTTTTTGTGGGCGACCGCGGCACGTGACTGCTGTCCCGGCAGCTGGTGGTCGGCTCGATACTGTAATTTTCGCCTGCGTGAACGGGCTGACCAGAGGCAACGCTCTCGGCTGTGCGGGTGGGGCACAGGTAGTGATGTGAGGGAAACGCTCATATTGTGTGTGAGAGACATACGTGCTATGAACGAATCGGACAGGCAATGGGATGACGTCTGATGGCGCGTTCCAGTTTCCGACCCGATGCGACCGACGCGCTGTGTACCTGGCAGCGTGACCGACTCGACGAGCACGAGAGTCGGTTCGACGCGGCGACGCAAATCACGTCCCGGCTCGGTGCACACTGGCGAGACAGCCACGCGGAGTTCGGGTTCTGGACGCCGGAACTCGTCGGTGCGGTGCCGGCCGAATCTGTGGAACTCGAACTGTTGACGGCGACAGAGCCGGTCGACCTGGCCGCCGCTGAGCAGACCGTCGCCTTCGACAGACAGCTCGTGGAGACGCGCCGGGAAGGGGAGTTTACGTGGGCGGCGGTTGACGGACCACGGCCGGGGACTCGCGACCAGCTCGGGACGCTCTACCGCCTCAGCTACGAGCAGGACGGCAGCCGGGAGACCATCACGGATCCGTTTGCGGACTCACTGCCCTTCGGTGCCTACGGCCCGCCGGAGCTGTACGACATGGACCGCCTCGATGAGCGCCGAGACGACCGTGCGTACTTCCAAGCGCTCGCAGAGGACGGTGCCGCCCCGCACGCCCACGAGGACGACGGATTGCCCCGATTCGAGCCTGCGACGAGCATGCTCGAAGTCCACCCGGGGACCGCAACCGAGTCGGGCACGCTCGCTGGCCTCACCGATGTCTTCGACCGAATCGGTCAGAAACAGCGCGACGGCGAGGCGCTGACGCCGGCTGAACGCAACTTCACCGGGTACGACGCCGTCCAGCTAATGCCGCTCGCCCCCATCACACAGAACGAAGACGAACTGGGCTACTGGCTCCCCGAGGCCGAGAGCGAGGGGCAGCTCACGGCGACAGTCAGGCGCCCCGACATGATAAACTGGGGGTACGACATTGTCATCTCCGGGTTCGGAACGGTCAACCCGGCCATCTTAGAGAGCCGTCGGCCGGACGAACTCGTCGACCTCATCGCGACCTTGCACACGATGCCGGACCCGGTCAAGGTCGTCTTCGACATCGCGCTGGGCCACGCCGACAACGGCGCGCTCCCACTGCTCAACGACGAGTGGTTCGCCGGACCGGGGATGTACGGGCAGGAGCTTGATTACACCCAGCCGGTCGTCCGTGCGGGCCTGCTCGAACTCCAGCGCCGCAAGATGGACTTCGGGGCGGACGGGATCCGCGTCGACGGCGCACAGGACTTCACGAACTGGGACCCCGAGGCCGAGGAGGAGTACCACGACGACGAGTACCTCGCCGAGATGGACCGGGTGACACAGGAGGTGGCCGGTGTCGAGTACCGTCCGTGGATGATCTACGAGGACGGCCGCCCGTGGCCGCGCTCGGACTGGGAACTCGCGTCGACGTACCGGACGCTCATCGAGGAACACCCCCACGCCTACCAGTGGGGGCCGGTCACGTTCGCCCACAATACGCCGGCATTGCAGACGTTCTGGGCGACGAAGTGGTGGCGCGTCCGCGAGGTCGCGGACACGGGCGAGAACTGGATCTCCGGGGTCGCGAACCACGACACGATCCGCCGCGGGACACAGCTCGAACCGGACCCGCCGTTCAGCCAGCCACAGATAAACCGATATCTCGGCGACAGCCGGCAGGAGCAACTCGAACGGGCCTACAACAATCCCGCCACGACGATCCTGTTTCACGGCTTCATGCCCGGCTGTCCGATGGATTTCACGCACGCCAACATGCGAGCCCCGTGGGGCTTCGTCCGCGACACGGACGCCGTCTGGAACCTGAAAGTCCTCGCCGAGGAGAAGAACTTCCCCGAATGGCAGATACGGGACCGCGACTTCGAAGACGACCGGTTTTTCACCCGTCTCAAGGAGTGGGGATTCGAAAGCCGCGCGGAACTGAGCGCGTTCCTGACGTGTCTCAGCGACACGGTCAGCATGACCGACTACGACAAGGCGGAAATGGCAGCGCTACTTTCTGTGGTCGGGACACCCGTCGGCGACGACCTCTCCGTCGAGGACCTGGAACAACTGGGTCTCGACTGGATGCGGGACATCGCTCACTTCGCCACGCTCTCACACTGGACCGACACACAGGACGACGACCGAACCGCGTTCGACCTCGAAGTCAGACGGTTCCGCCACGAGCACGACTGGGTGACGACAGACCTTACGGGCGAAGATGTACTCGACTACGTCTATCCGACTGACGGGACAGTACTGTACTACGGCTACCGCACCGATTCGGAGACCGGCGAAGAACTCCTGTTCGTGGGGACCATGGAAGGCGTTGCCGAAACCGTCACTCCCAGTCATCTCGTCGATGTCGACGAAAACGGGTGGGATGTCGCGCTCGCCTCCCCAGGGCTGGCAGTCAAGGACCCGGGCGAACCGGTAACGCTCGCTGACAGCCAGGCCGTGCTCTTCAGTCGATCTACTGCGAACGGGCCGTTGTGACACTATCTCATAGGACGGCGTGTTCACTGCGACGTAGAGCGATAGTGTGGCGGCCCTGCTACATGGGCCATCTTTCGAGGCAGGAAGAGCTGTCTTATCGACTGCTTTGGCTAGCACCAGGTGTCTGACCGAGTTCCGCTCGGATGCGTGCGACGTACTCAACGAACCGGTGGGACGTTCGCTCTCGGGGACGGTCTATGTCGACGGTGACTGTCGACTGGACAGTGCCGGGGTCGTCGTCCAATACAACGACCCTGTCAGCTAGTTTCACGGCCTCGTCGATATCGTGAGTGACGAAGACGACCGTCTGGCGGGTTTCGGCCCAGATATCGAGCAGTTCGTCGTGGAGTCGGTCGCGTGTTCTGGCATCTACGCTGCCGAAAGGCTCGTCCAGCAACAGTATCTCCGGATCGACAGCGAGCGCACGGGCGATGCCGACGCGCTGTTTCATCCCACCCGAGAGCTCTTTGGGATACGCATCCTCAAACCCTGACAGACCGACGAGGTCGACCAGTTCCCGTATCCGCCCTTCACAATCGGGACAGTCACACGCGGGCCGGTCGAGACCAAAACGGATATTCCCCCGGACCGTCAGCCACGGGAATAGCGCGTACTCTTGAAAAACCATCCCGCGGTCAAGCCCCGGCTCCGTGACCCGGTCGTCGTCGACCAGAATCGAGCCGCTGTCGGTGTCCTCGAGGCCCGCTATCGTTCGCAACAACGTCGTCTTGCCACAGCCCGACGGACCGACGATACAGCAGAACTCGCCTTCCCGAACGGAGAGTGAGACACCCGAGAGTGCCTGTACGGAGTCGTAGGCCTTACTGACACCGTCGACGACGATTTTCCGACCCGCTTTGGCCGGGTCCGACGACCGTTCACTCAGCGCCATGCGAGAGCCCTCCGTTCGAATAGCCGGAAGCCAACGTCCATCGTAAGGAAGGCGAGGCTGATGAGGAACATGTACGCGACGCTGGTCTCCATCGCGAGGTTGTTCGCGGCGTTGATGATCTCGTAGCCGACACCGGGCGCACCGAACAGTTCGGCCCCGACGACAATCATCCAGCAGCGTCCGATGCTGGTACGGAAGCCCGTCAGCAGCTGCGGGGCGGCACTCGGGAGCGCGACCAGCTTCAGCATCGACAGGTCCCGTTTGACTCCCAGCGTCGATGCGGCGTCGGTGAGTTCGCTCGAAACGCCCTCGACGCCGCCGTAGGCGGCATAGAAGTTAATCCAGAACGCGCCGACGAAGACGATGAAGGCCGCTCCCGTGTGATGGATACCGAACCAGACGATGGCGAAAACGACCCACGCCAGCGGCGGAATCGGCCGCAGCACCCGGACGAGTGGCCGCAGCCAGTCGTCTAGCACGTCGTGCCAGCCCATCGCCAGTCCGAGGCTACTGCCACAGGCGGCACCCAGCAGTAGGCCCGGGATGTAATGAAACAGGGTCTGTGTGAGATGTGCAAGTCCCGTCGGCAAGACGAGTTCCAGTCCGGCGAGCGGGGCGACGATTCGTGTCGAGGTTGCGAACAGCTGGACGAAGGCGCGTGCGGAGTCGACGGGTCCCGGAACCAGATACGACGGCTGCGTCGTCAGCGCTCCGACCCACCAGATAAGCAGGAAACTCGCCAGGCCCCCGAGGCCACGGAGATATCGCCGTGCTTCTCTCTCGACGCCTCCGTCCAGCAGCGTCTCGGGACCGGTGTCGGTGGGCGCGCTCATGACTCGATGGCGTCGTAGGGGCCGAAGGCGAACAGTTCCTCACTCGGCACCGGTTCGTCGATGTTTCCGACGCTCGCAACGAACTCGCCCATCGTCGCGGTCTGCTCGGTGACAGCATGCGGGTCCGAGATGAAATCGGACGCCTGTGACTCGAAGGCCGCCTGAGCGAGTTCCTCGCTTACACCCGAGCCGATGACCGACGCGGCGTGGCCCGCGGCCACGTCCGGTGCGCTCGCTGTGAATGCGGTCGCTACGGTGTGCTGTTCGACCAGTGACCGTGCGATATCGCTCGCGTCGATGACCTGCTGAGTCGCGTAGAGCACCGTCACTGGATGGTTCTCCAGGACAGTCCCCGACCATTCGAGTTCGCCGTAGCCGTCTTCACGGCCGATTATCGTCGCGAACGGCTCCTGAATGACGGTCGCATCGATATCGCCCGACTGAATTGTCTGGACCGCTTTCGCCGGTGGAACCTTCGACTTGTCGATGACGGTGTCAATTTCCCCGGCGTCGAGAGCCTCTTGAATCCAGTACCGGAGCACAATGTCGGGAACGCTCCCATCCGGTGGGACACCGAACCGGATTTTTCGTCCGTTCTCACGCTCGAAGCGGTCGAAAACGGCGTCGGCCTCTTGCTCGTACAGGTCGACGAGCTTGCTTGTCCCCATAATCTTGAACCCGTTTCGTGAATTCGCAGCGAGAACACCTGCGTGCGTGCCTCTGTCGGCGAGTACCATCGCCGGAGTGACGCCAAAGAACGCGACATCGACGTCCCCACTGGCAAACGCTGTGACGACACTGGGGCCCGAGCTAAAACGCTCGACAGTGACCTCTGCCGGGACAGCGTCGTAGTAGCCCTCCCGTTCCATTACGTAGTGTTGCATGTTGGGGTAGATCGGGACGTACCCTACAGTCACGGAATCAAGCGAGGCCGCACCCTGGCCGAGACAGCCGGTTACCGTCGTCGCGGCTGCACTAGCGCCAGCCGTCTGCAGTAGTCGTCGCCGCGTGATAGATACCATCTGTGTTATTAAATATACAGCTATTTCTAATAATTCCTGTGATAATAGAATCTTGTGTTAGTAATAATGTATCGGCACAGGCGCTCCTTCCGTGTTCTCTCAAGCCGGATAGTAGATGGGTCGGTGAACACAGTCACTTTACCACTGTTACGGGACGCTCCCGTCGGTGTTTGACGGCGAAGCTATCGTGGTCGCTGTACTGGCAGCTACGGTAGGTCACTGCAGCGCAACCCGACGACCAGGTCCGCTCTCTGGACTCTTTCAGACGCTCGCCACTTGCCCTTACAGTATCGGGTGTTTCGACCAGTACATCGACCTGATAGTGGTCGGCATCGAACGGTAGCGCTTCAGGTCCCGAGCGATTGGACGCGTGCAGACGGCTACGTGCGCCGTGGACTTGATTACCGTCACGCCGGCTCCGCCCTGCTGCAAATTCCACAGGCAACACTCTTCAGTTCGTACTGTCTGCTCGCAGCAAAATGCCACGGGCGCTGAGGGCGCTCGCTCGACTGGTGAACGAAGTCCATTGTTTGGCCTGAGGCGGCCAAAATCAGTGGTCCTAAGATTCACCGAAAAACACAGTATTCTGTGAACACATAGCTTGCTGTATGCCCAGTATCACTGTCAACGTGGACGACGACCTCAAGGAACGCATGGAAAGACACCCCGAGATCAACTGGAGCGAGGTCACACGACAGGCCATCGAAGAGAAGATCGAGGCGCTCGAAGTGATGGACGAACTCACCAGTGAGAGCGAACTCACCGAGACCGACGTACAGGAGATCGCCGACAAGATAAACGAGCGTGGACGGAAGCGCGTCGACGAAGAATCGGCGTAGACACGACGAATAAAACTGGTCATCGACGCCAACGTCGTCATCTCTGCCCTCATCGCTGATTCGAAAACGCGAGAACTCATCGTCACACTCGAACCGGACCTCTTGACACCGGCATTCGTCCACGACGAGATCGATAGCTACAAACGACTGATCGCGGAGAAGTCCGGGATGGAACCGGACCGCGTGGCACAGTTCGTCGATCTCCTGTTCCAGTACATCGAAGTCGTTCCTGCCGGAGACTTCCACCCAGCTATCAAGCACGCAGACGAAGCAATCGGTGACACCGACCCCGACGACGTTCTCTATCTGGCGTGCGCGATTGCCAACGATGCAGCTATCTGGAGCGATGATGCCGACTTCGAGGAACAGAACCTGGTCGAGACGTACTCCACGGGTGACGTGATTAACTCGTTCGATACCCGCTGAGTGATTGAGTTTCTTAGCGGCGTACAGTGTGACTAGAGGTAAATCACCGGAAGGCACAAGCCCTGTCCCAACCGCTTGACGAGCGAAGGAAAGCAACAACATTGCGTTCATAGAGAATTTCGGGCCAACGCTGTCGGGCAGTTTGGGTGGTGAAAATCCGCGACGGGCGCTGAGGGCGCTCGCTCGACTGGTGGACGGGTTTCCTTGTTGGGCTTGAGGCATCGTAATCCACGGTGTCGAATGCCCGTTATATGTGAGAAACCAGACTTTCTCGTGGGCTCGTGCTGAATACACAGCACATAGCCAGCAGCGACGCGTCCACTGCCGGACCAGTGAACAGTATCTGATAAACACTCTTGACGCTTCGGTCAGCAGGGACCGTATGGTACTGGTTCAGGCGCTGTCGTACACCGCGCTCGCGGTTGTGGCCGCCTTGGTGGGCGGCGTAATCGCCATCTCCTATCCACCGGGGCCGCAGATGGAAAGCAACATTCAGCACTTCGCGGCCGGAGTTGTGATCGCCGCCGTTGCCGCTGAGTTGCTCCCGAACATTCACGACCGGGCACCCCGAGTCGTAGTGCTTGGGTTCGCCATCGGGGTTGCGACGATGTTGGGCATCCACCGGCTGAGTAAGACCATCGAGAAGCGCGATATTGGCGGCCAGTTTGCTGGCGCGGCGGGGTTGCTCATCACCGTGAGTATCGATATGCTCATTGACGGAGTCCTCATTGGGGTAACCTTCCTTGACAATCCCGACACCGGCGTCATCATCGCCGTGGCGCTGGCCATCGAGGTGCTCTTCCTCGGTGTTGCTGGCGTCATCGCACTCCCACGAGATATCGGGGTGGTCAAGAAACTCGCAGTCCCGACAGTCTTCGGACTGCTGCTCGCGTCAGGCGTAACTGGTGGCGTGCTTGCACTTGACGGAGTAACCGGCGCCCCCATCGCGATTATCCTCGCCTTCGGTTCCGCTGCCCTGCTGTACCTCGTCACCGAGGAACTGCTGGTGAAGGCCGGGAAAGTTCCCGAGACACCGGTGTCGACGACGCTCTTCTTCGTCGGCTTCCTCGCAATCTTCCTGCTTGATATGCTCCACTGAGACGGCGATCAAAGCGAGAAAGAGAGCCGTTATCCACTTGACCGGACCCGGGACAGCTCACACGCCACAGGCGCGTCGGGTAGTGGTCGTCGGACCAGACGTGACTGTTGAACTCCTTCTATATATTCAGCACGGAACACTTGACAGCGTTCGAGGCGGTTCCTGAATGCCGTGAGTTTCCGATACAAGCGGTGGTGACCCCTCAATTGCCGATTGATTTTTTCAGAGACGAACGGTGCAGATGTAGGCGAATCACCAGACGATACCGCTCCAGTTCAGAACCGTTCGATTGTTGAACGAAAGGAACCGAGATTATAAATCCAGAATCTGCGATTAGAAGGATTTAAAACCGAAAATTCGCCGGAACTAACCGATACGGGCGCTGAGGGATTTGAACCCCCGACGGTTTGGTCCGAAGCCAAGCACTCTGTCCAAGCTGAGCTAAGCGCCCTACGTACAATGGTATGATGACGTTATGGTTTAAACCAACCGGTTCCGCCGCGCTCATGGTACCGCTGTCTGGGAGTTACTCTGAAGCCGCTTCAGCTGTGTTCTTATCAGTGTCAGCGGCGACTTCGGCCACGACTGCCTCCGGGTCGACGCCCCGTTCTTCGGCGAGTGCCTCGATGAGCGCGCGCTGTTCGGCCAGTTCCTGCTCCATCCCGTCGACGCGGGTGTTCGTCTCGTCGACAGTGCTTCGCAGGTCTTCGAGCTGTGTTTTCAGCTCGTTGACCTTCTTGTAGAGGTCCTCTGCAATGTCGGCGACCTTCTGTATCTTTTTCGCGGTGGAACCCAGTCCCATGGTCACGGATACGGAGAGCCGACATTTCCTCGTTTCGCTCGAACGTCGCTGTTAAGACGCCGCCGGCCACAGCGACGATATGGACGACCTGCGGCTCGCTCCAACTGTCGGTATCGTCGGCTGCGTTCTGTATCTCCTTGCGCTCGCGGTTCCGTACGGCCTCGTCGAGACCGCGAGCGCCGTGGGAGCGTACTACAACTCGGGGGCGTTGTCCCCGCTGTTGCCGGGCGTGTTCGCGCTCGTCTGCATTATCGTGCTGGCGGCCGGCCGCGAGGGGCGGTCGGACCCGAGCGTCGCGGCGGGCGCGAGCATCGGCATGGGCGTGTTCATCGTCGCTTTGAGTCTCCTCTGGGCGGTCACCGTCCCCGAGAGCCTCGTGTTGGGGCTGACCGAGTCAACGCTGATGGAACATCACCGCTGGGGCGTTGTCGCCGTCGGCTGTCTCATCCCGCTCGGTGGCACGTGGTTCGCGCGGGCGCTGGACCTGCTGTAGGCCCGTCTGCCCACTGGGGCGTCGTCCAGCGGTCTGTGGGCGCATCCGAAAGGCCCTTATGGGGTGGCGGCGGACTTTCAGATGGACTAGGTCGGGGGGCTAGGCCCCCCTCCTCGCCCGCACTGTGGTCTTGAGCGGGGACCGAACACCGGGGGCGTCCGGTCTGACGGACGTGGACCCCGTAAGCTAACGTGGAAGCCTCGTCCCACGGGGACGGCGGTCCGCGTGGTCGCACCTGCAGGGGTGTGCCCACGTGGTTAAACGATGGCACCCCGCCAGGCACGGAAGTGAGCAGCGGACCATCGAACACCCGTCGCTCGTGGGGTCGCGGGGTGGAGGAGGCAAACGGGATTACCCGCGTCCGAACGCCGGGCTATCCTGGCTGTCCGTTCCATTCATACTTTCTGCACCGACAACCAGTGTCGTATAGGCACACCGCCGGAGACTCTGTAGGTGTGCCAGTAGAACAGCCGTGTTTCGGAGTGGATTGTGCCGGGAACCGTGCCATCGACAGGTAACTGACCGGTGTTTCGAATTCATATTGCACTAGAGTGTCGAACTGCTGCTAACTTGACATCGTATTCCATATTTTAGTTTTCAAACAGAGCGTTTGCTTCTATATATCACACTAGTCGTAATTTCCGAATGAAATTCCCAATTAATTCAGGTATTTATATCTATACCTCGATAGAGAGCCAAGATACGAGCACAAATCTCTAGGCTTATCGTTCATTCCGCCGATTCCGGAATCAAATAACCGTCTGTTCCCGGGAATTACGATGACTCGGCGTCGGCGTGCCACTCCTGGAGTTCCGTGCGCCGGATTTTCCCGCTGGTCGTCTGTGGCAACGCGTCTGCGAACTCGATTTCGCGGGGGTACTCGTACTCGGCGAGGTGGTCCCGAACGACGGACTCGATTTCCGACCGGAGCGTCTCCCGTGCCGGCGCGTCCGCGGCCGTCTCGACGTAGGCCTTGATGATTTCCCCGCGCGTGTCGTCGGGGACGCCGATGACGCCGGCCTGGACCACGTCGGGGTGTTCGAGAATCGCGCTCTCGACCTCCGTCGGCCCGACGCGGTAGCCGCTCGTGATGATGACGTCGTCCTTGCGCGATTTGAACCAGACGTAGCCGTCGTCGTCCTGCCGGGCCAGGTCGCCGGTGACGAACCAGCCCTCGACCTCCTTGGCCGCCGTCTTTTCCCGCATGTTCCAGTACTCGTCGAAGAACACCGAGCGGTCGTGGGGGCGCAGCGCTATCTCGCCGAGGTCGCCGGCCGGAACGGGGTCGGCGACGCCGCGGTCGGCGGCCTCGGGGTCCAGAATCGCCAGGTCATAGCCCGGCAGCGGCTTGCCCATGCTGCCGGGCCGGGTGTCGAACCAGTTCGAGTTGTTGGCGACGACGAGGTTCAGTTCCGTCTGCCCGTAGAACTCGTTGATGGTGACCGAGTCGAACGTCTCGGCCACCCAGTCGACGATTTCCGGCGTCAGCGACTCGCCGCCGACGGCGATGGTCTCGACGTCGAGGTCGTACGTCGCCGTCGGGTTCTCGACGTCCATCAGCATCCGGAGGGCCGTCGCGGGCACGAACGACCGGGTGACGCCGAACTCCGAGAGCAGGCCGAACGCTTCGTCGGGGTCAAAGCCCGAAGCGGGGTAGCCGACGACGGTCCCGCCGTGGTGCCACGTCGCAAAGAGCGTCCCGCCGAGCGCTGCGCCCCAGGCCCAGTCCGCGGGCGTCCAGACCGTCGCGTCCGGTCCCAGTCCCTGATCGAAGAAGTTGTACGCGGCTGCGGCTCGTCCGAGCCAGAGCGCGTGTGAGTGACGGACGCCCTTTGGCGGGCCCGTCGACCCGCTCGTGTACAGTATCGCTGTATCGGTGTCCGGCGTGGACTCGTAGGGTTCGATGTCGGTGTTTTCCGGCGCGGCGAGCACATCCTCGAAGGCGTGGACATCACCCGCCGGCGCGTCGGTTTCGATTTCGACGACGTGTTCCAGCGCCGGACAGGCATCCCGAACTGCGTCGATGTCGTCACGCACGGCCGGATCGATAATCGCGACGTTCGTGCCGGCGTCGTCCAGTCGGTACTGGAGCGCGTCCGTGCCGAACAGGACCGTCAGCGGAACCGACACGGCCCCGAGCTTCCAGTTCGCCAGGTGCGTGACTGGGTTCTGTGGCTTCTGTGGCACGACGACGCCGACTCGGTCGCCGGCCTCAACGCCGAGCCTAGCCAACCCGGCCGCGAGCCGGTCCGATAGCGCGTCCAGTTCGCGGAACGTGTACCGCTCGCGCCGCCCGTCGGGGTACGCCTGTTCGAGCGCTACCCGTTCGGGGTCGTCGTGTTTTTGCAGGAAGTCGACGGCCGGATTGTACGACTCCGGCAGTTCCCAGGTGAACTGCTCGCGTGCCTCGTCGTGTCCCTCGAAGTCCGGCATCACTGTCCAGCCCATGGCATGCTGGTCGTCTGGGTGGCTGTTGCGTCTTTCGGTCATGGTCATCACGACCGTTCCGGCAGAACTTTCCGTCTTCCCCACCCGAGTTGACCGTGGACTCTACCGACATTCGCGAGGAGTGGGCCGACCGGTCCGGCGAGTACTCCCCCGCGTATTATGCCTACTATGGAGCGGACGAGACGAGTGAGCTGGTGCAGTCGATACTTGCAGAGCATGTCGAGCGAGACGCGGCTATTCTAGAGGTCGGGTGCAGTTCCGGGCGGCACCTCGCCGCATTGTCCGACGCTGGCTACTCTGATCTAACCGGAGTCGATATCAACGCCGACGCGCTGGACATCCTTGCCGAGACGTATCCCGAACTCGCGGCCGACGGTTCGTTCCACGCGATGGCTATCGAGGACTTCGTCACGGATGTCGCGGATGACACGTACGATGCCGTTTTTTCAGTCGAAACCCTCCAGCACCTCCATCCGGATGTCGACTGGGCGTTCGAGGAACTGGCACGGATTGTGGACGATCTGCTAATCACCGTCGAGAACGAAGGTGGCGACGCAGGTGAAGTAAACTACGTCGATGACAACGTCCCGCTGTACTATCGGGACTGGAAGGCGGTGTTCACAGACTGTGGACTTATCGAAGTGGATTCGATAGATGGAAAGCGCGATACTGTTCGGATTTTTCGGGTTCCCAAGTGAGAATTGATATTAAAAACGCTGTATCCAGTCTAGCAATGACATATGTCGATAATATCTGCTTGTATACTCGAATATGGATCAGAAAAGTCCGAGTGTGGTTGTAACCGTGTGGGCAGTGCTTGCAGAATTCGCGTGCGATTTATCTATTGCTTGTGACTTGTTGCAAATGGACATTACAAAGGTGGTGGCGGATTGAAAGCCGTAATGCTATCACTCAAACACCTGTGCCTCGAATAGGAACTGGGCTGCTGGGTCTCACGACACACACTGGGATATCAGAATAACGTATGTACGTCTGTCATTCAAACTGTTCCGTATTGCTGAACAGAGATCAGCCTGATTGAAAGGTGGTTGTTGCCCGACGGCAGGAAGTTGGGCGTGTGTAGCTCTGTGGAACATAGTGGTTGCGCCCAATTACTTGTCTACCGCCGGATAGCCGCCTTCCACAGCAAATATCAGTGCGGTCTTACGACAGGCAAGAGCCATACCGTTGGCAGCACAAGATTCATGTAGTGTTGCAGTTTGCATCTCTGTATGAGATACTACCAGCTGCGCGACGGGAACTCACAGCGGTTAGCGGTCGAAACTGGGGACAGTACGTACGATTTGACCAGCGTCAAGCCCCAGCTCCGAACGTTCCGTGACCTCCTCAAATCATCGTCGATTGCGGAGACCGCGCCGGACGAACTCAGCGCCCGCCACCTCGATGCTGCCGAGGCAGTGTCCGAACAGCGGCTCGGAGCTGATGCGACCGATCCCGTTACTGCCGACGAAGTCTGGGCCGCTGGCGTGACATACCAGATCAGCGAAGAAGCGCGGACGGAGGAAAGCGACACGCCCGAGATGTACCTCGACGTGTACGACGCGGAGCGACCGGAGATATTCTTCAAATCGACGCCGAATCGGACTGTCGGTCCCGGCGAAGCGGTCGGTATCCGAGCCGACTCAGACTGGGACGTGCCCGAGCCTGAGCTCGCGGTTGTTCTCTACGAAGGAGAGATCGTCGGCTACACTGTCGGTAACGACATGAGCAGTCGGTCTATCGAGGGGCAGAACCCGCTGTATCTGCCCCAGGCTAAGGTGTACGACCGCTGTTGTTCGGTCGGCCCGGCCGTCGCCACGGATATCGAGGACCCGCACTCGCTGACGCTCTCGATGTCGATTCACCGCGGCGGCGACCGTGTCTATCACGGCGAGACCAACACCAGCGAGATGAAACGCACCTGCGAGGAACTCGTTTCGTACTACACCGCACACAACGCAGTCCCCGAGCTGTCAGTGCTACTCACCGGTACTTCGCTCGTTCCCGACGACGATTTCACGCTGCAGGAGGGAGATGAAGTCACTATCGACATCGAGTCCATCGGAACGCTGAAAAATCCCGTTACAGTCGTCTGAGCGACCATCGGACCGAGCACGGGTCAGTACCCGCTTTGGATAGGGTGTCACAGCGTGATACCCCGCTCACCCCTCGGCTTGATTTCGATTGTGCGCCTGTGTGTGGGTCTGGTAGGGATGTGCGCCGACGGAGTTATTACACTTCATTTGACTGCCCGCGCCGTGGGTATCGCTGTCTGCGACAATCGGCCGAAACAGACGCGCTACAGTCTGCAATGAGGTGCTATTGATATGCCATGACCGGGACCAGTGTGCCGTCGAAGCCACCGCTCTGTCCCAGATGTTTGAACAACTGTTTAATACGAGGGCGTACCATGACCGGGTATGGCAAAGACCGCTCAAAACCCAGTCAAATCCGCCGAGACGACATTCGAGGTGCTTGACGCACTGAAAGACCTCGATGGGGCCGGAGTCACCGAACTGGCACAGCACCTCGGCATCCCGAAGAGCACGGTTCACAACTACTTGAGCACGCTGGAGCAAGAAGAGTACGTTGTCAACAGAGACGGCGTGTACGAGGTCGGACTCCGATTCCTGGAACTGGGCGCGTACGCCCGTCACCGGGAGAAACTGTTCGAGATTGCGAAGCCAGAAGTTGATCGGCTGGCCGCAGAAACCGGCGAACTTGCGAATATTCTCGTCGAAGAACACGGCCGCGGGTCATACCTGTACCGCGCTCGGGGAGACAAAGCCGTGCAGGTCAAGGCCCACGTCGGAACGCGCGTTCCGCTTCATACGACAGCGCTCGGAAAAGCGATTCTCGCACACATGCCGACCGAACGGATTGATGCGATCGTCGACCGCCACGGACTCGGTGGGGAGGCCAGCAAGTCGATACGCACCAGAGCGGAGCTGGAGCAAGAGTTAGCGGACGTTCGGGAGCGCGGCGTCGCTTTCGACGACGAAGAGCGTCTCGAAGGGCTTCGCTGCGTCGCTGCCCCAGTGCTCAACCACGATGACGACATTCTCGGTGCGATCAGCGTCTCGGGACCGACCAATCGGTTCCGTGGCGATCGGTTCCGCGAGGAACTCCCGCAGAAAGTACTGGAAGTCGCCAACGTGATTGAGCTGAACGTCACCTATTCGTGACGGCAGTGTTCAGCGACGGGGAACGATAGTACAATCCTGTGGACGCCACGCTTGAGCAGCGTACTTTCGACAACACGGCCGTACTCGGACAGCGATTGTAGCACAACACAGACCGGTCAAGGGAGAACTCGAAGTGCACGTAAGCGTTTGCCACGTATTATATCGTCACATAACACCCGTAAGGGGACACGAGCCCCTGCTTTCATTGGATACTGTTAGTTCGTAGCGTTGGCTGATAACCGGTGTCTCTGCGTATTGTTCCGTATGAGTGAACGGTTGTCAACGTCATCGTACATCGGTCGGTACTGGATGCTACCATGACTCTGCCGTAGTCCGTATCTCAATAATGGATGTACTACTGTTACGCTAACTGAGACACATCGATTACGCGTTTCGTATCACTGGATATGTTCCAAGTAGTAGCTAAACACACCGAATTTCGATGTAGTACGTCTGAATATCTGTTTTAGACACAATTTTTCGAAATATAGTACTAACACAGCAGCGTAGATGCAAATAGCGCGAAATATATTCGAGTTTTGGATAGAGACAACTATATTCTACTGGTACTGAGATATATTACCACTCATCTGTCTGTATATTTTGCGCAGGGAAGGACACGCTATAGCTATCGCTTCAGCAGTGGCGTGTCAGATCGAGGTGTGCAGTTACGCGAGGAACTGGACGCCCAGCCCCAGCAGGAACAGCACGACGACCCCAATCGAGGATAGTTCGAGCCATCTGGACTGCACGTCAGCGGACCTGATGCTCGCGACGAACAGCGTTCCGACGATACCGACGACGACGACCAGTGCCAGATACACCGCGTTGAGCGCTGATGCCATATGCTATCATTTCACAGCGGTACAGTAAACACTACTGGTTGCACGGCCCCGCCACAACGGTAATGAGAGACAGTCACATAGTCAGGGACATGCGTCTCGAACTGCGAATCTGTAAACACTGCTACGAGGGTGCTCATGGGAACGATCAGAAGACGGCGGTGACACAGGACATGGTCGCCTGCGCCGAACAGGTCCGTGAGTACAAGGACCTCATCGGGCTTGATGCGCTCTATATCACGAAGGTGACGGAAGGCGACCCCGGCGGCGCGGAAGCACTGGATGTCATCGTCGCCAGCATCGAGGGCGATCAGGTCGCGCTCTCCGACACACAGCTGGTCATGGAGGACGGCGACGGCAACATGCTCGTCTATCCGGAACCCAAAGACATTCTCAAGGTCCTGACGCGGAACCTGAACCAGATTCAGGAGCAGACCCGACAGGATGTCGGCGTCGAGCTATCGCCGGAAGGACAGGCACTCATCGCGTAGCTGCACAGAAAACGGTTCTCAGTCGGGTCAGTTCTCGGTGTCGTCTGATTCAGGCTGGCCGCCGTCGGTCTGGGGTTCGCCTCCGTCGGCCGCAGTCGTCGGCTCCCGCTCCTGCTCTAACTGCTGTTCCCAGCGGATGCGCAGGACGTTTCCGTACATCGAGAGCACGAGGCCGACGCCGAGCACGACCATCCCGAGGTTGATACCGACGGTCAACAGGATGCTCGACGGTCCGCCGCCGATGGCAATTTCACGCGGGACCGGATAGCCCTCGTCGAAGATGCTCCCGATGAGCACCGAGACGATGCCGATGACGGTCATCGCGCCGAAGACAGTCGAGACCGTTCGCCACGACGGGGACAGCGAGAGGCGCTCAATCCCCGTGGTGTCCGGCTCCTCATCGTCGTCGCCGTGGTGCTCGGGCACCATGCTCCGGGGGATGAACGCCTTCGTCTCGACGGGGTAGAAGGCGGGGTGCATCCCGTGCTCGAAGATGTGGAACATGACCCCCATCAGCATGATGACGCCCAGCAGGCCGTGGAACGTCACGAAGGCCATCGCGGCCGCCTTGGTCTGGAACATCGCAGCGAGGCCGGTCTTGCTCCAGATGAGCAGCCCCGAAATCGCAAGCAGGGTCAGCTCGATGGAGAAGATGAACACGACGCCCTTGCCGATGTAGGACAGCAGCGGGACCTCGTCGGCCTTGTAGCCGGCGAACTGCCGGGCGCTCGGGTGCCGTTCGTCGACCCGGCCGAGCACGAACTGGATGTCCTGAATGAACGCGTCGACATCGTCTTTCGCCGGGAGAATCTTCGCGAAGTTGCTCCGTCCGGTCGAGGAGATCACCTGCAGTGTGATCCAGAAGACGACGAGCGCGACCAGCCCGATGCCGGTGATGCGGTGAATCGCCGTCACACCGGAGGCCCCGCCCATCAGCGTCAGCATCCACCACAGTTCGTCGTTGAACATGATGGCGTAGCCGGTGAAAAACAGCAGGAACACGTCAAGGCCCAGCAGCGAGTGGAACAGGGTCGTCACGCGCGTGAACTTCCCGTGGTCTAGGTTGCTCACGAGCTGTCACCTCCCTGTCCTTCACCGGGAGCCGGCGAGCCACCGTCGGCCGCGACGGCCTCGCCCACGTCCTCTCCCGGGTCGCGCATCTGGCCGGCGAGCCGCTGGAACGCCGCCCAGTGGATGAACACCATCACGAGGATGAACGCGCCCATGATGACGTCGGCCGCGTGGATGAGCGCGATGAGGAAATCGAGCGCGGGGATGGTGTTGCCGAACACCCAGTCCGCGCCGATACCGCCGCCCTCGACGCTTGGATTGACCCGGTACAGCGACTCGTAGCCGAGCCTGAATCCCTGTGCCCAGAACAGCGCCAGCCCTGCGACCACGAGGCCGACGACCGCGCTGACGAGCACCGAGACGCGGCTGTAGCCGTTCACCTCTGGAAGGTCTTCTGTGTTTGTCATTGGAACTCACTGGCGTCCTCGCCAAAGATGATGTCCATGGCGACGTCGTTGAAGAAGGTGCCACTGTCCCTGTTGTCCAGTTCGTCCGAGATCTGTTCAGGCGTTCCGACCAGAATCGCGTCAGTGGCACACTCCTCGGCGCAGGCCGGCCCCTTGCCGACGTCCTGGCGCTCCTCGCACATGGTACACTTGTCCATATTGCCGCCGCTGCCGACGAGGTTGGCGACCCCCTCGTCCTCGTCGGGGAACTGGGGCGCGCCGAAGGGGCACGCAGAGAGGCAGTACTGACAGCCGATACAGAGGTCGTCTCGGACCCGGACGAAGCCGTTCTCCTTCGAGATGAGCGAGTCGGTCGGACACACCGACACACACGGCGCGTTCGAGCAGTGGTAACACTGCATCGGCACCGCGGTCTCGCCGGGCGATTCGCTCTGTTCCATCGCTCGACCGCTGCTCGCGTTGAGCCCGGAGGCTGCCTCCTGGCCTTCGAGCATCGTCGCGATACTGATTCGCTGTTCGTCCCGTGGGACATCCCACGTACGCTTACAGGAGACGACACAGCCGCCACAGTCGATGCACGCTTCGACGTCCGGGAAGATGCGCGCGTCCTCGCCGGTACTCATCACGCCGTCGTGCATTACTTCATTTCCTGTTGACATACTAGCTCACCTCATTGCACCGTCGAGTTGTCGCGGACATCGAAGTCCTTCTGGGTCCCGACGTCGTTCACGTCCTGCGGGAAGTCGAAGTCGAGGTCCACGTCGATGTTGTACCGGTCCAGTACCGCCGGTGTCGCCGGGTTGACCGCGACCATCGACACCTTTGTCTCCTGCATCTGTGTCTCTACGTCGTAGCCCCGGGACGTGATGGCGTTCGCCGAGTCCCCGATGGCGTAGGGGACGTGGCCGTCCGGGTACTTGTCCTCCAGACTCTCGCCTTTGAACACGCCGCCCCAGTGGTACGGCAGGAACACCTCCTGGTCGTTCGGCCGGTCCGTCACGCGGGCTTTCACCAGCACGGAGCCACGGTCCGTCGAGGAGATGACCACGAGATCACCGCCGTCGACGCCGAGTTCTTCCGCCTTGTTCGGCGTAATCTCCGCGTACATGTGCGGCTGGAGGTCGGCGGTGTGGATGTTGTTTCGCGTCTCCGCGCCGCCGCCCTGATGTTCGACCTGCCGCCCGCTGGTCATGATGGTGTCAAGATCTGGACCGTCGTCCTGATTGTGGATTATATCTGTGGCCCGTTCCTGCTCGACGAGGTTGTTCTGGTCGAGGCGGTAGAAGTTCCGCTGTTGGCCGTTCGCTGGCCACTCGTTCAGCAGTTCCGTGTCCGGCCCCTCGATGGGTTCACGGTGGACCGGCACCTTGTCGAGGAAGCTCCAGACGACGGCCCGTGCCCGGCCGCGCCCGGTCGGCGCGTCGGGCTGGGCGTAGTCGTACTCCTCGTAGAACTCGGGGTCGACGCCTTCGCCAATCATCGTTTCGAGGTACTCGTCGAACACTGCACTCCCGGTGTCAGGGTCGTTCAGCGCCTGCGCGGCGGTGTACACAGACTCCTGATTGTCGAGCGCGTACTGCTGTGGGATGGTGAGTTCGTCCGGCTGGACCTCCTGCTCGGGGTCGACGAGGCTCTGTGGCGGCGTCACCTTCCAGCCCGGATACTCCGGGATGCCGTGAATCATGCCGTCCGCGGCCGTGTCGTCGTCGTCGGCCCACTCGGGGTTGTACGGCGCACGGGTCAGGTCGAGCGCTTCTTCCTGACTCTCGTACCGGTCGCCGACGGCGTCGAGCGTCTCCTGCATCGGGTACTCGTCGTCGGTCGGCATCGCCTCCCAGTCCTCGGGCGTGGGTGCCTGGACGCCCCACCGGGTCCGGAAGTCCTGCCCCCCGTTGTTGGGGTCTAGGTCGTCGTTCCAGATAATCGGGGTACCTGGGTGGTCCTCGCCCCAGCAGGGCCAGGGGAGCATCCAGTACTCGCCCGCGACCGGCGTCCCTTCGGCCCCTTTGAGGTCCTCGTTGGAGAACGCCCAGTCGTACTCTAAGTGTTGCTGGAGTCGCTCGGGGGTCTGCCGGTAGCCGATGGTGTTGGTCCCGAGGTTGAACTCCCGGACGACGCCCTCGTAGCTGGACTTGCCGTTGTACAGCTCCGAGCCCGCGCCCCAGTCGAAGTGCTCGCCAAAGCCCAGGTAGCCGGCCAGCTCCTGCATTATCTGGAGGTCCGGCTTGGAGTTGTGGGCCGGCGAGCGGACCGGCTCGGACCACTGCACCGACCGGTTCGTGTTGGTCAGCGAGCGGTAGTGCTCGTACTGGCTCGACGCCGGCAACAGCAACACCGGCGGGCCGTCCTCGTAGTCCGGGAGGACGCTCGCGACCGAGGGGAACACATCGATAACGACCAGCAGGTCGAGGTTCTCCATCCCCTCTTTCATCTGCTCCATCTCGCTGATGGAGTTCGCCGAGTGCCCCCAGAAGAACGCGATTTTCGTCTGGTCGGGCTGGTATATCGGCGTCTCCTGGTACCGGTCCTCCCGGTCGAGCGCCGACTCGAACCAGCGGGCCACCGTCAGCCCGTTCTGGAACATCATCGAGTTCTCCGCCGGGTTGTTCGGCCCGTGGTCGGCGTTCGGCGGTAGCGAGTCGGCGTCCTCGCTCCCTTCGTAGTTCGGGCTCTGGCGGACATACTTCTCCGGCGGCATCAGTTCGAACCGGTTGTACATGTCCGCAAACGATGTGTCGCCGCTGGTCTCCGGGGTCCGGTCCCAGATTTCGGCCCACCAGGACCAGCCGCCGGCTGAGAGACCGTAATACCCCGGCAGGATATGGCTCGCGACCGCGAGGTCGGTCGCACCCTGGACGTTTGCGTGGCCACGCATCACCTGGAGGCCGCCGCCGCTCCGGGCCGCGCTCCCGGAAGCGAGACTCGCCATCGCGTACGAGCGGATGTTCTGGGTCCCGTTGTTGTGCTGGGTCCCGCCCATCGCCCACTCGATCTGGATGTGGGGCCGGGCCTCGTCTATCATGTCGGCGATGCGCTCGATGTCCTCGGCGGACACCCAGGTTATCTCCTCGACGGTCTCCTTGTCGTACTGGTCGAGTTCAGCGTCGACGTCCTCCCAGCCCTGGACGCGGTCGGTGAGCATGTTCTGCCCGCTGTCGTCCGCGTCCGGGTCCATCGCGAGCCCGTGCTTGTCCCGGAGCTCTTTGATGATACCCATCATCAGGGCCACGTCGGTGCCCGGCCGGAACCGCATGAACTCGTCGGCGTGGGCCGAGGTCTTGGTGAACCGCGGGTCCAGATTGAGGATGGTCCCGCCGCGTTTCTGCCCCTCGAGGATGTGCTGCATCGCGATGGGGTGTGCCTCGGCGGGGTTCTGGCCGATGATGATGTTCAGGTCGAAGTTCCGGTAGTCCTGAACGGTGTTCGTCATCGCGCCGTAGCCCCAGGTGTTTGCCAGCCCAGTCACCGTCGTGGAGTGGCAAATCCGGGCCTGGTGGTCGATGTTGTTCGTGCCCATGAACGCCGCCAGCTTCCGGATGGCGTAGGCCTCCTCGTTGGAGTGGTGGGCGCTGCCGAGCAACATCACGCTCTCGCGGCTGTGCTCCGCGTCGACGTCGACGGCCTCGTCCGGTGAGGTGTCGTCGTCGGGCCACAGCGCCCGGATGTCCGTCGCCAGACGGTCGTAGGCCTCGTTCCACCCCATCTTGCGCCACTCCCCGTCCTCCTGTATCATCGGGTGCTTGAGACGCTTCTCGGAGTGTTCGGTCTCGTAGATGCCAGCCCCTTTCGAACACAGCGACCCGGCGTTTATCGGGTGTTCGTGCCATGGCTCCATGCCGACGAAGGAATTACCCTGTCGCTCGCCGCGGAAGCCACAGCCCACCGAACAGTAGTTGCAGATTGTCTTGGTCAGTTCGGTGTCCGTGTCTGCTCCGTCCGTTTCCTCGCCGTCCTCCTGAAGTGCCCGACCAGCGCCGCTGACGCCGAGGGCGACGCCCCCTGCGAGGGCGCTCGCTTTCATAAACGAGCGCCGGTCGAGGTCCAGTGAGACTGGGTCCTGTTGTGTACTCATGGTGAATGGTGCCCACCCATTACCGATGCTGTCCACGTTTGCCACGCAATCTGGTTTGTCATTGTCTAACTAGGCGTGCTACAAATTCACTGTCATGTATGATAAAAGGTGTCATATTTTGCCATGATTATTACTGGGGATTTTTTGACGGGCCAAAATTTTGGGGGTTGTGTTCACGAACACATATGTGAACACTCCGCAAGTTCTATTACTTCGACAGGATTTTGCATGATTAATGAATACAGGTGCCTTTGTGTGTTCCTGTGGGGGGTCGTGTGACATCGACCTCGAAGCGGTACGGGACGGTGTCGACGATGTCGATGTCGTCGCCAGTTCCGAACTGCTCTGCCAGGACGGGCTGGCCGGGATGTCACAGGTCATCGAGGAGTACGACCTCGACCAGATCATCGCGACGACGCCAGAACCGTCGTGTCAGGACCGCATTCGCGGGCTTGCGGACGAGCACGGCCTGCACCCCGAGGCGTCGGTGTTCGTCGACCATCGGGAGACCAACGCCTGGGTCCACGGCGAGGCGGCGGCAACCGACAAGACGGCCCGCCTCATCAACGCGACACGCGCGGGACTTCGCGAGGAAGCACCCTCGCGAACGGTGTCGAAAGACGCCGGCAACCGCGTCGCCGTCGTCGGCGACCCGGGGACCGCCCGGTCGCTGACCGACGACGCCGACGTGACGGTCATCGCGGACGGGCAGGACTTCGCTGACGTGGAAGGGCTGAGCAATGTGACGATAGAGCGCGGGCGGGTTGTCGACATCGAGGGCTCGTACGGCGAGTACGAACTCACGCTGGAAGCCCGCGTCACCGACGACTGCATCGACTGCATGGACTGCGTGCGGGAGGGTCCCGACGGCATGGTGACGGAGTTCCCCGTCGACATCTACCCGGACGCACCGGACGGCGCGTGGACGGACACCTGTCCGACCGACGCCATCGACCTGGCGGGGGTCACGCGCACCGTCGAGGTCGACCAGGTCATCTACCCCGGCGGCCGCGACGACGCCCGCGGCGGCCGGCTGGGCTTTTACACCGGCCCGGTCGACGCCGGCACTATCGCCGCCGTCGAATCGCAACTGGGCGGCATCGAGAAGCCGCAGTTCCTCGACCTAGAGATGGACGTCTGTGCCGCTGGCGCGTCCAGTCAGGAGGGGTGTACGGCCTGCGTCGACGCCTGTCCCCACGGCGCGGTCGACCGGCCGACCATCGACTCCGTGGAGTTCGACGAGGCCGCCTGCGAGAACTGCGGGGCCTGTACGAGCGCCTGTCCGACGGGCGCGACACAGCTCCGCGAGCCGTCGAACCGCCGGCTCGCACGCGAGGTCGAGGCGCTGCTGGAGGACGACGCCGACGGTGGCCTGCTCTCGCGCGGCGACGACGGCATCGATACGCAGGTCATCGCGTTCGTCTGCTCGGAGTACGCCATGGAGCGGCTCCGGGCGCACGGACGGAAGGCCGTCCAGTCGGGGGACCTCGACTACCCGCCCATCCTCCCGGTCCGGGTCAACTGCACCGACACGGTCGGCGAGGCACATGTCATGCACGCGCTGGCGGCCGGCGCGGACGGCGTCGCCATCGTCGGCTGTGGCGGCTCCTGTCTCCACTCCGGGCCGGACCCCAAGCAGGACCTCGTCGACCGGGTCAATCAGGCGACGACCGACCTCGGCCTGGGCGACCGCGTCGGCTTTTTCGCCCCGGAAGCGGGCAACCCCGAGGCCTTCGCCGAGTCACTGTCCGGGTTCGTCGAGTTCGGCCTCGACGAGACGCCGATACCGGCCGGCGACTACGAGGCGACGGGCCGCAGCGACGCCGACCGCGAGGAACCCCGCCCCAACCCCGACTTCGACAGCCACGGCTGGACTCTAGAGAGCGTCCGAACCATCCTCGACCACGTCGACCCCGAGCGGGAGGTAATTCGCGGGCTGAAGGACTTCGGCGTCATGGACGTCAGCGACGCGTGCACGCTGACGCCGACCTGTACGAACCTCTGTCCGACCGACGCTATCCAGCGGACCGGCGAGGGCGAACTGGCGTTCAACCACGCGGACTGCGTGAACTGCGGGCTCTGCGAGGAGGGGTGTCCCGAGACGGCGATTACGATGCACGACGGGCTGGACCGCTCCCTGCTCCCGGAGAACCGGGGCGGCGAGGCCTGGGTGACCGTCCACGACGGCGACATGCTCGAATGCGTCCGCTGTGGCAAGCCGTTCACCAGCGTCGCCTCCGCGACCAAAATCGAGGAGGAGGTCGGCAGTCAGGTCGAGGGCCTGGCCCCCGACGCCGACCACTCGGTCTTCGAGTACTGTAGCGACTGTCGGAGCCGTCTGCTGTTCGATCAGGGGGAGAAACGATGAACGACGCGGCCGTCTACGAGGCCCGCCTCGAACTGGTCGATTTCGTCATCGACGTGTTCTGGGACGTGCCCGACGAGGCGTTCGTCGAGCGGCTGTTGAGCGGCGACGTGCAGCTGCCGGGCGACTCCATCAACGACCAGTTGGACGAGGGCTTCGAGATGCTACGGGCGTGGATCGACGACAACGCGGACCGGTCGGTGTCGGCGGTGCGTGACGACCTCGAACGGGAGTACACGGACCTGCTCGTCGGCCCGCGCCCGCCGGTGTTGCCCCACGAGACGAACTACCGCGAGGACACGGAGTTCATCGGCGAGGGGCTGGCCGAGGTCGATGCCAGCTACGCCGCGGCGGGGTGGGCACCCCCCGAGGAGTACCCCGAGGAGGACGACTTCATCGCCGTCGAACTGGCGTTCCTGCGCTATCTCATCGAGCGCCAGCGCGAGGGCGACGAGGAGACCGTCGGCTACGAGCGGGTGTTCATCGAGCAACACCTCAGCGAGTGGGTCGTCGACTTCACCGACGAGATGCGCGAGGAGGCCGACGACGGACTGTTCCTCGCGGCGGCGCTAGTCTGTGAGGGCCTGGTCCGCTTCGAGGACGAAATCGTCGCCCAGATCGGCTAGGCTACTGGATGCGGAGGACGAGCCCCACGCTGGCGACGAGGCCGACGACCAGCAGGACCTTCACCGCGGGCAGCAGGAACGCCATCGCCTGTTCCATGAGAAAGAGCGACCGCCAGGTATTGATCGACTGTGCGATGACTGCGACCGCTCCCGCACCCGCGACCAGCACGCAGAGCAGCGTGACCGACACCGCCGCGACTACCCCGAATGGGTTCACACGCAGTCGCTCACGCATCGGGGACCACCCGTCGACCGACGACGAGGACCACGAACAGCGGCACGAGGACCATCAGGAGGCGGCTGACGAACAGCCCGATGTAGCTGATGGTCGATTCGAGGTGAATCTGCCAGTGCCAGCTCCCCTTGAGTTCGGCGATGAGGCCGATTGTGCCGACAACAAGCAGTGACAGCGCCAGCAGCGTAGCGAGGGTGTAAACCAGAATTCGGAGATATCCGAGAAGTGAAACGGCGGTCAGCCTGGAATTCGATTGCTCGGTGGCCATCAGGTACCCTCTCCGGCCCAGTGCTGCTGATAGATATCGTACGTGATGACGGCGAGGACGACCAGCCCGACACCGAGGACTGCCGCGCCCATATCGGGTGGAAACGGGAGATTGAGTCCCGGTTCCGAGTGAATGGGTATAGTTAACATGGAATGTGGTACGGACTGGCAACTAAAAAACCGTTGCGACCTGTTCTCCTGAGACAAAGCTTTTCTCCACGTAGTCCCACCCCTGTGATAGTATACCATGACTTCGCGCCGCGGACTGCTGCTTCGGCTCTCTGCACTCACCGGAGCGGCCGGTCTCAGCGGCTGTTCGTCCTTGCTGGCCAGACAAGCGGAGTCACCGACGGGTGACCTCGACCCGAACCCGCGAGCCGACGAACTCCCGATACGGCAACACGCCTGGAACGAGCGCCTCCGGAGCGATGCCGCCGGCAACGACCTGCTGCCACATCATTTCCGGCTGTTCATGCTCGACCTCGACACCGAGCCGTCGGATGCAGCCGCGGAGACTGTCGAGCTAGCGATGCGAACACTGGAAGACGCGTATGAATTCAACAGTGCAGGGCTCCTGCACATGCTCGCCTGGGGGACGAACTACTTCGACACCTACGGGTCGCTCGATACGTCCCCGATACGCAGCCCGCGAGCCCTCTCCCGGACGGACGACCCCGACCTGCAGTCTTTCGACGCGATGCTCGTTCTCGCGAGCGACGTTCCCTCGCACCTCGCCGCCGCAGAATCCGCGATGTTCGACACGCGGCCGAGGCTGGCCGATACGGAGATTCAGGGCCGGCTTGGTGACGTGTTCTCCGTCGCCGACCGCCGCGGCGGCTTCATCGGCGAGGGACTCCCGGCGGCCCACGCTGATGCCGAAGGCGTCCCTGCCGACATCCCCGAGGAGTCTTATATGTTCTCTGGCTTTTTTGCCGGCCGGTCCGGCACCCAGGCCAGCGAGGACCGCGTTACAATCGACGACGGTCCCTACGCCGGCGGGACGACGATACACCTCTCACGAATCAACGAGGCCTTCGATACCTGGTGGGAACTCGCCCAGTCCGACCGCGTCAAGCGACTGTTCTCTGCGGAGTTCTCGCCGGCGGACATCGACAGGGGCGACCTCCCTTTCGCCGACATGGTCCGCGAGCACGCGAGCAGCGAGGGGGAGGTCGGCCACTTCGAGAAGGTGGCCCGCGCCCGCAAGGACGGGGAGCCGATTCTTCTCCGGCGGGACTTCAACACGATTGACGGCGGTCAGGCCGGCCTGCACTTCCTCTCGCTACAGGAGCACCCGCGTGACTTCGAAGAGGTCCGGGACGCGATGAACGGCTGGTGGCTCCGGGAAGAACACGAAGAGCTCCGGGACCGGCAGAACAACGGTCTGCTGGAGTTCATCGAGGTGGTGTCACGCTCGAACTTCTACGTCCCGCCCCGCGACAAGCGGGCCTTCCCGGCCCCGTAGCCGCCGCTGATCAGCTGTGAGAATTGAAGGCGGACGCCGCTACTCCTCGTCGCTCGTCGTGTCGTTCTGGTTCACGTCAGCCGGCCAGACGCCGTGGTCCCAGACCTCGAAGCCGTTGAACGTCTCTGTCGCACCTTTGGGTTTCCACTCGCCTTGTTCGTGTGCCATTATGTATCAACTGTCACAGTGACTGGGCTTAAATTTTGGTGCCGTCACTCAGACGGCGTCCCCGGCGGTTTCTGCTCGTCCGTCACCTCGTCGAGGAACGCGTTGGCGTAGAGGTCGACGTGCATCTTCAGAACGGCACTCTCGTCGATCCCGCTCTCTTCGGCCTGTCGACGGAGCAACGCAGCCAGTTCCTCGGTCGGTTCGTACCGTATTTCGCGGCCGTCGACCTCGAAGACCACGTCGTGGGACTGTGAAACGAGGTGTTCAATCTCTAGCAGCGCCTGCTCGACTTTGGTCTCCAGCGCCTCGTCAATGTCCTCTAGCCGCCGGTCGGCCCACTCCTGGGCGGCCTCGTACAGCCGGTCGCTCACCTCGAAGGCGAGCGTCAAAACGACACCCCCTCGCCCTCGAACTCGGGCGTCCACAGCGTCGTCTCCTCACACACCGGACACTCCTGCCGGCGCGGCTGCCCCTCGAACGCCGAGAGGTCTATCATCTGGCCGCATTCCTCGCAGCTGTAGTAGGTCATTCTTCGGATGGCGGCCACGACTGCGGAGCCGGGTCCGTCTCGGTAATCTCGGAGTACAGGACCACGAGCGCCCCGAGTACGATGGTCAACACGAGCACCCCAGCGACCCCGCCCAGCGCGTTCTGGCCAACGAATGAGGTTGTCCCGGTCGCGAGGTCGATGGTCGACGCGACATCGAACAGTGTCAGTAAGAGCCAGACGAAGGCTCCCAGTACCACGAACGTGAGTATCTTCGACTGCTGGATCGCGGTTCGAAGTGCCATTGTTGTTCGTGTATGACAATGACCAGCAAGCATTATAAAAATACGGCGTTACCCGTCGACGAGGTCCCAGTCCGCTTTCTCTGCGGCGTCGGCGAGCGGAACGAACTCCCAGCCGGCCCGCTCGGCGACGGGTTCGTCGTCCGGGCGGCCGACCAGGACCATCCGCTCGGCGTAGAACATCGAGTGCTCGTCGATGTCGGCGAGGCGCTCGGCCGGCTCCTGGCCCGCGCCGCTGAAGAAGTCGGCGTCGATGCCGTGGTCGCGCTGGAACTTGTTGATGACGAAGGCGTCGACGTCGCCGACGATACCGACCCAGTCGGCCCATCCCCGCGCCTCACGGAACACCAGTTGCGGGTCGGCGAACTGCCGGGCCGCGTCGTAGGTCACGGCCATCGTCATGTCGTCGATGCCGCCGCCGTGCGGACCGCTCGCTTCGACGGCCTCCTCGCCGGCGTCCGGGTCCTCGGCGACATTCGAGGCTGAGTCGGTGTCGGCCGCGGCCGCGCCGCCCGCGCCGCCGCTGTCCGTCGGGATGCCGACCGGCTTGTCCTTGTTCTCCCGCGGGACGTGAGGGACCGGCTGGCCGCCCGGGCTGTCGGCCGATTCGCTGTCCGCGTCTGCGCTCGCGTCCGTGGCGTCGTCAGCCGATGCCGCCCCGTCCCCGGCTGGCACCGGTTCGTCCTCGGGTTCGCCCTCCCCGCTCCAGAACCAGTCGCCCCGGTTCGGCGTCTCTTCGTCGTCCTGTACGTCGAGGTCGTCGAGGTCTATCTGGTCTGTCATTCTCCGAGTGTCCTGCCTGCCGGGAGCGTCGACGGGTCGAGTGGGTCCGTGAGGCCCAGTCGCTCTATCGTCTCGCGGGTGGGCCGGCCGTCGGCGTCCCAGCCGCGCTGGCCGTAGTAGGCGTCGAGCATCGCGTCGAAAGACTCGGCGTCGACCGCCGCGCCCGCGTTCGGTCCCGAATCGAGCGGTTCCTGTAGCTTTGCCGGGAGTTCGTCGTCGGCCCGCGAGACGCCCTCGCGGACATTGAACAGGCGAGTGAGTGTCCAGACGCGCTCACCGACCGTCGCGAGGTCGTCGTCCGTGTCGAGGCCGATAGCGTCGAGCCACTCCGCGCCGAGGTCGTCGAAGGCGTCGCCGACGAAGTCGTCGACGATGAGACACCACAGTGCCGAGCGCTGGTCCTGTTCGCGAATGACGGCTGCGGCCGCCCGCTCGGGGCTCCAGTCGCCGTCGAAGGCCTCCCGCTCGATGGGGAGCGCCCGCCGGTGGCAGGCCCCGCGGTCGCTGGTCGCGTACGCCAGCGCCATGCTCCGCGCGCCGCGGGGGTCGTAGGCGGGCAGTTCCATGGCCTTGACCGTCGGCAGGAGGTCGGCTCCGCCCAGACGGTCTGAAGCCGCATCGACACCGTCGGCCAGAGCGTCGCCGAGCGCTGTCTCCCGCGCGACAATCTCTTCGAGGAGCGCCTGCGCATCGTCGGGACTTCCGTACTCGAGCGAGCGGTCGAGCAGGCCGGCATCGCTGGCCTTGATGGCCCACGCGACGGCGCTCCCGGCGCTGATGAGGTCGAGCCCCAGCCGGTTGCAGGTCTCGCCCAGCGCCGCCACGGCATCGAAGTCGTCGATGCCGAGCCCGGCCCCGAGACTCATCGCTGTCGCGCCGCGCGGGATGGTCTCGCCGTCTTCGGTCTGGACGCGGAAGCCGCCGGGGTTACCCTCGTCGTCGTACTCCCGGCCTGCGGCGAGTTCCTGGACGGCCTCGATGCCGACGCCGTCGGCGCCCTCGAACTGGCCGTCCTCCCAGCCGCGCGTCGAGAGCGCGCCGACCTCGTTGGCGAAATCGACCGTCTCGACGGTCCCGCTGGCCTGTAGCCACTGGCCGGTGTCGCCCTCGCGGTACCGCTTTGCGTACCGTTCCCGTAACTCCGCGAGGTCCGTCGGCGGGTCGCCGCGAACGACGACGGCTTTCAGCCGTTTTGCGCCCATCACCGCCCCGGCACCGCCTCGCCCGGCGTGGTGTTCGCCGCCGTCGGAGGCGATGGTGGCGAATGCGACGCCCTGCTCGCCGGCCGGCCCGATACACGCCACTGCGGCCTCGGGGAACGCCGCGTCAGTTTCGGCTGTGTCCTGTCCCCACGTCTCGGCGGGTTCGACCGTCGCGCCGTCGTCCTCCACGACGAGTCTGACCGGCTCCGGCGCGCGCCCGGTGACCAGAATCCCGATGTGGTTCCGCAGCGCGCCGGCTAGCGTGTCCGGAAACGTCCCGCCCGCGTACGAGTCGAGGAAGCCGCCGGTCAGGGGCGACTTCGTGACTGCGGCATATCTCGTCTCACCCGGCAACAGCCCCGATACCGGCCCGAGCATGAACAACAGGAGGTTCTCGGGGCCAAGCGGGTCGGTGCCGGCGTCGAGTTCGTCGTACAGGTACCGAGCGCCGAGTCCCTTGCCGCCCACGAACTGGCGACGCCAACCCTCTGGGACCGGACGGCTTTCGACTGACGCCGACGACAGGTCGACGTGGAGCATCCGGTCCCGGTTGGCTACTGTCATCATACCTCACTCCTCCGTCTGTCGACTAAAGGATTATCCCCACCAGCCATGCACGAAGCGCCTTTCTGCCAGAGCCGAGAAGGCAGGGTATGCGCGCAGGCACTATCGTCGCTGGCGGCCGGTCGACGCGGTTCGGCGACAGCGACAAGGCCGTCGCCGACCTCGCTGGCACGCCGATGATTCGCCGCGTCGCCGACCGACTGGGTCAGGTCGTCGACGAGCTCGTCGTGAACTGCCGCGAGGACCAGGTCGAGGCCATCGACGCCGCGCTGTCAGGCCACGCCCTCGACCCGACGTTCGCGCTCGATGCGGACCCCGACCAGGGGCCGATGGCGGGCATCGCGACCGGGCTGGAGGCCGTCGACAGCGAGTACGCCGCCGTGGTGGCCTGCGATATGCCCTTTGTCGATCCGACATTCGTCGACTACCTGTTCGAGCAGGCGGCGTCCCACGAGGCCGCAGTTCCGCGCCCGGACGAGTGGTTTCAGACGACGCAGGCAGTGTATCACGCGGACGCGATGCACGACGCCTGCCGGCGAGCGCTGGAGCGCGGCGAGCACAAGGTCGTCGAACCGCTGTTCGACCTCGATTACGTCGTCGTTGAGCGCGAAGCCGTGCTCGAACACACCACGCTGGAGACGTTCGAGAACCTCAACACCCGCGAGGAGTTCGAGGCCGCGGCCGAGCGGTTTTGAACGAACGGGGCCGGCGTCGGCTCGCTCTCAGACGACTGCCACCAGTGGATCGTCGGCTCGCATTTCCGCGAGCACCACGCGTGGCACGTCGGCGCGGTCGTGAATCGCCTCGGCGACAGCCCGCGCGTTCGTTTCGAGTCGCTCGTCGTCGACCATGTTGAGCAGCGGAATCGCGGTCGCGTCGGCTGGCACGTCTTTCAGCCCGCCGCGGCCGCTGGCGAGCACCGCGGCGACATCTCTCGGTCGAATCTCGTCGCCGGGGGCACGCCCTGTGATTGTGGCCACCTCGTCGACCCGATGGACAATGTCGTCCGTCAGCGGTTCGCCGACGACGTGTGCGCTCGCGATGGGGACGACCGTCGATGCCGTCGCGGGAAGCTGTGGCTCGCGGTCGCTCGGCGCCTTGAATTCCCGCATCCGCGCGCCGTCAGCTTTCACCAGAATCGGGGACGCGATGTCAGCCAGGTCGGCGACGGTTTCCGGGTCGTAGCCGCGGTAGCGGTCCGGTCGCTCCTGTGCCGGGACGACGCCCAGCGGCCACGCAGACGCCGTGTCGATGGCTGATCGGGGGCTCTCAGTCACGACAACGTCCGCGACCCAGCCGTCGAAGATGGGTATCCGAACCGTCGCGGTGACGACTGCCTGCTCCAGTCGCGCTGCGAGCGTTGCCATCGTCGTCTTCTTCCCCCCAGCGCCGACGAAGCAGGTGGTCCCATGTCGCCCGTCCAGCGCGTCGACGATGTCCATACGCAGTGCAGGGCGGTGGTCTGGTTAATCGTTACCCCGTGTCCGACGACGGAACCGGAACAGTCACGCCATTTAATAGGCTGTGCTGTGAACAGTTAGCAAGGATATGCTCGAAGACGACTTCGGTCGCGAGGTCTCCGGTGTCCGCGTCTCCCTCACCGACCGGTGTAACTTCGACTGCGTCTACTGCCACAACGAGGGGCTGGGCGACACACGGGGCCCGATGGAGGCACAGGACGACGAACTCACTGCCGACACCATCGTGGCCTTCCTCGAAGTCGCCGCCGAATTCGGGGTCGACTCGGTGAAGTTCACCGGCGGGGAGCCGATGCTTCGGGAAGACCTCGAAGCGATTGTCCGCCGCGCCCCCGACGAGATGGAGGTGTCGATGACGACCAACGGCACCTTCCTCCCCGGACGCGCCCCGGACCTCGTCGACGCCGGACTCGAGCGAGTCAACGTCTCGCAGGACGCCCTCGATAGCGAGGCCTTCGCCGAACTGACACAGAGCGGGGCCTACGACCGCGTTCTCGAAGGCGTCGAAGCGGCGCTGGACGCCGGCCTCGCCCCGGTGAAGCTCAATATGGTCGTCTTCGAGCCGACCGCGGGCTACGTTCCGAAGATGGTCGACCACGTCGCCGAGAACCCCGGCCTCCAGCTCCAACTCATCGAGTACATGCCCGAGCTGGCTGGCCACCCGGAGTGGGCCATCGACATCGACCGCGTCCACGACTGGTTGGAAGACCGCGCCGACAAGGTCGAACACCGGGAGATGCACGACCGCAAGCGCTACTGGATGCACAGCAGTGACGCGGCGGTCGAAAGTAGCGGCGCGACCACATCGCTGGCCGCGTCCGACGGCGGCGTTCGGACGGAGCCGGTCAACAACCACAACAGCGGGATGGTCGAAATCGTCGACCCCGTCGGCAACGAGAACTTCTGTGCGAACTGCCACCGCGTCCGGCTCACCCACGACGGGTATCTCAAGGGCTGTCTGAACCGCAACGACGACCTGCGCGACATCGGCACGACCAAGGAGTCGATGCGCGCCGCGTTCCGCGAGACAGTCGACACCCGCGTCCCCTACTACGGCGAGTACATGGTTGAAACAGAGGACGGCGAGTGGGAGATAAACGAGGCGTACATCGACACTGACGGGGACCGTGCGCCCTACGAGTACTCGGAGTAGCGGCCGCCGCGGGCCGGTACGCTCACTGTTTCGCCGTCGGTACCAACCGTCATGAGTTTCCGGTTCCGCGACCGGACGACGGTTTCGCTGTCGTGGACCGAACTGACCGGAGCAGTCGGGGACTCTGCGACGGTGCTCCCGGTTGTCGTGGCTGTCGCCGTGCTGACAGAGCTTTCGCTCCCGGTCATGCTCGTCTGGTTCGGCGTGTTTCAGGTCGTCTGGGGGCTGTACTACGGTGCTCCGATATCGGTCGAGCCGATGAAGGCTTTCGCCGCGCTGGTCATCGCCGGGACCATTTCGACCGGGGAACTCGTCGTCGCAGGGCTCCTGTTGGCAGTGCTTTTACTCGCGCTTGGCACCACACAGTCGCTCGAAACTGTCAACCAGTACGTCGATGACACTGTTGTTCGTGGGGTACAACTCGGCGTCGCGCTGGTCCTGCTGGAGACCGGCGTCGGTTTCGGACTCGACGACCCGAAGCTCGTGGCCGTCGCCGCCGGTATCGTCGCTGTCCTTGCGGTGGTCGGCTACAGCGGGCAGAGCGCCTTCGCCGTCTTCGTCTTTGGAGCGGCCATCGCTCTCGTGGAGACCGGGGTTCCGACGCCGGCTGTTCCAGCGGTTGACGCCATGTTTATGCTCCCGACGATGACACTGTCGGTGCAGACGGTAGAGGCTATCCTCGCTCAGGTCGCGGTCACGGTCGGTAACGCCGCCCTCGCCACGTCGGTCCTGCTCGCCGATTATTTCGACCGGGACGTATCCGCGGACCAGCTCTCGAACAGCATGGGGCTGATGAATCTGGTCGCGGTTCCTTTCGGCGCGTTTCCGATGTGTCACGGGAGTGGCGGCGTCGCCGGGAAGTACGCTTTCGGGGCCAGAACGCCCGGTGCCAATCTGATACTCGGCGCGGGCTACGTGCTGACCGCGTTCCTCGCTGTCGGTGTCATCGCGGCCTACCCGACGGCGCTTCTCGGGGTCATTCTGGTACTGATCGCGCTCCAGTTGGGCTGGACCGGGGTTTCCAGAACGGACGACTTGGCAGCTGTCGCGGCTATCGGTGTCTTCGGTGTGCTCGTCAACCTCGGTCTCGCACTCGTCCTCGGCGTTCTCGTCCAGCAACTGCGCGCCCGGTCGTGAGCATTGCAGCGCGTCCCGCGAGGGCCGCCAACCGTGGCTTTCCGGCTGTTCTTGGCTTCTATACACTGCGTGTCTGCCGGCCCCCCACACGCTTGTATCAGGAGGTCGAAGGGACAACTGATAGATGCGCCCTGCAACGGAACTCGAAAATCTGCTTGGAAAGGCCGACTCACTCACTATCGTCTGTCACAACAACCCCGATCCCGACTGTCTTGCCAGCGCGCTCGCGCTCGGTCGCATCGCGGCCGCCATCGGCATCGACGAACGGCGAATCCTCTACAGCGGGGAGATTTCACACCAGCAGAACCGCTCGTTCGTCAATCTGCTGGAGATGGACCTCCGGGAGTTCGACCCGGCCGACGTGACCGACCGCGAGTCTTCAGAACTGCTCGCCTTCGTTGACCACTCCATTCCGGGGTCGAACAACCGGGTCCCCGAAGACGTCTCGGTCGACATCGTCATCGACCATCACCCAGCCGAGGATATCGCGGCCACGTTCGTCGACCACCGGGAGGAGATCGGAGCGACGGCGACGATACTGACCGAGTACCTCCGAGACCTCGACATCGAACTCAATGACCGTCTGGCGACAGCGTTACTGTTTGCCATCCGGCGGGAGACGCTGGGGTTCCTGCGCGGCGTGACGCCGGACGAGTACGGCGCGGCCGGCTTTCTGGCCGACACGGCCGACTCTGGCCTGTTGCGGCAGCTCTCCTCGCCGTCTGTCAGCGGCGCGACCGTCGACGCAATCGCCGACGCAATCGAGAACCGGACGGTCCGCGGGTCGGTGCTGATATCACACGTCGGCCGGACAGGGGAACGGGACGCACTCCCGCAGGCGGCCGACTATCTGGCGACGCTTGAGGGCGTCGAGACAGCCATCGTCTTCGGCATTGTCGAAGACGCTATCCAGCTCAGCGCCCGGTCGACCGACTCCCGGGTCAACATCGGCGACGTGCTGAGCGAGTCCCTGAGCGATGTTGGGAGCGCAGGCGGACACCGCGAGATGGCCGGCGGCGAGGTGCCACTCGGTATCTTCGCCGACTACACGAGTGACGACACCGTCCTCGTCGACATCGTCGAGCAAGTGATCTCGGGGCGGCTGTTTGCCGGATTGAATCTCTCGGAAGAGAGCTAACTCGCCGTTCAGGACAGCCGGAACGTTTCGAGGTTCTTCGGGTTGTGTGTCCGCATGTTGAACTTCTGGTACAGCGCAGAGGACAGCTGGTTCGTCGTTGACGCGTCGCCGTGGACACAGAGGATTTTCTCCGGCCGCGGGTGCATTGTCTCGACGAACGATTCGAGGCCCTGCCGGTCGGCGTGGCCGGAGAAGCCGTCGACCGTCTCCACGTTCAGTCTGAGGCTCACCCGTTCGGCGCGTGGCCCGCTCGTGTCGCCGAGGGTGACCTCGTCCTGACCCCGCTGTATCTGCCGACCGAGCGTCCCCTCAGCCTGATAGCCGACGAACGCCATCGTGTTGTCCGGGTCGCTGCCCAGCAGCCGGAGCCAGGACATCACGGGGCCGCCGGTGACCATCCCGGAGGTCGTCAGAATGATAGACGGTTCGTCGTCGGCGATGTCCCGTCGCATCTCGTCGCCGCCGTCAACTTGCTCGAACTGCTCTGCGAGGAACGGGTTCTCGTCCTCGTAGAGGATACGCTGGCGGAGGTCGTCCCGGAGGTACTCCGGATACGCGGTGTGGATGGCCGTCGCCTCCCGAATCATCCCGTCGAGGTACACCGGCATCGTCGGGATGTCGCCCTTTCGCATCGCTTCTTCGAGAACGAGCATGAGTTCCTGCGACCGACCCACGGCGAAGGCCGGAATCAGTACCTTGCCGTCGTTCTCGTGGGCCTCGTTGATAACGTCCTTGAGGACCCGCTCGGAGTCGGACTGGTCGGTCTGGTAGTCGTTTTTCCCGCCGTAGGTCGACTCAAGCACGAGTGTCTCGACTCGCGGGAAGTCGTTGACCGCGCCATCGAGCAGGCGGGTATCTTTGTAGTGGATGTCCCCAGAGAAGGCGACGTTGTACCGGCCCTCGCCGATGTGGAAGTGACACACCGCCGAGCCGAGGATGTGCCCGGCGTTGTGCATCGTGAGCTTGATGTCGGGCGCGATGTCGGTGACGTTGCCGAACTCCAGTGGAATCGTGTGTTTCAGCGCGTCCCGGACCTGCTGGCTCTCGTAGGGTGGGGTGCGGCCCTCCTTCGAGGCCACGTCGAGGTAGTCCAGCTGGAGCAGGCCCATCAGGTCCCGCGTCGGCGCGGTCGTGTATATCGGCCCGTCGTAGCCGTACTTGAACAAGATGGGGATGAGCGCAGAGTGGTCCAGGTGGGCGTGGGTCAGGACGACGGCGTCGAGAGAATTCGGCCCAGCCGCGAGGGCTTCGGGTGCTTGGAGATACGGAACCTCGCCCTCAGCACCGGGTTTGTCACCGCAGTCGATGAGGATTCGGGACTCCGGCGTCGAGAGGATGAATGCGGCGCGACCGACTTCACGACAGCAGCCGAGCGTCGTGAGCCGAACCCAGTCCTCGTCGCTCGTGGTAGGTCGGTTGATCTGGCGACCGACACGCTGGAGGATGTCCCGGCGTTCCTCGCGTTCCTGCTTGAGATAATTCCGGACGTTCGAGACCGTCGAGGACTCCATCGGCGGCGTCCGGACGACCTCCGGGGTCCAGCCGACGGAGGCGGAGATCTCGTCGAGGGTTGCCCCGTGGCGGCCGATGACGCGACCGGGCTTTTCGGCTTCGATAAACACTTCGCCGGTCTGGCGGTCGAAATCCAAGTTCTGGACGCCAGCGTCCTCGGGAATCGTCTGCGTGATTCGAGTCCGCGCTTCGTTCGGCGGGACGAGTGCTTCTTGCGTGGGGCGAACGTTGATTCGTTTCCGCAGCGTCTGTGCGAGATTTCTGACGATACCGTCGCGGTTGGCAACCGTCTGCGCGTCCGGCGTGTAAATAACTAGTTCCGGTCCCTCGAACGCGACAGATTCGATTTCGATGTCGTCCGGTGTCTCTTCTTCGACCTGTGCTTTAATTCGATCAAGTGTCTCGTCTGCGGAACTCATAAGTTTGGAGATGGAGGCCCGATAGCCGTCGGTAAAACCACGGCTCTCGACTGCCGTTATCTAGCGGGAGTGCAAGCACAGTAAAGAACCTTTGCTTGTCTCGCTATGTCATTGGAGGGTTGTAGCTCGGCAAGAACCGGCGAATTTTAGTGTGGGACTCCGAGTTGTGTGTGTATGGGCTTTGGTAGCTACGATGAATCCGAACAGAAGGACAACGACGTAGATGCAGACGACAGCGATGGCGTTGCGGTCCACGAGAACGACCACGACGGATCGGTCTCCTTCGAGACGGAGGCGACCACGAGCGACCTCGTCGACAAGCTCGGCGACATGAAAGACGAAGACGAAGAGTAACGCCGCTCCCGACCGCAGTTACTGACCGACTTTTTCGCCGAGTTCGCCGCGCTCGTGAAGCTGTTCGAGGATATCGCTGCCACCGATGAACTCCCCGTCGACGAACGTCTGTGGAATCGTCTCGCGCCCGCTGTGGCGCTCTAGAGCCTCCCGATAGGCATCAGTCGCTTTGAGCACGTCCACTGTCTCGATGTCGTCGCGGTGCTGTTGCAGCAGTGCGAGGGCCTTCTTCGAGTAGCCACACTGTGGCATCAGCTCATTGCCTTTCATGAACAGCACAACCTCGTTGTCTTCGATGACGCTGTCTACCTGATCCGTGACTTCATCCGGGGAGAGTTCTTCGGGCTCAAATCCCATACCGTCACTAACAGCGTCGGCAATAAAGGCGTACCGACGGTCGAGCAGAGCCGCACCGCCGGGGTACACGGTTACTCGGCTTCTTCGGGCGTCAGCGTCGTCAGCTCGATGGCGTGAATGTCGCGAGTGAGATGCTCTCCCAGCGCGTCGTGGACACGCTGGTGCTGGTCGACCAGCGACTCGCCCTCAAACGCCGGCGAAACAACGCGTACCGCGTAGTGTTTGTCGTCGTCGGGGTCCCGCGGCGTGGTGACCGTCGCCTGTGCCTCCGGAAGCGCGTCCTCGATCAGTTCGGCGACCGAATCCTCGTCCATACGCGCTCTGTGGAGAGCGGCGGGCAAAACAGTTGGCGTCACACAGTCGTGGTCACCGAGTGATTGACAGCTCCCGACCGATACCGACCCCGAGGGCGACCAGTCCCAGAACCGCGAGCGCGACCCCGCCGAGCCAGAGCGCCGAGAGCGAGGCCGTAAGTCGGACGGTCCAGAGCCCGGCTACCAGCGCCAGCCCGCCAGCAACGACCAGCTTGACGAACCGCTCCATGCCCGTGCCTGCGGTGACCGGCGGTAAATCCCTGCCGGCTGAACCACAGGTGTTTGTGCCTCTGGCACGTAGCTCGTATATGAGCGACGCAACGCTCGTCTACGACGACGACTGCGGTTTCTGTACGTGGTGGGCGGACTTCATCGACGAGCGGTCCGACCTCAGGGTCGTGGGCTTCTCCGAGCTAGACGACGACGTACTAGAGCGACTCCCGGACGACTACGAATCCTGTTCGCATCTGGTGACCGAGGAGGACGTGTACTCCTGCGGGGAATCCATCGAGACAGCGCTCACATACACCGACATGGGCAAGGCGGCTCGGCCGCTGCTCTCGTTTCTCCGGCAGTTCGAGGATTACGAGCGATTCCGCGAGCGGGCCTATCGGCGGATCGCCGATAACCGTTCGAAGTGGGGGAAGGTCATGTCGAAGACGCCGCCAGCGCGCAGGAACGACGCGAACTGACGCCCCATCTCAAACGTCGGCGAGTCGCAGGTCACCGTCGCTGATCGGGCTGACATAGGTGCCGACGCGTTCGCGCTCCCACCACTGCCCAGTCTCGCGGCGCTCTTCGGGCGTCGTGAACCGATACCGGTAGCGGACCGCACGGACGTGCGTCGGCGTGGTCTCCGAGAACGGCACCGAGGCGAGCAGTTTTTCGGTAGCCTCGTCGCCTGCAAGCAGTCGGTCCAGCAGCGCGAGAAACCACGGACTCCGTCGCGGCGAAGAGGTCATCGCCGCGAACCACAACTGCCAGTCAAGCCGGTAGTGGTAGGGCGCGAGTTGCCGCGGCCGCTGTGCTGGGTCTGTTGGTTTGCCTTTGAACTCGTAAGTCTCCCATTCCGTGTCGGCCGTGACGACCTCGTCGGTGGTCCCCTGGACGACGATTTCGTAGCGCGTTCTGGTAATCGAGCCGAACGCGCCGTAGGCGTTGACTAACCGGAGCGAGTCGAAAGCGGTGTTCATCACCTGCCGCTCCGAGAGGATGTTGCGGACCGGTCCGACGCTACGCCAGAGGACGACAGCAGCGAGTCCGACCGACAGCGCCTGCAGGTACAGCGGCGGCGCAGTCGCGCTCGGAGCAGTGACCGGGAGGGTTGCTGTGAAAACGTCGTCCCTGAATGCCGCAATAGCCTGAACGATAGTGAGGGCATTGAGCCACGAGAAGTTCCCCGTCAGCATGAGCCAGCCCTGAAAGCCGATGGTCGCTACCCCCGCTACTGACGCCCACGGCTGTGGCGCGAAGTAGAGGAACGGTACGGCGACTTCGACGACGTGGTTTCCCAGCACTTCGAGTCGGTGGAACCGGTCGGGGAGGTGGTGGGCGTACCAACTCACCGGGTTCGGAATCGGCTGGGTTTCGTAGTGGTAGTCCAGTGCGGTGAGGTCCCGCCAGCAGTCGTCCCCGCGCAGTTTGATGAGTCCGGCACCGAACATATTTCGGAACAGCACCCACTTGAGGAGCCACACGACAGCGACCGGTGGCCCCGCTGTCCCCGCGCCGAGAAATGCCGCGAGGAAGCCGGTCTCCAGCAGCATCGACTCCCAGCCGTAGCCGTAGAAGGTCCGCCCGGCGTTGACGAAAGAGAGATACAGCGCCCACAGCAGGAGCCACAGGAGTATCGACACGGGGACCGCGTACGGACGCGGGAGCCACGACGGGACTCCGACGAGTGCCAGCGCCGAGAGCCCGACGCCGGCCCAGGCTGTGATACCGATGACGCGGTCGTTCGGATAGACATAGAACAGACTGGGCCGGTCACGGAACTCGTAGCGGTCGACGTACTGCTGTATCGGCAACAGGCCGTCCTCGCCCGCGAGCGGACGGAACTGCGTGGCTGCGACGACGAACGCCAGCAGGTAAATAACCGCCAGCGCCCGGTGGAACAGCATCCGAACGAGCCAGTACGCCGCTGGCTCCCACGGCAGCATACACCGGATGTGGCTCAGCCACGGACTAAACCGTACCGGGCGACGGCCGTGTCAACCGTACTCAGCCATTATCTGCCTGTTCAGGCCAGCAGTTGCTGGTGTGTCGGCTTCATACAGCGGTCCTGGACGACGCGGCGGCCAGCAGCTTCGGCGCGTTCGACGGCCTTGTCGTCGTGGATGCCGAGCTGCAGCCAGATGACGGCGTCGTCGTCGCGTTCCAGGGCCGCGTCGACGATATCGCTGACCTCGTCGCTGGGCCTGAAGACGTCGATAATGTCTATATCACCGGGAATATCTGCCAGTGAGTCGTAGGCCTTCTGCCCGAATATCTCGTCAGCAAAGGGGTTGACCGGTATCACCTCGTACCCCTGTTCGGTGAGGTACTTCGGAATTTCGTGGGCGTCCTTGCCGGGGCTGGTCGAGCAGCCGACGACGGCGACGCGGTCCAGTTCGAGAATGTCTCTGAGTTCGTCATCCGAAGTAACGGGCATACACGACAGTTCGTCGGGCACCAATAAAAGCGATTGCCTGCGGGACCTACTCTGCGGGCTCATCAGCCTCTGTCGGTTCCTGCAGGTAGGTCTCGCCCCACGCTGCCATTTCGGTAATTACGGACTCCAGTGACTCTCCGTGTTCGGTGAGCGAGTAATTGACGCGAAACGGCTGTTCGTTGATTACTTCGCGGTCGACGAGCCCCTTCTCCTGCAGGTCTTCGAGGCTGTCGGAGAGCACTTTAGATGAGATACCGTCGACGTTCTCCTTGAGTTCGTTAAATCCTGAGGGGCCGTTATCAAGCAGCCGGTGGATGATAACGGGGTGCCACTTCTTCCCGATAAGGGACGCCGTCGTGGTTATAGGACACCAGTCCTCGCCAGCACACCAGACGGAAAGCTTCTCCGGTGAATCGCTCATATCTTGTCGTGATTTCGGCCGCGGCCGGCTAATAACTACCCCTGTGCAGGTACCGGAAACACCGTCTGTGGACTACATCGGGAGACACGGTGGACACTCCCACACCGATGTCGGAAAGAACTATGGCCCGCCATATCCAGCGGTACCTGATTATGGCTTCCCAGCACGGTTGCTGCCGCAGGCGATTTCAACTATTGTCGCAGCTCGTCGCGTCGGCTGGTCGCGATGTTCGAAAAACCAGTCGAATGCCTGAACAGGTACCGGGATCACTTCGATCCTCGCTAGTATTGACACGTTGCTCTTCAGCCGCGAGCGAGTAGTCATATTTTTCTCTGGTTATTCAGTGTATTCTTGTATGGTTGCAGTCACCGTGTGGAACGAAAACCGGCACGAACGGGCGACAGGCCCCGCCAATGCGATGTACCCCGACGGGATCCACACGACGTTGGCTGAGATGCTTACGTCCTACGGCCACACTGTTCGGACAGCGACACTTGACGACCCTGCCAACGGACTCACCGAGACGGTGCTCACCGACACTGACGTGTTACTGTGGTGGGGCGATGTCGCACATGATGCCGTCAGCGATGCGGCTGCGAGCCGCGTTGAGCAGGCTGTCCGTGACGGGATGGGGTTCATTCCGCTTCACTCCAGCCACGAATCGAAGCCGTTCGAGGCGCTTATCGGGGGAACTGGTACCCTGCGGTGGCGCGAGGAGGGCGAGCGTGAGCACGTCTGGGTCGTCAAAGCGAGCCATCCTATTACCGACGGACTTCCCGAGGAGTTCGAACTCGAACGTGCCGAGATATACGGAAAGGGGTTCGACCTACCGATACCCGACACCCTGGTGACTGTAAGTTGGTGCGACGACGGCACGGTATTTCCCAGCGGGTGTTGTTACTACCGTGGTGCAGGGCGTATATTCTACTTCCAACCCGGTCACGAAACGTTTCCCGTGTACCACCGGCCAGTCGTCCAGAGGCTCTTGCACAACGCCGTTGCGTGGGCCGCGTCGAATGAGCGCGATCACTCCACGCCGAACAGTCCTGCTCATCAGGACAACCGTCGTGGTGCCTGGTAGCCCGACTGACTCCCAATTAGCTGTCTGGAAACGACCGCTCGAATCGTAATTGGTGATTAAGAGTCGTCTTTCGGAACGGTAGGCGCTGTTTTCTCTCGGGATGGTGACCGAAGGCAACTGCAAACTTAGGAAACTGGACCACGACCATGAGCCAGTATGCGAGGACAACAGCAGAGCCGTAGACCGATTCCAAAGGGTTTGTATCTAATGACTCCGGAGAGTGGCCTATGACAGAGAACGTGGTCGTGCTCGGGTCGGGGTATGCCGGCGCGGGGGCAATAAAGAGTTTAGAGGACGAGTTAGACGGTGAGGCGGACGTTGATGTCACGTGGGTTTCTGAGACGGACTATCATCTGGTCTTGCACGAGTCTCATCGGTGCATTCGGGACCCGAGTGTTCAGGAGAACATCGCTATCCCTGTTCACGAGATCAAGCAGCCCTCGACCGCCTTCATTCAGGACGAGGTCGTCGGCATCGACACCGACGCTCGGGAGGTCGCCCTCGCCGACTCCGCTGCTGTCGAGT